>CAVTBY010000010.1:0-907590 GCA_963733085.1 Ilumatobacteraceae bacterium
CGCCGCGGGCGATGACGTCGTTGACCCCGGCGTCGAGGCCACGCAACACGTCGTTGTCGATCTGGGACAGGTCGAAATCCATCCGCCCCGAGCCGTCGGCGTTGATCTGGGCGCCGGTCACGAGCGTGCCCGGGAACTGGTCGAAGACGAGGGCATTGAGGATGTGCGAGTCCGTGTGCAGCGAGGCGACCCGAGCCCGCCGCTCGTCGTCGACGCGGAGCAGGACGGTTCCGGACAGCTCGATGGTGTCGTCGCCGAGGATGTGCCAGACGACGTCCTGAAGGGTGTCGTCATCGCCATCGTCCGAGGACTCGACGCCGGTGACGGCGACCACACCGCCGCCGTACTCGATCCAGCCGGCATCGCTCACCTGGCCCCCACCGCCGGGATGGAACGCCGAGCGATCGAGCCGGACACGACCGGGGCGGGCGTCGACGACGCGGGCATCGTGCTCGACGAGGTCGGGCTGCTCGTGGCAGAGATAGACGGCCATGACTCGAACCTACCGACCCTCGAGCGACGTCGCGACTGCGAACCGTGACCGCGAACCGCGGCGGCGATCCTGGCGTACAGGGAGGCATGAACCGCACCAGCACTTCATCCAGCAAGACGCGTCGCCGCGTGGCGGCACTGGCGACGATCGGCGTACTCGCCGTCGGAGCCGCGACCACCGCTAGCGCATCGGACCCCGCCTATGGACCCGAGCCCTCGGAACCCGCAGAAGCGGCAGGCGTCGCGGCGGTGACCGAAACCACCGCAGCAACCACCGCGGCGGCAAGCGAAGGCACCGAGGCGATGACCGAGGGAACCGCCGATCCGAACGCCGTGGTCCACACCGCCGAGACCCACCTCGGCACGGTCCTCGTCAACGCCGAGGGGATGACGCTGTACGCCTTCCTCAACGACACCGAGGGCGAGAGCACGTGCACCGGCGACTGCCTCGCCAACTGGCCGGCCGTCCCTGCTCCTGAGGGTGAGATCAACGTCGGCGATCTCGATCCGGCGCTGTTCAGCACCGTCGAGAACCCCGAGGCAGGACCGATGTTGAAGATGGGCGACTGGCCGCTGTACACATTTGCCGGAGACCAAGCACCTGGTGATGTCAACGGACAGGGCGTTGGCGAGGTGTGGTACGTCGTCGGACCGAGCGGCATTGCTGCGTCGCTCGTCAACACCCGAGAAACGTCAGCCGGTCCGATCCTCGTCAACGCCGAGGGGATGACGCTCTACGCCTTCCTCAACGACACCGAGGGCGAGAGCACGTGCACCGGCGATTGCTTGGCCAACTGGCCGGCTGCCGTGATCGGCGAGCACGACACCAGCGTTCTCGATCCGGCGCTGTGGAGCACGGTCGAGAACCCAGAGGCGGGGGCGATGCTGAAGATCGGCGACTGGCCGCTCTACACGTTCGCCGCCGACGAGGCCCCAGGAGACGTCAACGGTCAGGGTGTCGGCGAGGTCTGGTTCGCCGTCGCTCCCGACGGCTCGCTCGTCGAGGGCGACATCACGGTGGCCGAGTTCGCGCCGGCGCCGCCATCCGACACGACGCCTGCCGGCACCGAGCCGATGGGCACCGCGACGGCGACCACCGGCTGAACAACCGACGACACAACAACAACGTGCAGACCAGGGGTGCCGGGCGGGACGGAAACGTTCCCCCGGCACCCCTTCTCTTGGGGCAGATCTCGGGACCTTCGTCCCTTGGCAGGCTCGACTCGACTGTTCATCGTTGATGCATGAGCACCGATCATCGAACCGACCATCGAACCGACCGGTTCGGCATCGAGATCCTCGAGGCCGGCACGTGCTGGGAGCTGCTCCGTTCGACCGAGGTCGGACGGTTGGCCGTGGCGTTCGGGGATCAACCGGACATCTTCCCGGTGAACTTTGTCGTCGACCACGGCACGATCGTCTTCCGCACGGCAGAAGGCACCAAGCTCGCCGCCGCTGTGCTCGGACGCGGCGTGGCCTTCGAGGTCGACGGCTACGACGCCGACGCCGGCGAGGCCTGGAGCGTCGTCGTCAAGGGCCACGCCAACGAGATCGAGCGCATGCAGGACGTCTTCGACGCCGTTGACCTGCCGTTGTTTCCGTGGCACGCCGCACCCAAGCACCGCTTCGTCCGCATCGAGCCCCACGACATCAGCGGCCGTCGATTCGAGGTTGTCGACATTCCCGGAGTAACCCACAATCGGCGGCCATATCGATTGACGCCATATCGATTGACTTTTCGTACAGGGTCGTTGTCGCACGGGTAGCCCGACGCCTAGCTTCGAGGGATGGGAGGCGCGGCTGCGAGGAACCGCAGAATCGATCGACGAATTGTCGTCCTCGCGTCCGGGTCCGGGAGCAACCTGCAGGCGATCATCGACGCCTGCGCCTCCGGGCAGATCGACGGTGCGGTTGTGCACGTCGTGTCCGACCGTCACGACGCCTTCGCCCTGCAACGGGCAGCCGCCGCCGGGATCGCCGCGACCCACGTCGCCCGACGGGACGGCGAATCCCGAGCCGACTACGACACGCGTCTCGCCGACGTCGTCGAGGCCGAACGAGCCGACATCGTCGTCCTTGCCGGGTGGATGCGCATCCTCACGATGAGCTTCCTCGGCCGGTTCCCTGAGCGTGTCGTCAACCTCCACCCAGCGCTCCCTGGCGAGCTGCCCGGCACGAATGCCATCGCCCGGGCCTACGAGCAGGCGCGCTGCGGTGAGCGCTCGACGACCGGGGTGATGGTCCACCTCGTGCCCGACGAGGGCGTCGACGACGGCCCGGTACTCGGGACCGTCACTGTGCCGATCCACCCCGACGACACCCTCGACACGTTGACCGAACGTGTCCACGACGCCGAACACCACCTACTCGTCGACGTGCTCGCCGGCACTGTCGCGAAAAGGAGACAGTCTCTGTGAGCATCCCGAACCCCCATCCCAGCGACGGTCTCTTCGATCGCTACGAGGCACTGACGTTCGATGACGTCGTCGTCGTCCCCGGCTACTCGGAGACGCTGCCCGATGCCGTCGACACGACAGCGACGTTCGCCGCCGGGATCACACTCACGATCCCGCTCGTCTCGTCGGCGATGGACAAGGTCACCGAGGCACGGATGGCGATCGCCATGGCCCGCCATGGCGGCATCGGGGTGATCCACCGCAACCTGTCGATCGACGACCAGGCCGCCGAAGTGCAGAAGGTCAAGCGCAGCCAGAGCGGGATGATCACCGATCCGGTGACGCTCAATGCCGACGCAGCACTGCACGAGGCCGAGTCGTTGATGAACCGCTTCAAGTTCTCCGGCGTTCCGATCACCGATGGAGACGGTCGCCTCGTCGGCATTCTCACCAACCGCGACATCCGCTTCTGCGAAGCCGCCGACTACGACCGGCCGATCTCCGAGTTCATGACATCGACCGGGCTCGTCACGGCACCGGTCGGCACGTCGCTCGACGAGGCCAAGGCGATCCTCCAGCGCCACCGCATCGAGAAGTTGCCGCTCGTCGACAGCAGCGGCCGGCTCGGCGGATTGATCACGGTGAAGGACATCCAGAAGCGCCAGGAGTTCCCCAACGCCAGCCGCGACGACGCCGGACGACTGCGCTGTGCCGCCGCCGTCGGCGTCGGCGACGATCTCGAAGCGCGGGTCGAGGCACTCGTCGGCCGAGGCGTCGACGCCGTGGCGATCGACACTGCGCACGGTCACTCGGCGGGTGTGATCAAGGCGATCGAACGGATCAAGGGCGGCTGGCCCGAGCTGGCCGTCGTCGCCGGCAACGTCGTCACCGCCGAGGGGGTCGACGCCCTCGTCGACGCCGGGGCCGACGCCGTCAAGGTCGGTGTCGGCGCCGGATCGATCTGCACGACGCGGGTCATCAGCGGGGCGGGGATGCCCCAGCTGTCGGCGATCTGGACGGCATCACGGCGGGCCCGCCAGCGCGGTGTTCCGGTCATCGCCGACGGGGGGGTCACCTACTCGGGCGACATCGTCAAGGCGATCGCCGCCGGTGCCGAGACGGTGATGCTCGGCTCCCTGCTCGCCGGCACCGAGGAGAGCCCGGGCGAGCTCGAGCTGTTCGAGGGTCGGCGCTACAAGAGCTACCGGGGCATGGGGTCGATGGGGGCGATGCAGGGCCTTGGGGCAGATCGCTACGCCAGCGGCCAAGGCGACCAGCCGGCGGGTGTCGGCGCCAGTTCGAACAAGCTCGTCCCCGAGGGAATCGAGGGTCGAGTGCCCTACGCCGGCCCGCTCGGCGAAGTCGTCTACCAACTCGTCGGCGGGCTACGCAGCGGCATGGGCTACGCCGGCACGCCGACC
Organism: Ilumatobacteraceae bacterium; assembly: GCA_963733085.1. Classification (GTDB taxonomy): domain Bacteria; phylum Actinomycetota; class Acidimicrobiia; order Acidimicrobiales; family Ilumatobacteraceae; genus Desertimonas. Next base: position 4,310 of record CAVTBY010000010.1, read on the forward strand.
CTCGAGGCGTTGCGGACCCGCGCCCGGTTCATGCGAGTCACCACGGCGGGCCGTGAGGAGAGCCATCCCCACGACGTCACGATCACCAACGAGGCGCCCAACTACCAACGCGGGTAACGGGTCGGATATCGCGAGCCCGGGAACCGTTGCCGGGTGGCCGGCGTCAGAGGCGCATGTTCAAGCGCACTCTTCCCACGATCATCGCCGCACTCGCCCTCACCGGAGTCGTCACCGTCGGGGTCGCCGGGGTGGTCGGTCCGGCCGGTGCCGGCAGCGCCGGCGCCTGCCCCCCTGACGAGACCGAGCCGTCGACCTCGCACCCACCGACCACGGATGCTCCAAGCGACGGGCGCTGCGCCATCGACGCCGAGGCCTACTTCCGCAACTACTCGCAGGGCGCCATGGACATGGCGACGACTGCGATGCCGACCGGCATCCCTGCGCAAACGGGCGCCGAGGTCATGGTCGACGCCGCCGAACCTCCCCCGCCGATCGTCATCGACGAACCCGGAGTCCTCGACGACAACACGTTCGTCGACGCCGGAGATTCGCTGTGGGTCGCCACCGACGACGACCGCGAGTCGACGTTCGCCCTCGACGTCGACACCGGGTCGTTCGACGTCGCCCAGACGTTCCTCGCCAACGGCTACCGCCCGGAGCCGGACTCGATCCGCCCCGAGGAGTGGATCAACGCCTTCTCCTACGGCGACGAGCCGGCAACGAGCACCGACCTCGCCGTCAACGTCGAGTCATCATCAACCGGCGACGGAAACGGCGATCGTTCGCGTCGGCGTCACATCCCGCCAGCTCGCCGACGACGCTCGTCCGCCGGCAAACATCACATTCGTCATCGACACGTCCGGTTCGATGGACATCCGCGAACGGCTCGGCCTCGTCCAGTCGTCGCTCGCTCTGCTCGTGCGCAGCCTGCGTCCGGACGACACGATCGCGATCGTCACCTACGGCGACGTCGCCTCGCCCGTGCTGCCGCCGACGCCGGTCGTCCGAGTGGCAGCGCATCGTCGATGCGATCGACGCGCTGCGCCCCAGTGGCAGCACGAACATGGAGGCCGGTTTGCTGCTCGGCTACGAGTCGGCCCGCGAGAACTACGACCCCGAGGCGCTGAACGTCGTCGTCCTGGCCTCCGACGGCGTCGCCAACCAGGGCGTCACCGATCCCGAGGTGCTCACCGACGAGATCACCCAGGCCGGCGACGAAGGCATCCACCTCGTCACCGTCGGCTACGGGATGGGCAACTACAACGACCACCTGATGGAGCAGCTCGCCGACCTCGGCGACGGCTTCTACTCGTACGTCGACACGTTCGACGAGGCCGTCGACCTGTTCGTCGACGACCTCACGCCGACGCTGACCGTCGTCGCCGAAGAGGCCAAGATCCAGGTCGTCTTCGACGAGGACTTCGTCACCCGCTATCGCCTGATCGGCTACGAGAACCGGGCACTCGACGACGACCAGTTCCGCGACGACTCGGTCGACGCCGGCGAGCTCGGTGCCGGGCACGAGGCCAGCGCCGTGTACGAGGTCGATCTCGCTCCGGGCACCTCCGCCGACACCGTCGTCGGCGACGTTCGTCTGCGCTGGCAGTCGACCGAGACCGGCGACGTGATCGAAGTCGACGAGTCGCTGACGATCGCTGTCGACGGCGAGCCATCGGACAGCCTGCGTCTCGCCACGCTCGTCGCCCACACCGCCGAACTGCTGCGCGGCGGCTCCGTCGTCACCGAGCGCGGCGTCACGCTCGAGTCGTTGCTGGCCGAAGCGCAGGATCTCGACGACCAGGGTGTCGACGGTGCCGGCGAGATGGTCGAGCTGATCTCGACCGCGATCCACGCCGAGGACCCTGTCCCCACCATCGAGGAGTGATCGCCCTTCTCTACTCGGAGGGACAGTCAGGTGAGCTTTTCGACGAACTGTTCGAGTTGGCGCAGGTTGCGGCACTCGTAGAGGCCGTCGGTGTGCGTGGCGTACTCACTGACGATCGAGTCGCCGGTGTTCCAGTACGACCTCGGCTCGGGATTCAGCCAATAGACGTGTCGGGCCTTCGCCGCCATCTCCTTGACGACCCACGACTGGCTGGCGTGGTAGTTGTTGCGCGCATCGCCGAGGAGCAGCACGGTCGACTTCGGGCCGACGTCCTTGCCCCAGCGCTGCCAGAACACTTCGAAGGCGTGGCCGTAGTCGGAGTGCCCGTCGACCCACACGACGTCGGCCTCGGTGTTGATGCGGTGGATCGCCTCGCCGACGTCCTCGGTCTTCTTGAAGTAGTCGGTCACCTCGTCGATGCCGTCGATGAACACGAACGAGCGAACCTTGGAGAACTGGTGCTGGATGGCGTAGACGAGCATCAGCGTGAAGCGGGCGAATGCCGCCACCGAGCCGGAGATGTCGGCGACGACGATCAGCTCCGGTTTTGCCGGGCGCGGGTACTTGAACTTCGGCTCCGCCGGCACGCCGCCGTACGACAGTGAGTGGCGCACCGTGTTGCGGAAGTCGAGCGGCCCCTTGCGCCCGTGCCGGCGCTTGCGGGCGAGGCGTGCCGCGAGCTTGCGTGTCAACGGGTACAGCGCCTTGCGCAGCAGCTGCATCTCGTCGCGGCTGGCGTGCATGAACTCGACGTCCTCGGGGAGCGGTTTGCGCAACGTCTTGGCCATCGCCTCGGCGCCACGATCGGCGACGAGACGTCGGCGGATCTCGGCCTCGACCTCGGCCTTGAACTGTTCGATGCGGTCCTCGAACTCCTCGCGTTCGAGGCGCTCCTCGAGCGGTGTCAGGCCTCCGTCGGCGCTCCGCTGCGACGCCTCCATGAGCTGCTCCAGCAGCGCGTCGAGGTCGAGGTTGCGCAGCGTCCGGTAGAGGTAGTACGTGCCGCCGACAGGGCGCCCTGGCTCCATCCCGGCGAAGCGCTGCACCGCTTGGCGGGCCATCGCCCGCATCATCGCCTGGTCACCGCCGAGCAACGCCTGCATCAGCAGGTGGGCGATCTCCTCGGCGGTGAGGGCGTCGAGCCCTCCGCCGGCGGCTCCCCGCCCGTCGCCCTGCGCGGCCTGGTCCTGCATCTCCCGCCACAACTCGTCGAGCTCGGACTCGTCGGCGTCGAGCAGCCGGTACTCCGGCCCACGCAGACTGAAGTACACCTCGAAGACCGTCTCGAACGCCCGCCAATGGCTGTTGTTCTTGACGAGCGTGGCGCCGAGGGCGTATTTGAACGCGTCGCGGTCCTCGACCGGGATGTGCTGCACGGCCTCCATCGCGTCGAGGTTCTCCGTGAGGCTCACCGGCAGGCCGGCGTTGCGCAACTCGACGACGAACCCGTTGAGCAGCCCGACCATGTTCGAGCTCGGCTGAGCGATGGTGTCGGTCACTGGCAACGCTCACGGGTGCGAGCGAGCGAGCGCCAGCGAGTGAGCGGCCACAAGCTGCGCAGGCAGTATGTGGCGTGGCCGGGGAACGCAGTGAATGTGTCGGTCACCGCCCGCAGGCTACGAGCCCGGCGGGCAACGTCAGTTGTCGGAACTCAAGGGGCAGATGTTGCCGGCACGGTGGAGGCTGGGCTTTCAGCGGCCGATCCCCCGTCCCACGGACCGGTGACGGCAAACGTCGTCCCTGGGTCGTACATGTTGAAGAACAGCGTCTGACCGTCGTCGCTGAAATTGGCGCCCGTGAGCTCGCTGTTGTCGCGGGCGTTGCGAGCGAAGACCTCCGGAGTCCCGTCGGGCCCGACGGTGAACAGATGTTGAGCGCCCTCGCCGTCGCAACAGACGAGCAGGCCGCCCCACGGCGACACCGTGATGTTGTCAGGGCCGTCGATGTTGTCGCTCTCCGGGTCGTCGTTGACCCCGAACTGGACGACGAGCTCCATCGTGTTGGCCACGGGGTCGAGGCGCCAGACCTGCCCGTCATGTTCCTGCGTCGACCCATCGTCGATGCGGGCGAACGAGCTGACGACGAACACTGCCCCGTCACCGAACCACAACCCTTCCAGCTTGCGGGAGCGCGTGACCTTGGTGACCTGCACCCGCGTCGATGCCTCCATCGCCAGTGGGTCCGGGATTGCCGTCCACGCGGTCGTCAGCACGGTGCCAGGCTCGCTGTACTCGGAGAGGTCGGCGACGAAGCTGCCACCGTCGCTGGCGACGAGCGCCTCCAGCGACGCCCCAGCACGCAGCGACCCATAGCCGCCGAGCGGCCGCGATGGCAATGCCCGGTACAGCAGACCGTTGGGGGCGGTGGCGTCCTCGCTGAGGTACACGACTCCCGATTCGGGATCGATCACCGCGGCCTCGTGGGCGAACCGGCCGAGCCCCTGCAACGGTGTCGGATTCTGATTGTTCGCCGGATCAACGGGATCGACCTCGAACACGAAGCCATGATCCCTGGTGAACACTTCCTCGCCGGCCTTCCACTCCGTCTCCTCGCACGTCAGCCACGTCCCCCACGGGGTCTTGCCGCCCGCACAGTTGGCGACCGTGCCGGCGAGGCTGACGTACTCGGCGACGATCCCGTTGCTGTCGTCGAGCTCGGTGGTGGTTGTGCCGCCGACACCCTCTGGGTCGTACGTCACCCCTGCGTCACCGACGGTGTGGAACTCGTGGTCGGCCGGCAGCCATTGCTCGCTGTTGCGCACGAGATAGCGCTTGCCGTCGAGCTCGAACAGACCCGAACCGTCGAAGGCGTCCGGCAGGACTCCGTCGGCACCGGTCAGCGGTTTGGCACTTTCGGAGATGATCTGGTAGCTGAAACCCTCGGGCAGGTCGAGCACGCCATCCGGGTCGGGGACGAGCGTCCCGTATCCGGTCGCCCACGTGCGCACGCCCGGAACGCCAGATCGTCTACGAGCGGTCGGCCACCCCCAGTTGTCCGTACGAGCGGGCGCAGCAGCGGCGACGCCGGTGAGCAGCGAGGAAATGCTGCCCGTGAACACGAGACCGGCCGCGGCGCCGCCGCGATGGATGAGTTGTCGTCGTGTAACTGGCATGCCCGACGGTACCCCTCCCGCGATCAGGCAAGTCCCGCCGCTCCAGCACGACTTCAGCAATCGGGGTCGTCGTGATTCAGGGCGCTGTTGCGGTCGCGCTGTCGCGTTGTGCGCAGGCGTCCACCACGGTTCCGTAGAGGCCTTCAGCAGGCCAGGCGATCTCGGCCGCCGCATCGGACGCTTCGACGAAGGCCGGGTCGGCCAGGACTGCTTCCACCGCAACCTCATCGCCCAGGTCGACGAGGCCGGTGACGATTGCCTCATAGCCGTCGAGGTACGTGTCCGTCCACTCCTGCCAGTCCTGCATGTAGCGGAGTTGGTCGGCCGTTGGCGTGACGCCGACCGCATCCATGTCGGCCACCAGATCATCGACGTCGGACAGCCCCCGCTCGAACGACATGACCTCGTAGTACGCCTCCTCACACAGCGGATCGGCGTTCTCGTACAGGTCCGGATCGCCGGCCAACTGCGGGATGAGCGGGACCCCGCCGTCGGCGCGGTAGCTCTCGATGTACTCGTTGACGGTGGTCGTCGGCCCGGCGGCGCCAGGGGCCGTGGTCGCAGCACTCGGTCGCCGCGTCGTGGCGGGAGAGCGATCGTCGGCATCATCATCGTCGCCCACCGACGGTTCGCAGGAGTCGGCAGGAAGAGCGATGGCGTCGCCCGGTTGGATGACATGGTTCACCCCGTCGCCCCAGTCGTTGGCCTCGGCCAAGGCAGCGGCGCTGACGCAGTAGCGGTCGGCGATCGCCGACACGGCGTCACCGGACTCGATCACGTACGTCCCGCCGGGAACCTGGCTCGGAGGGGACGATGCCGGCTCGCTGGTGCTCGCAGTTCCATCCGACTCGTCCGCGGCGCCGTCACCGCTGCATGCCGCCGCGAACACCATGAGGGCCATCGCGGCGACCGCGCCTAAGGAGAACCGGACTTTCTGAGCAGACATCGGCGGCGAGGCTACCGAGTCATGCCTCGTCGACGGACAGCTCCTTGGCCGCTTTGATGATGTCGCTCTGGTACTTGAGCAGGATGTGCAAGGTGTCCTTGGCGACCTGCGCGTCGATGGCGTCGAGGTTGAGGAGCAGCAGCGTCCGTGCCCAGTCGAGCGTCTCGGACACGCTCGGCGACTTCTTCAGGTCCATCTGGCGGATCGAGCGGACGACGCGGGCGATCTGATCGGCGAGGTTGGCGGTCACGCCCGGCACCTTGGCGAGCACGATCTCCCGTTCCCGCTCCAGCGTCGGATAGTCCACGTGGAGGTAGAGGCAGCGCCGCTTCAAGGCTTCGGACAGCTCGCGGGTGTTGTTCGACGTGAGGAACACGAGCGGGATCTGGTTGGCGGTGATCGTGCCCAACTCAGGGATCGACACCTGGTAGTCGGACAGGATCTCCAGCAGCAGCGCCTCCGTCTCGACCTCGACGCGGTCGACCTCGTCGATCAGCAGGACGACCGGTTCCTCGGCGCGGATCGCCTCGAGCAGCGGGCGGGTGAGAAGGAACTCTTCGGTGAAGATGTCGTCGTGGACCGCCGACCACGAGTCGCTGTGGCGGTCGGCCTGGATGCGCAGCAACTGCTTCTTGTAGTTCCACTCGTACAGCGCTTTGGACTCGTCGAGGCCCTCGTAGCACTGCAGGCGAATCAGTCGTGACCCGGTCATCTCGGCGACTGACTTGGCCAGCTGGGTCTTGCCGGTCCCCGCCGGGCCCTCGATGAGCACCGGCTTGCCGAGCCGGTCGGCAAGGAAGGCGACGCCGGCGATGCCCTCGTCGGCGAGGTACTTGACGTCGCGCAGCCCGTCGCGAACCGCTTGGACGCTCTCGAACCTCTCGGCCATCGGACGCACGCTAACGACCGGTGACCGTCAATCCCCGACCGGAAATCCCGACCGATGGGTGTTCTCATGACCGTTCCGTCAGGAAAACACCCATCGGTTGGCGAGGGGAGGGGTACGCGTACGATGCCGGGCGTGTCCGGGGTCCTCGGCAAGTACGTCGACGGTTTCGTCGACGCGGTGGCTGCCGACCTCGCTGCGCTGGCCGGCGACGACCACCGCGGGGACGTCACGATCGACGCAGGCGAGTTGGCTGCCGCCGTCTTCGACAGCGACGGCAGATTGTCCGGCGACGAGCTGCGGGCCTGGGTCGACGACATCGGACCCCGGCTCGATCCCCCGGTGATCCTTACGCCGGACCGACTTCGGGACGGCGGCATGCTGCAGGGCAAGCGCTCCTGGCTGGACCGGCCGAGCACCCTCTTCGACCTGCTCGTCAAGGCCGACGCACGCGACGGAGGCGGTCGAGCGACCCGCTACTACGAGGGGGCGATGCGTCTTGCCCATGCCTCGGCGGCTGTCGATCTCGTCCCGTCACCCGACGAGATCGCCGCCATCGACCGCTATCGCGGCGTGCTCCTCGCCGCCTTCGACGCCGCCGGCGTCGTTCGCCCAGGCGCGCCGCGAGGCACCGCCAAACCCGTCGCCGCCGGCGCGGCGCCGACGGCTTCGCCAGTGTCCGCAGCGCCGGCCGAGCCGCCCCCAGCGCGCCCCATCGAGGAGCTGCTCGCCGAGCTCGATGACCTCGTCGGCCTCGACTCGGTGAAGGCCGATGTCCGTCGCCTGACCAGCTTGCTGCGCATCCAGCAGCTTCGCGAGGAGCGCCAGTTGCCGACGCTGGAGACCAGCCACCACCTCGTGTTCACGGGCAACCCGGGGACCGGCAAGACGACTGTCGCCCGCCTGCTCAGCCAGATCCTGCGCACCCTCGGACTTGTGTCGAAGGGCCATCTCGTCGAGACCGATCGCTCGCACCTCGTCGCCGGCTACGTCGGGCAGACTGCGGCGAAGACGAGAGCCGTCCTCGAATCGGCACTCGGCGGCACGCTGCTCGTCGACGAGGCGTACGCCTTGGCCCGTGGCGGCGCCAACGACTTCGGCCGGGAAGCCATCGACACCATCGTCAAGTACATGGAGGACCACCGCGCCGACCTCGCCCTGATCGCCGCCGGCTACCCGGCGGAGATGGAGGAGTTCATCGACGCCAATCCGGGGTTGAAGAGCCGGTTCACCCGGTTCATCGACTTCCCCGACTACTCGACGGACGAGCTCGTCGAGATCTTCGAACGAATGAGTGGCGACCTGCGCTACGACCTCGACGAGGCGGGGCATCACGCCCTACGCGTCGTCATCGAGGCCGAGCCGCGCACACGCGGATTCGGCAACGCCCGCTTCGTCCGCAACCTCTTCGAAGAGGCGGTGGGCCGGCAAGCCGACCGGCTCGCCGAGGTCGGCGACCCGACCGACGACCAGCTGACGACCCTCACCGCTGTCGACGTCGCCGGCACCTAGCCTTGCTCGGCAATGTCGTTCGGCGACCGATTCTTCACGCCGCAGACGGCGAGAGCGCTGCTGTCGTGGCGAATCCTCCTGGCGGCTGTCATCGGCGTGGTCGCGGGCGTGCTCGGTCTGACCCCCGGAGCCGCTGTCGGCCTTGGGTTCGCCGTGTACGCCGCGACCGTGCTCGCGGCGATGCCGCCAGATCGGACGACGTTGACGATTGACGCCTTCACCCTCAGCGAGCCCTGGCGTCGATTCGTGCAGGGTGCGCAGCGCTCTCGCGCCACCCTCCACGAGACGCTTCGCGGCACCACCGATGGACCGCTCAAGGATCGCCTTACGGACATCGCCGGCCGTCTCGACAGCGCCATCGAGGAAAGCTGGACGATCGCCAAGCGTGGCGACGAGATCGACGACGCGATCAAGCGGATCGACCCGGTGCGGCTGCGAGCCCAACTCGAGACGCTGCGGGCGTCCGACGCCGGCGAGTCAAGCACGGCGGCTATCGAGTCGGTGGAGAGCCAGCTCGCCAGCGCCGAGCGGCTGAAGGCCTTGTCGTCGAGCACTGCCGACCGACTGCGACTCACCCAGGCTCGGCTTGATGAGCTCGTGACCCGCGCCGCGGAAGTCAGCATCGGCAGAACTGACGAGTCGACCTACGAGCACGACGTCGACAATCTCGTGATCGAGTTGGAGGGACTGCGCCAAGCGGTCGCCGAGACGAACGAGATCACTTGAGCCTCACGGTCAGCGCCCGTTCCATCGGAGTGTTTCGTGCGGGACAGGTCGTCACGAAACACTCCGTCGTCACGAAACACTCCGATGGGGGACGGCGAACATGACGTCCGGGACGGAGCGGGCGGCGCTCTCGCGCCTGGAGGACCTCGGCGACTACATCGATCACCACCGCGAGGTCGTCGCCGTGCCGGAGTCGACCACCACGGGTATCGAACGCAGCGGCGAGGGCGCCGCTCTGCTGCGCTCCAACGTGATCGTCGCGTCGGGCACCGCGCTTTCCCGGATCACCGGCCTGCTGCGCGTGATGGTGTTCGGCTACGTCATCGGCAAGGGCGCCCTCGCCGATGTCTACCTGATCGGCAACGAGACCCCGAACATCGTCTACGAGCTGCTCATCGGCGGCGTGCTGTCAGCCACGTTGGTGCCTCTGTTCACCGAGTTCCTCGAACGCGACGACGAGGACGCGACCAACGCCGTCATCACGGTCGCCCTGACGGCAATGGCCGTGTTGACCGCCGCTCGCAGTTCTCGCCGCCCCGTTGATCTTCGGCCTCTACACGGTGAAGACCCAGGAGGGTGTCGATCCCGACCTGATTCAGCGGGTCGGCACCCTGCTCACCCGCGTCTTTCTGTTGCAGATCTTCTTCTACGGCGCCGCCGGGGTCGCCAATGCCGTGCTCAACTCCCGACGACGGTTCCTCGCCGCCTCGTGGAGTCCGGTACTTGCCAACGTGATCGTCATCATCACGTTGCTGTCGCTGCCGGACCGTACCTGGCAGCTGGCCGACGTCGAGGTCGACGAGCGGTTGCGTTGGACGCTGGCCATCGGTTCGACAGCCGGCATCGCGGCGATGGCCCTTGTCCTGATCCCCGCAGTGCGATCCTCCGGGCTGCACTTCCGGCCGGAGTTCCGGTTCCGCCACCCGGCGATCCGGCGACTGCTGACGATGTCGCTCTGGACGTTCGGCTACGTGCTCAGCAACCAGGTGGTCATCATCGTCGTGCGCAACCTGTCGTCACCGGGGTCGGGCGGTTCGGCGGCGTACTTCCAGGCGTTCACGTTCTTCGTCCTGCCCCACGGCTTGCTGGCGATGTCGATCGCCACGACGTTCGTCCCCGAGATGGCTCGCGCCGTCGGGCGCCGCGACCGCAAGGCGTTCTGCGCGACCTCGTCACTGGGACTGCGCATCATCGCGATGCTCACGGTGCCCGCCGCGATCGTCCTGTTCGTGCTCCGCCGGCCCCTCATCGGGCTGCTCCTCCAACACGGCGAGTACAACGCCGGCGACGCTCTCGTCACGTCCCGTGCGCTCGCCGGTTTCGCCCTCGGCCTGCCTGCCTTCTCCGTGTACCTGTTCGCTCTGCGTGGCTTCTACGCCCACCAGGACACGCGCACACCGTTCGTGATCAATGCCGGGCAGTGCATCCTCAACATCGTGTTCGCCCTCATCCTGTACGGGCGGTGGGGTGTGCTCGGGCTGGGCGCGGCCTTCGCCCTGTCGTACGCCCTGGCGGCGCTGTGGTCACTGACCGTGCTGGCCACCAAGGTGCGCAGCTACCCATTGCGCCCCGTCCTCAAGTCGATTGGTCGCGTGCTCCTCGCCGGGGCACTCGCCGGCGAGGCGGCGTGGTGGGTCGCCCGGCGCGTGGGGGGAAACGCCGGCGCCGATGCGTTCGTGCGGATCGTCGCCGGCACGACCACGATCGTTGTGGTCTACATCCTGGTCCTCTTCGTGCTCGCCGCCCCCGAACTTGCCGCCGTGCGCCGACTCGGCCGGGGCCGGGTGGGCGGCGCGGCATCGACCTCCTAGGATCGGCCGCATGTTCAACCTCGTCAAGAAGTGGTGGAAGTACCTGACGGCGAAGCTGACCGGCTCCTTCAACGAGCGTGCCGATCCGAAGGTGCAACTCGAGCAGGCCATCACCGAGGCCCGCAGCGCCCACATCCGGCTGCGCGAGCAAGCGGCCAACGTGATCGCCAACCAGAAGCAGAGCGAGTTGCGCCTCAACTCCAAGCTCTCCGAGCTCGAGAAGCTCAACGCCAACGCTCGCCAGGCGCTGGTGATGGCCGCCGATGCCGAGAAGGCGGGCGACCCGACGAAGGCACAGCAGTACAACACTGCCGCCGAGACGATCGCCAACCAGCTGATCCAGGTCGAGAGGGATGTCGACAGCCTCAAGTCGCTGGTGTTGGAGTCGGCCAAGGCCTCCGACCAGGCGAAGGCGGCCGTCGAGCAGAACTCACGGCTGTTGCAGGAGAAGATCGCCGAGAAGTCCAAGCTCCTCTCGCAGCTCGATCAGGCAAAGATGCAGGAAGAGATGAACTCGGCGATGGCTCAGCTCAACGAGCACATCGGCGCCGACGTGCCGTCGTTCGAAGAGGTCCGCGAGAAGATCGAGGCGCGCTACACCCGGGCGAAGGCTCACTCCGAGCTCAGCGAGGCGTCGGTCGAATCGCGCGTGCTCGAGGTCGAGCAGGCGACCGCCAACGTGGAGGCACAGAGCCGGCTCAGCCAGCTTCGTTCCGAGCTCGGCCTCGATACTGCGATCAAGGCGGCGGAGCCGGCGGCCGCCGAACCGGCAGCGGCGGACCAGCCCGCCCCCGCCGAACAGGCGGCGCCGGAGTCCTAGAGCGACCCATTGGAGTGTTTCCTGCTGACACGCCCCGCACCAAACACTCCATTAGCAGCAAACACTCCGACGGGCGCGGTCAGTCCGGGAGCACGACGAGGTCGTCGCGGTGGATCACCTCGTGGACGACACCTTCGGGTAGGTCGCCAGTCTGCATGCCGATGACCTTGCGCAGCTGGGCGGCGTCGACGAAGACCATGCCGCGGGCGAAGGCGTTGCCGTCGGTGCCGCGTACCTCGACGGTGTCGCCGTCGACGAACCGTCCCTCGACGGACACCACGCCGGCCGGGAGCAGCGACTTCTTGCGCTCGACGAGCGCCCGCCGCGCTCCGTCGTCGACGACGATGGCGCCGGCTGTGTGGGTGGCAAAGGCGATCCACAACTTCCGCGCGGTGAGGCTGCGCCGGCGTGCCTCGAAGCGCGTGCCGACGGATTCGCCAGCGGCCGCCGCGGTCAACACTCCTGACCGAGCGGCATTGGCGATCACCGTCGGAACGCCCGACCACGAGGCGATCCGCGCCGCCTCCAACTTGCTGGCCATTCCGCCGCTCCCCCGCCCGCTGCCGCCCCGGCCGGCATTGATCGACAACAGGGGGTCGTCGGCGGGCACCTCGCTGATCAGGCTGGCCGCCACGTCGAGTCGGGGGTCGGCGGTGTACAGGCCGTCGAGGTCGGTGAGCAGCACGAGTAGGGCGGCATCCATGTTGTGCGACACGAGGGCGGCGAGCCGGTCGTTGTCGCCGTAGCGGATGTCGTCGGAGGCGATGGCGTCGTTCTCGTTGACGATCGGCACGGCACCAAGGGCCAGCAGTCGGGTGAGCGTCCGCCGGGCATGGAGATACTGGCGCCGGTCGACGAAGTCGTGAGGCACGAGGAGCACCTGGGCGGGCACGAGACCGTGATCCGCAAGGGCGTCGTCCCAGCTGCGCATCAGCCGAGCCTGCCCGGCGGCGGCGATCGCTTGCAGAGTGACGATGTCGGTCGGACGGCGGTCGAGCCCGAGGGCAGCGACCCCGGCGGCAACGGCACCCGAGGACACGACGATCACGTCCTGCCCGGTGGCACGGAGCGCGGCGACGTCCGCAGCGAGCTTCTTCACCGCCGCCTGGTCGATGACCCCACGCTCGTCGGTCACCGACGACGTCCCGACCTTCAGTACAACGAGGGCAGCCACGTCACTCTCGAAACTCGAAGCTGAAGTCGCCGATCCAGACGACGTCGCCGTCGGTGGCGCCGGCCCTGGTGAGCTGCTTGTGCACGCCCATGCGATCGAGCCGATGGCTGATGTAGGCCGTCGCCTCTTGCGTCGTCACGTCGTTGAGGGCGACCGCCCGCTCGACATCGCGGCCCGACACCCGGAACTCGTGCTCGCCGATCCGCTCGACGAGCGAACCGCTCGCGGCCGGGCGGAGCAGGACCACCCCGTCGCGGTGCTCCTCGCTCGCTCGCGCCTCGTGAACGGCGGCCGCCATCGCCCCGACGAGCCGGCGCACCCCGTCGCCGGTGACCGCCGAGATCACCAACCGGGTCTCCCCGTCGGCGTGGAAGTCGCCGACGTCGGCGACGAGGTCCGCCTTCGACCCGGCGACGAGGCGGGGACGGGCGAGCAGCTCGGGCCGATAGGACGACAGCTCGTCGAGCAACACGCGCTCCTGCTCTGCCGGCGCCACCCCGTCGAGCGAAGCGAGGTCGACGAGCATGCACAGGACTCGTGGCCCGCTCGACGTGGCGTAGGAAGCGATGACCGAGTCCCCGACCCTCGCTCGCGCCCTCGATCAGTCCCGGAATGTCGGCGACGACGAACTCCGTGTCGTCGTCGACGCGGACGACACCGAGGTTGGGCTCGAGGGTCGTGAACGGGTAGTCGGCGATCTTCGGCTTGGCCGCCGAGATGACGCTGATCAACGTGCTCTTGCCGACGTTGGGAAAGCCGACGAGGGCGACGTCGGCCATCAACTGCAGCTCGACCTTGAGCCAGCGCTCCTCGCCGTGCTCGCCCTGCTCGGCGAACGCCGGGGCGCGGCGCTGATTGGTCAGGAATCGGGCGTTGCCTCTTCCCCCACGGCCGCCGGCTGCGGCACGCCAGCGATCGCCGTGGTTCCACAGCTCGGCGAGCACCTCCCCCGTGTAGAGGTCACGGACGACCGTGCCCTCGGGCACGACCACGACCTCGTCGTCGCCACCACGACCGTGCATGTCCTTGCCCTTGCCGTGCACGCCGTTGCCGGCTCGGCGATGGGGGTGATCGCGGAAGGCGAGCAGTGACGCGACGTTGTGATCGGCGACGAGCCACACGTCCCCGCCCGCGCCGCCGTCACCGCCGTTCGGCCCGCCCATCGAGACGGGCCCCTCCCGGCGGAACGAGACACAGCCGGCGCCGCCATCACCGCCGCGCACGTTGAGCTGCGCCTCGTCGACGAACTGCGACATCTGCATCAACCTACAAAGCGGAGGGTGTCCTGCGGCGCGAGCGAGCCGAGCGCCAGAGCTTCCACATCCGTTGCGAGCGACCGAGCGCCAGCGAGGGAGTGGTCTGTCCGCGGCCTGCGTGCGCCGAGGGAACGGCATAGACGGCGATCTGCATGGCCGGGGAACGCGAGTGCGACGTCGCGACGCTGGCCGGATGACGAAGTCGGCTGCAGGTTCGCCCGTCGAGGTCGAAGTCGGCGACCGCACTGTTCGCGGACCATGACCAGCCCGGAGCGGGTGTACTTCCCGGCGCGAGGCGAGACCAAGCTCGACCTCGCCCACTACTACGTCGCCGTGTCGGAGGGCATCGTGCGGGCGCTGCGTGACCGGCCGTGCATGCTCCATCGCTTCCCGACCGGCGTCACCGGCGAGAAGGTCCACCAGAAACGACTTCCGAAGGGCGCGCCGGACTGGGTGCGAGACCGTGGAGGTGTTCTTCCCCCGCTGGAGCCGCACGGCCGACGAGCTGTGCGTGCAGCACCCCGCCGACGTCGTCTGGGCCGTGCAGATGTCCACCGTCGAGTTCCATCCGTGGAACTCTCGGCGTGACGACGTCGAGAAACCCGACGAGTGGCGTATCGACCTCGACCCGATGCCCGCTGCGACCTACGACGACGTCCGTCGCGTCGCCCACATCGCTCGTCGAGCTGCTCGACGAGATCGGCGCCGTCGGCTGGCCGAAGACATCGGGTGGCAAGGGCATCCACATCTACGTGCGCATCCCGCCGGTCCACGGCTTCGCCGAGGTCAGGCGGGCGGCGCTGGCGTTCGCCCGCGAGGTCGAGCGCCGGGCCGGCGGGCTCGTCGATCTGACGTGGTGGCGCAAGGACCGTGATCCGGCGACCGTGTTCGTCGACTACAACCAGAACGCCCGCGACCACACGATCCGCAGCGCCTACTCCGTGCGCGGTGTACCAGAGGCGATCGTCTCGACGCCGATCAGGTGGGATGAGGTGGACGATGCCGAGCCGGCGGACTTCACGATCGCCACGGTGCCGCCACGCTTCGCCGAGCTCGGCGACCTCCACGCCGGCATCGACGAGGCGGTGTTCGCGATCGACGAGCTGCTCGAGTGGGCCGAGCGCGACGCTCGGTGGGCAGGCGCGGACGTCCCCGAGCCGGACGAGCCGGCGGAATGACGTCGAGCGTCAGCCGACGGGGTCGTCGACCGGGTTGACGTCGACGATCTTGCGGTTCTTGCGCTCGCCGAACTTCACCGAGCCGTCGACGAGGGAGAACAGCGTGTCGTCGCCACCGATGCCGACGTTGCGGCCGGGGTGCACCTTGGTGCCGCGCTGGCGGACGATGATCGTGCCGGCGGTGATCTTCGTGCCGTCGAAGACCTTGACGCCCAGGCGTTGGGCGTTGGAGTCACGGCCGTTGCGGGTCGACCCGCCACCTTTGGTCTTGGACATCTCTCGTACCCCTCGACTCGTTACTTCTTCTTCTGGGCGATCTTCGTGATCTCGACGACGGTGTAGCGCTGGCGGTGGCCGTAGCGGCGACGATTGTTGGTGCGCCGTTTGTAGGTGAAGCCGTCGATCTTCGGACCCTTCGCCTCACCGACGACTTTGCCCGTGACGGTGACCCCACTCAGCTCGTCCGGCGTCGCCAACACGGTGTCGCCGTCGACGAGCAAGGTGGCGGTCAACGACACCTCGTCACCCTCGGCGGCGTCGAGGAGATCGACCTCGACCTGCTCGCCCTCGGACACCTTCTGCTGGTTCGCGCCAGCGGAGATCACTGCGTACATAGCGACGTACGATCCTACCGGCGCCGCCGCCCGTCGCGACCGCCCACCAGGATCAGTCCAAGAGGGCGTGGTCCACGATGACGCCGCGGCCTTCGCAGATCTCGCAGATCGTCGAGAACTCGGTGAGCAGGCCCTCGCCGATGCGCTTACGAGTCATCTCGACGAGGCCGAGCTCGGAGATGGCGAACACCTGCGAGCGGGTCTTGTCGCGGGCGAGGGAGTTGCGGAACACCTCGACGACCTTGTCGCGGTTCTCGCGGATCTCCATGTCGATGAAGTCGATGACGATGATCCCACCGATGTCCCGCAGGCGGAGCTGCTTGGCGATCTCCTCGGCCGCCTCGAGATTGTTGTGGAACACGGTCTCCTCGAGGCTGGAGGTGCCGACGTTCTTGCCGGTGTTGACGTCGATCACCGTCAATGCCTCGGTGTGCTCGATGATCAGCGAGCCTCCCGAAGGCAGCCAGACCTTGCGGTCGAGCGCCTTGTGCACCTGCTCGTGGACGTGGAACTGCTCATACAGGCTGAGTCCCTCGACGGCCGAGTCGTAGTACTCGATGCGGTCGGCGAGCTCCGGGTTGAACGCCGCGACGTACGACTTGATGTCGTCGAACAGCCGCGTGTCGTCGATCACGACGCGGCGATAGTCGGCATTGAACTCCTCGCGGATGACCCTGACGGCGAGCTCGGGCTCGCGGTAGAGGAGCGTCGGCGCTTTCGCCTTGGCGGCCTTGGCGGCGATCGCTTCCCATTGCTCGAGCAGCAGCCGCATGTCGGCGCGCAGTTCCTCTTCGGTGGCGTGCTCCGCGGCTGTGCGCACGATGAGACCGTGCTCGGATGGCTTGACGCGGTCGAGGATCGTTCGCAGCCGCTTGCGCACGTCGTCGGGCAGGCGCTTGGAGATCCCGTACGTCTTCGAGTTGGGGATCAGCACCACGTAGCGGCCCGGCAGCGACACCTCCTGGGTGAGCCGCGCCCCCTTGGCGCCAATCGGGTTCTTCGTGACCTGGCAGACGATCAGCTGGCGGGCCCGCAGGATCTGCTCGATGCGCGGGTCGACCTGCTCGATGTCCTCGGCGTCGTACTGGACGTCGCCCCGGTAGAGGACGGCGTTCTTCGGCGTGGCGATGTCGACGAACGCCGCCTCCATGCCGGGGAGCACGTTCTGCACCCGACCGACGTAGATGTTGCCGTGGATCTGGCTGACGTCGTCGGACGGCCGTGACACGTAGTGCTCGATGAGGTTGCGCCCCTCCAGCACGGCGACCTGCGAGAGGCCCTCACGGACCTGGACGCACATCGTGTAGCGACCGACAGGGCGGCCGTTGCGCTCCCGACCGCGACGATCCTCCGGCGACACGACTGCGACCGTCGCGCTGCGCTCGGCGGAGCCACGACCGCGTCCACGCGATGACTGCTTGCGGCGCGAGGGCTTCGACGTGGCCGGTTTCGCTGGTGCCGGTGCCGCTGCGCCGGGTGCCGGCGGGGCGGGGCGGGTGTCGCCGATCTGGGGTTTGCGCACGAGCGTGTGCTCGGCGACCTCCGGCGAGACGCGACCCTCCCGTGGGTTCTCGGGGAGCTCGGGTTGGTCCGCCGGTGGTGCGAGCGCCATGCCAGGCGCATGGACGCCGTCGCCGTCGCCGTTGGAGCTGACCGCACTCGGCACCGAGCTCTTGCGGCGTCGCTGTCCGCCTCGCGAGCCTCGGCGACGCTTGCGCACCGCCGGACTGTCGCCGGCGGCAACGCTGTCACCCTCTAGTTCAGGTTGATGTTCGGCATCGACGGCCGATCCGGGGTCCTTGGCCGGTGACGATGGTGTCCCGGCTTCTGCGTCGTCCATGGGGTTTCCTTCCGAGTCGGCGGCGGGTCGCCGCCGTGGCAGCGGAGGAACGCAGCGATGTCGTCATCGCGCCAGCACCCTCCGTGCTCGAGCCACTACCACGGACAGCCACGCCGAACGAAGGGGTCAAGCCAGGCCGTCTCATGATCGCCCCAGTGTATCGGCTCGAACCTCGCGGGCCGGGCAGGGGTCGGGGCGCCGAAAGCGCTAACGCATCCTGCGCATGTGGACGCTTTGCACCAACCCGAACATGGCGAACCAGACGATCAACCCGGAGCCGCCATAGGAGATGAACGGCAGGGGAAGGCCGGTCACTGGGAGCAGTTTCATCGTCATGCCGACGTTCTGCACGATCTGCCAGACGAGCATGGTGAACACGCCAGCACAGACGTACGTGCCGAACCGATCTCGCGACAGGTGGGCGATGCGCCAGATGCGCACGAGGGCGATTCCGTACAACCCGAGCAGCACGGCGCAGCCGACGAGACCGAACTGCTCGCCGACGGCGGCGAATGGGAAGTCTGCCCACAACACGGGGATGTCGGCGTTGTTGGTCAGCGGGCCGTTGAGCCATCCCTTGCCGAAGATGCCACCAGTGCCGAGCGCCTGGAGGGCGAGGTTCACCTGGTACGCCGCATCCTGAATCCTGTCATCGGGATTGTTCTCGTCGAACAGGACTCGAACGCGCGTCAACTGATAGTCGTTGACGAGCCGGCCGATCAGTGCGGCGGCGACGGTCGCCAGAGCGAGAAACGTGTAGGCGGCGATGTATCGCGCCTTGGCGCCGGCCACGAGGAGCACGCCCATCGCCATTGCCACGAGCACCGAGGCGGTGCCGATGTCGGGCTGGGCGATGACGAAGACACTGGCGATGCCGACAATGAGCAGGCCGCCGAGGAACCGTGGGTAGCTGACCTCGTCCGATCGTTCATCGGCGAGGTGGGCGGCGAGGGCAATGAGCACGGTCAGCTTGGCGAACTCCGCCGGCTGGAACCGCACCGGGCCGATGTCGAACGAGATCGAGTCGCTGCCCGAGACCTCTCCGTAGGCGAGGATGAGGACGAGGGCGGCGAGCGTAGCCACGTAGAGCTGGCGGGATCGGTGGCGGAACCAGTCGTAGTCGACGAACATCACCACGGCGAGGACGATCGCGGCGGCGATGGCGAAGAGCACTTGGCGGGTCGCGTAGTAGAACGGATCGTCGCGCCGTGTCCGACTCGCCGAGTAGACGACGAAGCAGCCGATCACGGTGAGTGCCGCTTGGCTGAGCAGCAACGTCCAGTCGACGTTGCGACTCGGCGCTGCCGGGCTGGAGCGGATGTTGCCGAGCCCAGAGTCCGGCTTCCGGCGGACCAGCAGAGTCGGCACGGCTAGACCGAAGGCCGGCGGGGGGTCCGGGGGGCAGAGGCTCCTGCCGGAGCCCCCCGGTCGCTGGTCGATCCGGCTCCGCCGGTCGACCAGCAGAGACTGAGTGCGGCCGCAGGCCGCTCCAACAGAAAACTCGGCCGAGTGGAGCGAGCGAAGCGAAGCGAACGAGGCCGAAACATCAGTCGGCCGGTCGACCGGTGACCACCGGGCCGGGATAGATCGTGTGGGCGTTGCTGCTCTCCATGCACGACAAATCGGTGAGCGGCGGTTGCGGCGCAGCCGCCATCTCGTTGTCGACGTCGAGCGGCTCGGCGATGGTGACGGGGTCGAGGGCAGTGACCCCGGCAAGGGCCTGGAACATGCACTTGACGACCGGTCCCGAGCCGAGTGAACCGAAGCCGGCCTTCTCGAGGTACGACACCACCGTCCACGGCCGCTCGCCGTCCTGGCTGAATCCGGCGAACACCGACGAGTCGTTCCACGGGAACGAGAACCTGCCCTGCGCAGTGCCCGTCTTCCCGGCGATCGGCGGCGCTGCCGGCTCGCTCCAGTTGACGTTGAACAGCTCCTCGGCGGTCGTCGTGTTCCGCGACGTCCCCGGGCCGGTGATGTTCTGGCGGATGCCGTGGATGATCGGGTCGGCGAACTCCATCGGGATCTGCTTGCCGACCGGCCCGAAGCTCTCGTGCAGGACCGCCTTGCTGAGGTCGACGAAGCCCTGTTGTGTCTGCGACGTTGGAGTGTTCGGTTCGTAGATGGCCTCGACAACTCGGGGCTGCATCACGTAGCCACCGTTGGCGAAGGCTCCGTAGCCGACGGCGAGTTGCAGCGGCGTCGCTGCCAGCAGTCCCTGGCCGATCGCCAGGTTGATCACGTCACCGAGAAGAACACGGGGCTCTTCGCCCTTGGCCAGCACGCCGCGCTCGACAAGGTCTTTCTTCGTTTCGTGATCGGGGATGCGGCCGTCGAACTCGTAGGGCAGGTCGATGCCCGTCTCCGATCCCAAACCGAAGTTGCGCACCTCGTTCTGGAGCAGTAGTCGATCGGCTCCCGGAGCGAGGAAGAACTTCTCGCCGAGGCGGTAGTAGTAGACGTCACTGGACACGGCGAGCGACAGTTGCATGTTGATCGGTCCGTAGCGGCACGGTCCGTTGATGCTCGAGCAGAACGAGTTTCGCCAGACGCACTTGATGCCCTGGGCACACACGTCATCCTCGATGGACTCGGCCTTGTACGTGCCGGTGTCGGTGATGTAGTCGCCGGCGCCGATCAACCCGGTGTGCAGAGCTGCCCAGGCGACGAACACCTTGAACGTCGAGCCCATGTTGTACTGGCCCTGGATCGCTCGGTTGTTCAACGACGAGCGATCGGGGTCGAGCGGGCACTCCGGTTGTCCCTCGTCGCCACACTCGGGACCGTCGATGCGGATCTCGAACAACTCGTCGAACTTCGCCTCGGTGATGTCCTGGCTGAACCAGCGGTTGTCGAACGTCGGGTAGCTCGCCATCGCCATGATCTGACCCGTGTTGTGGTTCATCGCCACCACCGACCCGGCGGGCGCCTCGTAGAACACCCGAGACCCGTGATTGAGCGACATCACCTGGCGAGTGCCGTCAGGCTTCTCGACGACCGGGTTGGGGGCAGTGAACGCCCGCTTCAAACGCAGCTGGGTCTGCAGCAAACGCTCGGCGTACTGCTGTAGATCGAGGTCGATCGACAGACGGATGTCCATCCCGTTGACGGCATCCCTGCGGCTGATCTCGCGCACGACGCTCCCGTGGGAGTCGACTTCGTAGACGATCTCTCCCCACTCGCCGTGCAGCGTCGTCTCGTACTCGAGCTCGACGCCGGCGCGGCCGACCTCCTCGCCGCGATTCGAGGTGTCGTAACCCAGCCCCTCATAGTGGGCCCTGTCCTCTTTCGTGATCGCCCCCATGTAGCCGATCACGTGGGCGGCGAGCGGCGCGTACGGGTACACCCTGCGGTACGACTTGACCATCGTCACGCCGGGGAAGTCCTCGCTGCGTTCGCTGAGGGCGATGATGACGTCCTCGGGGATGTCCTCGGCGATCGGCAGCGGCCGCAGCGTGTCGAAGTCGCCGGAGTCGAAACGCTCCTCCATCTCCTCGACGGGCACCCCGACCCACCCGGACAGGCGGCTGAACAGGGCGGCCCGATCGGCGTCGCGGCGCATCGCCGCCCACTCGACCGCGACGTTGTAGATCGGTTCGTTGCCGGCGAGGAGGCGACCGTCGTGGTCGAAGATCTGTCCCCGCTCGGGGGCGACCAGCACGGTGCTCGTGTTGCGCTGGTCGACGACCTCCTGCAGCGACTCGGCCTCGACGGTCTGCAGGAACCACAGCCTGGCCCCGAGCCCGGAGAAGAGCATCACAGCGACGGCGGCGAGCACGCCAAGCCGAGCTGCTCTCCTGTCCGACGCCATTGTTACAGCTTAGTGACGGCTGTTTCCGGTGCGGCGGCACTCACGGGGCTTTGACCTTGGTCCAGTCGGTTTTCTTCACCTTCACGCACCACCGACCGAGCGGGACCAAGAGCGGGCTGGCCAGCATCGCCGCGGCGGTGACGACGGCGACGACCGTGTACCAGCGCTCCGACCACGGGTGCTCCTCTCCGACGAACGTGCGCACTACCGGTACGAGTGTCTCTCCGACGGCCGTTCCGAGCCCGACGAACAGCGCCGACAGCCACCATTGCGGGTCGATCGTGATCGACTGCACGTAGCCGGCGGTGAAGCCGCCAACCCCCATTGAGAACGACGATGATCCGAGCGGCGTGCCGACGCGAAGGTCGTACAGGATGCCGAAGACGAACCCCGCTAGCGCTCCCTTCTGCGGCCCCCCGGCGACCCCTGCGGCCGCCGCCAGGGCGAGCATGATCTGGATCGTCACCCCCCACGGGCGCAGGTCGACGAACAACGTCTGCTGCACGGCGAGCAGCAGCATGCCGACGAGGACGAGACGGGGAATCGGCCCCTGCACGAGCGAGACGAACATCAGCGGCTCGACTGCGCTCGCATCAGTCGTCGCTCTCGGGCGAATCGGCCTCCGTGGTGTAGAGGATCACCTGCACGAACTCGAGGCTGTCCAGATCGGCCAACGGGTCGACCTCGAGGATCCAACCCTCCGACGGCGAGCCGTGCTCGACGCTCGACACCCTGCCGATCGGGAGGTCAGCTGGCGCCAGGCTGCGGACGCCGCCTGCCGTGAGCACGGAATCACCGATCTCCGGCGTGCCGAACGGAGGGGAGTCGTCGACAAGGTTGACACGCGGCGGCTCGTCGACGCCACGGCCGATCATCTGGCCGGTCTCTCGCTGCGGGTCGGGCAGGGTCGTCGTGGTCGCGGGCACCGACGACGTCGTCGTTGACGGTGCCGTCGACGTCGTGCTCCCGGTCCCGGCCACGGGTGGGCCAGCCGACGCCGGGGCGCTTGTTGTCGTTGTCACCGGTTCCGGCAGCGGCTCGGGCCGGACGATCTTGACGAGGATGGCGTAGTTCGTGTCGGTCACCAACATCACCTGCGCTCGGTCGCTGGTGACGGGCGAGGTCACCTTGCCGATCACGGCGCCCGCCAAATTGACCACCGGCATGCCGACGCGGACGCCGTCGTCGCTGCCCTTGTCGATCTCGATGATCTGGTCGAGATTGTTCGGACTCTGCCCGATCACGGACGCGACCACACGGCTGAAGTCGCTCGGCGACTCCAGGTCGAGTCTGGCGCGCAGGCGGAGCAGCTGATCGATGATGCTGCGAGCGACGATGTCATTCGTACGCATCGAGTCGATCTCGGCCTCGAGGCGCTCTTTCTCCGCCTCCAAGTCGTCGTACTCGGTCATCCCCCGCCAGGCGTTGCGGACCGGCCGGGCGACGACCTCGGCGGCGTCCTCGAGGGG
This sequence comes from Ilumatobacteraceae bacterium, assembly GCA_963733085.1. Taxonomy (GTDB): domain Bacteria; phylum Actinomycetota; class Acidimicrobiia; order Acidimicrobiales; family Ilumatobacteraceae; genus Desertimonas. The sequence goes on from CAVTBY010000010.1 coordinate 27,350, forward strand.
CCGCATCGCCCGGTCGAAGCCGTCGCGGGCGGCGTCGAGCAGGGTGTTGCCGCGCAGGTCGATGGTGATCAGCAGCAGGGATGTCAGGACCAGGATGAGGATGGCCCGCCGCCGGCCCGGCGAGTAAACGGCCACAACTCAGTCCGGGACGCGTGGTGCGGGCTCAGTCAGCCCGAGCGGCAAACTCCGCTCTCCGCTCGAGATCACACCTCGCCACCGAGCGACATCAGGCCGCGCATGGCGTCGATGTTCTCGAGGGCGCGACCGGATCCGATCACGACGCTGTAGAGCGGTTCGTCGGCGATGCGGATCGGCATCCCGGTCTCGTGGGCGAGGCGGGTGTCGAGGCCGCCGAGCAGGGCGCCACCACCGGTCACCGTGATGCCGTCCTCCATGATGTCGGCGGCGAGCTCGGGCGGTGTCTTGTCGAGCGTCGTCTTCACGGCGTCGACGATCGCCGAAACCGGTTCGGCGAGCGCCTCACGGACGTGCTCGGTGGTCAACTGGATCGTCCGCGGCAGACCACTGATCAGGTCGCGGCCACGGATGTCGGCGGTGAGCTCCTCCTCCATCGGCCAGGCGGATCCCATCTGGATCTTGATCTCCTCGGCGGTGCGGTCACCGATGGCGAGCGAGAACTCCTTCTTGACGTACTGGAGAACTGCTTCGTCGAGCTCGTCACCACCGACACGGACGCTCTGTGCCGTCACGATGCCGCCGAGCGAGATGACGGCCACCTCGGTCGTCCCGCCGCCGATGTCGACGACCATGTTGCCGGACGGCTCGTGGACCGGCAGGTTGGCGCCGATCGCCGCCGCCATCGGCTCCTCGATGATGTGCACGGGCTTGCGAGCGCCGGCGTACTCGGCGGCGTCCTGCACGGCGCGCTGCTCGACGCCGGTGATTCCCGACGGCACACAGATCACCATCCGCGGCTTGCTCCACTTACTGGCGTGGACCCGCTGGATGAAGTAGCGAAGCATCTTCTCGCAGACCTCGAAGTCGGCGATGACGCCGTCCTTGAGCGGACGGATCGCCTTGATGTGGTTCGGCGTCCGGCCCATCATCCGCTTGGCCTCGAGGCCGACGGCGACCGGTCGCCCGTCGTTGACGTTGACGGCGACCACGGACGGCTCGTCGAGGACGATGCCCTGGCCGCGGACGTAGATCAACGTGTTGGCGGTGCCAAGGTCGATCGCCAGGTCGCGTCCGAGGCTGAGCGGGTTGTTGCGCGCCATGCCGTCACTCCTTCAACTGCGTCGAAGATTACAGTTGTGGGAAGAAGATGTTGACCTCGCGCTCGGCGGATTCAGCCGAGTCGCTGCCGTGGACGAGGTTTTCGGTGAACAGGATGCCGAGATCGCCGCGGATCGTGCCCGGGTCAGCCTTGCGAGGGTTGGTGGCGCCCATCAACGTGCGGACGACCTCCCACGTGTCCTCTGGCCCTTCGACCACCATCGCCACGACCGGACCGCGGCTCATGAACGTGACGAGATCTTCGTAGAACGCCTTTCCGACATGCTCCTCGTAGTGCCGAGCGAGGGTCTCCTTGTCGAGCGTGCGCAGATCCATGGCGGCGATCGTGAGGCCCTTGGCCTCGAAGCGGGAGACGATGGCGCCGATCAGCCCGCGCTCGACGGCGTCGGGCTTTAGCAGCACGAGGGTGCGGTCAGACATAGGGCTGCCACGCTACCGGCGTGCTGTCGGCGTGGCGTCGGCGTCGCCGCCGTACCGTGACCCGTGCTCAGCTCAGGGCCCGGACGCTCAGATGAAGCGTCCGGGCCTGAGACTGGTTCCCGCCGCCTGAACTGGGATCCGCCGCCTTGCTGGTGCTCATCTTCGTCCGAGTTCGCCCGTCGTTCCGTCGCCACCGACACACAACGAATGTGCTGGCCGCGACATGTAAGGAGGCGAGCCGATAGGCGAGCGACCCAGAATTACGGCCTACTGTGCGCTCGATGGAGTTCGAGCTGCTCGCCGGCCTCAGCGATGCGGATCGACGCTCGGTACTCTCACGAATGATCCGCCGCTCGTTCCGCAAGGGCGACACCCTGTTCCACGAGGGGGACCCCGGCGACTCGCTGCACCTCATCGAGTCGGGCAGAGTGGCGATTCGCGGGTCGACGCCGGGCGGAGACGTCGTGACGCTGACCATCCTCGGGCCGGGTGAGTCTTTCGGCGAACAGGCCCTGTTGACCGACGATTCGAAACGGACGGCCAGCGCTGTTGCTCTGGAGGCGGTGCAGACGCGGGTGCTGCGGCGCCGAGATCTCGACGACCTGCGGGCGAGCCAACCATCGATCGACCGCTTCCTCATCGACGTGCTCGCCGGACAGGTCCGCCGCCTGTCCCAACGGGTCCTCGAAGCGCTGTACCTTCCTGCCGATCGGCGCGTCCTGCGCCGGCTGGCCGAACTGGCCGAGCTCTACGACGACGGTGATTCACCGATCGTCATCGGCCTGCGCCAGGACGACCTTGCGACAATCGCCGGGACCACCCGATCGACGACCAATCGGGTCCTCCAGCAACTCGTCGAGACCGGGGTCGTCAAGGTGCGGCGCGGACGCCTCGAAGTTCATGACGTCCCCGCCCTACGCAAACGATCACGCTGAACGACGACTTGCTCAATCTGGGCGGCTCACGCCGGACTTTCTGACGCGGCGGCCTCCCAGATCAGGAAGGGTCCGCCTCTTCGGCATCGACCGCCTCAGTCAGTTCGACGGCCTCGGTCAGTTCGTCCGCCCCGGTCAGCTCGGCCGCCACGGAGGTCTCCGTCACCTCGGTCGTCTCGACCGCGACGGTCGGCTCGACCACCACGGTCGTCTCGGTGGGAGCCGCCGTCGTTGAGGGCGCCACGGTCGGTGTGCGAGCCACCTTGGGCGGCACATTCGGCGCAGTCGTGTCCGGGGGCGCCGCCTCGACAACCGGCTGCGCTGCCACCGTCACGAGCTCCGGTGCCGTCGGTGTCGTCGTCGTGGTGGTCGACGGAGGGAGCGACGTCGACGTGATCGTGGCGGCGGCGGTCGCCTCGGAGCTGCACGAACCGCTCCACCACGGTACGTAGTCGTTGTCGTGAGCCAACAGATGCCAGATGGCCTGCAGGAGAGAAACGACCTCGTAGCGGTAGGTGTTCACGCCGACCCAGTGGCAGATCGGCACTCCCCTCGGGGGGAGAGTGGTCGTTGTCGTCGCCGGCTGGGTGGTGGTCGTCGTGGTGCTCGTCGACGTCGTGGTGCTCGTCGTCGGCGTGGGTACCTCGGTCGTCGTAGTAGTGGTCGTGGTGGTCGTCGTGGACGTGGAGGTCGTCGGCCCAGGCGGCTCCGTCGGCCGCGGGGTCGTCGTGGTCGACGACTCGTTGGCGAGATCGGTCGTCGTCGGCGTGGAGGGATCCAGCGTCGTGGTCGCGGTCTCGGTCGTCGACGTGGGCAGTTCAGTCGTCGCCGTGGTGGTCGTCGTCGTCGTCGTCGTGGACGTGTCGGCCGTCGTCGTTGAACTCGTCGATAGGTCCGTGGTCGTCGTCGCCTCGTTCTCCCCGAGGACCGCCACCAGATCGGCGAACCCAGCGGCGATGTCCCTATTGGCGTTGTCGAGCAGCCACGGATCTGCGAGCAATCGATCCAGCGTCACGGGTGTCACCGGTCCGGCTACTCCCCCGACGACTTCGACCTCTGCCGGCCCGACCACCTCGACGACCGAACCATCCGCCAGTGTCAGGTCGACGATGCCCTCGAACACGAGGTAGGAGCAGCTGTCGGCAGCGCCGCACGCGAGCACGAAGGCGGTCCCGCGGACTGTCGCCGTCGCCTGCGACGTCTCCACCGTGAACTCGCCCTCACCCAACGACTCGACGCGGTGCCACGTGCGTCCGACACCCATCGAGGTTCGCGTCGAGGCGACGCCTGCATCGTTGACCAACTCGACCACCTCGAACTCGGTGTCGATATCGAGACGCGTGCGCGATCCGTCGAAATAGGCGATCTCGGCGAACCCGGTGGTGTCCGTGCGCACGCCATCGCCGACGGCAACCGGTTCGACCGCCTCCAACAGCACGAACGGCGCTTCCGCGCCGCCGCGCACCTCGACTCCTGCTTCAATCGCCGAGGCGTCGCCGACCACGGCAGGATCTTGTTCGGGCGAAGCAAGGGCCAGGCCAGCGCTCGTCCACAGCGACGTCAAGCAGGTTGCGGCGATTCCGAGAACCGCGACCGTACGCGTCGCCGGCCCGAGTGGCGCGGCGTTCCGCCTGATTTTCATGAGGCACTCCCTCTGAGCATTCGGCCCGCCGGCGCACTTCTCGACTCGTCCGCTGAGTCGTGTCCCAAAGGATAGGGGTTTGCAGTCGACGAACGGTAGATGGTGACCGGTACCGCGACCCCCTTCAACTCGACCGAACCCGCCGCAGCAAAGTGATCGCGAAGCTCGCCCGCCGCCGCGCTCCACGCCCGTTTCCGACACCAGAATCTGTCCCGCATCAGCGCGGTCGCACAACCTGGCGCCGATGTTGACGGCCTCGCCGACAACGGCGTACTGACGGCGGTTCTCCGCTCCAACGTGGGCGGCGACGACCGGTCCGTAGTGGACCCCGATCCCGAATCGGATCGGGGGTAAGCCATCGGCCGCCAGCCGGTCGTCGAGGGTGGAGATCTCCGCCTGCATTTCGAGGACGGTGCGCAGCGCCTCAGTGGCCATCGTCTCGTCCGCGACCGGAACACCGAACACGGCGAACACCTCGTCGCCGACGAACTGCATCACCGTCCCGCGATGCCGTTGGATGATCGCCATGAGGTACTCGTAGTAGCGGTCGAGCAATTCACGCACGCGGGCCGGCGGCAGCGACGTCGTCAGCGGCGTGAAGTCACGAACGTCGGCGAACACCACGGTCACGTCACCCCGGACGCCGGACACGGCCGCGGCCAGACGTGCCGGATCCTCCAATTGGCGCACCACTTGGGCCGGGACGTAGGTGGAGAACAGACGCCAAGCCCGACGGCGATGTCGAACCTCGGTGAAGTACCGCCACACCGTTCCTGCAGCCGCCGCCAAGATGACCGCGAGCACCGGCCACACGACGTTCCACAGCGTTCCGGTCTCGTGGAACCTCCAGGTGACGAACGCGATGACGCCGGCCGCCAGGCCGACGGCGCCGACGAGGGCCGGCACCAGGCGGAGAGAAGCGAACATCGCCATCACGCCGGCGGCGGCCACGACGATGAAAACGACTTGGGCGGTCGTCGACGGCCGGTCGATGTAGCCGGACGACCGGATCGTGTTGACGGCGTTGGCGAGCACGACGACACCGGATGTGCTCCCGGACCGGTCGGTAGGCACGAGTTGCTGATCGCCGAGTGTCGGCTCGGTGACGCCGACGAGAACGATCCGGTCGCGGAACGTGTCGGCGTCAACGGCTCCGCTGAGCACGTCGATCGCGGGGATGACCGTTTGCTGCTCGAGCGTCGACGACCAGTTGATTCTCAGCTCGGCGTCATCGAGGGGAACGAAGCGATCGCCAACCTGCACACCATCAGGCCGCTCGGTGAGAGGTCCTGTCGCTCCATCGGCGACCGAGACTGCGGCCAGGGCGACCGACGGCCGAGCGAACTCCCGCTCGTCGAGGGCGTACAGCGGCAGGGTGCGTACGACTCCTGTGTCCCCTGCCCGGCTGATGTTGGCATGACCCAGGTCGGCGGCCGCCGCGGCGAGTGGCGCGGCCGGCACGACGCTGTCGACGATTTCTGGGGGCCCGTCGGTGCCGGCAGTCAGCGTCAGCGCCGTCGGCAGCACGGTGGGTGTCTGCCGCATCGCATCGACGAGCGCTTCGTCACCTTGTCCAGGATCGGCGAACAGGACGTCGTAGAGAACGACGGCTGGATCGCCGTCACCGATCCTGTTGAGCAGCTCGGCATGGAGGTCGCGGGGCCATGGCCACGCCAATTCCGTCGCCTCCAGGGTCGCCCTGTCGATGCCGACGACGACAACATCGTCCGACGACGCGAGGCCGGGTTGGAGGCGGTCCTCCCACAGGTTCTGCACGCCGTCGAGACGATCGGCCACGAGCCCCCAAGCGCACACGCCGGCCACCCCAGTGCCGATGGCCGCGGCGGCGAGCAGCCGGCGACTCCGCTGCGACCAATTCACCAACGCTCCTCTGCTCCGCCGCGAGTCGCCACCTCGCCCCGTGAACACGCAAGTTTACGGAGTGAGCTGCAGGAAGGCGCTGCGAGCCGCGCCGGCGACATACAGCGATCCGGCGGCGAGCACGGCGTCGTCACCACCGGCGAGGCGCACCGCGTGGGCGCAAGCGTCGGCGACCGTGTCGTGAGCGAACACCTCGTCACAGCCGAGCGCGATGGCGGCCTTGGCGATCTCCCCGGCGTCGACGGCCCGCGGCGAAGGCGCCGTGCAGGCGACGACGACGTCGAACTCGTCGGCACGCAGGGCCTCGAGCATCGATTGCGGGTCTCGCAACGTGCCGATGACGAGGATGCGACGACCATCCGGGTCGAAGTCGCCGAAGAACACCTCGGCGCAGGTGTCGGCGCCGGGTGGATTGTGCGCACCGTCGACGATCACCAGGGGTTGGTGCTTGAGCACCTCGAAGCGTCCGTTGAGCTGCACGGCTCCGAATCCCTCGGCGACAACATCGGCGGCCAGCGGGGCGGCGAAGAACGCTTCGACGGCGCTGAGGGCGATCGCCGCGTTGTCGCCCTGGTAAGCGCCGTGGAGGGGGACGAAGGTCTCCGGATAGATCGTCGTCGGAGTGCGCAGGTCGACGAGCCGGCCGCCGAGAGCGAGTTGGTTGTTGTCGACGTCGAAGTCCTCGCCGCGGTACAGGCGGGCCGCCGCTGCCTCGGCCGCCAGCACGCCGACCAGCTCAGGATCGGTGGTGCCGATGAGGGCGGCGCTGCGCGGCTTGATGATCCCGGCCTTCTCCCGGGCGATGTCCGCCAGCGTCGGACCGGCGAACTCGTTGTGGTCCATCCCGATGTTGGTGATCACGGCGACCTGGGCGTCGACGACGTTGGTGGCGTCCCACCGGCCGAGCAGGCCGACCTCGACGACCGCGACGTCGACGGCGACGTCGGCGAACCAGCGCAGGGCCGCCGCCGTGAGCGCCTCGAAGTAACCGGGCCGGACGCCGGTGAGCCCTTCGAGGTTGGCGACGGCGGCGATCTGCTCGGCGAAGTCGTCGTCGTCGATCGGCTCGGAGTTGCGGGCGATCCGTTCGTTGACCCTGTCGAGGTGCGGGCTGGTGTACGTCCCCACCGTCAGGCCCTGGGCCATCAACAGTCGGGTGATCATCTGCGACGTCGAACCCTTGCCGTTGGTCCCGGTGACGTGGATCACGGGATAGGCCAGCTGGGGCTCGCCCATCGCTCCGACCAGCCGCTCGATTCGTTCGGTGGTCGGCGACGTGATGCGCCCCGACTTCTCGTAGGTGGCGTGGGCGTCGAGGTACGCCAAGGCGTCGGCGAAGTTCAAGACAGCCCCATCCGAGAGTTTCGCGTCATTGGAGTGCTACGTGCCGACACGCCCCACAGGAAACACTCCGACGGCACCAAACACTCCGAGTGGGGTCAATCAGCGGCGTGCCGGTTTCGGATACCTTCCTCGGAGCGTGCGAATCCGGGACGTCTTCGAACCAGCGCTCGAGGTGCCCAACCCCGTGCTCGCGGACATCTTCGCCACGTCGTCGGTCATCGACGATGCCGGCAACGCCGCCCGCCTGCATGGCAACATCAGCGTCGCCCACGCCAACGCGCTGTACCGGACGGTTCGCGGCCTCGATCCGACCACCGTCGTCGAGGTCGGCATGGCCTACGGCATCGCAACACTGGCGATCGCATCCGCCCTCAACGACGCAGCGAACGGCGGTGAGCTGATCTCCATCGACCCGCATCAGTCTCGGCATTGGCGCAACATCGGCGTGCTCAACCTGCAGCGCGCCCGCCTCGACGGCCACCACCGGTTGGTCGAGCGTGTCGACTACCTGGCCCTCCCCGAGCTGGTCACCGAGCGCAAGACCATCCAGTTCGCCTACATCGACGGCTGGCACACGTTCGACTACACGCTGCTCGACTTCTTCTACATCGACAGAATGCTCGCTCCCGGCGGCGTCGTCGCCTTCAACGATTGTGCGTTGCCAAGCGTGCGAAGGGTAATCCGGTTCATCACCGCCCACCGCCGGTATCGCGAAATCGACGTCGGGCTGCGTCGCCGGTACGCGACCCGCGACGTGCCGACGACGATTCGACGACTGGCGACGCTGCGATCGAAGTCGGACCGCTACTTCCGCAAGTCGGAGACGTGGGAACCGCCCAGTGACTTCTACGCCCGCTTCTGAGCCACGGCGGCCGCTCCAGCGTTCAGCTGGCGGCGCGGCGTGGGCGGGCGGCGCGGGTGGACTCGCGGGGCACGAGGGTCGGGTTGGTCTTCTCGCGGACCGTTTCGGCGTCGATGACAACGCGACCGATGTCGGTGCGCCCAGGCAGGTCGTACATCGTGTTGAGGAGCACCTCTTCGAGGATGGCCCGGAGGCCGCGGGCGCCGGTGCCGCGCAGCAGGGCGAGGTCGGCGATTGCCTTCAGCCCGTCGGTGTCGAACTCCAGCTCGACGTCCTCGAACTCGAAGACCTTCTGGTACTGCCGGACGAGGGCGTTCTTCGGCTCAGTGAGGATGCGCACGAGGGAGGGGGCGTCAAGGCTGCGCACCGCTCCGATCATCGGCATGCGGCCGATGAACTCGGGGATCATCCCGAACTTGACGAGGTCCTCGGGCAAAACCTGGGCGAATAGCTCGCCGGGATCGCGCTGCGACTTCGAGCGCACCGTGCCGTGGAAGCCGACCCCCTTGTGGCCGATGCGGCTCTCGATGATCTGCTCGAGGCCGGCGAAGGCACCGCCGAGGATGAACAACACGTTCGTCGTGTCGATCTGAATGAACTCCTGGTGGGGGTGCTTGCGCCCGCCCTGCGGCGGCACCGACGCCACCGTTCCCTCGAGGATCTTGAGGAGGGCTTGCTGGACACCCTCACCAGATACGTCGCGGGTGATCGACGGGTTCTCGCTCTTGCGGGCGACCTTGTCGATCTCATCGATGTAGATGATCCCGGTCTCCGCCCGCTTGACGTCGAAGTCGGCCGCCTGGATCAGCTTGAGGAGGATGTTCTCGACGTCCTCGCCTACGTAGCCGGCCTCGGTGAGCGCCGTCGCGTCGGCCACGGCGAACGGGACGTTGAGCATCCGTGCCAGGGTCTGGGCGAGGTGTGTCTTGCCGCACCCCGTCGGGCCGAGCAGCAGGATGTTCGACTTCTGCAGCTCGACGTCGTTGCGGCCGACACCGACGGACTGCTGGTACTGGATCCGCCGGTAGTGGTTGTAGACGGAGACGGACAGGATCTTCTTGGCGTGGTCCTGGCCGACGACGTAGTCGTCGAGGAACGCCCGGATCTCACGAGGATTGGGCAGGTGGTCGAACGTCAGCTCGGCCGGCTCGGCGAGCTCCTCCTCGATGATCTCGTTGCACAGGTCGATGCATTCGTCGCAGATGTACACGCCGGGACCGGCGATGAGCTTGCGGACCTGCTTCTGTGACTTGCCACAGAACGAGCATTTGAGCAGCTCCCCGGTGTCCCCGAACTTGGCCACGTCCCTGTCCTTCTCCCTGGGTCCTTCTCACGCACTCCGGTCGATTAACGGATCGCCCCGGACTGGTCGGCGACCCCCCGGAACTCGATGACATTGTCGATGATGCCATATTCCCGCGCCTCGTCTGCTTCCATGACGAAATCGCGGTCGGTGTCGGTGTGGATCCGCTCGAGCGCCTGCCCGGTGTGATGGGCGAGCATTTGCTCCATCAGATCACGCATGCGCAGGATCTCCTTGGCCGCCAGCTCGAGATCCGTGACCTGGCCGTAGCCGACCTGGCCGTGCGGTTGGTGGAGAAGGATTCGTGAGTGCGGCAGGGCCAGACGCTTGCCCCTGGTGCCGGCAGCGAGCAGCACGGCCGCGGCCGACGCCGCTTGGCCGAGGCAGATCGTGGCGATGTCGTTGCGGATGAACTGCATCGTGTCGTAGATGGCGAACAACGACGTGATGTCGCCACCCGGGCTGTTGATGTAGAGGTTGATGTCCTTGTCCGGGTTCTCCGACTCGAGGTGGATCAACTGGGCGCAGATCAGGCTGGCGATCTGGTCGTCGATCGGCGTCTGCAGAAAGATGATGTTGTCCTTGAGCAGCCGGCTGTAGAGGTCGTAGGCGCGCTCGCCGCGACTCGTCTGCTCGACGACGTTGGGAACGAGGTAGTTCTTGGCGTCCAGATTCATGAGTCGTGCGCCTCCGCGGGCTCGTCGATTTTCGGGGGGTCGATGGCGTCCGGCTCGTCGCTGCCGTCATCGTCGGTGTCGATGTCGTGGTCGTGGTCGTGGCCGAGCAGCTCGTCACGATCGATGGCGTTGCCGTCGGGATCGACGAACTCGACGTGGTGGAGCAACCAGTCGAGCGCCTTCGACTTGCGGATCTGGGCCCGAACCTCGAGGTCCCCGGCACCACTCTCGAAGGCATCGCGGACACGCTTCGCCTTCTGTCCGGTTTGCATGGCGATCCGCTCGTACTCGGCATCGAGGTCGTCATCGATGGCGTCGATCGACTCTGCGGCGGCGACGGCTCGCAGGGCGAGGTCGAGGCGGACGGCTTGTTCCGACTCGGGGCGCAGTTGCTCGACGAAGGCGTTGGCATCCTGGCCGGTCGCGGACAGGAACTGCTCGATGTCGATGCCGCGGGAGGCCAGCTGGCGGGCAGTTCCCTCGACGCGCCGGCGCAAGTCTGTGTTCACCAAGGCGGCGGGCGGCTCGACGTCGGTGAGTTTGACCAACTCCGTGGTGGTGCGCCCGATCAGCTCGCCTCGCGAACGATGCAGCTTCGTCTCGGCGAGGCGCTGACGGACGGCGTCGGTCCACCCGGCGACGGTTTCGTGCTCGCCGAGGTTCTCGGCCACCCACTCGTCCGTCAGTTCGGGAGCAACGAGCTCCTGGACGCGGGACACCTTGATCGTCATGTCGATCGGCTCGTCCGTCCCCTTCGGCGTCGTCGAGAACTCCAACTCGTCGCCTGGGCTGACACCGACAAGCTGGTCGTCGAAGTCGTCGGAAACCCACCCCTGACCGATCTCGTACGACCAGTCGTCGGCATTGAGCCCGGGCACGGGCTCCTCGTCACGAGTCGCTGCGAGATCGACAACGACGTAGTCGCCGACCGCCGCCGGCCGGTCGATGTCCCCGAGCGTGCCGAACCGCTTCAGCTCCGAAGCGATCTCGGCGTCGACTTCCTCGTCCGTCACGGCGATGGCAGGAACCTCGACGCGCAGCCCGCCGTACCCGGGCACGCTCACCTCGGGACGCACCTCGAGCGTGGCGTCGAAGGCAACCGGGCCGTCCTCGCGGCCGCTGGTGATCTCCACATCTGACGTCTCGATGACGTCGACCTCGTGCTCGCGCACGGCCTTGGCAAGGTACTGCGGGATGGCGTCATTGAGTGCCTGCTCGCGGGCGGGAGCGAGGCCGATGCGGGCTTCGAGGACGCGACGCGGCACCTTGCCGGCGCGGAACCCGGGAAGCCGGACTTCCTTGGCGATTTTGCGGAACGCCCGGTCGATGTCCCGGTCGAACTCGGTCTCGTCGATGGTGATCGAGAGCTTGATCTTGTTGCCCTCGACTTCCTGCAGCGAAGAATTCACAGAGGGCTGAGGCTAGCGACGAGATGTCTGCCGTCGACGGCGAGTACCGGGGGCGGGTCTCGGATAGAGCCTCGAGTCACCGATAGCGTTGACTTCGTGGGCGTCAAGACGTTGCGCCAGCGGCTACGAGCCTCGGTCGACGAGCTCGAACGCGCCCGCCTGATCGATCGCTGCGAGGGTTTGGGGATCACCAACCTCTCCGACGTGGTGCCGCGTCGACCGATTCGAGTCGGCGGCGAGATCCACCGAGTCGTGATCGCACCTCGCCACGGCATCCCGACGCTCGAGGTCGTCGTGTCGGATGGCACCGGCTCGATCACCGCTGTGTTCACGGGGCGACGCAAGATCATCGGCGTCGAGCACGGCCGGACGGTCGTTCTCGAGGGTGTGGCGGTGCCCGAGCGCGACGGCATGGTCATCTTCAACCCCGCGTACACCCTGGTCGCCCCGCCCGGGCACTGACCTTCAGCCGGCGAGGAGGCCTGCCTCGACCTCAGCCGTCGGGCCAACCTTCAACGGCGGTTCGCCGCGCTCGACGTCCCATGCCCGGGTGGCTGCTGCGGTGTCGGCGAGGGGTCGCGTTGCGAGACCTGCAGCTTTCGCTCTTGACCCGGGACGAGTCATGAACGCAGCAGGCTCCGGGTCGGCGGACAACAACGGCAGCCGGACCCCGACCTTCTCGAGGGCCTCGCCGCCGACATCGACGAACCGCGCCGCCACGCCGCTCGGAGTGATCGTCGCCAGGAACTCCTCGATCGGAGACCACGGGCCGACGGCGTCGAATGCCCCGGTAACCCTGGACTCCGCGCAGACGACGATGAACTGACCGAGATCGCGGGCATCGACGACCTGTAACGGCGCACCGCCGCCGACGATCGCAACGTCGCCACCTCGTGCCGTCCGCCGCGCCCAGTACGTGAACCGGTCGGTCGTGTCGTGCGGTCCGGCGACGTAGGTCGGCCGGATCACGGTCGTGCGGTCGTCGCCGAATCGTCTCCGGCCCACCCGTTCACACATTGCCTTGCGAGCTCCGTAAGTCCTGGCACTGCGATCTTCGGTCGTGGCATCGGGAAGATCGGCATTGAGCGGGGAGTCCTCGTCTGTCGTGACCATCGTCTCGTCGTATGCGGAGATCGACGAGATGTGGACGTACTGGCCGGTGCGACCAGCGATGGCCTCGGCGACCTGGTCGACGTGTCGCGGCACGTACGCGCTGACGTCGATCACCGCGTCCCACCTCGTGTCGTCGTCGAGGGCGGAGTAGTCGGGTCGGTCGCGATCGCCGTGACGGTGAGCGATCGACCCGGCGAGGAGATCGTCGTTGGTGCTCCCGCGGTGGAACACGGTGACGTCGTGGCCGGCGGCGACGGCGGCCTCGACGGCGTGGCGGCCGACGAAACTGGTGCCTCCGACGAACAGCAGCTTCATGTCAGGTGCTTGGTTCGGGTGCCGGTGAGCAATTCGTTGACCTCGTCCTCCGATTCGGCCGTCACGAGCACGATCACCTCGTCACCGGCGCGCAGCATCGTGTCGCCGCGGGGAACGATCAGACGGTCCTTGCGCAGCACAGCGACGATGGTTGCATCCCGCGGGACGCCGAGGGTCTCGATCGTCTTGCCGTCGACGGGGGTTCCCTCGGCGAGGCGCACCTCGGCGAGGCGGGCGCGGCCACCTTCGAACGAGAGCAAGCGGATGAACGAGCCGACGGTGACAGCCTCCTCGACGAGGGCGGTGAGGAGATGCGGCGTCGACACGCTCACGTCAACCCCCCAGACCTCGTTGAACATCCATTCGTTCTTCGGGTTGTTCACTCGGGCGACGACGCGAGGCACGCCGAACTCCTGCTTCGACAGCAAGGAGATGACGAGGTTGTCCTCGTCGTCGCCAGTGACGGCGGCGACGACATCGGCATCGGCCAAGCCGACGTCGGCGAGGGCAGGGATCTCGCAGGCGTCGCCTTCGTACCACTCGACACCGGCCGGTTCTCCGCCACGCCGCGCCCGGGCGACGACGTCGCGATCGTTGTCGATGATCGTCACCTCGTGGCCGAGCTCGTGGAGTTCTGCGGCGATGAAGCGTCCGACGCTGCCCCCTCCCGCGACAATCACGCGCATCAGTGCACCGCTCCGGCCGGGGCGTCAAGGGCGGCGTGGAAGTCGGCGACGGTCTCGACGGCGACGGCCACATACAGCAGGTCGCCTTCCTGGGCGACCGTCTTGGCCGTTGGTATCAGCGCCGCCCCGAGTCGGCCGACAGCGACGACGCGCGTGTTCGTCGCTTCCTCGAGCTCGGTGAGGCGCCGGCCGATCCACGGCTTGGTGACCTGTCGCTCGACAATGCCGACCTTGGCCGTCGGATCGGTCCACTCGGGGTCGGTCGGATCGGGAAGCAGCCGGCGCATCACCTGGTCGGTCGTCCAGGCGACGGTCGCCACCGTCGCGAACCCGAGCCGCTGGTAGATCACGGCTCGGCGCGGGTCGTAGATGCGGGCGACGACACGGTCGACGCCAAACGTCTCGCGGGCGACGCGGGCGACGAGCACGTTGGAGTTGTCGCCGTTGGTGACAGCGGCGACGGCACCGGCGTTCTCGATTCCTGCCTCGATCAACCGATCACGGTCGAATCCGATCCCCTGCACGGTCATGCCGGCAAAGTCCTCGGGGAGGCGTCGAAAGGCCTCGGCGCGGCGGTCGATGATCGCAACGGTGTGTCCGCCGGACAGCAGGTTGAGCGCCAGCGACGAACCCACCCGGCCACAGCCGACGACGACGACGTGCACGGTGCGACTCTAGGCAGCCGTCCGGCGCAGAAGACAACGTCGGCGCGGCGATCCGAACCTAGAGTTCGCTGCCGTATGGTGTCGCTCGCCAAACGGCTGCTCATCGGTAAGCCGATCGCCACGTCCGAAGAGGGGCACCAACGACTGCGCAAGCGAGTCGCCCTGCCGATCTTCGCCTCCGACGCGATGTCGTCGACGGCCTATGCCACGGATGAAATTCTCATCGTCCTGCTGATCCAGGCCCAGGTCGGAGCGCTTGCTTTCGACCGACTCGTCCCTCTCGCCATCATCGTCGCCTTCCTGCTCTTCATCGTCATCCTGTCGTACCGGCAAACGGTGTACGCCTATCCCTCCGGTGGTGGCGCCTACGTCGTGTCCAAGGACAACCTCGGCGAGTTGCCGTCGCTCGTGGCCGGAGCCGCGCTGCTCACCGACTACATCCTCACCGTCGCCGTGTCGGTCGCCGCCGGCGTCCTCGCCATGCAGTCGGCATTCGACTTCGACACCTCGCTGCGCGTTCCCTTGTGCCTCGGCATCATCGTGCTGATCACGATCGCCAACCTGCGCGGGCTACGCGAGTCGGGAGCGCTGTTCGCCCCGCCGACCTACCTCTACATCGTCATGCTTGGCGTGCTCATCGTCGTCGGCCTGTACCGAGTGTTCTTCCGCGACCTCGGCCCGATCCCGCTGTCCGACCTGTCCGAGGAAGCACGCGAGCTCGCCGAGGGGACGGCAACGCTCAGCTTGTTCATGCTGCTACGTGCGTTCTCGTCTGGCGCCGTGGCGCTGTCCGGCGTCGAGGCGGTGTCCAACGGCGTGCAGACGTTCCGCAAGCCGGAGAGCCGTAACGCCTCGACGACGCTGGCGATGATGGGTCTCGTGCTCGGGGCCGGATTCCTCGGGATCTCCGTGCTCGCCTCCCATCTGATGCCGTTCCGCGGCGAGCACGATCCCACCGGCATCGCCCTGATGGCCGAGTACGTCTTCGGCGGCAAGAACGTCTTGTTCTGGGTGATCCAGTTGGCGACGTTCGGCATCCTCGTGCTCGCCGCCAACACCGCCTACGCAGGCTTCCCGGCCCTCTCGTCGATCATCGCCCGCGATCGTTATCTGCCCGGGCAGATGGCGAACCGCGGCGACAAGCTGGTGTTCTCCAACGGCATCATCTTCCTGGCCGCTGCCGCCGGCGTGTTGATCATCGCCTTCGACGGCAACGTCACGGCGTTGATCCCGCTGTATGCGTTCGGGGTCTTCACCGGGTTCACCCTCAGCCAAGCCGGGATGGTCGTGCACCACTTCCGCCTGCGCGAGCCGAACTGGCACGTTGGTGCTGCGATCAACGGCCTCGGCGCGTTCCTCACCGGCGTCGTCGCGCTCGTGGTCGTCGTGTCGAAGTTCTCCAAGGGTGCGTGGATCCCAGCGGTGCTGATCCCATTGATGGTGGTGATCTTCAAGGCGATCCACGGGCACTATGCCTCGGTCCGCGCCGCTGTGCGCGTCGATCCGGGGTACAAACCCGGCCGCCACACGCACACCGTTGTGATCCTGGTGGGCACGGTTCACCGTGGCGTGCTCGAGGCGATCCAGTACGCACGCGAGTTGGCTCCCGACCGCCTGATCGCCGTCTCCGTGGTGACCGGTCCGGAGGAGCAGGAAGCGTTGTCCCGATCGTGGGAGGAGTTCGAGGTCCCGATCCCGGTGCACACGATCCTGTCGCCCTACCGCGACCTCACCCGGCCGGTCCTGCAGTACCTCGACGAGATCGACGCCGACAGTCCCGACGACGTCATCACCGTGATCATCCCCGAGTTCGTGACGCAGTGGAAGACGCAGTGGCTGCACAACCAGTCGGCGTTCGCCCTCAAGGCGCGGCTGCTGTATCGGCCGAACACGGTCGTGACGTCGGTTCCCGTCCTCGTCGGCACCGAGCCCGCCGAGTAGTTGGCCGAGCCGCAGGAAGTAGATTCGCCGTCCGATGCAGTTCTGGAAGCCGCACGCCCTGGCCCGGCCTCACGCCGACCAGCTCGACCTGCGGATGGGCGACCGGGTGCGCACGATCGTCGACCTGCCCACCGTCGTCGCCGGCACTGAGGGCAAGGTGATCCTCGCCAACGGCTTCAACTGGCAGCGCTACCGCGTGCGCTTCCCCGGCGGTGTCGAGGTCCCCGACCTCGACCAGCGCCACATCGAACCGATCGGCCGCGCCGCCAAGCGCCTCGCCAAGCAAGCCGCCCGCGCCGCCGGCTGAGCCGTCGCGACGGTCGCCGCCCAACATTGGTGAGCCCAGCGAGCGGAACCTGCACGATCAGCTCACCAATAATGCCGCCTCGGGCCGCGTAGACTCGGACGTTCCGGGGAGTAGCGCAGCCTGGTAGCGCTCCTGCTTTGGGAGCAGGAGGTCGGGGGTTCAAATCCCGCCTCCCCGACCGGATAACCCCAGCTAGGCAGTCATACGTCGGTGCTGCGGGGGAAACAAGCAAGGCGTGCGGGGGAATCTGCGGGGGAATGAGTTACTGCGATGGCGCCGTGGAGCTGAGAGAGACCGATGCCCGCCAGCCTTGACAGCGTGAGAGTCAAGCTGCTGCGAGCTGGCGATCGGATCGCCGAGCTGGGATCGATGATCCGGCCGATCAGCAGTCGAGTCCAGCAGTCGATTCGCAGGGAGCGGAGCGGGTCGATGGTGACGTACCGCATGACCAACGTCGGCGAGTTCACCCCGTACTTCTCGGTCGTCGTGGGCGACGTCATCCACAACCTGCGGAGTGCGCTCGACCACCTCGCCTGGCAGCTGGTCATCCTGGACGGAGGTCAACCCAACGACTCGACACAGTTCCCGATCTACGAGTCGGCGACGAACGCCGGGGGCAACCCGCGCAACGTCACGATCCAGCCGGGCATCAGAGATCAGCGCATCATCGACGCGCTGATCGCAGCGCAGCCATTCGACCGAGGCCGAAGTACGGGCACGATCCCGCCACCGATGTCCTCGGGATCGTCCACCGGCTCAACATCATCGACAAGCACCGCCTGCTCGTGACCATCGCGCACACCATCGACCACGATCTCCCTGGGTGGTGGGGAAGCAACGACGGCGATCCAACACCGCGGTACACGATCAACACGGGACCGTTGCGCGACGGCGACGCGGTGATGACGTTCGACTTCGGCGGGGCGCCGGTGCCGCAGAGCTTCGACGCGGAGGTCAAGGTGGTGATGTCGATGTACGAGCCAGCCGCCAACTGGGTGAGCGGGATGGACGTTGTCGACGGCTTGGAGAGACTGCTCCGTGGCGTCCAGTCAGAGATCAACCTCAACTTCCTCCCGCTGTGGAACGATCCGTCGATGCCGCCCTTGTACCTTCCCTGACGACGAACCTCGCCACAGCTCGTTGCATTGCGAACGACCTCCGACTGACTGATAGACGCCTATCAGCCCCGGAGAGCGTGCACGGAGACCGGCCTGTGGCGCCGTGTGAGCCCCGATCGGGCCCGGGACGGTGTGGACAGTGGCCGGATTGCCTCGACCGCGGTGTGGCGTCGTGTAGCGCCCTCGTTGCGGGCACCGATCCGCTCGATTTCAGCCGAGCTGTCGGGGAGAGAGATCACGGACTGAAGTTCTGGGAGCGATCGAGCAGCCGATCATCGGTAACGGAACCGACCCCCTTCCTCGTCGGCGTCGTCGTGGTCGTCGACGCGTGGCGGTGTCATCGTTGACGGCATGCCGCGTCGAGGATCGCTACGGGCCGCACTACCGGCGTGCTCGTGCAGAGCTGGCCGGTCTGCCCTGCACGTTGCGTCTGGTGTGTGACGGTGCGCCGTCGGACTCGTGCGACCACGACCCGCCGCTGCGTCTGCATCATCACGTCGAGGGTTCTGGGTGCTGTCGGTTGCGAGCTGCGTGCCTGAGGTGTCAGCGGGTGCAGGCCCACTACGTGCGGATGCGTCGGCCGGTGCCGATCCGGCGCATCCCCGAACCGTCGCGGCAGTGGTGACCCTGACGTCGAGCCTCGCCCGTCAGCTCTACCCGTCTGCGCTGTCGAGGTCGTCGCACGGCGGTCGTCGGCGCACAGCGGCGGTCATCGGCGGTCATCGACGGTCAGGCGGCGACGTCGGCAAGTGCGGCGGTGAGCCGGTCGACGAGCGCGGCGAGCTGGTCGCGGGCAGAGCGAGGGCCTGGCGGGTGAGGCGTTGGACGGGGTCGAGGCGTGGCCGACCGACCGGGTCGAATACCCGACCGACTGGCATTCTGGGCTACTTGAGGGCGATCAAGGTGGTGGCGAGGATCATCGCCGCGGCGAGGAAGCCGAAGGCCCACGATGGGCTGAGAGTGGTCCACAACAGACCGGCGATGGCGCTGGCGGCGAGGTTGCCGAAGCTCTGCACGGCGGCCAGCAAGCCGAACGCTGAACCACGGATGTCGAGTGGTGCGGCGTGGGCGACGGCGGCGTGTTCGGCAGTCTCCGCGGAGCCGATGCCCACTCCGGCGAGCACGAACCACGGTGCGAGCGCGAGCCAACTGGTCGTGTCGCGGGTGAAACCGATGTAGGCGATGGCGAACGCGGCTGCACCGAGGGCGAGCACGAGGCGCGGTGTTCGACGATCAGACGCGTGACCAGCGGCCAGACTGGTGACGGTGGCGGAGGCGTTGTAGGCGACGTACAGGCCGATGGCGATCATCGTCGCGTCGTCGCTGCCGTGGCCCGGTTCCAACAGGTCCGTGGCGCGCAGGATCATCAGCGTGGCGGCGCAGTTCCCCAACTCGAAGGCAGAGATGCCGACGAACAACCGGCCGAGTCCGCCCTGGAGCACCGGCTTGACCTTGAGTCGGATCGGTTCTCGTTCACGACGGTGCGGTACTGGTGTGTGGCGGATCGCGTAGACGATCGCCAGCGCAGCCAACAGACCCGGAATCACCGACAGACCGATCGCCCAACGCGTGCCGACGGCGGCGACGAGAGTGATCGCCAACAATGGACCGACGATCGCGCCGAGGTTGTCCATCGCCCGTTCGAAACCGTAGGCACGGCCGTACGCCTTGGCTGGGACGACATCAGCGAGCAGCGCGTTGCGGGCCGGGACTCGTAGCCCGCGAGCCGTCCAGGCACCGGCTCGAAGGATCGCCACCTGCCACACCGACGCCGCCCCAGCCGTCGCCGCCGACAACACTGCAGTCGCCGAGTAACCGCCGACGGCGACCGTGCGACGTCGCTCGGGATCGTCGGCCAACGCACCACCGCCGAAGCGAGCGAACCCGGCGAGGGCGTCACTGACTCCCTCGATCAGGCCCAACGCCGCAGGCGATGCACTCAGTGTCGACGTCAACAGACTCGGCAGCAGCGCGGTCGGGACTTCATGACCGGCATCCGCGAGAAAACTCGCCGTGCCGATGCCCTTCACACCGGGCGTCAACCACTCGGCCTCAGTTCCCGGAACGGCATCGGCAGTCATCGCCGTCGAGTCTGCTGGACCGGCGAGTCAGCGATAGCCCCGAATCCTGATCTGGTGCCGTTCCGCGACGGGACTGATCGACGTCTATCAGCGCGGTGTCGTCACTCGCGGCGCGGGAACATGGCCTCCATCGCTGGGATCGTGGCGCGGTCGTCGCCGACCTCGTCGAGCCGTCGTCGCATCGTCACGAGCAGCTCGCTCGCCCGCTGCAGCAGCCACACGGTGTCCAGTGGAGGGGCGCCGGTCACCGCGGCGGCGCGCATCTGGCGCTCGATGTCGTGGGCCTCGGCGAGCCACGGCAACGAGGCGGGCTCGGGGTCGAGCATCTCGACGGCGCCGACGGCGAGCGCGACGGGTCCGTAGGCGTTGGGCAGGTCGCCGCGGTCGATCGCCTCCTCGGCGACACCGACGGCGCGCAGCACGATCCCGAAGCGCTCCGGCGTCCACTCGTGGGACTCCGCGACGGGCATCACGCGGCCGGGCAGCAGGCGGTGACGCCGTTGACGTCGAGCGCGACCGCGTACTTGCGGCCTGCCGGTCCGACCCGGCACACGGCGAAAACTGCTCACTCCACGCGGCCGTGAAGTCATTCGTGGCGTTGAGCGTCGAGTCGCGGACGACGCCGAGGTCGATCGAGCCGCCGTCGACGCTGACGTAGCCGCCGCTCGGCCAGACGACGAATTCGATGGTGGCAGGCCAGCCGCGTCGCCGGGGCGCCACCGGCGTTGAGCGGCTGGTAGTCGGCGAGGAACTGGGGTCGCACGCCGCGGACAGTCAGCCAGCCGGTCACCTGGGCGTCGGACACCTGCAACAGGTCGACCCGGCACGCATCGCGACGTTGGCGCGCAGCACGTCGAGCGCCCCGGGCCGCCGATCTCGTCGAGCGAGCCGGCACCACATCCGTCGCCGCCCACCTCGCCCTCGCCCGATCCTTCTGCGCCCTCTGCCGCGACGACCTCGACGAGGTCGTCGCCATCCTCGAGCCTCGTGTCGATACTGACGAAGGACGCGGCGCGTTTGGCGAGGTCCTCGGCGTCGCTCCACTGCTGATCGAGGCTTACGTCGCCCTCGGCCGCGGCGACGACGCCTCCCGTCTCGCCGACCGGTTCGCGGCGATCCCCGGCCCTGACGGCCGCACGAAAGCGTTGATCGCTCGCTGCCGGGGGTTGACCGCCAATGACGATGGGATCGCGGTCGCCGCCTTCGAGTCGGCGATCGATGCCCACACCGAAGCGTTCGACGAGCCGTTCGAGGTGGCACGGACCGAACTCATGCTCGGTTCCCGATTGCGCCGCGGCGGTCAACGGGCTGCGGCCCGCGAGCACCTGCGCGCTGCTCGCGACCGGTTCGCCGCGATGGACCTCACCCTGTGGGTCAAACGGGCGACCGCCGAGCTCGCCGGCACCGGCGAGACGCTGCGTCCCCGCGGCCACCTCGTCGACGAGCCGCTCACCTCGCAGGAGACCCGCGTGGCGCTGCTGGTCGGCCGCGGCATGACCAACCGTGAAGTCGCTGCCGCCCTCTTTCTCAGCCCCAAGACCGTCGAACACCACCTCTCCAGCGTTTACCGAAAACGCGGCCTGCGCTCACGCACCGAACTCGCCCGAGCCATCGCCGGTGACCCGGGTGTCGCTCCCTGAGGATCCGAGTTCCGGTTTGCGTCAGCTTGGCGACCACGATCCGGTCACCTTCCTGACACAAATCCATCGAACCGAGGTTGATCTCAGCAGCCGCTCACGCGGCGTTGAACTCGAGGAGCTCACCGGTCCTCGCGTCGAAGCGGGCGTCGATCGTGCAGGCCGCCTCTTCGTCTTCGGCATACACGGTGCACGTCGCCTGGATGTCGATGACGCGCCGGCCGTCGACCTCGGCGGCGGCGAATCGATACTCGAACCAGCTCCAACGGTTCCAGTCCCAACTACCCCCAAGCTGTGTGGGCAGGACGGTGCGGGCCATCGTGTCGACAGCCATCCACTCCTCGAGCGGTTGGGTGGTCGTGCGGACACCCTGCGGCCATGGGCTCGTCCAGTCGTGCGGCGGAGTCGCGAGCTCGGCAGCGGTCAGCGGTCGAGCGACTTCGACGAGCGAGTAGCCCTCGCACGGCTTGCTGTCCGGGAGGACCGCCGTGGCCGACGCTCCTACGGCCGCGGGAGTCGCGACCCCGAGGTCGCTCGGCGGCTTCCACAGGTACTCGCCGTTGATCTCATCGGACAGGCCGGCAA
Organism: Ilumatobacteraceae bacterium; assembly: GCA_963733085.1. Classification (GTDB taxonomy): domain Bacteria; phylum Actinomycetota; class Acidimicrobiia; order Acidimicrobiales; family Ilumatobacteraceae; genus Desertimonas. The sequence goes on from CAVTBY010000010.1 coordinate 49,528, forward strand.
CCACTGCAGCGGGCACGGGGAAACAGACGTAGTGAAACCCAGGGTCGGAGAAGATGTTCGCCGACCATGTCCCGAGCGGCCACGGCGTCGGCGTGCCCTCGGGCGACATGCCGGGCAGCACCGGGCGAAGGACGACCATGACCTGGTCGGAAACGAACGGGACGACCGGCTCGACGTGCGCAGACGTGGCGCTCGCCAAGCCCTCCATCGCCTGCACTAAAGCCCGGAGACGTTGCCGGCTCTGGAGCTGATCGGCGGTCAAGTCGTAGTCGTGGTCGAGCGCCCACACCTCGACCACCGAGTCGCCTTGGTCGCTGTGCACCTCGACGCGGGTCGATCCCACGTCGGTGACCATGACATCGCCGTAGTCGACCTCGTCGAACGGCGTCGTCGCGGCCGCGAGGCGCAGCAGCTCGTCGACCGTCGTCGGGTCGATCACGAAGCTGTTGTAGCCGAGTCGCTCCTCCGGAGCGACGACGACGACGCGGCCATCGGCGTACACGCTGATGTTCGCCGGCGAGTCCACCTGCCAATAGCTGCCGACGAGCCCGACCCGCAGAACGAGCTCCCCGGGTGACATTCCATCGATGGTCAGGGTGTCGTCGGACACCGCATCGGCCCACACGGCCGCGCGAGCCGGGTCGGCGCTCGTCGCGACGAGTCCCAGCGACACCACGAGACCGCACACCAACGTTCCCACCACCCACGTCCGGGATCTCACTGTCGTGCTCATGGGTGCTCCGACGCTCCAGCCGCCGAGCTGGTTCCCGAGCGCCTGCCACTTCTCAGGTCGGTGCCGCGGCACGCCATCTACCATCCGCGAGCGCGGCTCGAGGCGTCTTTAGGATGCGCCGCGGTGAACCAGCCTCGGCAGCGGTTGGAACGGCGTCGCCAGCAGGCCGAGGACCGCTTCGGCGTCCTCCTCGTGCTGCTCGTCGGATCGTTCGTAGCGCTGGGATTCTCCGAGGAGCGATGGATGCGAGTGATCGCCCTCGGCCTCCAGCTCGCCGCCCTCGTCGTCGGCTTCCTCGCCACGGGACTGCGGCGAGATCACAAGTGGCTGGGCTCGTTCGCCCTCGTTGGTGTTGTCGCCACGGTGTTGGTGGCAATCGAAGGCGACACCGTCAACGGCATCGGCGAGATCGCCGGCGTGATCGTCCTCGGCGCACTGCTCGTTGCCCTCCTCGACCGCGTGCTGCGCCACGAACACGTGACGATCCAGACGCTGTTCGGTGCCGTGTGTGCCTACTTCCTCATCGGGTTGATGTTCAGCGGCGTGTACGGCGCCCTCAACGATCTCGGCTCCGCGGCGTTGTTCGGCGAGACGGTCGATCGGTCGGTCTTCTCCTACTTCAGCTTCACCACGCTCACCACAGTCGGGTTTGGCGATTACACGGCGGCCACCGACGTCGGCCGTCGCATCGCAGTGATCGAGGCCGTCCTCGGCCAGGTCTTCCTCGCCACGACCGTCGCCCGTCTCGTGTCGCTGTACAAGTCCGGCGGCACCGAACCACGTCAGCCCACTCTCCCTGACTCGAACCGGTAGCCCATCCCCGGTTCGGTGAGGAAGTACCGCGGCTGCGACGGATTCGGTTCGAGCTTGCGGCGCAGGTGGGCGAGGTGAACGCGGATGTAACCGCTCTCGTCGGCGTACTGCGGACCCCAGACCTCTTCCAGGAGCTGGCGGGCGGTCACCAGACGGCCGGCGTTCCGGACCAATGTCTCGACCATGTGCCATTCCGTGGGAGTTAGGCGGACCTCGCCGTCCGCTGACCTCACCCGCTTCGCCCGCAGGTCGACCGTGAAGTCGTCTGTCTCTACGATCGGCGCCTCATCCGGTGGCACCGCGCCGCGCCGTAGCGCAGCCCGCAGCCGTGCGAGCAGCTCCTCCATGTCGAACGGCTTGGTGACGTAGTCGTCCGCCCCCGCGTCGAGGGCGGCGACCTTGTTCCCGCGGTCGTCTCGGGCGGACAAGATGAGGATCGGCACGGAAGTCCAGCCGCGGAGGCCGCGGATGACGTCGATGCCACTGATCCCTGGCAGTCCGAGATCGAGGACGACGACGTCAGGGTGGTGTCGGGACGCGAGGTCGAGGGCGTCCTCCCCCGACGCCGCAACATCCACCTCGTAGCCACGGGCACGCAGGTTGACCGCCATCGCCCGCAGGATCGGTTGCTCGTCGTCGACGACAAGAACTCTGCTCATCGTGCTGTCGGCAGACCGATCATCACGGTCGTCCCGCCGCCGGGAGTGTCGTCGAGCTCGATCGTCGCCCCCATCGCCGTGAGGAACCCGTGGGCGACGGCGAGCCCGAGGCCGACACCGCCGGGGCCGCTGTCGCCGAGACGTTGGAATGGCTGAAACATCCGCTCCCGGTCGGCTGCGGGCACCCCCGGCCCCCGGTCGACGACATGGATCTCGACGCGCTCATCGATCTCCGTCGCCTCGACGAGGACCCGTGCGCCGTCGGCGGTGACGGCGATCGCGTTGTCGACGACGTTGGCGATTGCACGCTCCAGCAGCGCGGGATCGGTGCTCACCTCCGGCAACGTCTCGGGCACATCGACGTCGACGATCGCGGCGCGGGGGCCGAGGCTGTACACGGCGGCCAGGACCACACTCTCTGGCGGTGTCGAGAGCATCGCCGGGCGGACCACGCCGGCCTGCACGCGGCTCATGTCGAGCAGGTTGCCGACCAACGCAGTGAGCCGATCGGTTTCCGTGTCGATCGTGTCGACGAATTCGGCGGTCTCCTGCTCGGACCAGGTCACGTCGTGATTCCTGAGGCTGGTCGCGCAGGCCTTGATCGACGCTAGCGGCGTGCGGAGGTCGTGCGAAACGGCCTGCAGCAGCGCGCCACGAAGCTCGTTGGCGTCGGCCAGGGCATGGGCACGGCTCGCCTCGACGCGGAGGCGGCCGTGTTCGAGCACGGCCGCCAACTGGTCGGCGAAGGCGTTGAGGATGAGTAGATCTTCGGCGGCGATGTTCGGCCCATCGAGCGCCAGGACGAGCCCGGCGTTCAACTCCTTGACAGTGTCGGCAGCCGTCGGGTCCGTGATCGGACGATCGCCGACCGCCGCGTCGACGACCCAGTCATCGCCCTCGCGGTGCATCACTGCGGCGGCGTCGAGCGCGAACGTCGCGCGCAAGCTGTGCAAGAGCGCCGGAACGGGATCTTCGTCGCCGGTCGTGGCCGCCAACCGGGCGAGAGTCCGGGCGTGACCGCGGGCCCTCGCCGCTTCGGTGGCCCGACGCGCGGCGGTGTCGACGATCCGGCTGACTCCGAGCGCGATGCCGAGGAATACGAACAGGGCGACGACGTTCTCACCCTCGGCAATTGTCCAACGGCGAAACGGTGGGGTGAAGAACCAGTTGGCGCACAGGAACGCGACAACCGCTGCGGCCAGGGCGGGCCAGGTTCCGCCGATTGCGGCGATGATCACCACCAGGGCGAGGTAGGCGAGAAGCACTGTCGGCAGCCCCGTGCTGTCGCGCAGCTGGACGAGGAGCACGGTCAGCAACGGGATGCCGACCGCTGCCAGCAGCCATCCGGCGAGTTGGCGGCGCGGCGACACGGGAGAGATCGACAAGCGACGTAGGCGTGTGAGCCGGGCGGTAGACGTCGATCGATCGTCTGCCTGATGGGAGATGACGTGGACGTCAATCGGGCCGGACAGGTGGACGGTGCGGTTGATGACCGAACCGCGCAACATCTCCTCCCACCGCGACCGATGGCTGGCCCCCAGAACCAACTGAGTCGCGTTCTCGGCGGTGGCGAACTCCACCAGGGCAGCGGCGACGTCGGCTCCGGCAACGTCGTGGAACTCACCGCCGACATCCTCGAGCAGCTTGCGGTGCTGATCGAGGAGCTCGGCCGAGGGACCCGCAAGTCCCTCGTCACCACTTACGTGGACGCCGAGCAGCTCGCCGTGGGCACGCTGGGCGATGCGGGCGGCGCGACGAATCAACGCCTCGGTGCCCGGTGCTCCCGTGACGGCGACGACGACACGCTCTCGTGTCTCCCAAGGCTTGGTGATCCCGTGACGCTCGCGATACTCCTCGAGGCCGACATCGACCTTGTCGGCAACCCACAGCAGCGCGAGCTCGCGCAGGGCGCCGAGATTGCCGGCTCGGAAGTAGTTCGCCAATGAGGCGTCGATCTTGTCGGGGGCGTAGATGTTGCCGTGCACCATCCGCCGGCGCAGTGCCTCAGGCGTGATGTCGACCAACTCGACCTGCTCCGCGGCACGGACAATGTCGTCGGGAATCGTCTCGCGCTGCTTGATTCCGGTGATCCGCTCGACGACGTCGTTGAGTGATTCGAGATGCTGGATGTTCAACGTCGACGTCACGTCGATGCCGGCGGCGAGAAGCTCCTCGACGTCCTGCCAGCGCTTCTCGTTGCGGCTGCCCGGAACGTTGGTGTGGGCGAGCTCATCGACGAGCACGCGTTCGGGGCGGCGGGCGACGATGGCGTCGACGTCCATCTCCTCGAACGTCGCGCCCCGATAGTCGACCGTCTGGCGGGGGACGATCTCGAGGTCGCCGATCGCCTCGCCGGTGAGCGCGCGGTTGTGCGTCTCGACGTATCCGACAACGACGTCACGCCCGCGCTCGACGGCCCGGGTCCCCTCGTTGAGCATGGCGAAGGTCTTGCCGACCCCCGGCGCCGCCCCAAGGTAGACGCGGAGGTTTCCGCGCTTGTTCACGACTCCATCATGGCGTCGAGAGCGATGTTCAATTGGAGAACGTTGACACCTTCCTCGCCGAGGATGCCGAGGTCGCGGCCGGAGGTGTTGTCATCGACGAGATCGAGCACGGCGTCGAGATCGAGCCCGCGGGCTGCGGCGACCCGCGGCGCCTGCAGCTCGGCGTTGGCAACGGAGATGTGCGGATCGAGACCGGAGGCGGATGCGGTGACGGCGTCGACCGGCACACGGGCATCGTCCGGCAAGCCGTTCTCGGCACGGTAGGCGGCGACTCGTTCGGCAACGGTCGTCAGGAAGTCGGGGTTGGTCGGGCCAAGGTTGGATCCCGAGCTAGCAGCTGCGTCGTACCCTTCGCCCGCCGCCGACGGCCGCGGGTGCAAGTACTCCGGGGCGGTGAACACCTGGCCGATCAGGGATGACCCGACGACCTCGCCGTCGACTTCGACGAGCGAGCCCTCAGCCTTGTCATTGAAGGCGAATTGACCGATTGCGGTGACGACCAGCGGATAAACGACACCGGTGAGCACGGTGAAGACGATCAGCATGCCGATGGCAGCAGGCAGTTGACGGCGCAACATCACGAAACTCCTAGGGCGCTGATGAGCAGGTCGATGAGCTTGATGCCGACGAACGGGGCGATGATCCCACCCAACCCGTAGATCAGCAGGTTCCGGCGCAACATCGTCACGGCGCTCTCGGCCCGGAATTTGACGCCGCGCAGCGCAAGGGGAATCAACCCGACGATGATCAAGGCGTTGAAGATGACCGCCGAGAGGATCGCCGAGTTGGGCGATTCGAGGCGCATCACGTTGATGTCGTCGAGCACCGGGAAGACGCCCATGAACATCGCCGGGATGATGGCGAAGTACTTGGCCACGTCGTTGGCGACGGAGAACGTCGTCAATGCACCGCGGGTGATCAGCAACTGCTTGCCGATCTCGACGATCTCGATCAGCTTCGTCGGGTCGGAGTCGAGGTCGACCATGTTGCCGGCCTCCTTGGCAGCCTGCGTCCCGGTGTTCATCGCCACGCCGACATCGGCCTGAGCGAGCGCCGGGGCGTCGTTGGTGCCGTCGCCGGTCATGGCGATGAGCCGACCGCCGGACTGCTCCTTCTTGATCAACGCCATCTTGTCCTCGGGCGTGGCCTCGGCGAGGAAGTCGTCGACGCCCGCCTCGGTGGCGATCGCTCGCGCTGTCAGCGGGTTGTCGCCGGTGATCATCACGGTGCGGATACCCATCGCCCGCAGCTCGTCGAAGCGTGTGCGCATGCCGTCCTTGACGACGTCCTTGAGATGGATCACGCCGAGCGCCCGGCACACGCCGGTGCCGCTGTCGAGCTCGGCGACTCCGAGCGGTGTGCCACCATCGCCGGAGATCCCGTGGGCGATGGTGTCGAGCGCCTCGGGAACCGTTCCGCCCGACTCGATGACCCAGCGCTTGACGGCGTCGGTGGCACCTTTGCGGATGCTCCGCCCGTCGTAGTCGACGCCGCTCATCCGCGTCTGGGCGGTGAAGGGCACGAGAACCGCGTCGCGGAGCATCGTCTGCTGCTGGCCGTAGTCGGACTCGGCCAGCGTCACGATCGACCGTCCTTCCGGGGTCTCGTCGGCGAGGCTCGACAGGTGGGCCGCTCCGACCAGTTGGTCGACGCCGACCCCCGCCAAGGGGATGAACTCAGACGCCTGCCGGTTGCCGTGGGTGATCGTTCCGGTCTTGTCGAGCAACAACGTGTTGACGTCGCCGGCGGCCTCAACGGCGCGTCCTGACATCGCCAAGACGTTGCGTTGGACGAGACGGTCCATGCCGGCGATCCCGATCGCCGAGAGCAGAGCGCCGATCGTTGTTGGGATCAGGCATACCAGGAGGGCGACGAGGACGACGATGGGCTGTTCGCCATCGGCGTAGATGGCGAACGGCTGCAGTGTGACGACGGCGAGGAGGAACACGATCGTCAACCCGGCGAGGAGGATGTTGAGGGCGATCTCGTTCGGCGTCTTCTGTCGCTCAGCGCCTTCGACGAGGGCGATCATCCGGTCGAGGAACGTCTCGCCGGGCTTCGCCGAGATACGCACGACGATCTCGTCGGACAGCACGCGGGTGCCCCCGGTGACCGCGCTGCGGTCACCGCCCGACTCGCGGATCACCGGCGCCGACTCGCCCGTGATCGCCGACTCGTCGACAGTAGCGATGCCCGCGACGACGTCGCCGTCGCTGGGGATCACTTGGCCAGCGCTGACGACGCACTCGTCGCCGACGTCGAGGGAGCTGCTCGGGATCTCCTCGAGCGTGCCGTCGGCTCGACGCCGGTGGGCAGTCGTCTCGGCACGGGTCTGGCGCAACGTCGCCGCCTGTGCCTTGCCTCGCCCTTCGGCCATCGCCTCGGCGAAGTTGGCGAACAACACGGTGAACCAGAGGAAGGCGGCGACGAGTCCGGCGAACACGTTCTGCTGTGCCGTCGAGTCGCCGAGGTCGCGGAAGAACAGGATCGTCGTCAGCACGCTGCCGACGAGGACGACGAACATCACCGGGTTGCGGGCCTGCACCCGCGGGTGCAGTTTGCGCACGCTCTCGACGAGCGCGCTCTTGACGATGGCCGGGTCGAACAGGCCCCGTGTCGGCAACGGGTGCCGATCACGAGCCGAACTGCCGACTGGACGGACGACGGTGCTCATTCATGTGCTCCGATGCGAGCGACGAGGCGCCAGCCGAGGAGCGGCCAGCAACGGCCTGCGTGGCCGGGGAACGATATGAACGTGGACATTCGGAATGCGCTCCTACAGCGAGAGCTGCTCGACGATTGGGCCGAGGGCGAGGGCGGGGAAGAAGGTGAGGCCGGCGACGATGGCGACGACGCCGACGACGAGGCCGGCGAACATCGGCGTGTGCGTCGGGAACGTGCCCTCTGACGCCGGCACCGTCTGCTTGCGGGCGAGTGAGCCGGCGATGCCTAGCACGGGGATGATCAGGAAGAACCGGCCGACGAGCATGGCGAGGCCGAGCGTCGTGTCGTACCACTGCGTCGCCGTGGTCAAGCCGGCGAACGCTGATCCGTTGTTGTTTGCTGCCGACGTGAAGGCGTAGAGGATCTCGCTGAAGCCGTGGGCGCCTGGATTGTTGGTCGTTTGCGCCGAATCCAGCACCACCGACGCCGCTGCAAATCCGAGCAGCGCCAACGGCATGGCCAGGATGTACAGCACAACCATCTTCATCTCGACCGCCTGGATCTTCTTGCCGAGGTACTCGGGGGTTCGCCCGACCATCAGTCCGGCGAGGAATACCGACAGGATCGCCATGATCAGCAGTCCGTTGAGACCGACGCCGACGCCGCCGGGGCTGACCTCGCCGAGCATCATGTGGGCCAGCGGGACACCGCCACCGAGCGGCGTGTAGCTGTCGTGCATCGAGTTGACCGAACCGTTCGACGTCCCGGTTGTCGTCGCCGCCCACAGTCCCGACGCACCCGTGCCGAAGCGCACCTCCTTGCCTTCGAGGTTGCCTCCGCCGGCGAGCTCGGCGCTGACCGATTGATCGGCGCCGAGGTCCGTGAGGCGGCTGTTGCCGTTGCCTTCGAGAGCCATCGCCCCGATCGACATCACCGCCCAGATCGCCATCATGATGGCGAACACGGCACGGCCCTGGCGGCGGTCCTTGACCATGTGCCCGAACGTGAAGGCAAGTGCGAACGGGATGATCGCAATGCTGAACGTCTCGAGGAAGTTGTTGAACGGTGTCGAGTTCTCGAACGGGTGGGAGGAGTTGACGTTGAAGAAGCCACCGCCGTTGGTGCCGAGCTGCTTGATCGCGATCTGGCTGGCGGCCGGGCCGCCGGCGAGCACCTGAGTAGTCCCCTCGAGGGTGGTGACGTCGGTGTGGCCGTGGAAGTTCTGGATGACGCCCTGACTGATCAGCAGGACGGCGACGACGAGCGCGAGCGGAAGCAGGATGCGCAAAGTCGTCCGGGTGAGATCGACCCAGAAGTTGCCGAGCGTGCGAGCCCGGCGCCGGGCGATGCCGCGGATGAACGCCGCCATCACCGCCATCCCAGCGGCTGCCGACACGAAGTTCTGCACGGCGAGACCGGTCATCTGGGTGAGATGGCTCATCGTCGACTCACCGGCGTAGGACTGCCAGTTCGTGTTCGTCATGAAGCTGACCGCTGTGTTGAACGAGAGGTGCGGTGCGACTCCGGACATGCCGCTCGGGTTGAACGGCAGCGAGCCCTGGACACGCTGGAGCAGGTAGAGGGCGAGGAACGACACCAGGCTGAACCCGAGGAGTGAGTAGGCGTAGACGGCCCAGCGCTGCTCACGTTTCTCGTCGACGCCGCACAGGCGGTAGATGAACCGCTCGACGGGGAGATAGAGACGGTCGCCAGGTGCCTTTCCGTCTCCGTAGACGCGCGCCATGTACCGGCCGAGCGGTGGCGCGAGGACGACGAGGGCGACGACGAGCGCGATGAACTGGGCCCAGGTGGCGCCACTCATCAGAACTTCTCCGGGAAGACGAGGGCAGCGACCAAGTAGGCGGCAACCACCAGAGAGACGATCAGAGCGATGACGTTGTCGGCGCCCATCAGGAGGTGACCTCCCCCGGCTGATCTGCGTCGTCGGCCGACCGCACGAGGCGGTCGAGGCCGCGCACGTAGAGCACGCAGAGGGCGAAGAAGGCGATGGTGACTGCGACGAAGATGACGTCACCCATAAGTGCTCGTTTCTGGGTTGGAGAAGTGGTGGCGGTCGGGGTCGGCGAGTGCGGCGCCGACCTGGTCGGCGATCGCCACGGCGACGACGCGCTGCTCGAGGGACACGGTGCTGTCCGGCTGCGGCACAAGGACGAAGCGCCCGAGCAGATTGCCACGCCCCTGCACGGGGAGCTCGGCGCCGCCGGCGGGTAGGGCGAACCCGCTGTCGGGCCCGCGGTACTCCATCACCGCGACGACGCCGCTGCGCTCCAGCCGCGGCAACGGTTGGGTGAAGGGGAACGCCTCGAACTGGCAACTGCGCAGCGTGAGTAGTTCGGTCAGCTCGTTCTGGGCGGTCTGGATCATGTCCGCCGATGTGTGCCGGCCAGGTTCGCCGACGGTGGCCACGCGATGGATGCGGCGGATCTCGTCGGACGGTTTCTCGCCGCGGATCGACGGATGACGGCGGTACGACGCCAGTTGTCCGACGGCGAGCCCGACGGCAAGCAACAGCAACGTCGTCTCGACGTCGTCGGCCGAGTCGATCTCCAGGGTGAGGTAGGGCACGGTGTGGAAGAAGTTGAACGACAGTGCTGCCGACACGGCGGCGACGGCGCCGGCTGTTCGCCCACCGCCGACGGCGGCGAGGACGACGACGAGAACAAGGATCAGAGCGACGTTGGCGTTGAGTAGGTCGTCGCGGACAGCGACCAACGCGGCCGCAACGCAGATCGGCGCCGCGCCTCCGAGTGCCACCCACAACAGGTGTGACGAACTCGCCTCGGTCTCCATGGGGAACGGTGTAGTCGTGGACTGTCCGCCTCTCACCGTCCTTCACGCGATCTCAACGCCGGTGGCATCGATTTCAACGCGGCGTTAGCGCACGCGGGGATGCCGGACTCAACGGGGTCGGCATCGGTAGCCTCGCTGGCTCGTGAGATCGAGGTCGCTCGTCGCAGTCGCTGTTGGCATCGCCATCGTCCCGATGGTCGTGGCCACCGCAGCCGCGTCCGCCGGCGTGTCCACGTCCACGACCTCGACGACGACCGCCGCGACCACGACATTGTCATCCACGACGACGACGTTGCCGGCCACGACGACGACCGTTCCCGACCTCCTCGCCGGCGTGAACTGGATCCAGGCCACGTACGCCTCGCCCTGCGGTGACTCGACGGTCGAACTTGTCGGCGGCTCATCGACGCAGGCCGGCCAGCGCACTGTGCTCGACGATGTCGTCGGCATCGACTCGGCTGCCGGCTTGGCGTTGGCGTTCCTGTCGTGCCGCGGACCAGGCGGGACGACAACGCAGACCACAGCCACGCTTGTGCGCGCCGAAGGCGGCGACCTCGAGACGCTGACCGAACGCGAGCTCGGTCCAGCCGCCCGGGTCGTCGCCGTCAACGCTCCCAAGTTCACGGTGGAGGGACCTGCCGGTCCTACCCCTGCGGGTGCCTGCTGTGCCGAGGTGTTCAACCGCCAAACGCTGGTCGCCTCGCCGCGGGGGATCGTCGTCGTCAACGACGAGCAGATCGCCGCCTTCGAGCAGACCGTCAACGCTGCGCCGGCGGTCGGCGAGGACGCGGAGCTAGTGCGCCGCAGCGTGCCCCGAGCTGCGCTGTGCTACCGGTGGGACAACGTTTGGCTCGGTGCAGCCGACGAGCCGGCCGAGCCGGCCCCTCTGACCGAACCGAGCGCCGAGCTGCAGACGATTCGCCTTGCGTTGATTCACCTCACCGGCCGGTGGATCGATCCGACCGACCACATGAATGGCGAGATGGCCGCCGTCGCCTCCGCCTACCAGGAAGGGCGCGGTCTCGCTGTCGACGGGGCGATCGGCGACGAGACGACGAGCGCCCTCGCGGCCGATCTCGGCTGTCCCGACAATGGCGAGTTCACGATGGTTCCTCCGAGCTCACCCGGGCCACGCAACTTCCGATCCGTCGCCGAGTTGATCGCCGCCACCGAGCGCTTCGCCACAAGCGGCACGAGCGGTTCCCCCTCGATCGATCAGCTACTCACCGACGCTCGCTGGGACGGGCGCAACTCGATGTTCCTCGGGTGCTACCGCTGGCAGGCACCAGCGACGGGCATGTCGTGCAGCTGGAGCGGAGCGACGCCACTGCAACTCGTCGGGCTGGTCACCGACCCGGCCACTCCCGGTCTCGGGCCATTCTTCATCCTCTACGCCCGCAGCGGCGCGGTCTGACCGCGGCGCTACCCTGGGCGCACTCGCGGGTGTAGCTCAAAGGTAGAGCCCCAGCCTTCCAAGCTGGTGGTGCGGGTTCGATTCCCGTCACCCGCTCTCCCAACCGGTCGTGTCCTACGGAGTGATCGGGCGGCGGACCTCGTCGAGGACGAACGCCGTCGACGAACCGAGCACGTCGTCGATGGCGTGCAACTGAGACAACAGCGTGTCGCGGAAGTGCGCCATGTCGGGGCTGCGCACGGTGGCGATGAGGTCGTACTCGCCGGCGCACATCATCAACGACTCCACACCGGGCACCTCGACGATGGCGTCGCGAGCAGCGCGCCAGCCGTGCTGGGTGATCTTGAGAAAGACAAGCGCGCAGATCCCGTAGCCGAGGACCGCCGGGTCGAGAGTCGCACTGAAGCCGGTGATCGCCCCGATTCTGCGCAGCCGGTCGACGCGGGCATGAGCCGTCGAGCGGGAGACGTGACAACGTGCTGCCAGTTCGGAGTACGGGAGCCGGCCATCGTCGACCAAGGCGGCGAGGATCGCCCGGTCGACGTCGTCGATGTGTCGCACGGGGTCGGCGACAGGCGCCGATCGTGAGACAGATTGCGCTGAATCCACGGTCATTGGCGTCAATCGTACGGAAGTTGGCCGACATCGTGGTGCAATCTGTCGATCCCGACGAGACTTTACCCATGACGACGTACGACACCGGAGGTTCCCTGGTCGAGCTCGCCGACGACCATCCAGGTGTCTCCGATCCCGAGTACCTCCGCCGCCGCAACGAGATCGCCCAAGCGGCGGTCGGCCTGCGTCCAGGCGACGAAGCTCGCCCGATTGCCTACACCGACGCCGAAGACGCGACGTGGGCCACCGCCCAGCAAGCTCTTGGCGAACTGCACCGCGAACACGCCTGCGCCGCGTTTCTCGACGGTGTGCAACGACTCGCCTTGCCGACCGATCGGGTCCCCCAACTCGCCGACGTCTCCCGACGCCTCCACGGCCTCACTGGATGGCGAGTCGAGGCCGCCCCCGGCCTGGCCCCGATCCGCGATTTCTACGGCTCCCTCGGCGAACGGCGCTTCCTCTCGACGCAGTACGTGCGCCACCCATCGGTGCCGCTGTACACGCCCGAGCCGGACGTGATCCACGAAGTGGTCGGCCACTGCAACTCGCTGGCGAACCCGCAGTTTGCCGATCTCTACGCCGCTGCCGGTGCCGCCAGCAAGCGCGTCGACGACGAGACGCTGACGCGTTTCTCGAAGGCGTTCTGGTTCACCCTCGAGTTCGGCGTGGTGTGGGAGGCAGGCGACCTCAAGGCGTATGGCGCCGGACTGTTGTCGAGCTACGGCGAGATGAACGCCTACCGAAATGCCGAACTTCGCGACTGGGACCTCGACGCGATGGCCGCGACCGACTACGACATCAACATTTACCAGCCGGTGCTGTTCGCCGCACCGAACTTCGACACCGTCGTCACCGACCTCACCGCCTGGTTGCAAGCGCTCTGAATTACGTTGGCGGCCGTGATCGCCGACAGGACGCCGGCTCTGCTCGGGTCCCCAGAGGTCGTGATGTTGTGACACGTTTCTGCACCGAGCAGAGCGCCGACCGCGCGAGCGCCAGCGAGCCGGGCGGCGATGGGGGCCCGGGGGGCGCAGCCCCCCAGCCAGAAGTCAGCGTCGTCATCCTGACCCTCGGCAGCCGGCCCGAGCAGTTGCGCGCGGCGATCGACAGCGCACTCGCCCAACGCCACGTCATCCTCGAGGTCGTCGTCGTCGCCAACGGCGTCGTCCCCGTCGGCTCTTGGTGTCGGCGACGACTCCCGCGTGCGGGTGTTCGGCACCGCCGAGAACCTCGGCGTCCCGGGGGGACGCAACGTCGGCGCGGAGCATTCCGGCGCCCCACTCCTCGCCTTCCTCGATGACGACGCCCGCTACGCCGGCCCCGAGGTTCTGACCCGCGCAGTCGTGACGTTCGACGGTGAGCCCAACCTCGGGGTGATCGCCCTGCGGATCGTCGACGACGACGGCGTGACCGCTCAGCGACACGTTCCGCGAATCGGCGCCGGCCGGCCGGACCAGGCTCGGTCCGTCACGTCGTTCCTCGGCGGCTCGGCCGTGATCCGCCGCACCGCCTTCGAGCAGGCCGACGGCTACGCAGGAGCGTTCCGCTACGCGATGGAGGAGAGCGATCTCGCCCTCCGCCTCATCGACCGCGGCTGGACGATCCACTACGACGGGAACCCGGCGGTGATCCACCCCAAGACCGATCCGTCGCGCCACCCAGACGCCTCCGAACAGACGATGCGCAACCGGGTCTGGCTCGCCTACCGCAACCTGCCCGCACCGCTCGTCGCCGGCTACGTCGCCAATTGGCTGGCCATCTCCACAGTGCGCGACCCGCGCAACGTCGGCGCGCTGATCCGAGGTCTGCGGACAGGCTGGCGGGCGCGACCCCGCGGCGAGCGAGCGCCGATCGCATGGCGCACGGTTGCCGAGCTCACCCGCCTCGGCCGGCCGCCGATCGTCTAAGCGTCATCGGAGTGTTTCGTGACGACCTGTCCCGCGCCAAACACTCCGATGACACGAAACACTCGGATGGGTACGGGGCGGTAGCGTCCGGCCGATGACGGACTCGGCCGACGGCAACCAGCCGCTCGCCGCCGAGGAACGAGCGGCGCTGATCGCCGCCCACGAGCGGCGCGTCGAAGCGCTCCGCAACAGCGCTCAATACCGGGTCGGTGAGTTGGTGATCGCCAGCGCCCGCTCACCACGCCGGCTCGTCCGCTTGCCACGAGACCTCTGGCGTCTGCGCAAGGAGCTCCTCGCCCGACACCACATCGCTCCGCTCCTCACCGCCACGGCGCCGGCGGCACGATCCGTCATCGCCGCCACAATCCTCGATGACCCCTCGCACCGCGCATTCGCCCCGGAATGGGAGCAACGGCCGCTGACCACGGCGTCGGCGACCGACCAGCTCGCTTCGATCGGACCTGCCCTGGTCTTCGTCGAGTCGGCGTGGGAAGGTAACGGCGGCGCCTTTCGCGACGACCTCGCTCACTACGCCAAACGCCACGCCTCGCCGTTACGCGACATCCTCGCCGTCGCGTCCAAGTCCGGCATCCCCACGGTGTTCTGGAACAACGAAGATCCCGCGCATTTCGACGACTTCGCCGGCGCGGCGACCCAGTTCGATTGGATCTTCACGACGGACGCCGGTTGCATCGACCGCTACATCGAAATGACCGGACACCGACACGTCGGCGTTCTCCCGTTTGCCGCCCAACCACGACTGCACAACCCGATCGGGGCCCCCGCAAACGTCGGATCGGTCAAGTCGTCGCCGACGGTTTGCTCGCGGCTCGTGTTCGAACTCCTCGCCAGCCGGACGCCGGTCGTGTCGACGCCGTCGCGTGCCATCGACGAGTTGCTCGGCGACGCAGTGATCACGGTGCAAACCCAGGCCGAGGTTCGCAACGTCGTCGAACAGCTGACCACAGACCCGGAACACCGTGACCGGGCCGGCCAACGCGGCTACCGGGCCGTGATGTCCCGTCACACCTATGGTCACCGTGTCGACGAGATCCTGACGACACTCGGCTTAGCGACAGCGCCACCGCCACCCAAGGTCGCCGTGCTGGCGCCGACGAACCGACCCGAGTTCGTCGACAACCTGCTGACAAGCTTCTCCCGGCAACGCGACGTCGCTGCCGAGCTCGTCGTGCTCACCAATTCGGATCGTTTCGACCGCGCCGATGTCGACCGCCGACTCTCCGGCGTCGCCGGAGCACGGGCGATCCACCTCGCCGAGGGCATGACG
This sequence comes from Ilumatobacteraceae bacterium, assembly GCA_963733085.1. Lineage (GTDB taxonomy): Bacteria > Actinomycetota > Acidimicrobiia > Acidimicrobiales > Ilumatobacteraceae > Desertimonas. The sequence continues at coordinate 64,936 of CAVTBY010000010.1, forward strand.
ATGGGCGAGTGCCTCAACGCCGGTCTCGCCGCGACGGACGCCCGATTTGTCGCCAAGTTCGATGACGACGACCAGTACGGGCCCCACTACCTGCACGATGCCCTGCTCGTCCATCGATTCATCGACGCCGCGATCGTCGGCAAGAAGACGTTCTTCGCCTATCTCGAGGGATCCGACGAGACGGTCCTTCGGTTCCCCGGAAACGAGTTCGCGGCGGCCAACCGCGTAAGCGGCTCGACGATGCTGATCGATCGGGAGGTTTTCGGCGACGTCCACTTCGCAGCCCTCAACCTCGGCGAGGACATCGACCTCTGCGAACGAGCAATCGATCGCGGGCTCGTCGTGTTCTCCGCCGACCGATTCAACTACGTCGCCATGCGTCGCCGCGACCCGACGACCCACAGCTGGACGATCGGCGAGGACGACTACCGCATCGGCTCCGTGTCGATCAGCAAGGGCCTTGCCCTCGACCGCACGATGGTGTGAGCGTTCGGTGACAATGGTTCTCACGCAGCCCTTACCGCCGTCTGGTCTACTCATGACGTGAAGCTGCTCGTCGCCGAAGACGATCGCGCCGTACGGGCAGCGCTGGAGCGTGCCCTGACGCTCGAGGGCTACGACGTCGCCACCGTCAAGAACGGCGCCGAGACCCTCACCTGGCTGGCGGCCGACACCGCCGACGCCCTCCTCCTCGACGTCACGATGCCCGTCGTCGACGGCCTCACGGTGTGTCGCGTCCTGCGCGGCGAAGGCAACCGAGTACCGATCCTGATGCTGACAGCTCGCGCCGCCACCGGCGATCGCATCGCCGGGCTCGACGCCGGCGCCGACGACTACCTCCCCAAGCCGTTCGACCTCGGAGAACTGCTTGCTCGCGTTCGCGCACTGCTGCGGCGGACCCACGAATCGTCCGGAACCCCCGCCGCTGAGCTGCGACTCGACGACCTGCGCATCGACGTGGCCGCCCACCGGGTCTGGCGGGCGGACGTCGAGCTCGACCTGACGAAGACGGAGTTCGACCTGCTCGAGTTGCTCGTTCGCAACGTCGGCATCGTGCTCGACCACTCCACGATCTACGAACGGATCTGGAACTACGACTTCGGGCCGGACTCCAAGAACCTCGCCGTGTACATCGGCTACCTCCGGCGCAAGACGGAAGCCGGAGACCGAAGCAGGCTGATCCATACCGTTCGCGGGGTGGGTTACGTCGCCCGCACCGAACAGGCCAATGCCCCCAACGGATCGACGGGCACGGCAGCCCGGCCTGGGCGATGAGCCTGCGCTGGAAGATCGCCATCGCCGTCGGGGCGATGGCGGCACTCGCCACGTTGGCCGTCGGCCTGCTCAGTTACCGGCTCGCCCGCGACCGGATGTACGCCGAGATCGACGTCTCACTGACCGAGGCGGTCGCCAACGTTCGCGGCACCGACCCGGTCCCCGACTGGGATCGGGCCGGACCGGGACCGGCCTTCTATCAGGCCCAGCTGCTCGGACCGGACGGATCGGTGCGGCGATCGACGTCCCCCGCCTGGCAGCCCGACGAATCCGCACGCTCGGTCGTCGGTGATCCGCGCCGGTCCGTTGTCGTAGACGTGACGATCGGTTCCACGCGCTACCGCGTGCGTACGACCGGGCTGTCCAACGGTGCGGTGCAAATTGCCCGTCCACTCACGGAAGTGGACCGCGTGCTCGGCTCGTTCCGCACGAGGATCCTCGCCCTCGTCGTGCTCGTCACGGCGGCGGCCACGCTGCTCGGCTCGCTGATCGCGGAGCGCGTTACCGCCACGCTGCGCCGCCTGACGTCGGCGGCCGACACCGTGCGCGCCACCGGCCGCTTCGACGTCAAAGTGCCGGCGACCGGAAACGACGAGGTCAGCCGTCTCAGCGTTGCGTTCGGGTCGATGCTGGCGTCGCTCGACCGCTCCCGCGCTGAGCAGCAGCGCCTCGTCGAGGACGCCGGCCACGAGTTGCGTACCCCGCTGACGAGCGTGCGCACCAACCTCGACGTGCTGCGCCGCTATCCGGAGCTTCCCAGTGACGAGCGCGCCAGGATCGTCGACGATCTCCATGGCGAGGTCGAGGAGATGGTCGAGCTCGTCGACGAGATCGTCACCGTCGCCGCCGGGGTGGCGAGCGACGAGCCTCCCGCTGAGTTCTCGCTTGGTGACGTCGCACGACGTGTCGTCGAGCGATTTGCCCGACGCACGGGACGGCACTTCGACGTCGTCGCCGACGAGTCGCCCGTTCGGGCGCAGGAATCCGCCGTCGAGCGAGCGATCTCCAACCTCCTCGACAACGCCGCCAAGTTCGACACATCCGGGGCGGCCATCGACGTCCGGGTCAACGACGGAGAGGTCGCTGTGATGGACCGTGGCCCGGGCATCCCGGCCGACGACCTCGCTGTCGTGTTCGAGCGCTTCCACCGTGCCGCTGCGGCGCAGGCGATGCCCGGATCGGGGCTCGGCCTGTCGATCGTCCACGACGTGGTCACGCGCAACGGAGGATCGGTGTTCGCGAGCAATCGCGACGGTGGCGGCACGGTCGTCGGCTTCCGACTTCCAGTGATCTGACTCTGGTTCTTAGAGGGCGAGCCAATGGATGGTGCTGCGGGTTCGAGTGAGGCGTGAGCACGGCTGCGTTGCTCTGGAAGTGGAGCGTGCCGGGCCACCAGTCCGGCCGACTTGTTTGCGTCAGCGAATGTGCCTGTAGAGCGCCGTCTTGCTGACACAAACGAGCGGCCGAGCTTTGTGTCAGGGGGATGTGCCCGTCGAAGGCACTCTTGTTGACACAAACGCCGGACCCGTCGGACGAGCCGGCCAACAGCTACTTCAAGAGCAGACAACCGTGAATGTCGCGGGGCCGGACCCGACGCGCACCACCTACTGCCGGACACTCTTACTCAATTCTGAACCGGCTCTCGGGGGACTCACACACCGGAATCGCATCGTTCAGTCAGCGCAATCAATCGGCCCTCGTGGCCAGGAAAGGACCTGAACATGCTCCCCCACTCCCGGAAGATCGCCGGTGGCGTCGCCGCCGCCGTGCTCGGAGGCGGTGTCACCGCCGCCCTGCTTCTCGGACCGAGTCCCACCGGAGCGGCTCCTCCGACGTCGAGCGAGGTCGTCGACACGGACGAGACGGACAGCAGCGACACCGGCGGTACTACGAACGAGAGCGACTCCACGATCCGCGAGCTGATCCAGCCGCTCGTCGACTCCGGAGCCATGACCGAAGAGGAGGCTGATGCCCTCGTCGCCGAGCTCGCCGGTGCGTTCCCCGGCCGGGCCTTCCCGGACATCCAGGTCGGCCCCGACATCATGGTTCGACCCGGGTTCCCCGACGCACCGAACGTTCAGGACGGACGCGGCGACGGCGGTCCACGGCGGGAGCACCGGCTGGGTTTCGTCGGGCTCGACGTCATCGCCGACGCCATCGGCATCGATGCCGAGACGCTGCGCCAGGAGCTCGCCGGCGGAGCGACGATCGCCGAAATCGCCGAAGCCAACGACGTCGATCCACAGGTCGTGATCGACGCCCTTGTCGCCGAGTACACCGAGCGGGTCACCTCGCTCGTCGAGGGCGAGCAACCAGCGTCTGACGAAACCCCCGCGTCAGATGAGGCGGAGGAACCCACCGACTCCACGGACTCCACCGTGACCACGGAGACCACCTCCGCCTGACCCCCGCTCGTCACCGGCCGCAGTCGACACAACGACCGTAGAGGTCGAGGCTGTGGCCGGTGACCACGGCGGCCAACTCGGCCGTGATGCGGCGGGCCTCGCCGGCCACAGCGACCTCGACGTCGCGGTCGGCGGGGATGTCGATGACGAGACCGCACACGGTGCACGTCAGATGGTGATGGTGCTGGCCGCTGAGCGCTTCACTCAATTCGAAGCGATCGTGGTTGCCGACTCCTGTCACGCGCTGCAGGACGCCGACGCGTTGGAGTACGACGAGGTTGCGGTACAACGAGCTCTGCGACACCGCTGAGCCGTTCTCGCCGAGTAGGTCGGGGACGGTCACCGGCCGACCGGCCGTGGCGACGAGGTCGAGGATCGCTCGGCGCTGCCTGGTGAGACGTTGACCGACGCGGGCGAGACGGCGCTCGGCGGCGGCGTGGAGGTCGTCGCGGTCAGTGCTGCCGGATGGTGTCCCGTCGGTCGGCACGCGGTCACCGTACCGTCAAGTGGATCGGAGCCGAGTCCGGCAGGGTACAACTGAGTACCCGGGGTGCGACCTCGGCCGCACGCCATGAACCGCTTCCTTGCCCGCCTCGACTACCTGCAGCGCCGCCACCGATGGATGGCTCTGCCGGTCGCGGTCTTCAAGCGCTTCGGCGAGCACGCAGGCGGGCGGCTCGCCACGGCGATCTCGTACTGGGGCTTCTTCAGCATCTTCCCCTTGCTGCTCGTCTTCGTGACCGTTCTCAACATCGTGCTCGAAGACGATGACAACAGGCGTCAGGATCTCGTCGACGGGGCGCTCGGCCAGATCCCTGTGCTCGGCACCGACCTCGCCAACACGCAAACGGCGCTGGGCGGCAGCCGGGCTACGGTCGTCATCGGGCTGCTCGTCGCTCTCTGGGCCGGGCTCGCAGCGGCGAACGCGTTGCAGAAAGCCCTCGACGAGATCTGGGACACGCCGATGTTCGAGCGCCCGAACGGTGCCGTCCTGCGGATGCGGTCCGTCGTGGTCCTCGTGATACTTGCCGTCGGCTTGTCCGTGTCCACGTTGGCGATCAGCGCCGCACACTTCGAGGACTTCGGTGCCGCTCACCGCTGCAGCCGGACTCGTGATCTCGTTCGTCGTCCACACGACGATGCTGTTGGCCACGTTCAAGCTGTTCATCAGCGGGCCGAACCCGCTACGCGAACTGCTGCCAGGGGCGCTCGTCGCCGGCGGCCGGCAGTCGTCGCCCTGCAGACCATCGGAACGTTCGTCGTCAATCGGTACATCTCCGGAGCGAGCGACACGTACGGCACGTTCGCCGTCGTCATCGCCCTGCTCAGCTGGTTCTTCCTCGTGTCGCGCGTCGTACTCCTGGGAGCCGAGCTCAACGCCGTGCTGCGCAACCAGGTGTGGCCTCGTTCGCTCGTGCAGAGCACCGAGGCCACCGACGGTGACCGTCGTGCGGTGCACCTCGACGCCCGCCGCGTTCAGCGTGACCAGCGGATTGGCGTCGCCGTCAGCGTCGAGGGTGACGAGCCGCCTGCGATGGACGCCGAGCCGGCGGACGTGACGACGAAGCCGTCACCACAGGCCCAGTAGGGCGCCGGCCACGCCCGCACACCCGGATCGACTCCCATGGCGCCGAACGAGCCGGCGAGATCGTCGGCGGCGTCAGGACCAGCGAGCACGGCGATCACGTCGACGAAGGCGGTGCGGAACACGGCGTCGTGGCCGTGACCGATGCCGCGAGGGCGTGGGCAAGCTCGTGAGCGACCGTGGCGAGGGTGAGCTGGCCTTCGGCGAACGTGACCTCCACGTGGTCGCGTCGGGCACGAGCGCTCGACGACCGCGTGTCGCCCCGCGGCGGCGCGAGCGTCACCGACGGTCCGCACGAACCCCACCATGGTCCACCCGTGATCGTGGCGAGCGCGTCAGCAACAGCAGCACGGTCGAGCGCGAGGTCGAGGCCGGTGCCGCCGAAGGCCATGTCCTCGGCCGCCGCCACCGCAGCCCGGCCGCGATCGACGCCGGTCACCCGCTACCCCGTTCGAGCGCCAGCCGACCAGTCGATACGTGACCGCCCGATGTCCGCCGAGGCGGCGGCTCGATGCCCGTCGCGCCAGCCGGAACGCTGCGCCGGAGCTGCGGCACGGGCAGTTCCCACTCGCCCGAACGCGCCCGCCGCGAACGTGCGCACCCGCGCCGTCCGGGCGAGGACGTCGGGAAGGTCGTGGGCGACCGGCGCCCGGTGGCTCGAGGCGGACGTCGGTTCGGCGGCACGGACCCGGGCACCCTCGAGCAGCTCGGCGACGCGAGTGGCGAAACCAAATAGAAAGGATCGTCGCCAGCGCTGCGTCGCGGCCGGGGTTCGTGCGCGAACGGCAGCCATCTGACTCGACGCCTGGACGTGCAACGACGTGTACAGCACCTCGGTGACGTCGAGGTCGGCCTCGTATCCGGCGACGATCGCGGTCGTGCCTCGGGGACCGGTCTCGAACACGACCTCGCAGTCGTTGTTGCGGGCAACGGCATCGAGTAGAGCGAGGCGGCCGCGAACGTAGGCGCCGCGACCGAGGACGATCCGTCGCAGGTCGAGCCTGCCGTCGTCGAGGGCGGCGCGGACGTGGCCCGGGTCGAGGCGATGCTCGGCGATGAGCTGGGCCGCCTTTGCCGAGAACGCTTCGGCCTCGTTGGCGTTGTCCGTGCGTTCCGCCTTGGCCAGCAACTTGCGGATCTTGTCGAGCAAGGCTTCACTCATCACGCCTCGCGGGGGGACTTGCCACGACGGCGAGCGGGAGGTGATCGGAGCGCTCGGCGAACCAGTCGTGGCGATCCGCCGTCGCCAACACGGTGGCGTCGATGACCTGCCACCCAGGGGGCACGAACACGTAGTCCAGTCGCTGCGTGGGCGGTCGGCCGTGCCGCTCCCCCGCTGTCCAGTTCGTCGCTCCGTCGACGGCGACGAGACGATCGAGCATCCACGCGTCGGTCCACCCGGCAGCGCCGAGATCGGCCGGACCCGGACGCCCTGGCATGTCGTTGCAGTCGCCGGCGATGAGCGGCAGACGCGGGAGCAGGCGGGCGGCGTCGAGCACGACCCCGGCCTCGATGCGCCGGGCATCAGGCGTCGTCGTGCGGCGAGAGGTGGACGTTGATCACGTGAATGTGCTCGTCACCGCGGCCGATCTCGGCGCTGATGGCGATTCGTCGGCGCCAGTCCGACCAGCGCTCCTTGCGCAGCACGAAGTGCCGGCTGTCGACGATCCGGTGCGGCGTGAGCACGGCCAGACCCTTCCGGCCCCGGCCACCGGAAGTGCTTGAAGGCCCACGTCCGCTTCATCCGAGACGGCGGGACAGGCGCCGCGACTGCCACCAGCCGATCTCTTGCATGACGACGACGTCGGGAGTGGCCCGGGCGACGACGTCAGCAACGCCGGCAACGTCGAGGCCCGCCGATCCCTGCACGTTCCAGGTCACCACCGTCACGGTCGTCGCTCGCTGTTCCACGTCCGTCGAGGATTGCAGATCAGTGACCGCCACCGGGCGACCTCCATTGCGTTCCCCGGCCACGCAGGCCGTAGTTCGCCGCTCCTCGGCTGGCGCCTCGTCGCTCGCACCGGAGGCACGCGCGGCTACGTTCAGATCGTGGTCGACAGCTTTCTCCATCCGTTCGCCAAACCGGCCCGGCCGGCGTTCATCTCCGTGGTTCGCGGCGAGGGCGCCCTGCTCTGGACGGCCGATGGCGCCGAGTTGATCGATGCCATGGCCAGCCTGTGGTACTGCAACGTCGGTCACGGCCGTCACGACATCGCCGACGCCGTGGCGACGCAGATCCGCACGCTCGAGGCGTACTCGTGCTTCGAGCCGTTCTCCAATCCGCTCGCCGACGAGCTTGCCGACCGTCTCACCGGGCTGTCGCCGATCCCTTCGTCGCGGGTGTTCCTCTGCGGGTCCGGGTCGGAGGCCGTCGACACGGCGATCAAGCTCGCCCGCCTCGCCCACTCGCCTCGCCGGCGAGCCGCACCGCACGCTGATCGTCAGCCGCCAACGCGGCTACCACGGGACGAACCTCGGCGGCACGAGCGCCCAGGGCATCGAGCCCAACCGTGTCGGCTGGGGACCGCTCGTGCCCGACGTCGTCCAGGTGCCGGCCGACGACAGCGAGGCGCTGTCGGTGCTGATGGCGGAGCGCGGCAACGAGGTCGCGGCGCTGCTGATCGAGCCGATCCAGGGCGCCGGCGGCGTGTTCCCCCCGCCGCCCGGCTACCTCGCCGAGGCGCGGGCGCTGTGCGACCGCCACGGCGCGTTGCTGGTGTTCGACGAGGTGATCACCGGGTTCGGCCGGCTGGGAACGTGGTTCGCCGCCGAGGCGTTCGACGTCGTGCCCGACATGATCACCTTCGCCAAGGCGGTCACGTCGGGATATCAGCAGGTCGGCGGCGTGATCGTCGGATCACGGGTGCGTCAACCGCTGGAGTCCGACGACAGCTTCATCCTTCGCCATGGCTACACCTACTCGGGCCACGCCACGGCGTGCGCGGCGGCGTTGCGCAACCTCGACGTGCTCGCGCGACGAGGCGTTGCTCGGTCGTGCCGAGACACTCGGCAAGCGGCTCGCCACCGGCCTCGAGTCCCTCGCCGCCGACGGTGTGATCGATCACGTCCGCGGCACGGGGGCGGTGTGGGCGGCCGGGTTGCGACCCGACCAGGACGCCGTCGCCGTCCGCGACGCGATGCTCGCCGCCGGCGTCGTCACGCGTGCCATCGGCACGGACACCTGCACGTTCTGCCCCCCGCTCGTCACCACCGACGAGCAGATCGACCGCATCGTCGACACGTTGGCGACGACCGCCGGCCACTAGCCGACCTCTGTGTCAGGAAACACGACCGCCGAGGTCGTGTTCGCTGACTCAGAGCGGGTTTAGCGCTACTTCTTGCGGGCCGCGCCGGCGGTCGCAGGGGTCTTGGCGGGCTTGAGCACGCCCTTGGCGAGGGCGGCGTCGAGGTAGTCCTCGGCCTCCTCGGCGGTGACCTTGAGGGCTGGCGAGATCTCGCTGATCAGGTTGACCCTGGCCCGCTCGTACATCGTCCGCTCGGCGGCCGACAGCGAGGCGTCACGATTGCGGGCGGCGAGGTTCCGCACGACCTCGGCGACCTGGTAGACGTCGCCGCTCTTGAGCTTCTCCTGGTGGTTCTTGAACCGTCGGCTCCAGTTCGACGGCACCCGGGGGTCGGGCTTCGCCAGCACGGCCACGAGATCCTCGAGCTCGTCGGCCGAAACCGGCGAGCGAACGCCGACCTCGTCGGCCATGTTCACCGGGACCTTCAGCGTCATCTCGTTGATGACGGTCTGAAGGATGAGGTACTCACGCTTCTCGCCGAACGCTTCCATCTTCTTCGTCCCCATGACGATGCAGGCACCGTGCTGGGGATAGATGATGGTTTCACCCTTCTTGAACTTCACGCAGAACCCTCTCGCCAGGAGAAAATCGGGGAGTCTCCAGGATACGGCGAGGTCGCCCGAATCTGACCCGGAGGGCCGTGGTACTGTCCGCCGCGGTGGCCGTAGGGCCACGTTTGCCGAGAGGGGGACGGATGGGTCGTTGGCAGCGAATCGGGTCTGGCGCGATCGTGTTCGGCGTCGTCGCCGCACTTGCTGCGCCGGGAGTCGCAACAGCGACTAGCGAACCGGCGCAAGACGTCACGGCATGGGCGCTCGACTACACCGGCAGCCCTGGCGGCGCCGCCGAGGGCGAGCCGATCCGCATCGGGTACGCCAACAGCGAGCCGTTCGCGCCGGAGTCGACCCTGGGCGTTCGCGCCGCAGTCGAGTACGTCAATGCTGAGCTCGGCGGTGCCGGCGGACGCCCGATCGAGGTCGTCGAGTGCCCGATCGTCGCCGTCGCCGACGGAGCGGCGTGCGGCGCCCAGTTCGCCAACGACGACTCGATCACCCTCGTCATGTCCGGCACGATCCTCGTCGGCAACAAGGAGTTCTACGACGCGATCAACGGCAGCAAGCCGTTGATCATCGGCAACGGGTTGACGGTCGACGACTTCGTCACTCCCGCAGGGCAGTCCTACACAGCCGGTTCCGTCGGCGTCGTCGCCGGGATGACGAAGTTCGTCCTCGAGGAGTTCCAACCCGAAACAGTGGCGATCATCGCCAACGACAATGCCGCCGGGCAGGCTGCCGCCAACGTGCTCGTCAAGCCGGCGCTGGACGAAGCCGGCGTGCAGTCGTCGCTCGTCTTCGTCCCCGACACGGCGACTGCTCCGGATGTGGCGTCCGCGATGGAGGCCGCCGGCGCCGCCACGGCGGACGTGTTCCTCTCGCTCGTGACGTTGCCCAACTGCATCAACATGTACGACAGCATGCGATCCCTGGCCATCGACCCGGTCGTCGTCACCAGCGGGCTGTGCTTCGGCAGTCCGATGGCGCAGCACCTCGAGGACGTCGGCGACGAGGGCGACTACCCGGACGGCTGGTACTTCGGCGACTACGGCTACAGCTACTTCAACCCGGACTACGAGTCGGGGATGCTGACCTACGTCACCAAGGTCCAGGAGTACGGCGAACCGATCACCGGCGCCTCGGAGATCGAGTACACCGGGTTCGCCGGGCCGATGTTCGCCAACGTGCTGACCGCCGTGAAGTTCTTCAACAACGTCGGCGTCGACAACCTCGACTACGACACGCTGAACGAGCAGATCCGCACGTTCACCGGTCCGATGATGCTGCAGGTCGGTCCGATCGAGTGCGGGCTCCCACCATTCGTCGCCTCGTGCGGTCACCAGATGGGCATCCAGCAATACATCGACGGCGAGTGGGTCAGCATCCGCAACGGGCTGAACGGCGACCCGATCGACGTCACCCCGCCGGCAAGTTGACGCTCGGCCGCGTGTCGGCCACCACCGCCGCCAAGGCGGTGGTCGTCGCCCTCGCCGCCGTCACGCTCCTCGGCATCCTCGCCACCGACGATCTCCGTCAGCGGTTCGTCTCCGGCGACGGCATCGCCCAGGGCGCGCTGATCGCCGCCATCGCCCTCGGCGTCGTGCTGACCTATCTCGGGTCCGGCGTCGTCAACTTCGCCAACGGCACGATCGCCATGTACATCGCCTACCTGTACGCCGGGCTGCGCGCCGAGGGTGATCTCTTCCTGCCGCCGCTGCCCAATCCGCTGGCGATCGTCGAAGGCGTCGGCCACTGGTTCCAGTCGAACGACACCCTCGACCTCCCCGACGTACCGAGCACGATCTCGCTCGGCGGGCCGATGGCGTTCTGGCCGGCGCTGGGGCTGTCGTTGGTGTTCAGCGTCGTCCTCGGGCTGGCCATCCACTGGCTGATCTTCCGGCCGCTCCGCGACGCCCCGGTGCTCGCCAAGGTCGTCGCCTCCGTCGGGCTGCTGCTCGTGCTCCAAGCGATCGTCATCCGGCGCTTCGCGTTGACGCCGCGGGCGGTCAAGCCACTGCCCTTCGTCGACAAGGATCAGGTCGATCTCGGCATCCTGTCGCTCACCGAGGAGCAGCTGTTCGTCGCCCTGCTCGTCATCGCCTTCACCGTCGTGCTCTGGCTCGTGTTCCAGCGCACCCGCTTCGGACTGGCCACCCGGGCGGCTGCCGAGAACGAGCGCGGCGCCGTCGTGCTCGGCTTCTCGCCGGATCGGCTGGCGGCGATCAACTGGGTGCTGGCGACGACGATCACCGGCCTGCTCGGCATCTTCGTCGCCTCGATCAACTCGAACATCGAGCCGCGGATCCTTCCGGCGCTGGTCGTGCCCGCCCTCACCGCCGCCCTCGTCGGGGGCTTCTCGTCGTTCGGCTGGACCGATCGCCGCAGCCTTCCTGCTCGGCATGCAGAAGCCCCTCGTCGACTACCTCGGGACGACGCGGACGTGGTTCCCTCACGCCGGCACTCAGCCGTTCCCCGGCGTGAGCCTGCTGATCCCGCTCGTCGTCATCGTCGCCGTGCTGTTCCTGCGCGGCAACCCGCTGCCGGAGCGCGGCGCCGTGCGCGTCGGGCGCCTCCCGTTCGCACCGACGCCGCCAACCTGGGCGTTGCGCTACGGAGGCCCGGCGCTCGCCCTCGCTCGCCGCCGTTGCCGGGCTGTTCTGGTTCACCCCAGCCTTCCGCGGCGCCTTGGCCAACTCGCTGATCGGGATCATCGTGTGCCTGTCGATCGTCGTCATCACCGGGTTCGTCGGACAGATCTCTCTGGCCCAGATGACGTTCGCCGGCTTCTCGGCGTTCACCGTCTCCGCCCTGTCGGTCGAACACGGCTGGCCGTTCCCGTGGCCGATCCTCGCCGGCACCATCGTCGCCCTCGTCGCCGGGATGATCGTCGCCGTGCCTGCCCTCAGGGTGCGCGGCGTGAGCCTGGCGATCATCACGTTCGCCTGTGCCGTCGCCGCCGACACCGTCGTGTTCCGCCACCCGTCGGTCAACGATCCACTCGCTCGGTGCCGCGGTCGATCCACCGGACTGGGTCGACCAGAACCGCGGCACGACGTACGAGTTGTTCGGGTTGCACATCGGCGACGGCAAGTTGCCCAACCCGATGACGGCGATGTTCTGCCTGATCTTCGCCGTCGTGCTCTGCTACACCGTCGCCAACCTGCGCCGCTCGACCACCGGGCGGCAGATGCTCGCCGTGCGCTCCAACGAGCGCGCCGCGGCCGCCGCCGGAGTCAGTGTCGCCGGCACGAAGTTCCTCGGATTCGCCTTGTCGGCCTCGATCGCCGGCATCGCCGGCGCGGTCATCGCCTACCGGTCGGGCGGAGCCTCGCCCGACCGTTTCGACTACCTGCAGTCGCTCGTGTTCTTCGCTTACGCCTACCTCGGCGGCATCTCCACCGTCGCCGGGGCGATCATCGGCGGCATCATCGTCTCCGGGGGGCTGCTGTGGACGTTCCTCGTCGAGGTCGTGGGGATCTCCAGCGACTTCACGTTCCTGCTCGGCGGCGTCGGGTTGATCGCCGCCGCGATCTTCGCTCCCGAGGGCACTGCCGGACAGCTACGCAGGGCGGCCAAGTGACGGCGCTGCTGGAAACCCATGCATTGACCGTGACGTTCGGCGGGCTGCGCGCCGTCGACGGCGTCGACCTCGAGGTGGCCGAGGGGCAGATCGTCGGGCTGATCGGTCCCAACGGGGCCGGCAAGACGACGCTGATCGACGGGCTCACCGGGTTCGTCCCGATCGCCGGGCGAGTTCGCTTCGACGGCCGCGACATCGAGTCGCTCGCCCCGCACCATCGGGCGCGGGCGGGGCTCGGCCGGACCTGGCAGTCGTTGGAGCTGTTCGACGACCTCACCGTCGAGGACAACCTGCGCGTCGCCGCCGAGCGCCAGAGCGTCGGCGGGTTTTTCGCCGACCTCGTCCACCCCGCTCGGCGCCGCCCGGGCGACGTCGCCCACGCCCTCGACGTGCTCGGCATCGCCGAGCTTCGGCGGGCGGATGCCCGAGGAGCTCAGCGCCGGGCAACGCAAGCTCGTCGGCGCCGCCCGGGCCGTCGCCGGGCGACCTCGGATGCTGCTCATGGACGAGCCGGCTGCGGGCCTCGACACCGCGGAGAGCAGGCAGTTCGGCGGTCGCCTCCGAGGCGTTCGCGACACGGGGATCACCGTGCTGCTCGTCGACCACGACATGGGCCTCGTGCTCGACGTCTGCGACTACATCTACGTGATCGACTTCGGCGTGAAGATCGCCGAGGGAACGGCCGCCGAGATCACCACCAATCAGCGCGTCATCGAGTCGTACCTCGGCGCCCCCGACATCGACGGCGGGTTCGGATGACGGCCGACGCGATTGCTCACGCTCGACGGTTTGTCGACCGGGTACGACGGCGTGCCGGTCGTCCGCGGCCTCGACCTGCACGTCGATGCTGGTGAGATCGTCGCCTTGCTCGGCGCCAACGGTGCCGGCAAGACGACGACGTTGCTGTGCGTGTCGGCGATCAACCCGATCCTCGCCGGCGACGTCGAGCTTTTCGGCTCGTCGATCCGTGGCCACACTGCCCACGGCCTCGCCCGCCGTGGACTCGCCCACGTACTCGAGGATCGCTCGCTGTTCTTCCAACTCACCGTCGGCGAGAACCTGCGCCTCGGGGCGTCGCATGGATCTGCCGATCTGGGCCCGGCGCTCGAGTACTTTCCGGCGCTGGCGCCGATCCTCGGGCGCCGCGCCGGCTTGCTCTCTGGTGGTGAGCAGCAGATGCTGGCGATGGCGCGGGCGCTTGCGACACGGCCACGGCTGCTGATGATCGACGAGATGAGCCTCGGACTGGCGCCGATCATCGTCCAACGGCTACTGCCGATCCTGCGCCGGGTGGTCGACGACACCGGTGCCGGCGTGTTGCTCGTCGAGCAGCACGTGCACATGGCTCTCGAGGTCGCCGACCGTGGCTACGTGCTCAACCACGGAGACCTCGTGATGGCCGGCACCGCCGCCGAGCTGCTCGCCGACGCCCACGTGCTGCGTTCCAGCTACCTCGGAGCGAGCGAGCTGGAGCAGTAGGCCGTCACCATCTGGGCGGCCTGCGCATCATTTCCCGTTCTGGGCGACCGGTGACTGCGGACTGATGTCGCTGAGCGGCCAGATCTGGCCGCTTTGCGCGGGAAGAAGCCGAAGTGCCGACTGAAACGACCGTTTCCGCGCCTGCTGCGTCGGCAGTTCTCGCCGCTCGCCGCGTCGACACCGGAGCTGTGAGCGCGACCAGCACAACCTGGCTCTTCTCACTCATCGGTGGGTGCGCCAGCTCGCTGCGTAGTGGTGTGTGCTCTGGAAGCTGTCATCGCCGAGGTCGTCGCCGCGTTCTGTCGCCACGAACGAGACAGACTTGTCGTCGTCTTCGGCGCCGCAGAATCGCGGTGTTGACGTCTGCGTTGAGCCGACACCATTCTTGGCGCGTTTCAGCACCAAAACGGTGCTCAAACGCGCGCAAGTTCGACTGCGCGATCGAGTTGGGGGCGGGCCCCGTCGACGCTCGCCCGCCGATCACGCGATGAGCAATTCGCGTCCGATCGAGCGCGGAACGCTCATCGCCCGGTAGCGCCAGCGCATCGGAGTGCGACCGGCGGACCGTAGGCGCAGCTGGCACGCCAGCGCAGCCATCTCTCATCTCGTCGTCGACCGGTGAGCGACGGCGCGACGCTTGCCCCGCCTTGCCCTTCTGGAGCAGCACAATCATGTCGCAGCGCGCGACCGGACCCACGGATCCAGCAGGAGAGCCACAAATCTGCTGCGACAGCTCACAGTTCACGGTGATGTCGAGGCCGCCCGGCACGATGTCAGTAGCCGCCGCTTCTGGAGCCATTCCACGTGACGCAGCGCGGGGCCGAACCCACACGAACCCGAGGAGAACCTTTTGCCGCCCAGATCCAGACTGCAACCGACGGCTTAGGCTTGTGCGCGCGGCCCCCGTAGCTCAGCCTGGATAGAGCAGCGGACTTCTAATCCGCCGGTCGCACGTTCGAATCGTGCCGGGGGCGCCGTATCACCCCAGCTCGAGCGCGCCCACGGTCGCTGCGAGCATTGCCGTGTCGCACAGGTGGGACAGGAGGCGACACGCCAGCGTAGGTGGCTTCATTCGATTGAGCGGCAAGCTGCCGTATCCCTGCCGCGCTCCGTCGGCGGCGGGGATGTCGCGCAAGACTGCCTACCGGCTGTCCTTGTCAGGGTCGGTGCGGCTGAACGAGCTGGTTGATCTCGTCCATCGATGCCTGTTGCTGAGCTATCAGCACCCTGAGTTGGGTGATGTCGACCTGCACGTCGTCGTCGACGGGCAGTGGCGCGGCGGCCGATTGCTTCTTGGACGGGGTCAGGAAGAGGTTCGCCAAGTAGCCGGTGAACGTGCCGAAGATGCCGACGCCGACGATGATGATGAGCGAGCCCATCAGGCGACCGTCGTTCGTGACGGGGTAGCGATCGCCGTAGCCGACCGTCGAGATCGTGACGATGGTGTACCAGAGGGAGTCGGAGGCCGAGGTGATGTTGGCGCCGGGGGCGTTCTGCTCGATGTGGAGCATCTCGAGACTGCCGAACTCGAGGACCAGGATGCCCATCAGGAGCAGGGTCAGGAGCGCGCTGCTGGCGCGGTCCTGGAGCAGGCTGCGGGTGATGTTCTTGAGGCCGTAGGCGCGCAGGAGACCGAAGCACGCGGACGAGGCGGAAGACGCGCAGGATCTTCACCTGCTGGAGGGGCAAGCTGGCGAGGAGGTCGGCCCAGCCGAACGTGCGAAAGAAGTAGTGAGTCTTCGACTCGGCTGTGAACAACCGGTAGGTGAAGTCGACCAGAAAGACGGCGCTGAGGATCGCATTCATCACGTACAGCACCGTGTCCAGGCCGTCGTCTTGGATCGCGTAGACCAGCACGAGGTTGACGATCGACAGCACCGACAGGATGCCGATGAAGATCTCGTATCCGGTGTTCTTGAGCTCCCTTCGCAGCGCCTTTGCTTCACTCACGGCCAGGGCCTTGTGCCTGCGCTACTGCCGGGCCATGGCAATGCGGAGGCGCTCTTCCGGGTCGATGAAGTGGTCGTGGTCGTCGGTGCCGACGTCGAGCTGCACCCACTTGAGCTTGCCGGTGAACCGGCTGGTGTGGGCGGTGTAGTCGGGTGTGACGGTGGTGCCAGATTCGTAGCCGATGTCGGTGGTCTCGTCGGCGGAGAAGATCATCGGTTGGGTGTGCTCGACCCGTCCGGTGCCGACGGCGTTGCCGTCGTAATAGAGGGTGACGTTGCCGCCCTTGGCGAGCCCGCCGCCGTCATAGGCGAACTCCATCCTCACCTGGTGGCTGCCGGTGGGGATCGGCTCGTCGGCAACCGTCTGGAACTCTTGGATGCCGAGCGTGTTGTACACGAACTTCGCCGTTCCGTCCTTGACGTAGACGGCCCAGCCACCGAACCGGCCGCCTTGGGCGATGATCACGCCGTTGGCGCCGCCGTCGGGGATGTCGACCTCGGCCGTAACGGAGAACGACTTGTTCTTGATGCTGACGACGCTGTTCTCCGAGAGCCGGCCCATGCCGGGAAAGAACAGCTGCGAGTTGCCGCGGATCAGCGTCGGACGACCCGCCATCTCTGGCACGAGCCGCTCCGAGGTGCGGTCGTCCATCGGCAACACGTTGTACTTGGTGGCTTCGATCAGCCACAGCCGTTGCAGCTTGGCCAGCATCTCGGGCTGCTCGGCGACGAGGTTGTGGGCCTGGCTGTAGTCGCCGTTGCCGTCGTAGAGCTCCCACACGTCGTCGTCGAAGGCGGGCAGCGCACCGCCGACCATCACCCACGGCGTGCGGTGCTTGGTGACCGCGCTCCAACCCTTGTGGTAGATGCCACGGTTGGCGAACATCTCGAAGTACTGCAGGTCATGGCGTTCCGGCGCCTCGGCGTCGTTGAAGCTGTACAGCATGCTCGTGCCTTCCATCGGCGACTGCAGCACTCCGTTGACCATCGCCGGCTCGGGGAGACCGGCGGCTTCGAGGATCGTCGGGGCGATGTCGATGACATGGGTGAACTGCGAACGCAGACCGCCCTTCTCCTCGATCCCGTTGGGCCAGTGGACGATCGTCCCGTTGCGCGTGCCGCCCCAGTGCGACGCCACCTGCTTGGTCCACTGGAACGGCGTGTTGGTCGCCCACGCCCAACCGACCGAGTAATGGTTGTACGAGCTCGGTGAGCCGAACTCGTCCATCTTCGAGATCATGAACTCGGGGGTTTCGAGGGCGGCCATCCCGTTGAAGTTGGCCAGCTCGTTGAAAGCGCCGTTGAGGGTGCCTTCGGCGGAGGCGCCGTTGTCACCGATGATGTAGTAGACGATCGTGTCGTCGAGGATCTCGAGGTCCCCGAGCGTGTCGATCACCCGGCCGACGTGGTGGTCGGTGTGCTCCAGGAATCCGGCGAACACCTCCATCTGGCGGGCGAGCACGGGCTTGAGCTCGTCAGGCATGTCCTCCCACGCCGGGATCTCGGCGTGGCGGACGGTGAGCTCGGCGTCAGGGGGGATGACGCCGAGCTCCTGCTGGCGGGCGAAGATCCGCTCACGCTGGGCGTCCCAACCGTCGTCGAACTCGCCGGCGTAGCCGTCGGCCCACTCCTTGGCGACGTGATGCGGAGCGTGGGCCGCCCCGTAGGCCAGATACACGAAGAACGGCTTGTCGGGCATCAACGCCTTCTGCTGACGCATCCAGCTGACGGCCCGGTCGGTCAGGTCCTCGGTGAGGTGGTAACCCTCCTCGGCCGTCGCCGGCGGCTCGACCGGGGTCGTCCCGTCGTACAGCGCCGGATCCCACTGGTTGTTCTCCCCACCGATGAATCCGTAGAACGTCTCGAACCCGCCGCCACCAGACGGCCAGGCGTCGAACGGCCCCATCGGCGACGACTGCCACACCGGCACCTCGTGGCACTTGCCGAACTGCGCCGTCGAGTAACCGTTCAACTTCATCGTCATCGCCAACGGCGCCTTCGTGTTCGGGCGCAGCGAATTGTTCCCGGGTGCCGACGTCGCCGTCTCAGTGATGCTGCCCATCCCGACAGAATGGTGGTTGCGTCCGGTGAGCAGCGCCTGGCGGGTCGGCGCGCACAGGGCGCAGGTGTGGAAGCGGTTGTAACGCAGCCCGCCGGAGGCCAACCGTTCAGCGGTCGGCATGCGGCACGGCCCGCCGAACGCGGTCGAAGAGCCGAAACCGACGTCGTCGAGCAGGACGATCACCACGTTCGGCGCACCCTCGGGCGGCAGCAACGGCTCGATCGGAGGGAACGCCGTGTCCGGGTCCTTGGCGTCATAGGTCGTCAACCCGTGCGCGGGGCGATCAGGGATCGGCAACATCGTGCGGGCATGGCGGTCAGGGTTCATCACGTTCCTCCGTGGGACTCGCTCGGTGGTGCTACTCAGCATTGATCGCCCCGGGGTGAGACGGCACCACCTCGGCGAGGGTGATCGACGGGAGCTCCCATCATGAGCTGACTGCTCGGAGCCATCGTCACCCCCGCCAGGGTGATCCCCGGTTCACCACGCGGCGGGTGATGCGCGGCCCTCGGCTGGCAGGGACGATCGATCAGGCTCCGACGCACGGCCACCGACGTCGCGGATCACGAACGGAGGGGAGCATGAATCAAGCGCCCACGGTGATTTCGGTCCAGGCGATCCGGACGCCTCGGGCGGCCGCTGTTGCGGGGATCGTCTTCTCGATCCTGTTCGCCACCTCGGTCGTCCTCACGGAGTGGGCGATCCCGCCGGGCTCCGAGGAGGCCGGGACCTGGGTGCACGACGATGCCCAGCGCGCTGCCGTGTCGCTCAGCCTGCAGCTGCTGCCGTTCGCAGGGATCGCGTTTCTGTGGTTCGTCGGGGTGCTGCGTGACCGGATCGGGCAACACGAGGACCGGTTTTTCGCCACGGTCTTCCTCGGAAGCGGGCTGCTGTTCGTGGCCACGTTCTTCGTCGCCGGGTCGGTCGCAGCCGGCCTGATCAGTACCGCCGCCGACGCCCGACCCGGCGAACGCCTCGGATCCGTGTGGCCGTTCGGACGCCACACCGCAAAGAGCCTGGCAACCGTCTACGGCTTGCGGATGGCGGCCGTGTTCACCATCTCGGCGACGACCATCGCATCGCGACTGCGACTCGTGCCCCGCTGGCTCGCTGTGCTCGGCTACGCAACAGCCCTGTGCCTGTTGTTCGGCGCAGGTGTCGTGCCCCTGCTCGCGCTGATCTTCCCGGCGTGGGTGTTCGTGCTGAGCGTGCACATCCTCGTTGCCGCGTACGGTTCCGGTTCAGCCGCGGCAGACGACCACGGGATCGGTTGAGGCCCACTTGAAGCGCCGGATCCTCGTGATCACTGTCACGGGCGAGATGGACGAACGCCTACGCGAGGAGTTCGAGGACGCCGAGATCTCGATCGATCACGGCGTGACCCGGCTGCGCGTCGTCAGTGTCGACGCGGCCGTGTTGCACGGCGTCCTCAATCGCATCGCAGCGTTCAGTTCGGAGCTGCTCGACGTCTACGAGGTAGACGAAGGATCACCCCACCGGAGGTGAGGCCGCATCACCCACATCGCACGTACCGTCGCCACTGTGAAGTCCGCAACTCGGGCAGCCATCGAAGAGTTCAGAAAAGTGGAGGCAACGCCATGGCCATCGGTCCGGTCGAGTACATCATCGTCGGGTTCCCCGGCAACAAGTTCAACGGGGAGATCGCCCCTGAGCTGGGCAAGCTCGTCGACAGCGGGACGATCCGCATCCTCGATCTCGTGTTCATCACCAAGGATGCCGACGGCAATGTCGAGGCCGTCGAGTTCGAGAACCACGACGACGTCGCCTTGTTCAACGCTCTCGACGGCGAGGTCGGCGGGTTCATCAGCGAGGAGGACGTCGAGTACGCCGCCACCGAGCTGGAACCGAACTCCTCGGCCGCCCTGCTCGTCTGGGAAGACCTCTGGGCGACGCCGTTCGTCGAGGCGATGCGCAACTCCGGCGGCGTCCTGATCGAGGGTTCCCGAATCCCCCACGACCTGATCGAAGCGGCCGAGGCCGAACTGGCCGCGGCCGGCTGACCACACACACCACCACACAAAGGAGAGCGTCATGTTGCGACGTCGACCAATCGCCCGAGCAGCCGTCACGACGTCAGTCGTCGTCGGCACCGCCACACGAACGAAGAACCGAGTCGAGAACCGCCAAGAGCGGCGCGGCCGCTGACGCCGACCACTGACCCCCCAACCGCGCCGAGGGACTCGCCGAAGGCGAGACCCAAGTCGACATCGTCATGTCCTACCAGTGGATCAGATCAGACCTCGGCATCGACCGAGATCGACCGCGCCGGCTCGTGACTCAACCGCGAGCTTGCGGTACACGCTTCGCACGTGCGACTTGAGCGTGTTCAGCGACACGTAGAGGGCTGCTGCGATCTCTCGGTACGTGAGCCGACTGCACAGGTAGCGCAGCACGATGATCTCGCGGGGTGTGAGCGGTTCGACGAGCGCCGGCGCACTGCCCAGCTTGGCGGGTGGCAGGATGCGTCTGGTGGCAGCGAGCAGATCCTCGACGTAGCGCACCTGGCTGGCGTCGGGGGCGCACGAGAGCAGCAAGTCGTGGACGCCGGGCGCCTGGTCGACGACGGTGCGGACCAGTCGCTCGGGCTGACCGTTGTCGAGCGCTTCCCGAAGATGGGTGTTGGCAAGTTCGACATCGCGGGCGAGCACGCTGAGCGCGCAGAGCACGCTGCGCTCGACGCGCGTGCGCCGCGTCGTCGCCGGCGGCAGGTCGGCCAGCAACGCGGCGGCGGCGCGGTCATCGTGCTCCGCGAGCGCGAGGCGGACGCGCAGCACCTGAGTTCCGACGCGATCCTGGTCGAGACCGTCGATCAGGCCTGATGCCTTTGACTCGTCGAATCGCAGCGCCTGGGCGACAGCCTCCTCGCCGAACGTGTGGCGAACGGCCGCGTCGGGCTCGGCAAAGCAGCGTCGGGCCCGGCCGAGCATCGCCTCGGCGACGAGCTCGTCGCCGACCACGCGGGCGACCTTGGCTTGGTAAAGCATGGTCAGGCACTGCAGTGTCGGCCGATGCGTCGCCTCCGATACCGGCGTGACCCGATCGAGGATTCGCGCCGCAGTTTCGAGATCGTCGCGCTCGAGATGGACTTCGACCAGTGCCAGGTCGGCGAAGATGCGCCCGGGTTCGTGGCTGCCGAGACGATGCTGGTCGGCGGCGTCAGCGACGATCCTGGCGAGCTGCTCGGCACGCGTGAGCTCGTCGTCGACGGCCGCGGCGAGGGCAGCGACGCCCGGCCCGTGGACAATGTCGGCGGCCGGGGTGCCGACACTGGTACCAACCGGGAAAATCGGCCACTCGGGCCCGGCCCCCTCGTCCGCCGCTTTCCCGGCTTGGAGGTGCGCACTCGCGATCGAAGCATGCAGCTGGGCGAGCGGGCCGCGGTCCGGCCGCTTGGCGTCGATAGCGTCCGAAGCGGCGCGCAGGTGGGCGATCGCCTCCAACGGCTGCCCCCGCCGCTGGTGATGTTCGGCGAACGCCATCTCGATCAGCGCGGTGAGGTCACCGTCGGCCTGTGGATGGGCTCTCCGAACCCGCTCCAACCAGGCCACTTCCTCGACGGTGTCGCTCAGGGTCAGCAGTTCGATGAGCAGCTCCACCACCCACGCCGGATCGGTCTCGATCGTCGCCGCGCCGAACTCGTGCAACCACAGGCGGATTGCTCGGACGGTGAGGTCAGTCTCTTCCAGCGAGCTCGTCGAACGACCGATTGCGGCCCGGACGATCCGGCCGGCGCGTTCCGCGTCGGGCATTGCCATGGCCTGGTGCAGCGCGCCCACGTCATCACCACGATCCTCGAGGGCATCACACGCCCGGTTCCGAGCCGCGTGGAGCTTCGTGGGGCCCGACGATGCCAGCCGCGCCCGGAGGTAGGCCGCGAACAGATGGTGGTAGCGGTACCACCGCGTGCGGTCATCGAGGGGCACGACGAGCAGGTTGGCGGCGAGCAGGTCGTCGAGCACTGCCGCCGATTCCTCGATGCCTGTGACGGCCGCGCACAGCTCGGCATCGAACACGTCGAGCACCGACGTTTGGACCAGAAACTCGACGATCTCGGGTGGCAGGTCGGCGAGCACTTCGCTCACCAGGAAGTCGCTGACGGCGCGATCCGTACTCGCGAACGCCTTCAGGAACTCCTCAGGTCCAGCGCCTCGCTGCAACGCGATCGCCGCCAGCTGCGCACCTGCCGGCCACCCCTCCGTGAGCTCGTGCAAACGGTCCAGCTCAGCCCCGGTCAGACACACATCGTGCAGCGTGAAGAACTCGGACAGCTCGGTTGGACCGAACGTGAGATCGTCGCCACGCAGCTCGAGCAGGTCGCCGCGCAGACGCAGCCGGGCCAGCGGCAATGGCGGATCTGACCGGGTACCGGCTGCGAATCGGAACCCATCGGGCAACGCCTCGATGAACGCGGACAGCACCGTCGGATCGGGTGCGGCCAAGTGAAGATCGTCCACCACGATCACGCCAGGCGGATCGACGGTGGCGAGCTCGTTGGCCACCGCCACCGCCACCTCGTAGATGTTGGCGCCGCCGCGCTCCAGCAGCATGAAGGCGTCGTCGACTACGCCCGCCCACGTCGTTGCGATCGCCGAGATCAGCCCGGACATGAAGGTGGTCGGCTCGGCATCCGACCGATCACACGTCAGCCACGCCAGACGATCGCAGTGTCCGGCCGCCCACGCTGCCAGAACCGCCGTCTTGCCGAAACCGGCCGGCGCCGACACGAGTGCCAAGCGATAGTCCCCGTCCAAGCCGCGCGCTAAGACCGGGTCGAGGTACCAGGGGTCGGCGCGACCTCGGAATCATCAACTTGGTTGCGGCGACGACGCTCGGCCTGGCCCATCGCTCCCCGGGCAACGCGACTGCCTGACCGACGGGACCCCGATCCGCTGGATTCCACGGCGCGACCGGTCGGTCCCGATGTCGCCAACCTGGAGCTCGACGATCGGCCGCGTCGAGCACTAAGACGGATCGGGCCGCAGAATCGGCGATCATCGCGGACTCGCCTGCCCGCATCAAGTCGCCCGTGATCACGTCACTGCCCTGCCGCCGTCAGTTCGCCCATCTTGGAAGCCCTCCGCGATCGTGCGGCTCGCCACCCGAGCCTGCTCCGACCCAGCCAACATCGATCGCCGGCGGTATGCATCAGCAAATCTGCATGATTTGGCCGTCGGCGCACCCTGCTGACCGCGTGACGACGGCACGCCCCCAGCTCAGAAGCCTGTTCTACGCTTCGAACGTGACACAGGATCCGCTCCGGTCGGCCCGATGACTGAGCAACTCGATGACCGATTGCTCGACGCCAAGCTGTCCGTCCCGCAACCGCCCGCGGGAGGCGTGAGCCGCGCCGAACTGATCCAGGCCGCTCGTGCGAGCGCCTGTCGTGTCGTCGGCATCACGGCCCCCGCTGGGTATGGCAAGTCGACGATGCTGGCCGAGTGGGCCAGCGCTGAGGATCGTCGCGTCGCCTGGGTATCGCTCGACCGCTTCGATGATGATCCCGCCGCCCTGCTCGCCTTACTGGCATCGGCGTACGTCCGCATCTTTCCCGAGCGCAGCGGACTGACTGCCGGTGTGGGCGGATTCGGCGTGTCCGTGCTCGGTCGTGCTGCGCCTCGTCTCGCTTCCGTGTTCAAGGCGAGCCCAACGCCGTTCGTGGTGATGCTGGACGACTTGCACGAGCTTCAGGCGGCCGGCTGCCACGACGTACTCAGCGTGGTCATCTCGGGAATTCCCCGCGGCTCCCAACTGGTCGCCGCGAGCCGCTCCGAACAGCCGCTTCTACCGAGCTTGCGAGCGTCAGGTGATGTGCTGGACTTCGGCGTGAGCGACCTTGCTCTCGACTCCGCCGGCGCCGAACAGATCTTCGCGGGAGCGCAGGTCGCGCTGACGAGCGAACAGGCATCGGCGGTGACCGAACGCACAGAAGGCTGGCCGGTCGGCCTGTACCTGGCGGCGCTCGTCGCCCGCGACAAGAGTGGCCCGACAGCGACGATCTCGGGGGACGACCCCTTCATCTCGGACTATCTGTATCGCGAGTCGTTGAGCCAGCTGCCCGATAGCGATCAGCGGTTCCTTCGTCGCACGGCGCTGCTCGATCAATTGTCCGCGCCGCTGTGTGAGGCCGTGGTCGGAGAGCGTGGCGCACAGAAGCAGTTGCGCAGGCTCGAGGCTTCGAACTCGTTCCTCATCCCGCTCGATCGCCGGCGCGAGTGGTACCGGTACCACGGCCTGTTTCGAGAGTTTCTGCTCGGAGAGCTTCGCACCGCCGAACCCGAGGCCGTTGCCGAACTGCACCTGCGCGCCGCAGACTGGTACGAGTCCAATGGATCTCTGGCGCTCGCCGTCGAGCACCGCCTGACTGCGCCAGAACGGGTCCGCTGCGCACAGCTCGTCGCGCAACTGCTGCTGCCGACGTACCAGGCAGGCCAGATATCGACGGTTGAGCGATGGCTGTCGATGCTCGGCGACTCTGCTGTCGGGACCTTCCCGCCACTCGCTGTGCTGGCCGGTTGGTACAGCGTGTTGACCGGGCAGACCGCCGCCGCCGAACGCTGGGCTGCCGTGCTCGAGACCGCATCGTTCGAGTTCGTTCCGCCGGACGGATCGGCGTCGTTCGAATCATCGCGGGCAATGTTTCGGGCTGCGATGTGCAGCGCCGGTCCGAAGCAGATGCTGGCGGACGCCAGCTTCGCGGTCTCCCAGGAACCTGCAGGCAGTCCGTGGCTCAACACAGCGCTGTATCTGCTCGCCGAGGCCCACCTACTGACCGGCGATGTCGACCAGGCCGCTGTGCTGTTCGCCGAGGCTTCGACTCTCGCCGCGGAGATGTCGAATGCCGACATAATCGTCGTCAGCGGGGCCGAGCTCGCAGTGCTGGCGATGGATCGCGCGAAGTGGGAGGAGGCAGCCGAGCGCGTGAACGTTGCCGTGGGCACGATCGATGAGCATCGCATGGACGACAACGCCCTGAGCGTCCTCGCCTTTGCCGCTGCGGCGCGCCTCGCGGTGCATCGCGGTGACCTGCAGCAGGCGAATGCCCGGCTCACCCAGGCGATGCGCGCCAGACCCTCCAGCAACTCGGCGATGCCGTACCTCGGCGTTCGGTCTCGACTGCAACTCGCCAAGGTCTACACGGTCAACGGCGACCATGCGACGGCTCGTCATCTGCTGCGTGAGATCGACGACATCCTGCTGCGCCGACCGGCACTCGGCGCACTGGTCGACGCCGTCTCGGAGCTTCGCCTCATCGCCACATCCGCTGCCCAAGGTGGCGCGGCCGGGGCGTTGCCGCTCACCCCGGCGGAACTCCGGCTGCTGCCCTATCTCCAGACACATTTCACGGTTCGCGAGATCGCCGAGCGGCTGTTCGTGTCCCGCAGCACCGTCAACACTCAGGTCTCCTCGATCTATCGGAAGCTCGGCGTCTCCTCACGCTCAGACGCCGTGCTCCAAGCGACGACGACCGGCCTCCTCGGCGGATAGCGGGGCTCAACCGCCCAACGAGCAGTCGAAGACGTCGTCGGTGTCGTACCCCAGTGCCAACGCCAATTTGGGGGCTGCCGCAACGACGCAGGGAAACCCGACGATGGGAATGATCCCGACCAGGACATCGACGATCTCCGCGGTCGTCGCGCCGGCGCTCACCGCGTCGTCGGTCTGCGCGCTGTAGGAGGGCACAGCGCCACCGGCCGCGACCAACGCGCCGAGACGGACGAGCGCCAACGTCTTCGCATCGAGCTTGCGGCCGGCGACGTCGACGCCGCCGACGTCGTCCTCCGCCGAGCGTGGGTCGCCGATAGCCAGGCGGCGCAACCGCTCCGTGTAGTCGACTCCACTCACAAGCCGGCCGCCGCATAGCCGGGCGGTTGGTAGGTCTCGTCTGTCATGGCGGCGGTCCCTTTCTGCAGCTCAGTCACTGCGATCATTGGCCCGCGTGCGGCGATGCCACGGGACCACGCCTTCCAGCTCGATCTCCAACGAGAAACTGAGGAACGTTCGCACCAACACGATCAGGGCCAGCGTCAGTGCACTCTCGATCGTCGCGTCGATCGTGATCGTCTGCACGATGTCGGCGATGATCAGCACTTCGAGCCCGAGTAGAACCGCGCGGCCGACGTCTTGCCGAGCACGCTCGTAGGTGCCATCGCCCTCGCCGCGAGACAGGGCGCGTGCCGCACGGATCAGGGCTGCGAGGGAGCCGATGGCAAGGATGCCGACCCCGGCGACTTCGAACGCTTGAACAACGCGTTCCATCCAGTCCTCGAAATGCACGGCTCACACCTTCCAGCCAACCGGCAGCACTCGCCGGTGATCCTTGCGTACACATTCATCACGTGTCGTCTCATGGTCCACGCCTTTGGGGTGACATCGCATCACCCCTGCCGTGGTGATCAAGACGGGTGCTGACGATGGATGGAGCGGGCTCCACCGGTCGGCGGCGCTCCTGTCCCGCTGCCGGCGATGCGCTGAATTCACCCCACCACGGGTGACGGCGCGTCACCCAGCCGAGGGCGACGATGAGGGCATGCGCAGCCCCACCGATGGCGGTAGTAGCTCGGACATCGCGCTCGGCACAGACTCGGTCGCTCCAACCGGAGGCGGAGTGGCTGCCGGCAGCAAGGTCCGTAGCGCTGCCGCCATCGTCCTCGGCGTGCTGGCGATCGTCGCGCTGATCGCGACGACGGTGGCGGTATGGGCGCGGGCGGTCGTCTTCGACAGCGACCAGGTGGCCGACATCGTCGGCGACGCGCTGGCCGAACCTGAAGTCGAAGCCGCCCTCGCCGACTACGTCACCGAGCAGGTCTTGTCGGCGGTCGACGTCGACGCCGCGGTCAGCGACGCGCTACCCGCCGACCTCGATCGACTCGAGTCAGCGATCGTCGCGGGTGTCGAGTCGGCGGTCGACCGCGGAGTGACGCGCGCTCTCGCCAGCCCCGAAGTGCAGGAGAGCATCACCCAGATCGTCGAGCGGGCACACAGCCGGGCGATGGACCTGCTCCAGGGCGACGGCCTCAACGGCGCGATCTCCGCCGTCGAGGGCGAGGTCACCGTCAATCTGCTGCCGCTCATCGGACACGGCCTGACCCGGCTGCAGGAGCTCGGGCTGTTCGACGATCTGGAGATCCCCGACCTGTCCCCGGACGGTGACGCCACCGAACAGATCGCCGAACTCGAGGATGCAACCGGCCGCGATCTTCCGGACGACTTCGGACAGCTCGTCGTCTACCAGAGCGACGAACTCGCCGACCGTCAAGCCTCCCTCGAGGGCGCCCAGCAGATGGTGGCGCTGGCGAAACGCGCTGTGTGGGCGTTGGTGATGCTGACGGCAGCGCTGCTGGTCGGCACCGTGATCGTCGCCCGCAACCGCTGGCGTGCCGCGCTGTGGCTGGGCCTCGCCGGCATCGTGGCGATGGTGATCACCCGTTCGTTAACTCACCGCGTTGTCGACGAGGCACCGGAGGTCGCCGCCACGTCGGGCGGTCGGGCTGCCATCTCGGCCATCGTCGACGGGGCGGCCACCAGCCTGCTCCGTCTCGCTGCGGTGATCCTCGTCGTCGCCGCGGCGGCCGCTGCGCTCGCGATGGCCCGGCGGCATTGGCGACGCGCAGACGTTGTACTGGCCGGAGCCGTTCTGACGTTCGTCGTCATCGTCGCTGTGCTCGGCGTCAGCATCATCTCGTTGCTGCTCGGCGTCGTCGTCGCCCTCCTGGTGCCGGTCGTCGTCGGGCGCGTCGCATGAACCGGCCAGGCAGCACGCTGGTTTCAGGCGCTCATCCACTCGGGCGGTAGGCCGCCAGGAATCGCTCCAGGGTGCGGTCGGCGAAGGCGTCATCGATGGCCACCAGCTCGGTGAGGTGGGCGAACAGCAGCGGCCCGAGCAGCTGCGTGATCGCCTCCGGGATGTCAACGCCGGGTGCGAGGATTCCCTCGTGCATCGCTCGTTCGATCAACGACGTCAGGATCGCGTGCTGCTCGTGTTCCAGTCGTTCGTCGATCGCCCGCATTCCGGCCTCGTGGTTCTTGAGCATCATCAGGGCAGGAATGACCCGCGCCCACTCGGGGTCGTTGAGCGTCGCCGCGACGGCGTGCATCGTCTGGCGTAGCGCCGTCGCTACGTCGCTGTCGGGGTCGGGCTCGGGCAGCCGGGGCGCGCACTCCTCGATGACCGCCAGCAGCACCTCGTCGCGCGCCTGCCAGTGGCGATAGATCGTCGACTTGGCGACGCCCGAGCGGGCGACGATGGCGTCGATCGTCACGGCGTTCGGGCCGCCCTCGACGAGCAGGTCTGTCGCGGCGCGAATCACGGCGGCGCGGCTGCGCGAGACCCGTGGATCCACGGGCTGTGACCGTAGTTGTGGTCGTTGTCGAATTTCTGGCCTGATGAGCGTTGAGTCCACCAAAACAATACGATACAGTATCGTATCGTAATTGAAGTAGGTCAGAACGGAATCACGCCATGAGCACGATCGTTGCCAGTCTCGAACCATCCGCCCCGTCGCTCCCCCACGGTGAGATCGTCACCGATCCGCGGCGGCAGCGGCGGATCCTCATCGCCATGTGCGCCGCCCTCATCGCCGTCGTGGCATCGGTCTCCGGGCTCAACGTGGCCCAGCAGGATCTCGCCATCGATCTCGGTGCGTCGCAGAGCCAGCTGCTGTGGATCATCAACGGCTACACGATGGCGCTGGCCGCGCTGCTGCTGCCGATCGGGGCGATCGGCGACCGCTGGGGACGCAAGCCAATCCTCCTCGGTGGCCTCGTCGTGTTCATGGCCGCCAACGGCATGGCCGGGTTCGCCGGTTCCGTCGAGATCCTCCTCGTGGCCCGCGTCCTGGCCGGTGTCGGCGCGGCGATGATCATGCCGGTCACCCTGTCGGTGATCACGTCCAGCTTCCCCGCCGAGCAACGAGCGCGGGCGGTCGGCATCTGGTCCGGCTTCGCCGGCGCCGGCGGCATCCTCGGACTGTTCGTATCGTCGTTCCTGATCGACCAGTTCACCTGGCCGTGGCTGTTCGCCATGCCGGTGCTGTTCGCCGCCGCGTCCCTGGTGATGACCCTGCGGGCCGTCGGCAACTCCCGCGAACGTCACGAGGGCCGGTTCGACGTCGTCGGCTCGCTGCTGTCGGCCGTCGCTGTCGGCGGCTTGGTCCTCGGCATCCACGAGGGCCCCGAGCAGGGTTGGAGCGCTCCCCTGACCGTTGTCGGCCTCGTCGTCGGAATCGTCTCGCTGCTCGGCTTCGTCGCCTGGGAACTGCGCCACGAGAAGCCCCTGCTGGAGATCCGCCTGTTCGCCAACCGCGGACTCGCGGCCGGGTCGCTGACCCTGTTGCTCGTGTTCGCCGTGATGTTCGGGATCTTCCTCGTGTTGACCCAGTTCATGCAGGCCGTGCTCGGCTTCTCGGCGCTTGCCGCCGCCGGATCGTTGCTGCCGATGATGGTCGTGATGATGCCGCTGTCGGCGGTCGCCCCGACGATCGCCCAACGCTTCGGCACCCGCAACACGCTGATCACCGGCGTGAGCCTGTTCGGACTCGGACTCGCCCTGCTGGCGATCATGGTCTCCGCCGAAGGCGGCTACTGGTCCGTTCTCCCCGGACTGATCGTCGTCTCATTCGGCATCGGACTGTGCATGAGCCCGTCGACGACAACCATCACGGAGTCGCTGCCCGCCGACAAGCAGGGCGTGGCGTCGGCGCTCAACGACACCGTGCGCGAGCTCGGTGGCGCCGTCGGCATTGCCCTCCTCGGGTCGCTCGTCAGCGCCGGTTACCGGTCGAGCGTCTCCGACGCCACCACCAATCTGCCCGCCGGCTTGGCGGATCGCGTCGAGGAGGGCATCGGCTCGGCGTTCGCCGCCACCGCCGACCTCGGCAGCTCGGCCCCGTCGGTACTCGACGCTGCCCGCGACGCCCTCGTCGACGGTTGGAGCTTGTCGATGTGGGTCGGCGTCGCTCTCGCCGGAGTCGCCCTGTTCTTCCTGGTCGTCCGCGGTCCCCGCCGGGACGACGTGGTCGCCGAGGACGCCCTCGACCTCGACGCTGTCATCGCTCTCGAGCCGGTCGCCGGTAACTGACCTTGGAGTGTTTGCTGCATTGGAGTGTCACGTGCTGACACGCCCCGCACCAAACACTCCATCAGCAGCAAACACTCCAATGAGAGTCGTCAGGCGAGGAAGCGGCGGAGTAGGTCGAGGGCGTTGATGACGCTGAGCTGACGGATCTGGTCACGGCTGGCCGTCTGGCGATGGCGGATCGTGGTGGCCCGGTCGCGGCCGTGGCCGACGACGGCGAGGCACACCGTGCCCACGTCGACATCGTCCTGCTTGTCCGGTCCGGCAACACCGGTGAGCGCCAGCCCGACATCGGCGCCGAGCACGCGGCAGGCGCCCTCGGCCATCTCCAACGCCGCCTCTTCACTGATCACCGGACCCGGACTGACGCCGAGGAGATCGAACTTGACGTCGCTCGCATACGTCACGAGCGAGCCGCGGAGCACGTCGCTCACTCCCGGAACGCTCCCCAACCGGGCCGCCACGAGCCCGGCCGTCAGCGACTCGGCGATCCCCAGCGTCCACCCGCGCTGACGCAGGGCGTCGATCACGACGGACTCCATCGAGTCCCCGTCGGTGCCGAACACGACCTTGCCGAGAAGGGCGCGGACCTCCGTTTCCCACGGCCGCAACCTGTCCAGCGCAGCCTCGGCGGACTCCGCCGACGTCGTCAGGCGGATCTCCAGGCCGTTCCAGCCGCGGGCGAGGAACGCCAGCGTGACGTCACCGTCCTCGTCGAGGCGAGCGATGACCTCGTCGAGCCGGGCGTTGAGCCCGCTCTCCGACTCGCCCCACACCTTGAGCACTCGCGAAGCGATGACCGTCGGTTCTCCGGCGCGAGCGAGAAGATCGGGCAGCACGGCGCGCTCGATCATCTCCTCCATCTCGTCGGGCACCCCGGGGACGGCGTAGATCACCCGGTCGGCACCGTCGAGGCGGAACGGGCAGATCAGGCCCGGAGCGGTGCCGCGCCGCTGGGGAATGACCGTTGCCCCGGCAGGCACCATCGCCTGGCGAAGGTTGTTCTCGGACATCGGCCGGCGCAACTGGGAGAACAGGTCGCGGATGACGTCGGCGACGCCCTCGTCGAGCTCGAGCTCCACACCCATCACGGCGGCGATGGCCTCCCTCGTCACGTCGTCGTGCGTCGGCCCGAGCCCACCGCACACGATCAGGGCGTCGGCCTCGCCGAGCATCAGACGGAAGACTTTCTCGATCCGCTCGACGTTGTCCCCCACCTTCACCTGCAGCCGCGAGGCGATGCCATGGGCGGCGAGGCGCTCGCCGATCAGCGCCGAGTTGGTGTCGACGATCTGGCCGAGCAACAACTCCGTGCCGACCGCCACGACGTCACAGCGCATCACACCTCATCACACGACCGAGACGTCGGACGGGAGGACAGCGCGCTCCTTCGCTGCGTGCATCCGCCAGAAGTACTGCACGCCGCTGTAGACGGCAAGGGCGACGGCCGCCCAGAGGCACGTGTTCCACAGCCACGTGGCGTCAAGGGCCGTCAGCGGCAGCAGGGCGAACCCGACCGCTAGCTGTTGCGCCAGCGTCTTGTACTTGGCGGCGCGGCTGGCCGGCATCGAGATCCCCTTCGTGCCGATCACGCTTCGATACACGCTGACGATCAGCTCTCGCGCCGCGATGATGGCCACCGGCACGATCCAGAAGACGTCGCGCCCGACGAGCGTGAACATCGCGCCGAGGATGAGGACCTTGTCCGCCAGCGGATCGAGGAACGCCCCCGACCGGGTCGGGCCGCGGCGCCGGGCGATGAAGCCGTCGACGAAGTCGCTGACCGACAGCAGGAACCAGAAGATGAACGCGACCCACGATCCCCCGTCGTCCTCCGGAATCAGCCAGAACATCAGCGGCGACAGCAGCAGGCGACCGGCGGTGATCGCGTTCGCCCAGGTCGCCAGCGCCGTTCCGACGTCCTTCACAGCTCGTCCAACGTCTCGCTGATCGTCGACAGGTCGGCCCCGGCGGCGATGAGGTCGCTCCCGAGGGCGTCGACGATCTCGACACTGGCGAACGAACCCGCGGCGAGCGACGCGTCGACGAGCACGACGCCATCGATCTCCGGTGCCTCACGGTGGCTCCGACCGATGCCCGGGCGGTCGACGAGGACTTCGACGGTGTCGCCGATCAATGCGTCGCGGCGCCCCGCCGTGATCGAGTCCTGTAGCTCGGTCAGCTCACCGAGTCGCGCCGCGACGAGCTTGCCGTCCACCTGACCGTCGAGCCCGGCGGCATAGGTGCCGTCCTCGCGGCTGTAGGCGAAGAACCCACACCAGTCCAGCTCCGCTGCCTCGACGAAGCGAAGGAGTTCGTCGTGATCGTCCTCGGTCTCACCGGGATAGCCGACGATGAAGTTGCTGCGGAACGCCGCGTCGGGACGGCGGGTGCGGATGTCGGCGATCCGGCGCAAGAACCGCTCGCCATCGCCCCACCGCCGCATCCGCCGCAGCAGTGGCTTGCTGACGTGCTGGAGCGACAGGTCGAAGTAGGGCACGGACGACTCGCACACGACGTTGATCAACTCGTCGCTGAGGTCGCTCGGATACAGGTAGAGCAGACGGACCCGCGGCACTCGCTCACCGACGGCGCGCACGAGCGGGACAATTGCCCCGGCACCAAGGTCGCCCGGGCGGTCCTTACCGTACGAGGCCAGGTCCTGGGCGACGAGGACGATCTCCTTGGCGCCGAGCTCGTCGACCTCGTCGAGGATCTGGCCGACGTCACGGCTGCGCTGCTTGCCGCGGAACGACGGGATCGCGCAGAACCCGCACTTGCGGTCGCATCCCTCGGCGATCTTGATGTAGGCCCACGGGACAGGCGACTTCGGCCGAGGCAGGTTGAGCAGGTCGAACTCCGGCACGGGCGTCGCACTGACCGGGATCAGCTTGCGTGCCGGCGGGTTGAGTCCGATGCCGAATCCAGCCACCTGATCGATCTCGGGGAGGGCGGCGGCGAGCTCATCGCCGTAGCGCTCGGCCATGCACCCGGTGACCACCAACCGGCTTCCGTCACGCCGCCGCTCGTCGAGAGCGAGCACAGTGTCGATCGACTCCTGGCGCGCCGTCTCGATGAAGGCGCACGTGTTGACGACGACGAGGTCAGCGGACTCGGCGGCTGACGCCGGGCGCAGCCCGTCGGCGAGCAACGTGCCGACGAGCTTGTCGGAGTCGACCTGGTTCTTGGGACAACCAAGCGTCTCGACGTAGAAGCTCCCAGGCACGGTTTACCAGGCTACTGACGGGTGCTACGGGCTCGGCGTTTGTGCGCGTTGCACGCGTAGTGCTCTAGAAGTGGGTCGATCGGCCGCGGCGACGGGTTCGACCGAACCGTGACCGGACAGGACCGACATCAGGCCCGAGCGGTCACAGATCGCCCGGACCCGGAGCGTAGCCAGCCACGCTCCTCCTTCAGGAGCCGACAATCGTGCGGCAAACGACGGCTTGAGCCCGTGGACCTACTGGTGCGCCAACCGCAACCCTCGCCTCGGCCATTCCATCGACACGAGCCGGCCGGTCGCCGACAGCGTGATGTAGGCGGTGCGCATGTCCGGTCCGCCGAAGCAGAGGTTGGTGGTCAACGGGTCGTCCGTCGCGATGAAATCGACGTCTTCGCCGTCGGACGAGATCGTCGTGATACCGCCGCGTATCAGCGTCCCGGCCGCCACCCACCCATCGGCGTCGACGGCGAGCGAGTCGAGCAACTGCATCCCGGGCAGGCCGCACAGCAGCGCCTCGGGGTCGTACCTCGTCCGTAGCGGTTCGAGCACACCCGGCTCGACGATCCGGCGCCGGTAGACGCGGCCCGCGTACGTCTCGGCGTAAAACAGGGTCGTTCCGTCGGGGCTCAGCGCGATGCCGTTGGGCGAGGCAACCGGGTAGGCAACCTCGTGGATCTCCGAGCCGTCGCATTGGGCGTAGTACACGGCGCCGATGTCGGCGGTACGGGTGGAGAGGTCGTTGATCCCGTAGTCGGTGAAGTAGAAGCCACCGTGCCCGTCCATCACGAGGTCGTTCGGGGCGCGCAGCGGCCGGCCCGAGCAGTTGGTGTACAGGTTGTTGACCGACCCGTCGTGGTCGATCCGCTGGATCAAACCGCCCGTGTAGCGGTCGAGGTCGAACGGGCCAGGCACGAGCAGCGCGCCGGCTTCGGCCGGTGTGAAGCATCCGCCGTTGTTGCACAGGTAGAGCGATCCATCGGGCCCCACGGCCAAACCGTTCGGCCCACCCTTGACCTCGCACACGAGGTCGGTGGTGCCGTCGGGATGGACTCGCGTGACCCGCTCGCCGAGCATCTCGACGACGACGACCGACCCGTCCGGCATCGCCACCGGACCCTCTGGGAACGTCAACCCGGCGGCAATCTCGGTGAAGGCGGCGCTCATCGGCCCATCCTTCCCGTCACTGGCCCAATGTCTCGAACTCCTCGACGGTCATCAACACCGCCCTGGCCTTGGAGCCCTCGCTCGGCCCGACGACGCCGCGCTGTTCGAGCAGGTCCATGATCCGCCCGGCGCGGGCAAAGCCGACCTTGAGCTTGCGCTGCAGCATCGACGTCGAGCCGAGCTGGCTGCGCACGACGAGCTCCATCGCCTGGCGCATCATCACCTCGTCGTCATCCTCGCCGTTGCCGCTGATCGCGTTGGCGGACGCCGTCACGAGATCGGGCTCGTCGCCACCTTCCACGCCGCTGACGTACACGACCTCGGGTGCCTGTTCACGCCAGTGGCGGACGATCGCCCGGACCTCCTCCTCGCTGACGAACGAGCCCTGCACGCGGCTGAGCACCGACGAGTTGCCGGGCAGCATCAGCATGTCGCCCTTACCGACCAGCTTCTCGGCACCCGGTTGGTCGAGGATCACCCTGGAGTCGGTGAGGCTGGACACGGCGAAGGCGATGCGTGCCGGGATGTTCGCCTTGATCACACCGGTGATCACGTTCACGCTCGGGCGCTGGGTGGCGACGATGAGGTGGATGCCGACGGCGCGGGCCTTCTGAGCGAGGCGGGTGATCGCCTCCTCGACGTCGCGGGCGGCGACCATCATCAGGTCGTTGAGCTCATCGACGACGACAACGATGTATGGCAGCCGCTCCGGCTCCTGCTCGCCCGCCGGATCGGGCTCGAGCTGGCCCTGGTCGAAGGCGGCGTTGTAGCCGGAGATGTCGCGGTAGCCCTTGGCCGACAGCAGGTCGTAGCGGCGCTCCATCTCCTTGACCGCCCAGCCGAGGGCATTGGCCGCCTTCTTCGGGTTCGTCACCGGTTGCGTCAAGAGATGCGGCAGACGGTTGTACTGGCCCATCTCGACCTGCTTCGGGTCGACGAGGATGAGGCGGACCTGATCGGGCGTTCGCCGCATCAACAACGAGGCGAGGATGCTGTTGATGCAGCTCGACTTGCCTGCTCCCGTCGCCCCGGCGATCAGCACGTGCGGCGTCGTGGCGAGGTCGAGGAAAACGGCGTCGCCGGCGATGTCCTTGCCGATGGCGACGTCGAGTGGGCCGGTCGCCGTCGCAGCCTCGGGGGCGAGCAGCAGGTCGCCGAGTGACACGAGCTGGCGGGTGTGGTTGGGCACCTCGACACCGATCGCCGACTTGCCGGGGATCGGGGCGAGGATGCGGACGTCTGTTGCGGCCATCGCGTAGGCGATGTCGCGCTGCAGCGACGTGACCCGCGCCACCTTGACGCCCGGTCCGAGCTCCAACTCGTAGCGGGTGACGGTGGGTCCGACGGTCATCCCGGCGAGCGTCGTGTCGACTCCGTGCTGCTCCAGCGACTGCTCGAGGATCCGGCCACGACCGGCCGCCTCACCTTGATCGATGCTCTTCGTCGCCCCGCGATGGAGCAGCGCGACCGATGGCAACACCCAGGTGCCCCGTCCGCCGTCGCCGTTCGCTGAACCGTCGAACGGCTCGCTCGCTACTGGCTTCCGGCGTCGCCGCGACCCGCCGGCGCTGTCGTCGGCACCGAAGTCGTCGGCCGCGTCGTACGGGGCGGCCGACGGGAGTGCCAGCGCCGTCATCACTCCGGATTCGGCGGAGGCGCCGGAGTCTGCGGCGTCGTCGTGGTCGGCATCGCTGTCGCTGCTCAGCGACGACAAGTTGCCGAGGGCGTTGCGCGCCGCTCGCCCGACCGGACGGGCGATCGATGCTGCGCCGCGTCCCGTTCGCTGCGCGATCGTCCGCAACGACGCCTGGGTGATCAGCAACAGCCCGCCGATGCCGAGGGCGACGAGGAGGACGATCGATCCGAACTCCGCCATCAGCGTGCGCAGCGGCTCACCGACGATCCAGCCGATCACGCCGCCTGAGTCGGTGACACCACTGACCGAGAAGCCCTCCGGACCGCTGGCGACGTGGATGATCCCCAGTGCGGTGAGGCCGACAAGTGACCAGCCGATGACCAGCCGGTACGGACTCGACGACTTGGAGCTGCGGATGAACGACACGCCGACAGCGAGGAGGATCACCGGAAGGACGTAGCGGCCGACTCCGGCGAGGGCGCCACCGAGCCACTCGATGCCATCGCCGAGGATGCCGGCGAAGTCGAAGTAGATACCTGCGGCGAGGATGATCGCCGAAACGACCAGGAGCAACCCGATGAACTCGTGCTCCCGACCGGCGATCGCCCGGCGCAGCTCACCGGTGGCCTGTTCACGCCTGGTGGCTTGCCGCCGTGCCTGCTCGTCGGCGGTGTAGCGGGCGCGGGTGACGTTGCGGCTGCCGGACGTCTTCGTGGAGCCCCCGTTCGAGGTCTTCGACGGGCTCGACGAGCGCGCCGCCGGCAAAGCCTTCTGCTCGCGCTTCTTCGACGGTCCCCACGTAGCCATGCTGCGATCCAAGGTACCAAGCCAAGACCGCTCCAGCCCGGAGGGTCGGCGCGGTCTCGGGGCCGTCAAGCTTCCATTACTACGGGAACGATCATCGGCCGGCGGCGGGTGCGTTCGGAGACGAAGCGGCCAGCGGCGCGGCGGACATCGCGCTCGAGGGTCTCGACGTCGCGCACGCCCTTGGCCAAGGAGTCCTCGACGGTCGTTGCGATCGTGTCACACGCCTCGTCGAGAAGATCTTCCGCCTCCGGCGCGTACACCCAGCCACGAGTGATGATCTCCGGCCCGGTGAGCACCTTGCCCGACTGGGTGTCGACCGTGACGACGACAACGACCACACCCTCTGACGCCAGCACCGCACGGTCGCGCAGCACGCCGAGGCCGACGTCGCCGACGATCCCGTCGACGTACAGGTAGCCGGCGGGCACCCGTCCGGCGACCTCGACACCGTCGTCGCTGATGACCAGCACATCTCCGTCCTCGCATACCAGCACGCGATCTCGAGGCATGCTCATCGTCTCGCCGATCGCGGCGTTGGCCATCAGGTGGCGGAACTCGCCGTGGATCGGCACGTACCATTGCGGCTGGGCGATCGAGAGGTACGTCTTCAACTCGTCGGCCTGGGCGTGGCCGGTCGCGTGAACATCACGTGTGCCGGAATGGACGACCTGGGCGCCGGCCCGCAGCAGCCCGTCCATCACCCTGTTGACGTTCGACTCGTTGCCGGGGATCGCGTGGCTCGACAGGATCACCGTGTCGTTCTCGGTGAGCTTGACGAACTTGTTCTCGCCGCGGGCGAGGAGGGCGAGCGCCGACATCGGCTCACCCTGCGAGCCGGTCGAGATCACGCAGATCTCCCCCGGCGGGTAGCGGTCGATGTCCTCGATGTCGATCAGCTTGCTCGCCGGGATCGACACGATCCCCAGGTCGATGCCGAGCTGGACGTTCTTGCGGATGCTCATCCCCAGAGTGGCGACCTTGCGGCCGCTCTCGATGGCCGCGTCGGCGATCTGCTGGATGCGATGGAGGTGACTGGCGAAGCTCGCCGTGATGACGCGCCGCCCCCGGCACTCGGCGAACAGCGTGCGCAACACGCCGCCGACGGTCGACTCGCTCGGCGCGTGCCCTGGCTCCTCGGCGTTCGTGGAGTCGGCGAGCAGGACGCGGATTCCGGCGGTGCGGGCGAGCTCGCCGACGCGGGCGAGGTTGGTCCGCCGTCCATCGACCGGCGTGAGATCGAGCTTGAAGTCGCCAGTGTGCAGCACGACTCCCTGCGGTGTGTGTACGGCGATGGCGTGGGAGTGCGGCACGCTGTGCGTCACGGGGATGAACTCGACATCGAAGGGGCCGATCTGGACTCGTTCACCGTCGGCGACGATGCGCAACTCGGTGTTGCCGAGCAGGCCAGCTTCCTCGATGCGATTGCGGGCCAGCCCGAGTGTCACGGCCGAGCCGTAGATCGGGACACTGATCTCGCGGAGCAGATACTGCAGGGCGCCGACGTGGTCCTCGTGGCCGTGCGTGGCGACGACAGCGACGATCCGCCCGGCGTTCTCCCGCAGGTACGTGAAGTCCGGCAACACGAGGTCGATGCCGTGCATGTCCGGGTCGGGGAACATCAGTCCACAGTCGATGAGCATGATCTGGCGGTCCGGCCCGTCGCCCGACGGGCCGCCGCCCAGTTCGATCGCCATGCAGTTGCGGCCGATCTCGCCGAGACCGCCGAGGAACACGATGCGGACAGCGTCGCGTGACGCGGTGCGGTCCCCGGCGCCTGCGGCCGGATCAGCCACGGGCGGCGACCAGCCGGCCGTACACCTCGCCGGC
Source organism: Ilumatobacteraceae bacterium (assembly GCA_963733085.1). GTDB lineage: Bacteria > Actinomycetota > Acidimicrobiia > Acidimicrobiales > Ilumatobacteraceae > Desertimonas. The sequence goes on from CAVTBY010000010.1 coordinate 103,881, forward strand.
GCGCTGATCCAACCAGGCCGGGTCGGGCCCCACCGGAGGCCGGCAACGACCGGCCGGCTGACCGAGGTGGCGGAGCATCGCCTTCGATGGAAGCGGGTTCGGAGCGTCGTCACCAGTCTCGAATGCGTAGCTCTCCAACAGCCGGGCGTTCACGCGGCGTGCCGTCGCCGTGTCGCCGCCCTCCCAGGCGTCGAAGAACTCGACGAGGTCGGGGGCGACCCAGTGCCCGGCGACACTGACGACACCCACAGCGCCGACGGCGACGAGCGGCAACGTGTTGATGTCGTCGCCGCTGTAGACCTCGAGCGACTCCGGCGCTGCCGCCACGAGCCGCGACGTCTCGCCGGGATTGCCGGCGGCGTCCTTGACGCCGAGGATGTTGGGCACCTCGTTGGCGAGCCGAACGAGAACGTCGGTGGCGATCTTGCGGCCGGTGCGGATCGGGATGTCGTAGATGACGAGCGGGAGGTCCGTCGAGGCGGCGATAGCCCGCAGGTGGGCCTCGATACCGGCCTGCGACGGGCGGCTGTAGTACGGGCAGAGGGCGAGGATGCCGGCGACGTCGCGCTTGGAGGCCTCGACGGTGAGGTGCACGTCGTGGGCAGTGTCGTTGCCGGTCGAGCCGGCGATCACCGGGATCGTCACGGCGCTGGCGACGGCCTCCCAGAGCTGCAGTTTTTCGTCGTCACTGAGGGTCGGCGCCTCTCCCGTCGTGCCGCACACGACAAGGCCCTCGTTGCCTTGTGCCTGCATCCATTTGGCCAGCTCGACGGCCCCGTCGATGTCGAGGGCGAGGTCGTCGTCGAACGGCGTGATCATCGCCGTCACCACTCTGCCGAAGCGTGCCACCCTGGAAAAGTACCAGAGCGGCCCGATCAGGATTGGTGAGCCCCAGCGTGCAGAAACCTGGCCCCCGGGTACCCGCCGTCGCCAACCGATGGGTGTTCAGGGGACGGAACGGTCCCCTGAAACACCCATCGGTCGTTTCAGATCACCCGAGGAACTGCTCGACCTCGTCGAGGAACACCTGCCAAGCCGGCTCGCTCCTCGTGAGGATGTGGTTGTGGCTGTTGAGCACGACCAGCCGGCTACCCGGGATCTGCGCCGCCAACTCGCGGGCCTGAGACTCCGGCACGCGTAGGTCGCCACGGGAGTGGACGATCAACGTCGGACACCGGACCTTGGGAGCGAGGTGTGCGACGTCGATGCGGGCGAACACGTCGAGGAACCTGACGACGTTGTCGATCGATGTCGTCGCCCGCTGCAGATTGTTGAACGCCTCCCACAGCTCACGGCTCGCGTCGGGGAGGAACTGGCTGGCAAACACCTGGCGGAACGTGTCGTCATCGCGCCGAAACCCGACACGGGCCACCTCGAGGTCGAGGGCGGCGTCCTCCAGTGCCTCGGCCGTCTCGGCGCGCACGAGCCTGCCGCGGCTGTAGGCACCACAGAGGATCAACCGTTCGACTCGCTCGGGGTGACGCACGGCGTAGGCGATCGCCACCGCCGCTCCCTGGGAGACGCCGAGCAGCGGGAATCGTTCGACGCCAACGGCGTCGACGACGAGCTCGAGGTCGTCGACCCAGGCGTCGAAGCCGAAGTCGGCGACGTCCCAGTCGGAGAGCCCACAACCGCGCTCGTCGTAGCGGATCAATTGGTGGCCAGCGGCAAGGTCGTGCAGCCAGTGCGACCAGATCGGACTGTTCCACTCCAGCTCCAGGTGGGTGAGCCAGTTCGCCGCCTTGACGAGCGGCGGGCCGCTGCCGGCGACTGCGTAGGCGACGCAGACGCCGTCCTCGGAGATGCCGTAACGGATCTCCTGGTCGTCGGCGATGCCCGCCGGCGTCGCATCCGACGGTTCCCCGGCATCGCCGACTTCGACGACTGGCGCAACGAAGCGGTAGCCGCGGCCGTGCACCGTGGCGATCACCCGCTGGCTCTGACCGTCATCGCCGACTGCCCGGCGCGCCTGTTTGAGCCGACTGGTGAGCGCCGACTCACTGACGAAGCGGTCGGACCAGACCCCGTCGAGCAGTTCCGTCTTCGGTACCAGCCGGCCGTGGTTGGCGACCAGATGGGCGAGGACGTCGAGCACCTGTGGTTCGACGTGGACGACCGTGCCGCCGCGGCGCAGCTCGTACTGGGCGAGGTCGAGCTCGCAATCTTCGAAGCGGTAAACAGTGTTCATCAGGTTCGGCGTTCGTCCGATGATGGCGCGTCGCCGCTGAGGACGCGTCGCATTTTCCTACGCGCTGCAGTTCTCCAGCGAATCTCCACGATCGCTCCAAGCAACGTCACCGCGGTTCTTGCACTGTCGATTCCGTGACCAGCTATCTACTCGGCCACGATGCCGCCGAGCTGCATCGGCTCGAGGAGCAGGGACGGATCCTTGCCCCGGCGACGGGCATGATCCTCACCCTCGCCGGCATCGCTCCTGGCATGCGGGTTCTCGATCTCGGTAGCGGGGTGGGCGACGTCGCCCTCGCCGTTGCCAACCGCGTCGGGCCGACGGGCAGCGTGCTCGGAATCGATCGGTCCCCGTCTGCGCTCACCGTCGCCCGTGAGCGCACGGAGCGGGCGAGGCTCGCCAACGTGGAGTTCGTCGAGGAAGACCTCACGACGGCGACGATCGACGGCGAGTTCGATGCCGTGGTCGGCCGCCTCGTTCTTCTCTACATCGAGGATCAGGCGGCAGTGATCCGTCGCTACGCATCGACGCTGCGTTCCGGCGGCGTCTTCGTGACGATGGAGTACGAGATGACCGCCGCCGGGACGCTGCCACCGACTGCGCTGAGCAGCATGGTGGTCGGATGGATCGTCGAGGCATACCGCCGCGCGGGTCTCGACCCGACGTTGGGGCCGCGTCTTGCCGCCGCGTTCATCGCTGGGGGCCTTGCTCAGCCGATGACAGTCGGCATCCAGGGATATCTCGACCCCGAAGCCCGGGCCGGCGCACGGATGGCGGCGTCGATCGTACGCACCCTGCTTCCGGTGATCGAGCGCACGGGCATCGCCAGCCCGGCGGAGGTCGACATCGAAACCCTCGAACAGCGGCTGGTGGCGGACCAAGCTGACCACGGCGCCGTGTTCAAGCCGCCGACGCTGGTCGGGACGTGGGCGCGCGTGGCAGGTTGACGGAGGCACGTCACTGCGGCGAGCACGTCGCCGAGTTGATCGATGCCTACGTCTTGCACCGTGCCGACCTGCTGGCGTTCGCCAGGCGACGGCTGTGCGGTGACGACATGCTCGCCGAGGAAGTCGTGCAGGAAACCTTCCTGCGGGCGTGGCGATCGCTCAGCCGCTTCGACAGCGGCAACGGGACGATTCGCATGTGGCTGTTCGCGATCTGCCGCAACGCGAGCACCGACGCCGCCGGCGTTCGGGCGCGCCAGACGAGCGGTGACCTCATTGCGACCAGCGCGACCCACACCGTCGGCGACCCGACCGTCGACCCCCTCGCCGCACGTTTCCACATCCGCGACGTGCTGCGGACCCTGCCGCCGGGTCGAGCGCGATGCGATCGTCGCCGTCCACCTGCACGAGCGACCCTACGCCGACGTCGCCCGCGAACTCGGGGTACCGGTCGGCACCGTCAAGTCACGCGTCCACCTCGGCTTGCGCTCGGCACGACGGGCCCTGGCGGCCGCATAGGCCTACGCGAGCACCGCCGGCACATCGATGCGCCCGAGCAGGGCGACCGCACCCAGGGCTCGGGCGGTGGCCACTGCCGGCTCGACCACCTCCTCGGCCTCGGCATCTCGCCCGTTGGCATTCAGCCAGTCGCGAAGGTCGAGACGAGCGGCCGCCTCGGGTACGGGTTGCCCGAGGGCGGCGAATCGGTCGATGACGTAGCGAAGGTCGGCTTCAACGTCGACGTCTGTGTTACCTCGAGCGATCGCCAGTCGGGCGCGAGCACGGACGAGTTCGGCCGATAGGTACGGCGGACGGTGCCCGGGCCGCACCGAGTCGAGCATCTCGATGAGTCGTGCCGCGTTGTCGTGATTGCCAGTCGCAAGCGCCGCGTCGATACCTATCGGCCACAGCATCGGCGGCGTGTCGAACCGCCAGCCCATCATCGTGGTGTCTCGCCGAGCAGTTCGGCGCAGCGATCCGCCAACCCATCGAACTCGCCGGCGGCGTGCAGCAGAACTACCTCGTTGCACTCGTCGATCGCGACGTCTTGAGGGTCACCGACTTCGACCTTCACTCCGGCGCGTAGCTCGCGCGCCCGATCGAAGTCCCCCCGCCACGCGGCGAGCGCCGCGAGCCAGCGCAGTGGTTCGGTGGCAGTCGTCGCATCGGTGTCGCCGACGAGATCGTGGGCAGCCTGGGCGACCTCGGCGGCCCGATCCCATTCGCCACTCTTCAGCAACGCCCGCACTCGGTTACCGGCGGCGAGGCCGATCATCGCACTACGCCCGAGCCGGCGGCCGATCGCCATGACCTCGTCCAGCACCTCGTCCGCCGGCTCGTCGTCACCGAGCAGGACCTGGCCATAGTTGCCGAGCGCCACGGACAGCAGGTCGAGGTCGTCGAGCGACGCGGGCCAGGTCGACGGAGGCAGACAGCAGACACGCGGGCGGTGACGCTGTTGTCGAGGTTGAGGTGGCGAACTCCGTCCGTGCCCAACGCTTGAGCGAGCATGCGCCGGTCGCCGAGACCCTCGGCGAGGTCGAGTGCCCGCGAGATCAACCCCGCCGTGGTGTTGTCCATCTGGCCGTTGACGACCTGGTTGTGGGCCACCCTGAGGATGAGTACCGCGGCGCCCCGATCCGCTGCGTCGTCGGGCAGCACGGCGAGTGCGGCGTTGATCAGCTCGTCCGCCTCCCGGCTCCGGCCGGCGTCGCGGAGAACACGGTCGCGAGCGGCTATCGCCTCGCGCTGGTCGCTGGCTCGGTCGAGCCCGTCGAGGAGCGCGATCGCCTCCTCGAGCATCGATGTCGCCTCGGCGAATCGAGCCGCCCGCCCGGCGAGGACGCCGGCCTTGTGCAACAGCCCGGCACGGCGCCCGGCGTCGTCGACGAAGCCGAGTGCCGCTAGGTAGGCATCGGTGGCTGCCGCTGCCGCACCGAGTCCTGCGGCACGGTCGCCGGCCCGGATGTATGCCGCCGCCGCCGCGGCGCGCAGCTCATCGGCGTCGGCAGCATCTGGTTCTGCGTCGACCGCGCGGCGGAAATGCTCGGCAACGACGTCAGCGACCTCGGCACCGTCGTCCGCGAAGGCGCGTTGGAGATGAGCGGCCACAGCAACGTGGCGGGCCTTTCGCTCTCGCCGGGTGAGATTGTCGTAGACAACAGTGCGCATCAGGCCCTGGGCGAATTGCAGGTGACCACGCTCAGGTGAGAGCGGATCGGACAAGACGGTGAGGACTTCCTTGCGGATCAGCGCAGCGAGCAGCACGTCGATCGACGTTCCCGTCGGCTGGGCGACGGCGTCAACGGCGGCACGCGGAAAGCTCGTCCCCAACACGGCGAGGTCACGAACCAACGTGCGCTCGTCCGGTGGAAGTCCATCCAGCCGGGCCACCAGCAGCGCTGTCAACGTCGCCGGCACCTGATCATCATCGAACGGTGCTGTAGCCCGCCGGCGTCCGTCGCCTTCGTCGATGGCACCGCGATCGAGCATCGACCGCACGATCTCGACGGCGTACAGCGGGATTCCTTCAGCCTGGGCGACGACACGCTCAGCCATCTCCGGAGGCATCTCCACGAGGTGATCGAGGAGCGCAGCCATCGCACCCGTGTCGAGGGGATCGAGACCGATGCTCGTGGCATTGCGTCGTTGTCCCCATCCCGGCCGCCAGTCCGCGAGCTCAGGACGGGCCAAGGTCAACACGAGGATCGGGTGGGAGGCAGACCAGTCCAGCAGGCTGTCGAGAAAGTCGAGCAGACCGGAGTCGGCCCAGTGGAGATCGTCGACAAGCAACACCACCGGCGCCTCGTCGGCAAGCCGTTCGAAGAACAACCGCCACCCACCGAAAAGTTCGTCACGACTGAACGTGGCCTCGGAAACACCGAGCAGCTGGGCGAGGCGTGGCTCAACGAACTCACGGTCGGCGACTGAGGCCACCCACCGTCCCAACCCCTCATCCAGCCGCCGCCGAACCACGTCGCCGGAATCCGCCTCGGCGATGCCGAGACGCTGGCGGACCATCTGGGCCAACGCCCAATACGCCACACCGTCGCCATACGACAGGCATCGACCACTGTGCCACAGCACGTCCGTGGCCAGGCCATCGACGTACTTGTCGAACTCCCATGCCAGGCGTGACTTGCCGACACCGGCGGGCCCGACGACAGACACGAGTCTCGCGGTCCGGCGATCGATCGTCGTGTGGAACAACTCCTTGAGCAACCGCAACTCGTTGTCCCGCCCGACGAGCTCAACATCCAGACCGTCCGGACGGTGGATCCCGAGGGCACCGGCGATCGCCCGCTCGGCCCGCCACACCTGCACGGGCTCGGCCTTTCCCTTCAACGCGTGCAAGCCGCCGTCGCTGTAGGCGATCGCCGCCTTCGTGGCGTCGCGCGTCGTCGAGTCGACGAGCACCGTGCCGGGCGTCGCGATCGACTGGATCCGTGCTGCCGTGTTCACCCGGTCGCCGACGACGATGCCCTCGTCGAGCTGATCCGTTGCCGCCGCCCGTCCCGTCACCACACCGACGCGGACCTGCAAGCCGTCGATGCCCAGACGGTCGCCGTAGGCCTCGACCGCATCGACCAGCTCCAACCCGGCCCGCACCGCCCGCTCGGCGTCGTTCTCCAGCGCCACCGGCACGCCCCACACCGCCAACGTCGCGTCGCCGATGAACTTGTCGATCGTGCCACCGTGGCGTCCGAGGATTGCCCGAGCGACGTCGAAGTAGCCCGACAGCAGGTCACGCACGACATCGGCGTCGAGCTGCTCGGACCGTGCCGTGTACCCGACGAGGTCACAGAACAACACCGAAACGAGGCGCAGCTCGGCTGGACTCTCGGCCCGCGCCGGCGCTGACGCTGAGCCAACCGGGGGCGTCGTGGAGCGCGGACGACCACAGTCGGTGCAAAACTTCACGTCTCCCACCAGCACCGCCCCACACGAAGCACACTGCTCGCTGAGTACCGAGCCACACTCCCCGCAAAACCGCTGCCCCGGCGCGGCCGCAGTAGCACAGGAGGCGCACGTGCTCATTCCGCTCTTCCCCTTCCGCCGGGCAGTTGCGTGATCGTACCCGGGTGGAGGCGAACTCCTAGCCCTTACTCGCCCAGATCAGGATGCGCTTGAACGGATAGAAGTACGGCGAGACGTCGCCGAGCTCGTCGAGCACGCGCTCGCGGAATGTGTCGATGAACTGGCCGGCGAGGTCGGGCTCGAGGAGCTTCGTGAAGCGGGTCAGAGTCGTTCCCCGCGTCCACTCCACCACGCTCGCTGTGGACTCGAGGTGATGCGGGTACACCTGGAGTCGGACGTGTTGCGCTGCGGCGCCGAGCTCGTCGAGGACGACGGAGTACTGGTCCGGGGCAAGCACGTTCTGGGCGACCGGGTCCGGCGGCGGCAGGCAGTTGAACGCCGAGAGGAACGGCTCGGTGGCGGCGACCTGGTTGGCGATGCGGTGCGCTGCGTGATCGGCGTTGGCCGGCACCTGCACGGCAAGTTGCCCGCCGGGTGCCAGCGCCGCCCACCAGCGGGCCAGAACACCGGGGTGGTCGGGAACCCATTGCAGGCTGGCGTTGGCGATCACGAGGTCGTGGTCGCCCCGGCTCGTCCATTTGCCGAGGTCGCCGCGCGCGAAGCGCAGCCGGTCATCGCCGCACCCGATCGCCTCGCGGGCGGCGTTGAGCATCGCGTCGGACGAGTCGATGCCGACCATCTCCTCGATGCCGAGGCGGTCGGTGACCTCGGCGGTCAGCTCGCCGGACCCACAGCCGAGGTCGACACAACGACCCAACCCGCCGGGTGGCCGCTGGATCAGCGAGACGAGATCCCAGAACGGCTGCGCCCGCTGCTCGGCGAACCGCCGGTACTGGACGGGATCCCACGCGTCGGGAGAGGTGTCATGGCGCTCTCCCCCTTGCGTCATGTTCGCAACCTAGTTCCAGCACACCACCTCACACCAAAGTCGGTGTCAGGAGGCCTGACGTCCGCGAGCAGTCAGATCTGCAACGAGACGTATTCCTCACCGGTGTCCTCGAGGTTCTCGAACTGGATGACGTCCATCTCCTCGAAACGGCGTCGCAGCCACTCCCCGTTGCGGTCGAGGAGGCCGAGCTTCTTGCAGTTCGGCACGATCTTGGAGAACAGCATCGTCTGGAACAGCTGGCGGGTCGGGTCGTTGAGGACGAGGGGGACGACGTCACGGGGGTTCACGCCGTGGCGCTCCCACACCTCCTGGGAGAGGAAGCGGTCGCGCATGCGGACCGCTGCCTCGTAGGCGAACTCTTGGCGGTCGCGGATCTCGGCGTCGGTCATCCCGGCGTACACCTCGCGCAGCGACAGCACGCCGAACGCCACATGGCGGGCCTCGTCGCTCATCACGTAGCGCAGCAGCTGCTTGAGCAGCGGCTCGCTGGTCAGCTGGTGCATGAACCCGAAGGCGGCGAGGGCCAGGCCTTCGACCATCACCTGCATTCCCAGATAGGTCATGTCCCATCGGCTGTCGTTGATGATGTCGTCGAGGAGCAGGCGCAGGTGGGCGTTGACCTGGAACTCGCCACCAACCTTCTCCTGCAGGTAGCGGCCGAACACCTCGACGTGACGGGCCTCGTCGACGACCTGGGTGGCGGCGTACAGCTTGGCGTCGTACCAGGGCACCGACTCGGTGATCTTCGCCGTGCACAACAGCGCGCCCTGCTCGCCGTGGAGGAACTGCGACAGCGTCCAGCGCCGCTGGTCCATGGCGAACGCGATCCACTCGTCGTCGGTCCACTTCTCGACGACCGTCCCGTCGTAGTGGTCGGGGCTGAGTCCTGCGGAGATCGCGCTCTCGTCCTCGCGCACCACCTTCTCGAAGTCGACCTCGGTGTCCCACGGCAGGTCGGTGGCGGCATTCCACTGACCCGTCTTGCCCTTCTCGTAGAGCTTGCGCAGCTGCGGGCGGGCGAGCGTGTAGTCCCACGTGAACATCGCCTCGGCGTTGTCCTTGACGGCGTGCTCGATCTCGTCGACGTCGGTGTTGACGATCGACACGATCGCCTCGATGTCGTTGAGCTCGGCGCGGCCAAGGATCTCGTCGTTCGGGCGATGGGTGACGCTCATGCGTGTGCTCCTTCAGTCAGGGTGGCAATCAGGGGCGCCAGGAAGTGGCGCGCGGAGTCGGGGTCGCCGAGATCGACGAGGGCGCTGGGCGCGAGGAAGTAGGAGATCGTCAACCGGCTGAGCACGTCGACGAGGGCGACGGACTGCTCGCGGGACAGGTACGGCTCGGCGAACGGAACGAGAAACGTCGTGGCGTAGTCGATGATGCGCGGCACGCCGGCGGTGGTGAGCTGCGTCAGCGCCTCGCCCGGCTCGGCGGCCAGCATCACGGCGAGGTGATGGTCGTCGCGCAGGGCGCGCGTGGCGGTGACGACGGTGCGCACGAGGAGTTCCTCGAGCGACTCCACGCCGGCCACGCCGGCTCGCAGATCGGCGAAGAACTCGTCGAGCTCGCGCACGCGCAAGGCCTCGAGGAGTACGTCCTTGCCGCCCGGGTACAGGCGGTAGATGGTCGCTCTCGACACGCCCGCCTCAGCCGCCACGTCGTCGACCGAAAGCTTGGCGAAGCCGAAGCGCTCGCAGCAGGCCTTCGTTGCGTCGAGCACACGCCCCTCGAGGGTCGCGACCATGCTGAGACAGTAAGACTGATCTGTCTCACCGTCAACTCTTTACGCGGACGGCGCCGCGCCTAGATTTTCGCCTCGACAACCCGAGTCCAGGAGTACACCATGCGACTTCGCACGATCGCCCTCGCCGGCATTGCCGCGGCCACCACGGTTGTGCCGGCCGTCGCCGGCGCCACCACCGTCCCACCGACCGAACCGGCCGGAACCAATGCGGAGACGGTCACGACGGCGGGACCGGAGAGCACCGTCCCGGTCGGCACGATCCCCGACCCGGCGGCGTGCGCCGAAGGGCTGACCCTCGACGAGGGCACGCTGACGATCGCCACCGGTGAGCCTGCGTTCCCGCCGTACGTGATCGACGACGATCCGACGACCGGCGAGGGGTTCGAGGCGGCCGTCGCCTACGCCGTCGCCGGGCAACTCGGCTTCGCCGACGAGGACGTCGAGTGGGTGCGCACCACGTTCGACGCGGCGATCCAGCCGGGGCCGAAGGACTTCGACTTCAACCTCCAGCAGTACTCGATCTCCGAAGAACGTCTCGAAGTGGTGTCGTTCAGCGTGCCCTACTACACGAGCACCCAGGCGATCGTCGCCACCGCCGACTCGCCGGCAACCGGGGCGACCACGCTGTCCGACCTTCAAGGGCTGCGCCTCGGCGTCGCCGCAGGGACGACGAGCCTGGCTCTCGTCGACGAGGTCATCCAACCCGACGACGACGCACAGGTGTTCAACACAAATGCTGACGCCGTCCAAGCGCTGTCGGCCCAGCAGGTCGACGGACTTGTCGTGGATCTCCCCACCGCCCTGTTCCTCGCCGCGGTCGAGATCGAAGGTGGTGTAGTCGTCGGACAGTTCCCAACCGTCGATGCCGCGCCAGGAGAGGACTGGGGGCTGCTGTTCGAAAAGGACAACCCGCTCGTCGAGTGCGTCGACTACGCCCTCCTCCGGCTCCGTGAATCGGGTGAGCTCGAGGAGATCACGACCACGTGGATGGAGGAGGCCACCGAGGTCCCGGTCTTCGATCTCGAATGAGCGCGGCGGCGGGTGACGGTGCCAACACACTCGCCACCTCCACACGCTCCCGCCGGCAGGAGTTCGAACGCCGGCAACGACAGCGGAGCATCATCATCGCCGCGGTGTCGACGGCAGCCATCGTCGGCCTCGTCGTCTGGCTGCTGCCGAAGACCTCGGGATGGCAGAAGGTCCGTGAAGCGTTCTTCGACGGGACGGTGTTCCGCGAGAGCTTCCGACCGATCCTCCGCGCCTTCTGGTTGGACATCCGCATCTTCCTGATCTGCGCGCCGTGCATCGTCGTCGTCGCGCTTGCGGTGGCGATGGCACGCAACATCCGGACACCGGCCCTCTTCCCGTTCCGGCTGGCCGCCACTGTCTACACCGACGTGGTGCGCGGGGTCCCGGTGATCCTGTGGATCACGATGCTTGGATTTGGCATTCCCGGGCTGCTGCAAACTCGGGAGTGGTATGGGCGGCCGATCATCTGGGGTTCGGTGGCGTTGATCCTCACCTACTCGGCGTACGTCGCCGAGGTGTTCCGCGCCGGGATCGAGAGCGTCCACGAGTCACAACGCGCCGCCGCTCGTTCGCTCGGGCTCTCGGCGGGGCTGACGATGCGGTCGGTCGTGCTGCCTCAGGCCGTGCGCCGGGTGATCCCACCGTTGATGAACGACTTCGTCAGCCTCCAGAAGGACGTCGCCCTGATCTCCGTGCTCGGTCCCGTCGAGGCCTTGAGAAGGGCGACGATCATCAAGGATCGGATCTTCAACTTCACGCCGTACGTCGTCGCTGCCGTGCTCTTCCTGTGCGTGTCGATCCCGCTGACGCGCCTCACCGACTACCTGTTGGCCCGGGAGCGCCGCCAGATGTCGGGCACGACGATTGCATGAGCAAGATCGCGCTACGCGGCGTGGTCAAGGAGTTCGGCAGTCTCCGTGTCCTCGACGGCATCGACCTCGACGTGCCGAGTGGCTCGGCGGTCACGCTGATCGGCGCCTCAGGCTCGGGCAAGAGCACGCTGCTGCGCTGCATCAACCTGCTCGAACCGATCGACGACGGCTACATCACGCTCGATGGCATTGACATCAGTGAGCCGGGTCTCGATCCGAACCCGATCCGCCGACGCATTGGAATGGTGTTCCAGAGCTTCAACCTGTTTCCGCACCTGCGCGTCGTCGAGAACGTCACGCTGGCGCCGCGCAAGCTCCGCGTCGCCAGCGCGGCGGTGATCACGGATCGGGCAGCCCAGCTGCTCGATCGACTGGGCCTCGGATCGAAGGCGATGGCCTATCCCGACCAGCTGTCCGGGGGCCAGCAGCAGCGCGTCGCGATCGCCCGGTCACTGGCGATGGATCCAGAGGTCATGCTGCTCGACGAGATCACGTCGTCACTCGACCCCGAGCTCGTCGGCGAGGTCCTCGACGTCGTCCGCGATCTACGGACGAGCGGAATGACGATGGTGATCGCCACCCACGAGATGGGCTTCGCCCGGGAGATCTCCGACACCGTGTGCTTCCTCGACGCCGGCCGCATCGTCGAGTCCGGTCCGCCCGAGCAGCTCTTCGGTACGCCGCGCGAGGAGCGCACCAAGACGTTCCTCACCCGCGTCGTCGAGTCCGGGAGGCTTTAGGAGCAGGTTGGGCGACGTTCAGGATTGTGAGTAGGCGGGGAGGACCTCGTCGACCGGGCCGTCGGCGACGACCTTGCCCTCCTCGATCCAGATTGCCCGGGTGCAGAGCCGGGAGATCTCCTCCATCGAGTGGCTGACGAGCATCAGTGTTCCGGCGTGGGACACGATGTCCTCGATGCGCGCCGCGGACTTTGCGCGGAACGCTTTGTCACCAACCGCCAACGCTTCGTCGATGAGCAGGATTCGCGGCTGCACCGACGTGGCGATGGCGAAGTGCAGGCGCGCCCGCATCCCCGACGAGTAGGTGCGCAACGGGCGATTGATCGCCTCGCCGATGTCGGTGAACTCGACGATCTCGTCGATCTTGTCGTTGACCTCGCTGTTCGACATCCCGAGCGCGAGACAGCCGAGGCGGATGTTGCGGTAGCCGGTCGCGGCGGCGATCAGCGTCGCCCCGACCCCGAGCAGCTTGGGCTCCTCGGCGACGAGGATCTCGCCGCTCGTCGGTGGGAGCAGGCCGGCGATCGCGGCCAGCAACGTCGACTTCCCCGAACCGTTGGGACCGACGACTCCGATCGACTCGCCTTCGGCGGCGTCGAAGGAGACGCCTTTGAGGGCGTGGACGTAGCTCCGCCCGGTTCCCTCCTTGGTGACGAGGCGCTGGCGTAACGCGGCCCGTCGGTCCTCGAAGACCTCGTAGTCGAGGATCAGATCGCTGACACGGATCGTCAGCTTCGGGACCCCTGTCTCGACGGACGTTTCGGCGGTCACCTGCGCCATCATGCGCGCCCGTACCGCGATTCGGCGGCGCGGAAGTACCAGAACCCGAAGATGAGCACGCCGATCGCGCCAGCGACACCCTTGATCAGGTCGCCGTCGTATACCGGCAATCCGAGAAACACGTAGCGGTACATGTCGATGATCCCGATCAGCGGGTTGAGCCGGATCAACGTGGGAAGCACCGAACCGGCTCTATCGCTGGTGAGGAACGTCTCGAGCGGGAACATCACGCCGGACAGGTACATCAGCAGGCGAAAGAAGAACGGAATGAGCTGCTGGACGTCACGGAAGCTGTCGTTGAGACGGGCGGCGATGAAGGCGCCACCGAGGTTGAGCCCGGAGTGCAACAGCACGATGGCCGGCAGCAACAACCAGCGCAGGGCGATTCCCTCTCCCGTCGCAATGGCGACGACTGCCAGAACGGCCAGTTCGAAGCCGAACGTGAACAGTCGGGAAAGCACGACCGAGAAGGGCAGCAAGGCTCGCGGAAACCGGATCGAACGCATCAGCCCTTGGTTGTTGGAGATCGAGCTTGCGCCCCCGAGCACGGAGCGCGACGTCAGGTTGAACGTGAACACGCCGACCATCAGGAACAGGATGTAGTTGTCGATACCCCTGCTGACGTCGAGCATCACCCCGAACACCAGGTAGTACACGGCGACCGAGAGCATTGGGTTGGCGAGATGCCAGAGGTTGCCGAGGAGTGTGTCCTGATGCGTCGAGCGCACCTCCTCGAACGGCAGGGCGACGGCGAAGTCGCGGCGCGCCCACATCGCTGCGAGGTACTGCCTCGCAGGCATCACCGGGTTTATCGGTCGGAGGTCGGCGGCGGGATCGGTCACTGTCATGGAGGCCGCCGCAACGCTATCCCCGACTCTGTGTCAGCGAACGCGACCGCCGACGTCGTGATCGCTGACGCAGATCAGTTCAGGTGACGTTGAGCGTGATCTCGACGCCGGTCAGCGCCTTGCTGATCGGGCACCCGGCCTTTGCCTCTTCCGCCGCTTGCTGGAAGCCGGCGGCGTCGAGGCCGTCGACCTCTCCGGAAACGTTGAGCGTGATCCCGGTGAGACGGAAACCCCCGGCGGGGTCCGGGCCGAGCGCCACGTCGGCGCCGACGTCGAGGGTCTTCGGTGTGCCGCCGGCGCGACCGATGATGGCGGACAGCGCCATCGCGAAGCACGCAGAGTGAGCGGCGGCGATCAGCTCCTCGGGACTCGTCGTGCCGCCGGCATCATCGGCGGCGCGCTTGGGGAACGACACCTCGAAGGCGCCGATGCCGGAGCTCGTCATGTCGACGTTTCCAGAGCCTTGTTCGAGCGTGCCGGTCCAGGCGGTGCGGGCTGTGCGTGTTGGCATGGTGGAGACGGTACCGCGGGTCAGCCGGGCATCGACTGGAAGCGATCGCGCAACGTCTTCTTGGAGAATTTGCCGACGCTCGTCTTCGGCACCTCGTCGATGAACACCACACGATCGGGGATCTGCCATTTGGCGAGGTGAGGCGCGATGAACTCGAGCACGGCGGCCTCATCGAGCTCGCTGCCGTCGACCTTGACGACGCACGCGAGCGGCCGCTCACCCCATCGATCGTCGACGACGCCGATCACGGCGGCTTCGCGGATCTCCGGATGGCCCATCAACTCGTTCTCGATCTCGACCGAGGAGATCCACTCACCGCCGGACTTGATGAGGTCCTTGGTGCGGTCGACGAGTTTGATCCTGCCCCGCTCGTCCATCGTCGCCACGTCGCCAGTGCGCAGCCAGCCATCGTCCGTGAAGCTGTCCATCGCCCGCTCGTCGTTGTAGTACGAGGCGGCGATCCACGGCCCGCGGCATTGCAACTCACCGCTCGTCTTGCCGTCCCGGGGTACCGGGTTCGTCGTATCCGGCTCGACGATGCGGCAGTCGACGCCGAGCTCGGCCCTGCCGACGGTCGTGCGCAGCTCCGCTTGCTCGGCGTCGGACAGTGCGTCTTGGTCGGCGTCGAGACGGCCGACGGTGGCGACCGGGCTCGTCTCCGTCATTCCCCACGCCTGCAGGATGGGCAGGCCGATGGCTTCGCGATACGACTCGGACAGCGCCTTGGAAACAGCCGACCCACCGCACGGGATCGCCCGCAGGCTCGACGTATCACGACCCTGCAGCTCCGGAAGCACCTGCATCCAGATCGTCGGCACGCCAGCGGCGATCGTGACCCGTTCCTCGACGATCAGGTCGGCGAGCGCCTTGCCGGACAGATCTGCGCCGGGCATGACCAGGTCGGCCCCACAGGCGACGGCGGCATGAGCCAGCCCCCAGGCGTTGGCGTGGAACATCGGCACGACGGGGAGGATGCGGTCGGACTCGCGGGCGCCGAGGGAGTCGGCCAGGAGCGCCCCCATCGTGTGCAGGAACGTGCTGCGATGGCTGTACACGACGCCCTTCGGGTTGCCGGTGGTGCCGCTCGTGTAACACATGCTCGCCGCCGTGTTTTCGTCGACGCGCGCGAACTCGACCGGCTCCGACTCGCCGAGCAGCGTCTCGTAGTCCAGCGCCTCGTGGCCGGCGAGGTCGACGGTGGACGGGTCCGGCCCGGCTCCGTCATCCATGACGACGAGGTGCCTGACACCTTCGAACGTCGGCAGCAACGGCCCGAGCAGGCCGAGCAAGGAGCGGTCGACGAAGATCACCTCGTCGTCGGCGTGATTGACGATGTACGTGAGCTGCTCGGGGAAGAGCCGCAGGTTCAACGTGTGCAGCACCCGCCCAGTGCACGGAGCGGCGAAGTACAGCTCGAGGTGCCTCGCCGTGTTCCAGGCGAACGTCGCCACCCGGGAATCGGCACCGATTCCGAGAACATCGAGAACGCCGCCGAGGCGACGGGTGCGCGTCGCCCACTCGCCATATGTCGTGCGCTCCTTGCCGCCGGGACGGGCCGTGACGATGCCCTTGTGGGCGAAGTACTGCTCCGCCCGATCGAACAGGTGGATCAGCGAAAGCGGGACATCTTGCATCAGGCCGAGCATGAACGAACGGTACGCGATCGAGCCGCGAACTGTGAGCGCAGACGGCTCCGGAATCGACAGCGGCCGTCAATGCCGCGTTCTGCCGCCACAAACGAGACATATTTGTCGTCCTCGGCGCCGCAGAATCGCTGCACCGTCGACGCTGTCGGTACCGCCCGCTTCCAGAGCCAGCGCGCTCGACGCCGCGGGTGAACCCACGCAAACGTGAGGGGCACCTCAAGTCCGCTGCGGAAACTCACAGTTCGCCGGCCGGTAGCGTTCGGCGGCCATGGAGACGACCGGGGCGGATGCCGACGACGTAGTCGCCGTCCCGCACGTGCGGCCGTGGTGGGCTCCGCTGACGATCGTCGCCTTCGTCGCCCTCGTGATCTGCACGAACGTCGCCAACGCCGTGTGGGCGCGGTGGGTCGACACCAACCCCGCCGCCTTGCTGGCGTTGAGCTCGCGTCAGCGCTACCTGGCGCTGTCGGTCCCCGGCGGGATCGGCGTGCTGCCCTACATCGTGATCGGCACGCTGCGCATCGCCGCCGCTTTCGTGGTCTGTCACCTCGCCGGGCGGGCATACCGCGACGATCTACTGCGGCTGTTCACCCGCTACCTCGGGCTCACTCCAGAGGCCCTCGACAGCTATCACCAGGCACTCGACAAGGCCGAGGTGGCGGTGATCCCCTTCTTCGTCGGCAGCAACATCGTCGCCGTGCTCACTGGGATCCGGCGGACCCACCCGTTCAAGCTCGCTGTGCTCCTGGCGATCGGGATTGCCGGTCGGCTGGCGCTGATCTGGTGGCTGGCCAAAGTGTTCGAGGATCCGCTCGAGGACTTTCTTGGCGTCGTCCAACGCTTCCAGTGGTGGGTCCTGATCGCCTCGATCGTCCTTGTCGTGCTGATCAACGTCCGCAACTACCGTCGAGGCTCGTCGTAAGGGTGACCCACCCTGCCAGACTTGGCCGCTATGGCTGAGATCACCTTTCGCGGCAATCCGATCCACACCGTCGGCGAACTCCCTGCAGTCGGCGAACCGGCCCCGGCGTTCAACCTGACCGGGAGCGATCTCGGCGACGTGTCCAAGGATTCCTTCGCCGGCCGCCCCGTCGTCCTCAACATCTTCCCCTCGATCGACACACAGGTGTGCGCCACCAGCGTGCGCACGTTCAACGAACGCGTTGCCGACGGTGGAGTCACCGTGTTGTGCGTCTCCGCGGACCTGCCGTTCGCGGCGGGTCGGTTCTGCGGTGCCGAAGGCATCGAGGACGTCAAGCCGGCGTCGACGTTTCGCAGCTCGTTCGGCGCCGACTACGGGGTGACGATCACCGATGGACCGCTCGCCGGGCTGCTCGCCCGCGCCGTGGTGGTCGTCGACGGCGAAGGCAAGGTCGCCTACACCGAACTCGTCCCGGAGATCGCCCAGGAGCCCAACTACGACGCCGCCCTCGCAGCCGCCGGCGCCGCGTAGCGGCGCGCTTGCTCAGAGCAGGTTGGCGTGGGCGACCAGGTCCGTCAGGACCAGGGCATCGGCTGAGTCGGCGTCGTCGTCCGCGGCGGACGTCACGACGACTCCGCACCGCTGTGGTGCCTTGCGTCGGGCTTGCCTGGCAAGGCAGTCGGCATCGGAACCGAACGCCTCGCAAGGCACCGTCTCGGGGTCGGGGAGGCTGCCGGCATTCGACTGCAGGGCCGGGACGAGCAGCATCGAGCCGGCGGCGAATGCGGCGGCGCCAATGCCGAATCTCTTGTGGGTGGTCTTCATCGCTGCTCGCTTTCGGGCACGAGTGCCCGTACTGGTTGGTTGCTCCCATCGTCGGAGCATCCGGGCCCAGGCGTGCGGTCAGATGGTCCACCCGCTGACAGACATTTGGCTCGTTGGACACCCCCGCCTTCGTCACCGACGCGGTCGAACTGCGACCAATCCGGTGACCAAAGCGGACCGAGTTAAATCCCCAAAATGGCGTCGAGACCGATCGTGAGGCCGGGTAGCTCGACGATGCGCTGGCAGGCGAGCAGCACACCGGGCATGAAACTCTCCCGGTCGTAGCTGTCCTGGCGCAGCGAGAGTGTCTGGCCGCGGGCGCCGAAGATGACCTCTTGGTGGGCGACCATGCCACGCATCCGCACCGCGTGGATGTGGATCCCGGCCGGGCCGGTGGCACCCCTCGCCGCAGCGAGCGTCTCCTTGGTCGTCGGGTCGGCGGCCCACTCGTCCGATGCCGCGGCAATGCGCTGGGCCGTGACGATCGCTGTGCCAGATGGCGCGTCAACCTTGGCGTCGTGGTGCAACTCGATGATCTCGACCGTGTCGAAGAACGGCGCGACGAGCTCGCTCAGACGCATCATCAGCACGGCCGAGATCGAGAAGTTCGAGGCGACGATGGCATGACCGCTGCCCGGCTCCGCCGTCGCCCCGGCGAAGGCAGCGATGTCGTCATCGGTCAACCCGGTCGTCCCGACGACCACGTGGATGCCTTCGCTGAGCAGGCGGGGCACGTTGGTGCGGGCTGCCGCGGCCGTCGTGAAGTCGACGACCACCTCGCAGTCGGCGGCGCCGAACTCAGTGACGTCGGCAGCGACTGGGACACCGCCGACGATCTCCGCCGCCGCGCTCGGGTCGACGGCGGCCACCAGCTCGAGGAAGTCATCGCCGGTGATCGCACGGCAGGCCGTCGATCCCATCCGTCCACCAGCGCCGCACACACCGACCCTGATCTTCATCAACTCGCCTGACTCACGTCCCAAAGATGGTGCACAGGGTCGTGGCACAGATACTGGGCGAATGTTGCAACAGTGAATCGGGCACCGTCGCTGCGCGTCCCGGACCGCTCGTGTTGATCGGGTGTCACTGCCGCAAACGACGTGCTCAACGCCTCTCCCGCCTTGACGAGCTCATCGGCGACCGTCGCCGGATCCTGCTCGCCGTAGCGATCGACCACCGCCGTCTCGTCCTGGTCCCAGTTGGCGAACAACGGATCATTCTCATCGAGCATCAGGTGGAGGCGACGGTCGAACAGGATGAACACGTCGCGCACGTGACAGGCGTACTCCAGGGGCGACCATCGATCGGGGCGCGGCCGCCGGCGTGCGTCGGGCCGGTCGAGCACCGCCGGCCACTGTGCAGCGTTGTCACGGATCAACCCGGCCACACTCTCGACTGCCACCGTGGCGGCGTCGAAGCCGCACTCCGGACAAGCACGGTCGAGAACCCAGGTCCAATCCTTGGTATCGGGCTCGATCGACATCGACCGAGAACCTAGTCAGTCGCGTGACCCCGAATTCATGGCATTGACGGTGGCATTGACGACGGTCCAGTCTCGATCCCCGAGTCCAGCGTCCGCGGCGGCGGCCAGGCGGTTCACGGCGACATCGAGCAGCGGAGCCTCCACGTCGGCGCTCATCGCTGCCGCGTAGCGCAGGTCTTTGAGCGCCAGCGTCAACGCGAAATTCGCTCGCTCGGGAAGCTGCTGGTCGGTCGCCCAGGCCATCTGGGTGACCGGCCCGCCGAGTCGCTCGACGAGCGCCGGACCAACCTCGGCGGGGTCGAGCCCGGCGGCGCGAGCCATCGCCATCGCTTCGCCGAAACCGAGGATGTGGATCGCCTGCAGGGCGTTGAGGACGAGCTTGAAGCGGGTGCCGTTGCCAACCGGACCGAAGTGGAACACACGCGACGAGACCGCCGCGAGGACGTCGCCAATCGAGTCGAGCGCCGACTGCTCTCCACCGGCGAGGAGGATCAGCGCGCCTCCCTCGGCGCCGGCTCGGCCACCGGTCACGGGGATGTCGAGGAACGTCCTGCGCGCGGCGCGGCAGGTGTCGACGAGCTCGGCGATCCAGTCCGGCGACAACGTTGCCGACGTGATCAGCGTCGACGTTTCCGCCGATCCGGCGATGATCCCATCGTCGCCAAGCCATACCGATCGAGAAGAGGCGTCGTCGGCA
Source organism: Ilumatobacteraceae bacterium (assembly GCA_963733085.1). Classification (GTDB taxonomy): domain Bacteria; phylum Actinomycetota; class Acidimicrobiia; order Acidimicrobiales; family Ilumatobacteraceae; genus Desertimonas. Next base: position 124,037 of record CAVTBY010000010.1, read on the forward strand.
GTCGCTTCGAACACCACGTCTGCATTGGTCGCCGCAGCAGCCGGAGTGGGCGCCGTCGTCGCCCCGGCCGCGACGAGGTCGGCGGTGCGATCGACGGTGCGGTTCCACACAGCCACCTCATGCCCGTTGCGCACGAGGTTGACCGCCATCCCGGCGCCGATGACACCGGTGCCGACGACGGCGACGCGAGCCATCAGAACGACGGTCCGACAGTGACGGTTACCGGCGGCGCCGACCCGAACACGTCGGCGATCACCCGTTTGGCGTCCTCCAACGAAACCTGTTCCCAGCGAGCCAGCTGCTCCTCGACGCTGTGCACCTCGCCCAGCGTGGTGAGCATGCCGCCGAGGCGACTCATCCGTGCCGCCGTGTCCTCGAGGCCGAGTTGGTAGGCACCGGTGAGGTAGCCGACGGCAACGTCGAGCTCCTCGGCGCTGATGCCACCGCTGACAAGTCGCTCGATCTCGCCGTGGATCAGCCGTTCGACCTCGCCGGCGTGCTCGGGCATCGCCCCGGCGTAGACGGACCAGGCCCCTGCGTCGGCGAACGACGACGTCGCCGAGTACACGCTGTAGGCGAGACCCCGCCGTTCGCGGATCTCGTCGAACAGCCGGCTCGACAGCCCGCCGCCGAACACGTGATTGACGACGTCGAGCACTTCACGGTCGGGGTCGTTTCGACGGACGGCGCGGCCACCGATAGCGAGATGGATCTGCTCCGAGTCGTCGTCGATGGCGAAGCTGTCGCCGACACCACCAGGCCCGAGCCGTGGCACGCGACCGTCGCCGGTCGGGAGGTCACGGAAGGCGGTGGCGACGGCATCACGGATCTCGTCGTGGTCGATCTGACCCGCGACAGCGACAACCGTCGACCCGGTCGTGTAGTGGTCGAGATGAAAACGACGAACGTCGTCGGCGGTGATCGACCGAACGGTGTCGCGATCCCCCGCCGTGTCGCGGCCGAGCCCGTGGTCGGGGAAGAGCTGGCGCGTCAGCGTGCGCAGGGCGACATCATCGGGTGAGTCGTCGTCCATCGCCAGCTCTTCGAGGATGACCTGGCGCTCGCTCTCGACGTCGTCGTCGTCGAGCGTGGATCGGGCGAGGACGTCGCCGAGCAGCTCGATTCCTGCACCGCCGTGACGAGCCGGCATGCGGCAGTAGAAGGACGTGTACTCCTTGGCCGTGAAGGCGTTGATGTCGCCGCCGACACGATCGACGCTGCGCGAGATGTCCGTCGCGGTGCGCGTCGGCGTGCCCTTGAACAGCAAGTGTTCGAGGAAGTGGCTGACGCCGGACTGCGCCGGTGGCTCGTCACGAGACCCGACGCCGACCCACACCCCGATCGCCACCGACCGCGCCCCGTGGACGCGGTCGGTGGCAACGGTGAGGCCGTTGTCGAGGTGGGTGATTTTCTCCGCAGTCACGTGTTACCGATGGCGGCGACGCCCGCGGTCCCCGCGGTCGTTGCGGCCGGCGTCGCTGCCACGGTCGCCGCTCGGGCCGAGGTCACCGAGCTCGCTGCGCAGCTCGGAGTCGAACGACTCCTCGAACGACACGCTGACGACGTCGGCGCTCGAAGCACTCGTCGTCGCCGCCGCTTCGCCGGTGGGGGCACCGACGGCGGCCGGGACCTGGGCATCGCCGGCAGGAGCGGCGTCGGACGTCGGCGTCAGGCTGACCTTGCCCTTGTCGTCGATCTCGTCGACGCGGACTTCGATCTCCTGGCCGAGTTGGAGGACATCTTCGACCTGGGCGATGCGCTTGCCGCCCCCCAGTTTGGAGATGTGCACGAGACCATCCCGACCGGGAAGGATGTTGACGAACGCTCCGAACTTGGTGATGTTGACGACGCGGCCGTTGTAGACCTTGCCGAGCTCCGCCTTGGGCGGGTCGACGATGGCGAGGATGGCCGCCTTGGCCTCCTCCATCCGCCACGACTCGACGGCGCCGATCGTCACGATCCCCTGAACGCCATCGTCGTCGACACTGATGTCGGCGCCGGTCTCGCCCTGGATCGTGTTGATCACCTTGCCCTTCGGCCCGATCACCTCGCCGACCTTGTCGAGCGGGATCGTGATCGACGTGATCTTCGGCGCCGTCGCGGCGACCTCGGTACGCGGCGTCGAGATCGCCGCATTCATCACGTCGAGGATCTCCAGCCGGGCCACCTTTGCCTGCTCGAGGGCAGCGGTGAGGACGTCGGACGGGATGCCGTCGATCTTCGTGTCGAGCTGCAGGGCAGTGATCGCGTCGGCGGTGCCGGCGACCTTGAAGTCCATGTCGCCGAAGGCGTCCTCGGCGCCGAGGATGTCGGTCAGCGTCGTGTAGGTGCCACCTTCGTAGACGAGGCCCATGGCGATGCCGGCAACGGGCGCCTTGATCGGCACGCCGGCGTCCATCAACGACAGGCTCGATGAGCACACCGATGCCATCGACGTCGACCCGTTCGAGGCGAGCACCTCGGAGACAAGGCGCAGCGTGTAGGCGAACTCCTCCTGGCTCGGCACGACCGGCAGCACGGCGCGGGCGGCGAGGGCGCCGTGACCGATCTCGCGACGCTTCGGTGAGCCGACCCGGCCCACCTCACCGTTGGCCCACGGAGGCATGTTGTAGTGGTGGAGGTAGCGCTTTTGCGTTTCCGGGGTGAGCGTGTCGAGGAGTTGGTTCATACGCGGCATCGCCAACGTGCAGACGTTCATCACCTGCGTCTCGCCGCGCTGGAACAGGCCTGACCCGTGTGCAGTCGGCAGCACGCCGACCTCGGCGGACACCGGTCGCAGATCGGCGACACCACGGCCGTCGATGCGCACGCCTTCTTCGACGATGCGCTTGCGGACGAGCTTCTTCGTCAGCTTGAGGACGGCGTCCTTGATCTCCCGCTCGCGGCCGGCGAACTCACCGGGCGATTCGGAGGTGCCGCACAGCTCGACGATGGCGGCATCGCCGGCGGCATCGATGGCGGCGTTGCGATCCTGCTTGAGCGAGATGGTCACCGCCTTGGCAAGGTCGTCGGTGGCGACCCGCTCGACGGCGGCCAGCACGTCGGCACCGAAGTCGGCGACCGGTGTGAACGGCAGCGGCTCGATCGCGCCGTGGGTCGAGATCACCGAGGCGACGAGCTGGCGCTGCAGCTGGATCGACTCCTTGATCCACGTCTTCGAGGCGTCAAGCCCGGAGGCGAGGACCGCCTCGTCGACCTTCGTGGCGCCTTCTGCGTAGTAACCGAAGCTCTTCGGGGTACCGCCCGCCTCGACCATCATGATCGCGACGTCGCCGTCCTCGAGCTCACGCCCGGCGACGACGAGCTCGAACACCGAGGCGTCGGACTCCCCGAACGTGGGGTGGGGCGTCCAATCGCCAGACGTGGTGTACGCGACGCGGACAGCGCCGATCGGACCCTCGAACGGGATGCCGCTGATCATCAGCGCTGCTGATGCTGCGTTGATCGACAGCACGTCGTGGGGGTTGTCCTGGTCGGCCCCGATGACCGTGGTGACGATCTGCGTCTCGTTGCGGAAGCCGTCGGCGAACGACGGGCGCAGCGGGCGGTCGGTGAGCCGGCACGTGAGGATGGCGTCCTCGGTGGGTCGGCCCTCACGGCGGAAGAACGAGCCGGGGATCTTGCCGGCGGCGTACGCCCGCTCCTCGACGTCGACGGTGAGCGGGAAGAAGTCGATGCCGGGACGCACGTCACGGGCGGCATTCGCCGTCGTCAGCACGGTGGTGCTGCCGATCGCGGCGACGACCGCGCCTTGGCTCTGCGGCGCCAGTTTGCCGGTCTCGAACGAGAGCGTCTTGTCGGTCCCGGACACGGGACCGCTGACGCGGATGGGATCAGCCACGAGGGCTCCTTTCGATGCCCGGCCACCTTGGCCGGGTGTGAGGAGCGGACGGCCGGTTCCCAGTCGGCTATCCCCTGGCAGGCGCACCGCACGGGCGGCGCTCACGTTCCGGGGGAACGGCGACTGACAACCGACACGGTTTGGTCCGCTCGGTTTAGGCCTCAGGCTATCGCCATTCCGCTCGACCGATCCCGCACGCAGCGACCGATGGGTGTTTTCCTGACGCAACGGTCATGAAAACACCCATCGGTTCGGCTTCGTCGGTAGCGTTGTGGGGTCCGTCGAGGCGCCGGTTGTGAAACCGGAGGGCGTCGGCGTGATGCTGCGGCACCATTTGGCGCCCGGCGCGGTCAACCGACAAACCGAAAGACCCTGACATGGCCACCAAGCAAGAGACCATCGACACGTATCGCACCCACGAGTCCGACACGGGCTCGCCGGAAGTGCAGATCGCCCTGCTGTCGTCGCGGATCAGCCACCTGACCCAGCACCTCCAGGCGCACCCCAAGGACCACCACAGTCGCCGCGGGTTGCTGATGTTGGTCGGCCGGCGTCGCCGCATGCTCGACTACGTGCGCTCGATCGACGTCGCCCGCTACCGCGAGATCGTCGCCAAGCTCGGCCTGCGGCGCTGATCCGTTCATTGCGTTCCCCGGCCACGCAGGCCGCTCACTGAAGATCTCCTCGGTTTGATACCCCGCCGAACCGGGTAGCGAGTCGGTATGGCTCGACCGGTGTGGTCCGGCACGATCAGCTTCGGGCTCGTCAATGTGCCGGTGAAGGCGTTCACCGCGGTACGCGATCACGACGTCCACTTCCACCAACTCGACAAGAAGAGCGGATCGCGCATTCGCTACAAGAAGGTCACGGAGAAGTCGGGTCGCGAGGTCGATGCCGACCAGATCGAGATGGGCTTCGAGATCAGCGACGGGCGATACGTCACCTTCGACAAGAAGGAGCTCGAGGAGCTGCGCCCGACATCTACACGGGCGATCGAGGTCAGCGACTTCGTGGCCCTCGAAGATGTCGACCCGATCTACTACGAACGCACCTACTGGCTTGCCGCCGATGGTGACGCCGCCGGACGTGCCTATCAGCTCCTGCTCGCGGCGATGGAGGACCGCGAACGGGTTGCTATCGGCACGGTGGCGATGCGCAACAAGCAGTACCTCACGGCGATCCGACCGCTGGACGGGGTCCTGGCGATGTCGACGATGCGTTTCGCCGACGAGGTGGTGCCGCGCAAGGACATCGACGAACTTCCGTCAAGACGTTCGAAGCCGGCGCCGGCCGAGCTGCGCATGGCGGTGCAACTCATCGACTCGCTTGCCAGCGACTGGGACCCGAAGCGCTACAAGGACACCTACGTCGAGGACTTCCGCGAGCGAATCGACGCCAAGGAGGCCGGCGAGGACATCGTCGCCGAAGGTCCGACCGAAAAGCCCGGCGCCGACGTCATCGATCTCAGCGAGGCGCTCCAGCGCAGCCTCGACGAGGCACGCGGCGGCAAGCGGCGACGGACGTCGCGTCGTCGCAAGACCCGCAAGAGCGCTTGATTCCGGAGAGACCGTAATTCTTGGTCGGCTCGCCTACGGCTCGCCTCCGTAGCCACCGATACCCTCGGACCTCGTGTCGGCGTCGATCAGCGTGCGCGGGGTCACCAAGTTCTTCGGTCGGCTGGAAGCGCTACGGCTGATCGACCTGGATGTCGCCCCCGGCGAGATCGTCACGGTGCTCGGCGCCTCGGGGAGTGGCAAGACGACGCTGCTGCGCCTGATCGGCGGGCTCGAGGAACCGAGCTCCGGCCTCGTCGAGGTCGATGGGGGCAGTCCCCACGCCGCCCGAGACGCAAAGCGTGTCGGGTTCGTTCCGCAATCGCCTGCGCTGCTCCCCTGGCGTACCGTGGCGCGCAACGCCAGCCTGCTCCTCGAGGTCAACCGCGAGAAGACCAGCGAGGCGGCCCGCTCCCCCGCTGATCTGCTTGCCGAAGTCGGGCTCGCCGAGTTCGCCGACGTCTATCCGCACGAGCTGTCCGGCGGGATGCAACAGCGCGTCGCCCTGGTCCGGGCGATGGCGCTCGGCGCGCCGCTGTTGCTGATGGACGAACCGTTCGCCGCCCTCGACGAGATCACCCGCGAAGAGATGCGTCACCTGCTGGCCCGGCTGTGCGAGTCACTTCCGACGACCGTCGTGTTCGTCACGCACTCGGTTCCCGAGGCCGTCTACCTGTCCGACCGCGTCGTCGTGCTGTCGCAGCGCCCCGGACGGGTCGTCGGGATCGAGACGATCGACCTGCCCCGACCGCGCCGCCCCGATCTCGAGGACGATCCCGCGTTCTTCCTGTCGACGAAGCGGCTGCGCGCCTTGCTTCACGAGGGTGCCGCCCTGCACTGGACGCCGGCGGTCTGACGATGCGCGGTTGGCGGATGATCGCGGCCAGCGTGGTCGGCATCATCGTGTTCGGCGCGGTGTGGGAGGTGTTCGTCCGCGTCGCCGACGTGCCCGAGTTCATCCTCCTCGCACCATCGAAGATCATCGAGGAGCTCGCCGAGAACCCACGGTTGTACTTCGACGCCTCGCTCGTGACCGCCCGCCACGCCCTCGTCGGCATCGCCCTCGCCCTGGCCATTTCGTTGATCGTCGGCGCAGTGCTGGCCTCGTCGCGCTTCCTCGAGCAGGCGTCGCAGCCGGTGCTCGTGCTCATCCTCGTCGCTCCGTGGGTCGCCTACTTCACCTCGATCGTTGCGTGGCTGGGCGGTGGCGATCCGCCGGTGCTGTTCCTCGTAACGCTCGTAGCAGTGCCGGCGTTCACCTTCGCTGCCGTGTCCGGCCTGCGCTCCAGCGACCCGGCCGCCCGCGAACTGCTGGCGTCGGTCAACGCCAACCGCCTCGAGGTGCTCTGGCGCCTCCGGCTTCCCTCGGCGTTGCCGCTTCTCCTCGCCACCTCGCGATACGTCATCGGGCTGACCCTCGCCGCGGCGTACTACGGCGAGGGCGGCAACCTCACGCCCGTCGGCGAGGGAGGGCTCGGTGCGATCGGACGCAGTGCGGCCGGCCTCAACCAGGGCCGCCCGCTCTGGGCGACCGTGCTCGCCACGGTCCTGCTCGGCGTCGTCGGCCTCGGTCTCGTCGCCCTCATCGAGCGCGTGTTGCTGCGCTGGCACGTGTCGCAGCGGCGTGGCCCGCTCGACGCCGCGGCAGCGCGAACGCCGCGGCGCTGGATACTGTGACCGACCGCATGAGCGTTCACCACCGCCGTCCCGTCGTGATGCTCGCCGCTGCTGCAGCGGTCCCGGTTCTCGCCGGTGCCGGTGCAACGACCGAGCCGCCGGACTCCTCGGTCGCCGGTGGATGGTTCACCGAGGAGCGCTGTGCCGCCAACAGTGAGGCCGGCACGATCACCTACCTCACCGGCTTCGACTACGCCGCGTCGGCGTCGATGGTCGACGTGTTCGTCGCCGAGGAACGTGGCTTCTACGACGAGTTATGTCTCGATGTCGAAGTCGTCTCCAGCTTCTCGACCGCCAACTACCCGCTGATCGCCGGCGACGAGGCACAGTTCGCGTCGGGTGGATCGTTCAGCGAGGTTGTCCAGTACTCGGCGGCGAACGACGCCGAACTCGTGGCCGTCGTCGTGGAGGGGCGATTCCCGATCGACGCCTTGATCCTCAAGCCGGGCACGGCCGTCGCGCTCGCCGATCTGGAAGGCTCGACGATCGGAGTCAAGAGCGCTATCACTCCAGCGGTCGAGGCGATGCTCGCCGGCGACGGCCTCGTCGAGGGAGAGAACTACGAGACCGTGCTGCTCGACGGGTTCGACCCCGTCGCCCACATCGCCCTCGACGACATCGACGGCTTTCCCGGCTACAAGAGCAACGAGCCGGGAGCGCTCGATCGCGCCGGCATCGACTACGACCTTTTCGACCCCGTCGACTACGACGTCCCTGGCTCGTTTGGGGTGATCTACACGAGCCGGCAGTTCCTCGACGACCATCCGCTAGCGGCGCAGGATTTCGTGCGCGCCACGATGCGCGGTCTCGCCGACGCTCTCGCCGATCCGGAGGCCGCCGCCGAGTCGGCAATCGCCCTCGCCGAGGCAGGTGGCAACCCGAGCTTCCTGTCTCTCGAAGGCGAGACGTTCCGCTGGCAGACCGAGGCAGGGCTGCTCGGCGAGTCTTACGCCGACGGTGAGCCGCCCGGTGTCCCGGATCTCGAACTGCTCCAGGCCGAGGTCGATGCCTATGCGCAGGTCGACCTGTTCACCGAGGAGCTGCCCGAGCTCACGGACGTGGCCGACGTCGAGCTCGCTGCGTCCGTCTACGACGCGACTGGTCACGTCGTCTGGCTCGACTGACGCCGGCTCCCTGTGACTGTCTGCGGAGTTGAACCGTCACTCTGCGACAGTTCGGCTCCGATGTTTGCCTGACAAGAGCGGGACTCGGTGACTCGGCGCGGCGCCCGACCTACTCTCAGCGTTCGATGAACGCGACGTCGTCGTTCGCCCGTTTCACGGGAGCTTCCGGCCTGACCCACCAGCCAGGGCTCGATGGCGTCCGCGGGCTCGCGGTGGCTGCCGTCATCGCCTTTCATCTCGACATCAGCAACGTGTCCGGTGGGTATCTCGGCGTGTCGCTGTTCTTCACTCTGTCGGGGGTGTTGATCGGCACCTTGATCCTCAACGAGGTCGTCACGACCGGACGCTTCTCGTTGCCCGGGTTCTGGCGTCGACGGGCTCGGCGGTTGTTGCCGCCGGCTTTGCTCACTCTCGCCGTGGTCGCCATCGGGCGGCTCCTGACCGCCGACCTCGAGGCGACCAGCCGCGCAGACGTCGTCGCCAGCGGTCTCAACGTCGCGAACTGGCACCTGCTCATCCAGGGATCGTCCTACGACGAGCTGTTCAGCGGCCCTTCTGCCGTGCTCCACTTCTGGAGTCTTGCGATCGAGGAGCAGTTCTACCTCGTCGTCGGGCTCCTCGCTGTGGTCGTCGCTGGTCGCGCTCGCCGCCCCGTGCGCACGGTGTTCGTTATCGCAGTCGCAACGGCGGCGGCGTCGTTCGTGATCCCGATCGTCACCCGGGCAGGTGTCGATCGCGTCTACTACGGCAGCGACACGCGGGCCGGTGAGCTGATGGTCGGAGTCGCCGCGGCGGCCGTGTTCGTCTCGCCGCAACGACGTGAAGTCGTCCTGGCCAACGAGCGCTGGGTGCGCGTGGTCGCCACGGGTGCGCTCGGCGCAACGATCGCCCTGTGGATGTTCGCCACTCCTGGAACCCAGTTGTTAGGGGGCGGCTTGCTGCCGCTCACGGCGACCTGTTCGTTGCTGGTCGTCGCCGGCGCGCTGATGCCCGGTGGCCCGGTGGCGGCGATCGCGCGGATCAGACCGCTGTGCTGGCTCGGGAGGCTCAGCTACACGCTCTACCTTGTCCACTGGCCACTCGTCGTCGTCGCCGATCGCCTGACGGAAAGTCGAGCGTGGTGGCGGTCGACGGCGACCGTGGTCATCGCGGTCGCAATCGCTCAACTCAGCGCCATCTTCCTCGAACGCCCGATGCGGCGCCGCCCGGTCTCCGTACGCCCGCTCGCGTTCACCGGCATGACTTTGGTTGCGGTCGTCGGTTGCACCGTCGTCATCCAGGGCCGGGCAACGTCGTCGGCCGCAATGCTCGGCAGCCTGTCATCGGCCGACGCGTCGCCCGCGCACCCGGCACCGACAGGCAAATCCGATTCGCCGCGCATCGCCCTGTTCGGAGACTCCGTCGGGTTCTCGCTGCTGCTCGCGCTCGGTGACTCGACCGTCACGCCACACTTCGAACGGGCGCCGTCCGACGTCAGCCTCGGCTGCGGGATCGCCCTGTCACCGTCGCCGCCCGCCGATCCGCCCGGCGCGTGCGACGATCCCGCGCAGCGCTTCGCCGCCAAGGCGGCCGGTCAGGACCTCTCGGCCGCTGTGATGATCTCGTGCCAGTGGGAGCTGCTTGCCCAACCGCTCCCTGGTCGCGGAGACGACCACTACGCGATCGGTAATCCGGCGTTCGACAGCTACGTGCGGATGCGCTACGAGGACGTCGCCAACCAACTCACCGCTGCTGGCGTCGACCGCATCCTGTGGATGACCTGTCCGTACCTCAGCTCATCGGTCGGGGTGGACGGGCTGTCGCCGCGCTTCCGCGACAGTCGTGATCCCGAACGCGTCGACCGTCTCAACGCGATCATCACGTCCCTGGCAGATGAGCGCGCCGACGTCGACGTGCTGCCGTTCAGCGACTGGGTCAACGTGCGTGTCGACGACGGAGCCATCCGCCCGGACGGCTCCCACTACGAGCACCGCGGCCACAACCCCGCCGCCGACGCCTTCGTCGACTACATCAACGCGGCCCTCTAGGCGTCTGTGTCAGCCGACACGACGTCGGCGGTCGTGTTCGCTGACTCAGAGCGTTGCGAGCAGGTCGCGTGCGTGTTGCACGTCGAGTTTGAGTTGGGCGACGATCGCCTCGATGCCGTCGAACTTTCGCTCGCTGCGGAGGAAGTGGGCGAACCGCACTTTGACGCGCTCGCCGTAGAGGTCGTCGTCGAAGTCGAGAAGGTGGGCCTCGAGCAGCGATGCCTCGGCGTGCTCGTAGAACGTCGGGCGGCGGCCGAGGTTGATCGCGCACGGATGCTCGGAGCCGTCAGCTCGTTCGAACCACCCGGCGTAGACGCCGTCGGCGGGCATGCACACGTAGCGGGGCACCTTGACGTTGGCCGTCGGGAACCCGAGCAGCCGACCGCGCTGATCGCCCATCATCACCTCGCCGCGCACCTCGTGCAGCCGCCCGAGCATGTTCGCCGCTCTGGTTACGTCTCCGCCGGCAAGGGCGCGGCGGATCGCCGTCGAGCTGAGTGGCTCGCTCACACCGTCGAGTCGCTCGATCAGCTCGATCGGCCGAACCGAGAAGTCGTTCGTGCGGCCGAGCTTCTCGAGCAAGTCGACGTGGCCGCGACGGTGGGCGCCGAAGTGGAAGTCCTCTCCGACGACGACGGTGCGAGCACGTAGCCCGTGCACGAGGACGCGATTGACGAAGGATTCCGGCGATTCGTGGGACTGCTCCTCGTCGAACGGCAGCACCACGGTGGCGTCGATGCCGGTCGCGGCGAGCAGCTCGAGGCGTTGCTCGGCATCGGTGAGCAGCTGCGGTGCCGACTCCGGCCGGACGACCATTGCCGGGTGGCGATCGAACGTGAGGACCACCGAGCGAGCCTCGAGCTCAGCAGCGATCGTGCGAACCTGACCGATGACCGCCTGGTGTCCGAGGTGAACGCCGTCGTAAGCGCCGATGGTGACGACGGTGCGTTCGCCCGGCCACGGCACCGGGTCGAGCTCGGTGATCACCTGCACGCGGCCCGACGCTATCGGCCGGTGACAAGCACCACGGCGGGTTTGGCCGTGCCAGAGCCGAACGGCTCGTAGACGGCGAGCAACTCGCTCCCGGTGGTGACCATCGCCCATGGGCCAACCCCCGACGGCGACGGAAGTGGCTTGCCGACGGCGATCGCCTCCGCTCCCGCGGCGTCGACAGTCACCTTGGACAGCGCCCGCACAGCTTCGATCGGTGGCAGGAGGGCGCAGGAGTCCGGTGGTGCCGCCTCCTCGATCGTGAACGGCTCGACGGCGGTACGACGCAGGTTGCGAAGGTGGGCGCCGGTGCCGAGCAGGTGACCGAGGTCGGCGGCGAGGGCGCGCACATACGTGCCTGCGCCGCAGTCGACCTCGACCTCCAGCACCTGACGACCGTCGCTGTCAGCTCTCTCGCCGACGATGTCGAAGCGGTCGACATGAACCCGTCGTGGCACGCGCTCGACTTCGACTCCCTGGCGGGCGAGGTCGTGTAGGCGGCGACCACCGACCTGCACCGCCGAGACCATCGGTGGGATCTGCTCGATGTCGCCGAGTAGATGTTCGGCGACGGCAACCCGGGCGAGGTCGAGATCGACGCGAGATCGTTCGTGGGAGACGGTGACGGCACCGTCGGCGTCGAGCGTGTCGGTCTCGATGCCGACGACGATCTCCCCCGTGTAGCGCTTGCGTCCTTCGGTGACGAAGCGGAGCAGCCGCGTCACCATCCCGACGCCGACGACGAGCACCCCGGTGGCGCCAGGATCCAGCGTTCCGGCGTGGCCAATCCGGCGTTCGTCGAACCGCCGCCGCAGCTGACCGACGACGTCGTGGCTCGTGACTCCTGCCGGCTTGTCGACGACGGCGATGCCGTGGACGGTCGGCGGCCGCCGTCTAGCCATTGGCTACTCGCCGTCGACCGCAGTGTCCTCCGGCGCAAGCGAAGAGGCGCCAGCCGACGAGCGGCCAACAGCGGCCTGCGTGGCCGGGGAACGCTGAGAATGTCCGGATCGCAGGATTTCGTCGATCCGTTCGGCGGCGCGGATCACGTCGTCGGGACGGAAGTCGAGGACTGGCGTCTTCTTCGCCCGGATCTGGCGGTTGATCGACGCCTGCATCCGCCGACGGTGCTGTTCGAGCACGTCGATGATGGCGTCGTCACCCGATTCGCCCGCCAGCGAGTCGAAGTAGACGATGGCACGGTTGAGCTCGTTGTCGACATCGATGTTCGTGATCGTGACCAACTCGAGTCGTTCGTCGTCGATCCTCACCAACTCCTCGGCGAGGATCTCGCGCAGCGTCTCGCTGAGCCGGGCGCTGCGGGGATACTTGTGCCCGCCGGCGGGCAAGCGTCGGCGTGTCGCCATCGGTCCTCCTCGGTGAGACGGTGAGTTGGGATGCCGCGGTCAGTCGAAGGTGAGCTCGCCGCGCTGGGTCCGCTTCAGCTCGGCGACCTCGGAGTAGGCGAGCGTGGCCACCGCGTTCCACAGGGCGACGGCATCGTCGCCCTTGGGCGCCTTGGGCATCACCGGTCCGAAGAAGCTGCGGGGCGCTTCCGAACCTGCGCCGATGGTGAGAATCGGCGTGCCGACATTGCCGCCGGTGCGAGCCAGGGCCTCGTCGGTGTCGTCGCGCACCGGGGAGTCGTGCTGCTCGTCGTCGGCATGGGAGGCATACGCCTCGTCGAGGCCCGCCGCGGCCAGACACTCGGCGAGGAACGCTGGCAGGTCGGCCATCGCATCCTCGCGGCGACCGTGGACGTGCCATTCCGTCCCGATCGCGGTGTACAGACGGCCCACGGCGTCGTTGCCTTCACGTTCGGACACCTCGTGGAGCACCCGCAGCATCCGCAACCCGGCCTCGTGGCCCGGGCGATGGCGAATCGAGTACTCGTCGTCCTTGTTCTCGTTGACGAATTTGAGGCAGATGAATCGCCACCGCACGTCGAGCTGACGCTCACTCTGCACGTTGGTGACCCAGCGGGACGTCACCCAACACCACGGGCAGACCGGGTCGAGAAAGAACTCGGCGTCGTAGGTCGCGGCAGTGGTCGACTCGCTCATGACCACTGTCTATCGGGCGCAGCACGCCACCACGAACCGCTCGCCGTCGATGGACGTAGAGGATCTGGGGGGAGCCAACTGAAGGGGGGAACCCATGAAACGATTCCGACACCTGGTCGCGGCAGGTGCCGTGGCAGTCACGGCGATCGCCATCGGCGACGCCAGCCCGGTCGCCGCGGAGCGCAGCGCGCTCTCGGCGTTCATGACCGGGGCGAAGGAACGACCCGGACCTGGTGATAACAACGGCGTCGGTGTCGCCGGCGTGCTGATCAACACTGAAACCGGTCGGATCTGCTACGCCCTGGCCGTCAGAAACATCGAGCCGGCCACGATGGCGCACATCCACCGTGGCACCAGCGACATTGCCGGACCGATCGTCGTGCACCTCGTGCCGCCAAACGCTCGTGGCTTCTCGGCCGCGTGCACGAACGCCGCTGGACCGGCACTGGCCGCCGAGATCGCCGGCAATCCGAGCGGGTTCTACGTCAACGTCCACAACGGACCGTTCCCGGCCGGAGCCGTTCGCGGCCAACTCGGCTGACGCCAGCCCCGCTGGCTTCTACTGCCGCGATTCGGTCATCGGTGACCGAATCGCGGCATCAGAATCAGGTCCACGCGATCTCTTGCTCGTCGAAGGTCTCGATCAGGTCGCCCTGCTTGAGGTCCTGGAAGTCGGACAGGCCGATGCCGCACTCGAAGCCCTCGCGAACCTCGCGGGCGTCGTCCTTGAACCGCTTCAACGAGGAGATCTCGCCCTTCCAGATGATCGTGCCATCGCGTAGGAAGCGCACCTTGGAGCCCCTCGTGATGACACCCGAGCGCACGTAGCAACCCGCGATCGCCCCGATCCGCGGCACCCGGAAGATCTCCCGGACCTCGGCCTCGCCGGTGACGACCTCTTCGTACTCAGGGGCCAGCATGCCGACCATCGCCTGCTCGATCTCCTCGAGCAGCTTGTAGATGACCTCGTAGGTACGGATCTCCACCTCGGCGCTCTCGGCGGCGTCGCGTGCCTTGCGGTCGGGGCGCACGTTGAACCCGATGATTGTCGCGTTCGTCGTCGCCGCCAGGGTGATGTCGTTTTCCGTGATCGCCCCGACGGCCCGGTGCACGAACGTCAGCTCGACCTCCGGGCGGTCGAGCTTGCGCAGGCTCTCGGTGACGGCCTCCAGCGATCCCTGGACGTCGGCCTTGAGGATCAGGTTGAGCGTCGCCGTCTCACCCGACTGGATCTGGCTGAAGATGTCCTCCAGCTTCGTGCCCGTCTTGACCCGCGCATCGCCGCGCTGGGACTTGAGACGCAGCCGGTGCTCTCTGGCTTCGGCCACGGTGCGGGCGACTTTCTCGTCGGGTGCCGAACGGAACTCGTCGCCTGCCGCAGGGACGGCGGACAAACCGAGAACCTGTACCGGCGCCGACGGTCCGGCGGACTTGATCTGCTCGCCCTTGTCGTCGAGCATCGCCCGCACCCGACCCCAGGCATGCCCGGCGACGATCGGGTCACCGACGTGCAACTCGCCCTTGTCGACGAGGACCGTGGCGACGGGGCCGCGCCCGACATCGAGGTTCGACTCGAGGACGACACCCTTCGCACGTCCCTCCGGGTTCGCAGTGAGCTCCTCCAGCTCGGCGACGACCAGCAGTTGGTCGAGCAGGTCGTCGATGCCCAGCTCCTGAGTCGCCGACAACTCGACGACGATCGTGTCGCCGCCCCACGACTCGGGCACGAGGGCCTGCTCGGCGAGCTGGGTGAGCACGCGCTGGGGGTCGGCGTTGTCCTTGTCGATCTTGTTCATCGCCACGATGATCGGCACCTCGGCCGCCCTGGCGTGGTTGATCGCCTCGATCGTCTGCGGCATCACCCCGTCGTCGGCAGCGACGACGAGCACCACGATGTCCGTGGCCTCGGCGCCGCGGGCACGCATCTGCGTGAAGGCGGCGTGACCGGGTGTGTCGATGAATGTCAGCGGCTGGCCATGTTGGGTGACCTGGTAGGCACCGATGTGCTGGGTGATCCCACCCGCTTCGCCAGCGACGACGTTGGCCGAACGGATCTTGTCGAGCAAGGTCGTCTTGCCGTGGTCGACGTGCCCCATCACCGTGACCACGGGTGGCCGCGGCTGCTGGTTCTCCTCGTCGTCGGTGTCGTCGAAGAGCGCCTGCAGCTCGATCTCCTCCTGCTGGCCAGGCTCGACGAGGAGGATCTCGGCACCGATCTCGAGGGCGAACAGCTCCATCTGCTCGTCCGACAGCGTCATCGTCGCGGTCACCATCTCACCGTTGTTGAGCAAGAAGCGGACCACGTCGGCGGCGGTGCGGTTGAGCTTGGGCCCGAACTCCTGGGCCGACACGCCGCGCTCGATGACGATGGTGCCTTCGGGAACCGGGGCGTCGCTACGCGTGTAGTTGGTGAACTGCGGCTGCAGCTCCTCGCGGTCGCGGCGACGACGACGACCGCGGCCGCGGCGCGGCGGACGGCGTTGCCCACTTGGACGCGAGCCAGGCCCGGGGGGACCGCCGGGACCGCCTGGGCCTCCGGAGCCGGGACGGCCGCCGGGGCGACCACCACCTGGAGCGAAGGCGCCGGGACCAGGGCGACCGCCCGTCGGTCGAGGTCCAGCTCCGGTGCGCGGTCCTCCTGGCGGGCCGCTGCGCTGACCAGGAGCACCGACGCGGGCGCCCGCAGCCGGTCGTGCGCTGCCGGGCGGCGGCGGGATCGGTCGGCCGGACGGCGACAACGGACGGCCGGGCGGCGGTGGGATCGGCTTGCCGGTGGGCGACAGTGGGCGGACCGGGCGCGGTGGCGCACTCGTCGAAGCACTCGCCGCCACGCTCGCCGGCAGCGCCGACGGTCGCGGGCGCGGGACGGCTCTCCGGGCTCCCAGACCGGGCCGCGGGCGTTTCGATCGGTCGCGGAGCCGGAGCGTCAGCAGACGGCCGGCCCGACGAGATGACTCGTTCAGCGTGTGTGGGCTCGGCGGGCCGAGTGGTGACCGTCGGGCGCGGCGCGGCCTCGGCAGCGGCCGGCTCATCGACGCTCGTCGGTGGCTCGACGGGCGTTTCCACGACGGGTTGCTCGGCGACAACGGGGGCCTCGGTCGGCTCGACCGGTTCGGAAACCTCGGCGACGACTGGCTCCGTGTCCGCCGACGGTTGCGCAGCAGACGCCGGTTCGGGTGCAGGTGGTTCGACCGGCGCCGGCGACTCCGCCGCCGCCGGCGGTTCGACGGGCTCGGGGGCGGGCACCGGTGCAACGGGGACCGCTTGGGCATCTTCGACGGCAACGTCCGCGGCTGCGGTGTCCGTGGGCTCGGTGGCGACCGTCTTGCTCGCCGACTTGCCGGCCGCCTTCTTGGTCGTCTTCTTGACCGGCTTGGGCTCTTCGGGCTGCTCGTCGCGGGTCAGGCCGTCACGAACGGCGCGACGGCGGATCATGTCCGCGTACGCCTCGTTGAGCGATGACGAGTGGCTCTTCACCGGCACGCCGAGCGCCCCGGCGAGGTCCACCGTCTCGGCATTGGTCATCCCGAGCTCCTTGGCCAACTCGTGCACTCTCATGTTCTTCGCCATACGTCTCAGCCCTTACCTGTCGCCATCTCTCTCAGCACCCGGTCCAGCTCGTCAATCGCTGCCACGTTGACCGACTGCCGAAATGCCTTGTCAAAGCCTCGCCGCTGCCGAGCCATTTGCAAACACGGGACGGCCGGATCGCACAGCCAGGCCCCCCGCCCGGGGGCCGTTCGGCTCGCCACGATCCGTCCGTCGGATCCGAGGGCGACGCGAACGAGGGCGGCCTGCGGCCGCCGGGTACGACACCCGATGCAGGTGCGCTCCGGTTGGCGTGGACTGTTACTCAGCCTTCTCCTCCATGTCGTCAGCGGGCTCGGCCGTGTCGTCAACGGGCTCGGCCGTGTCGTCAACGGGCTCGGCCGTGTCGTCAACGGGCTCGGCCGTGTCGTCGACGGGCTCGGCCGTGTCGTCGGCGGGCTCAGCCGTCTCTTCAGCGGCCTCGGCCGTGTCGTCGCAGCGGGCTCGGCGGGTTTCTCGGGCTCGGCCGTGTCTTCCGGCGACTCTCCTTGAGAGGCGGCCCAGTCGGACTCGGACATCACGGTGCCGTCGGCGGCGTGCCATTCCATCTCGCCGCTGGCGGCGTTCTGGATCCACTGGCCCTCGGCGTACTCGACGTCGGCGTCGAGCTCGCTGCGCGGCTGCACGCCCTCGGCGAGCTGCGTCTCCGAGCGGATGTCGATACGCACGCCGGTGAGACGTGCCGCCAGCCGGGCGTTCTGGCCCTCACGCCCGATCGCCAGGCTGAGCTGGTGATCGGGGACGATGACGTCGGCCTGCGTGCCGTCCTCGGAGATCGCGACGCGTGACACCTTGGCGGGCGACAACGCCTTGGCGACGAAGTCGGTGAAGTCCTCGGAGAACGGGACGATGTCGATCTTCTCGCCGCGCAGCTCGTTGACGACCATCCGCACCCGCCCACCGCGGGCACCGACGCAGGCGCCCACCGGATCCACGTTGTGATCGTTCGACCACACGGCGATCTTCGTGCGGTGACCAGGCTCGCGGGCGCAGGCCTTGATTTCGACGATGCCGTCGGCGATCTCCGGCACTTCCAGCTCGAACAGCCGCTTGATCAGTCCCGGGTGGGTGCGGCTGACGACGATTTGCGGACCCTTGGCCGTCTTGCGCACCTCGACGATGTACGCCTTGCAACGATCGCCGGGCTGCGGACGCTCGAACGGCACCTGCTCGGCCTGAGGCAGCAACGCCTCGACGCGGCCGAGGTCGAGCAGCGTGTAGCGCGTGTCGGTCTGCTGGATGATGCCGGTGACGATGTCGCCCTCACGGTTGGCGTACTCCTCGAACTTGCGGTCGCGCTCGACCTCGCGGATGCGCTGGCTCATCACCTGGCGGAACGTCTGGGCGGCGATCCGGCCGAGCTCGTCGCGCCTTGGCGTGTCGTCGCGCTCGTTGACCCAGTTGCCATCCTCGTCGAGGTCATAGGCGATGAATGTGAACTCCATCGTCTGCGGGTCGACCTCGACGACGACCTCGTCTGCGGCGCCCGGGCGGCGCTTGTAGGCCGAGGCCAAGGCGTCGACCAGGACGTGCAACAGGGAGTCCTCGGACAGGCCCTTCTCCTGGGCGAGCAGCCGGATCGCTTCGGACATATCGAGGTTGCTCACGACGACGACTCCTTCTCGGTCTGCTTCTTGCCCGGCTTGGGCTGGCCACCCCACTCGAACACGGTCTTGGCGCGATCGATGTCGGTGTAGGCGATCCGATGATCGCCGTCCTCGGCGCGGATCGTCACACCAGCGTCGTCGGCCGCCGAGATGATCCCCTGGACGCGGCGCTGATCGGCCTCGACGTTGGCGAGGCGGATGGCGACGAGCTTGCCGACCTCTCGCTGGAAGTGAGCCGGGGTACGCAACGTCCGCTCGACCCCTGGGCTGGTGACTTCCAGGGTGTAGCGGGACGGGATCGGGTCGTGCTGGTCGAGCTCCTTGGACATCAGCCTGCTGGCGAGGGAGAGCACGTCGAGCGTCACGCCGGCGACGGCTCCGGGTGGCGTGTCGAGGGTGATGCGTAGGGTGCCGCCGCGCTGCTCGATGTCGTAGACGTCGAGCCCGAGGTCGGTGGCGATCGGAACGACCAGGTCGCGGACCCGTGCAAGTACCGGGAGCTCGGTGTCCATGCCCATCATTCCTCCTTCCACGACTCATAAAACGAGGCGTGGGGCGAACCCCACGCCTCTCGGTTGCCACCAATCGAACGGGTCTCCAGCATAGCGCCGCCAGGAAATCTCCCCGGTCCTGTCGATTCCGGCATTCTCGAGCGTCATGCTGGTGGAGACGACGATCGGGTCGAGCTCTCCGGCGACGCCGGCAACAGACAGGACCACGACAATGGAATACGCATTGCTCATCTACGGCGACGAGAAGGTCTGGGAGGCTGCCGACGAGGCAACCCGCCAGGAGGTGATGGCCGCCCACGCCGAATTCAGCCGCCTGTGCGCAGAGAAGGGTCACAAGATCACCAGCGGCGCTGAGCTTCACTCCACCTCGTCGGCACGGACTCTCCGTCGCACCGATGACTCGGTCGACGTCACCGACGGTCCGTTCGCCGAGACGGCGGAGCAGCTCGGCGGCTTCTACATGATCGACACCGGCGATCCCGACGGACTCCTCGAACTCGTCGGGAGCGCCCTGTACGAGCCGACGTTCGAGCTCCGCCCGGTCGTGCCGCACGACGAGCAGGGTTGATGAAGTACGCCGTTCTGCTCCACGAGGACGAGGCGATCTGGGAGAACGCCGACGACACCCAGCGACAGCGGTACATCGAGCAGCACGACCGCTTCTACAAGCTGATGGCCGAGCTCGGGATCACCGTGGTGGCCGCCGAGGCGTTGCAAGGGGTGGGCACGGCGACGACGTTCCGCCGACGCGGCGACGAGGTGATGATCACCGACGGTCCCTTCGCCGAAACCGCCGAACAGTTCGGCGGCTTCTACCTCGTCGACGCCCCGAGCCTCGACGAGGTCATCGAAGCGGTCCGTGTCCTGCCCGAGTACACCATCGAGATCCGCCCGGTTGCCGACCTCTGACGTCGCGACGGCAGCCGAGCACTGGGGCCGCCTCGTCGCCCTGCTGATCGGCCAGTTCAAGCGCATCGACCTCGCCGAGGACGCGGTGCAGGAGGCCTACGCCGCAGCGACGCGGACCTGGCCGAGCAGCGGGGTGCCGGCGAACCCGGCCGGCTGGCTGCTGACGGCGGCCCGGCGCAAGGTCCTCGACACGCTGCGCGCCGAGGCGATCGCCGCCCGCAAGTTGCCGCTCCTCGTGGTTGACGAGCAGCCTGCGACATTGCCGTCACAACCGTCGGACGAGGTGAACACGATCGCCGATGACCGGCTGCGGCTGATCTTCATGTGCTGCCACCCGGCGATCCCGACAGGATCGAGCGCGGCGCTGACATTGCGCCTCGTCGCCGGCCTGCGCGTCAGCGAGATCGCCCGCCTCTTCCGCGTCAGTGAAACGACGATGGCCGCTCGCCTCACCCGCGCCAAGCGCAAGATCGTCGCCGCCGGCATCCCGTTTGCCGCGCCGCCGACCGAGCGGCTCGTGGAGCGCATCGAGGCCGCGCTCGCCGTCATCTATCTCGTTTTCACCGAGGGCTACGTCGCCACCGAGGGCACGGCGCTGGTCCGCGCCGAACTGTGCGAGGAGGCGATCCGCCTCGGGCGCGTCGTCGACGAGGTGGTCGAGGATCAGCCGGCGGTCGGTGCGCTGCGGGCGCTGATGACGTTGCAGCACGCTCGACGAGCGAGCCGAGTCGACGCAGCCGGGAACCTCGTGCTGCTGCCCGACCAGGATCGCACGGTGTGGCGACACGACGAGATCGCCGAAGGCCTGCGCCTCCTCAGCACGGCGATCCGCCGGCGCAGCGACGACACGCCTGCGGAGCGGCTGGCCGATCGTTACCGATTGGAGGCGTTGATCGCCGCTGCCCACGCCACCGCCCCGACGGCGGCAGGCACCGACTGGGAGGCGATCGCCGCGCTGTATGCCGAGCTCGATGAGCTCACCGGTTCCCCGGTTGTGCGGATCAACCGGGCAGTCGCCGTCGCCGAGGTCGACGGTCCAGAAGTCGCCCTCGCGCTGCTCGAAGGTCTCGACGAGGTGGTCGGCCGCGCCAAGGACCTCGCCATCGTCCGCGGCGAGCTGCTAACTCGCCTGGGACGCCGCGACGAGGCTCTCGCTTCGTTCGGCGAGGCGATCGGTCTTGCGACCAACGACACCGAACGCGCCCACCTGGAGCACCGCCGGTCTGAACTCGCGGCACCCGACCCCTGACGGAACGCGAGGACGGTTACCGCAACCGATGGGTGTGTAGGGGACGATTCGGTCCCCCTGACACCCATCGGTTGCGGCATGACCACGCCACGCGCCAAGTTCATGCTCAGGCATTCGAGGGTCGGGTACACAGAGTATTCGATACTCGACTGAATCGAGTATCGTTCTCGTGGTGACCCCTCCCGATGAGTCGCCATTTCCCTATCACGGACCACTCGATCCTGACCAGGTCAGCGAGCGCGAAGACCTCGTCCGCGACCTCGAGGCGCGGATCACCTCACGACGGGTGACCGCCCTGCTCGGGCCCCGTCGGTACGGCAAGACGAGCGTGCTGCGCCGGGTTTCCGCCGACCTCGCCGAGGCCGGGACCGAGACGGTGTGGATCGACCTCTACGAGCTCAACTCGGTCGCCGACCTCGCTGGTGCCATCGACCAGGGGCTCGCCAGTGTCCGCGGCCGAATTCGGCGGGCGATCGACTCGTTGGCGGGCACGTTCTCACTGCAGATCGGGTTCGTCGGCATCGAGTTGTCGAAGGGCCGCAACGATCGTCCCGACCCGGTGCTCACCGTGCGCACGCTGCTCGACGTGCTCGTGCGCACCGCCCAGAAGCATCCTCTGGTCGTCGTGTTCGACGAGTTCTCCGGAATCGCCCGCGTGCGCGGCGGTGCCGGAATGCTGCGCACGCAGCTCCAGCACCACTACCGCGAGCTCGGGATCGTGTTCGCCGGCTCGCAGCCGTCGACGATGCAGATGCTGTTCACCGATCGTGCTCAGCCGTTCTTCGCGCAGGCCGATCTCGTGGAGATCGGCCCGCTGGAGATCGCTGCGGTGACCAACATCGTCGAGGATGGTTTCGCGGCAACCGGCCGCAGCACGGGAGGAATGGTCAGCTCCGTCGTACGGACCGCCGAGGGGCATCCGCAACGAGCGATGCAGCTCGCCGACGCCCTCTGGCGCTTCACCCCCGAAGGCGAGACGGCCGACGAAGCAACGTGGGCTGCCGCGATCGAGGACGTGCGCGTGTCCGTCGCGAGCGGGCTCGAGCGGCTCTACACCATGGTGCCCGCCGGGCACCAGAAGACGCTCCGCGCCGTCGCCGCCGGTGGGCGGGTGTACGGCCGGACAGCCGAAGTCCTCGAGCTGTCGCCGGGAACCGCCACCGCAGCCGTGGACCATCTGCTCGGTGACGGGACGTTGGTCAAGCGCGACGGCAGGCTTGCGGTCGTCGACCCGCTTTACGCCGACTGGATCCGGCGACGCTTCCCCGTGCCGTCGTGATCGCCGTATCGTGCCCGTCGTGTTGCGGATGTCGACGTTGTTTTTGCGAACCCTGCGCGACGATCCCGCCGATGCCGAGCTTCCCAGTCATCGGTTGATGACGCGGGCGGGCTACATCCGCCGCGCCGCGCCAGGTGGGTTCACGTGGCTGCCGTTGGGATGGATCGTCTATCGCAACGTCGAGGAGATCGTTCGCGCCGAGATGAACCGAGCAGGATTCCAGGAGGTCCACTTCCCGGCCCTGCTGCCGAAGGCACCCTACGAGGCCTCCAATCGCTGGACCGAGTACGGCGATGGGATGTTCCGGCTCAAGGACCGTCGCGGCAACGACTTCCTGCTCGCCCCGACTCACGAGGAGATGTTCACGCTCCTCGTCAAGGACCTGTACTCCTCGTACAAGGACCTGCCCCTTGTCATCTACCAGATCCAGACGAAGTACCGGGACGAGGCGCGCCCCCGGGCCGGCCTGCTCCGCGGTCGCGAGTTCGTGATGAAGGACTCGTACAGCTTCGATGTCGACGACGCCGGGCTGGCGGTCTCCTACCAGCGCCATCGCGACGCCTACATCAAGACGTTCGATCGCCTCGGCATGCCCTTCGTCATCGTGTCGGCGATGTCCGGGGCGATGGGCGGTTCGGCGAGCGAGGAGTTCCTCGCTCCGATCCCGAACGGCGAGGACACGTTCGTCCGCTGCCCCAGTTGCGGGTACGCGGCCAACGTCGAGGCGGTCCACGTCTCGCCACCACCCGAGCGGCCGGTCGACGAGCTGGCACCTGCGGTCGTGCACGACACGCCCGACACGCCGACGATCGCCACGCTCGTCGACCATCTGAACGCTCGCGACGACCTTGCCCGGGTCGACGGTCGGCCATGGACCGCTGCCGACACCCTCAAGAACGTGATCGTCATGCTCCGTCACCCCGACGGCACCCGAGAGCCGTTGGCCATCGGTGTACCAGGCGACCGTGATGTCGATCTCAAGCGGCTCGAGGCCGCCGTGCTGCCCGCCGAGCCCGAGCCGTTCACCGACGAGGACTTCGCCCGCACCCCGACGCTCGCCAAGGGCTACATCGGGCCGGGCGCGCTTGGCGAGCGTTCCTCGTCGGGCATCCGCTTCCTCGTCGACCCGCGCATCGTCACCGGCACGGCGTGGGTCACCGGTGCCGACAGCGACGGCAACCACGTGGTCGGCCTCGTCGCCGGTCGAGACTTCACGCCCGACGGGATGATCGACGTCGCCAACGTCGACTCCGGCGATCCATGCCCGGAGTGCGGCACGGCTCTGGAAACCGCGCGCGGTGTGGAGATCGGCCACATCTTCCAGCTCGGACGGCGCTACGCCGAGGCCCTCGACCTCCAGGTGCTCAACGCCGACGGCAAGGAGATCACGGTGACGATGGGCTCGTACGGGATCGGCGTTTCACGCGCCGTCGCCGCCATCGCCGAGTTGACGTGCGACGAGCTCGGCCTCTGCTGGCCGCGCGAGGTCGCCCCCGCCGACGTTCACGTCGTCATCGCCGCCAAGCCCGGTGGCGAGCAGTGGCCGGTCGCCGAACAGCTCAGTGCCGACCTCGAGGCGGCCGGCGTGCGAGTTCTCCTGGACGACCGAGACTCGGCGTCGCCCGGCGTCAAGTTCAAGGACGCCGAGCTGATCGGCGTGCCGACGATCGTCGTCGTCGGCCGTGGCGTCGCCGACGGCGTCGTCGAGGTGCGCGACCGCAAGTCCGGTGACCGCCGCGACGTCCCCATCGCCGACGCCGTCGCAGTCCTCAGCGCCTGACGCTTCCCATTGGAGTGTTTGCTGTCGATGGAGTGCTACGCGCCGACACGCCCGCGGCAAACACTCCATCGGCACGAAACACTCCAATCAGACGAGCCAGGCGGCGCGATCGGCGGGTTTGCCCAACGCCGGGCGGGTGATCGAGAACGGTGCCAGCTCGGGGCCGGCAACACCGCCCATCGCCAGCACCGCGAGCTGGCGCCCGAACCACGCGGCGAACTTGAAGGCATGCGCCGCGCCGAGGGCGACAATGATCTGGGGTAGATCGGGGAGTCGATCGAGCACGAAGTCGCGATCGGCGGTCAGCGTGTACAGGCAGGTCGTCGTTCGTGGCGTCGGCCGACGGTGTCCGATCAGGCCGTCGACGAACGTCGCCACGCGCCGCTCCATCACCGGATCGGCGTCGAACGTCCGGGCATCAGGATCGACGACCGGGCCGCCACAGTCCTCGGCTGACTTGAACGCACCCGCGACCCCGAACTCGGGGAACCCGTAGAAGCTCGGATCGTCCATCCAGATCCACACTGGAAAGCGACCGGGGCGAAGGTCGTCGATGTCGTCGGTGGCGAAGTAGGTCACCTGTTCGCGGGTCACGCTGAGCTCCAGGCGATGCCCGAGCGGTTCGAGCAGCCGGTTCGTCCAGGCGTCGGCACACACGACCACCGCGCCGCAGCGCACGACGCCACGGTCCGTGACGACATCGACCTCACCGCCGACGGGACGCAACTCACGGACGACCGTGTTGGGCCGCAGGAGCGCGCCATGCTCGACAGCCAGTCGGTGCATCGTCGCCGTCGCCTGACCCGCCGGGACGATGCCGGTCTGTGCCGAGAAGATCGCCATCACCTCGTCGGTCACGGCCGTGCCACGACCGAACGCCGGCCAGCGTCGCCGCACCTCGGACCCGTCGATCCACTCGTACGGCACACCGATCTCATCGAGGCTCGTCCGGTACGACACCCAGTCGATGGCCGCGTCCGGCGGGAACAGGTCGATCCCACCGGTTGGCGTGACGATCGTCGTCCCGGCGTCGGCCTCGACGGCTGCCCACGCCTTGTAGGCGTCTGCAGCGAGGCGGACGTACCGGGGAGTGTGGTACGAGCGGCGGATGATCCGGGAGTGATCGTGCGATGCGCCGCGAGCGTGGCCGAGCTCGAACTGCTCGAAGCCGACCACCGACACGGAGCGCCGCGCCAGCCAGTAGGCGGTGGCAGCGCCGAGGCCGCCGAGTCCGACCACGGCAACGTCGAAGTCGGGTGCCCGCTCCTGCCGGACGGTCATCAGCCGTCGGCCATCAGCCGGTGGTACCACCTCGTGATGTCGGCGGAATCGTCCTCCATCGGGGCGAACCAACCGCCGTGCCAGCCGCGCGAGGACATCCCCCGCTGCACCCGCTCGCAGACCGCCCAGTCCTGCCGGTTGACGAGCTCCCACAAGTCACCGGCGTCGGACGGGTCGAACATCGGCGTAGCCAGCTCGTCGGGGTGGAACAGAAGGTCGCACAGCACCGTCGTCGTGCCCGGCCCCTGGGGAGCGAGGCGGAACGTGGCGACGTGATCGGCGCTGAGACTGAGCAGCAGGTTGGGGTAGATCAGCTCGCCCTTGTGCCGCGTGCGTTCTGCCCCGTCGAGCTCGGCAAATGGCCGGCGTGTCGACGTGCCGGTCATCGTGAACGTCCACGCACCGTCGCGATGGGGGATGCCGTCGGGCCAGTCGAGACCGCCGCCGCCCCGACGAAACGCCGGCACGAGGGCGCACAGCTCCGGGTGGACCGGTGCGCAGTGGTAGCACTCGTTGTAGTTCTCGGCGAGCACCTTCCAGTTGGCGGCGATGTCGTAACGGAAGGCCAGCCCTCGTCGCAGCTCGGCGAGCGGGTACCTCCGCACCCGTTCGACCACAGCGCCGAGTTGCGTTGGGAGGTCGTCGACGGGCTTGTCGGACACGAACACGAACCCGCCCCATTCGGCCACGGCGAGCTCACTGAGACTGATCGGCCGTCCGTCGGCGGTCTCCGGGCGTTCGAAGAACGGCGTCACGCTGAGTTGGCCATCGAGGGCGTAGGTCCACCCGTGGTACGGGCATCGAATGACCGCTCCGAACGATCCGCACGGCGGGCCGTCGCGGTCGACGAGCTCGGCGCCGCGGTGCTGGCACACGTTGTAGAAGGCGTGCAGGCCATCGTCGGCATGGACGACCAACACGGACTCCCCGGCGAGATCAACGAGGACTCGATGGCCCACCACGTCGACGTCCTCGACGCGGGCGACGGCGACCCACTGGCGGAACCAGATCCGCTCGCGCTCGGCGGCCCACACCTCGTCGCTGAGGTAGGCGGCGGCCGGCAGGGTTGGCGTGAGGCTGCTGCTCACGTGTTCCCGACTGCGGCAGCCAGTCGAGATTGGAACCAGTGCACGGCACCCTCGTGGCGCGGGCTGAGTGGCCCAGTCACGTAATGCCCGGCATCGAGGTTGCGCTGGACGGCCTCGCAGATCGCTTGGTCCTCGTCGAGCACAACGTTGGACATCTCGAGCATTCGCTCGATCTCCGCCTCGTCTGTAGGCCGGGCGAAGTAGTCGTACACCACGCGCGTTCGCCCTGGCCCGTCGGGAACGATGCGCTCGACGTTCATCCCGCCGGCGTACACGTTGACGGCGAGGTTCGGATAGCGGAACAGCCACGCACCGCCGGAAGGTGAGCCTGCAGCCGTGTTGGCGCGGTGAACGCAGTAGGACTCGTGGGGCACGTTCACTCGATAGGTCGACATGTCGAGTGCCCGGCTGAGGCTCGGGTGGAGGAGCGACACGTGGTAGCCCTCGAGGTAGTTGTCGGCGTAGGTCTTCCAATTGCAGGTGAGGTGGCGCTCGACTCGGCGAAGATACGTGAACGACTCGAGGCCGAACCGCTCGCATTCGGAGGCGAAGGGGGCCATCGCCTCGTCGAACGGTGGCGGGTTCTCACCGAGGTGGACGAACACGAGGTTGCGCCACTGAGCGGCTGAGATCGGCGTGAGCGTGCGGTCGTCCGGGCACAGCTCCGCTTCGTCGCCGAAGTCACGCGCTGCCTTGAGCTTGCCGTCCCAGTCGAACGCCCAGCCGTGATACCTGCACACCAGGTTGCCGGCGGTTCCGGAGCCTGGCCACACGATCACCCCGGCGCGGTGGGGACAGACATTGTGGAAGCCGCGCAGCGAACCGTCACGCTCGACGACAACGAACACCGGGCTGCCGGCGACGTCCTCGGCGACGTACTGGCCCGGACGCTCGAGCGCCGCCGCGGGCGCGAACATCAGCCACTCGTCGTGCCAGACCGATCGCCGCTCGCGTTCGAAGACGTCCGGGTCGCCGTACCAGGAGGCAGGAAGCGTGCGGGGCACCGCGGGAACGGTACTTTGCCAACCGACATGACCGAGCACGAGGTGGCCATCGACACCGAAGACGGCGTGCGCCTGGCCGGCAGCCTGTTCCTCCCTGAGGGCACCGGGCCGTTCGCCGCTCTGCTCGAAGCGCTCCCCTACCGGAAGGACGACGTCACGGCGTCGTACCGGGAGACCTACGCCCGCTACGTCGACTCGAGGTTCGCGGTGCTGCGCCTCGATTTGCGCGGCACCGGATCGTCGGAAGGCGTGATGACCGACGAGTACCCCGACGTCGAACGGCGCGACCTTCGTTCGGCGATCGACTGGCTAGCAGACCAGCCATGGTCGAGCGGCCGCGTCGGGATGTTCGGTACGTCGTACTCCGGGTTCAACGCCCTGCAGATGGCCGCCGACGGTGGCGCGAGCGCACTCGGCGCTGTCGTGGCGATGTACGCCACCGACGACCGCTACACCGACGACGTGCACTGGTGCGGCGGGGTGCTGCGGGCGATCGACCTCATCGACTACCCGCTGTACATGATCGCCATGAATGCCCTGCCTCCGGTGCCGGCCATCGCCGGCGATGGCTGGCGGGAGCACTGGCGGCGGCGAATCGACGAGACACCACCCTGGCTGCTCGAGTGGTTGTCCAATCCGCTCGATGGGCCGACGTGGCGGCGTGGCTCGATCCGCCTCGGAGCCGATGGAGCCGGCTACGAGCGGATGTCGTGCCCGACGATGCTCGTCGCCGGATGGGCCGACGGCTATCGCAACAACACGTTCCGGGTCATCGAGCAGTACACGCGGAACGGCCTGCCGTGGCGCCTCGTCGCCGGGCCGTGGGGCCACCGCAGCCCGCACCACGCCCGTCCGGGACCGACCATCGACGACACGGCCGAGATCCTCGCCTTCTTCGACGAGCATCTTCGTGACGGACCCCGATCGGCGACGTGCAACGCGCAGATCTTCGTTCGCCGACCCGTGGTACCGCAGCCGGACCTCGACGATCATCCCGGGGTGTGGCGCGACGCGGCGACTTGGCCGCATCCCGGCGCACGTCGGCAGACGTGGAATAGCGCGGCGGAGGGCATCGACCACCTCGAGGTACGTGGCGACGTCGGCATCGCCGCCTGGAACTCGTGCACTGGCTCGCTCCCATGGGGGCAGCCGCTCGACCAGCGCCACGACAATGCCCGGTCGTTGGTCTACGACTGGCCGCTCGACGACGCCCACGAGGTGCTCGGCAACGGGGTCGTCCGCCTGCGGATGCGCAGTGATCGGCGCTACGGCCACGTCAGCGCCAAGTTGTGTGACGTGTTCGCCGACGGGACGTCGGCCCTGATCACCCGCGGCATGCTCGACCTCACCCACCTTGGTTGCTGGCCGGTGGACGCAGCAGGTGTCGTCGGCGCCACACCGCAACCGCTCGATCCTGGCGAGTGGCTCGACGTGACGGTCGACCTGGAGGCGACGACGTGGACCCTCGCACCCGGTCACGTCCTACGCCTGGCGATCGCCGGCACCGACTGGCCGAACTGCTGGCCACCACCCGGCCCCGTGACGCTGGAGGTTGATGCGTCGACTGTGTCGGTGGTGCTGCCGATCGTCGACGACCTACCGATATCTGCACACCGATTCGGGGCGGGCACAGGCCCAGACCCCGATGAGGCAGACGGCGTCGTGTGGAGTGTCGAGCACGACGTGCTCGGCCGGTGTACCGAGGTCGTCACGCGCTACGGGGGAACCTACGAGGGGACGCACGGGGCGACGATCACCGACGATTATCGGGGCCGCGTCGGCGTGTCGACCATCAACCCCGCCGACGCCTGGGCGGAAGGCTCGGCTTCGTTCGAGATCCGCTGGCCGGAGGCGACCTGCCGCACCGAAGCGGCCCTGACGGTCCGCTCGGACGAAGCGGCGCTGCGCGTCGAGATCGACCTCCTCGTCACCGAGGACGGCGCCGAAGTTCGCCCACCGGCACTGGACCGTCACGCTCCCCCGCTGACCGACCAGCGATGGGTGTTTAGGGGACGGAACAGTCCCCTAAACACCCATCGGTCGTCTTCTACAGTCCCCGGATGAACATCTTTGGGTGGATCGCCGTCGGGCTGATCGCCGGCGGGTTCGCCTCGTGGGTCACGCGCGAGGAGCGGAAAGGCTGCCTGTACACGATGGTGATCGGCGTGCTCGGTGCGCTCGTCGGCGGGGCGATCGCCCAAGCGGCCGGCGAGGACGGGATCGGAGACTTCAGCTGGCGCTCGTTGCTGATCGCCTTCCTCGGGGCCTGCCTGCTGTTGCTCGTGCTGCAGGCGATCGGCGGAGTGCGCGGAAACTCGGGCCGCCGCCGTTGATCGACCGGAGCGGACTCTTCGGCCGACCGATGGGTGTTTAGGGTACGGAACGGTTCCCTAAACACCCATCGGTTGCGGGTCGGGGGCGGACAGGGCGTGGCAGGCGGCGAGGTGGCCGGCGCCCTGGTCCTCGAGCTCGACACCGACTGCGGTGCAGCGGTCGCTGACCCCGAGCCGCGCCGCCTCGCCGCCCAGCAGCACCGGACATCGAGGATGGAATCGGCATCCGACCGGGATCGAGCTGGGGTCGGGGATCTCGCCGGCGAGGATCTGTGGTTCGACATGCTTCGTCTCCGGCACCACCGACAACAACGCCTTGGTGTAGGGATGCTGAGGCGCTTCCAGCACCTGCTCGGTCGTTCCCAGCTCGACGACCTTGCCCAGGTACATCACGGCGATGCGGTCGGCGATGTTCCATGCCATGCCGAGGTCGTGGGTCACCGCCACGATCGACAACCCCGACTCGTCGACGAGCGAACGGAGCAGCAGGAGGATCTCGCCGCGGACGGAGGCATCGAGCGACGCCACCGGCTCGTCGGCGAGGAGCAGCTGCGGGGACAGGGCGATCGCTCCAGCGATCAGCACGCGCTGGCGCTGGCCGCCGGAGATCTCGTGTGGGTAGCGGCCAATGAACCGCTCGGCAGGGCGCAGGCCCGCCCGACCGAGCGCACCGGCGACGAGACCTGTCTCGTCTCCGGTGATCCCATGGATGCGG
The DNA here is from genome assembly GCA_963733085.1 of Ilumatobacteraceae bacterium. GTDB lineage: Bacteria > Actinomycetota > Acidimicrobiia > Acidimicrobiales > Ilumatobacteraceae > Desertimonas. The sequence goes on from CAVTBY010000010.1 coordinate 154,657, forward strand.
ATCCCCTCGGCCACGGCCTCGTACACCGTGTGCCGCGGGTTGAGCGCGCCGGTGGGGTCCTGGAAGACCATCTGCACCTTGCGGCGCAAGCCGCGCGCCGCCCGGTGGCCGTAGGCGACGGTCCGCCCGTCGAACGTGACAGATCCCGACGTGATCGATTCGAGGCCGAGCACGGCGCGCAGCAGCGTCGTCTTGCCACAGCCCGACTCGCCGACGAGGGCCACAACCTCGCCCCGCCGGACATCAAGGCTGACGCCGTCCACGGCGCGGACTGGACCGTGCCTGCTGGCGAACGTGACGTGGACGTCGTCGATGGCGAGCAGCGTCTCATCCATCGGTCGTCCCGACGTGGACGCACGCGGCCCGGCGACCAGCGGCACTGAGACGCAGCATGACGTCGTGCGACCGGCACTCGTCGATCACCGCGTCGCACCGCGGGGCGAACGGACATCCGCCTGGCAGGTCGGCGGGGTTCGGCGGGTCGCCGCGCAGACCGCTCGGCGCCATCCGGGACGCGGGGTCGCCGATCAGCGGAAAGGCCCGGGCCAGCGCCTGGCTATACGGATGCAACCCGTTGACGAACACCTCCTCGCTCGGCCCTTCCTCGACGATCCGGCCGGCGTACATGATCGCCAGCCGACGGCACGTCGACGTCAGCAGCGACAGGTCGTGGGTGATGAACAACATCGCCAACCCCTGGTCGCGCTGCAGGTCGGCGAGCAACCGGAGGACCTGGGCTTGGACCATCACGTCGAGCGCCGTCGTCGGCTCGTCGGCGATGAGCAACGAGGGCTCGCACGCCAGGGCCAAGGCGATGAGCACGCGCTGGCGCTGGCCCCCGGACAGCTGGTGGGGGTACGAGTTGGCCCGGTTCGACGACAACCCGACGCGCTCGAGCAGGTTGATCGTCCGGCGACGCGCGGCGCGGCCGTCGGATGAGGAGTGCAGTTGGATCACCTCGTCGATCTGGGCGCCGACACGTTGCACGGGGTTGAGAGCGTGCAGCGCGCCTTGGAAGACGATGGCGGCCGACGTCCAGCGCACGGCGCGGAGCCGCTGGGGCGTCATCGCGAGGACGTCTTCGCCGTCGAGGAGCACCTTCCCCTCGACGTGGGTGCTCGGCGGCAGCAGCCGCAGCACGGCGTTGGCGATCGTCGACTTTCCGCACCCCGACTCCCCGGCCAGCCCGACGGTCTCGCCGGGTTCGATCGTCAGATCGATCCCCCGCACGGCCGGCACGTCGCCGCGCTCGGAGCGATAGGTGACGTGGAGCCCCCGAATCTCGAGAACCGTCATCGCTCGCGCAGCCTCGGATCGAGGATCTCCTCGATGGCCCGACCGACGAGCGTGAAGGCGAGCACGACGACGACGATGCCGATGCCCGCCGGCAGGTAGTACCACCACGCTTGCCTGGTGATCGCCCCGGCGGAGTGCGCCTCGTCGAGCATCTTGCCCCACGACGGACGGGCCGGGTCGCCGAGGCCGAGGAACGCCAGCGTGGTCTCGGTGAGGATGCAGATCGGTACGGCCAGCGTCGTGCTGGCGAGGATCAGCGGGGCGACCGCCGGCAGCACGTGGCGCCGCACGACGTGCCAGCGCCCGGCGCCGAGCGAGGTGGCCCGGTCGACGTACAACCGCCGTTTGGCGGTGAGCACCTGGGCGCGGATGATCCGCGCCGTCCCCGGCCATGACGTGATGGCGATGACGATCACGATGTTGCGCAGCGATCGGTCGAGCACCGTTGCTATCACGATGGCAAGCGGCAGGAACGGGATGACGAGAAACCAGTCGGTGAGGCGCATCAACACGCCGTCGATGCGCCCCCCGAAGAAGCCGGCAGCGATGCCGACGACGGCCCCGATCACGACCGTCAGCAAGGTCGCCGTGACACCGACGAACAGGCTGACGCGTGCGCCCCAGACGAACTGGGCGGACACCGACCGTCCGAGGTTGTCGGTGCCCATCGGGAACGCCCGGCTCGGTGACTCCCACACGGGATTGATGATCGAGTCGACAGCACTGAGCCCTGACTGTGGGCTGATGACCGGCGCCAGCAGGGCCATCAGAATGAACCCGGCGAGCACCACGAGGCCGATCATCGCCAGGGTGTCGCGCCGGAACGCCGAGCCGAAGCCGCGCACGGCGGCCACCCGGCGAGCCCGCACGAGCGACCGAGGCGAAAGCCCGGTCGCCGTTGCCGCGACCTCGCTACTCACCTTCCCCCGATCCGTGGATCGAGCCAACCGAGGGTCAGGTCGGCGATCAGGTTGAGGATGATCACCGCCGCGCTGCTGAGCAGGAACAGGCCCTGGAGCATCGGGAAGTCGGGGCCACGGATCGCCTCCAGCGTCGCCTGACCGATGCCCGGCCAGGAGTAGATCGCCTCCACGGCGATCGCTCCCGAGAGCACGAAGCCGAAGTTCAACGCCGACAGGCTGACGACCGGCAGCAACGCGTTCGGAACGGCGTGGCGGCGGCGAACGGCCGAGTCGCGTAGCCCCTTGGCGCGGGCCAGCAGGATGTACTCCTCGTTGACGGTGTCGAGGATCGACGAGCGCATCACGATCATGTACTCGCCGATGTACGCGAGCATCAGCGTGAGGGCGGGCAGCGCCATGTGGTGGGCCTGGTCGAGGATCGCCGAGAGCCCCGACGAGGAGCTGCCGGCGTCCTCGAATCCGCCGGTCGGGAACAGCGGCCAGCGCACGGCGAACAACCACAGCAGGACCATGCCGAGCCAGAAGTCGGGAACGGAGTACAGGAACATCGACGCCGACGTGGACGTCGCGTCGAAGGCACCGCGGCGGCGCCATCCGGCGTACGTGCCGGCGACGACACCAACGACCATCGCCAGGAGGGTCGCCGTGCCGACAAGGAACACCGTCGGCCACAGCGCCTCACGGATCTCGGTCGTCACCGGCCGATTGCTGAGGAACGAGTCACCGAGGTTGCCGCGCAGCGTCTGGCGGACGTAGGCGACGAACTGTTCGAACTTCGACCCGTCGAGGTTGAACTCGGACCGCCGGCGCGCCAACTGGTCGTCGCTGAGGTTGCGGCCGCGGAACAGCTTCGCCGTCGGGTCGTCGTTGACGACGCGGAACAGGAAGAAGTTGAAGACGAGGACGAACGCCAAAGTTCCCGCCGCGCCGGCGACCTTCGCCAGGACGAACTTGGCACGCACGGGTGTGTTGCTTGACCGCTACTCGATGACGGTGAGGTTGGCGTACGTCGGCGACGAGTTCGTGAACAGCACCGGGCCGGTCTCGGCGGGTTGTTGCAGCCACCCCTCGAAGCGGTCGGTGCGGTACGCCTGGAGGTCGGGGTCCATGAACAGCACGAGGTACGTCGCTTCCCGATTGAACAGTCGGAGCATCTCGTGGACGATCTCGCGGCGGCGCTCCGGGTCGAGCTCGACGTTCTGCTCGGCGTACAGCTCGTCGTAGCGCTCGTCGCACCAGTTGGCGTCGTTGAACCCAGGGACATCCGGATCGGTCGTCACCTGGTCGCACGTGAAGTACGACAGCATCGGGTCGGGGTCGACGAACGGCGTCCAGCCCCACACGAACATGTCGTACTCGCCGCGCACCTGGGCGTCGTAGAGCTGGGTGTCGTCCATCACCTCGACGATCAAGGCGATGCCGATCTGCTCCATGAACCCGAGCATGAACTCACGGACCGCCGGAGCGAACTCCGACTCGGAGCGTTCGACGTAGCGGAACTCCAGCGCACGGCTCCCGTCGGGCATCTCGCGAACGCCGTCGCCATCGGTATCCAGGTAACCGGCCTCGTCGAGCATCTCGTTGGCGAGGTCAGGATCGTACGCCCAGTTCTCGTCGCCGAGGTCGGGCATCCAGCTCGTGTCGGCCGACGGTGAGATCGTCGTGCCGACCGCCCCCAAGCCGAGGTTGATGCGCTGGAACATGCCTTCGCGATTGATGGCGTGGAAGATGGCGTGGCGGACCTCGATGTCCTGCAGCGCCGGGTGCCCGTCGCCGATCCCACCCGCCATCCCGTTGAGCGCCAACTCGGTGAATCCGCCCTGCTGCCCGTCGACGACCTCGATGTTCTCGTCGCCTTGCAGTTGCTCGACGGCGCCGGCCGGGATCAGGTGGGCGGCGTCGATCTCGCCGCGCTGGATCGCCGCGACCATCGCGTCAGGGTTGGAGAACACGCGGAACACGACCCGGTCGATGCCGTTGTCGCGGCCGTACCAGTTGGGGTTCTTGACCATCGTCCAGTCCTGCCCGGAACGCCACTCGTCGAGCGAGTACTGCCCCGAGGCGACGCCGTCGAGGGCGTCGTAGTCGAGCAGCTCATCGGCCGGGATCGTCTCGTAGACGTGCTTTGGAACGATGTACACGTCCATCGTCGGCAGCTTGGGGTCGGGGACGGCGCTGACGATCTGCACCGTGAGGTCGTCGAGGGCCGTGGCCTCGAGGTTCTGCACCGTCGAGTAGTGGTTGACCCACTCCTCGTCGCGCGACCGGTTGATCGTGTAGGCGACGTCCTCGGCCGTGAACGGTTCGCCGTCCGACCACGTCAACCCCTCACGCAGGGTGTAGGTCCACGTCAGCCCGTCCTCCGAACCCTCCCAGGACTCGGCGAGGCCGGGGATCGTGGCGAAGTCGTCGGCCGCCTTGTCCGTGAGCGTGGCGTACTGCAGGTTCCACATCTCGAAGTCCGACACGGCGAAGCCGACGGCCACGTTCGGCGACGACAGGTCCTGTATCAGCCCGATCGTCATCGTGACGTCGCCGTCCTCGGCGCTCGGTCGGTGGGCCGGTGCGCCGCCGGCATCGGCCGGAGCCGTCACCGTCGCCAGCACGGCCAGTGCCGCCACGAGTCCTGTCAAGTGTCGCTTCATAGCCGCCTCCCCAGGGCCGGAAACCTAGCGCAGGTACCAGTCGAAGAAGCGAGCGAGGCGACCGTAGAAATCGACCATCGGCGCGGTGCGCAGGAGACCGTGGCCTTCGGTTCGATAGGTCACGTACTCGAAGGTCTTGCCGTGCCGGCGCAGCGCCTCGACGAGCTCGGCTGCCTGCTTCGGGTGGACCCGCTCGTCTTGTTCGCCGTGAGCGACGAGGATCGGAACGGACAGCTGGTCGACGCGGTGGATCGGCGAACCAGCCTCGTAGGCGGCCCGCTGCCGCGCCGGATGACCCATCATCCGTTCGAGATCGAGACGGCCAACGAGATCGCCTTGGGCCCATGACGTGAGGAGGTCGCAGTCGCCGTACTTCGCCGCCGCACAGGCGTAGCGGTGGCGCTCGTCGTCGACCACCGAGAGCAGCGCGAGGTACGAGCCGTAGCTCGCCCCGAAGATGCCGACGCGGGTCGGGTCGACCCAGCCGAGCGAGTCCAGGTAGCCATGGGCGGCGAGGCAGTCCTTCGTGTCGTCGACGCCCCAGACGCCGTGGTTGGCCCGTTCGAAGTCGCGCCCGTACGACGTGCTGCCGCGGAAGTTGATCGAGAACCATGCGTAGCCCTTGTCGATGAAGTACTGGGCGATGCCGTCCCACTCGTCACCGGAGAACGAGGTCGGGCCGCCGTGCGGGTAGACGATCGCCGGCACCGGGTGCTCCGGTGACGCCGCCGGCGGGCGGTACAGCCAGCCGAACACCTCGGTCCCGTCGAGCGACCGATAGCTGACGTGTTGGGGGACAATGTGCGGCGCGGCGCGGACGGCAGCCGGGGTCGGGGAGACGAGCGCACTGATCTCGCCGCCGGCGATGCGGCACAGGCGGGGCGGCGTCGTGTGCGACTCGTGCACCGCGACGACCGAGCCGTCAGGCAGCCAGGCGGGCGACGACCACGTACCGCCCGGGGCGAGCACGTCGACGGCGCCGGTCGCAGCGTCGATGGCGACGAGGTCGCCGACCCCGTGGCGGGTGCGCACTCCCAGGATGCAGTTGCCGTCGGCCGACCACCGCAGCTCGGCGAAGTCGGCCCCGGCGCTGGTGAGCTCGCGTCCGGGTTCCGAGCCGTCGGCGGTCACGAGGAACACCTCGTACCACCCGGGCCCTTCGTCGGCGTACGCCAACCGGCGGCCGTCGGGTGACCACTCCGGTGATCGGACGTTGCGGCCGGGCGTGCACGCAACGACGACGTCAGCGCCCGTCGACACATCGGTGACGTGCAGGCTCGTGCAGTTGAGGTCGTCGCGGTGCAGCATCGTCGAGGCCACACGCGTCCCGTCCGGGGAGACCTTGGCCTCGCCACGATCACCGTTGCCATCGGCGAGCAGCGCCGGCCACGGATCGCCGATGTCGATGACGGCCAGGGCCGTCGCCTCGTTCCGCGGCCGACCCCGGTCGACGGCGATCACGAGCCGCCGATCGTCGAGCCACACCGGCGACGACCCATCGCACAATTCGGTCGGCGGGCCGCCTCCAACCGGCGCGACGGTCACCTTGCCGGCGGCGATGTAGGCGATCCGGGTCGCGTCTGGCGAGATCTGCGGGCCGCCGTCCTCCCAGAAGGCGGCCAGGGTACGACCGGTCGTCAGGCGGACCGGCTGTCCACCGGCTGCGTCGATCGCCCACATGTCCGACGTGTCGCGGTCGAGTGTGAAGGCGACGAGTGTCCCATCGGGCGAGACGTCGAGATTCCGCGGCCGCTCGGTGGCCGCAATGGCCTCGAGCCGCCAGTGCGGGGGTTGGTCGACGTCGGGCCGGCCCGGGTTGGGGATCCCGCCGGATTCGTCGACGCCGATCCACAGCGATGCGGGGATCTCAGCCACCGGCTACCTCCTCGAACCCGTCGAGCACCTCGACCACCAGGGCGGCGAGCTGATCGAGCACGTATCCGCCTTCTTGCACGAACACCGTCGGCAGACCCAGCTCGGCGATCGACTCGCCAGCGGCGCGAAACCCTGCGGCGGTGACCTCCAGCGGAGCAGCTGGGTCGACTTCGGCGGCGTCGACGCCGAGCGACACGACGATGGCGTCGGAGCGGTGGCGGTCGACGGCGGCGAGCAAATCGCGCACACCGGCCAGCCACGGCTCGTCGCCAGCGCCCGACGACAGCGGCACGTTGAGATTCCAGCCCTCGCCGTCGCCCTCGCCGCACTCGTCGGAGTAGCCGACGAGGTGGGGAAACCAGCCGGCGCCGGGGTCGATGTGCACGCTGGCGTAGAGCACGTCGGCTCGCTCCCAGAAGATCTCCTGCGTTCCGTTGCCCTGATGGGCATCGATGTCGACGACAGCAACGCGCTCGTAGCCGGCGGCGCGCAGCCGTTGGGCGGCAGCGGCAGCGTTGTTGAGGTAGCAGGCACCACCGAAGAACGCTGGGCCGGCGTGGTGGCCGGGTGGGCGTACGGCTGCGTAAGCCGCCCCAGCCCCGTCGGCGACGAGGTCGGCGGCGTGGGCGGCGGCGTGCACCGCGCTGCACGCCGCGTCGAACGTCCCCTCGCTCAGCAGCGTCATCGTGTCCATCGCGTAGAGCCCGAGCTCGGCGCGGATCGTCGCAGGGCGCCGCCCGGCGAGGTGGCGGCGGCCGAACGACGTGGTGGCGAAGAGGTACGGGACGACCTGCGGTTGGCCAGGGTCGGCGAGATGCCCTTCGGCAACCCATGAGGCGTAACAGCGCGAGAGGAACCCGACGAACTCGGTGTCGTGCACCGCGGTGATCGGATCGAGCCCGAGGTCCGGTGGCGTCACGATTTCGTAGCCGGCCGCTTTCAGCCCGGCGTGCAACGCCTCGCCGCGTTCGGGCTCCTCGTCGCCCTGCTCGCGGATGCCGAGCCAGTAGCCGCCGTTGGGACGATGGCCACCGTGCCGATCACTCCACACCACTGGCATCCGCCGCACCTCGGGCATCGCCCGACGATAGGTCGGCACCGCTCGGGTCGTCCCGACCGGGCAGACTCGTCGCATGCCACCACCCTCGCCGCGCCCACGGCCCCGCGAGCTCGGGCTGACGTTCGGCGCGCTGCCCACCGGAGAGCACAACGCGATCACCGACGTCCCAGGCGTGCGGGTAGGCCACGTCACCGTCTGGCGCGACGAGCCCGACGGAATCGCCAGGACCGGCGTGACAGCGATCGTGCCCGACGAGATTCGCGCGCTCTGGGAGCGGCCGATGGCCGCAGGCTCCGCCGTGCTCAACGGCTGTGGCGAGCTCACCGGCACGATCGCGATGGCCGAGTGGGGGACGCTCGAGGCGCCGATCATGCTGACCGGCACCACCGCTGTCGGGCGGGTGTTCGATGCGGTGGTGGACGCTGTGTTCGAGGCCGTCCCGCGTGCCGGGGGCAACGACGAGGTGGTTCCGGTCCCCGTGGTGGGCGAGACCGACGACTCGTGGCTCGACGAATCCCGTCGCCGCCACGTGACAGCGGCAGACGCCCGGGAGGCGATCCTCGCCGCCCGCAGCGGGCCCGTCGCCGAGGGTGCCGTCGGGGCGGGGACCGGGATGATCACGATGGAGTGCAAGGCCGGGATCGGAACCTCGTCGCGAGCACTGGCGGGGCTCGGCACAGTCGGCGTGCTCGTCCTCGCCAACTTCGGCGGGCTCGACCAGTTGCGCCTCGGCGGGGTCGCCGTCGGAACCACGCTCGCGGCGGAGCGCGCTGCAGCCGAGCGCAGCCGAGCGGACGCTGGGAGCTGCATCGGTGTCGTCGCCACGGACATCCCCCTCGACGCCCGGCAGCTCACTCGCGTCGCGAGGCGGGTGGGGCTCGGCCTCGCCAGGCTCGGCAGCATCGGCGGACACGGCTCCGGGGAGATCTTCTGCGCCTTCTCGACCACCAACCGACGATCGGGGCTGGCCGAGGGCGTCGCTGCGCTCGACGTGCTCGGCGACGGCTCGATCAACGCGGTCTTCGCGGCCACCGTCGACGCGACCGAGGAGGCCGTCGCCAACGCCCTGTTCGTGGCCGACACTGTCGTCGGCCGCGACGGTCACATCGCCCCCGGCCTCCCCGTCGACCGCATCGTCGAACTGCTCCACCGTTGACCCATCCGAGTGTTTCGTGCTGACCGAGTGTTTCGTGTCAGACAGGTCGCCACGGGACACTCGGATGACACCTAACACTCGGATGGGCAGGAGCTAGGACCGGACGACGGTGCGGGATTGCTCGCGGAGGTACTGCTGGAGGTAGTAGGGGCCGCCGCCCGCCTTGCCGGCGGTCCCCGAGCGTTTCCAGCCGCCGAACGGCTGCACGCCGGGCCAGGCCCCTGTCGTCGCTCCGGCTGCCCGGTTGACGTAGACCACACCGGCCTCGATGCGCCCGAGGAACCGGTCGATCTCCGCTTGGTCGTCGCTGAACAGGCCGGCGGTGAGCCCGAACGGCACGGCGTTCGCCCGCTGCAGCGCTTCGTCGAGCGAGGCGACGGGGCGGACGGCGAGAACCGGGACGAACAGTTCGTCGGTCCAGACCGGCGACTCGTCCGGCGCGACGACGACGGTCGGGGCGACGAAGTGGCCGGCAGCGAGATCGCCGTCGGTGACTCGCCGGCCGCCGCATAACACCTCGCCGACGGCGCTGACGTCGTCGACGACGGCGGCGTAGCGACCGACAGCGGCCTCGTCGACGACCGGCGACAGAAAGCCGCCGGGTTCCAGCGGTCCGACGAGTGGGATCGCTGCAGCCGCGCTCGACGACCCGAGCGATGAAGTCGTCGGCGACGGATGCGTCGACGAAGGCTCTCGATGCCGCCGAGCACTTCTGGCCGGCGAAGCTGAACACGCTGCGCGCCGTGCCGGTGGCGGCGAGGTCGAGGTCGGCCGCGGCCGTGACGATCACCGGGTTCTTGCCGCCCATCTCACAGATCGCCGGCTTCGGGAAGACTGATGCGAACGAGCGGATGATCGACATGCCCACGGCACTCGACCCGGTGAACGTCACTCCGTCCACGCCGGGGTGCCCCACCAGCGCCTCGCCGGTGTCGGCGCCACCCGTGACGAGGTTGACGGCGCCGGGCGGCACGCCTGCTTCGACGAGGGCACCGTAGACGAGGTGACCGCTGAGCGAGCCGATCGCCGACGGCTTGATGACCACCGTGTTGCCGGCCACCAGGGCGGCACCGGCGGGGCCGGCGACGAGCGCCGACGGATAGTTGAACGGGGCGATCACCGCCCACACGCCGTACGGGCGCATCACGTCGGTGGTGACCTCGCTGTCGCTGAAGCGCAGCATCGGCACGTCGAAGCCGGCGTGCTCGGTCATCGCGTGCGTGTAGTAGCGAATCAGGTCGGCTGCCTCCTCGACCTCCCCGATCGCCTCCAGCCGCGACTTGCCGTTTTCCCAGGCGAGCGCTGCCCCGTCGACGACGGAACGCTCGGAGATCAGGTCGGCGGCCCGGTCGAGGACTTCGACGCGCTGACGCCAGGGGGTTGCCGCCCAGGCCGCGTGTGCCGACCGCGCCGCGCCGACCGCTTCGTCGACGTCGGTCGCCGACGCGGTGGGAAATGTCCCGACGACAACGGTGGTGTCGATCGGCGACACCGTGGTGAACCGCTCACCACCCTCTCGGTCACTCGCCCCGATGCGCAGTGGGTGGAACTGTCCGAGCCGGCCGCGCACGTCGTCGACGGCGGCCGCGTAGGCCGCCTGCAGCTCCTCGTCGTCCGCCGCCAGGGTGGCGTAGGTGATGCGAAAGGCAGCGATCTCAGGGCTCCTCGGAGCTGGCTCAGCCGAAGCGGAACAGACCCTGGTCGATGACGGGGCGGTCATCGACGGACGTGACGAACACCGCTTCGCCTTCACCGGTCACCCAGGCGCGCACGGTGAGCCCGTCGCCGGGCAGCACCGGTGATGCGAAGCGGCCCTCGATGTGGCGGAAGCGGGCGGGATCGGACCCGCAGAGGGCGTGCAGCAAGGCCCGACCCGTGAAACCGTAGCTGCACAGGCCGTGGAGGATCGGGCGGTCGAAGCCGGCCAGGGCGGCGAAGCTGGGATCGGAGTGCAATGGGTTGCGATCCCCGGAGAGGCGGTAGATCAGCGCTTGGGTCGGCAACGTCGTGTAGCTCACCTCGTGGTCGGGCGCCCGCTCCGGCGGAACGTTCTGCGGGCCGGAGGGGCCACGCTCGCCGCCGAAGCCGCCTTCGCCGCGGATGAAGATCGAGCTGCGCAACGTGTACAACGGCTCGCCGTCGCTGACCGCGTTCGTCTCGGTGACGATGATCCCGGCCTTCTCCTTGTCGTACATCGCCACGATCGCCGACGTCAGGGTCGCTTTGCCATCGACTGGAACCTCGCGGTGCAGGGTGACCGCCTGTGTGCCGTGAACGACCATCGCCGGATTGAACGTGCCAGCGCTCTTCAACGCCGAGCCGGTCGCACCCCAGCCGATCACCACAGGAAACGTCGGCAGCACCCTCTGGGTGACACCGTTCGTGTTCTCGGTGGTGAACGCGAGCTCATCGGTGCCGGCGCCGACACCAACGGCGTAGAGGAGGGCGTCCTTGCTGTCCCAGCTGACGTCGACAGGGTCACTCTCGCTACCAACTGCGTCTGGATTGAGCGGCATCGTCGCAGACTACGAACGACCAACTGGCGCCGCCCAACCGGACGGCGTGGCCGGCTCGCGTTCGTAGGCTGCCGTTCATGGTCATCGACGTCCTCGTCGTCGGCGCCGGGCCCGCGGGCGTCGCCGCGGCCGTCGACCTGCGCCGCGCCGGCCGCGACGTGGTCGTCGTCGACAAGGCCGAGTTCCCCCGCGACAAGTGCTGCGGCGACGGGTTGACGACGCTGGCGTTGCGCGAGCTCGAGAACCTCGGCTTCGATCCGGCCTCGGTGCCGGACTTCGAGGTCGTCGACGGCGCCGTGCTGCGCTCCCCCTCGGGACGCACGTTCAAGGTTCCCCTCCCGGGCGGTGCCGGGATCTACGCCGCGGTGACGCCACGGTTGCAGCTCGACGCCGCCCTCGTCGATCTCGCCGTCGCCGCCGGCGCCGACGTTCGCCTCGGCCACGCCGTCAAGTCAGCTGCTGTCGACAGTGGGACCGCCACGGTCGGCGTCGAGGGGCTCGGCGACCTCGTCGCCCGTCATGTCGTCGCCGCCGACGGGATGTGGAGCCCGACGCGCAAAGCGCTCGGACTCGGTCCCGCCGGCTACCTCGGCGAGTGGCACGCCTTCCGCCAGTACGTCGGTGGTGTCACCGGGGTCGCCGCCGACGAGCTGATCGTGTGGTTCGACGAGGACCTCCTCCCCGGCTACGCCTGGTCGTTCCCGCTGCCCAACGGGCGCGCCAACGTCGGGTTCGGCGTGCTCCGCGACGGCACTCGTGGCGGCAAGGACGCCAAGCAACTCGCTGCCGGACTGCTCGCCCGACCGCACATCGCCGCCGCCCTTGGCCCGGGCGCGACACCCGAGGGTCGCCAGCTCGCCTGGCCGATCCCGGCCCGTGTCGATCGCGCCGTGCTCGCCCACGGGCCGGTGCTGTTCGCCGGCGATGCCGCCGCGGCGACGGACGTGATGACCGGCGAAGGCATCGGCCAAGCGCTGCTCACCGGCCGGCTCGCCGCCAAGGCGATCGTCACCGGAGGGTCCGTCGACGCCATCGCCGGGCGCTACCGCGCCGACGTGCGCCGCGAGCTCGTCGCCGACCACCGCATGTCGGCAATGCTCGGTCGCGTCCTGCGCCACCCGCGTGGCGCCGACGCGGCGCTGTCCATCGTCGCCCACTCGGGGACGTGGGGCCGGCGCAACTTCGCCCGGTGGATGTTCGAGGACGAGCCGCGGGCGATCGCGGTGACGCCGCGGCGCTGGCATCGTCGCTTCCTGTCCCGGCCCGGCGGGTACGCCGGCGACTGAGTACGGTCGACAACGTGCGGACGCGACTGACCGACCTGCTCGGCATCGACCATCCGGTGATGTGCGCCGGGATGGGCGGTGTGTCCTACCATCGGCTCGTCGCCGCCGTCTCCGAGGCCGGCGGCATCGGCACCCTCGGCGCGTCGACGATGCGCCCGGCCGAGCTCGCTGACGAGATCGCCGCGGTTCGGGCGAGCACGACGAAGCCGTTCGGCGTCGACCTGCTGACTGCCGTGCCCGACCAGGTCGAGGCCGGGATCGAGCACGTCATCAACGGCGGCGCCACGTTGTTCGTCGCCGGCCTTGGTGTGCCCCGCGACATCGTCGACGCCCTGCACGACGCCAACATCGTCGTCGGCTCGATGTGCGGCAAGGTCCGCCACGCCGTCGCCGCCGTCGCCAGCGGGTGCGACCTCGTCGTCGCCCAGGGCACCGAGGCGGGCGGGCACACCGGCACCGTCGCCACGATGGCCCTCGTCCCGCAGGTCGTCGACGCCGTCGGCGATCAGGTGCCGGTGGTCGCCGCCGGGGGGATCTTCGACGGCCGCGGCCTCGCCGCCTCGCTCGCCCTCGGCGCCGACGGGGTGTGGATCGGCACCCGCTTCATCGCCACACCGGAGGCCCGCGCCGTCAACGGCTACAAGGACGCGTTGATCGCCGGTGCCGAGGATGACACCGTCGTGACCCGCGCCTACACCGGCAAGACGTGCCGCGTGCTCGGCAACGAGTGGACCCGCCACTTCGACGCCCATCCGGAGGAGCTCGCCCCGTTCCCCGCCCAGGTGCTCGCCTCGATGTCCGCCGGGGCCAACCACCTCGGCGCCGCCGAGGGCACCGAGGTCGACGTCGACCGCGAGTTCTTTCCTGCCGGCCAGGGAGTCGGCGCGATCGACTCGCTGATCCCCGCCGGCGAGCTCGTCCACCAGATCGTCGCCGACGCGGAACGAACGTTGGCGGGTCTGCAATGAGTGCGATCAGCGAGCACGTCGAGCGCGTGTGGACCGACGACATCACGCCGGCGCTGCAGCGCTACATCACGATCCCCAACGTCTCGGCGGCATACGACAGCGACTGGGAGGCGCACGGCTACATGGAGGAGGCGGTCCAGCTCGTGCGCGAGTGGTGCGCGGCCCGGCCGATCGACGGCCTGACCGTCGACGTCCATCGCATCGCTGGGCGCAGCCCGTTGATCGTCGCCGAGGTCCCGGCGTCGACCTCGGCACTGAACGATCGCACCGTGCTGCTCTACGGGCACCTCGACAAGCAGCCGGAGATGACCGGGTGGCGCGACGGCCTGGGGCCGTGGACGCCGGTGATCGAGGGCGATCGCCTCTATGGCCGCGGCGGTGCCGACGACGGCTATGCCGCGTTTGCCGCCCTGCTCGCCATCGAGGTCGCCAAGGCCCACGGGTTCGACCACGCCCGGCTCGTCGTGCTGATCGAGGCCAGTGAGGAGTCCGGCAGCCCTGACCTTCCCGCCCACCTCGACCGGCTTGCCGACATCATCGGCCGACCGGACCTGGTGATCTGCCTCGACTCGTGGGCCGCCGACACCGAGCGGTTGTGGGTGACGACGTCGCTGCGCGGCCTCGCCGGCGGGACGTTGACCGTCGAGGTGCTCACCGAAGGCGTGCACTCCGGCGACGCCAGTGGGATCGTCCCATCGAGCTTCCGGATCATCCGCCAGCTCCTCGACCGGGTCGAGGACGCAGCGACGGGCGCCGTGTTGCTCGACGAGGCACACGTCGACATCCCGGCCGACCGGCTCGCCGAGGCGGAGACGACGGCGGCAGAACTCGGTCGCCTCGCCGAGATGTTCCCGTTCGCCGGGTCGACCGAGCCGATGTGCGACGACCCGGTGGAGCAGATCCTGGCCCGCACGTGGCGGCCGACTCTTAGCTACGTCGGCGCCGACGGGTTCCCGCCGACCGGCCGGGCCGGCAACGTCCTGCGCCCGTCGACGGCTCTCGCCCTGAGCATGCGACTGCCACCGACGTGCGATCCACAGGCTGCACTTGCCGCGCTCGATCGCGCCCTCACCGCCGACCGACCGTCGGGAGCGACCGTGACGTTCTCGAACACGGAGGCGGCGCCGGGATGGAACGCCCCACCGTTCGCCCCGTGGCTGAGCGCCGCCCTCGACGAGGTGTCGACCGCGACCTTCGGCGAGCCGGCCCGGACGATCGGCGAGGGCGGCACGATCCCGTTCATGGGGATGCTCGGGGCGATGTTCCCCGCCGCGCAGTTCGTCATCACCGGCGTGCTCGTGCCGGGCAGCAACGCCCACGGCCCCAACGAGTTCCTCCACATCCCGACCGCCCGCCGGGTCACGGAATGCGTGTCCCGCCTGCTCGCCGCCCACGCCGCCTCCCCGCCCCCTACGCGAATGATCTAACGTGGCCTGATCCGTCGAATACGTGCTGACGCACGCCGACCGGCGGCGTTTCAACCACACAAGGGGAGATCATGAAACGATCGGTACTGAAGGCGCTCGCACCCGTCGCCGTGCTAGCAGTCGGTGGAGCCGCGTGGGCCGGCGTCGCCGGCGCCACCACGGAACCACCACCCGGGCCGGCGGAGGCGGGGGATTCGCTGCTCGACTCGGTGATCGCCAACGACGTCGTGCGCTGTGGTGTGCGCGGAGACTTCCCCGGGTTCAACATCCTCGACGAGGCCGGCGAGCACGTCGGTTTCGACGCCGACTTCTGCCGGGCGATCGCCGCCGCTGTGCTCGGCGACAGCACCAAGGTCGAGTTCGTCGACGTCGAGACCGACGCCAGGTTCACCGCGCTGCAGTCCGGTGAGTTCGACGTGCTCGTGCGAAACACGACCTGGACAGCGAGCCGGGACGGCATCGAAGGTGTCACGTTCCTGCACCCGACGTTCTACGACGGCCAGGGGATGATGGTCGCTGCCGACGCCGGGATCACCTCGATCGACGACATGGACGGCGCCGTCGTCTGCGTTGCCGCAGGGACAACGACCGAGGGCAACGTCGCCACCGAGTTCGAGCGGCGTGGCCTCGCTGTCGATGTGCAGTCGTTCCCCGACGTCGAGACGCTGCAGACCAACTTCGAACAAGGTGGTTGCGACGGTTGGTCGAGCGACACCAGCCAGCTCGTCGGCTTCCGCTCCGCGTATCCGGCGGGGCCGGAGGCGCTGGTGATCCTCGACGAGGTGTTCTCCAAGGAACCACTCGCACCGGCGGTCGTCGACGGCGACAGCACGTGGGCGCAAGCGGTCAACTGGACGATCTTCGCCACGATCCAGGCGGAGGAGTGGGGCATCACCGGTGACAACGCCGCCGACATGCAGGCGAACAGCGAGGATCCGAACATCCGCCAGTTCCTCGGCGGCGAGAACGAGGACGGCACCGTGCTCGACCCCGGCCTCGGCCTCAGCCCGGATTTCGCCTTCAATGTCGTCGACCAGGTCGGCAACTACGGCGAGATCTTCGAGGCGCACCTGGCCCCGCTCGGCATCGAGCGCGGCGTCAACGCGCTGTGGATCGACGGCGGCCTGCAGTACGCACCTCCGTACCGCTGATCGTTGCAACACGTCACGTCGTGGCGGTCGTGGTTCAGAGCGCTGAACGATGACCGCCACGACACCCTTCGACGCTGATCGCCAACGTCGACTCGATACCGCGCGGCGGCCTCCCCTCTGGCGAGATGTCCGCGTCCTGACCTGGGCGTTTCAGCTCGGCGTGCTCGCAGTCGTCGTCGGCGTGCTGGCGTGGCTCTACGACAACGTCCAGGCCATTAGCGATCAGCGAGAACATCCCTACCGGCTACGAGTACCTCGACCAACCGGCCGGCTTTCCAATCGCCGGCAGCGACTTCCGCCCGACCCAACCCGTCACCGACGCACTTGTCGAGGGACTTCTCAACACGCTCCGGCTGGCGGTCACCGGCATCGTGCTGGCGACCGTGCTCGGGGTGTTGTTGGGCATCGCCCGACTGTCGAAGAACTTCCTCGTGCGCAAGGGCGCCCAGGCGTACGTCGAGGTCGTTCGAAATGTGCCGCTGTACGGCCTGATGCTGTTGTTGTACACCGCGGTCGTGCTCAACGCCTTTCCACCACCGAACGAGTCGTGGGTGATCGGGTCGATCGCCGTGCTCAACGTCCGCGGCTCGAGCATCTTCTGGTACGAAGGCAGCAACACCAGGTTCCTCATCGTCCTGCTGGCGGGGGTGATCGTCTTGTTTCTGGTGTCCCGCTGGCGACGAGCCGTGAGCGACCGCACCGGCAGACCTGCATTGACCGCCGTGTACGGGCTCGTCGCCGTCGCCGTTGTGGTCGTGCTGCTGTGGATCCTGCTCGGGCTCGGTGGGTCGAGTCCCGAGCGCGAGGGTCTCCGGGTGACCGGCGGCATCACAATGACCCCGTCGTACTTCGCCGCCCTCGTCGCACTCGTTCTCTATACGTCGAGCCACGTCGCCGAGATCGTCCGCGGCTCGATCCAGGCGGTGCCCCGGGGGCAGGGGGAGGCGGCCGACGCTCTCGCTCTGTCCGGATTCCAGCGGATGTGGCATGTCGTGCTGCCCCAAGCACTGCGCATCGGGACGCCGCCAATCGGCAACCAGTACCTCAACCTCACGAAGAACTCGTCGCTGGCGGCGGCCATCGCCTTCCCCGAACTGACCCAGGTCACCCAGCTCAGCGTCGCCAACCGCTCGCCCGCGGTCCCCTCCTACGTGTTGTTGCTGCTGATGTACCTCGGGCTCTCGTTGGTGATCTCCGCCGTCGTCAACCTGGCCAACCGCCGGCTCGCGATCGTGGAGCGCTGATATGAGTGCGCTCGATCCCGTGCTCACCGAGACGATGGCGCTGCCGCCACCGGAACCCCCTCCGGAACCGGCCGCCAACGCCCGCGACTGGCTGCACCGCAACCTGTTCCAGTCGTGGTTCGACGGCGTCATCACGGTGATTGCCGCCGTCGTCGTCGGTTACGTCCTGTTTCGGCTCGGGCGCTTCGTCTTCGTCTCCGGTCGGTGGGACATCATCCGCAGCAACCTCACGCTGTTCATGGTCGGCCGCTACCCACGTGACGAACTGTGGCGCATCGGGTTGGCCTTGTGTGCCATCGCGGCCTACGGCGGCGTGCTTGCCGGATACGTCCAGCGATCCCGCCAGATCACCGGGCGAGAGGTTCATGTTGGTGCCGTGGCGCCAGCGCCTCGTCGAGTTGCTCGTGCGCCTCTGGCCGTTCATCGTCGGCGTCGCCGTGTTGCTGGCACTGTCCGAGACGATCGGGCCGTACGTGCTCACCGCGCTCGTGATCGCCTCCGCGGTGGTCGGCCGGCTCGTTGGTGGGTTGGCAACACGGCGATGGTTGCTGCCGCTCGCCGTGGTCGGCATCCTCGGACCGCTCGCCCTCATCTGGATGCTCAGCAATGCCGCACCGTGGGACGAGTGGGAGGGGATGATGCTCAACCTCTTCCTCGCCGTCGCCGGCATCGGGTTGTCGTTCCCGCTCGGCGTGTTGTTGGCGCTCGGTCGCCGCGCCGGGCGGAGGACCGACAGCCCAGTCGGTGGGGTTGTCGTCGCCCTCGCCCTCGCCCTCCCCGTTCTCGTCGTGCTCCTTCGCCGCGGCGTCGATCCGGGCGACATGATGACGTGGCTCCTAGTCGGGCTCACCGTCCTCCTCGGCCTCGGTGGGTATCGCATCGGCCGGACGTCGACGCTTCCGCTCGTGCGGGTCGTGTCGATCGCCTACATCGAGTTCTTCCGCGGCGTGCCGCTGTACGTGCTCTTGCTCCTCGGCGGCATCGCCCTCGGCTTCTTCCTGCCGGTCGGGTTCGAGACGCCGGGGCTGGTCGTGCGGGCGATCGTCGTGTTCACGTTGTTCACCGCCGCCTACATCGCCGAGATCGTTCGCGGCGGATTGCAGTCGCTGCCGCGCGGGCAGACCGAGGCAGCCCAGGCGCTCGGGCTGAAGCCGGTGAAGGTCACCGGCCTGATCGTCCTGCCGCAAGCCTTGCGCAACGTGATCCCGGCGATCGTCGGGCAGTTCATCAGCCTGTTCAAGGACACGACGCTCGCCGGAGCGGCGATGAGTCTGCTCGACGTGCTCCGCGTTGCCGGCGTGGCGACGGCGCAACCAGACTTCCGCGGCCAGGGTCTCGCACCCGAGACCATCTCGTTCGTGATGTTCCTGTTCTGGGTCGGCTGTATCACGATGAGCCGGGAGAGCCAACGACTCGAACGACGACTGGGGGTCGGAACGCGATGAGTGACGCTGCAATCAACGCCCCGACGATCTTCGCCGATGCCACGCAGATGGCCGGCACCGGGGAGGTGATGCTCGAGCTGATCGGCGTGGAGAAGTTCTTTGGCAGCTTCCAGGCGCTGCGCGACATCAACCTCAACGTCGCCCGCCAGGAGGTCGTCGTCGTCATCGGACCATCGGGGTCCGGCAAGTCGACGATGATCCGCTGCATCAATCGTTTGGAGGAGCACGACGGCGGACGCATCCTCGTCGACGGCGTGGAACTGACCCGCGACATTCGCAACATCCAGGAGATCCGCCGCGAGACCGGGATGGTGTTCCAGCAGTTCAACCTGTTCCCGCATCTCAGCGTCATCGACAACATCACCCTCGCGCCGCGGCAGGTGCGCAAGCTCCGCAAGCGCGATGCCGAGGAGATGGCGATGGCGCTTGCTGGAGCTGGTCAAGATCCCCGAGCAGGCCAAGAAGTATCCCGGCCAGCTCTCCGGCGGTCAGCAGCAGCGGGTGGCGATCGCTCGCTCGCTGGCGATGAAGCCGAAGGTGATGCTGTTCGACGAGCCGACGTCGGCGCTCGACCCGGAGATGATCAACGAGGTCCTCGACGTGATGAAGGACCTCGCCGCCGAGGGTATGACGATGATCGTCGTCACCCACGAGATGGGCTTCGCCCGCGAGGTCGCCGACCGCGTCGTGTTCATGGCCGACGCCTCGATCGTCGAGGTCGGCACCCCCGAGCACTTCTTCACCGATCCCCAGGAGGACCGCACCAAGCTCTTCCTCAGCCAAATCCTCTGATCGGAGTCTTTCCTGCTGATGGAGTCTTTCGTGCCGGGAGACTCGACACGTGACACTCCGATAGCAGCAAATACTCCAATCGGTTAGCGGCGGCGGAAGCGGCGCTGTGCGCCGACCGCCGACGATCGGGGCACGGCGTTCGAGGGCGGCGACGGTGACGTCGTCGGCGCCGCCGATGTCGCCGGCCGCGAAGTCCATACCCTCGCGGTCGAGGTCGTGCGGGTCGCCGGGGGCCTCGACCATCGGGATCCCGTCGTCGCGCTTGGGCGGCGGGTCGTAGATGTCGCGGAGGGCGATCATCAGGCCGGCCACCATCGCCCCCGGCACGCCCCCGATCTGCCGGCCGCGTTCGCGCATGGCCTGGTAGCGCTCGGCCTTGGCCGCATCACGAAGTAGGGCGAGCTCGGCAGGACTCAGCTGCTCGAAGTCGTCATCCTTGTCGACGGCCATGTCGCTCAGGCTAGGCGGATCACGGGCTCGCTCAGCGGGCGCTCAGCCGGGCGCGGCTGGAATGCCGCCAGACTCTGCTGCAATGTCGGGACATGGAGACGCAATGACCGCCCACGACGCGCTGCCGATGGACGACGTGCGCACCGCCGAGCAGGTGGAGCGGATCTTCTTCGAGATGCGCCGGGTGATCGTCGGCCAGAGCCGGCTGCTCGAACGACTTCTCGTCGCCCTCCTCGCCCGCGGTCACGTGTTGCTCGAGTCGGTGCCCGGGCTGGCCAAGACGCTCGCTGCAGAAACGCTCGCCCACGTCGTCGGCGGCACGTTCGCCCGCATCCAGTTCACCCCCGATCTGCTGCCGTCCGACATCGTCGGCACGCGGATCTACCGGGGCAGCAGTGAGCGCTTCGACGTCGAGCTCGGCCCGGTGTTCGTCAACTTCCTGCTCGCCGACGAGATCAACCGGGCACCGGCCAAAGTGCAGTCGGCGCTGCTCGAAGTGATGGGCGAGCAGCAGGTGACGATCGGCGGCAAGACCCATCACGTCCCCCGCCCGTTCTTCGTGGTGGCCACGCAGAACCCGATCGAGAGCGAGGGTGTCTACCAGCTCCCTGACGCCCAGCGCGACCGGTTCATGATGAAGGTGATCCTCGATCATCCGACACCGGCCGAGGAGATGGTGATCCTCGACCGGATGGCTGTGCAGGCGCCGATCCCCGACCAGGTGATCGATCTCCCTGGCCTCGTCTCCCTGCAGCGCCGGTGTGACCAGGTGTTCGTCGATCGTACGGTCGGCCAGTACGCCGTCGACGTCGTCCATGCCACCCGCCAGCCGGCCAACTATCACCTCGGCGAGCTGACGCCGATGATCGCCCTCGGCGTGAGCCCGCGGGCGACTCTCGGGCTGATCCGCGGCGCCAGGGCGCTGGCGCTGATCCGTGGCCGCACCTACACCACGCCCCAGGACGTCTTCGACATCGCCCCCGAGGTGCTGCGCCACCGGTTGCTGCTCACCTACGACGCCCTCGCCCGCGACGTCGCCATCGACGAGTTGATCAACCGCATCCTCGCCACCGTTCCGGCGACATGGGTCTCGCCGAAGCCGAACGAACCGACCCACTCCATCCGCCGTTGATCCGCCGCAACCGCTTCTCATGCCACTCCGGGCGCGACGGGCGCGACCGGACTGGCATGAGAATGCGGTGGTGCGCTGGCCGGACGGGCCGCCGCCAGCTGCCGTCGTCGAGTTGGTGCGCTCGTTGGAGATCACGATCGGACGCCGCGTCGACACCACCTTGCACGGCAACTACCAGGGGATCACGCCGGGTCACGGCAGCGAGCCCGGCGAGTCTCGGGTGTACCAGCCGGGCGACGACGTCCGCCGCATCGACTGGAATGTCACCGCCCGCACCGGCGAGACCCACGTCCGCGATCAGATCGCCGACCGCGACCTCGAGGCCTGGCTGATCGTCGACGTCTCGGCGGCGATGCGGTTCGGCACGACCACCTTGGAGAAGGCCCAGGTCGCCCTCGCCGCCGCGGCGTGTGTCGGCTTCCTCACCGTGCGCAACAAGAACCGCATCGGGGCGGCGCTCGTCGCCGGACCGCACATCAAGCTGATGCCGCCGCGCTTCGGGCGCGACCAGGTGCGGGCGATCCTCACGTCGATCGCCTCGCCGCCGTCGTCGGAACACCTCGGGCGCAGCGACCTCGGCGGGGCGATCGACCGCGTCGACCGCCTCAGCCGGCGCCGCGGCTTCGTGTGCGTGATCGCCGACTTCACCGGTGACGGGTGGGCCGACCCGTTGATCCGCCTGGGAATGCGCAACGACCTGTTGGCGATCCCGATCCACGATCCCCGGGAGCGTGACGTTCCGCCGATCGGTCTGGTGTCGCTGGTCGACCCGGCGACCGGCGCCGGCCGTGAGGTCCGGGTGACCGCCGCGGTGCAGCGTCGCTACGTCGAGGCCGCGGCGGCCCGCGTCGAGCAACAACGCGACGACCTGCGTCGGGCCGGTGCCGACGTGATCGAGTTGCGCACGGACAGCGACTGGCTCGGGGCGATCATCCAGCACGTCCGCCGCCGCCGAGTGCAGGCCGTCAACGCTCAGGTGTTGCGCCGGTCATGAGCGACCGTCATGGCGTTCCCCGGCCACGCAGGCCGCTGTTGGCCGCTCGTTCGCTGGCGCTCACTCGCTCGCATCCGCGCAGGGGCACCCAGTGACGTTTCTCGAACCGCAGCGGTTGTGGCTGCTCGTCGTCGTCGGCGCCCTCGCCGTGGCGTACGTCGCCGTGCTGCGCTGGCGCCGCGCCGCCACGCTGCGCTTCACCACCGTCGATCTGCTCGACGAGATCGTGCCGCGCCGCCCGCAGTGGCGCCGTCACGTCGTGGCCGTGCTCCAGCTGCTCGGCCTGTCCGCCGGGGTGATCGCCATCGCCCGGCCGGTCACGACGACGACCGAGCGCGATCGTCAGCGAGGGTCGCATCGTCCTCGCCCTCGACACGTCGTTGTCGATGGAGGCCACCGACGTGGCCCCGAACCGTCTCGCCGCGGCGCAGCAGGCGGCCACCGACTTCGTCGCCCAGGTCTCCGACGAGGTGGAGATCGGCCTGGTGCTCGTTCAGCGGGTCGGTCACCGTCGAGGTCCCGCCGACGCGTCGACCGGAACCGCCTCGCCTCGGCGATCGCCGGGTTGCAACTCGACGATGCCACGGCCATCGGCGACGCCTTGGTCACGAGCACGAACCTGCTCGTCCAGCTGCAGGACCCGTTCGGCGGCGACGGAGGACGAGATCGCACCCGGGGCGATCGTGCTGCTCACCGATGGCGAGACGACGTTCGGCGCGCTCGACCGAGGAAGGAGCGGCGTTCGCTGCCGAGGCAGGCGTGCCCGTGTTCACGATCGCCTTCGGGACTCCCGACGGCGTCATCGTCGACCCTGACACGGGCAACACGGTGCCGGTTCCGGTGAAGCCGGAGCCACTGCAGGCGGCTGCCGAGACGACCGGCGGACAGGCCTACGAGGCGGCCACGGCGACCGAGCTCGTCCGACGCCTACGAACGGATCGAGGGAGTCCTCGGCGAGACGCTCGGCGACGCGGTCGAGATCGTCACCGAGCGCACCTGGATCTGGGCCGCCGGCGCCCTCGCCACCCTCGCCATCGCCTGGGCCCTCAGCCTCTGGTGGCTCCGCGGCCTCGTCTGACGTCCCCATCGGAGTGTTTGTGTCACGGAGTGTTTCGTGCGGGACAGGCGACAGTGACACTCCATGGCAGGAAACACTCCAAGGGCAGAGGAGGGCGCGGAGCTGGTCGATCGCCTTCACCGGGTCGGGGGTCATCGGCATCACTTGGAGATGGGTCACGCCTGCCTCGCGGTAGGCGGCGACGCGTTCGGCCACCTCTGCCTTGGAGCCGACGAGGTTGGTGTTGACGAGCATGTCTCGCGGCACGAGGCGGGCCGCCTCGTCCTTGTTGCCGTCGAGGTAGAGGTCCTGGATCTCCTTGGCCTCCCGCTCGTAGCCGTAGCGCGACGCCAGGTCGGTGTAGAAGTTCTGGCCGCGGGCGCCCATCCCGCCGATGTACAGGGCGTACGTCGACCGGGCGAGGTCGAGCAGGCGTCGGCCCCGGCACCGGCGTACTCGTCGCCGATGGCGAGCATGCCGCCGGCGGAGATCTGCAGCGGGCCGAGCTGCGGATCGCGTTCGGCGAGATCCACGTTGCAGGTCGTCACCCCAGACGCTCGGAGAACTTCGTCGGGTCGAAGAAGATCGGCATCCAGCCGTCGGCGATGCGCGCCGTCGCGGCGACGCTGTTGCCCTTCACGCTCGCCCAGAAGATCGGCACGTCCGGGCGCACCGGTTGGTTGATGATCTTCAGCGCCTTGCCGAGACCGGTGCCCTGTCCCGGCGGGAGCGGGACGTGCACGGTCGGGCCGTCGTACACGACGCGCTCACGGCGCAGCGCCATCCGGCACACGTTGATGTAGTCGATGATCCGGGCCATCGGCTTCTCGTAGGGGACGCCGTGGAACCCTTCGATCACCTGCGGTCCCGACGCCCCGAGCCCGAGCACGAAGCGCCCGCCGGTGACGAAGTCGCAGCCTGCCGCCGTCTGGGCGACCGCCGACGCCGTGCGTGAGTAGACGTTGATGATCCCGGTGCCGATCTGCATCGTCGACGTCTTGGCGGCGAGGTAGCCGATCAGGCTGATCGAGTCGAACGAGTAGGCCTCGGCCACCCAGACGAGATCGACGCCTGCCCGTTCGAGGTCCTGGGCCATCCGCACGTCGGCGTGGAAGTCGCCCGAGTAGTTGATCGTCATGGCCAGCTTCATGGCCCGGAAGTTAGTGGTGGACGTGTCCGTGGGTGCTGCCGGAGCGGAATCCCTCGAGGTCGAGCGTCACGTAGCGATACCCGAGGGCGCGCAGCGCGGCGACGATGTCGTCGCGCCTGACGACGGCGAGATCGAGCTGGTCGACATCGACCTCGATGCGTGCCGTCTCGCCGTGGTGACGCACCCGCAGCTGACCGAACCCGAGGGCACGCATCGCGGCCTCGGCACGGTCGACCGTCGACAGCAGCTCGACGGTGACGGCCGTACCCGTGGGGATGCGACTCGCCAGGCAGGCGGCGGCCGGCTTGTCCCAGGTGCGCAGGCCGAGGCGGCGTGACGCGTCACGCACGTCCTGTTTGCTGAACCCGGCGGCGACGAGCGGGAACTCGGCACCCGCCTCGGCGGCGGCGCGCTGGCCGGGGCGATGGTCGATCGAGGTCGTCGGTGTTCACCCCGAGCACGACGATCGCGCCATCCTCGGCAGCCACCGGAGCGAGCACGTCCATCAGCGCCGACTTGCAGTGGTAGCAGCGCTCGGTGTCGTTCGACCGGTAGGCCGCCCGCTCCAGCTCGTCGGTGGTCGACGCGACTGCCAGCGCAGCCCCCACTCGCGGCTCAGCCGGCGACAGTCGTCGAGCTCGGCAGGCGGCGAGCGACGGCGACACGGCGGTGACCGCAAGCGCCGCGCCGCGACCCGAGCGTCTCCGTGGCGAAGGCGGCGAGGAACGCCGAGTCGGCTCCCCCGCTGAACGCCACGACGACCCGCCCGAGTCGCCGCAGCTCGCGACCGAAGGGCGTCGAGCTTGCGTGTCGAGGGCGTCGACTGTCACGTCACGAGTCTGCCGCCTCGGCGACGATCGAGCACGGTCCCGGCGGCGACGGCGGCGAGGATGACGACGACCGGCTCCGCCGGGGCGCGGATCCGGTGGGCACCGTAGAACAGGAGCGCCGTCAACAACGACGGCGATGCAGGGGACGAGCAACCACCAGCGCGCCCCGATCCGGTTGCGCAGCGAGCACGATCCACCCGCAGACGGCGGCGACGGCGAGCAGCCACCAGGCCACGATCCCGGCCCACACGGCCCAGCTGGCTTTCTCCTCGCCGACATCGAGGGTGACCAGTGACCCGATGCCGTAGACGTCGAGTAGCCGCCCGGCCCTGGCGGCGACGACGACTGGCAAGCGGTCGACGTGATCGGCGACGTACTCGAACGCGGCGTCGCGCCGCTCCCGCGACCGCTGCGACGCGTCCGGGCCGGGCTCGAGCGGCCCGAGGCAGCGAATGTCCCAGCCGCCGACGTCGTCGAAGTACGTGCGATCGCAATTGGCGCCGAGCAACGTGTTGCCGTCGTTGGTGCTGAGCAGGACCGGCTCATCGAACCGCGCCAGGTTGTAGACGCTCCACGGCAACAGCGTCGCGACGCCGGCGACGGCGATCGCCAACGCCGGCCAGGCCGCCTGTCGCCGCCGTCTGGCGACGAGCAACGACACGATGGCGAAGCCGGGGATCAGCAGGGCGATCTCGCTGCGTGTCAAGGCGCCGAGTCCGGCGAGCACACCGAGGAGGATCCCGGAGGCGACCGTCGGCCGGGCGTGATGCCCGAGGGCGACGTACAACGCCAGCGAGACGAGCAGGATCGCCAGCGTCTCGGACATGAC
This sequence comes from Ilumatobacteraceae bacterium, assembly GCA_963733085.1. Classification (GTDB taxonomy): domain Bacteria; phylum Actinomycetota; class Acidimicrobiia; order Acidimicrobiales; family Ilumatobacteraceae; genus Desertimonas. The sequence goes on from CAVTBY010000010.1 coordinate 180,883, forward strand.
GAGCGAGTCGTTGACCCACAGGTTCGGGTACACCGCGGCGATCGCGGCGGCGATCAGGCCGATCCGCTCTGCGGCGACAGCGCCGAGCGACGTCGCCAGCCGACGATCCGGTCAGGCCGATGACGAAGACCGTGGCGATACCGAGCAGCGTCATCGCCAGGCGCTGGGGGAACACGGAGTCGCCGCCACCGAGGCTCCACGGCGTGAGGTACAGCGACGTCAGCATCCCGTGCTCGGCGCCCGGTTGGCCGGTCAGCGCATCTTCGAACCAGTGCCCTTCCGAGTTCAGCCCGGCCTGGATCGAGAAGTAGATCGAGTCGTTGAGCAGCAACGGCTGGTCGGCCTTGGCGACGATCAGATAGCCGAGTCGCCAGACGGCCCCGAGGGCGGTGACCAGCAGTAACCGCCCGCGGAACCCCACGGCCCGCGAAGGTAGTTGGGTATTCCAGGAACCTTTCAGAGTGGATTCGTATGCTCCGCCGATGAACAGCGATTCTCATCAACCCGTGGTCGTCCGCCGCCGGACAGTGGCGGTGATCGCCCTCGGCATCGGCCTGGCGACCGTCGCCGGACTGAACTCGATGAGCTCGGCTGCCCCAACCGGCGACCAAGCGGCGAGCATCTCCATCGATTTCGATCCGCAACTCCCGACTGTCCCCCAGGCAACCCTGATCTTGCAGCCCGACGATCCGTTGGTGGACGTCACGACGACCGACGAGGCGACCGAAACGACGACGCCAACGACGACTACGGAATCCACGGAATCGACTGACGCGTCTGCCGTCTCCACCGCTGCGGGGCAATCGGACGACCCCGGCCAGCAACCGGGCATCCCCGAACAATTCGAACTGCGGATCAATGCGGCGACGGTGCGGTGTGAGGGCGTCATCGAGATCAGCTACGACACCACGGCAAACCCCGACCCCGGCCTTCCCAGCCAACCACGTCGTGATCGTCAATCCAGTCAGCAACCCGGCTTCGTTCGCGACTCAGGAAGTGATCGGCCAGCCGGCCAACGGCACGTTCGTGTTCGAGGCACCCGGCAACGCCGGCGAGACGTACCGGGCCTTCGTGATCGCCCTGTTCGACCCGACCGTCGTGACCGGCGCCAAGCTGATCGAACAGGTCGACGTGCTCCCGGCGGCCGACTGCGGTTGAGACGCCCGCTCAGTTGACCTGGCGAGTCCGGCCTTCCCAATAGGGGGCGCGCAGGTCCTTCTTGAGGATCTTGCCGCTCGGGTTGCGCGGCAGGGCATCGGTGAAGTCAACGCTCGTCGGGCACTTGTACGAGGCCAACCGCTCGCGGGCGAAGGCGATGATGTCGTCGACGTCGGCCTGCTCTCCCGGTGTGAGCACGACGATGGCTTTCGGCGACTCGCCCCACTTCTCGCTGGGCACGCCGATGACGGCGACGTCGGCGATCGCCGGGTGGCTCATCAGCACGTTCTCCACCTCTGCGGGATAGATGTTCTCGCCGCCCGAGACGATCATGTCCTTGACTCGGTCATGGATGTACAGGTATCCGTCGGCGTCGAGGTAGCCGATGTCGCCGCTGCGGAACCACCCCTCATGGTCGACGGCCTCGCGCGTCGCCTCCGGGTTGTTCCAGTAGCCCTTCATGACCTGCTGGCCGCGTACGAGGATCTCGCCGGGTACGCCGGACTCGTCGATGTCGACGCCGGTCATGACGTCGCGGATCCGCAACTCGACTCCGGGACCGGCAACACCGCAGGAACGGAGTCGGTGGACGGTGGGCCCGGCGAGGTCGTGGTCGCTCGGTGGGAGGTGGGTGATCGCCCCGGTGGTCTCGGTCAGCCCGTAGACCTGGAAAAACCGGCAGCCGAGCAGCTTGATGCTCGCGGCCAGCACTTCCTCGCTGATCGGTGAGGCGCCGTAGACGATCACCTCGAGCGAAGAGAAGTCGGCCTCGGCGACACCGGGAACGAGCTGCATGAACTGCAGGACTGCGGGAACGACGAAGGCGTGAGTGACGCCGCGGGTCGAGAAGAGACGAACGAGCTCGCCGAAGTCGATGTCCCGGAGGATCTCCAGGCGGGCTCCGAGGAAGTGGGCAACGGTGGCCCAACCGCTGCCACCGATGTGGAACAGCGGCATCGCCACCAGCACGACCGAGTCGGCCGTCATGTCCCAGATCTCTCCACCGACGGGCAGCAGGCCGATGAGGTTGTGGTTGGAGATCATCACGCCCTTGGGTCGCCCCGTCGTCCCGCTGGAATAGAGCTGGAGAGCGACGTCGTCGGCCGATGACGGCGTGTGCGGATCGTCGTCGTCGTGGGCAGCAACCCACTCGTCGTATCCCTGGTGCTCGGCGTGGCCGCCGATCACGAGAACGAGCGGGCGGTGCACGAGATCGTCACCGATGGCGTCGAGCACCGGGACGAAGTCGCCGCCGACGACGAGTACCTTGGCCTCCGAGTCGTTGACGATGAAGGCGACTTCGGGAGGCGCCAGGCGCCAGTTGACGTCGACGCAGACTGCGTTGCCGAGGGCCGCCCCGTAGACGACCTCGAAGTGCTCGATGCCGTTCTTGTCGAGAAACGCGACACGGTCCTGGGCGCCGACGCCGGCGGCACGAAGTCCGCCGGCGACGCGCCGCGCACGCTCGTACAGCTCGCCCCACGAGACGCTCCGGTCGCCGAGAGACAGCGACACGGCACCCGGTCTCGCCGAGCTGTGGGCTCGGACGATGTCGGCGACACTCCCAATCTGCATCGCCCCGACCGTACCGGCCGTTGTGCCCTACGTCACATCGGTGTGGTGGTCGCCGGCGCGGCCGGCAGGTCTTCGCCGAAGACCGGCACGCCCTCGGGACACAGGCGCACCCGGGGGTTGTAGTCCTCGAACACGCCGCTCGGGTTGTCCTTCCAGATCCACGTGTGGAGGACGAACAGTGGCAGCGTTGGATGCTGGTGGAAGTCCTGACCGAACAGGCTCGGCGGCGCCGTTTCCGTCCACGCTTCGACGGGCACGATGTACTCGTGGGCGACGAGGCCGGTGATCTGGCCCTCGTGGTCGAGCTCGTAGACCAGTGCCTCCGGGGTCGTCGGATCGACGGCGGCGTCCATCAACGACTCATTGAGGTAGTGCAGACCCATCCCGCCGCGCTCGGCGTCCTCGAAGCACCCAAGCGTGTCGAGCGTCGACACGTATCCGGCGGCCTCGGCCATGGCGACGTCCTGGAACGAGACGGCGGCCAGGTTGGCGGCGATGAGATCGGCGTCGGCGGGCGCGTCCTCGTCGCCGTGTTGCCCGTGGGTGGCGAGCGCCGGAAGTGACCCGGCGAGCATCGTCGCCGTGACGCCGGCCGCGAGGGCGAGAGCTGTCCGCCGCTTCATGCCGGAACCTGGTGTCCGGCCGTCGTCGGGTCGAAGGCGCCGGTGACCTGGAAGATGGCATCGACGGGGAACCCGCCGCGGCGGCCGTGCTCGCGGAGCTCGTCCTCACTCTCGGCGAGGTAGATGCAGAACAGCGTGTCGCCGGTGATGAAGCTCTCGTTCCATTGAATACCGCCGTCCATCGAGTCGAGGACCTCGACCGACTTGCGGGCGACGCTCTGCAACTCCTGAGCCGACAGTTGGCCGACATTCGGGATGTTGCGTTGGATGATGTATCGGTTCATGCGGACAACCCTGCGCGAGAAGACCGGTGCGGCACATGGGGCGGGTGCCCCATTTCGCACACCCAACGACGCGGTCACATGGCAGTGATCCCCAATCGCACCGACGCCGCCGCCGCTTCCGCTCGCGACGTCACGCCGAGCTTGGTGAGGATGTTCGAGACGTGGTGCTCTGCGGTCTTGCGGCTGATGTAGAGCGACGTCGCGATCTGCGGGTTGGTGAACCCGGCGGCCACGAGGCGGAGCACCTCAACCTCGCGCTCGGTGAGCCCGGACGGTCCCGCACGGCGCGGTGTCAGAGCGGAACTCCGCGACACCCGCACGCCGCGCGCCTTGAGTTCGGCGGCAACCCGCTCGGCGGCCGGCGCGGCGCCGAGACGGTCAAACGTCGCCAGCGCCAGCCTTAGCGACGCTGTATCGCCGCTCGCCGCCCTGGCGCCAGCCGCTTCGTACGGGCAGCCGATCGACAGGAATCCGGCGGCCGCCCCAAGGGCATCGCCCCGGTTCCAGCTGGCGAACGGCTCGGCTGATTCGACAACCGTGACCGGGGCACGACCGGCGCGACCGAGCCACAGGCTGAGCTCGCCGACGGCCACGTGATGGCGACACGACTCAGCCACCGACAGCATCTCCTCGAGCAGATCGACGTGATCGTCCAGCGAACCCTCCAACCAGGCGGCCTCGGCTCGCGCCACCGCGCATGGCCAGAGTCGCTGCAGGTGCTCGGTCTGCCTGGCGATCTCTAGCGCTTCGTCGAGCAGCGGCCACACATCATCGCTGCCACGGCGCGCGCGCAGCCAACCCAACGTGTTGAGCGCGACGAAGCGGGCGATGCCACCGCGCCGCGACGCGCCGAGGACGTCGAAGGCGTGGACCTCGGCCTCATCCCACTCGCCGAGGTCGAATCGGCAGCGCGCCAGCCACGCCACGATGTACTGCCTCGCTGTCTCCAGATCGTGCTCCGCCGCATAGGCGGCGCCCTCGACGAGGGCAGGCACCGCGTGGTCATAGCGCCGCAGTTCGCCGCATCCGCTGCCGATCTGGCTGAACCCGAGGGTGACGATCGCCGGGAGGTGGTTGGTGCGTCCGACCTCGATGCCTCGCTTGATCCGGTCGAGCCCGTCGAACCGGTGGTCCATGACGTCGGCGACCCCGTACTCGATGAGCGATCTGCCGAGAATCTGTGGGTTGTCGAGCTCGGTGGCGAGGGTGACGGCCCGCTCACCCCACACGACCGCCTCGTCGCGATCGCGGGCGAGCATGTGGACCGACGTCAACATCCCGTAAGCGGCCGCCAACTCTGAGCTCGGCGGGAGTTGCTCGAGCAGTCCCACGGCGCGCATCGCCGCGGCCGTGGACTCGGAGGTTCGCCCGCTCATCCGGTACATCGAGCACACGGCGATCAGGGCGGCCGCCTCACGTCGAGCGTCGCCGAGCGCCCGCCAGTGCGTCGCCACGTCCTCCGCGAGCGCGATTGCCTCGTCGCTGCGGGCGACCGCCTGCAGCGCGACCGACAGCGTCAGCTTCAGCTCGGCGACCTCGTCAGCGCTCAGATGCTCGGCGACGGACACGGCGCGTTCGCCGTGGTTAATGGTTTCCCGGTTGGCGCTCCTCGCGGCGGCCAGACGGCACGCATCCGCAGATGCTCGAGCCAGGGTGGCCTCGTCCCCCGCCCGTTCCGCGTGGTGGGCGAGGCGTGCCGGATCATTGTTCGGCCGAGCGGCCAGCGTCCGCACCGCGCGGCGATGAAGCTCGCCGGCGCGCCCGGCCGGAATCTCCTGCTCGATCGCCCGGCGGGCCAACTCGTGACGGAACACGAGATCGCCATGGTCGGCGAGCAGCACGCCTGCGGCGAAGCATTCGTCGACGTCCTCGACCGCCGGATCTACGAGGCCGTCGAGCAGCCACGCCTCGGCCCGACCAGGGACGATGGCGACGGCGTCGAGCACGTCTCGTGCGGGGGCGGAGAGCCGTGACGCCCTCGCGAGGACGGCGAGGCGCACGCTTGTCGACAACGATCCCGGCGGGGCGGCAAGGGCCTCGGTGACGTAGAACGGGTTGCCCGCTGTGAGCGCGTAGACGTCGTCGGCCGAAGCGCCGAGAGGTGCGGAAAGCTGGCGAACGGCGTCGATCGACAGCGGCTGGAGGCCGATCCACGCCGCTCCGCTCGTCGTCGCCAGGTTGCCGAGGGCCTGGCGCAGCGGGTGACCACCGCCGACCTCGTCCTCGCGATACGTCACGACGAACATCAACGGGAGGTCGACGGCGCGCCGGCCGAGCATGGCGATGATGTCGATCGTGGCGTCGTCCGCCCAGTGGGCGTCCTCGACGACGAGCAGCACTGTTCCGTTTGCGCGGATACCGACGATGAGATCGCCGAGCAACGTGTCGCGGTCGGCCGCGGTCGCCACGTCGAGTGCTTGGGCGGCGTCGACGAACGGCCCGAGGGCTCGTGGAGTTCCGAGGGCGTCGCAGCGCCCGAACGCAACACGTACCCCGGTGTCGACCCCGTCGGCGAAGTGCTCGACCAGCGCCGTCTTGCCGATCCCCGCTTCGCCGCCGACGAACACCACACGACCGCGGCCGCACGCTGCCGAGGCCATCGCCGCGTCGAGGCGTGCGAGCTGGTCGTCGCGCTCGAGCACCTTGACCACCGGCACGGTTGTAACACCACCACGGCGTCGGTGGGATCGAATTGCCCGGTCGACTACCTCGGCAGACCCAGGACCCGCTCGGCGATGATGTTGCGCTGCACCTCCTCGGTGCCGCCACCGATCGTCAACGCCCGTGAGAACAGAAATCCGGTGTGCCAGTCGGCGCGGTCGAGCCCGCTGTCACCGTCGCCCGTGAGCATCGCTGCCGCGCCGACGAGGTCGCGGGCAAGCGTCATCACGCGCTGGCCGTGACGGTCGCCGAGCAGCTTGCGAACGCTGGCCTCCGGTCCGGGTGGCTCCCCGGCGAGACGCGACGCCGCAGTGCGCCCACGGATCAGCTCGAGCACGGTGTGTTCGATGTAGGTGGCGGCGACGCGCTGCCGCATCGTCGCATCGGTGATCGGCCCACTGTCGCGGGCCGCGTCGATGATGTCGATCGCCGTCGGCCCGCGTCCCCACAGCACTCCCCCACTGGACAACGAGACGCGCTCGTTGCCGAGCGTCAGCTTGGCCAGCCGCCACCCGTCGTTGAGCTCGCCGACCAGGCACTCCGCAGGCAGCCGGACGTCGGTGAAGAACACCTCGTTGAACGACCAGTTGCCGGTCATGTCGACGATCGGGCGCACCTCGATGCCAGGCAGCGTCATCGGGCAGATGAAGTAGCTGATCCCCCGGTGCACCTCGGAGTCCGGGTCGGTGCGGGCCAAGAGGATGCCGAATGCAGACTGGTGGGCGCCGCTCGTCCAGATCTTCTGCCCGTTGACGACGAACTCGTCGCCATCGCGCTCGGCACGAGTCGACAACCCGGCAAGGTCGCTCCCGGCGCCGGGTTCGGAGAACAGTTGGCACCAGATCTCCTCCGCGCTCAGCAACGGCGGAAGGTAGCGCTGCTGCTGCTCGGCGGTGCCGGCATGGACGATCGTCGGTCCCGCCCAGCCAATCCCGATCTGGTTGTCGGGGCGCTTGATCCCGGCGGCCGCGAGCTCCTCGTCGATGATCAGCTGGTGGGCCGGGTCGGCGTCGAGACCCCACGGCGCCGGCCAGTGCGGGGCGACGTAGCCAGACTCGGCGAGCTGGCGCCCCGACGGGTTCGGATGGGACGCGATCCATTCACGAACGTCTTGTCGACGTTGGTCGCCATCGCCATCCACCGACGTCGAAGGTATCTCGCGACAACTACGGTCGGGACCATGCGCTTCGGCTTTGTCGTGCCGTGGGCGGATGCCGATGCGATCGGCGACCTCGCCGCCACCGCCGAGGCGAGTGGCTGGGACGGGCTGTTCGTCTGGGAGCCGGTGTGGGGCGTCGACGCGTGGATCTCACTGGCCTTGGCGGCGACACGAACCTCGAGCATCCGCCTCGGCACGATGCTCACACCGCCGTCGCGACGGCGGCCGTGGGAGCTGGCCAGCCAGGTCGCCACCGTCGATCGCCTGTCCGAGGGTCGAGTCACCCTGTCGGTCGGGCTCGGCGCGATCGAGAGCGGGTTCGCCGCCTTCGGGGAGGAGACCGATCGCCGGATCCGCGCCGAACTACTCGACGAGTGTCTCGACATCGTCACTGGTCTCTGGGCCGGGCAACCGTTCAGCTACGAGGGCAAGCACTACACGGTGCAGCCGACCGAGTTTCCGACGATCGGCGAAACAGTTCAGCAACCGCGAGTCCCGATCTGGTGCGTGGGGATGCTCGGCCGACCCAAGTCGATGGCCCGGGCGCTGCGCTGGGACGGCCTGCTCCCGCAGAACGCCGGAGGGGCGCATCCGACGCTCGCCCAGATCAGCGCGATCCGTGAGGGACTCGGCGATCGCGAGTACGACATCGTGATCGAGGGCGAAGGCAACGAGCATTCCCCGGCGGCCTGGGCGGCAGCCGGAGCGACGTGGTGGATGGAATCGATGTGGGGCGCCGTCAACGAGATCGACGCCGCCCTCGCCGCCAACGACCGCCTACTCCAGGGCCCTCCGCGCTGACCTACGCGCCGATGGGTGTCAGGGGGACCGAGCGTCCCCTGCACGACTGTCGGGACGCGACGGCCGCCCAGATCGGGCTGGCAGACTGCCCGGCGGTGCTGGGGGGTGGAACTACGCCGAGATTTGGGAGGCCGTAGCCGACCGACTGCCGGACGCGCCGGCGCAGCGGCAGGCCGGCAGCGTCGTGGACGTGGCGGGAGTTCGATCGGCGCGCCGACGCAGTCGCCGCCCATCTCCTGAGCCGGGGCGTCGTCGAGCAGGACAAGGTCGCCCAGTACCTGTACAACGGCCCGGAGTACCTCGAGTCTGTGTTCGCCGCGTTCAAGGCCGGGTTTGCCGTCGTCAACACGAACTACCGATACACCGCCGACGAGTTGACCTACCTGTGGGACAACGCCGACGTCGTATCCGTCGTCTTCCACGGCGCCTTCGTCGAGCAGTGCGCCACTGTCCGCGATCGCCTTCCGCGGATCCATACCTGGCTGTGGATCGACGACGGATCCGGGCCGTGCCCCGCCTGGGCGACACCGTACGAAGCGGTCACGACCCCCTGGCCGGGACGAACGCAGGCGCCGTGGGGGCGCTCTGGCGATCACCTGCTGCTCCTCTACACCGGCGGCACCACCGGCGCGCCGAAGGGTGTGATGTGGCGCCAGGACGACTTGTACCGGGCCCTCGACCAGGTGAGCCGCGGCCGCCGGCCACCTCCGGACGACGTTCATGCCCTCGCCGCCCAGCTCGAGCGCCCCGGCCCGTCGAGCCTGCCCGGCGCCCCGCTGATGCACGGGACCGGCCTGTTCAACGCCTTGACGACGCTGGCGGCGGGCGGCTCGATCGTCACCCTCGCCGGCCGCCATTTCGACGTGGTCGAGCTGCTCGACACGATCGAGGGCGAGCGGGTGAAGTCGATGACCATCGTCGGCGACGCGTTCGCCCGACCGATCCTGCGTGCCCTCGACGCGGAGCCAGGGCGCTGGGACATCTCGTCCCTACGGGTGATCATCTCGTCGGGTGTGATGTGGTCGAAGGAGACCAAGGACGGACTCCTGCGACACAACGATCGGCTGATCCTCGTCGACACGCTGGGATCATCGGAGGCGATCGGCATGGCCACCAGCGCGACGACTGCCGAAGCCTCGGCGGCTTCGGCTTCGTTCCAGCTCGCCGAGAACACGCGGGTGATCACCGAGCACGGCACCGACGTCGTGCCCGGGTCCGGGGAAACCGGTCTCGTCGCGATGTCCGGCCCGATGCCGCTCGGCTACTACAAGGACCCGGACAAGTCGGCGGCCACGTTCCGCACGATCGACGGTGTGCGCTACACGATGCCCGGCGACTGGGCGACTATCGACGCCGGTGGCACCGTGCGGCTCCTCGGCCGGGGCAGCCAGTGCATCAACACCGGTGGCGAGAAGGTCTATCCGGAGGAGGTCGAGGAGGTCCTCAAGCTCCACCCCGCTGTCGCCGACGCCGCCGTCGTCGGCGTGCCGGACGAACGCTTCGGCGAGGCGATCAGGGCGCTCGTCGAGCCGGCCGGCAACGTGGACATCGACGAGGCCGCGTTGATCGCCCACGTCAAGGAGCGGCTCGCCGCCTACAAAGCCCCGAAGCGCATCATCGCCGTCGCCACGATCGATAGAGCACCGAATGGGAAGCTCGATTACAACGCCTTGCGGACGACGGCGCTACGTTCCCCGACGTGACGAATCAACTCGGTTTCGACGGCAAGGTTGCGATCATCACCGGCGCCGGTGGCGGACTCGGCAAGCAGCACGCCCTCCTGCTCGCGTCCCGCGGCGCCCTCGTCGTGGTCAACGACCTCGGCGGCGCCGTCGACGGCACGGGTGCCGACGTCGGTGCGGCCCAACTCGTCGTCGACGAGATCACCGCGGCCGGTGGGGAAGCTGTCGCCGACGCCAACTCGGTGGCGACACCGGAAGGCGGGGCGGCGATCGTTCAGGCGGCCATCGACGCTTTCGGACGCGTCGACATCATCGTCAACAACGCCGGGATCCTCCGCGACAAGTCGTTCAGCAACATGAATCCCGATCTCGTCGACCCCGTGATCGACGTCCACCTCCGTGGCGCCTTCCACGTCACCCAGCCGGCCTGGCAGCACATGCGTGAGCAGAGCTACGGCCGGATCATCTCGACGTCGTCGTCGACGGGCCTGTTCGGCAACTTCGGGCAGGCCAACTACGGCGCCGCCAAGATGGGCCTCGTCGGGCTGACTCGTGTGCTCGCCGTCGAAGGGGCGAAGTACAACATCACGGCCAACGTCATTGCCCCACTCGCCCTGACCCGCATGACCGAGTCGCTGCTCGGACCACTCGGCGGGAAGGTGGCCCCGGAACTCGTTTCGCCCGTCGTCGCGTACCTCGCCCACGAGTCGTGCGCCGCGACCGGGCGGGTTTTCTCGGTCGGCGGTGGACGCGTCGCCGAGGTGTTCATCGGCGAGGCCCAGGGCTTCCACTCCGCCGAGTTGTCCCCTGAGTTGGTCGCCGAGAACTGGGACACGATCACCGACCGGACCGGCTACGTGGTCCCCGCCAACTCCGGCGAGGAGACCTCGCTATACGCGTCTGCCTTGTCCTGATCTGCCAAGCTTTCTGTAACCCCGGGAGGAGGTCGAGATGCACGAGCAGGCTGATATCGGTACCGGGCCGGCTCCCCAAGCGGGCCAGCCGAAGGGTTATCAGACACGGCTGATCATCTTTGGAGTCGTGGCGCTCGCCTCGATCATCTTCATCGCCCAGAACCGTGAGAAGGTCACGATTCACTTCCTGTTCATCGAGGTGAGCGCTCGTGTCTGGATCGGCTTCCTCATCTGCCTCGCGCTCGGCGCCCTACTCGGCGCGCTGATCGGGCGCTGGTGGCGCCGCCGGCAGCTGCAGTAGCAGGCCGCCGCGGCGTGTCAGGCGGATTGAGAATCCACAGGCGGCTGTGTTAGACCCTGTGCTCGGCGTGGGTTGATCGTCGCGCATCTGGTGCGGCGGCGCGCCAACTGACTACCGGGGGGGAATCATGATCTCGAGACGCTCGGTCTCAGCGTTTGTCGCGTCGGCAGGATTGGCGGTCGCATCCAGCGGCGCCATCGTGTCCGCCACCACTGAGCCTCCACCAACGACGGCAGCCGCCGATGATGCGTCCGCAGCCACCAGCGCCGCAGCCGAGGCGCCTTCAGGCGACCCGATCATCATCGGCGCCGTTGACATCGTTGACCGGACCGTTCACCCCGTGGGGTGTCCAGGTTCGTGACGGGATGCAGCTCGCCGTCGACGAGATCAACGCCGACGGCGGGGTCGCGGGCCGTCCGCTCGAATTGCGAGTCGTCGACGACGAGTCCAATCCGGAAGCGGGCACGAGCGGCATCGAGCGGCTGATCGAGGAGGGCGCTGTCGCCATCGGCGGCATCATCTCCAGCGATGTCGGCCTGGCGACGACCCGTGTCGCCGAGGAGCTGGAGACGCCGATGTTCCTGGTGAAGGCTGGATCGGAGCAGATCCTCACCCAGGACAGCCGCTACACCTTCCGCACCTGCATCCCGTCGGCGCCAATGGTGGCCGACCCGATCGCCCAGTACGTCGAGGCGGAGGGGCTCACCCGGGTCGGGGCGATTGTCGCCGACTACGCCTGGGGCCAGGCCTTCCGCGCGGCGCTGGAAGACACGTTCGCCGACGTCGAGGGCGTCGAGGTGCAGATCGAGGTGGCACCTGTCCCCGAGCAGGACTTCACGACCTACCTGCGCAACCTCGAGGAGTTCGAGCCCGACCTCCTCGTCGCCACCGGACACCCGCCGGGCTCAGGAGCGATCACCGTACAATCGGCTGACCTCGGACTCGACATCCCGGTGACCGGCGCCTACTCGCCGTTGGCCGCGGTCGTCGGCGGCGCCGCCGACGCCGCCATCGGGCGCTACTCCGACTTCGACTGCGCCGACTTCGCCAGCGAGGAGTACGCCGACCTGGCGACGCGCTACCTCGCATTCTCGGACAACACGTTCATGGAGGACGACGCCGTCGCCGGCTACGGGATCGTGCAGATGGTCGCCCAGTCCGTCGAGGCGGTCGGCGACGACCCGGTCGCGATCGCCGAGTACCTCCACAGCGAGACGTTCGACCTTCCCGCCTACCCGTACGACATGAGTTGGACGGAGTGGGGCGAGATGGCCGCGGCCCAACCGGTGTTCTCCGTGATCGGGCCCGGCCCGGCGCCCGAGGGCCTCAACGAGGCCGGCGACTGGTGGCCGGAAACGCTGATCGTGTCCGATCCACTCGAGCCGTACGTCCCCGGCTGAGGTCAAATCTCGACGACGCCAACGTGCCGTTGCTCGAACTGGATGGTGTTCACAAGCACTTTGGCGGCCTGCCGGCTGTCAACGGCGTGACGTTCGGGGTCGACGAGGGCGAGATCCTCGCCCTCGTCGGTCCCAACGGCGCCGGCAAGAGCACGTTGCTGAAGGCGATCAGCGGTCTCGACCCACCGACCGGCGGTTCGATCAGGCTGGGTGGCAGCGAGGTCACGGGACTGACAGCCCATCGCGCCCGCCAAGCCGGGATCGCCATGGTGCTGCAGACACCTCGCCCGTTCGCAGCGATGACGGTCCGGGAGAACGTCGTGCTCGGTGCGCTGTTCGGCTCGACCGAAGGGCGACTCTCGGAGTCGACTGCCTACGAGCGGGCCGAGCAAGCACTCGGTTTCGTCCGTCTCGCCGGACGCGGCGACCACGACGTCGGCACGCTGAACCTCCACGAGCAGCGCTTTCTCGAGCTCGCCCGCGCCCTGGCCGGACGGCCCCAGGTGTTGCTGCTCGACGAGGTGATGGCCGGCCTGAACGACACCGAGTTGCAGGCGTCGATCGAGATCGTCCGCACGGCGCGCGACGAGCTCGGCGTGACCGTGGTCTGGGTCGAGCACGTCATGCAGGCGGTGCTCAGCCTCGCCGAGCGGATTGTCGTGCTCAACTTCGGCCGGGTGCTGGCCGACGGTGCCCCACACGACGTGATGCGCGAGCCGGCGGTGGTCACCGCCTACCTCGGCGTGGCAAAGGAGGGTGGCGAGCGTGCTGGAGGTCGCTGATCTCTCCGCCGGTTACCTCGGCGAGAACGTCGTCCACGGCGCGACGCTGACGGTCGCCGACGGCGAGGTCGTGGCCGTGATCGGCTCCAACGGGGCCGGCAAGACGACCCTGTTCCGGGCCATCTGCGGACTGCTCGGCGTCTCACGCGGCACCGTGCGCTTCGACGGCCATGACATCACGGGGCGAAGAGCACACCGCATCGCCCGGCTCGGGCTCGCCTACGTTCCGGCCGAGCGTGACCTGTTCCCGCAGATGACCGTCGACGAACACCTCGACCTCGGTGCCTATCCCGGCCGCCCGGATTCGACTCGGCGCGACCTCGTGTTCGCGTTGTTTCCCCGTCTCGCCGAACGGCAGCGGCAACGAGCAGCGACGATGAGCGGCGGCGAGCAGCAGATGCTGGCGGTCGGCCGGGCATTGATGCGCAAGCCTCGCCTGCTCGTGCTCGACGAGCCGACCACCGGGTTGGCCCCGAAGCTGGCGGCTGATGCCTACGCCGCCCTTGGTGACCTGCGTGGCCACGGCCTCACGGTCGTCGTCGCCGAGCAGCAGGTTCCGCTCGCGCTGAGCATCGCCGACCGCGGCTACGTGCTCGAGAACGGCCGCATCGACCTCACCGGCACGTCCGCCGAGCTACACGACAACCCCGACGTCCAACGTGCGTACCTGGGCATCGCATGAGCCGCGCGACGCCACCTCTGCGACCGATGGGTGTTTAGGGGACGATTCGGTCCCCCTAGCACCCATCGGTTGTCGATCGGGCCGACGATGAGAGCCGTCATCCTGGATGGGATCGTGCTCGGGCTGCAGTTCGGGTTGCTCGGGGTCGGGTTGACGCTCATCTATGGGCTCGGTGGCATCCTCAACCTCGCCCAAGGACAGATGGCCGTGCTCGGGGCGATTGTCGTCGCTCGGATGACCGACGCCGGCCGTTCGGCCGGGGTCGCCGTGGTCGCCGGCATCGCCGTCGCCGCTGCGCTCGGGATCGTCCTCGATCTCACGCTGATGCAACCCGTCTACCGCAAGCACGGTGAGCAGCGTGTGCTGCTCGGCCTGCTGTTGATGCTCGGCGTGGCGTTCGTGATCGACGGCCTGCTCGTGTGGCGCTACCCGATCGAGGCGCTGAGCCTGCGCATCGGCGGCGATCCGATCAAGATCCTCGGTGTACGAATGCGCACCGGTGCGTTGCTGGCGTCCGCGATCGCCCTCGCCGTCGGCGCCGTGCTGATCGTCTTCTTCCGCCTGGCGACACTCGGTAAGGCGATCCGGTCGGTGATCCAGCACGAGGAGGGCGCCCAACTCTGCGGCATCAACCCGGCGACGATGCGCACGTTGATCTTCGCCCTCAGTGGCGCGCTCGCCGGCCTCGTCGGCGTGACGAGGTCGATGACGTCGCCGATCACGGTCACCAGCGGAATCGACTTCACGATCCTCGCCCTGATCGTCGCCGTCGTCGGTGGACTCGGCAGCGTCTCCGGAGCCCTTCTCGCCGGCGTGCTGCTCGGCATCGTCAACACCGTCAGCTCGTACTACATCGGGTCGTACGTCACGACGATCATGCTGCTCGTCGCCGCCGCCATCACGATCGTCGTGCGGCCCTCCGGCCTGCTCGGACGACCTCGATGACGACGGCGACGCCGGCTACGGCGACGCTGGGAAGGCGAGCGTCCGTCGTTCGGTCCTACCTGCCGATCGTCGTCACCGGGCTGCTGCTCGCCCTCGTGCCGCTCCGCTACAGCGACTCGCGCACGATGATGGGCGTCATCATCGGCGGGATGCTGTTCGCCGCCTACGCCATCGGGTTCAACGTCATCTTCGGCAGCACCGGCCAGTTGTTCCTGTGTGTCGGGGCGTTCGCCGGGCTCGGCGGTTACACGTCGGCGATCCTCAGCGACCGGGTCGGCATCCCAATGGTCGTGAGCATGGCGCTGGCCGGCCTCGGCGCGGCGGTGATCGGTGGACTGCTCAGCTGGGTCGCCGTCAGCCGCTCGCTCGACATGATCTTCACCGGGATCGTCACGCTGACGTTCTCGTTGTCGTTCGACAACCTGCTGCTCGGACGCCGTGACCTCACCGGCGGCGAGACCGGACTGGTGATCGACGCCGGTTCGGACACGATCCTCGGCGAGCAGGTCGCCCCGTACTACGTGCTGCTCGTCCTCGTCCTCGTCTATCTCGTGCTGTACCGGCTGATGCAGCGCTCGAACATCGGCTGGGCGTTCCGTGCCCTGCGGGCGGACGAGATCGCCGCCGAGCTCGCCGGCGTCGATGTCAAGCGCTACCGCGTCACCGCCGGCGTGATCGGTTCGGCGATGCTCGGCGTCGCCGGCGCCGTGTACGCCCACAGCGAGGGGTTCATCGCCCCGTCGACGTTCGCCTTCGGCCAGGTCGACGTCCGCGTCCTCGTGATGCTCGCCTTCGGCGGGATCGGCAGCCTGCTCGGACCGATCGTCGGCGCTGTCGCCTTCACGATCCTCGACGAATGGCTGGTGTCGTTCAACGAGCTGCGCCTGGTGATCTACGGCGTCGTGATCATCGTCTTGTTTCTCGGCTTCCAGCGCGGCGTCGTCCCGACGGTGCAGTCGATCGTCACTCGCCGCCGGCGGTGAGGCGCTCGGCGAAGGCACGGAGGTCGGCGGCTACGAGCGCTGGGTCCTGGAACGGTCCGAGATGCCCGAGATCCGGTCGCTGGACCAACTCGGCGTGCTGGAGGGCGGCGACGAGGCCGGGACCGAGCCGCGCCGGGTTGGGGCCCTCCTCGTCGCGGCCGACGGCGACGGCAACCGGCGTCTCGACCTCGGTGACCCTCGACGTCTGCAGCTTCGATTCCGACTCGAACGTGCGAGCCTCGTCCTCGGGCCGGCAGGCCAGCCGGACCGATCCGTCGGGGAGATCGACGAACCCGTCGTCGACGTACGCCGCGAGCACGTCGGCACGAAGCGTGTTCAAAGGGGGGCGACTGGCGTACCGCGCCATGGCATCGTCGCGTGACGGGAACGTCGACCGTCGGGCCCGAGCCATGTCGGCCATGTAGTTCGCTCCGCCCGGCTGGTAGTCGTCGGGCAGCACGATCGGCTCGTACAGGAACATCCCGGCGAACGTCCCGGGCCGGCGCTCCTCGGCGAGCAGCAGGGCTGCACCACCCATCGAGTGACCGAACCCGAAGCCGGGCATTCCGATGTGGTCGACGACGGCGAGGACGTCGTCGGCCATGCGATCCCAACCGAAGTCGGCATTCGGTGGACGAGCCGAGCGACCGTGGCCACGGAAGTCGATGGCGACTACGCGGAAGTCGTCGATCAGCTCGACCCCCAGTGGGCGATACATCGTGGCGCAGAAGCCGGTGGCATGGGCAAGGAGCAACGGGGCACCCGATCCGCCGAACTCATAGGCGGCGATCTCCACGCCATCGGCGCTGTTCACCGTCCATGACGGCAGTGTCGGCGTGTGGGCAGTGAGGTCGGACTCGATCGGCGAGGTTCTACCAGACGTCGGCGGTACGGCAGAATGCTGGAGGTGCCGATCAGCTTCACGACGGAGCCTTCCGCCTACCGTCACTGGCGACTCGACTTCGACGGCCCGGTGGCCACGTTGACGATGAGTGTCACGCCCGATGCTGGGTTGCGCGACGACTACGAGCTGAAACTCAACTCCTACGACCTCGCTGTCGACATCGAGCTCTACGACGCGGTGCAACGGCTGCGCTTCGAGCACCCCGAGGTCAAGGCCGTCGTGCTCACGGGCGGTCTGGACGCGGGTCTGGGCGGTGCCCAGGGATCACGGATGTTCTGCGCCGGGGCGAACATCCAGATGCTCGCCGGGTCGTCGCACGGCGACAAGGTCAACTTCTGCAAGTTCACCAACGAGACACGCAACGCCATCGAACAGGCCAGCGCCGAATCGGGGCAGACGTGGATCGCCGCCGTCAACGGCACAGCGGCCGGCGGCGGCTACGAACTCGCCTTGGCGTGCGACGAGATCATCCTCGTCGACGACAGGGCTTCGGCCGTCTCGCTGCCCGAGGTGCCGCTCCTCGCCGTGCTGCCCGGCACCGGCGGCCTCACGCGCCTCGTCGACAAGCGGCACGTGCGCCGCGATCTCGCCGACGTGTTCTCCACCCGCGCCGAGGGCGCCAAGGGCCAGCAGGCCGTCGATTGGGGACTCGTCGACGCCATCGCTCCGCGGACTTCGTTCGCCGACTTCGTGCGAGAACGCGCCACGCGCGCGGGCAGCCGGCTCCGACCGCCCCGACGAGGCGAACGGAGTCACCCTGCCGCCACTCGCGCGCCGAATCGACGGTGACGATCTGCGCTACGAGTTCGTCGACGTCGTGATCGACCGAGACCTCGGTGTGGCGCGCATCACCGTGCACGGACCGGCTACGACGCAACCATCGACGCCCGACGAGTTGGTCGCCGCCGGGGGCACTGCGTGGGTCCTCGCCGCTGCCCGCGAGCTCGACGACGCGATCCTCCACCTCCGGTTCAACGAGCCCGGGCTCGGGACCTGGGTGTTGCGGACCGAGGGCAACGCCGACGGCGTCGCCGCCGCCGAGGCGGTCCTCGGCGACGACCACTGGCTGGCCCGCGAGGTGCGTCTGTTCTGGTGCCGCACGCTCAAGCGCCTCGACCTGTCGGCGCGCACGCTGATCGCGCTCGTCGAACCGGGAAGCTGTTTCAGCGGCACGCTCGCCGAATTGCCGCTTGCCGCCGACCGCACACTGATGCTCGACGGCACCCGTGAAGACGTCGCCGCTCCCCCTGCGACGCTTCGACTGAGCGCCGCCAACGACGGTTGGTACCCGATGTCCAACGGGCTGTCCCGACTGGCGACCCGCTTTTGGGGTCGAGACGACGACTTGCAACACGCCCGCGACCTCGTCGGCAAGGACCTGCTCGCCACCGAGGCACTGGATGCCGGACTCGTGACCGCGTCGCTCGACGAGCTCGACTGGGACGACGACGTGCGCCTGCTGCTCGAGGAGCGATCCAGTTTCTCGCCCGACGCCCTCAGCGGCATGGAGGCGAACCTGCGCTTCGTCGGGCCAGAGACGATGGAGACGAAGATCTTCGCTCGGTTGACGGTGTGGCAGAACTGGATCTTCCAGCGGCCCAACGCCGTCGGTCCGGACGGAGCATTGCGCAGCTATGGCTCCGGCTCACGCCCTTCGTTCGACCGCGCGAGGGTGTAGGTCATGAACTGGAAGGTCCCGTACTCGTGCGAGCACCCGACCAGAGCCAACCGATGGGTGTGTAGGGGACGATTCGGTCCCCCTGGCACCCATCGGTTGCGGCAGGAGCACGCATGATCGACATCGACGCCAAGATTCCCAACAACGTCGACCTCGCCGAGGACCGCCGGCTGCAGCGGGCCCTGGAGTCGTGGCAGCCGAAGTTCATCGAGTGGTGGAAGCAGCTCGGGCCGGTCGCCTTTCAGGACAATTCGGTCTACCTGCGCACGGCCATCGACGTCGGCCAGGAGGGCTGGGCCAACTTCGACTACGTCGCGATGCCCGACTACCGCTGGGGGATCTTCCTCGCCGAGCCCGAGGCGGATCGGCGCATCGCCTTCGGCGACCATCTCGGCGATCCGGTTTGGCAGGAGGTTCCCGGCGAGCATCGAGCCGACCTGCGCCGGCTCGTCGTCGTCCAGGGCGACACTGAACCGGCGTCGGTCGAACAGCAGCGCCACTTGTCAACGACGGCGCCGAGCCTGTACGACCTGCGCAACCTGTTCCAGGTCAACGTCGAGGAGGGCCGCCACCTGTGGGCGATGGTGTACCTGTTGCACCGCTATTTCGGTCGTGACGGTCGGGACGAGGCCGACGAGTTGCTCGAGCGGCACTCCGGCGACGCCGACAACCCGCGCATCCTCGGCGCCTTCAACGAGCCGACCCCGGACTGGCTGTCGTTCTTCATGTTCACCTACTTCACCGATCGGGATGGCAAGTTCCAGCTCGCCTCGCTTCGCGAATCGGGGTTCGACCCGCTGTCGCGCACCTGCGACTTCATGCTCAAGGAGGAGGCGCACCACATGTTCGTGGGGGCGACGGGCGTCGGCAGGGTGGTCGAGCGCAGCGTGCAGCTCATCAAGGAGCACGACACCGACGACATCCGCCCGTTCGGCGGCATCGATGTGCCGACATTGCAGCGGTACCTCAACTTCCATTGCAGCGTGTCCCTCGACCTGTTCGGCGCCGAGACCTCGACGAACGCGGCGAACTACTTCGCCGCCGGGCTCAAGGGTCGGTTCCACGAGGAGCGCCGCGACGACGACCACAAGCTCCATAGCGCCACGACGATCGTGCCGCACGCGACCGATGAGGGGATCGGCGAGCGCGAGGCACCCGCAATCGCCGCCCTCAACGAGACGTTGCGCGCCGATTTCGTCGCCGATTGCCGCAAGGGCCTCGATCGGTGGAATCGTTCGCTCGCCGACGTCGACGAGAAGCTCGTTCTCCCTCACGTCGGCTTCAATCGCCACGTCGGCACGTTCGCCGGGCGGCGCGTGAGCCCGGACGGACGGCTCGTGTCGGACGAGGAGTGGGCGGCCAACGAGGCGTCGTGGCTGCCCAGCGACGATGACCGGGCATACGTCGAGTCGCTGATGGTCGGCGTGACCGAGCGCGGCAAGATCGCCGGCTGGGTGGCTCCGCCAACTACGGGGATCCATGCCAAGCCCGTCGACTTCGAGTACGTACGGATCTGAGCGCGATGCCCCTCCCCTACAACGCATGCGTTGACTTCC
Source organism: Ilumatobacteraceae bacterium (assembly GCA_963733085.1). Classification (GTDB taxonomy): domain Bacteria; phylum Actinomycetota; class Acidimicrobiia; order Acidimicrobiales; family Ilumatobacteraceae; genus Desertimonas. The sequence goes on from CAVTBY010000010.1 coordinate 200,971, forward strand.
TCGACCGCAACGTCGAGAACGGCCGCGGCGACCACCCCGCCGTCGTCACCCGCCAGCGCACCGTCACGTATGCCGAGCTGCGCGACGAGGTCGCCGCCACGGCGGCCGGACTTCGCCGCCTCGGCGTCGCCGCCGAACAACGCGTGGCGATGGTGATGCTCGACTCGATCGAGTTCTACGACATCTTCCTCGGCGCCCTCCGCATCGGCGCCGTGCCGGCACCGGTCAATCCGATGTTGCCGGGACGGGACATCGGGGCGACCGTCTCTGCCAGCCGCGCCCGTGTGCTCGTCATCTCTGCCGAGCGGGCCAGTGAGCTCGGGAGCATCCTCGCGGCCGCCCCCGAGGTGTCGACCGCCGTCCTCGCCGGCTCCTCACAGTGGGAGGCGCTCCAGTCCGGTGGCGGCGACGGTGGCGATCCGTTTGCGACGTGGGACGAATCACCCGGGTTCTGGCTGTGCACGTCGGGGTCGACGGGCCGGCCGAAGCTGGCGATGCACCGGCACATCGATCTGCGCCTCACCGCCGACACGTACGGCGCCGACGTGCTCGGCGTCCGGGCGGACGACCGCTGCTACTCCGTCGGACCGATGTTCCACGCCTACGGGTTGGGCAACTCCCTGTCGTTCCCGTTTGCCGTCGGCGCGACCGCCATCGTCGAGCCCACCCGTCCGCCGACGCCGGCGCTGGTGGGCGACATCGCCACGTCGCTGCGGCCGACGCTGCTGTTCTGCATCCCGACGTTTTACGCCGCCCTGTGCGCGTCTGATCTTCCCGCCGACACCTTCGCCTCCGTGCGGTGGGGCATTTCCGCCGCCGAGCCGCTCCCCGCTGAGACGTTCCACCGCTTCGACGAGCGTTTCGGCGTACAGGTCCTCGACGGCATCGGCTCGACGGAGATGACGCACATCTACATCTCCAACAGCCCGACCGACCTGCGCCCGGGGACGTCGGGCCGGCCGGTTCCCGGCTATCGCGTGGCGGTCGTCGACGACGAAGGCAATCCCGTACCGGCAGACGTGCCCGGCCACATGAAGGTGAGCGGCGACTCGATGGCGGTCGGGTACTGGTGCGACAGCGCGGGGACCCGCAGCACCTTCGGCGGCGACTGGATGCGCACCGGCGACATGTACTCGCGTTCGGCTGACGGCTACTACACGTATCTCGGGCGCAGCGACGACATGTTGCGCGTCGGCGGCGAGTGGGTCTCCCCGGCCGAGGTCGAGGCGGTGCTCGTTCGCGATCCGGCCGTGCTCGAGGCGGCCGTCGTCGGCTTCCGGGACGGCGACGGGATCCAGCGACCGCAGGCCTTCGTGGTGGCGACGCCCGACTTGACGATCGACGAGGCGGAGTTGGACGTGCTGTGCAAGGCCGAGCTCGCCGGGTTCAAGCGGCCTCGCCGTTACACCGTGGTCGACGCCCTGCCGAAGACGGCGACCGGCAAGATCCAGCGCTACGTGCTGCGCCACGGAGGCGAGCCGACCAAGAGTCACGGAGGCGAGCCGACCAAGAAACAAGGATTGTGATCCGGGCCCTTCGGTTGATCATCGACGGCGGGGAATTGGAGGTCAGAGCCGACGAGGCCGAAGCCGGCGCGGAGCACCGCCCCCCGCTCGTGTTCCTCCACGAAGGGCTCGGTTCGATCGCCCAGTGGCGCAGCTTCCCCGACGACGTCCGGCGCGGCGTCGGCGAGCCGGCCACCGTGGTCTACTCACGGCACGGCTACGGGTCGAGCACGGTCGTCGATCAAGCCAGGACTCCCGACTACATGCACCACGAGGCCGATGTAGTCCTTCCCGAGTTGCTCGTCGAGCTCGGAGTCAGGCGGCCGGTTCTCGTCGGTCACAGCGACGGCGCCTCGATCGCCCTGCTCTACGCCGGCGCCGGGCGGGCGGTTGCCGGCCTCGTCCTGCTGGCGCCGCACGTGTTCGTCGAGGATCGATCGATCGCCGGTATCGCAGCGGCCCGCGTTGCGTTCGCCGAGACCGACCTCGCCGAGCGGCTGGCTCGCTACCACCACGACGCCGATTCGACGTTTCGCGGCTGGAACGACGTATGGCTGTCCCCCGAGTTCCGGTCGTGGAACATCGAGGACCGGCTCGGTTCGATCGATTGTCCGGCGCTGCTCGTGCAGGGGGCGCAGGACCAGTACGGCACCCTGGCCCAGCTCGACGCGATCGAGCGCGGCGTCACCGGGCCGTGCCGACGCGTCGTGGTTCCCGGTGTCGGCCACTCCCCGCATCTCGAGGCCCCCGACACAACCCGCGACGCCGTCGTCGCTTTCATCCGCGCCCTCCCAGACGAACCGATGGGTGTTTAGGGGACGGAACGGTCCCCTAAACACCCATCGGTCGTGGTGAGCGGGGTCGCGGGAGGCTGTGACACCCTCGACGTACGATGCAATCGTGACCACGTACGACGTGCCGAAGAGTCTGTCGCCCAGCCGGGTGGAGGCGTTCACGTCGTGTCCGATGCTGTTTCGCTTCGTCAGCATCGAGAAGATCGACGACCCGCCGTCGATCCACACGACGCGGGGCTCGCTCGTCCACCGGGCGCTCGAGCTGGCGTTCTCCCGGCCCGCCGCCGAGCGCACGCCGGAGGCATTCGCTGCCGCTGTCGACGCGGCGATCGCCGAATACCGCCGGCTCCCCGACCTCATCCGCCTCGGCCTCGACGATGAGCGCACCGAGGTGCTGTTCGCCGAATGTCGCCGGCTCGTCGACAACTACCTGCGCATGGAAGACCCCCGCGACGTCCAGGCAATCGGGCTCGAGCTCTCGCTCGGCGCCCAGATCGACGGACTCAACCTGCGCGGGATCATCGACCGGCTCGACCTACGCGACGGCGAGCTCGTCGTCACCGACTACAAGACCGGAAGGGCGCCGTCGGCGAATTGGGAGCTGCGCAGCCTGTCCGGCGTGCGCTTCTACGCCCTGCTCTGCCAGGAGATGTTCGGCCGGCTGCCGGCGGCAGTCCGCCTGCTCTATCTCAGCTCCGGTGAGATCATCGAGGCGACACCGTCCGAACAGGCCACCAAGTTCGTCGCCGCCCGCACGGCAGCGGTGTGGAAGGCGGTCGAGCGAGCCTGCCTCACCGGTGATTTCAAGCCGCATCCGACGGCGTTGTGCGAGCTCTGCGCGTTCCGTCCGTGGTGCCCGGCGTTCGGTGGCGACTCGGAACGCGCCGCCGTGGAGGCGCCACTCGCCTTTGGGCTCACTCCCGCGTGATCCGTTCCGCAGCCGTCGCCCGCTTCGACGCCTGGGCCGACGATCAACTTGAACTGATCCGCGGCAACCCCGTCGCCGACGCCGTGTTCACGACGGCGAGCAAGTTGGGCGAGTTCAGCGTGATCTGGCACGTCACCAACGTGGTGCGCGGCGCCACCGGCATCGGCACTGCCAAGCAGATCCCCGTGTTCGCCGCCCTCGTCGGCGCCGAGAGCCTCGTCGTCAATCAGGGGATCAAGCGGTTGTTCCGGCGCACCCGGCCGACCGAGGCGGGCGACGAGCGGTTCCCCGTCCGCCGGCCGACCACCTCGTCGTTTCCGTCTGGGCACGCCAGCTCGGCAGCCTTCGCCGCCACGGTGCTGACCGGCTGGGACGGCCGTCGCCTCGCCCCGCTGTGGTGGACGCTGGCCTCGACGGTCGCCGTGTCGCGCGCCTACGTCCGCATCCACCACGCCTCCGACGTCGTCGCCGGACTCGCCACCGGCGCCGTCCTGGGCGTCGCGGCCCGCCGCGTCCTCACGGCGGTCGACCTCGGCTGAGGCGCGCCGACCCGCAAATCGGTCACCGTTGACCGCTTTGCGGTATCAGAATCCTGGGGTCAGCTGCCGCGCTGATTCTGAGGCCCCAAACCTGACAGAAATGTCCGGATCGTGACCTCAGAATCCGAGCACCCGGCGCGACGCCCGAACGACCGCCTTCAGAGCAGGCAACCGGGACGCAGCGCGCGATCGACCCACACAAACCCGAGGAGAACCCGGAAGTCGCAACAATTGGCACCGAGAAGACCGTTCCGCCCGCGATCCAGAAGTACAGTCGACGGCGCCGCGTGGCAGGCTGGTTGTATGCCCGACGTCGCCGATCGTCAGATGAGCGACGCCGAAGCGCTGATGTGGCGTGTCGAGAAGGACCCGTTCCTCGCATCGACGTTCGGCGCGGTGACGCTGCTCGACCGGGCGCCCGATTTCGACCGCCTCCGCAAGCGGATGGATGCCGCGGTTCATGCGGTGCCCCGTCTCGGCTGGCGGGTCCAGCCCAACCCCACCGGCCTGGGTGCGCCGATCTGGGTCGACGACCCCGACTTCGACATCGATCTCCACGTTCGCCGTGTCGCCTTGCCGAATCCCGGCTCGCGACGGCAGCTTCTCGACCTAGCCAACCTGTTCGTGCTCGATCCGCTCGATCGCACTCGTCCGCTGTGGCAGTTCCTGGTCGTCGAGGGGCTGGAAGGGGGCCAAGCTGCCCTCCTGACGAAGATGCACCACACGATCACCGACGGGATCAACGGCGTGCGCATGTCGATGCAGTACGTCGACCTCACTCGCGACGCCGTCGACCCGATGGGCGGAAGGGTCGAGCACCACGATCCGACGCCGGCACCACCGATGAGCCCGGTTGACACGGTGCGCAGCTACGTCAACGCCACGTTCCGGCTGCCGATCAGCATCGCCCGCCAAGTCGGCGAGCTGCTCGCCGATCCCTCGTCGATCCCCACCGCGGGTTCGGCGGCGATCGACGGAATCCGTGGCGCCCTGACCCAGCTGTCCGACGCCGATGCAGCCCGGTCACCACTGTGGACCGAGCGTTCGATGCGCCGGCGGCTGGAAGTCGTGCGCGCTCCGTTCGCGTCGACCCGATCTGCCGCCAAACGGCTTGGTGGATCGCTGAACACGGCGTTCCTCACCGTGTGCGCCGAGGCCGCCCACCACTACCACGTGATCAAGGGCGCCCCCGTACCGCAGCTGCGCGCCTCGATGGCCGTGAGCACGCGCACCAAGGACTCCGGCGCCAACGCGTTCGGACTCGTCAAGCTGCTCGTGCCGACCGGCGAGATGACCATCAGCGAGCGCTTCCAGCACGTTGCCGAGGCCGCTGGATCGGCGGTGAGCACTGGCCGTGCCGCGTCGATGGACGCCCTCGCTGTGGTCACCTCGGCGCTGCCGACGTCGCTGCTCACCAGGGTCGCCCGCCAGCAGGCGCAGAGCGTCGACTTCGCCACCTCGAACGTGCGGACGTCCCCCGTCCCGTACTTCATTGCCGGCGCCAAGGCGCTCGGGACCTACGCCATCGGACCGCTCGGCGGCGTCGCCTTCAACGTGACGATGCTCTCGTACGTCAAGCATCTCGACCTCGGCGTCAACATCGATGCCGCCGCCGTCGGTGATCCCGCACTGCTCGCCACCCTGCTCGACGACGCCTTCCGCCGCCTCCGCCGCGCCCGCTGAATTCCGACGAGCCCACTCAGCGGCCGAGCTGGAAGCGCAGCGCGTCCTCGAGCGTGGGGAAGTCGAACCGAAAACCGACGGCGTCCAGTCTCGTTGGCCTCACTCGCATGCTGGCCAAGAGCAGTTCGCGGCCGGCATCGCCGAGCAACGCCTTCACTGCGACGGCAGGCAGCGGCACGACCGTCGGTCGGCGCAGGACACGGCCGAGCGCCTTGGTGAGGTCGCGGTTGGTCACCACGTTCGGGCGCCACGGCGTTGACCGGACCGCGTAGGCGATCGTCGTGGATCGCCTGGTAGATCGCCCCGATGAGGTCGTCGATGGCAATCCAGCTGACGTACTGCTGTCCGTCGCCGACCTTGCCGCCGACGCCGAGCCGGAACGGCACGAGCAGCCTCGACACCGCTCCCCCGCGCCCGGAGATGGCGATGCCGTTGCGGAGGTTCACGACGCGGATTCCAGCCGATGCCGCGGCCGCGGTAGCCCCCTCCCAGTCGACGCAGAGTGAGGCCAAGAACCCGTCGCCGGGCGGTGAGTCCTCGTCGACCACGACGTCGCCACGGTCGCCGTAGTAGTTGACGCCGGACATCGACACGAGCACCCGCGGTGGGCGGCGGAGGCGCGCCAGCGTGTCGCTGAGCAGCAGTGTGCCGTCGACCCGACTCCCGCGGATGCGCTGCCGGCGAGCTCTTGTCCACGGTGGCCGGATGCTCTCACCGGCGAGGTGGACGACTGCATCGAACCCTTCGAGTTGCTCGGCGTCGAGCACGCCTCGCGACGGATCCCAGCTGATCTCACCCGAGCCGCTGGCCCGCCGGCGCACGAGGCGAACGACACTGTGCCCAGCGGTGGTGAGAAAGGGCACGAGCTCGCCACCGATCAACCCGCTCGCTCCCGTGACAGCGATCCGCAGCGGCTTTCCTCCGGCGAATGCCGCTTGGCGCACGAGATCGACGTGCAGACGCCGGCGACGGAAGGCGAACAGCCGGGGCAACTCGCGACGCACGACGAAGTCGCCGAACCGTGCGTCGTACTCGATGACGTCCTCGACGATGCTGCCCGCCGGCCCGTCGGGGACGAAGCGATGGGTGTGCTTCCACTGGCTCACCGGACCACTGACCATGCGGTCGACGAACTGCACGTCGCGTTCAAACCCGCTGTGCTCGGCCACCCACTCGGTGCGCACCGGCCCGACGGCGATGCTCAGGCGGACCCGGTCACCGTCGTGGATCGTTCCGTGCCGCTCGACGACCCGGTCGCGCTTCCACGGCGGGAGCAGGCGATCGAGGGCACCAGCACGCTCGTGCCAGGCGAACGAGGCGTCGACGGGGACGGGAACGGAGCAGCGACTGGTGAACGTGTTCAGACTGATTCGGCGGGGACCGCCGTAAGAAGTGTGCGGACGTCGAGCAGCAGGTCGGCGACTTCAACGCTCGACACCACGTCGCGGTTGCTCACGCGTCCGAGCGCCTGATCGATCACTGCCAGCGCCTCGGCGATCACGGCGTCGTGGAACTCGCTGGTCGGCGGTTGATCGTCGATGCTCTCGGTCATCGACTACCACCGTACCCGCGGCACAGCGAACCCGCGACGTCATTCACAGGATCGTTACGCTCGCCGCCCATGGAACTGGCAGACGCCCATGTAGTCGTGACCGGAGCAGGGCGCGGGATCGGTGCCGCCCTGGCCCGGCGCTTCCATGCCGGAGGCGCCCGCGTCGTGGTCGCCGACGTCCTCGATCCGGACGGCGTGGCCGGCAGCCTCCCCGGCGCCGTGGCGATCGTCGCCGACGTGTCCACCGAGCGGGGAAACGTCGAGCTGATCGACGCCGCCGAGGCGGCGTTCGGCCCGATCGACCTGTTCTTCGCCAATGCCGGCGTCGCCATCGGCACCGATCTGACGACGTCCGAGGAGGAATGGCGGCTCGCCTTCGACGTCAACGTCAACGCCCACCGCTGGGCGGCGGCGCGTCTGCTCGACGGCTGGCTCGATCGGGGACACGGCTACTTCTGCTCGACGGCGTCGGCCGCCGGTCTGCTCGCGCAGATCGGCTCGGCGCCGTACACGTTGACGAAGCGGGCGGCGGTGGCGTTCGCCGAGTGGCTGTCGATCACTTACGGCGATCAGGGCATCAAGGTGACGTGCCTGTGTCCCCAGGGCGTCAACACGGCGATGCTGCAACTGTCGCTCGGTGGCGGGACCGATGCAGTGCGGGCGTCGGGGCAGGTGCTCGAGCCGGAGGACGTCGCCGAGGTCACCGCCGAGGCGATCGCCCAGGAGCGCTTCCTCGTCCTTCCCCACCCGGAGGTCTACGACTACGCCCTGCGCAAGGCAACCGACATCGAACGGTGGCTGGCCGGGATGCGCCGGCTCAACCGTCGCGTCGCGGGCTCGACCGAGTAGTCCGAGCCGGTACGGTCAGTTGTCATGAGTGAACCTGGCACCGACGCTCCCCATCCCCGTTTTCCGACATGCTCCGCGAGCTCTACCACGGGCGCTCGTGGGTGTCCGGACCGGCCGTGGCGCCCGACGGAAAGCGCATCGCCTTCGTCGTGTCGACGATCGACCTCGACGAGAACAAGACGACGAGCCGGGTGTGGCTCACCGACCCCGATGGCGACCCAGCGCCGGTCACGGCTGGCCCGAACGACGCCCAGCCGGCCTGGTCACCCGACGGGCGGTTCGTCGCCTTCACGTCCAAGCGCGGCGAGAAGGAGAAGGAGGCGACGCTCCACGTCATGCCGGTCAGCGGCCCCGGAGAGGTGCGCACGCTCGGGTCGATGCCCGACGGCTTCCTCCAGCCGACGTGGTCCCCGAACGGCAAGCTGATCGCCTTCATCAGCCGCACTCGCGACAAGCGCTACGACGCCAAGGACGAGAGCTGGCAGCCGCCGCGCAAGATCGAGACGTTCTTCACGCAACTCAACGGTGAGGGCTGGATCGTCGACCGCCCGAACCACGTCTACGTGATGTCCAGCCGACGGCACCGGCACGCCGCGCAACCTCACTCCCGGGCCATATCACCACGGCGGGATCTCCTGGCTCCCCGACTCCAGCGCGATCGTCACCGGCGCCAGCCGCCACGACGGCTGGGACCTCGACCTCGCCACCGACGTCTACGTCGTGCCGCTCGACGGTGAGCCGCGTGCGCTCACGGCGCAGACCGGCCAGTACGGCCTGCCGTCGGTGTCCCCCGACGGCACGCGAGTGGCCCTGCTCGGCATCGACGACCCGATGCTCGAGCCGCAGAACGCTTCGGTGGGGATCATCGGCATCGACGGCGGTGAGATCACGTGGATCTCGTCGGCGATCGACCGCCACTGGCAGCCCTACGGCAGCGCCCGTCAGCCGATCTGGACCGACGACAACACGCTGCTCGCCACCGTCGAGGACCGCGGTGAGACGCACCTCTACGAGTTGGCTGCAGACGGATCTCGGGCCCCGCAGGCGCTCACCAAGGGCTCGCTCGCCGTGCAGGGCTTCGACGCCGCCGGCGGGACGGTGGCGATGGCCCAGGCGACCGTGCAACGCCCCGCCGAGTTGGTCACGCTCGACGGCCAGGTGACGACTCTGACGCGGTCGTGGTCGGACTGGGAGAAGTTCACGGTGCCGTGCACCGACGGCAGCGACGAGATCGATGCCTGGATCATGCGACCCATAGGCTTCGACGAGACGGCGACGTATCCCGTCCTGCTGAACGTCCACGGTGGACCGTTCACTCAGTACGGCGAGACGTTCTTCGACGAGGCCCAGATGCAGGCTGCGGCCGGGTTCGTCGTGCTGATGTGCAACCCACGCGGCGGTAGCGGCCGGCACACGGCATGGGGGCAGTCGATCCGCGGCCCGAAGGCCGACAAGGTGCCAGGCACCGGTTGGGGGTCGGTCGACGTCGACGACGTCATTGCCGTGCTCGACCACGCGCTCGCCACCTACACGTTCTGCGACGGCGACCGGGTCGGCATGCTCGGCGGCAGCTACGGCGGCTACATGGCGACGACGCTGGCCGGCCGGTTCAGCGATCGCTTCCGGGCGATCTGCAGCGAGCGTGCGGTCAACAACATGGTCACCGAGGAGTACACCGCCGACATCGCGACGGTGTTCCGGGCTGTCAACGGGACGTCGATCATCGACGATCCCGACGCGTTCGTGCACATCTCGCCGATCCGCCACGTGCGCGACATCACCTGCCCGGTGTTGATCATCCACTCCGAGGACGACCTGCGCTGCCCGATCAACCAGGCCGAGGAGCTGTTCGTCGCCCTCCGCCTGCTCGGCAAGGACGTCACCTTCTACCGCTTCCCGGCGGAGAACCACGAGCTCTCGCGCAGCGGATCCCCGGTGCACCGCAAGATGCGCGCCGAGATCATCCTCGAGTACTTCACCGACAAGCTCGCCCCCCGCTAACCCCATCCGAGTGTTTCGTGCACATCGGCGAACTTGGCGCGGTTGAGCACCGAATCGGTGCTCAGACCGCTCCAGGTTCAGACGACAACGACGTGACACGTCTGCCGTAGAGTCGACGTGCACCGACTCCCTCAACTGACCATCGTTCAGGGAGTCGACCGATGCCCGACTTGGGAGTCCGTGCTGGCCACCGAACTGAGCACGTCACCACCACGTCACCACCCGCAAGCGTCTGCAACGGCTCGGCGTCAGTCGCCGCGTGATCGACGGCTTGTGCCGGCGGGGCCGGCTCGAGCACATCGGCGGCGTGGCGTGCTCGTCAGCCCGATCGGGCCCGAGACGTTCGAACAACGCCTCGCCGTCGCGTGCGCGCTGACCGGCGGGGTGATCACCTTCCCGACGGCTGGGAAGGTGTGGGAACTCCGCAAGACGCCCACGCTGAAGGTGGTCCACGTGACCGTGACGCGAGAACACAGATCCGTCACGGTGCCTGACTGGATCGTCGTCCATCGCTCCTGCGAGCTGCCACGCTGCGACGTCGTGTACCGACGCGACGGAATCGCCGTGACGTCGCCGCCACGCACACTGTCGATGCGGCGGCGTGGCTCGAAGCGGACGACCTCGAATCGGTGATCGAGCAGGGCATCGGCCGGGAGTACTTCACCGTTGCGACGCTCTGGGCACATGCTCGGCGGCTCTGCCACCGCGGCCGGCGAGGGAGCACACGCTTCGTCGACGTCCTGGCCCGGCGCGACGTGTGGCGACGCGCTGTCGACTCGGATTACGAACTGCGGCTGGAGCGAGCCATGCGTGCCGCCGGATTTCCTCCGCTGACGCGCCAACATCCGGTGGAGATCGCGCCCGGGACGATCATCCATCCAGATCTCGGCATTCCCGGGGACCGCTTCTTCGTCGAGGTCGACCACCTGTCATGGCACGGGGCACGCCTGGAGGGTGCTTATGACCGGAGGCGTGACCGCAAGTTTCGTGCGACGACCGGGTACCACGTCGAGCGAGTCACCGACCTCGATATCGATCACGACCTCGAGGACACCATCGCAGATCTTCTGACGATCTGGCATCGGGTGCGAGCAGAGCGGTGACGCACGGCTGGAGCTGGGCGGTCATCTCCGTGGTGTTGCTCGCTGGTGTCGCCGCCATCGTCATCGCCGTCAACCGGCGCGGCGACGGCGCGGCATCCCTCCCGCCGGACGTCGGAGTCGTCGAGTGGGTGATCGACGGCGACACGGTTGACATCGACATTGGTGGACGGGAGGAGCGGGTGCGCCTGATCGGCATCGACACACCCGAGCTGCACACGGAGACCGGTGAGCCCGAGTGCATGGCCGAGGAGGCCAGGGAGTTCAGCGCCTCGAAGCTACCGGCCGGCACGGAGGTGCGGCTGGAGCGTGACGTCGTCGGCCGTGACGACTACGGCCGGCTGCTCGCCTACGTTTTCCGACGTGCCGACGGCCTGTTCGTCAACCAGGCGATCGTCGCCGGGGGCTACGCGAGACCGCTGATCATCAGGCCCAACGACGCCTACGCCAACAACTTCGTGGCGGCGGCCACCGCGGCCGAGGCTGCCGGGATCGGTCTCTGGGTCGCTTGCGCCGGATAGCTCCCCAGCCGAGGCCGCGAGTCGTTCAACCGATCGTCGACTGCGCCAGAACGCCGAATCTGACGCCGCCTTTGAGTCACCGGAATGGTCGCAACACGACCGCCGGCCACATCGGTGACCTGGGCGAGTCCATCGAGAACGCAGAACGAGTCCTCTGGCTTCCCATCAGTAAGTCGCACAGCGAGCGCGTGGTACGCCCGACCACTTACGATCGAGCCGAACGACGCCTACCGCGATCGATTCGTCGCCGCGGCGCACGCCGCCGAGGCAGCAGGCGTCGGCCGGTGGAGCGCGTGCGCCGGATAGGCGACGCTAGCGTCGCCGTCCGTGCCCTCGATCGATCGCGACATCTCGCTCAACGAGCGCCTCGGCTACTCGCCCGAAGCCAAGTTGGTGATCCTCTCCTGCGACGACCTCGGGTCCTGTCACGCCGCCAACGAGGGCGTCTACCAGGCACTTCGTGAGGGCTCGGCGACATGCACGTCGCTGATGGTGCCGGCCCCCTGGGCCCACCACGCCGCCGAGCAGTACGCCGGTGACGATGTCGGCGTCCACCTCACCCTCAACGCCGAGCACGCCCGCTATCGCTGGGGCCCGCTGACCCACGCACCCTCGTTGCTCTCCGGTGACGGCGGTTTCCCGTCGACGGTCGACGATCTGTGGGAGCACGCCGACCCTGACGAGGTCCGCCGTGAGCTGCGCACACAAGTTCGAGCGCGCCGCGTGCGTGGGGAATCGACATCACCCACCTCGCGCCGCACCTCACGTCGATCACGTTGCGGCCCGAGTTCTTCGACATCTACCTCGAGCTCGCCGTCGACTTTGCCCTGCCCATCCGCCTGCCGTCGACGATCTCCGAGGAACGCGCCGGCTTCCCGTTCCGGCACCTGGCCGCCGAAGCAGCTGTGGTCTTCCCCGACCACTTCGACCATGACTGGAGGCCCGGGAGCCGGCTGCGCACGTTTGCTGCCCTCGACTCGTTGAGCGCGGGTGTCACCGAGATCCACATCCAGCCGGCGATCGACACTCCTGAGGTTCGAGCCCTCACGCCGTACGCCGACGCCTGGATCGACGACCTCGCCCTCGCCCTCGACCCGGAACTACCGGCTCGGGTCGACGACGTGGGGGCGACACTGATCGGTTATCGCGACCTCAGGGATGCGATGCGAGACGGCTGAGCGCCTCGGCGACATCGCCGCCGCGCAACAGGTCGAAGAACGCACCTGTCGACCCGGTGGTCTTCAGCCGGCCGCGCATGTAGGCCACGGTGGGCTCGAAGGCGGGGTCACGGACATCGTCGAGTGGAACCGTGATGACAACGTCGGCATCGTCGGGGCCTTCGACGATCTCGTTCGACTTGGCGACGAACACTCGGTACTGCACCGTCGGTGATGGTGTGCTCACGATCGCTCGCTGCTGACGGAGTCACGGATGCCCTCGAACAAGTCACCTTCGGTTCGATGGGCGGGAATCGGGCCGACGAGCGAGCGGGCGAGGATCCACTCCTCCCACGGCCACACGGCGTTCAGCTCGTCGTCGTCGAGACCGAACCACCACGCCTCGGCAGGGTCGATCTGCGTGGCGTGGGCGCGCAGCGCCCCGCTGCGAGCCCACTGGTAGTCGGCGATGTCGATCTTCGTCGTGATCCGCTCGTCGGTGTTCGGCCGGTCGATCCATTTCTCATCGAACGGCGAGACGCCGTTCTTGGCGATCAGGGCGTAGTGCACCGCCCGCATCCGCTCGAACGACCACGTCGAGTAGTACAGCTTGGACGGCTGGAACGGCGCACCGAGGTCGGGATACCAGTCAGGGTCTCCGGCCCGTTCGAACGCCAGCACCGAGACGTCGTGGACACGCAGGTGGTCGGGATGCGGGTAGAACCGCTGGTCGTCTCCGTACGTCAGCACGACCTGCGGGCGCGTGGCCCGAATGATCCCCACGAGCCGCCCGGACGCCTCGTCGATGTCGGCCTGATGGAACGAATCGGGATGGTTGTTGCTCTCGCTGTCGGGCATTCCGGAGTCGCGGTAGCCGAGCATCTCGATCTGGTCGAAGCCGATCAGCGCGGCGGAGGCCGCCAGCTCGAGCGGACGCAGCTCGGCGAGCAAGGCCTTCTCCTCGTCGGGCGTCAGGCCGTGGAACGGTCCGCCGGGCTCGCGTAGCGACGGATTCTGGAGATCTCCCTCCTCGCCACCGGTGCAGCACACGAGCACGGTGTGCACGTGCTCGGCGTGATATCGGGCAACCGTCGCCGCTCCCTTCGACGCCTCGTCGTCCGGATGGGCGTGGACACTGAGCAGCGCAAGGCGGTCCTGCACGGCGGCCAGGCTAGCGACGGGCCCGCCGGACGGATGGGTGACATCCGCCCCTACGATCTGGCGCCATGCGACGTCGCCCACTCACCGTCTTGGCGCTCGCCGCGACGATTGGGTTGGTCGCCGCGTGTGACACCGATGACGGCCGCGAGATGCAGACCCCGGATTCGATGATCCGCTACAGACTCTCCCAGACGACGACGTCGACGACGACTACGACAACGACCACGGCTCCGCCGCTCGTCGTACCGCAGACGACGACCTCATCGACCTCATCGACCTCATCGACGAGCCTGTCAACGACGTCGACCTCCTCGACGGCGACGTCCTCGACGGCCACTGGCGGCACCGATGCGACGCAGATGCAGTTCGCCGGTCCGTGGGACGACGGAGCAGCGATCCCCGTCGAGTACACATGCGACGGCGCCGACGACGTCCCCTTGATCACCTGGACCGCTCCAGCCGCGGGCACTGCCGAGCTGGCGCTTTCGGTCGTCGATCCCGACGCCCAGGGCTTCGTGCACTGGCTGGTCATCGGGCTACCTGCCGAGGCCGGCTCGGTCGGCGGTGGCGAGCCACTGGTCGATGGCGCTGCCGAGGCGACCAACGGTTTCGGCGCCATCGGCTGGGGCGGGCCGTGCCCGCCGCCGGGCGCCGGCCCGCACACGTATGAGTTCACGCTGCACGTCCTCGACCAACAGATCGAACTGCCGGCGGAGACCCCGACGAACGACTTGCTCACCGCCATCGAGGCGGCGACCGCCTCGAGCGCCACGTTCACCGGCACCTACGAGCGCGCCTGACGTCGATGTCGCTACCCCCACCCACCGGGCTGCCCCAGCCGCCGTCCGCAGAGCGCACGTTCTGCTATCGGCATCCCACTCGAGAAGCGGGAAGGCGGTGCACGCGCTGCGGTCGTCCGGCCTGCAACGAGTGCCTGGTCCGCGCTGACATCGGCAGCCAGTGCGTCGAGTGCGCCAAACGTGGACGACCGGCACCGACCGTCCGGGCGCGTGATTGGAGTGCCCGTCAGCCGATCCTCGTGACCTACATCCTGATGGCGATCAACGTCGCCGTGTTCGTGTGGATGGTCGCCAGAAATTCGGAGAACCTCAACCCGGGTGGGCAGCTCACCCAGGAGCAAATCGATCTGGGCCTCAACGAACAGCTCGTTGCGCTGACCGATGAGTGGTACCGGATCGTCACGAGTGCCTTCTTGCACTTCGGGATCATCCACCTGGCGTTCAACATGTTCTTGCTGTTCCAGCTCGGCCTGTTGCTCGAGCCGGCACTCGGACGGATCCGCTTCCTGTTGCTGTACATCGCCTCGATGCTCGGCGGATCAGCTGGGATTCTCCTGATTCATGCCAACGATCGGGGCATCCACGGGGGCGCCTCGGGTGCAGTGTTCGGGCTGCTCGGTGCCGCCGCCGTGATCTACTTCCGGCGCGGCATCAACCCGCTGTCGACTGGCGTCGGCACGGCGCTCGTGCTCAACCTGTTCATCACCTTCTCGATCCCGGGGATCTCGATCGGCGGGCACATCGGCGGCCTCATCGCCGGGGCGGCGACCGGGGCCCTGATGGCAGCTCCGCAGCACGTCCGCCAGCCCGTTTGGGTGGGCTACCTCGCCCCGATCGGCGTCGCCGTAGCCGCCGTCGTCGTGTCCGTGCTGGCCACCAGTCCCTGCTGACTGTTACACCCCCTGTTCATGATTGGGGGTATGAGTACCTCACGCACCAACAACCAGCTCAGCTTGTTTCCGGCGGCGTCCGACGTCCCCGACCGCTTCCGCCTCGACGACGCAACCCGCCGCCGCGGCCTGCGCCACGTCGCCCGCCTCCGGGCCCAACTGGAGGCCCGTTTCCCGTCGAAGCCGGCAGCCAGGTCGCCCGTGCAACCACGCCGGACCGCTGCCTAGGTTCTGTGGTTGAGCTTGGCGATCACGGCGGCGTCCTCGGACGGCATCGACGGGCCGTACTGGGCGCTGTACACGCCCTTGCGGCCGCCGGGTTCGCTGAGGGCGAACAGGATCACCTCGTCGTCGGGGTCGGACTGGCCTTCGAACCGCATCCGCCGGTCGATCGTGACCCCCGCCGGATCGGCGTCCAATCCGCTCTCGCTGCAGCGCAGCAGACCATCCTCCGTGGCGAACCAGTTCCCCGTGTAGCCGTCCGCCTGCAACTCCGCGATCGTCTCTGACAGCGTGGCCATCGGGTCGCCGTCCACGTCTTCGACCCTACCGTTTCACCCCGCGCCAGGGGCCAGAGCGCGAGCGGCGTCCCAGAAGGAAACCTCCGGATCGAGCGGGAGGATCGCCAGCGACGACGTCGTCACTCCGTTGTCGAAGTACTCCTGGATGCGGGCCCTGCAGTGCTCCACCGAGCCGTGAACGACGAGGTCGTCGACGACCGAGTCGGGAATCGCGGCCAGCGCGGCCTGACGGTCGCCGGCCGCCCAGGCGTCCCACATCGGCTGCAATGCCTCGCCGCGGCCGAGCCAGCGGTGGAACTCGGCGTACACCGGGACGTTGAGGTAGACGGCGATGGCGAAGCGGGCGCCGGCGCGGACGACGTCGGCGTTCTCGCTCGGGCACACGAAGATGCGGGCGACGATCTCCCGTCGGGCGCCGCCACTGGCCTCGTCGACGACGCCGACGACGCGGCGGGCGTCCTGCGGCGCCAGCCAGTTGATGATCGCACCGTCGGCCTCCCGCCCGGCCAGCCGCAGCATCCCTTCCCGCAAGGCGGCGATGAGGATCGGCGGGGACTGCTCGGGACGGACGCCGAGCCGGAAGCCACGGACCTCGAACGTGTCGTACGTCGCCGACACCTTCTCGCCCGCCAGGGCGTCGCGGAGAAAGCGAACGACGTCTCGAACCTTCTTGTACGGCTCGACGAACGGGACGCCGTTCCAGCGCTCGACGATCACGTTGCTCGACGAACCGATCCCGATCGCAAAGCGACCCGGTGCGGCGTCGGCCAGCGAGGCGACACACTGGGCCAGGCACGCCGGTGCGCGAGTGAACGCCGGGACGATCGCCGTCCCGAGCCGCAACCGAGGCTCCCACGCCGCGGCGAGGGCCAGCGGCGTGAAGGCGTCGGTCGCATCGGCTTCGGCGGACCAGACGTCGGTGTACCCCAGATCAGCGAGCTCGGCCAGCCCGTCCCGACTGGCATGCAACGGACCGGGGAGCGGCACGGTCATGCCCGGCCGGATCGGTGGCGCCTCGGGCGGGTCGTTCGACGTCATCACTCGTGTCTAGCCGACCTCTCGTCGACGGAGCGAGGCGATCGAAACGGGGAGATGCGACTACCGTTCGGCATCGATGCATGTCGCGTTGACCGTCAATGACTTCCTGCGCCGTGCCGAGTTGCTCTACCCCGACCGGGTCGGCATCGTCGACGAGCCGGATCAGCCGGCGCCTTCGTGGGGCTCGCTGACGTACGCCGACGTCGCCGGCCGGGCCCGGGCGATCGCCGCCGGTCTCGACGCGTTGGGAATCGGCACAGGCGAGCGGGTCGCCATCGTCAGTCACAACGCCGCCCGTCTGATCACTGCGCTGTTCGGCGTCTCCGGCTCGGGACGCATCCTCGTTCCCGTCAACTTCCGTCTCGTCGCCCAGGAGGTCGCCTACATCGTCGAGCACAGCGGGGCTCGCCTGTTGCTCGTCGATCCCGAGCTCGACGAGGCGCTCGCCGATGTCCGCTGCGAACGCCGAGTGGTGATCGGCGACGAGTCCGACGAGTTGCTGTTGCGTCACGACGTCGAGCCGCAGCCGTGGGACGCCGACGAAGCGGCGACAGCGACCATCAACTACACGTCCGGCACGACGGCGCGGCCGAAGGGCGTTCAACTCACCCACCGCAACGTGTGGATCAATGCCACGACGTTCGGCTGGCACCTTGGGGTCAGCGACCGCGATGTGTACCTGCACACGTTGCCGCAGTTCCACTGCAACGGTTGGGGGATGCTCTACGCCGTGACGGGGATGGGCGCCGAGCATGTCGTGCTGCGCAAGGTCGACGGTGCCGAGATCCTCCGTCGTGTCGAGGAGCACGGCGTGACGCTGATGTGCGGTGCGCCCGCCGTGCTCAACATGGTCCTCGATGCCGCCGGATCGTGGAACGGGCCGATTCCTGGTGCCGGCCGTACCCGCATCGTCGTCGCCGGTGCGCCGCCACCGACGCGCACGATCGAGCGAACCGAGACCGAGCTGGGTTGGGAATTCGTGCAGATCTACGGGCTCACCGAGACGTCACCGTTGCTGACGATCAACCGCCGGCGCGCCGAGTTCGACGACCTTACGCCGTCGGACCGGGCTGCGCGGCTCGGCCGCGCCGGCGGACCGGCGATCGGGTGCGGGATGGACGTCGACGAGCACGGCGAAGTCCTCGCCCGCAGCAACGTCGTGATGGAGGGCTACTGGAACCAGCCCGAGGCGACCGCCCAGGCGATCGTCGACGGCTGGTTCCACACCGGTGACGGCGGCTCGATCGACGAGCACAACTACGTCGTGATCTCCGATCGCAAGAAGGACGTCATCATCTCCGGCGGCGAGAACGTCTCGTCGATCGAGGTCGAAGATGCCATCTTCCAGCACCCCGACGTCGCCGAGGTCGCCGTGATCGGCATTCCCGACGAGAAGTGGGGCGAGCTCGTGACCGCCCTCGTCGTCACCGTGCCCGACAGCAAGTTGTCCGCCGAGGACGTGATCGCCTGGACGAAGCAACGCCTGGCCGGTTACAAGTGCCCGAAGCGGGTCGAGTTCCGCAGCGAGCTGGCCCGCACGGCCACCGGCAAGCTGCAGAAGTACAAGCTCCGCGAGCCCTTCTGGTCCGGCCACACCCGCCAGATCCACTAAGGGCCCACGCCTACGTCGGGACGCGGGGTGCCGTCATCTGGTTGAGGTCGCGGAGGCCGAGGCCGAACGAGATCGTTGCGCAGCCGCGCATGAGCAGGCGGATGCCGAACAGCACGGCGAGGACGACCACCGTCGCCTCCGGCCAGACCAGGGCGAACACCCCGACGACGATGCTGAGCAGGCCGTCGAGCCACCACAGGCCCCACCGCGGCAGCTCGCGCCGGTAGCGGAAGGCGAACAGCACCTCGGCGACGCCACCGGCGATCATCCCGATGCCCACGACCACCGCCAGCGCCCACAGGGTCACGTCGGGCCACACCAGGGCGGCCACCGCGGTGAGGATCCAGATCGTCGCCAGGGCGTACGACGGCCAACGGACTTCGTGGCGTTCGGCCTGAGCGAGCTCGTCAGCCGCCGCCAGCGCCAGCCCGACGGCCACGACGACGGCCAGCGCTTTGACCGTCCCGAACGGACTGAGCACGAGCACGACGCCCACCGCAGCGATCGCCACGCCGATGCCGACGACGAGCCACCAGCGTCGCAGCAACGGGGTGACCCACGTCTCCGAGAATCCGACGATCTGCATCCGGCGACCTCCCCTCATTGCGTTCCCCGGCCACGCAGGCCGCCCCAGCAGATTCTCTCACCCGCTGGACGTCGTCGGTGCCACCGGCACCGTCGATGTCGTCGACGTCGTTGTCGTTGACGTCGTCGTCGTGGTCGACGTCGTCGGCGCCGGGGCATCGATCCCCGATTGGTCGAGAGCGTCCTGGAAGATTGCTTCGAGGTCGTCGCTGTCTTCTGGGTAGTTGCCGCTGACGAGGATCGACCAGGTCATTCCGTCGGGTCGGTGGACAACCATCGCGTGGGTGCTCTCAATCGTCCCGGTGTGCCCCCACGACTGGTTGGCGTAGGCCATCGTCGCCAACCCATACCATCGCTCTGGCGTGTCGTCGACGATCCCGGCCACCGGCTTGCGCATCAGCTGGGCGAGGTCGTCCGGCAAGGGGTGGAAACCCGGGCGGGTGTTGTCGAGCGAGTCGACGATCTTGACCACGTCGGAGGGCGTCGCCACCCACGAGCCGGCCCCCTCGAGCACCTCCATGTAGTTCCGGTTCGGGAACGACGGGTGCACGACCTCGTCGGGTTGTGGGTCGAACGTCCCGGCGAGGCGCATGCCGTTTATCCCCAGCGGCGTGAGAAGCCGCTCCTGAACGACGGTCTCGTAGGACTTGCCGGTCACGCTCTCGATGAGGATCGACAGGAGGCAGAAGTTCATCTGCGAGTACTCGTACGTCGTGCCCGGATCGAACTGAACTCCGGCATCCAGGCCGCGGGCCGCAGCCTCCCTGCACGACTCGACGCGGCGGGAGAAGAATGTGTCGTAGAACTCGCTGAAGCCGGACGTGTGCGACAACAGCTGGCGCACGGTGATCGCCTCGGGTGGGCGGCCGCGCACCTCGACACCGAGCTGATCACCGAGCAGGGCGCCGACGGGTTCGTCGAGCGTCAGCGTTCCGTCGGCGACGAGCTGCAAGGCGACCGTCCCGGTGATCACCTTGGAGATGCTGGCGATGCGGAAGCGATCGGAGGCGTCCACGGGCTCGAGCACGATCGGCACGGTCGTCGTCGTCGAAGTCGTGGTCGTCGTCGTGGCGATCGTCGTCTCCCCGGACCCGGGGGTCGGCGGTTCCGGCGGCGGGGGCACCATGTTCGGCGAGTTGCGGTCGCCGTATGACGCGGCGTGGACGGGTACGCCGTCGATGCTCACGGCGAGGCCGAAGGCGAAGTCACCGGAACCGAGCAGTTGGTCCTGCAGGTACTCGTCGACGCGTGCCCATTCGGCCGCCGACGGGATGGCGAGCGTGCCCGGCGTGGCCGTCCGCACCGACGTCGTCGGTGCAAGAACGGTCGTCGCCGCCGCCGTTGGCGACGCTGCGGCGGATTCCGAACCGGGTGCCGCGGCCGACACCGACGGTGCCGCACCTGGCGTCGATTCCTTCGCCGTGGTCGTGGTCTGGGGGGCGGCAAGGGGGCGCGAGGCGGCGCACGCCGCAGTGCCCATCGTGACGAGCACGGCCGCCACGATGGACACATAGCGCTGCGTCCTCGCCGAAATCATGGGTCAACATCATCGCGGGAGTTCGCCGCGATTCCGCCTCACCCCCGGGGTTCGGTCAGGGAGACAGGACCGCCCTGGCGACGAGGTCGGTCCCGAAGGCGGTGAGGATGGCCAGGTAGAGCAGGCCGGTCGCCGCCATCACGGCCGAGTACTGGCGCTCCCGGAGGGCCGCCTTGGTCACCCCGATGAGAACGATGGTCGTGACGGCGCACGCCGCCCACATCCATCCGAGCATGCCGCCCCACCCGTCGTCGATCGCACCCGTCCAGACGCTGACCATGCCCGTGGGGATCAGCAAGGCGATCACCTCGATCGGCCAGATCAGCGCGACGGCGTCGACGAGCTCGTGCAGCAGGCGGCGCGGCAGACCGGGCTGCACGAGGTACCAGTGTCCGAGCAGCATGGCGTCGGTGATCGACCCCAGGAACGCTGCCCCGACGAGCGTCCGCAGGACTGCGAGGGCGACCTGGTCGTCGGTGTCGACCGCGGCGGCGAGCAGTCCGACGGTGCCGACGACTACCGGGATGAGGTCGAGACGTGGGTCGAACTCGGCGGCGATGGTCGTCGCCGGGGCATCATCGGACAGTGGCGTGCCAGCTCGCTCGATACCGGTCATGGCCGCGACCCGAGCCGACCGCCGGTCGTGCTCGGCGCGCTGGCCCTGCACGCCGGCCGAGCGGCGGGCGAACGACACAGCGAGGACGCCGAGACAGCTGATTCCGGTCGCCGCCGCCGACGCCTCACGAACGGGGTTCGTGTCGGAGAGCAGCCCGGCAACGAGGGCGCCGAAGGCGATCGTCGCGTAGATGCCGCGGAGGAGCCAGCCGTAGCCGAGCCCGACCAGCCGGCGGCGAGTCGTGAACCAGCAGAACGCCATCCCCCCGACGGCCCACTGCAGCAGCACGGTGGCGGCCTCCAGGCGGATCACGCGGCGGAGGGTACCGTGGCCCTCCGCCGTCGGCAGGCGACCGTTGCCCTCCGCCGTCGGCGGAATAGCCTGACGCCGCCATGAACGACCGCCGACACTCTCGTCCGTGGCTCGGCGGGGCGATCTGCGTCGTGGCGTTCTGCGCCGTGGTCGTCGGAATGTCCGGGTGCTTCACCGGCGAGCGGCCGACGCTCGCTCACGAGCCGTCCACGGGATCGGCTGCTGTCGACGCTGTCGTCGATCGGGTCAACGACCTCGGCGATGCCGTCTACACGGCCGACTACGACGTCGTCACGACGTTCGACGGGAAGACGACGCCAGTGCGGGCCTCGCAATCCGGCGCCAGCCGACGCTCGCTGACGATCGGCGACGTCCGGTACCTCGTCGACGGCTCGTCGACGCGCACCTGCACGGTGTCCACCGGCGAGTGCGTCGACAGGCTCGACGCATCACGCGTCAGCGACGTGCAGATGACGCCGGACTTCTTCGGTACGAGCCTGGCTGCGCGCCTGCGGCGAGACGCCGAGGTCGCGCTCGGCGAGCCGACGACGTCGACCGAGCAGATCCAGGGACAGTCGGCGACGTGCACGGCGATCCCCGTGGACGGGGCGACGAACGCCTACTGCGTGCTCGACAACGGCGTCCTCGCCCGCCTCACGGCCGGCGACCTCGTCGTCACGATGACCGCCTACGAGCCCGGCGCCGACGCCAGCCTCTTCACCGAAGGCGGTTCTTGATCCGAGTCAGACAGAGACGAGGGCGTGGTCGGCGTTGTTGAGGGACTGGGGGCCGGCTGCCGTGGCGACGACGATGTCCTCGAGGCGGATCCCCCAGCGCCCGGCGACGTAGATGCCCGGCTCCACGCTGAAGGCGTGGCCGGCGGCGAGCGGCGCGCTGTTGCCCTCGATGATGTACGGGTCCTCGTGCTCCTCGAGGCCGATGCCGTGGCCGGTGCGGTGGATGAACTGCCCGCCGTATCCGGCGTCGGCGATGATCTCGCGGGCGGCTCGGTCGACGTCCTCGCACGGCGTGCCGACCGTGGCGGCGGCGACACCGGCGGCCTGGGCGGCGTGGAGCACGGCGTAGGCGTCGGTGATCTCGGCCGGTGGCTCGCCGGTGAACACGCAACGCGTGATGTCGCTGCAGTAGCCGTCCATCGTGCCACCGAAGTCGCACAGCACGATCTCGCCGGCGCCGATCACCTGGCTCGACGCATGGTGATGCGGGCTGGCGGCGTTGGGGCCGGCAGCGACGATCGCGAAGTTGACCTTGTCGTGTCCCTCGGCGACCAACCGGGCCGAGATGTCGGCGGACACCTGCGCCTCCGTGCGCCCGACCAGAGCGATCTCGCCGCCCTGCAGCTGAGCAGCGACGCGGTCCGCCGCCTCGCCGGCAGCGCGCAGCGCGGCGATCTCGACCTCGTCCTTGACCTCGCGCAGCGGGCCGACGACCTCGACGGCACGCCGGTACGACGCCTCCGGCAGGTGCGGCAACAGCTCGACGAGGAAGCGTGCCCACATCTGGTCGCCGACAGCGAGCGTCGAGGCGCCGCCGCACAGCCTCGCCACGAGGTCGACGGGGTCCGCCGACTCTGGCCACGGGGCGATCGTGAACACGTCCGGCCGCTCGACGACTCGAGGTGCCTCCAGTTGTGGCACGACGAGCGTGGCGTCACCATCGCTCGGCACGACGAGCATCGTCAGCCGCTCCAGGGGCATCGCGTAGTACCCCGTGACGTAGGGCAGGTCGTGGCCAACCGAGAGGAGCAGCACGTCGATGCCCTGCTCGGCCATTGCCTTGCGGACGCGGTCGAGTCGGTCGAGGTAGATGGTGTTGCTCATTGGAACTTCCCTTCAACCGATGCGAGCGACGGAGCGCCAGCGACGGAGCGGCCAGAATCGGCCTGCGTGGCCGGGGAACGCAGAGACACGTTCGCCACCCCTGCCGCCGCCTGCTTGGCGTGGTAGCTGGAGCGCGTCAGCGGGCTGGCCTCGACGTGGCCGATGCCGAGCGACTCGCCGAGCGCCGCCCACTCGGTGAAGCAGGCGGGCTCGACCCAGCGGTCGACGGGAATGTGATGCGATGTCGGGCGGAGGTACTGGCCGATGGTGACGATGTCGACACCGATCGCCGCGAGGTCCCCGAGCAGCCCTTCGATCTCGTCGTCGCGCTCACCCAGCCCGACCATGAACCCCGACTTGGTGACCAAGCCGGCCGCTTTCGCCCTGGCCAGCACGGAGAGGCTGCGGCCGTAGCCAGCGGACGGGCGCACGGCTCGTTGCAGCCGGGCGACCGTCTCGACGTTGTGATTCATCACGTCCGGGCGAGACGCGAACAGTGTCGCGAGTGCTGCGACGTCGCCGCGGACGTCGGAGATCAGTGTTTCCACGCGGGCCTGCGGGCGCCGCTGGCGGATCGCGTCGACGCAGGCGGCGACATGGGCCATCCCGCCGTCGGCGAGGTCGTCGCGGGCGACCATCGTGAGGACGACATGATCGAGCGCCATCCGGTCGATCGCCTCGGCAACCCGTTGCGGCTCGTCGGCAGCCGGCGCCTCCGGCTTGCGGGTATCGACGAGGCAGAACCCGCACGCCCTCGTGCAGCGGTCGCCGAGGACCATGAACGTCGCCGTACCGTCAGCCCAGCATTCGGACAGGTTGGGGCAGCCGGCGTCCTCGCACACGGTCACGAGGCCGAGCGAACGGATCGTCCGTCTGAGGTCGAGAACCGGGCCCGTGTGGTGGACCTTGGGGCGCAGCCACTCCGGCTTGCGCGTGCTGATCGACAAGCCCTCGGCGACTCCGGCCGCGGCGAGCCGAGACGTCAAGCGGACCGGCTCGGCGTGCCGATCGGGACGCACGACTTCCCCGGGACCGGCCCCGCGCGAGAACAGCGAGAGATCGTCGGGACGGTGGCGCCAGGCGACGTCCTGGCGTTCCATGCGGCCCTGTCCCCATCGTTCGCCGGCGATGCGTGCCAGGACATCGACGACGTCGCGCATCTCGACATCGACCCCTTCCTCGCGCAGCGACGTGACGGGGCGGTCGCCGATCCCACACGCCACGATGTGCTCGCGCAGGTAGGCCATGTCGGTGGCGACGTTGAGGGCGAAGCCGTGCATCGTCCGGCCGGCCTTGAGGCGCACGCCGATGGCGCAGATCTTGCGCGGGTTGGGCCCGGCGGGGTCGACCCACACGCCCGGGTACTCGGTGAGGCGGCCGGCACTGACGCCGAACGCCGCCAGCGTGTCGATGATGACCTGTTCGACGTTGCTGACGTGGCCGGCGGCGTCGAGCTTGTTGGCGACGGTGATGATCGGATAGCCGACGAGCTGGCCGGGGCCGTGGTAGGTGATGTCGCCACCGCGGCTGACGGCGACGAGCTCGGCGCCGACGGCTGTCGGATCGCAGCGCAGGTTGTGGGCGAGGTCCGAGCGCGGTCCGTACGTGAACACGTGCGGGTGTTCGAGGAGCAGCAGATGTTGCTCGGAGCGTCCGTGGAACAACGCCTCCTGCACCGCCAACGCCTCGCAGTAGGGCACACGCCCCAACCACCGCACCCGCAACGGAGACGTCACAGTTCGGTCGACCAGTCCTTGGTCTCGAGGATCTCCTTGACGCGAACCAGGAAGCCGGCTGCGTAGGCGCCGTCGAACGCTCGGTGGTCCCAGGCCATCGCCAGATTGCCGAGCGGGTGGACGACGATCGCCTCGGTGCCGTCGGGCAGGGCGGCCACGACGGGTTTGCGGACGATGGCGTCCGTCGAGAGGATCGCCACCTGCGGCTGGTTGATGATCGGGAACGTCAGCACCGAGCCGGCCGAGCCGTTGTTGGAGATCGTGAACGTGCCGCCGGAGATCTCATCGGGCATCAGCTTCTTGGTCCGCGCCCGGCCGGCGAGATCGTGGATCTCCTTGGCGATGGCGCCCAGGCGCTTGCCCTCGGCGCCGCGTATGACCGGCACGATCAACCCTTCGTAGTCGAGGTCGACGGCAATGCCGAGGTCGATGTAGCCGTGGACGATGAGATCGGTCTCGGCGACACTGGCGTTGAGGTTCGGGAACTCGTCGAGGGCGTCGATGACCGCCCGGCTGATGAACGGCAGGTAGGTGAGGCTGAAGCCCTCGGCGTCCTTCCACTCCTTCTTGACTTTGCTACGGGTGACGTCGACGTTGTGAAAGTCGACCTCGACGACGCTGAAGGCGTGCGGACTGGTCGCCTTTGAGGCCAGCATGGCCGTCCCGGTCAGCTTGCGGATCTTGCTCAGCTTGACGACCTCGTCGCGGTCGGTAGCGGCAGGTGCCGGAGCAGCGGGCGCCGCAGGTTTGGCCGGCGCAGCAGGTGCGGCCGGCGCAGCAGGTGCGGCCGGCGCTTCGGGCGCGGCCGGCGCTTCGGGCGCGGCCGGCGCAGCGGACGCCGCGGCCGCGGCTGCCGCTGGTTGCGGGGCAGCGGCCTTGCCGCTGGCGATGGCGTCGATGTGGTCGAGCACGTCGTCGCGGGTGATCCGACCTCCTGGCCCGGTGCCGGTGATCGCCGCCGGGTCGAGTCCGTGCTCGTTGACGAGGCGGCGCACGACCGGCGACAGCAGCCGCCCGGCGGCACCGGTTGGCGCGCTGTCGGCGGCCGGTTGCGCAGGAGCCTGCGGAGCGGCAGCGGCCGGTTCTGGCGCAGGCGTTGCGGGCTGGGGCTCGGGTGCCGGAGCTTCGGCAGCCGGAGCTTCGGCTGGAGGCGGTTCCGCCGCAGCCGCCGGCTGCTCTTCCGGCGGCGCTTCCGCTGCGGGTTCCGCTGGCGCAGGCGCGGACTCGGCCGGCGCAGGCTCGGGCTCGGCGGTCGGTGCTTCTGCCGCAGGCTCGGGCTCCGCGGCAGGCTCGGCCGCGGCGCCGCCGCCGCGGCCTCGCCACCCTCGTTGACGACGGCGATCACGGTGCCGACGTCGACGGTCTCGCCTTCCGGCACGCGGATCTCGGCGACGGTGCCGGACACCGGCGATGGCACTTCTGTATCGACCTTGTCGGTCGACACCTCGAACAACGGCTCGTCGGCGTTGACGTTGTCGCCGACCGCCTTGAACCACTGCGTGATCGTTCCCTCGGTGACCGTCTCACCGAGTTGCGGGAGCGTTACCTCAGCCATCGAAATCCTTTCTCGACTCAACCATTGAAGTTGCGACCGGTGAGTGTCATCACTGTCTCGCCGAAGAGCTCGGTGAGGCTCGGGTGCGGTTGGATGAACTCGGCAACCTCGTCGACGGTGGCGTCCCAGTTGACGGCGAGATACCCACCGCTGAGCTGCTCGGTCACCCACGCCCCGACCATGTGCACGCCGAGGATGCGCCCGGGACGGCCATCGCTACCGACCTCGGCGATGATCTTGGCGAGGCCGTCCGTCTCGCCGAGGATCTGCGCCCGGGAGTTGGCCCGGAACGGGTGCTTGGCGACGACCACCTCGTAGCCGGCCGCCTTCGCCTCCTCCTCGCCGGGTCCTGCCCAGGCCACCTCGGGGTGGCAGTAGATCGCCCACGGCACCCGGTCGTACTGCACCGGCATCGGTGACTCGCCGAGTGCCTGCTTGACGACGAGGATCGCTTCGGCGTAGCCGACGTGGGCGAGTTGCGGAGTGTTGATCAGGTCGCCGATGGCGTACACGCCGGGTTCGCCGGTGCGGCAGAACTCGTCGACCTCGACGAAACCCTTCTGGTCAACGACGACGCCGGTGCCCTCGAGGCCGAGCTCGTCGGCATACGGCCGGCGCCCCACCGAGACGATGACGGCATCGACCTTGAGCTCCTCGTTGTCGCCGAAGGTCACGACCGTGCCGCCCTTGTCACGGGGCCGGTGGCCGGTCACCGGGACACCGGTGCGGATGTCGATCTTCTTCTTCTTGAATGAACGCACGACGACGTTGGCGACGTCGTTGTCGAGGCCGGGAAGGATCTTCGGGAGCGCCTCGAGGATGGTGACCTGGGCGCCGAGATCGGCGAATGTCGAGGCAAATTCACAGCCGATCGCCCCGCCGCCGATCACCGCGACACGGTCCGGGACCTTGTCGATGTCGAGCACTTCGTCGCTCGTCATGATCGGTCCACCGCGTTCGAAGTTGGGGATCAGCCGGGGCACCGAACCGCTGGCGAGGATCACCGTTTCGCCCGTGATCTCGGCGCTGCCGCCGTCGTTGAGGGCGACGCTGACGACTCGATTCGGACCGAGCCGGCCGACGCCGTTGAACACCTCGACCTTGCGGTTCTTGCACATCGCCGCGATCCCGCCGACCAAACCGGCGACGATCTTCTGCTTGCGCTGCTGGGTCACCGCGAAATTGACCTTCGGCGGGCTCGACTCGATGCCGAAGTCGGCCGCGTGATCGACGTGGCGGTACACCGCCGCGGTCTCCAGGAACGCCTTCGCCGGGATGCACCCACGGTTGAGGCAGGTGCCGCCAAGGGCGTCCTTCTCCACCAGCGCTGCCTTCAGTCCTGCCGACGCGGCGTACAACACCGCCGAATAGCCGCCCGGTCCGCCACCGATCACTACGAGGTCGAATTGCTCAGCCATGCGCCGGATCACGGTAGCGCCGCGGGACGTTCACCGCGAACGTCACGAAGGTGCGTCGGTCAATTCCCACTGCGCGCTGTCGTCGCCCCGCTCGAGGCGCAGCACACGCAACCCGCCTGGCGCGGCGCCGACGTCGAAAGTCAACTCACACGACGCGGCGGCGACCGTGACGGCGCCACAGGCGCGAGCGCCGCCAGCCGCCGGCCGAAGGGGCTGGTCCGCGCCGGGCACGACAAGCCGGAAGTCCTCCGCGCCGTCGGGGTCGTCCACGCCTCCAAGGCGTACCGCCACCTGCGCCGTGCCGCCTGACTCGTCGTACGTGTCGACGACCACCTCGAGATCGCCCACTCGCACGGCGGCTCCCAACGGAGAGAACTCGGCGCCCTCCTCCTGACCGGCGATGCGCAGCAGCTGGACGACGCCTGCAACGAGGATCACGAGTCCGCAAGCGACGGCGAGGAGTAGCAGGGTGCGGGTACGCACGGGCGCAGGTTACGAGCCGGCGGAAGCCTCCCGCCGGTGTCTGGACCACAGCACGACGGCGACAAGCCCGGCGATCACGACTCCCGAGACCACGAGCCCGACGCGGTCCACGACGTCGGCGATGTCGTCACCCCAGACGAATCCGAACAACGCCATCGTCGCGGTCCAGGCTGTCGCCGAAGGAATCGACGCGGCGTAGAACCGCGGCGCCGACAGCCGTGACGATCCGGCTACGACCGGGACGACGCCGCGCAGCGCTCCGACCCAGCGGGCCGTGGCGACCGTGGCGAAGCCGTGATCGTCGAAGTGCTGGCGCGCCCGTTTCAATGTCGGGCGCAGCCGCCGCCCCCAACGGTGGGCCACCAATCGATCGGTGCCGATCTTGCGGCCGACGAAGTAGCCAGCAGTGTCGCCCGCGACAGCACCGAGGGCGGCGGCGGCGATCACGTAACCGACGGGTGTTCCGTTGGAGGCTGCGGCGGCGCCGGCGACGACCAACCCGACCTCGCCCGGCACGACGAGGTCCGTGACGATCAGGCTCTCGCCCAGCACCAGCAGGAAGACCACGAGTGCCAGGGCGAGGCCGTCCGCCCGGCTGACGAAGTCGATCAGTCCATTGGCGATGTGGGTGACTACCCGAACGCTTGGGATGTCCAGACGAGGTGAGTCGGTCAGCTTGTTGCCATTACAACTATTGTGACTGGGCCGATTAGCGTGCGGTCGTGCCTTCCACGTCCACGGAGCGGCAGCTCGAGCCGCGCGAACAAGCGGCGTGGCGCACCTTCGTCGAGACCGTCGACGACCTGATGGCGGCGATGAACAAGGACCTCGAGCCGCACGAGATCACGCTCGGCGACTACCAGGTCTTCGTGTTCCTCTCCGAGGTTGACGGGCACAGGATGCGAATGGTCGATCTCGCCTCCGCTCTGCATCTGTCGCCGAGTGGGTTGACGCGACGCCTCGACGGCTTGACCCGCCGCGGCTACGTGGACCGCGTGCCGTCGCTGCAGGATCGGCGGGTCATGCTCGCCGTGCTCACCGACAAGGGGTTCGCCAAGCTCACCGAGGCATACCCGACCCATCTGGCCAGCGTTCGCCGACGGATCTTCGATCAGTGCTCGCCAACCGACGTCTTCGCCCTCGGCCGCATCTTCGCCGCCATCCAGAAGGGGCTGTGCGCCTGATCGGGCTGCCTCGTGGCTTTCGCAGCTACGTCGCCAACCTCGGGGTCAAGGACGACCGCGACGACTTCGTGGTGATCGCCGCCGATCGACCGGTGGCCGCCGCCGGGGTGTTCACGCGCAGCCGGTTTGCCGCGCCGTGCGTCGTGGCCAGCCGCGCCAACCTCGCCGACCACAGCGCGCAGGCGGTCGTCGTCGTGTCGCGCAACGCAAATGTCGCCAACGGACGTGCCGGAGAGGAGGACAATCTCGCCGTCACCGAGGCGATCGCCGCCCGCCTCGGGTGCCAGGTGGCCGACGTCCTGGTGTCGTCGACCGGTGTGATCGGCCGGCGCTATCCGATCGAGCGCATGCTCAAAGGCATCGCCGCGATGCCGGCATCGCTCGACGACGAGTCGGTCGACCGCGCCGCGGCGGCGATGATGACGACCGACACCCGCCCGCGGATCGCCGAGCACACCGTGGCCGGCAGTGACGCCCGGGTGGTCGGCATCGCCAAGGGCGCCGGGATGATCGAGCCGAACATGGCGACGATGATCGCCATCGTCCTCACCGACGCCGACGTCCGCGGTGATGCGCTGGCGACGACGTTCGGCGACATCGTCGAGCGCACGTTCAACTGCGTCAGCGTCGACACCGACACGTCGACGAGTGACACTGCGGTGGTGCTCGCCAGCGGGGAGGCCGGGCCTGTCGACCGCGCGGCGTTCGACGTCGCCCTGCACGACGTCGCCCTGTCGTTGACGAAGCAGATCGCCGCCGACGGCGAGGGGGCCGAGACGCTGATCGAGGTCCGCGTCGACGGTGCCCGCGACCGGGCGCAGGCCAAGCGAGTTGCCAAGTCGATCGTCAACTCCCCGCTCGTCAAGACCGCAGTGCACGGCGCCGATCCCAACTGGGGACGGGTGGCGATGGCGATCGGAAAGTGCGACGGTGACGAGGACAGCGACATCGACCCGGAGGCGGTGGTGATCCGCTTCGGCGACCAGGAGGTCTACCCGGAACGGCTCGACGACGACCGCCTCGCCGAGCTCTCCACCTACCTCCGCCTCCCCGAGGTGCTGATCCACGTCACGCTCGGCACCGGCACCGAGTCCTGCACCGTCTGGGGCTGCGACCTCACGGCCGGCTACGTCCGCATCAACGCCGACTACACCACCTAACCGTCCAGACCCGACCGATGGGTGTTTTCAGGACCGAATCGTCATGAAAACACCCATCGGTCGCCGCGTCCCGCCCCGTGATCTACCGTCGGACTCGATGTTGCCGTGGAGTCACACGTTCGCCGGACGCATCGACGAGCACGTGGTCGACAGCGAGCTGCTGCGTGGCAATCCGCTCGGCGACCCGCACGAGCGGCCGCTGTGGGTGTACGTGCCGCCGGGCTACGACGACAGCGATCGCCGATATCCGTCCATCTACGTGCTCCAGGGCTACACCGGCAACCTCGCGATGTGGCGCAACCGAACAGCGTTTCGCCAGCCCTTTCCGGAGGTCGCCGACAGTCAGGTCGCCGCCGGCGAGTCCCGCCGTGCATCATCGTCTACGTCGATGCCTGGACCGCCTACGGCGGCTCACAGTTCGTCGACTCACCGGGGACCGGCCGCTACCACAGCTACCTGTGCGACGAAGTCGTGCCGTTCGTCGACGAGCGCTACCGGACCCTTGCCGCGCCCGCAACACCGCGGCGTCGCCGGCAAGTCGAGCGGTGGCTTCGGCGCGTTCATCACGCCGATGCTGCGTCCCGACCTTTTCGGCGGTCTCGCCAGCCACGCCGGCGACTCGCTCTACGAGCACCTCTACCTCCCCGAGTTCGCCAAGGTCGTGCGCACGCTGCGCGACCGCTACGACGGGTCCTACGAGCGGTTCTGGGAGGACTTCCGGTCGCGCCCGCCGATGAGCCGCGAGGACGACGACCACCTCGTCATGACGTATGGCTGCGCCGCCTGCTTCTCCGCCGCCGACGACGGCACCGTCCTGCTGCCGTTCGAGCTCGGCAGCGGCAAGCTGATCCCCGAGCTGTGGGACCGCTGGCTGGCGTGGGATCCCGTGCGCATGGTGCCCCGCTACGCCGACGCGCTGCGCGGGCTGCGGGCGATCTACATCGACGCCGGGACGCGGGATCAGTGGTATCTCGACCTCGGCGCCCAGGCGATGGTCGACGAGCTCGCCGCGATCGGTGTCACCGACGTGGGCTTCGAGCTGTTCGACGCCACTCACTCCGGTATCGACTACCGCTACCCCGGCGGCCTGCGCTACCTCGTCGAACGCCTGTCGTGAGCCGCTGCTTGGGTAGTTAGGGCTCTCCCTCACGTGTCCGTGGGTCTGGCCGCCGCGCCGGCCAGGCGCGTCGGCTCTGGAAGCAGGCGGATACGTGTCTTGGCGGGGCGACGAGCCGAACATCGGAGTAGGACCGTCAGAAGACGACGGTTCAACTCCGCGGAACGCGCGACGCGGGCGGCCACACCCGCGACTGCCAGCCCAGTCACCTTCCAGAGCCCTGCCGACGTGTCGCAGCACCCGATCGAGTATCTCGAAGCCCCCACTAACGGTGAGAAAATCCGCTACTTGGGCGGCATGCGGATCCCGCCGTCGACGCGGATCGTCTCGGCGTTGAGGTACGAGTTGGTGACGCACTCCACGATCACCGACGCCAGCTCCTCGGGCCGGCCGAGGCGCTGCGGGAACAGCACCCCCTTCTGCAGGTTGGCCTTGAACTGGTCCGACGCCTCGCCGGTCCCGTAGATCGGCGTGTCGATCAGGCCTGGTGCGACCGTGTTCACCCGCACGCCAACGGCGGCGAGATCGCGTGCTACGGGAAGCGTCAAACCGACGATCCCGCCCTTCGACGCTGAATAGGCGGCCTGGCCGATCTGTCCGTCGAAGGCGGCCACGGACGCGACGTTGACGATCGCCCCGCGCTCACCGGACTCGAGCGGCTCGGTCGTGCTCATCGCCGTGCCGGCGATGCGGATGAAGTCGAAGCTGCCGACGAGGTTGATCGCGATGACCTTCTTGAAGGCGGTGAGGTCGGCCGCCGACTCGTAGGAGCCGTCCTTGCCGACGGTGCGCTGGGCCCAGCCGATGCCCGCCGAGTTGACGAGAACGCGCAGCGGGGCGATCGACTTGGCCATCTCCACGGCGGCGACGATGTCGTCGGTCTCGGTGACATCGACGCGGGCGAAGGCTCCGCCGATCTCCGTCGCCAGCTCCTTGCCCTTGTCCTCCTGCAGATCGGCGACAACGACCTGGGCGCCGCGTTCGGCGAGTTGGCGGGCGACGGCGGCGCCGATCCCCGATGCTCCGCCGGTGACGATCGCGCTTGCTCCGGTGATGTCCATATATGAGCGGGACACTAGGCCAACACTGCGGATTAGCCTCGGACCAGCATGAGTGAGCCGAGCGGCCCGTCGCCGAGCACCAGGGCCATCACGGCCGGTCGATCACAGCAGGGATCCAGCCTCACGCCTCCGCTGTGGGCCACGAGCGTGTGGCAGACCGCCGGGCTCGACGACACCCGGAAGCGGGCAACTGCAGTTCGCGCCGACAGCTTCTACAGCCGCTACGCCAACCCGACGGTGCGCGCCTTCGAGGAGGCGATCGCCGAGTTGGAGGACGCCGAGGACGCCCTCGCGTTCGCCTCCGGCATGGGTGCGGTGGCGTCCGTCGTGTTCGGACTGTGCTCGACGGGCGATCACATCGTCGCGGCACGCCAGATCTACGCCGGCACGAGCGCCCTCCTGCTCGGGCCGTGCGCGCGCATGGGCATCGACGTGACGTGGGTCGACGGCACCGAGCCGGGGGGCTTCGCCGCCGCCGTCGTGCCGGGCAAGACGATGCTCGTGATCGCCGAGTCGCCGTCCAATCCGCGGCTCGACCTCGTGGATCTCGACGAGCTGGGGGCGATCTCCGGACCGTTCACGTTGGTGGACTCGACGTTCGCCACGCCGCTCGGTCAACAACCGATCCGCCACGGCGTCGACCTCGTGCTGCACTCGGCGACGAAGGGGATCTGTGGCCACAACGACGCCACCCTCGGGGTCGTCGCCGGCGAGCGCGACGTGGTGGCGGCCCTGTGGACCTACTCCGTGCTGCATGGCGCCTGCGCCTCGCCGTTCGACGCCCTCAACGGACTCCGCGGCCTGCGCACGTTGGCCGTTCGCCACCGGCACCAGTCGGCGGCGGCGCAGGAGCTCGCCGGGCGCCTTGCTGGCCCATCCGGGGGTGTCCGCCGTCTACTACCCCGGCCTGGCCGACCACCCCCAGCACGACCTGGCAGCCCGTCAACTGTCGATGATGCCGGCCCAGTTGGCGGTCGAGCTCGCCGGCGGGATCGACGCCGCGCGGGTCACCCTCGACGGGCTCCGCGTCGCCGCGGTCGGCGACATCGCTCGGTGGCCCGGAAACGCTGGTCTGCCACCCGGCGACGAGCACACACGTCAGCCTGCTTGCGGAGGACCAGGCGGCGATCGGCATCACCGACGGCCTCCTGCGCATCTCCGTCGGCCTCGAAGACCCGCAGGACGTCATCGCCGACCTCACCCAAGCCATCCCCAGCTGATTCCATCGGAGTGTTTGCTGCTATCGGAGTGTCACGCGTCGACACGCCCCGCACGAAACACTCCATCGGCACGAAACACTCCGATGAGAGAACGGGGCGAGCGAGTCTGACACCCCTCGCGTAACCTTGCAGTCGATGGGATTCGCCTGCTCGTCGTGCGGAAGGCCGGTCCCGTCAGGTTCCCGTTTCTGTCCGTCGTGCGGACAACCGGCCGAGAATGTGACGATCGCGATCGAGGAACGGCGCGTCGTCACCGTGCTGTTCGCCGACCTCGTCGGCTACACCACGCTCGCCGAGCACCTCGATCCGGAGACCGTGACCCGCCTCGTCGACTCCTACTTCCAGCCGCTCGTCGCCGAGATCGAAGCATTCGGCGGTCGCGTCGACAAGGTCCTCGGCGACGCCATCATCGCCCTCTTCGGCGCACCCGTCGCCCACGAGGACGACGCCGACCGGGCGGTCCGCGCCGCCCTGCGCATGCAGGAGACGCTCGACTCGACTCGTCGCCGAGCACGTCGAGGACGGCGAGACCGCCGGCGACATCCAGATGCGTATCGGCATCAACACCGGAGAAGTGCTCGTCGGCACCGTGGCCGGGTCCGACTACACCGCCATGGGCGACGTCGTCAACACGGCGTCGCGACTCCAGACCGTGGCACCGCCCGGCGGCGTGCTCATCGGCGAGGCGACCGAGGCGCTGTGCACGGCGGCGATCGCTCGCGAGCCGTTCGGGGTCACGGAGATCCGCGGTCGCCAGCAGGTCGAACAGCCGTGGGTCGTCACCGGGGCCACGGCTGCCGGCAACCGCCCCGTCCGTTGCGACATCCCCTTCGTCGGCCGCCTCGACGAGCTTGCCCTGCTCGAGTCGACGATCTCGCTGGTGCGCACCGGCCACAGCGGTGTCGTTTCGATCGTCGGCGAGCCAGGCTGCGGCAAGAGCCGTCTCGCCGATCACATCGTCACCCGCCTGGCCGACGAGGCGATCATCGTCGAAACGACGTGCTCGCCGTATGGCGAGACCAGCCTGTGGTCACCGATGCGCAACGGCCTGGCGACGTTGCTCAACCTCGATCCTGAGGCCAAACCCGACGACGTCCGCCAGACCGTCGAACAGCGCTCCAAAGAGTTGTGGGGGGTGCTCCCCGGCGACGATCTGATCGAGCGCCTGCTCGGTGTCATCTCCTACCTGTTCGGCCATCCTTCCGAGCTCGACGAGCTCGACCCGGCCGGCGTCCGCGACCGCATCAGCGGCGTGGTCACCGACGCGATGCGCAGCCACGCCCAGACGCGGATGACGGTGCTGTTGATCGACAACCTGCAATGGGCCGACCCGATGGTCCGCGACCTGCTCGCGGTCGTCGTTCGCTCGCTCGCCGACCTGCCGTTCCTGGTGATCACCTGCCAGCGCCCCGACGACGATCTGCTCTGGCCCCCGCCCCTGCTCGACCGGTCGTTGGTGTTGCGGGTACCGCTCGGACCGCTCGCAGTTTCCGACGCCTGCACCCTCGTGCGCCTGCTCATCGAGCGTGACGGCGACGGCGAGACGCCGGTCGACGACCTCGTCGACGACCTCGTCGAGCGCGGCGGCGGCAACCCGTTCTTCCTCGTCGAGCTGGCCGCCCTGGCGGTCGGCGCACCGTCGCAGACCCACCTCCCCGGTTCCTTGCGGGCGCTGATCGCCGCCCGTCTCGATCAACTTCCGGCGCCGTGGCGAGCAGTCGTCGACAACGCAGCCGTGCTCGGGCCGAGTGGGTCGATCACCGCCCTCGAGAAGTTCGCCACGGCGATGGACCAGGAATTCTCCAGCGGCGACGTCGCCGAGTTGGCGACGGACGGGATCTTCGAGCTCGACGGTGGCTGGTGGCGATTCCGCAGCGACGTCGTCCGCGAGGTCGCCTACCAGACCCTGACGAAGCGGACCCGGGCCCAGCGTCACGCCGGCGTGGCGATGGCCATGGCCGCCGAAAAGGGCGAGTACCTGCACCAGATCGAGGACCTCGCCCACCACGCCGCCACAGCGGCCGAGCTCGTCGCCGAGCTCGGCCAGGTCCCCGGTGTACCGCGGTCGCTGCCCCGCCACGCCGTGCACGCCTTGCACAAGGCGGCCCAGGCGGCACTCGACGCCGGCCGCGCCGAGCACGCCATCCGCCACGCCGGACGGGCGCTCGCGCTCTGCCCAGCGGAGCCCGCCATCGAGCGTCAGCTGCTGCTCATCCGGGCGACGGCCGAGATCGACAGCCGTCAGTTCCCCGCCGCCAGCGCCGACGCCCGGCACGCCCTCGAGGGCGCCCTCGCCGACGACGATGAGCTCGCCGAGGGCGAGGCGCGCCGGCGACTCGGCACGGTCGCCCACATGCAAGGCGACCTCGCGACGTCGCGCCGCCAACTCGACGCCGCGGTCGACATCTTCCGCCGCGCCGGTGACGACAAACGCCTCGCCAACGCCTTGCGCGCCCGCGGCTTCGCCGAGGTCTTCGGTGGCTCGATCCCGGCGGCGCGGACCTACCTCGGTGAGGCGATGTCGTTGTTCGAGCGCCTCGGTGACGAGCGTGGGCGCGCCTGGGCGGGGCACAACATGGCGTGGGCAGCCTTCCAGGGCGGTGACTTCGCCGACGCCGAGAAGCTGCTCGGCGAATCACGGCAGCGCTTCGACAAGCTCGGCGACCGGGTCGGAGGTCACTGGGCGGAAGGCCTGCTCGCCTACGTCACGTACTTCCAGCGCCGCTTCGACGAGGCCGAAGCGCTGGCCACGTCGGTGATCAGCGACGCCAAGCGATGGGGCGACACGTGGGCGCTGCTGATGATGCAGACGCTGCTGGCGAACATGCGCTTGTGGACCGGACGCATCGCCGAGGCGGAGACGCTGGCCGAGCGGGCCCTCGCCGGATTCCGGGAATCGGACGATCGCTACGGGGTGATGAGCGCGCTGGGACCGCTCACCCGCGCCCAGGTGGCCCTCGGCAAGAACGCCGAGGCGCAGCGCGGCGCCGAGGAATCGATCAGCCTCGGCCACTCGTTCGGCGAGCTCGGACTGGCGTTGCAGGGCGCCGCCGCCGTGGCGATGCACCTCGGCGACGCCGAGCAGGCTCTCGTGCTGTCCGACCAGGTGATCGCCCGACACCAAGCGATGGGCTCCGCCGATGCCGAAGCGATCGTCATTCGCTCGCTGGCCCTCAGCCAGCTCACCCGTGTCGATGAGGCGATGGCCGCGATCGAGACGGTCGACGTCGCCGACTTCCCGTTCGGCCAGTCGGCGCGGGCCCTCGTGCGGGCGCTCGCCAGCGACTCGGTCGGGGCGCTCGCCGACGCCGAGGACGTCGAACGCTCCGCCGGGGCCAGCTACTTCGACCTCTCACTCGCCCGTCTTGGCGGCGTGGTGGCGTCGCTTCGCTGCGACGACGCGGCTCGCAAGCGCCAGTGGTTCGATCAGTTGCGGACGATCGCCACGAACGCCGGTGACACCGTCTTCCTCGGTGTCACCCAGGGCCTCGCCCGCGAGCCGGCGAACGTCCCCGAAGGGCTCGGTTCCGGCTGGCGCCGCATCGTCGAGCAGGCGAACGGTTTCGAGTCGAAGCCGGCTACGCCGGCATGAGGTCGCCGAAGTTGACGCCGAGTTCGCGGGCGGTGAGCATCGAGTCGCAGTCGAGCGGCACCGACTTCATCCGCTGGGTCGCCTCCGAGAGCGGCACGTAGTCGACCGTCGGCGGGTTCAGCGACACCATCACGCCGTTGTACCCAGCGGCCAAACCGCGCACGGCGGCAGCACCGAAGCGCAGCCCGAGCACCCTGTCGAACGACGTCGGGGAACCGCCGCGGAGCAGGTGGCCGAGCACCACGGTCCGCGCCTCTTTGCCGGTGAGCTCCTCCAGCCTGGCTGCGACTTTGGCTCCGATCCCGCCCAACTTCTCGTCCTGATCGACGCCCTTGTGGAGCACGGAGTGCTCGCCGCCTTCCGGTATCGCCCCCTCGGCCACGACCACGATGGAGAACTTGGCGCCACGTTCCTCGCGCTGTTCGATCGTCGCCGCCACCGGTTCCAGGCGGAACGGGATCTCCGGGATGAGGATGGCGTGGGCCCCTGAGGCGATCCCCGATTGCAGGGCGATCCACCCGGCGTAGCGACCCATCACCTCGACGACGATCACCCGACCGTGCGACGTGGCGGTTGAGAACAGCCGGTCGATGCACTCCGATGCGAATCCGACAGCGGTGTCGAAGCCGAACGTCTGCACCGTCTTGTCGAGGTCGTTGTCGATCGTCTTGGGCACGCCGATGACGCGCAGGCCGGCCTCGTAAAGGCGCTTGGCAATGGTCAGTGAGCCGTCACCGCCGACCGTGACGAGGGCGTCGATATCGCGGATCGCGAACAACTTGACCAGCTCGTCGGTGCGATCGACCTCGATGTAGCTGCCATCGGGCTGGCGCACCGGGTAGGCGGTCGGGTTACCGCGGTTGGTCGTGCCGAGGATCGTGCCGCCGAGGTGGACGATGCCGCGGACGGCCTCGCGGGGCAACTGGACGATTCCACCGTCGCGGTAACGCTCCGGGTAGATCAGCCCGTTGAAGCCATCACGGATGCCGACGACGTCCCAGCCGCGGTTGCGCCCGGCGAGGACGACGGCGCGGATCACGGCGTTCAGCCCGGGAGCGTCGCCGCCGCCGGTCGACACGGCGATGCGCTTGATCGGACGGGCCGATTCCTCCACGTCGCCAACAGTACGTCGGCGTGCCCCATCGCCGCTGAGATCACACATGAAACGATGACGGCGATGAACAGCGCGCAGGAAACGCCGGCGATCTCCCCTGACCTCGATACAGCGGTCGTCGAAGCGCGCCGGCGATACGTGCAGCGGCGCCCGGAGAGCGAGCGCTGGGCCAACGAGGCCCGGACCGTGATCGCCGGGGGCAACAGCCGCTCGTCGCTCGACGTCGAGCCGTTCCCGATCCGCGTCGTCCGGGCTGAAGGCGCCGCGCTATGGGACGTCGACGGGATCCGCTACGTCGACCTCCTCGGCGACTTCACCGCCGGCCTCCTCGGCCACAATCCGGCGCCGGTCCTCGCCGCCACCGGACGAGCACTCGAACGGGGCTGGGCGCTCGGTGCCGTGCATCGCGACGAGGTCCGCCTCGCCGCCGCCGTCGTCGATCGCTTCCCCTCGATCGAGCAGGTCCGCTTCACGAATTCTGGGACCGAGGCGAACTTGATGGCTCTCGCCGTCGCCGTGCACCACACAGGTCGGCGACGCATCGTTGTCTGCGAGCACGCCTACCACGGCGGTGTGCTGACGTTCGGGACGACGCCGAACCCGATCAACGTCCCCCACGACTGGTTGATGATCCCCTACAACGACACGGCAGCGGCTGGGGCCGCGTTCGCCCGCCATGGTGCGGAGATCGCCGCCGTCATCATCGAGCCGATGCAAGGATCGGCTGGCTGTTTCCCGGGTGACCCCGAGTTCCTCGCTGCCCTGCGGGCGAGGTGTACCGACCACGGCGCCCTGCTGATCTTCGACGAGGTGATGACGTCGCGGCTGTCCTCCGGAGGGGCTCAGCTGATGCTCGGCATCTCCCCGGATGTCACCACGCTCGGGAAGTACCTCGGCGGCGGCATGTCGTTCGGCGCATTCGGCGGGCGCCGTGACGTAATGGACCACTTCGACCGGTCCGGAGGCGGCACGCTGAGTCACGCCGGAACGTTCAACAACAACGTCGTCACGATGGCTGCCGGCCTGGCAGCCATCGCCGACGTACTCGACGCCGACGTGCTCATGGCCACCAACGCCCGCGGCGACCGACTGCGGGCATCACTCGACAACACGTTCCGCCGCCACAGCATCCCGATGTGCGCGACCGGGACGGGGTCGTTGCTCAACGTCCACGGCACGCCCGGACCGGTGCATTCGGCGGCCGACCTCGCCGGGGCCGACGACCGGTGGAAGGAGCTGTTCTACTTCGCCGCTCTCGACGCCGGCTTCTATCTCGCCCGTCGTGGCTTCATCGCCCTGTCAATCGAGATCACCGACGACGACATCAACGCTTTCCTCGACGTCGTCGACGAGTGGTGCGCGCGCCCATTGCGGCCACCGCGGCAACACGAAGCGGTCTCTGTCAGCGAACACGACGCCGGCGGTCGTGTTCTCTGACTCAAACGGTCAGCGCTGGATCGCCGCCACGGCGAGTTGGTCGACGAGATCGTTGAGCCGGTCTCCGCTGTGGCCCTTCACCCAGCGGAACGTCACGGCGTTCGACTTGACGAGGGCGACGAGCGGCGCCCACAGGTCGGCATTGGCGACGGGCTTGCGCGCCGACGTGCGCCACCCGTTCGCCTCCCACTTGGCCCACCACCGGTCGCGGAAGCAGTTGACGACGTAGGTCGAGTCGGACACGACGTCGAGCGGCCTGCCCGGGTGGGCGTCGGTGAGCGTGCCGACCGCCTCGAGGGCCGCGGTGATCTCCATCCGCTGGTTGGTGGTCGTCGCCTCGCCGCCGGAGGACGATGGGATGCCGTCCGGCGCGACCGCCCAGGCCCACCCGCCGGGACCGGGATTCCCCGAACATGCCCCGTCGGTGTACACGGTGATCGGCTCGTCCGCTCGCTCCACGGCCGGCAAGCTACCGCCGGGTAGCTCGTCGGGTCCGCCCGCGTAGCTGCGAGACTGTCCCCATGATCTTCGACGGCTACGTCCACCAGCTGCCCGACACCGATCCCGGTGAGACGCAGGAGTGGTTGGACTCGCTCGACGCCGTGATCGACGTCCACGGCAAGACGCGGGCGCGCTATCTGTTGTCAACCCTTCTCGACCGCGCCCGCGAGGCGCAGGTGTCGTTCCCAGCGACAGTGTCGACGCCGTACATCAACACGATCCCCCGTGAGTCCGAACCGTGGTTCCCCGGTGACGAGTTCATCGAGCGACGGATCCGTGCCTTCGCCCGCTGGAACGCGGCGATGATGGTCGTCAAGGCGAACAAGGCTGCCGACGGCATCGGCGGCCACTTGTCGACGTATGCCTCGTCGGCCTCGCTGTACGAGATCGGCTTCAACCACTTCTTCCGCGGCAAGGACGACGGCACGCCGGGCGACCAGATCTACTTCCAGGGTCACGCCGCCCCCGGCATCTATGCCCGTGCTTTCCTCGAAGGCCGGCTGGAGGCCGAGGACCTCGACCACTTCCGTCGCGAGATCGGACGCAATGGCCGCGGCCTGTCGAGCTACCCGCACCCGCGGTTGATGCCCGACTTCTGGGAGTTCCCGACGGTGAGCATGGGCCTCGGCCCGATCACCGCGCTCTACCAGGCTCGCTACAACCGCTACCTCCACGCCCGCCAGCTCGCCGACACCAGCCAGAGCAGGGTGTGGTGCTTCGTCGGCGACGGCGAGTGCGACGAGCCCGAGACGCTCGGCGCTCTCGGGCTCGCCAGCCGGGAGCATCTCGACAACCTCGTCTTCGTCGTCAACTGCAACCTGCAGCGCCTCGACGGGCCGGTACGCGGCAACGGCAAGATCATCCAGGAGCTCGAGGCGGTGTTCCGTGGCGCCGGCTGGAACGTGATCAAGGTCATCCTCGGCTCGAAATGGGACGAGCTGCTCGCCGCCGACAAGGACGGCGTCCTGCTCAACAAGCTGAACACCACCGTCGACGGCGAGTTCCAGCGCTACAGCACCGAGTCCGGCGACTACATCCGCGACCACTTCTTCGGTCCCGATCCACGACTGCGCGAGATGGTCGCCCATCTCAGCGACGAGGACCTCGTCAACCTGCCCCGCGGTGGCCACGATTACCGCAAGTTGTACGCCGCCTACAAGGCCGCCACCGAGAACCTCGGGTCGGGCGCGCCGACGGCCATCCTCTGCAAGACGATCAAGGGGTGGACGCTCGGTCCCGACATCGAGGGCCGCAACGCCACCCATCAGATCAAGAAGATGAACAAGGAGCAGTTGCTCCGCCTGCGCGATCGTCTGTACCTGCACGAGGAGATCCCCGAGTCGGCGCTCGACGGTGATGCCGCCCCGTACTTCCGTCCGGCCGAGGACTCGATCGAGTTCCAGTACATGATGGAACGGCGGCGGGCGCTCGGTGGCTCGATCCCCAAGCGGGTCGTGCGCTATCGCAGGCCCGCTCCCCTGCCAGGCGACGCCACCTTCGCCGAGCTGCGCAAGGGGTCCGGCGGCCAGGCCGTGTCGACGACGATGGGCTTCACCCGACTGCTGCGCAACATGTCCCGCGATCCCGAGTTCGGAAAGTTCGTCGTGCCGATCATCCCCGACGAGGGTCGCACGTTCGGCATGGACTCGCTGTTCCCACAGCTGAAGATCTACGCCTCGCAAGGACAGCTGTACGAGCCGGTAGACCACGACTTGCTGCTCAGCTACGCCGAATCGAAGACCGGGCAGATCCTCGAGGAGGGGATCACCGAGGCCGGCTCCACGGCGAGTTTCATCGCCGCCGGAACGGCGTACTCCACACTCGCAACTCCGACCGTCCCGTTCTACACGTTCTATTCGATGTTCGGCTTCCAGCGCGTCGGCGACCTCATCTGGCAGGCCGCCGACTCGCGGACTCGTGGATTCCTGCTCGGCGCCACGGCTGGGCGCACGACGCTGCTCGGCGAGGGATTGCAGCACCAGGACGGACACTCCCTCGTGCTCGCATCGACGGTGCCGGCGTGCCAGGCGTACGACCCGGCGTTCGCGTTCGAGGTGGCGACGATCGTCGAGCAGGGCCTGCAACGGATGTACGGCGACGGTGGCCCGGACGCGCCGAGTCCGGACGTCTTCTACTACCTCACGCTGTACAACGAGAACTACCCGATGCCGCCGATGCCCGAGCACGTGTCACCCGGTGACGTGATGCGCGGTTTGTACCGGTGGTCAGCCGCTCCCGACGGTCCCGGCCGGACGGTGACGCTGCTGTTCTCCGGCACCGCCCAAGGGGCCGCCCTGGAGGCTGCCGAGGAGCTGGCGACGAACTGGGATGTGGGAGTCGAGTTGTGGTCGGCGACGTCGTACAAGGCGCTGCGCGATGAGGCGTTGCGGACAGAGCGGTGGAACCGGCTGCACCCGAGCCAAGAGCCCCGGGTATCGCTCGTCACCGAACTACTCGGTGATACGGACACGCCGGTCGTTGCGGTCACCGACTTCATGAAGATCGTGCCCGAGCAGATCGCCCGCTTCGTGCCCACCAGGCGGTTCGTCCCGCTCGGCACCGACGGGATGGGCCGCAGCGACACCCGCGAGGCGTTGCGCCGCCACTTCGAGACCGACACCGGCCACGTCGTCGTCGGCGTGCTCAGTGCCCTCGCCGCCCACGGCTCGGTCGACCTCGCCGATGTCGACAAGGCGATCGCCCACTACGGCATCGACACCGACCTACCAGATCCGCGAGACCTCTAGGACGACGACGCCCCTGCCCTAGAGGGACAGCGATTCCGGGGTGCTGGAACCGACAGACGTCAGAAGCCGGTTGCCGTCGGCCACGATCGCTGGATCGAGTTGGCTGTCGAGCGCAGGGTCAAGGGCGCGGTTGGCGGCGATCCACGTCACGAGCGGTGTCGATGTCATCAGCCGCTCGGGTAGGCCAGCGAGGTAGCGATAGTCGACGACGCCTCGGTCGACGAGTCGTTGGAGGGCGGCTGCGAACGTGATTCCGAAGTAGCGCGCAGCTCGCCCGGATCCACCGGACATGAACACCTCCTCGCCTCTTCCCATTGATTCGCCATGCTTCTGTGTGGTCGTCGGCGTTCGATGAATCACAAGGGGCGCATTGCGGAACAGCAACGGTGCCGAGGCAAACGCCTCGATCAGCACGAACACCCGTGCATACAGCGTGAGATCGAGATACCGAGACCAGTCGACGGAGACGAACGGCCGGCGGCGGAAGACGACATGGCTCGTGAACCCGAGCGTCGACAGGAACCCCTGCCGTTGTGTTGCCGCGAGAAGGCTGTCGAAGCCGTGGGCCTCTCCGGGTCGCAGCTCGATCGGGTCCGTACCGGGAACCGGTGGGTGCGGCGACCCATCGGCGTGCACTCGTAGCCGTTCGAACAGGTACACCGACGGGGAATCGCGACGGAGGTCGCTGAGGACGATTTCCATCGCGCCCGGAACGAGTTTGTCATCGTTACCCATGATCAGCACGTACTCGCCTCGACACGGCTCGCACGCCGCGAGGATGTTTCGCTCGAGTCCCACGTTGGCCGGATGACGTCGCACGGACGTGAACGGACAACGCTCGGCAAAGTCGGCGGCGATCTCCAGCGTGTCGGGATCGGTGGAGACGTCGTCGGTGATGCAGATCTCGACGACGCCGGCGGGAACGCGCTCGAGCTCTGCCTCGAG
The DNA here is from genome assembly GCA_963733085.1 of Ilumatobacteraceae bacterium. Lineage (GTDB taxonomy): Bacteria > Actinomycetota > Acidimicrobiia > Acidimicrobiales > Ilumatobacteraceae > Desertimonas. The sequence continues at coordinate 245,783 of CAVTBY010000010.1, forward strand.
GCTCTGCAGACACTCGCGTAGGGCGGCCGGTCGATTGAACGATGGAATGGCGATGCTCAAGAGTGGATCGACAACGTTCGTGCGGGAGAGGTTGGCGAGTCGTTCGGTTCCCACAGCCGTCGGAACGCGAACGGCGATCTTGTCGACAATCGTCCGTGTGGAGGCAAGCCCGGCGCGCGTCGTTCGATCGTCGGCTACCACGCGTTGAACATCCGTCGACAATTGCTCAACCGCCGCCGCAACTCGAACGACCTCACCGGACAATCGAACAACCTCGTCCGACAGCAAGCCAGCCTGAGCAGCCAACTCGCTCACATCGTTTCGTGCCTGTTCACCGGCTTGTTCGATCAGCGTGACGCGGACCTCCACGACATCAAGGGCAGATCGGTTCACCGTCCCGGCCATCTCGGTGCGGAGTTCGAGAACGAGTTTGGCCACGAGCGTGCTGGCGAGTCCGAGGAGCGAGGCTCCCGCGATGACCATCACCCTGGAGTCGCCGGCGACACCGACAACAACCAACGTCCAGCCCGCCAGGATGGCGGCCAGGAGGCAGGCCCGCGCCTGCCGTCGACTCATCGCATTGCCAACCGGTCGAGGTCGGAGACCTGCCTTACTCACGGCCGCGAAGTGTAGGAACCGCGCAGGCTTTCACGCTTCTACCGCTAGGCGAGCAGTGAGTCGACGATCTTCTCGGCGAGCCACGGGGCGATCGAGTACTTCCCAGTGTCCACGGTGATGTAGTTGCCGGTTCGCGTGACCCCGACGGCGACACGCCGGTGCAGCGTGGAAGCCGGGTCGGCCAGCGGACCGCTGCCGGCAGCTGACACCCACCCCCCGGCGACGGTCACGAGGTCGGCCATTGCATCGACATCAGCGACCGATGGAATGATGTCGCCGAGACGGGCAAATGTCTCCGTTGCGACTCGATCTCGACGTGCCCGCGTCAGGTCGGGAAGCGATGGCGGGTCGATCCCCTCAGCCTCGACGATCAGCCCGGCCGGATACCAGGAAACGTAGAACTCGGTCCCCGTGTAATTCTTGACGTCGCCGAACGGTCCCGTCGCGACGACGGCGCTGGATAGCTCGACGGGTGATCGTGTCTGGACGAACAGGGCGAGTCGATAACGGTGGCTGTACTGCGGCGGCGCGGCGATTCCAGTCGAGGCGTCGACTCGAAGTCGGCCTTCCCACAAGGCGTTGACCACAATGTCGAACGGGCCGTCCACGCCGTGCTCGGTCTCGACAGACAGTGGGTCGGTCGGCGATGTTCGCCGCATGCCGAGTATCCGCGTGCCCAGTCGAAGGTCGATAGTGGTCGCCATCACGGCATCGACCATCCGATCGGCCAGCCACTGTGTCGTCACGGAGTGCTCCGGTACTCGAAACCCGGCGACGACCGTGGCCACGTCGTACTCTGCGGCTAGTTGTTGCGGCGTCAACTTCTCGATCCCGGTAGTGGAGGCATCGACCAAGTAGCCGCTCGCGTCGCAATGGTGCCGTACCATCTCGTTGACTGCTCTGAAGTAGCGACCCGCCGAATCGGCATCCACGACGGACCGGCGGTGCACCAGATAGACGTCGCTGGCGGGGGTCACCCGTCCGTCGAGGGAGCAACCGATCAATTCCTCGGTGAGCCGCTTGAACCGCAGTCCCCCAGGTAGGACGGCACGGGCGGTGGCCAGCGTCGGGTCGCCGCCATAGAGATACCCGAGGTGGATCTTTCCTTCGTTCCAGCGACTTGCTCCATCGCACGGAACCTCCGACTTGTCGAACAACGTCACGCGAACGCCGCGACGCGCGAGCAGCAGCGCCGTCGAGCTCCCCATGATCCCGGCACCCAGGACTGCAACGTGCATGTGTCGCGTCAGGTGTCTGTTTCGTCGAGATACGAGCCACGGTCGTATGGCTCACTGCTGAACACGACGAGCACCGACTCGGCAGTCTCGAACGTCTGACTCGTCCACACACCAGGCTCGACGAGCAGGGCGCTTTCGTGACGATCCAGCAGCACGGTCGCAATCGACTCGCCGGTGCGCACGGCGACGGCAACCGTGCCGGCCGGGCAATAAAGCAATTGCCACACGCTGCGATGAGCGTGCCCACCTCGCGTCGTATTGGGGGGCACGCCGCTGATGACGAACACGCGCTGCGGGCGGAACGGCACATCGTCGAACTCGAATGGCACGAGAACGCCGCGGGAGTCGGCGTGAACCGGGAGGGGGATCGGTCTCCATCCGACCCCGGTGGATCCCGTCGCCGCTCTCATCACCCATTGCTTAGTCGTTGATGTCATACGAACGCGCGATGTGGCGCGCATTCGTGTGACGTGAGCGATGGCGGTCTGGGCTGCGCTAGTCAGCGGCTTGGAGGCTGATAGTCGGTGTTGCGATCGACGCTCAGGTAGATGTCGTTGGCGATCGGGTCGGCCACCTCCTCGGCGAGGTGTCCGAGCAGGCCGGCGCAGCGAGCAAGCAGGGCGACACCCCGAATCACACTGCGTGGCACGTCGACGTCGGCGAGCACGGCGCCGCACACCCCGGCGCCGTTGAGCGGCAACGACTTGCCGAGGACTTGCGAATGGGTCCGACCGATCGCCGTGAACAGTTCGAGGTGCGGCCCGAAGCAGCCGTTGTCGCGAGCGAGCTGAGACAGTGCCGGCGTGCGCGGGTCCTCGAGCTTGTGCACCGGGTGACCGAGTCCGGGGACGAACCGGCCGGCAGTCTTGGTGGCAGTGACGGCGTCGATGGCGACGGCGTCCCAGCCGTCCTCGTCCGCCGGCAGCGCGTCGAGATCGGCGATGACGTCGCCGAGGTAGGCGGCGGTGTCCTCGGTAACGCCCAGAAAGCGCGACCCTCCTCCCAGGAGGCCGGCGGCCAGCGCGCCCTGGATCGACTCCGGTGCGCTGAGCAGCGTGACCCTGGCAGCGATCGCCGTCGGCGTGAAGCCATGATCGGCGAGGGCGACGAGGACCGCCTCGAACATCGTGCGCTGCGCCTCGCTCGGCCGGTGCTTGGTGATCAGCCAGTAGGCGAGCTCGCCGAACGTGATCTGTCCGATCAACTCGCCGGCCAGGTCGTGCCCGAGCAGCAGAATGCGGTCGGCATCGGACGTGCCAATCCCAGTGCGGAACGTGACCGGCTCGCTCATGGCTCGGTGGTCAGCCAGGCGCGGATCTCGTCGCTGTGCTCGCCGAGCGTCGGCGGTGATTGCGGGTACTCGATCGCGAAGTCACTGAGGCGGATCGGGTTGCGCACGAGGTCGACGGCCCTGCCGTCGATCCCGACGGTGACTCGTGGCTCGAGACCGAGGCGCTCGGCGAGTTCGACGCCCTCGCGAATCGAGTTGATCGGCCCGCACGGCACACCGGCCTTGTTGAGGGCGATGAACAGATCGTCGGCACTCCACAGGGCGAGCCGCTCGACGAGGATCGGGTGGAGTGCCTCGCGGTTGGCAGTGCGATCGGCGTTGAGCCGGAAGCGATCGTCGTCGGCGACCTCGGCGATGTCGAGCACCTCGCACAGCGAACGGAACTGGCGGTCGTTGGCGGCGGTGATGATCACGTCGCGGTCTTTCGTCGGCATCGGCTGATACGGATAGACGCTGGGATGGGCATTGCCCATGCGGTGAGGAACAACTCCGGCGGCGGTGTACGCCGCGGCCTGGTTGACAAGACCCGACAGCGCTGACGACAACAGGTTGACCTCGACGTGCTGGCCGCGGCCGGTGGCGGCTCGTTGCTGCAGGGCGGCGAGCACGCCGATCGTCCCGTGCAGCCCGGTCATCACGTCGAAGACCGCAACGCCCGAGCGGTAGGCCGGGCCGTCAGGTTCCCCGGTGAGGCTCATCAGCCCGGAGACGGCTTGCACCACGAGGTCGTAGCCGGGCAGCCACGCGCCTTCGGCGGTGCCGAACCCGGTGATCGACAGGTAGATCAGCGCCGGGTTGATCTCAGCGGCCCGCGCATAGTCGAGCCCGAACTTGGCGAGGCCTCCCGGCCGGAAGTTCTCGATGGCGATGTCGGCGCGGCGAAGCAGCTCGTGGGCGAGAGCGACATCCTCGGGGTCGCCGAAGTCGAGCACGATCGACCGCTTGTTGCGGTTGATCGACTGGTAGTACGTCGCCACACCGTCGTTCTCCGGCGGCATCCACGTCCGCGTGTCGTCACCGGCCGGACTCTCCACCTTGATGACGGTGGCGCCGAGGTCGGCGAGCAGCATCGAGCAGTACGGCCCGGCCAGCACACGCGAGAGGTCGGCGACGATCAGCCCGGCAAGCGGTGCGGGCGATCCGTCGGCGCTCAAGGCGCGATCCGATGCGAGCGACGAGGCGCCAGCCGAGGAGCGACCAGCCACTGCGCGGGCAGTATGTGGCGTGGCCGGGGAACGCAATGATGTGCCAACGTGAGCGGAAACATGAACGCCAGACGCAAGGCGCCGAACAAGCGCAACGACAGCACCGACTTCGTCGAAGCGCTCGCCCGCGGCCTCGACGTGATCAAGGCGTTCGGTCCGACGGCCATGGAGCTCACCGTGAGCGAAGTGGCTGTGCGCACGGGGTTGGCGCGGCCGACGGCGCGTCGGCTGCTGATGACGCTCGAGCAGCTCGGGTACGCACGCTCGGCAGGTGGGGCGTACTCGCTGACGACCAAGACGTTGGAGCTGGGGACCGCGTACGTCGCCGCCCAAGGCCTGTGGGACATCGCCCGGCCGCATCTCGTGGCGCTGGTCGAGCAGACCGGGGAGTCGAGCTCGATGTCGCAGCTCGACGGCAGTGACATCGTGTACATGGCCAGGGTGCCGGTGCCGAAGATCATCGCCATCTCCGTGCACATCGGCACACGATTCCCCGCCGCGGCGACGTCGATGGGCCGCGTCCTCCTCGCCGACCTCGATCCCGCCGAGCTCGATGAGGTTCTCGCGTTGCCTTCGGCGTCAGGAGTGATTCCCCGCGTCGTGCTGTCGCGATCCGAGCTCGACGAGTCACTCGCCGAGATCCGCGAGCGGGGCTGGGCGCTTTCCGACGAGTTGCTGTCACTGGGCATCCGGTCGATCGCTGCGCCGGTGCGCGACCGCACGGGGCGGACGGCGGCGGCGATGAACGTCACCGTTCATGCCGCCGAGACGTCGATCGAGGTGCTCGTCGACGACTACCTCCCGCTCCTCTTGCAGACGGCCGAAGCGATCACCACGGAATGGTCCAATCTCCTACTGCTGCCCGTCGTCGAGGGAGATCACCGATAGGTGTTGTTGCTGGTGTGATCGCCGGCGAGCCAGCGCTCGAGCGTCTCGTGGGCGTCGGCCCGGCGGTCCTCGCCGATCTTGTCGACGTAGGGCACGTCGACCGTGAACTCGAGCAGCATCCCGTTGGGATCCTCGGTGTACAGCGACCGGCAGTAGCCATGCTCGAGCACGTAGGTGCCCTCGGGCTTCCAGTTGGCCTCCTTGAGTCGCCGCTCGAGTTCGGCTTGGCCCTCGGCGTCGACCTTCATGGCGACGTGGCGGAACGGCGACGGCGTCAGGTCGGGGTTGAACAGCTTGTCGTCGTCATCGTTGGCGAATTGGAAGAACGCCAGCGCGCTGCCGTCGGCGAGGCCGAAGAACGTGTGGCAGTACACCCGCTCGGCGCCGAAGAGCTCGTCGGCCTCGGACCACGTCGCCAGCAGCGGGAAGCCGAGGATGTCCTCGTAGAACGCCCGTGTTGCGGCCTGATCCTTGGTCACGTAAGCCGTGTGGTGCAGTCTCTGTGCGATCGGTGCGGTGGACATCATTCCCCCTCGTTGCCCGGTGGACGGACGACTAGCCGTTGTGCGTACGCTATCTGCCACGGTGAATGCGCGGCAAGCTTCAGTATCTCCCGCCGCGAGTACCGGCGCACCGATCGTCCTCGTCCACGGCGCCTGGGTGGGCGAATGGTGTTGGGAGCCCGTCGTCGAACTGCTCGAAGCCTCCGGACGTGCAGTCCACGTGGTGTCCCTCACCGGTCTCGGCAGCCGGCGCGACGAAGCGGGGCCGCACGTGACGCTCAGTGACCACGTCGCCGACGTCATCGCCGCGTTCGACACCCACGACATCGTCGACGCGACGTTGGTCGGCCACTCCTACGGCGGGCGTGTGATCACCAAAGCGTGGCCGCTGCTGACGTCGCGAGTGCAGCGCATGGTCTACGTCGACGCCCACGCGCCCCTCGGGCCGGATGACGATGCCGCCACGCCGCCGACGTTCGTCGACGACGGCTCCGGGATGATCCCGTTCGCCGAGTTCAACCCGAGCCCTGAGGTTCTCGTCGCCGCCGGGTCGGCGGACGCCTTCTACTCGCGGTTGACGCCGCAGTCGGCGCGCACCCTCAGCGAACCGTTCCGTGTCGAGCTGCCAGCCTCCCTCGACAAGACGTACGTGTACGCTCGTTGCGAATCGTCGCAGCAGTTCCGCCGTTACGCCGAGGCGGCTCGCGACGACGCTTCGTGGCGCTATGCCGAAGTGCCGGCGACGCACTGGTTGATGTTCACCCATCCAGGCGAGGTGGCGGCGATCATCCTCGACTCCCAGCCCTCGGCCTGCGTGGCCGTGGAACGCAATGAAGGCGGCGATCGATGACCGACGAGGCACGCATCCTCTGCACACACACCGGCAGCCTCCCCCGTCCCGACGACCTCGTGCAGATCATGTGGGCAGTCGGCGACGGCATCCCGGTTGACGCCACGGCGCTCGAGTCACGGATCGAGTCGGCCGTCACCGAGATCGTTCAACGCCAGGTCGCCGCCGGGGTGTCGATCGTCAACGACGGCGAGATGTCGAAACCCTCGTACGCGACCTACGTCAAGGACCGCCTCAGCGGCTTCGACGGCGAGTCGACAATGAGCTATCACTTCGCCGACCTCGTCGACTTCCCGCGCAGCGCCGAGCTCGTGGCCGCCAACCCGGGGCGGCGCAAGCGCTCCGCCCCGGCGTGTACGGGACCGATCGCGGTGCGCGATCCCGACGCCGCCCGACGCGACATGGACCATCTGGTCGCCGCGGTTCGGGGCGTCGACGTCGCCGGCACGTTCTCCAGCGCCGCGTCCCCCGGGGTCGTGTCGCTGTTCTTCGCCAACGAGCACTACCCCACCCGTGAGGAGTACGTGTTCGCCATCGCCGAAGCGATGCGTCACGAGTACGAGGCGATCGCCGCCGCCGGCGCGACCGTCCAGCTCGACTGTCCCGATCTCGCCATGGGCCGGCACACGATCTACGCCGATCTCGACCGCACCGAGTTCCGGCGCACGATCGAGGTCAACATCGCCGCCCTCAACCACGCCGTGCGCAACATCCCGGCCGACCGGCTGCGGATGCACCTCTGCTGGGGCAACTACCCGGGGCCGCACCATCACGACGTGTCGATCGCCGAGATCGTCGATCTCGTCTGGTCGGCGAAGCCGCAGACGGTGCTGTTCGAGGCCGCCAACCCCCGGCACGCCCACGAGTGGGCTGTCGTCGCAGAGCTTGGCGTCCCCGACGACAAGGTGATCTGTCCCGGCGTGATCGAGCCGCAGTCGAACTACATCGAGCATCCCGAGCTCGTCGCCCAGCGACTGCAGCGCTGGGCGACGGTGGTCGATCCCCGCCGGCTGATGGCGGGCGTCGATTGCGGGTTCTCGATCCATGTCGGCATGCAGGGCATCGACCCCGAGGTCGCCTGGGCCAAGCTGGCGGCGATGGCGGAGGGCTGCGAGATCGCCTCGCGCCGGGTGTTCGCCTGATGGCCGAACCATCGACGTCGGCAACGGTGCCGCGATTCTGCGGCGCCGCAGACGACAAATATGTCTCGTTTGTGGCGGTAGAACGCGGCAGATGCAGAAGGCCGCTGTCGCCCGGCACCGAGAAATAACATCGGCGGCGATGCGCGGCAACTTGATGATCACCGGCGACCCGCGCAGCCGATGAGCTTGCTCAACACCGACGGCACCGCCCTGCTCATCGGGATGCTCCTCGATCAGCAGGTGCCGATGGAGATGGCGTTCCACGGTCCAGCCACGTTGCGAGAGCGTCTCGGTCATCTCGACGCTCGCCGTATCGCCGAGATGACGGAAGCCGACGTCGTCGGGACCTGCTGCGCGAAGCCGGCGATCCACCGCTTCCCAGCGGTCATGGGCCGGCGTCTCCACGCCCTGTGCGGCGTGCTGGCGACCGACTACGGCGGCAGTGGCGACGACGTTTGGCGTGACGTGGCGACTGGCGAGGAACTGTACGTGCGGCTGCGAAGGCTCCCGGGCTTCGGCGACGAGAAAGCACGCATCTTCATCGCCCTGCTCGGTAAGCGAATGGGCGTCCAGCCCGACGGTTGGCGGGAGGCTGCCGGCAAGTTCGGTGACGACACGCCGCGCAGCGTCGCCGACTCGACATCCCCGGAGTCACTCGCCGCGGTCCGCGAGTGGAAGCGCGCCCAGAAGGCCGCCAAGCTCGACAAGCAGGACCGCCCGCTCACGAGCCGCTGACCTCACGAGGTGAGTGCGGTGGGCTCGGCTACGGCGTCGTCTGACCGCTGGCGCAGGGTCGTGACGAGAAGGTGCACGCTCAGGACGAGCACCCAGGCAGGGAAGATGAGTCGCGACGTATGGAAACCGACCGGTCGTCAGGAGCAGCACAGCGGCCCCGAGATAGCCGGCGATCGCCAGCCATTTGGGCACGATCTGCAGCCGCATCGACAGCGTGGTGGTCGAGATCATGAATACGCCGCCCATGCGCATCGCGTAGACCGTGATCAGCCCGTAAGTGACCCGCCTGCCGTACGACCACACGGGAAGATCCGGTATCGCAAGGTTGTCCGCCGAAACGACCAGACCCGCCGGCGACGGCCCCGGCAGAGAACATCATCGCCACGAACAACAAGCCGCTGCCGAGAAACACGGTCGCGAAGAACCGGTCCTCGTTCTCGCCGAGTCGATCGCGGATGACGCCGATGAACCACAGGAAGGCGATGCCAGCGAACGGCAGCAGGTGTAGCGCAACCTCAACGAGATCGCCGGCTCGAGTCGTCCAGCACCCAGTCGCCGGCGCGGCGCGAGTCCACTGGGACGGCGACCCAGATGAGCACCATCGCGGTGCCGAGCAGGAGGGCGAAGACGATGCCGGCGATCGCTGCAGCCTTCGGCGTACGAATCGCCTTCTGCCGCCGGGCGATTCGCTGCATGTTCATCGAGCCGCGAGTGTAAGCCCGGCCGCGATGAGCGATCAGCGATCCACCGCGCGCTACTGATACGTGTACGACACGTACTTCTGTCGCTCGCGCCATTGTTCACTCGCTAGCGATCTGGGCGAGACCTCGCCATAACGGGTGGCGGCGAACCCGGGGGCGACGAGCAGCACCCAGAAGATCGAGTGGAAGGCGATCCGGCTCTCGGCGACGTTCTCGATGAAGGCGAACATGCCGACGGCGGCCCACCACGCCATCGCCCAACTCGTCCCGCCGAGCGCCTCCCACCACGTTCGCCCGAAGCCGAACAGGACGACGGCGAGGAGGAGCACCACACCGACGCCACCGAGGTAGAGCAACGTCTCCACGAACGAGCTGTGGGCGCTGTCGAGCTGCCGTCCGGTGCGCTCGAACAGTTCGGCGCGGTTGGCCGGATCGTCCCAGAACGAGAACCAGCCGAAGCCGACCAGCCATCGATCCTCGACGGAGTCGACCGCGAAGTCCCAGATCTCGCGCCGTCCGCTGCCCGAGTCGTCATCGCCGGAGAACGTCGGCGGCGATCCCGACCAGCCACGGAATCGAGACGACGGCGAGCCCGACAACGGCGGCTCCGACGGCGCGCACCTGCTTCACCGGCACGCCGCGGGTGACGAGCCCACGGCCGAACAACAGCACGGCGAAGGCGGCGACGGCTCCGCCGAGGGCCAGCCACCCGGTGTTGCTCGACGCCTCGAGGGCGACGACGACGTCGATCCCGGCGCACACGCCAATGGCGACGCGAACCCACAGCTCGTGGGTCAGCAGCCACGCCCCGATCGCCACGACGATGCCGAGCGTGGCAACCGGGCTGAGCGTGTTGGGATCGCCGAACAAGCCCACCCACGCCTCGTCGGGCCCGACCCGCGCCGATTCGAGGAGGACGGCGACGACGAACGAACCCAGCGACAGCACGTGCAGGCCGATGAACAACGACCACACCTGCTGGCGGAACGTCAGGGCGTAGCCGAACCACATCGCCGTGAGGATGACGAGCGTCATCAGCAGCGCCTGCTGCGGCGTGCGCGACGGCGAATCCGACCAGAACGCCGAGAGCAACGCCCACACAGCGAGGGCGACCGGAGCGGCCATCGCCACGAGCAGCGCTTCGGATCGGGCGATCGGCTCGGCCGTCATCGGGGCGACGACGTCGAGCACGAACAGGCCGCCGCCGAGCAGGGCCGCAAGCCACATCGTGTACACGTATGGCCAGGTGTCCAGCGACACCGGCAGGTCGGTGACCCAGCGATGCAACGACACGAACGGCGCCGACGACAGGCACATGACGATGGCCACGGCGCAGCCGATGCGCACCCGGTTCCCGACGACACCGTGCGTCACCATCGGCTCAGTTCCGTACCAAGTGCACGATCGTCACGGTCCAGATGAACGCGGCGAGCACGAGCAACGTGACGCCGATGCGGCGGGCGGCAGCCTCGTCGAGACGGACCGATGCGCCGACGTAGGCCACTGCGCCGGCGACGATCCACGTGCCGCCGGTCATGTCGACGTCACCGCGCCAGCGGATGATCACCCACGCCGGCGGCGATCATCACCGACCGCGGCGAGCGGGATCACGGCGGCGACCCGCACGGCGCCGACGACGAGGGCGGCGCCGGCAACGAGCCCGGCGGCGACCCACCAGATCAGCCAGCCCGTGGCGGGCACGATCAGCGCCGTGTCGAGCGAGCCGACGCTGCTCCACAACAGTTCGCCGGTGCGCTTGGTCGTCTGACCCCAGGTCGGCGACGTGAGCTGGTCCGGCGTGGACGCAGCCCACGCACCGATGCCGACGACCGTGACGAGCGCCGCCGCCGTAGCCACCATCGCGGCGTCCCGGCCCCACCACGCCAGGGCCACGCCCGCGCACGCTGCCAGTACGGCGACCGCCCCCCATTGCGCGCCGGCGGCCACCGCCGCCAGCCCCGCCGGCGTGACGGCGATGGCCAGCGCTCCGGCCGACAGAATCGCGCCGCGGCGAAGCGTCATCGCCAAGGTGACAGCGAGCACGGCGACCGGGACGACGGTGAACAACACGCTGGCGGCGAGGCCCGGGCGGTCGTCGATGAGGACGGCAAGCGTGCCGGCGAGCAGCACCACGCCGGCGGCGATCGCCCAGGCGACGCGATCGCGACAGCAGCGAGCCATCCGCTGACGTCGGCATCGATCGATCGACGTCCGCTGTCATGCCGAACTCCTGGCGAACGGTCGTCGGTGCGGAGCGAGCTCGAGGAAGTCGTGGCGGCGAGGCACCAGGTTGGGGTTGTAGTACGGATCGTTGCTCAGCTCGACGGTCCACCGGGCATCGAGCCAGGCCCGCTCCTCGGGAAGCACCCGGCTGTCGCGAGTACGGCTCTCGAAGTGGTACCACACGGCCCACGGCGTCCACACGATGCGGTGACCGGCGCGACGGAGCTTGAGGGAGAAGTCGACGTCGTTGTAGCTGAGCGGCAACTCGGTGGGAAACCCGCCGACCTCTTCGAAGGCGGTCTTGCGGACCAGCGCGCAGGCTGCGGTGACGCCGCTGCACTCGCGTTCGACGGCGAGCGGTCGCAGCGGCAACGGGCCGGGAGAATCGCCCCGCCATCCGACACAGACGTGGTTGGGCTGACCGGAGTACACGTGGCCGCCGTGCTGCAGCGTGCCGTCGCCGAACAGCAGCTTGGCGCCGGCCATCGCCACGTCGGGCATCTGCAGGTGGCCGACGAGCACCTCGACGCTGGCCGGCTCGATCAGCTCGGTGTCGTCGTTGAGCAACAGGAGCAGGCTCCCGGACGCGTGCTCGACACCGAGGTTGATCTTCGCCGAGAAGTTGAACGGTGCGTCGTACGGCACGAGCGTCGTCGCCGCGTCCGGCATCGCGGCGAGCGCCGCGAGGACGGGCGGCGGAGTCTCGGCGTCGTGGACGATGACGAACTCCAACTCGCTGTACGTGGAGCGCTCGACGAGGCTGCGCACGGCGTCGTACACGTAGCAGCGAGTCGTCCCCCACACCCGGCCGCACGAGCCTCGTGTCGGGATGACGACGCTGACGAGCGGGTGGTCGGCGAGCCGGCGGACGACGCGATAACACCCGTCGTTGCGAGTCGGCTCGACGACGGCGTCGATGCCGACGCGGGCGCAGTGATCGGCGACGGCGCGTGCCCCGGCGGCCGTCGCCGCGGTCGGCGTCGCCGTCAGCGCTCGGTGGCACCCGGTGACCTGTGCGTGTGGCCGAGGATGCGCGGCACGTGGGCGACGCGACGGGCCCGCTCCGTGAGTGCGCAGCACGAAGTCGTAGTCGTGGGCGCCGTCGTAGCCGTCGTGGAAGCCGCCGGCGGCGTCGACGACGGTGCGGCGGGCGACGACGAGTCGGTCGATGTAGTTGTGGGCACGCAGCCGCTCCGGCGAGAAGGCCGGCTTGAACGACGGCATGACGTAGTCACCGTCAGCGTTGATCACGTCGTGGTCGGCGTACGCGACGTCGACGTCCCCGGCGGTGAAGACGGCGTCCATCGCCGCCAGGGCGTCGGGTTCGAGCACGTCGGTCGGGTCGAGGACGGTGATCAGCTCACCGGCACGACGCGGCCAGGGCGTCGCGATGGGCGGCGACGCCACCGCGTCGAGGGCGACGGAGGACGCGCACCCGCGGGTCCGCGGCGGCCGCCTCGGCGAGCATCGGGGCGACCCACGAGGCGGTGGAGCCGTCGTCGACGACGACGTGCTCCCAGCTGGCGAACGTCTGCGCCCGCACCGAGTCCAGGCAAGCCTGCAGGCGGTCGCGCTCGGGATCGCCGACGGCGTGAGAACGGAGAAGCGAGGACGCGCTCCGGTGGCCATGCGGCTCAGCGGACGCCCGTCCCGGCAGTCCCTGCCGAGTAACGGGCGCGGCGCACCCGGTCGGCAGAGCGGTAGGCGCGCCCGACGAACGTACCGCTGAGCGAGTTCCTGACCTGCCGCAGCCAGGTAGGCGAACGCCGGCGCACCAACCAGCGCCCGGTCGATGGCGGCGTAGGCCTCGGTGAGCTTGCCTCGCAACTCGCCGGCGGCCTGTTCGGCGGACTTGGCGGCGTCGCGGGCGGCGATGAGGTCGGCGCGCAGGTCGCTGTAGGACTGCTCGCACGGCCCGACGAGGCGCCGTAACCGCTCGACCTCGGCGCGCAGGGGGGCGACCTCGGCGTCGATGTCGACCATCGCCGGCGAGTGTACCCGGGTGTCTGCGTCGGATTGAGGGCCGTGCGTCGATCGAAAGGCTCCGCCTTCGAGCTCGAGCCTTTAGCCTCCCAGCCGTGATCGACGAGCGGCGTGGTCCGGCGCATCGCCGCCAGCACCTCGTGCTCGTTGTCCTCCTCGCCGGGATCGTCCTGTGCTGGATCCTGCTGACCCCACCCGGCGCCGGTGCCGACGAGCCAGGGCACCTCGCGCGCGCCGGGGCGCTCGCCCGCGGTCAGGTCGACGGCAGCGACATCGGCTCGGCGCGCGACGAGGGCTTCGACGTGCCTGGCACGTACCGCGTGCCGGAGCCGGAGTGCTACGCCTTTCACCCCGCCAGCTCCGGTCAGCTGCGCGCCGCCGGCCGACGTCTCGGACGCGACCGTGACGTTGCCGTCGAGCGCCGACGAGTATCCGATCTGGGGCCACCTGCCGGGCGGCCTGCTCAGCCGCCTGCCGGGTCTGGCGCCGATCTGGTGGGCGCGGATCGGAGGGGCGGCGGTGGCGACTGCCTTGTTGGCGGGCGCGCTGTGGCTCGTCACGCCCCGGCGGCCGCTCGGCGCCGCCGCCCTGCTCGTCGCCATCACGCCGATGGCGTGGTCGGTGTTCGCCAATGTCAACCCGTCGGCGATGGCGATCAGCGGGGGCGATCGCCTTGTGGGCGGGTCTGCTGTACGGCGGTTCCCGTCCGGCGTCGTCGGCGGCATGGCTCACCGCCTTCGGCTGGGCGGCCCTCGCCCTGCCCCGCCGCGACGGCCTGATCTGGGCGTGCGTAGCGCTCGTGGTCGCTCTCGGTCATGGCGGGCGGACGACGGCCGAGTGGTGGCGGTCGCTCGGCGCCGGGCCACGAATCGTCGTCGCCGCCTCGACGATCGTCACCGTCGTCTGGGGCGTCACCAACGACTCGAGAGTCTCCCGGTTCGTCGCCGCCGCCCCGCTGATCGTCGTCGCCGGCGAGGTGGTGCGCTGGTTGTGGCGGGAACGGGTGACGACCCGCGCGGCGCGGCTCGTGATGCTCGCTGCCATGGCGGTGATCGGCGGCGTCGCCGTGGCGGTCGTGCTCACCCGGCGTCCTGGCGGGTGGGACAGCGACCTGGCGACGCGAATCGTCGGCGAGACGGGCTACAACTTCATCGAGGCGATCGGTCGGCTCGGCTGGCTCGACGTGCCGCTGCCGGCGGCGTCGATCGCCCTGACGTGCGCCGCGATCGGTCTGCTCGGCGCGGCATCGTTGGCGGTGGGCTCGGCAGCGGCGAGCTGGGCGGCAGGGCTGCTCGTCAGCACCGCCGCAGCATCGTGGCTGTTCGAGCTGTTTCAGGGCAACACGACGGGTACGTACTGGCAGGGCCGCTACTCGCTGCCGTTGCTCGTCGGCGTCCCGCTGCTGCTCGGCCTCGCACGAGTTCCCGCCGTCGCTGCGTGGCGGGTGGCGTGGTGCGTGGGCGGCAGCGCTCTCGTCGTGCTCAACGTGGCGGCGTGGGCCGCGGCGCGCCGCTGGGGAGTCGGCCTCGACGGATCGATGATGCCGTGGACGTGGGACACGATCCACTCGCCGCTGCCTCCCATCGTCGTCCTCGCCGCCCTGGCCGCACTGTCGGCAGGACTGGCGGCGACGCTGTGGCGGATCGCCGCGCCGTCCGGACTCGGTCACACCCGCTCTCGACCGCACCTGATTCGACTCGTTCCGGCTCTCGGCCGTCGATCTCGGGCCGCAGCGCAGACAGAAATGTCTGATCGGGGACGCAGGACCGTCGCGTGGCCGGGTCCTGGCGATCGGCTGCCATACTTGCCGCTACACTCTTTCGGCCGTGGACAGTTCAGGGCGCTCTGCCGAGCCCAGAGGTGAACGCTGATGCCGCTTGAGCCCGGTCAGGTGATCGACCAGTACCGACTCGACCAGACGATCCATCGTGGCCGGGCCACGATCGTGTACGCGGCAACGGATGTCGGGCTCGGACGCAAGGTGGCGTTCAAGGTCCTCGGCGACCGCTACGCGACCGACGACGTGATCCGCCAGCGCTTCGTCAACGAGGCGCAGGTCGCCGCCTCGCTCGATGGCCACCCGCACATCGTCACCGTCTACAAGTGGGGTGAGTTCGAGGGCTCGATGTACTTCGTCACCGAGCTGATCGACGGGATCAGCCTGGCGGAGCTGCTCGAACGGCAGCCGGGTGGCCGGCCACTGCAGCCCAACGAGGCACTCGGGTTGCTGACGCAGATCGCCGACGCCCTCGACTTCGCCCACAAGCGCGGGGCGATCCACCGCGACGTCAAGCCGGCCAACGTGATGGTCAAGATGACCGACACGCCGCGCACGGCGTACCTCGTCGACTTCGGCATCACCAAGATGGACGACGGCGAGACGGGACCGCAGGGGATGTTCCTCGGGCACGCCGGACTACGCGTCGCCCGAGCAGATCTCCGGTGCCCAGGCGCTGGATCGTCGGTCCGACGTGTACTCGCTCGCCTGCACGGCGTTCGAGGTCCTCACCGGGCGCCCACCGTTCGGTGACGCCCCGAACGACGCGGCGCGCATCGCCGCCCACCTGCAGAGCGCCGGTGCCGAGCGCCCGGTCGCTGCGACCGGAACTGCCACCGGCCGTCGACGCCGTGTTCGCCAAGGCCCTGGCCAAGAACCGTGAGGATCGCTACGCCAGCTGCGGCGAGTTCGTGCGCGAGCTGCGCGCCGTCTTTCCCGAGGGCACGCACATCTTCCGCCGGCCGCCCCCGCCGGGCGCCGATCTGCCGGTACCGTCGCTGTACACGCCCGACATGGCGCCGCGCCGCAAGTGGCCGTGGGTCGCCCTCGGCGTCGTCTTCGCCGTGCTCCTCACCGCGGTGGCCTACTTCGTCACGTCGAGTCGCGATCCGGGCATCTCGACATCGGTCGGCGCTCCGCTGACGACGACGACCACGACCACCGACCACGACGACCACGACGACCACGACGACAACGACGACCACGACGACGACACCAACGACGACGACCGATCCCGGGCCGTTCGGCGTCGTCGGCCCGCCGGTGGACGCGAGCGACTCACCCGCAGGCGGCCTACGCCGTCGGTGTGCACACCCGGCGACCGGGAAGCGACGATCGCTGTCTCCGGGCTCGCCGGCGCTGCTGTACGCCGAGTGGGTGCGTCTCGACACCGATGAGGCCGGCTCCGGTCAGGTGCGCAGCCTCGAAGACGACGGATTCCTCGTCGAAGTCGACGAGACCGTCGCCCTACGCGATGTGCGCGTGGACTCCGCCGGCAAGGCGACCGACGTCAGCGAGTGCCGGGCGGAGGGCCGCTGCCAGCTCGTCTCGGCGATGCTCGTGCCCGACAGCGAGTGCGAGCCCGCCGACGGCTGCGCGACCGTTGATTCGAGGAGCGGGACGCTGCGTGCGGTGCACGTGGCCACGCTGCTGAACCGCCGACCGGCCGTGTTCCACCTCTACCAGCTTCGCAGCGAACGTGAGGTCACCGCCATCTTCGATCCGACTGGCGCCGCCAGGTGGGACGGTGAGAGCGACTACCTCCTCGTGCGCTTCGAGGCGCGTCCCTCGCGCCTACTCGACGCTGACCCTGACGGTGACGTACGCCGATGGCGAAACCGATCAGCTGATCATGAACTTCGAGATCCCGGTGCCCGCAGCGACGACAACGACGGCGCCGGCGTAACGGGACCTCCCCGCGTCGATGCAACCGCCGCGATAGCGTTCTGTCCCCGCCATGGTCGACATCGCCTCCCCTGCCGCGGGTACCGCCGAACTGCGGCCGATGTCCGGCCGGCGCTCGGCGCTCGCCCATCTCCGCGAGCTCGTCGGGTACCGCGAACTGCTCGTCATGCTCGTTCGCAAGGAGCTGGCGGTTCGCTACAAGAACTCCGTCCTCGGCTTCACCTGGTCGATGCTGCAGCCGCTGTTCCTGCTCGTCGTGTACACCGCCGTGTTCGCCATCCTCGGCGCCGGGTTCGCCCGCTTCGCCATCTGGGTGCTGTGCGGGCTGCTGATCTGGACGTTGATCTCGTCGAGCATGCTCACGGCGACCGTGTCGATCACGTCGAACGCGTCACTCGTCGGCAAGGTCAAGTTTCCTCGCGCCGTGCTGCCGCTGGCGAGCGTCGGCGGCGCCCTCGTCCACTTCTTCCTGCAGATCGTCGCCTTCGCCGTCGTGCTGCTGGTCACCCGCCATCCGGTCGACTGGGGATACGTCTGGTTGCTGCCGATCGCCCTGGCGACGTGCCTGATCGTGTGCGCCGCCCTCGCCTTGCTGCTCGCCCCGAGCAACGTGTACGCACGCGACACGATGCACCTGCTCGAGTTGCTCGTGCTCGGGTGGTTCTGGGCGACACCGATCCTCTACGAGTACATGCGCGCCGCCGTACCTGGCTCGACAGCAAGGGGATCGACGGCGACGTCCAGCTCATCAACCCCGCCACCCCGATCGTGATCACGTTCCAGCGCGCCCTGTACGGGACGGCCAGCGTCGACGGCCGCCAGTTGCTCCCGGACCACGGGCCGCTGTGGTACCTCGGCGTGCTCGCCGCGACGGCGGCGGTCTGGACGTTGATCGGCTACATCGCCCTGCGCGTCTTCGACCGCGCCGACGTCAACCTCGCTGAGACGCTATGAATGCGTTCCCCGGCCACGCCACATACTGCCTGCGCAGCTGCTGGCCGCGCCTCGGCTGGCGCCTCGTCGCTCGCATCCACGGACAGGTGCCGGGATGACCATCGCCGTGTCGATCGAGACCGTGTCGAAGTCGTTCCGCATCGCCACCGACCCGGTCAACTCGCTGAAGGAGCGACTCCTTCGCCTCCACCGGCCCGGTCACGTCGAGTTCGAAGCGCTGCACGACGTCAGCTGCGAGATCGGCGTCGGCGAGACCGTCGGCATCCTCGGCCACAACGGGTCGGGCAAGTCGACGCTGCTCAAGTGCATCGCCGGCATCCTCACCCCGACGTCAGGGCAGGTGCGCGTCGCCGGTCGGCTGGCGTCGCTGCTCGAGCTCGGCGCCGGCTTCCATCCCGAGCTGACCGGTCGGGAGAACGTCTACATCAACGCCGCGTTCTACGGCATGACTCGCAAGGAGACCGGCCGCCGCTTCGACGAGATCGTCGGCTTCGCCGAGCTGGAGCAGTTCATCGACGAGCCGGTCAAGCACTACTCGTCGGGCATGTACGTGCGTCTCGGCTTCGCCGTGGCGGTCAACCTCGACCCCGACGTCCTGCTCGTCGACGAGGTGCTGGCGGTTGGCGACGAGCTGTTCCAGGCCAAGTGCCTGAGCCGGATCAGGCAGTTCCAGATCGAAGGCCGAACGATCGTCTTCGTCACCCACGACGCCACCACGGTGCGCCAGGTCTGCGACCGCGCCATCGTTCTCGACCACGGGCGCCTCGTCCTCGACGGCCCGCCCGGCGACGCCATCCGCACGTTCCGCGAGCACCTCCACGGCACGCTCGCCGGCGTTCCCGACGCCGACCACCGGCTCGACGGCGCCGGCGTCATCGGCCACGTCGAGGTCCACCATGCCCACCTCGCGGAGCGCCCGCACCTGCTCCCCGGCGAACCACTCGACATCGTCGTCGACATCGCGCCGGAGCAGCCGATCGACAACCCGGTGCTGCGCGTCGAGATCGGCGACCGGGCCGGCAACCGTCTGTTCGCGGTCGACAGCGATGCCCTCGGCCAACCGTTGCCGGCGATCACCGCGCCGCAGCAGTTGCGGTTCTCGATCAAGGGTGTGTGGCTGCTCGACGGCGAGTACCCGGTGTCGATCCGCCTCGCCGACCGCTTGACCGGCGCCGTGATCGACTGGCGGGAGGCCGTCGACCACGTTCCAGGTCGTCAACGAGGGCCGCGCCGAGGGCACCGTCGCCCTCGACGTCACGATCGCATGAGCGCGCACATGCCCAAGCCAGTCATCCCCGGCAGTCGACGAACATCGCCTGTGTATACGGAATCGACGCGAATTGGGTCCGATTCGTCGACACAGGCGGTCAGCTCACCCGATCACCCGTCGGCCGTCGAAGCAGACAGCCGGTCACGCCCGCTGCTCCCCGGCACGGAGTGGCTGGTGCGCAGCTTGCACAGCCCGCTGCGCACGATGTGGCGGCACGGGTTCCGGTTTCTCTTCGTGCTCGACGCGGTCGGGCTGTTCGGCTCGATGCTGCTGATCAACCTCGTCCGTTTCGGCACCGACTGGCCGACCTACTCCGCGTCGTTCTACATCGTCGGGTTCCTCGCCGCCACTGCGATCCACCTCGTCATCAACTACTTCTACGGCCTCTACGAACGTGAGCCCAGACTCGGCCGGCGACCGTGGCTCCCGCGGGCAATCGTGGCGATGGCGATCGGCGTCGGCATCCAGCTCGTCACGTTCGTCTTTCTCGACCGCTACCTGATGCCCCGCCTCAACCTCGGCGTCTTCCTCTTCGTCGGTGCGGTCGTCCTCGTCATCAACCGCCACATCAGCCATGTCCTCGCCCGGCGTCGCCAAGGGCCGCCGCGCGTTGTCCTCGTCGGCTCGTTCGTCGACGCCGAGCTGGCGACCCGTCACATCGAGGCCACCGAGCGCGAGGTCGAGGTCGTCGGCCATGTCACCGACCCCGCCGAGCTCGCCGACGTGCTCGCCGAGGGCCGCGGCACCGACGTGTTGTTGCTCGACTCGTTCAGCCTCGACGCTGCCTTCCCGGAGCCGATGACGACGCTCGAAGCCGAAGGCATCGGATTCCTCCAGCGGGTCAGCGCACGCGACACCCTGCTCGGCCTGCAGGCCGTGCGGGAGATCGCCGGGATGCCGTTCGTCCCGTTGCTGGTGCACAGCTTCCCGTCGTACAAGGCGCGCCTCAAGCGGTTGTTCGACCTCATCTTGCTCGTCCTGACCGCGCCGGTCACGCTGCTCGTTCTCGGCGTGTTGGCGCTCTACGTCCGAATTCGGGCCGGCAGCCCGGTGCTCTTTCACCAGGCCCGCATCGGCAAGGACGGCGAGCAGTTCCGAGTGGTGAAGTTCCGCACGATGGTGGTCGATGCCGAGTCGCGCGGGCCACGCCTGTCCGCCGCGGACGACGACCGCATCGTCAAGGGACTGCGCTGGCTCCGCGAGACCCGCCTCGACGAGCTGCCCCAACTCTGGAATGTGTTGCGCGGCGAGATGTCGCTCGTCGGCCCACGCCCCGA
Source organism: Ilumatobacteraceae bacterium (assembly GCA_963733085.1). Taxonomy (GTDB): domain Bacteria; phylum Actinomycetota; class Acidimicrobiia; order Acidimicrobiales; family Ilumatobacteraceae; genus Desertimonas. The sequence goes on from CAVTBY010000010.1 coordinate 266,343, forward strand.
GCGTCCTGAGCTCACCGTCGACATCGAGCAGTCGGTGTCCGGCTGGGTGCGGCGCCACCAGCTCCCGCCGGGACTCACCGGCCTCGCCCAGATCCACGGTCGGTACGCCACCAACCCCGAGTACAAGATCGGCTACGACCTGCAGTACCTGGTCAACTGGTCGCCCGTGCTCGACCTGCAGATCCTCGCCAGGACGATCTGGGTCGTCCTGTCGCGCCGCCTGTAGACCTATGTAGTCACGGGCTAGGCTAAAGTGACTACATGGACGTCGCGATTCGTGAGCTCAAGGCCAAGCTCTCCGCTTACTTGAAGCGCGCCTCGGCGGGCGAACTGATCACCGTCACCGACCGCGGGAAGCCAATCGCGGTCCTCGGTCCGGCGCTCAACGTCGTCGACCTCGACGCCGCCGTCGAGGCCGGATGGGTGACTCCCGCTTCGGCGTCCGGCCTGCGCCCGATACGCCGGCACCAGTCGAGGTCCACGGTCGAGCAGGCCCTGGCCGAGGACCGTGCCGAGTGACGAGCTACGCAGATTCGAGCGCCCTCCTCAAGCGCTACGTGGACGAGCCGGACTCCAACGTGGCGGACGAGCTCCTCGCCGCCGACGACGAACTCGTCACCGGCCGTCACACAGTCGTCGAGGTGCGCCGCAACCTCGCCCGGCTGCTCACCGGCACGGCGCTGAGCGCCAGCCGGGCTGCGTTCGCCGCCGACCTCGCCGCCTTTGCCATCGTCGAGCTCGATGCCGCCACCTGCGAGCTCGCCGCCACGATCGCCGAGCAAACCGGAGCCCGCTCGCTCGACGCCCTCCACCTCGGGGCGGCGAGACGCCTCGGCACCGCCCTCACGTTCATCACGTTCGACGTGCGACAAGGGCAGATCGCGCGAACGCTCGGCTTTCGGGTAGCGGGACGTTGACTCCGAGCCGGTCTGTTTGCGCTCTGTGTCAGTGAACACGACGGCTGCGGTCGTGTTCACTGACACAAATGAAGAACCCGACTAGGCGACCTCGGTGCAGTCGGACGTGACGGTGTTGCTCGGCGCCGACACGTTGCCGGAGGTGTCGACGGCCTGGACGAAGATCTCCGTGGGCCCCAGCGCCAGGCAGTAGATCGTGGTCCTGCCCTGCCCGACCGCGTGGCCCTGGACTACGCCGTCCTGAACGACTTGGTATCGGATCGCCGACTGTGGATCGGTGTCGTCAGTCGACTGGGTCCATGTCAACGGGATCTCCGGATCGTGTCGCTGCGATGCAACGAGACCTGCCGGCGCGGTTGGCGGCTGGGTGTCCGTCACCGCCGGCGTCGTGACAGCGAGCAGATTGCTCTCCACGGAGTTTCCGTACGCGTCGCGAACAGTGACGCGGAACTCGTACATCGTCTCCGAGGCCAGGTTGTACAGAGTCGCGTTCGGCGGCCGGAGGGCATCGACGAAGTACGCGCTCCCGTTGACGAACAGCGACGTCCAGACCTGGCTGATTTCATCGACCGCCTGAGTCCAGGCGATCGAGACCGTCGTCGGGGCCACCGACACGACCGAGAGCGTGGGAGGCGGGCTCGGTGCCGTCGTGTCCGGTGGTGTCGTGTGGCTCACCGTGTTGCTGATCGCCGAGCGGCCCTGGGACGAGTTGGCGTAGACGGCGAAGGTATGCGTCTTATTGGGCAACAGACGGTTGAAGGTCACGGTCGTCCGCGGCGGGTCCACCCGGATGCAGCCATCACCGTTGCGCTGGACGCAGTACCAGAAGCTCTTCGAGTTGTTGGACGAGGCATCCCACGCCAGCGAGACACTCGTCGAGGTAGACGCCGTGATTCGTAGATTGCCGGGCGTAGTCGGCGCCGCTCGCTCCAGGGCCGTCGCGGCGGGGGCAACGGATACGAGGGCGCCAAGGCAGAGTCCGGCGACGGCGATGGAAATGAGGCGGAAGCGGGACATCGAAACCTCCTGACATATGCGTTCGCGATCCCGTTTCCATTACGACGACCTCCCCGACGTGGTTCGCGCTTGGATTGCCGACCGATGGGTGTTTACATGACCGTTCCGTCATGAGAACACCCATCGGTCGCGAGCGAGGGAGCGGGGGCGGCGGCTGGCGAGTGGCCGGATGTCGCCGTCGTGATGCCCGTTCGCAACGAGGCTGGTGACCTACGCCGGGCGGTGACCGCCGTGCGAGCGCAGGACTACCCGGGCGCGATGGAGATCTGCTTGGCGGTTGCGCCGAGTTCCGACGACACCGAAGCGGTAGCGGCCGCCTTGGCCAGCGATCACGACAACGTGACCGTCGTCGCCAATCCGGTGGGCACCACACCCGCAGGACTCAACGCGGCCATCGGGGCGACCACCGGCGAGGTCGTCGTCCGCGTCGATGGTCACGCCGAGCTCTCCCCCGGCTACATCCGCAGCGCCGTCGAGACCTTGCGCGGCACGGGAGCAGCGAATGTCGGGGGTATCCAACGCGCCGTCGGCACGACGCCGTTCGAGCATGCGGTCGCCGACGCGATGTCGTCTCGGTTCGGCACTGGCGACGCGACCTTTCACTACGGCGGCGTCGAAGGGCCGACCGACACGGTCTACCTCGGAGTCTTCGACCGGGCAGCGATCGAGCGCGTCGGACTCTACGACGAACGCCTCGAGCGCAACCAGGACTATGAGCTGAACATCCGACTGCGCGAGGCCGGCGGTCTTGTGTGGTTCGATCCCGAACTGTCCGTCTCCTACCGGCCCCGCGGCTCGCTGAAGGACCTTGCCCAGCAGTACTTCGAGTACGGGCGCTGGAAACGCTCGGTGGTTCGCCGCCATCCGCGGTCGTTGCGCTGGCGGCAAGCGGTTCCGCCTGCGGTCACCGTGGCGGTCGCGGCCGGAGCCGTGGCCGGCATCGCATGGCGTAGGGCGCTGGCGCTCCCCGCCGGCTATGCCGCAGCCGTTGCGATCGCTGCGGTGATCGCCGGCAGATCGCCCTCGAGCCGCGCTCGCCTGCTGGCGATCTTCCCGACGATGCACCTGTCATGGGGGGCCGGCTTCCTGCTGGCAAACCGGCCCGCGGTCACGACGCCCGCGCCGAGCTCGGCGACACACCCTCATCGACCGAGCGCACCCGATTGAGCCAACCGAACAACACGGCGATCGCTCGCGGATCGTGGCGAAGCCGGTGGCCCGCGCCGGGGAGCAGACTCAACTCCGCCGAACCATGAGCCGCGGCAAGCTGCCTCGCATCGGTGGTCGGGACGCTCTCGTCGTCGTCGCCGTGTAGGACAAGCAACGGCCGCGGTGCGAAGCGTCGCGCCGCCTCGGTCGGACGAAAACGGCGGAACGCCCGCGACCACTCGTCGAACGATGCCGGAAACCCGGGGGTGCGGATGGCTCCGATGTCGCGGGCGTGCTCCAGGAACCGCCGGGGATTGTCCGCCCAGTCATCGAAGTCGGCGCGAGGGCTGAGCAGCGCGGCACCGCAGACACGGGGGTCATCAGCGGCGACGCAGATGGCGATCGATCCGCCCGTGTTTGTGCCGATCAGAACAACATCAGAGGGCGACGTCTCGGCAACGACGTAGTCAATCGCGCTACGCAAGTCATCGACCCAGCCCTGCAGCGAGAAGTCGCCACTGCTCGGTCCTGCACCGCGAAAGTTGAAGGTCATACCCACGTAGCCGAGATCATGAGCGATGCGGTCGACGAGTTGCGGGAACGTTCCAGCCGACTGCCGGGCGTCGATCGGGCCGATCGGGAACCCGTGACACAGGATCACGGCCGGTCGGCGGCCGGGCGACGAGCCGCCCGGAACCGTGAGGTGACTCGACAGAACCAACGAACCCGAATGGAACGAGCCCTTCATCTCCGGCACCGTCACCACCTCACGATCTCGCCGGTCGCTTCACCCGGCGAACGTCCGGACCCGGCTAGGCGGTAGCCACGGTTGCGGGCCTCGACCAGCGTGTCGGGCGAGAACCCGATGCCGACTCCGAGGTCGACGAACTCGTTCACCACCGCTGGCTGGTCCCAAGCATCGACGTCATAGACAAGCTGCGTTCGCTTGTCACCCACATATTGGTGTTCCTCGAACCGGGCGGGCCGCTTCATGACATGAGCCTGGCACCCTTCGGTCGCCGGGGCCACTACCGAACCCGCCTCTCGAGGATGCGACAGCGGTTGCGAGTCCTGGATGGACGAGGAGCAACCAGAGGTCGCTGCCTGACATCGCACGGTGGCGCAGTCGCCACCGACAACAAGCCTGCCGATATCATCCGGTCGCTTCTACGCCCTCACGGTGCATGAAGGAGATTGATGATTTCGGCTCGTAAACGGCGCATCCAAGAACTGTCCGACCAACTGGCTCCGGAACGAGACTTCTGGATCCAACGCAACTCCTTCTACTACGAAGAGGACGACCGCTTCAGCCGTTTCCTCGTGCCGCCCGGACAGCGGATTCTCGATCTCGGATGCGGCACTGGGCATCTCCTGAACAGCCTCCGTCCCAGCCGCGGCGTCGGCATCGACTTTGGCCCGCGGGTGGTCGCCGAGGCGCAGCGGCGTCATCCTCATCTCGAATTCGTGCTCGGGGACGTCGAGGATCCTTCGGTGCTCGAACAAGTCGAGGGACCGTTCGACGTGATCCTGATGTCGGACACCGTCGGCTCACTCGACGACGTGCAGGCGACCCTTGCGGGGCTTCACAGGCTTTGCGACCCTGACACTCGTGTGGTGATCAGCTACTACAACCGTCTCTGGGCGCCGATTCTTGCCGTTGCGCGTCAGCTCGGACTGCAAATGCCCCAGCGGGAACAGAACTGGCTATCGGGCAAGGACCTCGCCAACATCCTCGATCTGGCTGACTTCGACGTCGTGCGACTCGACAGTCGACAGCTGCTGCCGCGCCGTGGATTCGGGCTCGGTCGCCTCGTCAACCGCTACATCGGCACGCTCCCGGGACTGCGAGCCACCGCGTTGCGTAGCTACGTCGTGGCTCGCTCGCGTCAGATCGACGTTCCACGACAGCTCTCAACCAGCGTCATCGTTCCATGCCGAAACGAGGCTGGCAACGTCTCCGCCGCCGTCGAACGCACACCGGCGTTCTGCGACGACATCGAGTTCATCTTCGTCGAGGGCCACAGCAGCGACGACACGTTCGCCGCCGTGGAACGCGTGATTGCGGAGCATCCCGACCTGGACATCAAACTCGTTCGGCAAGACGGTAAGGGCAAGGGCGACGCCGTTCGCAAGGGATTCGCGCTCGCCCGTGGTGACGTCCTGATGATCCTCGACGCGGACCTGACCACGCCCCCCGAGGACTTACCGAAGTTCTACGAGATGATCGCCTCGGGGCGGGGCGAGTTCGTGATGGGGACGCGGCTCGTCTACCCGATGGAGGACGAGGCGATGCGGGCCCTGAACACGGCCGGCAACAAGATGTTCTCGCTGCTCTTTACGTGGCTGTTGAACCAGCGCATTACCGACACGTTGTGCGGCACGAAGGTCCTGACGCGGCACAACTACGACCGGATCAGCGCCGGGCGGTCCTATTTCGGCGAGTTCGACCCGTTCGGGGATTTCGATCTGATCTTCGGTGCCGCCAAGCAGAATCTCAAGATCGTCGAGATACCGGTCCGATATCGGGCCCGCACCTATGGGAGCACGCAGATCTCCCGGTTTCGTCATGGTCTGCTGTTGCTGCGTATGACCGGCGTCGCCTATCGCCGCCTGAAGGCTGTCTAGTGGCCCACGAGCACTCGCTCACACCCGAGGAATTTCGAGAGCTGTGGGATGCAAAGCCGGTTCTTCGGGCGGTGTACCGCGACTACTACGACCGCATCGCACGGTGGCGCCGCCCCGGGGTCACCCTCGAGATCGGTGCCGGATCGGGCAACTTGCGGGACGAGATGCAAGGTGTGATCTCGTCGGACATCGTGGGCTCACGCTGGCTCGACGTCGTTGCCGATGCGCAACGACTGCCCGTTGCTGACGGCACGATCGCCACGCTGGTGGGCGTCGACGTGTTGCACCACATCGAGTACCCGCGGCACTTTCTCGCCGAGGCCCGGCGAGCCCTGCAACCCGGTGGGCGCGTGGTGCTGGTCGAGCCGGCGATCACCCCGGTGAGCTGGGCGGTCTTCAAGGTCGGCCACCCGGAACCGGTCGACCTCCGAGTCGATCCACTCGTCGACGGTCAGCCGGACCCGGGCAAGCACCCGTTCGACTCCAACCAGGCGCTGCCGACGCTGCTTGCCGGCCGCTACCGCCACCGACTCGAGGGCGAACTCGGTCTCGTCGTGGCTCACACCGAACGGCTGAGCCTGTTCGCCTACCCGCTCTCGGGCGGGTTCCGTCCGTGGAGCCTGCTGCCGGCGCGGTCGGTCGACGCCGTGCTCCGAGCGGAGCGGCGCCTCGAGCCAGTCCTCGGCCGGTTCATGGGCTTCCGCCTGCTGCTGGTGATCGAGCGTCCGTCGGAGTGACATCATCGTCCGCCGTTTCGATCCGAGGTGAGAACCTCGATCGCCATCGGGCGATGACGCTTCGCATCTCTGACGAGGTGGCGATCCCGCGCACGGCCAAGGTCGAGCCGATCATCGCCACGACGAGCGACCCGAGGAGATATCTCGCGTTGTCGGTGTAGCCCGTGGCCATCGCTGCGGCGATCGCCAGTGTCACCGCCAGTACGCTCAACACGGCCGGCCGGTGGCGTCCCCGGAACGCGAGGCCGGCAAGCATCGTCACCAACGCCACGACACCGACACGCGACCTCCAAACGGCGTAGTTGTCGACGAGGCGCTGGGAGAAGTCGAAGAGTGGACCCGTCGACACCATACCCGGACGGAGACCCTCGTTGAGACCCTCGATGATGGCGCTTTCTCCGCCATTTCTGAACGCTTGATTCGGCGACACGCGCACTATCGGATCGCCGCGTTCGGCAGTCAGCACACGCTCGACGATCCCGCCGATGTCGTCACTGCGTCCGCCGCGTAGCGCTCCGAGAAATGCGTTGAACTGCTCGCGTCGGGGCGACATCCCAGCCGCTTCGAACATCGCGTCGGTCCGCTCCTCGATGACGTGCCGGCGCTCGTCATAGTCGTCGATCTCGAGCTCGACGTTGTGAAGGAACAAGTAGAGGTTTCCACCGTCGAAGTACTCGGCGAGCGCCGGATCGCTGACGTTGCTGTCGTTGTGTACGAACACGACCTGCCAAGCGCCCCACCACTTCGAACGGTGACGCTCGGCCAGAGGCTCGAACACGCCGAGCTCGGAGTGGTTCTCGAAGGACTGGGCGACCACCAGCACTCCGACGAACATCGATGCCGCAGCGATCGCAACAACCCCGAACCGTCGGGACACGAGGCCATCGCGGTGGAACAGCCAGGCGATGGCCACGGCGAGGGCGAGCAACGCCGCATATTGCAACTTGATGGCGGCACACAACGCGCCAACCACGCATGCGGCGACCAGCACTGTCTGAGCGGCGCGAGTCGACCTGGTCGGCCCGACGGTGGCCATGGCCAGTAGCGCACCGGCGATGACGCAGCCGGAGATGAGCAGCCCTTCGGTGAGGACAAAGTCCGCCTGCACGACGAACGACGAAGACGTTGCGAAGATCAGCACAGGTGCGCTCCACCAACGCAGCGTCCACGCGAGCAGCCCTAGCCCGCCGACGAGGAGCGTGCGCTGCAGCAAGGCGACGCCGAAGATCCGATCCCACCCGAACAGCTCGCCGAGCACGTCGCTGAAGGCGATGAACAGGGGATAGCCGGCTTGCCGGTAGCCCTGGAAGACGAAACCGGCGCCAAACGGGTCCTCGGCACGGCCGAGATAGCCGAAAGAGTCGTTCGTGACGATGCCGCCAAGGTCGACCGACAGCAGGCGAACAGCGCACAATGCCAGGAAGGCGACGAAACCGATCGAGGACAGCGTCGGACGGTCGAACTGGCGCGCCCGTTGGAACAGGGTGGGCTCGAGAGTTGTGGTCATCGGCAAAACATCGGGCGGGTTCGAATCCGAGAGCCTATGTCCAACCGCACCAGGATGTCCGGCTTCCGGGAGCCGCAGGACCGCGGCACGGGTGGGCATCCTAAGCTCGCCTGGATGCGTGTCCGCCCGCTGGTGCTGGGCTGGATCTTGGCGCTGGCGGCGACAGTCGGCGAGGTCCCGACGTCGTCGATGGTCGGCGCCCAGGTCGCGCCTGCGCAGGAGGTCGTCGGGCTGATCATCGAGGGCGTCGGTTTCGGGCACGGGCGCGGCATGAGCCAGTGGGGATCGTTCGGCCGCGCAGTGAACGGCCAGTCGTGGACGACCATTCTCGATGCCTATTACGGCGGTACCACGCTCGGCTCGGCGTCGACAGCATCGCGTGTCCGGGTACGGCTGGTCGGCCACGACGGCGACGCGAGCGTCGGGGTGGTTTCGACGAACCGCTCAGCGATGTGGGGAACCACCGCATACGCCGCGCTGCAGGCCCGGGCCACAGCTACGGCGAACCGATACGACGTCTGGGCGAGGTCGACCGCAGCATGTCCGGCGGCGACGACGTCGGGCTGGACGCGGATCGCCGCCAACGTCGCCGGCCCGGTGACGTTCACCACAACGGTGCACGAGACCACTGGAGCGGCAGCCAATGTGCTGGGCTTGTGCAGCAACGACGGGTCGGTGACGCACTATCGCGGCCGGATTCAGCTGACCCAAGACAACGCAGGCAACCGCCGCGTCGTCAACGACGTGGCAGTCGAGAACTACCTGCGTGGCGTCGTTCCGAAGGAGGTGTCAACGAGCTGGGGCGACGCCGGCGGCGGCGCCGGGATGAATGCCCTGCGCGCCCAAGCGGTGGCAGCGCGTTCGTACGCCCTCTCGCAGAACCGTTATGTCAGCACCGGCGGTTACGCCACGACGTGCGATACCACGGCGTGCCAGGTCTACGGCGGTGCAGCGCGACGGGCCAGCCCGACTGCCGCCACGACGAGCGGGGGCACGTGCGAGGCCGGCACCACCACGTTCGAGTGCCGCAACACGAACAGGGCGATCGCCGAAACGGCGGGTCGCGTCCGACGTACGCCCGGCGGGGCGATCGTGTCGACGGAGTTTTCAGCGTCCAACGGACCACGAACCGCTGGCGGAACGTTCCCGGCGATCAACGATCCGTTCGACGACGTGCCGCAGAACCCGAACCACCGCTGGACTCGAATCGTCGACGGCGACCTCGTCGCCGATGCGTACGGACTCGGCACGTTGACGGCGGCATCCACCGAGCCCGACCCGGCGACGCCGTACGTTGGCGTGTGGGACAACCGGCTCCGGCTCAGCGGTGCCGGCGGCACCGTGCTGGTGAGCGCCTTGAGCTTCCGCACCGCCTATGGACTGCCGTCACACGGGTTCGTCGTCCGCCCCGTGACCCGCGGCGTCGTGGCGTCGAACTCGATGCGGTTCATCGGCGACTCCGTCGGTCAGAGCGTCACCGAGACCCCCAACTCCGAGCTGCGCGCCTTGCTCGATGGCGTGTTCACGGCGTCGAGCTACGACTCGGCGGCGAACCGCTGCACGGCTGACTGCGGCCTGTCCGGGGTTGGCGCGGCCGCCTCCGTGCCGGTCGGCACCGACCTCGTGCTGATCGAACTCGGCTACAACGCCCCGACGGACAACTTCGGCGCCCGCATCGACTCGCTGATGCGGGCTCTCGAGGCCCGCCAGGTCGAACGCGTTGTGTGGGTCAACCTGTCGACACGCAGCGGACGCTCCGACTACGTCGCCGCCAACCAGGCACTCGCTTCGGCGCGCAGCAGGTGGCCTGATCTTTTCGTCCTGGACTGGGCTTCCTACAGCGCGGGCACTGCGAACAATCGCACCCGCTGGTTCGCCACCGATGGCATCCACCTCACCGCCACCGGTCAGGCCGAGTTCGCTCGCTTCCTTCGCAACCAGCTGATCCCCCTGGCCGACTTCCCGGTCGGCAGCTCGTTGTTCACCTGGGACCGCGACACCGGCTCGTGGGCGGTGCGCAGCATGAGCGACTGGGTGTTCCGGCTGCGCAGCCAGGGAACTTGGAGCCGGATCTACGACGTTGTGCGAGCCGGCGACTTCGACCGCGACGGCAACGTCGACGACCTGTTCATCTGGGATCGCGACAGCGGGTTGTCCGGCATTCACACCACGGTCAACTACGCACCAGTGCCGCGGTCAAGCCAGCAGTGGTCGACCGTCTATGACGACGTGGTCGTCGGCGACTTCGACGGGGACGGGTTCCTGAACGAGCTGTTCATCTGGGACCATGACAGCGGCAACTGGGTGATCCAGTCGTACTCGGGTTTCGCGCTGCCTATCGCAGCCGGGGAACGTACTCGAGGGTGTACGACGAACTCGTCGTCGGCGACTGGGATGGCGACGGCCGGATGGACGACGCCTTCCTCTGGGACACCGACAGCGGCCTCTGGGTCGTTCAGTCCTATTCCGGATTCCAACCGATCTACCGCGGCCGCGGCGAGTGGAGCACCGTCTACGACTCTGCGATCACGGGCGACTGGGATCACGATCGACGCCGTGACGACTTCCTGCTTGCAGACTTCGACACCGGCGACGTCGTCGTGCTGACGTGGTGGAACTTCGCAACGGTGTACCGCGGGCGCACCGAGTTTTCGTCCACGTTCGACCTCGGCGTTGCGGCGGACCTCGATGACGACGGCAATTACAACGAGCTGCTTCTGTTCGACCGCGACGCCGCCGCGTGGCAGATCCACACGTACCGGACGTTTCGGTCGGTGCTCGCTCGCGCCGGCAACTGGGACCGCGGGTACGACGCCATCCTCGACGGCATCTGGGGATGATCAGCGACCGACGTGCGACGTGCGACGTCAGCGCCGGGGCGATCTGAGCGTTCGCACCCGTAGCACGAGGGGACGCACGCCGGGTACCCGCTTGAGCGCCCTCCGACCTCTCGCACGCACTTCGAACCACCGTTGCGACGCCGCGGCCAACGGAGCCGGTCGACTCTGCGGTTCGACGCCGACGAATGGCAGGCTGACGACGTCGGCCCTGCCGGTAGCGAGGAAGTCGTGCGGACTGGGGTTGAAGGGGAACGTGACGGGTCCGCGCAACGATGCGGATGCGGTTGCAGCACCAGAGCGCGGCACGCGGGCGACGAAGCCGGCGGTGTTGATGCAGCAGATCTCGTACTCCAGTCGGGTGAGCATCTCGGTGAGCGCGGCGACCGATGTGAACTCGTGAAAGACGCCGTGGATGTTTCGGTCGATCTGGTTGACGCGGCGGGCGAAGCGATTCCATGTCCAGTCGTTGCCGAGTCCGAGTAGGAACTGACCGCTCACGAAGACGACTCCCCGCGGCCGCAGCACCCGACGCAGTTCGCGCAGGTAGCGATACTGGTCGTACAGGTTGATGTGCGACCACGACGACTGGGCGAGGCAGATGTCGAAGTGCTTCGCCGGCAAGCCCGAGAGGTCGACGTCGGTGACGATGTGGACCGTCGGCGCGGGGTTGATGCGTTCTTTGAGCACGTCGATGAACACGGGCGACACATCCACCACGTGGTAGTCACCGGCTCGTTCGCCGAGCGCCTCGAGCATCACCGCTGTCGACCGCCCGCCACCGGCTCCGATCTCGACGACGTTGATCGCTCCGGACGACGGGCCGAACGAGCGAACCAAGTCGGTGTATGCGGTGCGTAGTGGAGTGACGTCGCCCCACTCGTCTCCCGGACGTTGGACAAGTTCGTCCCGCGTCGGATCAACGACCACCCCCCCAGCGCCGTAACTCGCTTCGAGGCTGTAGTCCTCCTTGCGCCAACGTCGCGCGTAGTCGTCGAAATCGGCACCTACGTCGGCAGGATTCTTCACGGTCGGCGACCCTACCGGGGGCGACGACAACTTTCTCGGTGCCAATCCTTGCGATTCCCGCAAGGGATGGCACCCAGAATGCTTGAACCTCGATCCAGACAGTTGTGTCCGGTTTGGGGCCTCAGAATCGACGCGTCAGCCGACGCCGGCCCCTACGTGTCCCGACCGATCGCCTCGCGCAAGGGCATCCGTGGGAACAGATCGAGTTTGCCACCTTCCGTCGCGTTGATGATCTCCCGTCCCGTGGCTCTGTAGACCTCGTCGGCGAGGTGATAGTTCACGAGAACTCGGTCGAGGAGCGGATCCTTCCACGACTTACCCGCCCCGAAGTAGTCCGGATGGAAGTGGTTGGGATCGTCGCTTCGTGAGACGATCAACGCGCCCTGACGGTCGACGTCATCGGGGATGCGGTAGGAGAAGTCCATGCCGATCAGCACGACGCGATGGAAGCCCATCCAATAGGCGAGCTGAAGGTTGATGATCGTGACGCTCTGTCCGCAGAACAAGCGCTGCGTGGCGTCCATCGAGAAGCGCGGGTGGCATGCCGTGCCGGACTGGCGGTCGTAGAACCCGGCATTCATTCGGAAGAACACCGTGCGCTCATCGATGTCTGCATCCGAGAATGCCGGCCGATACATCGCCGGGAATAGCTTCCAGTCGGCATCGAACGACTTGATGGCCTCCGTGTTCTCCTTGAACACAGACGTGTCCTCGACGACGTAGTAGGTGATCGGCTTCGGGAACCGGTCCGCCGCCAGGAAGATCGCATTGACACCGAACGTGGCGACGTCGGTGAGAACCTCCAGCTCCGTTTCGTTCAACGAAGGTCCATTGCCGATGATCACGGCGGTCTCACCGACATGTCGGTTGCGGAGGCTGACGAGCTTCTCAACCGAGCTCGGGTCGATCGGCCCGTCCTCCAGGTGCCACAGTGCCGGAAAGCCCGACCCGCGCCAGCCGTCGAACGAGACCAGCGGCCCGGAGGTGACTCGTGACGTAGCGCGTCCAACCTCGGTCGAGTCATGAGGACCTGAGCCGCCCGCAACGGACATCGCCGTGTTGCACGGCAACGGCTTTGGACGTCCTTCGACTTCGACCACCAGGCACTCAACTCCGGCACGTCTCGCCGCATCGATCAGGTCCGCCGTGATCGGACCCGTCGGCGAGCAGGCAATCACCGTCGACACTCGGGAGAGGCTGCCGACGACCTGGTGGTAGGGAACGACCATGACCCCTGCGCTGCCCCATGCCTCGTTGGCGCCGGCGTTGCCAGCGACCAGTTCGAGATCGACAGCGGCGATTGGCCCGGCCGGCATGACGCTCTCGGCAGCGAGCATGAGCGCTCGGACGTCGGCAGCAGACTCGGCAGCCAAGAGCACCTCGACCTGCTTGCGTCGGGACGTCGCATCGTAGGTTGGCTGCTCAGCCGGGGCGTCGTGGCGGCGGGTCGCGATCTCTCCCGCTACGGCGCGTCCGATACGAACGAGCTTGTCTCGTGGCACCGGGCCGAGCTGCTCGGAGATCGCCCGGGAGATCCCGAGTCCGCGGGCCGCCCCGTTCATCGCCGACTCGACCAACTCGTTCCAGCGCCCCTCCGGCAGCAGCGTCCAGATCGAGGAGTTCGAGGGCTTCTGAGCTGGTCAGCGGATCCAGCGATCCGGTTGCTGTGATCTGCATGCCCAGAACGGTGGCGGCACGCTTCGCCCGCTGCAGCGCCATGCCGCGCCCGTGAGAGCGGGGCGGCAGCTCCACGGCCAACCACCAGATCCGGGTCGAGCAGTGCCCATTCCTCCGCCGCGTCGAAGAGGCGGTTGGCGCGTCCGAGATGAACCCCGAAGTGATTGCGGATCATGCTCGCCCGCCGCTGCCGATAGGCGCCGACAAGATATCGGTTCGGTTCGAACCGATATCCGTGACGGAGCAGCCTGAACCAGAGGTCCCAGTCCTCCGCGCCACCACGGAGCGACTCGTCGAAACCTCCAGCCAGGTCGAGGAGCGAGCGCCGAAGGATGACCGAGTGGACATTGAACGGGCACTCCCCGGAGTATCCGATCCAGTCGACGACGGCCCGCGAGAAGATGCCACCCCAAGCGACCAAGTCACCGAGAGCGGTCTCTTCCGGAACCTGAATGACCTGACCGTGGACACCGGCCACCGCTGGGTCGTGCCACACCGGTGCGAAGCAGCGCACGGCGTTCTCGAGCGCCGCCGGGACGAGCATGTCGTCCGCATCGAGGAACATCACCATGTCCGTGTCAAGCGCCCGGAGCCCGGTGTTGCGCGCGGCCGCGAGCCCGCCGTTGGCGCCGTGGCGCAGCAGTCGAATCCGGTTGTCCGCCAGCTGGAAGCGCTCGACTATGGCGCCGATGTCTTGGGGTGAGCCATCGTCGACGACCACGCAGCGCCACTGGTCGTACGTTTGGTCACACACACTTTGTAGTGCCGCGGCCAAGAACTCGGCATCGAGGTATGCCGGGATCACGACCCCGACAGTCGGGTTCGCAGGCAGAGCTCCGATCGACGAAGTCGGCACGCGCAAGTCGAGCAGACGAGCTTCCGCAGCAATGATCGAAGCGGACGCTGTGATAGGAGTTCTGACGGATCCGCCGAGGAGAGCTCGCGGGCCGAGCACACCTCGTCCTTCGACTACCCGGCTGAGCAGTCCGTCATGACGTCGTGAGGCCATCACCAACCGCCTGAAGCGCCAACGGACTCCGTGACGAACCATCCGTAGGAAGCCGTTCGGCCCGCCCTCAACGAAGGAAATCACCGCACGCCGCGGCAGCGAACGTGGCGGTGGAACGGTCGCCTCAACGACCACGGGCGCGCGTGGAGTTAGCGACATCATTGCGAGCCTAAGGAGTCCACCCTGTGTCGGCAACGGCGACCCTCCGAGTGGGTCTTCAGGTTGACATCGGTGTTGACTGACAGGCTGTGGCGACAGCCGGTATCGCCCCACCTCGAGTCCAGACGAGCGCGACCCGCACCGCCAATGGTTGGCAACCGTTGATGGTCCTCGGCGTAGCCGCCGTCGTGGCGGCATCGTGGATCCTCGCGACTGCCCGAGGCGCGGTCCCGATCGCGCTGACCGGCGACGAGTCAGGGCGACTCCTGGAGGGATACGCGAGGGCAACCCCGTCTGCCTTCATCCGCTTCGTCACGGACATGGGCTCTTGGACCGAGATCCATCCACCACTCGACGTCGCCTTCCGCTCGTTGGTCAACATGGTCCTCGGCCAGCTGATCGACGATCCGGGCCAGCTCATCCGAGCGAACCAGACGATCGCAACACTGTTCGCTGTGACGGCGGTGGCGGCACTTTGCGTCGGACTCCAACGGTTCGGCACCACCGCCGTGATCATCTTTCTCGCGTTTGGTGTTCCCAGTGCCTCACTGATGTACATCGCCCATCACGCCGTAGCCGAGAGCATGGCGATCGGGCTCGCGGGCATCGGTGGCGCGATGCTCATGCGTGACCGGTTCGTGGCTGGCGGCGTCGTGGTGGGAATCGCTGGACTTGTCAGGCCCGAAGTAGCGCTTGTGTTCGCGACACTCGGAGTCATCCCTCTCGAGTCGCGGCGGTTCCGGCGGGCAGTGACGTTCGCGGCACTGGCAGCCGGACCTGCCGTAGTCCACACCGCCATCGTGGAGCTCGGCGGCAGCTCGTCGTACGCCACCGTGAGGCTTTGGGCGGATCGTCCGGTGCTCGACGTTGCCTTCGCCGGAATCGGTCCCAAGGTCTATTGGGGGCTCGGCATCGCTCCGTGGGTCGGCCTGGCCGCGGCGGTGGTTGTGATCGTCGTCGGTGTTGTGAAAGGCGTGCCGCCCTTGTCATCAGGCCGTCTTCTACTCGCCGGGTGGATGTTCTGGTCGCTCGTCTTCGCCTACTTCGCAGCCAAGGGAGCGATTCCGACTCACGCACGGACGTACGTCCCCGTTCACCTGCTCGGCGCCGTCGCACTGGGCGTGAGTACGCATGAAGTGGCCGGCGGGCGTCGCAGCGTCACGACAGCGCTGACACTCGTCGTGGTTGCGATTCTGGCGGCCGTGCTTCCGGCCTCAGCGACAGCCCGTGCTGAGTGGCGGTCCGCAAACCCTGCCGATTTGGAAGCCGTCAACGGGTTCTTTGCACGATCGGGCGGGGGCACTGTGCTGACCGACTGGATGCGTTGGCGCGAGTGGACCGCAGCGTTGTATTCAATCGAACCCGGTGGGGACGTGTGCAACTACGGCCTGTGCACCTCAGGATCAGGCGCGACGCCCCCGCCGGCCTTGATCGCGGGCTTGACAGACGTCGAGGTCGAGCGCTTGACACAGGCCTGGCGCTTCCTCGACGACGGGTCCGTCCGCTTCATCGCCATGCTCAACGACGACGAGTACGCCAAGTGGCGCACCTGGGAGGCCGGCGCCCATCCGGATGTGCTGTCATCGTTCGTCAGGCCGCTGCTCATCCGCGAGGGTGCGTGCTTCTCTACCACGGCTGGGCTCCCACATCAGAGCTTCTGCCCCGTCTTCGAGTCCGGCCGTTTCGTGGTGCTGGAACGCACCGACTAGACGAAACGACGACGACACTCTCCGGGGTCAACCCTGCGGAACAGGCTGCCGTTGCAGTCGCGGACGGAGTGTTGACCCGACTCGGGCCGAATGCCTACGAGGCGGATGCTTTGCCGGGCTCCGCTGCAGGAGGGATGAGCCCAGCTTGGCGGGCGTGGGCAGCTCGTTTCGGACCGCTGGCCGGAGAGAGACCGCGGGCGATAGCGATCGTGGCTGATGGACTCTGCCCACCGAGGGCGTGAGAGAGCAGATAGACGAGGGCGTCGACGGCGACCGGGTCATCGTCAGCGTGCTCGGCAACTAGCTGTTGCCAGCCTTCTGGTCCACCGACGACGTCGGCGACGAGACTGCGCTCGATGAGTTCGGCGAGGGCGATCTGGCTGATCTGGGCCAGGCGAACGTAGATCCCACCGGGCTGTTCGGTGATCGTCAGTTCGTGGAGGGTGTGGCGGGCCAGGGCCGGGTCCCAGGTGATGTCGAGCCGGAGGTCGTACGGCGGTTCGCCCTCGACAGTGACCCTGTAGGCGGCGGGGATCTTGACCTGTGGCCCGTCGGGTGGGCCAACGGAGATCAGACCTGCTCGTCGTTGCACCTTGGTCGCCATCGGACGGGACCTTAGCACTGACCGATGCCGACTGTCGACCATTGTCAAGAAATTTCCCCTGTTGACATACAACCGGGGTTGATATTGAGCCATGGTCACGGCACAATCATGGCCCAACGCGGGGCATGCAGGCCTACCGGTTGGTCTCACACTCGTTCCCAAAGGAGACACTGCAAATGACCCGCTACCGCGCCCTACTCGGGTGCGCTGCCATCGCCGCGATGATTGCGCTCGGCTTCCCAGGCTTGACCGCGATGGCCTCGGACGGCACCGAGCCGCCCACCGAACCAGTCGCATCCGGCGACGCAACGTCGGACGAGTTGCCCGCAGAGCCGGTCGTCAGCCCCGACCCTCCAACCCCACCCACACCTACTGAGATGACTCCAGCCGAGCCTCCGGCTGAACCGGCCGCGCCTCCCACCGAAGTGGCCGAGCCTCCCGCTGAACCGGCCGCACCTCCCACCGAAATGGCCGAGCCTCCCGCTGAACCGGCCGCACCTCCCACCGAAACGGCCACGCGGCCCGCTGGAACCGAGACGAACGATCAAGTCGCGACCGAGCCGACGACCACGGTGGCTCCGGCGCCAGCCCTGACAGTCGCCGCCGCGGCGATGCCAGTGGCACCGACCTCGCCTCGATCGCTGACGGCAACTCCTGGACTCGGCCAGGTCACGTTGGGCTGGGCACCCTCGATTTCCAACGGCGGATCGCCGATTGGCGGATTCACCATCTCCTACGCACCCGGTGGCGGGAGCTGGACCAGCGTCAACGTCTCGGCCTCCACCCGTGCCCGCACGATCACCGGACTGCGCAGCGGCACCGGCTACTACTTCCGCATCGCCGCCTACAACAGCGTCGGGCACTCACCGTTCACGAACAGCGTCAAAGCGGTACCGATCGCCTACCGCACCCCCGGTGCCCCAGCTATCAACTCGGTAACAACGGGCAACCAATCCGTCGGACTGTACTGGTCGCCACCCGCCAACAACGGCGGCAAACCGATCACGCATTACCAGATCCAGATCGGGTCGGCGGGCGTGTGGCGCAACCTCACCTTCGTGCCCGGAACACAACGGGCCTACAAGGCGACCGGTCTCGTCAACGGACGCACATACTCGTTCCGTGTCCGCGCCGCCAATGCCGTCGGTTGGTCCCCGGTGTGGAGCAACGCCGTGCGCGCCGTGCCAGTTGCCCCAGCGCCGCTGCCACCGCCGCCACCCCCGGTGACGTTCGGCGGCGGGACCTACCGCGTCGGCATAGACATCCCGGCAGGAACCTATCGGTCCCCCCGCAGCACCAGTGACTGGTGCTATTGGGAGCGGCTCAGTGGGTTCTCCGGCAACTTCGACGACATCATCGACAACGACTTCATCGACGGAACCGGTCCATTCGTTGTGACAATCCAGCCGAGCGACCGCGGATTCTTCGCTGAGCAGGTTTGCGGAACCTGGACGAAGATCGGATAGGCAGCCGCCCACGACCGTGGGCGTTGGAGCAGACGCTGACGCAGAGCTGACGTCCAAGGCCCCAGGGTTTCGACCCTGGGGCCTTCGTCGTCCTGGGAACCGCCACGGCAGCGACTCTGCCCGGTGCCGCGCGGGACAGGCTGCCGCCGCAGTCGCGGGAGGTAGTGTCGGCCGGCATGCGTGGTGAGCCTTGGGGGCGATCCCGCGACCAATGCTTACGCAACAACGAGGCACGTCGAGTCAGTCTGAACCGCAAGCTCCTCATTCTGCTGCTGTTTGCGCCGCTGCTGGGACTGCTCGGTGTCGTTGTTGCCGAACTTGTCCCGGATGGTCGTATCGCAAACCACCTCGTGCGCGCCGATCAGGCTGGGTTGCTTGATCCGTTGCAGCGGAGCACGTCCCCACTCGGAACACAGCGCGACCAGGGCACGGAGTGCACCGTGCTGGGCATCGGACTCGGTGACCCAGCAGAGATGAACAGCGTTGAAAGCGCACTCATGAGCCCGGGCTACGACCACGGGTGCGAGGGGCTGGACGAGCAGTTGCACACGCTCGAGCAGACCGGTGAGCTACCTCCCTCCTCGATCTCCTACCTGCGCTACTGGCACGGCTACACCGTCATCACCAGACCCGCTGTCGGGATCCTGGGACTTGCTGGAGCGCGTTGGATCGTGTTCGCCCTCCTCCTCGGGTCGATCACGGCGATGGCCGCGCCCGTGAGTCGGTCCCTCGGAACGGTGACGTCCGCGCTGCTCGTTCTTCCCACGATGCTGACGACGGACATGATTCTCAGCGGCCTGTCGCTCCCGCAGGCCATCGGCATCAGCACGGCATGGGTCGGCGGATCCCTAGCCTTCATCTTGGTTCGCCGCAGCCCATCATGGACAACTGCAGCCCTCGCGGCCGCACTCGGGGGCGCCGTCAGCGCCTACCTCGACCTGATGACGACGATGCCGGGCGCGCTGGGCCTCGCCGCCGCGGGCGCGTCACTCGGAGCTTGCGCAGCGGCCGGGAGCTCAGCTCGGAAGCCGATCTGGCACGTGACAGTGGCTGCGGGGATCGGCTGGATCTCCGGACTCACCTGGATGTGGATGTCGAAATGGGTTCTTGCCGCAACCGTGGTCGGCGTGGATTCCGTCTACGACAATGTCAGATCGCGAATCGCGTTTCGTCTTTCGGGCGAAAACGCAACTACGAGCCCCTCACGTGTTCGGGGTTTCACGAAGAACATCGGTGAGTGGTGGAGTCGTCCCTTGACGCCGTGGGTCATCATCGCCGCCCTCGTACTTCTGGTCGCCTTGGCGGCTCGCAACAGAAGAGGTGGTCAGTCGTTCGGGGATATTGCTTTGTGTTGCGCAGCAATCGCAGTGCCAGTAGTCGCCTGGTTCCTAGTCCTCAATAATCACACTCAGATCCACGAGTGGCTCGTCTATCGGGCACTGCCGCTCGCGTTCGGGGGGATGTGCGCCACCATTTGGGCAATGATGTCGATGCCTCGCAACCAAGCGGAGCGGTTGCCACGGCGCGTCCGGACGACCGTGCGCAAGCACAACTTGGTCGTGCCGGAGATCGCAACCTGACTCGTCCTGCTGAAGCCGACGGGCTATCAGACACCCGCCGCGCTCGTAGGGGCGCTGGACACGGGATCACGAGCTGGCCACCCGTCTGAGGGGACCTTGAGTAGCCTTCAGCCGGCCATGCCGACCGTGTCGATCGTGATCCGAGCTCTCAACGAGGCGGAGCACTTGCCCGCACTCTTCTCCGGGTTGCTGCGTCAGATCGCGTCAGCCTGACCAGGTGGTCCTCGTCGACTCCGGTTCGATCGACGACTCGGTCGCGATCGCCAGAGCCCATGGCGCCGAGATCGTGCACATCTCCCCCGACGAGTTCTCGTTCGGGCGGGCACTCAACATCGGCTGCGCCGCGGCGGCCGGCGACATCTTCGTGATCGTCAGCGCCCACGTGTACCCGCTCGACGAGAAGTGGCTCGACCTCATCATCGCTCCGTTCGAACGTGCGGAGGTGGGGCTCGTCTACGGCGGCCAGACCGGCGACAGCCGCAGCCACTTCTCCGAGCTCGAGCTGCTACGCACGTGGTTCCCCGACGTCAGCGACGACGACCAGCAAACCCCCTTCTGCAACAACGCCAACTGTGCAGTGCGCGCCGAGGCGTGGCGGACGCTCCCCTACGACGAAACGCTCACCGGGCTGGAAGACCTCGACTGGGCGAAACGCGCACTCGCCGCCGGGTGGAAGCTCGTGTACGAGGCCGAAGCGCGCGTCGCGCACATCCACAACGAGCCGTTCGCCAAGACGCGCAACCGGTACCGGCGCGAGGCGATCGCCCACCGGCGCATCTTCCACGACCAGCACGTCAACCTGGTCGAGGCGATGGCGTTGTTCCTGCTTTCGACCGGACGCGACTTCCTGGCCGCCGCAGCGCGAGGGCGGCTGTGGTCGAACCTGACGTCGATCCCCCGCTTCCGGGCGGCGCAGTACCTCGGCACCTGGGAGGGCTTCCGCCACCGCGGCGAGGTTTCGACGTCACTGCGCCGACGCTTCTACTATCCCAAGGGGTTCACCGGACTCGACCGCACGTCACGGAGTGGACGATGACTCTCGCCGTCGTCGCGTTCGTTCCGATGCGCCACAGGAGCGAACGTGTGCCTGGCAAGAACTACCGCCCCTTCAACGGCGTGCCGCTGTTCCATCGCATCGTGTCGACCCTGTTGGGCGTCGAGCGGATCACGAACGTGGTGATCGACACCGACAGCCCAACGGTGAAGGAGCAGGCCGCCGACGCCTTTCCGTCGGTGCAGGTCATCGATCGCCCCGCCCACCTGCTCGGCGGGCACACGCCGATGACCGACGTGCTGCGCTACGACGCTGAACAGGTGCCCTCGACGTGGTACCTGCAGACGCACACGACGAACCCGCTGCTCCGACCCGAGACGATCGACGCCGCCCTCGATCGCATGGAGAAGGACGACGGTGTGCACGACTCGCTGTTCTCCGTTACTCGCTGGCAGACGCGGCTGTACGCCCCCGACGGCTCGCCGCTCAACCACGACCCCAAGGTGCTGTTGCGGACGCAGGACCTGCCTCCCGTCTACGAGGAGAACTCCAACCTGTACCTGTTCACCGCCGCTCAGATCGCCGCCGGGCGGCGCATCGGCGAGCGTCCGATCCTGTTCGAGGTCGACCCGTTGGAGGCCGTGGACATCGACGAGGAGGCGGACTTCGTGCTCGCCGAAGCTCTCGACCGGCACCTCGCCACACAACGATGAAGATCGCCGTCACCTGCATTCAGCTGATTCGCGACCTGGAACAGCACCGCCACGGTCTCGAAGCTGCCGGTCTCGAGGTGTCCGTGCCCGAGATCCCCGGGCAGCACCTGGTAGGCGACGACCTCGTCGTCGCGATGGACGGCTGCGTTGGCGTGATCGCCGGCGACGACCGCTTCACGGCCGAGGTGCTCGACCGCTGCCCCGACCTCCGGGTGATCTCGAAGTGGGGCATTGGCATCGACGGGATCGACCTAGCCGCCGCCGCTGCCCGCGGCATCGTCGTCACCAACACGCCCGGGATGTTCGACGACGAGGTGGCCGACGTTTCGCTGGCCTATCTCGTGATGCTCGCCCGCCATCTGCACACGATCGACCGCGGCGTGCACGCCGGCTCCTGGCCGAAACCCGCAGGGAGATCGCTGCGCGGGGCGACGCTGGGCATCGTCGGCCTCGGTGGCATCGGCCGCGCCGTCGCCGTGCGGGCCGCCGCCGCCGGGATGATCGTGTGCGGAGCCGATCCCTCTCTCGAGGCCGCTGCTGCGGCTTCGGCCATCGGCGTGTCGGTGATCCCGTTTCCTGACCTCCTGGCCGCCAGCGACTTCGTGTCGGTCAACTGCCCGCTCACGGCCGAGACGTACCATCTCTTCGACGACGACGCGTTCGCCCTGATGAAGCCCGGCGCCTACCTTGTCAACACCGGCCGCGGCGCCGTCGTGGACACCAACGCCCTCGTCGCTGCCCTCACGTCCGGGACACTCGCCGGCGCCGCCCTCGACGTGATGGAGGAGGAGCCGCCAGCTCCGATGAGCCCGCTGCTCGGGCGCTCCGACGTGATCTTCGGCTCGCACAACGCCTCGAACACGTCGCAGGCTTCGGCACGGGTGCACGTGCTGGCGATCGAGAACCTCACCCGTGAGCTCGGCGTTACGGTGACGCCATGATCGCAGATCGACGTCGCGTCCTCGTGACCGGCGTCCTCGGCGGCATCGGCAGGGCGACGGCTGCGGCGTTCCGCGCCGAGGGCTGGTGGGTCATCGGCACCGACCGCGCCGCGGTCGATGGCGAATCCCCCGCCGACCAGCTGATCTCCGTCGACCTCAGCGAGACCGGCGCGGTCGCCGAGCTCGTGGCACAGCTCGACGACGAGCGACTCGACGGTCTCGTCAACAACGCCGCGTTTCAGCCCAACCTGTCCGTCGCCGACACGCCCGACGAGGTGTGGGACGAAGTGATGGCGACGAACCTGCGCGCACCGTTCCAGCTGATCCGCGACCTGGCCCCACGCCTCGCCGATGTGCACGGCGGGATCGTCAACGTCAGCTCGGTGCACGCAATCGTGACGTCGGCGAACGTCGCCGCCTACGCCGTGTCCAAGGGCGCCCTCGTCGCGTTGACCCGCAGTGCGGCGATCGACCTGGCACCGTTGGGGGTGCGGTGCAACGCCGTGCTCCCCGGTGCCGTGCAGACGTCGATGCTGTTCGACGGGCTCAGCCGGCGGCCCCACGAGCGCGGCCCACAGGGCAACCTCGAGGACCTGGAGGCTCGTACGCCACTCGGTTTCGTCGCCCGTCCCGAGGCCGTGGCGCCGACGATCGTCCACCTCGTCGACCGTGACCGCTCGCCGTACACGACCGGGCAGACGATCATCATGGACGGTGGCGCGAGCATTCGGCTCTCGACGGAGTGACCGTCCCCGCGTGCCCAGCTTCTACACTCCCTCGCCGATCCCCGATCCGCGATCCATGCATGCCCCCAGAACACGAAGGGTGTCCGTCCACCGTGAACGATCTCGTCTATGAACTCACCGACAAGCGGGTTTGGCTCGCCGGGCACCGTGGACTCGTTGGATCCGCCATTGCCCGCCGGTTGGCGTCGGAGCCGATCGCCGAGCTGATCACCGCGACCTCCACGGAACTCGACCTACGCGATCAGCACCAAACCGAGCGCTTCCTCGCCGACACGAAGCCCGATGTGGCGATCATCGCCGCCGCCCGAGTCGGGGGCATTCACGCCAACCAGTCGGCCCAAGGTCAGTTCCTCTACGACAACCTGATGATCTCGGCGAATTCACTGGAGGCCGCCCGACGCAACAACGTCGAGAAGGTCTTGATGCTCGGTTCGTCCTGCATCTATCCGCGGGCTGCGCACCAACCGATCGGCGAGGATCAGCTCCTGACAGGCCCGCTCGAACCGACCAACGAAGGGTACGCGATCGCCAAGATCGCCGGACTCGAGATGGCGAGGATGTATCGACGCCAGTATGGCGTGAGCGTCGTCTCGCTGATGCCAACGAACCTCTACGGACCGAACGACAACTTCGACCTCGAAACCTCGCATGTACTCCCGGCATTGATCAGTCGCTTCCATCAGGCCAAGGTCACCGGCGTCGAGGCGGTGACGATCTGGGGCACCGGGACGCCGCGACGGGAGTTTCTGCATGTCGACGACCTCGCCGACGCGGCACTCCACGTGCTTGTGCACTACGACGGCGACACGCACCTCAACGTCGGCGTCGGTGAGGACATTTCCATTGGCGAGCTCGCGGCGCTGATCGCCGACATCGTGGGTTGGCGTGGCACGATCACCTACGACACCTCGATGCCCGACGGAATGCCACGCAAGC
Organism: Ilumatobacteraceae bacterium; assembly: GCA_963733085.1. Classification (GTDB taxonomy): domain Bacteria; phylum Actinomycetota; class Acidimicrobiia; order Acidimicrobiales; family Ilumatobacteraceae; genus Desertimonas. The sequence continues at coordinate 290,695 of CAVTBY010000010.1, forward strand.
TGCTCGACGTCAGCCGGATTCATGCGCTTGGCTGGAAGGCGTCGACCCCCCTGCGAGAAGGTATCCAGGCGACGTATCAGTGGTTCGTCGAGAACGCCGATGTCGCCCGCGGCGCGTCGGTAACGTCCTCCTGATTGGTGGCGACGAAGATGACCTCGCCTCGCGCCCTCATCACGGGAATCACCGGCCAGGACGGGTCGTACCTTGCCGAGTTGCTGCTGTTGAAGGGCTACGAGGTTCATGGTCTGATCCGCCGCGCCTCGACGTTCAATACCTCGAGGATCACCCATCTGTACAACGATCCGCACGAAACAGGTGCGCGGTTGTTTCTCCATCACGGCGACATCAGCGACAGCGTCAGGATCGGTGGCTTGCTGGCCGAGGTCCGACCGAACGAGGTCTACCACCTGGCGGCACAATCGCATGTCCGAGTGTCGTTTGACGAGCCGAGCTACACGGGCGACATCACCGCCCTTGGCACGACGCGGCTGCTGGAGTCAATCCGGATGCTCGGCCTCGACTGCCGGTTCTACCAGGCGTCGTCGTCCGAGATGTATGGCGGAACTCCGCCTCCACAGAATGAGCGCACACCGTTCTACCCCCGGTCGCCGTACGGTGCTGCGAAGCTCTACGCCTATTGGGTCACGCGCAACAATCGCGAGGCGTACGACATGTACGCGGCCAACGGGATCCTTTTCAATCACGAGTCACCGCGTCGCGGCGAGACATTCGTGACGCGCAAGATCTCGAGAGCAGTAGCTGCGATCAAGCTCGGCCGTCAACGAGAGCTGTATCTCGGCAACCTCGACGCTGTCCGCGATTGGGGGTACGCACCGGAATACGTCGAAGGGATGTGGCGCATCCTCCAGGCCGACGCTCCGGGCGACTACGTCCTCGCAACGGGGCAGGGCTATACGGTCCGCGACTTCGTGGCAGCAGCGTTCGACTACGTCGGGCTCGACTGGGAGGAGCATGTCCGCTTCGACGAGCGGTACCTGCGCCCGACCGAGGTCGACGCACTCATCGGCGACCCGCAGCTCGCCGCCTCCGAGCTCGGATGGCGAGCGACGGTCCACACCAACGAGCTGGCCCAGATCATGGTGGACGCGGACCTGGATCGGCTACGCGCCGGCAACGGTCCTTGGACAGATGTGCCCAAACTCGACAGCTGGATCGGGTGACCGGCCGCTCGATCACCAAAATCAGGCTCTTCTCACTCATCCGCGGGTCTGGTCGTCACCCGGTCAGGCGCGCTGGCTCTGGAAGCGGGCGGTGTCGCGTCAGCGACGGTGCCGCGATTCTCGGGCGCCGCAGACGACAAATATGTCTCGTTTGTGGCGGTAGAACGCGGCCTCACGTCAATCCATGAACGAACCCACACTGATCACGTCGTAGCCTCCGAGCCACGTTCCGTTCAGTCGCGTCGACTGAGCATTGCGGTGGAACGACCACAACGTCCAGCGGCCGCTGTTGCCGGAGTAGATGAAGAGGTCGTCGACCCGACCGTCGTCGTCGTAGTCACCGGGAGCCACGACGTTGGTGTTCGTGCTCCAGTATCCGTTGCGGCGGTAAACACTTCTGAAGTTTGCCCAGCTCACGAGCACCCACAGGCCGGTGCTGCGGTCCCACATGATCATCTCGTCGAAATCGCCACCAGCGCTGAAGTCACCGACGATGAGCTCGTCGTAGACGCGCGACCAAGTGCCGCGGGAGCGATAGATGGAGCGAAAGCTCGCCCACTGACTGGCAACCCACGCGCCCGTCGTCTGGTCCCAGTGAATCGTGTCGTTGACACGTCCGTTGCCATCGAGATCGGCGGCAAAGATCCGGTCATACGCCCGCGACCACGTGCCGCGCCCTCGGTAGATGGGTGCGTAGTTCGACCATTGCTGCACCACGTAGTTGCCGGTCTGCCGGTCCCACAGGATCATGTCATTGACACGACCGTTGGCGTCCCAGTCACCGGCGATCACTTCGTCGTAGACCGTCGACAACGTTCCGATCCGCGCATTGAGCGAGTCGCCATTGTTCCAGTTCTGGACGATCCAGTTGCCGGTATTGATGTCCCACAGGAAGATCTCGTCTTGGATTCCATCTCCGTCCCAGTCACCGGCGATAGCTCGGTCATAGCCCGGCGGCAAGGACACACCTTCCTGATCGCTGGCGACCAGGTTCCACCATGACACCGCCTGGCGCCACGCCGAGTTCCGATCCCACAGGACCTGTGTGTCGAGCTTCGGAACCCACTGCGGGGCGCGACCCCAATACGACACGTTGCCGTTGGCCCCATTGGTCGTGAGGTCGAGGTGGACGTGGTCGTGATGGCCGATGCCGCATTGACGCATCGCTGTCCACGAGGCGATGCCACGGTCGCCGTCGCTGTTCCAGCAGCGATCGGCGAAGAGAATCTGCTGGATTCCCAGCTTGCGGGCGATCGAGTTGACGTTTCCTTGGGCGTCGCGGGCGAGCAGCCAGTTGACGATCGATCGTCCGCGCGCTGAGTTGTAACCGCCACCAACCGTGCCCACCATGACGTCGATCGCTCGACCCTGGGCGTGGTTGCTCCAGCAGGTGCTGTGGAAATTGGGACTGGTCACCGGGTTCGCCTGCTGGCCGTTGCACGCGGGATCGTTGGCGGCGTCCCAGCGCTCACGGCAGAAGTACATCGTTCCTGCCGTTCCGCCGAATCGTGACACGATCTCGTTGAACGTCCACCCCGATCCGGTGAGCAGCCGCCCAGCGCAGACCTCCCGTGCCGTTCCTTCGAGCACGAGCGCGTCATAACGGAAGTCGTCGATCGGGTTCCTCGCCACGGCTGCGGCGAAGATCGTCACGCCGTCGTCATCGGCCGCTTCTGGTACTGCTGAGGTCGGTCGACTATCGGGCGGGCGGGGGCCGGGCGTGGCAATGTCGACGTTCTCATCGGGTCCACCTTCGTAGTCGCTGTCGGCGCCGGCGACGCTGGGAAGCAGGCAGATCAACGCCAAGGGGACGAGGCAGACGAGGGAGGATTTCCGCTTGAGCATCTTGATCGACGGTACACAGTTCTGCTGCTGCACCCGCCAAGCCTCGGGTTGTTACCTGAGCACGGCAGCTGGGGCTCCCGATTTGATGCGCCGGACCGAGTCGACTGGCTCGCGATGCCACCCGGTGCCTTGGTCGCCATGGACGGAGCGCGCCGCCTAAGGTCGTCGCCGTCGCCAACGTCTACCACGGAGTCCACATGCAGACGCGCCATCGCCGCAGCCATATCACGCTTGCCTTCGCGCTCCTGGCTACAGCCGTCTTCGGCGCCATCCCGAGCGGAAGCGCGGAAGCAGCGACGACGGTCGTCTACAACGGCGCTGGCTCGGCGCCGCGGATCAGCATCATCGGTGACTCGACGATCGCTGCGCTGCGCTGGACGAACCAGTTCGAGCCTCTCAAGCGCTTCAACTTCGTCTACGACGCCGAGTCGTGCAGACGGACCGTGCTCCCATCGTGTCGTGGCCGCGAGGGCTACACACCAGACAACGTGATCAGCGCAATGCGGCGCCTGTCCGGGCGGTTGGGCTCGGTCCTCGTCATCATGGGAGGCTACGACGACCCGAGCTCCGGCTTCGCGGGTGCCGTCGACACCGTGATGGCGGAGGCCGCTCGGCAGGGCATCCCAACGGTCTTGTGGTTGTCGCTTCGCTCCAACGTCCCCTACGTCGGTCCCGGGTCGATCTCGAATGCCGCCACGTTTCGTGCCAACAACCACACCCTGTACCGCAAGGCGATCCAGTACGGCCCGCGACTGCAAGTTGCCGACTGGGCGACCTACTCGGCAAACCACCCCGAGTGGTTCTACTCCGATGGGATCCACTTCACTCCTGCGGGGGCAAACGCCGGCGCAACGTTCATCGCCAACCAAGCCGGTCGAGTGCTCGACGGACACATCGTCACCCCACCCGCAGGGCAGGCTCGTCCCGCGGCACCGCGATCGCTGACTGCCGCAGTCGGCAACGGCGTCGGTTCCGGCAGCGTCCGCCTGACTTGGTCGACACCGAGTGCGACCGGCGGCGTGCCGATCAGTGACTACGTGATCCAGCGTTCGGACAACGGCGGGTTGACATGGATCTCGCTGCACGATCCGGTGACCACAGGACGTGTCTTCACGGCGAGGCGGTTGACGGACGGGTCGACCTATCGGTTCCGCGTCGCAGCTCGCAACGCCGTCGGCTGGGGACCGGCGAGCGCCGTCGTCGCGGCGACCCCACGACCGTCGATTCCGACGGCTCCGCGGTCGCTGACCACATCCGTCGGTAACGGCGTCGGTTCCGGCAACGTACGTCTTACGTGGGCGTCGCCCCTTTCCGGCGGTGGCGTTCCGATCACCGACTACGTGATCCAGCGCTCGGACAACGGCGGTGCGACGTGGATCTCGTTGCACGACACAGTGTCGACCAGCCGCACCTTCACAGCGACTCGATTGACGGACGGGTCGACCTACAGGTTCCGCGTCGCAGCCCGCAACGCCGCCGGCTGGGGCCCGGCGAGCAACATCGTCACCGCGACCCCACGTCCCTCGGTGCCATCGGCTCCACGGTCACTGACAGCCGCGACCGGCAGTGGTGTGGGCTCAGGACAGGTTCAGCTCACGTGGACTGCCCCGGCATCGACGGGAGGCATACCGATCACCGACTACGTGATCCAGCGCTCGGACAACGGCGGTACGACGTGGATCTCGTTGCATGACCCGGTGTCGACCAGCCGCACCTTCACAGCGACTGCGACTGACGGACGGGTCGACCTACAGATTCCGCGTCGCAGCCCGCAATGCCGCTGGCTGGGGTCCGGTGAGCAACATCGTGACCGCGACGCCTGGTGATTCGCTGGCGGCCGCCGCGGTCTCAGAACCCACCACTACGACCACCAGCACCACGACGAGTACGACCACCACCACCACCACACGACACCAACATCGTCGACGACCACAGCGCCTTCGACTTCCGCCGCGGCGCCAACGACAACGGCCTCACCATCGACGACCTCGACCAGCACGAGCGTGGTCGTCGAACCACCCTCGAGCCAACCGCCGACCGCATCGACGATTGGCGACCTCGTCTGGCTGGACACCGACGGTGACGGTGTCCAGGCTCCCGAGGAAGCTGGTGTGGAAGGCGTTGTCGTCGTGCTGCTCGACGAAGCTGGGGTTGAGATCGCCCGTGACGTGACCGACCACCGTGGTGAGTACGTCTTCGCCGATCTCGCCCCTGGGCCGTTCATGCTGGAGCTCGAGCTACCGACGGGCTACGGCATCGCCCCGCCCAACCAGGGGCACGATGTCGAGCTCGACTCGGACCTGGTGACCGTGGACGAGCAACGCGGGACGGCGCGCACGCGGGTCCTGGTGGTTCCGGCCGAACATCTCGACGGCTTCGATCTCGGCTTGGTGGCCTTGCCAGCGGAACCGGACGGGGCCACCGCAGCGGATGACGGAATCGAGGGGGGTGCCACGAGCAGTGCGCCCACAACAGCTGCGCCCGTCACCCAGCCACCGACGACTGTCCCAGCAACGACAGTCTCGACGACCGCTGCCCCGACGACGGCTGTCCCGACGACGACCATCGCTCCGACGAGTTCCCCGCCATCGACAACTTCACCACCGACGACTGCGACTCCAACGACTGCGCCAGTCGGCGACTGAAGAGGGCGCCGACAGGCCACGACGGACCGCTCGGTGTCGGCGCCGATTTGTGTCAGCTGGATGTGCACGTAGCGGTCATGCGGCTGACACAAGTGATGGCCGGCGCCGAGCCGGGTGCGACAGCGGATCAGGGCTTGCTCAGAACGGAGATGCAGTCCCAGTCGTTGCGGAAAACCTGGTCTCTCAGGGTGAGACCCGCCTCGTGGGCGAATTCCACCATGAGGTCCGCTGTCATCGCCGTCCGCGCGCCGCTGTCGCGTCGGCCCCTGCCACTGTGATCGAGCCACGCGGTCCCGCCTGACGCGAGCAGCGCTGGCATCTGCACGACGTAGCCCCGGACCACGTCGGGGTGCATGTGCACCATGCTGTCGTAGCAAGCGATGAGGTCGTACGGTGCGCCCGCGACATCCGCCAGCGACCGTCCGTCGTTGACGATGAAGTCAAGCGGAATCGGCAAGGCACCGAAGCGCCCACGGCAGATCTCGATTGCCGCGGCGTTCAAGTCAACCAGACTGAGCCGGCTTGCGTAGCGGATCAGCTCGGACGTCAGGCGCCCGCCCCCGGGCGATATCTCGAGGATCGCCAGGTCGTACCGGCTGCCGATGTACGGGCGAAGAAACTTGTCAGCGAGTGCCGCAAACGTCGCCGGCGTCTGGGGGGCTCCGCCTCCCCACTGGTAGCCGAAGCTGTCCAGTTCCCGCCATGTCCTGGCATCTCCCCACCGGCGCCGATTCCAGGCGATGTTCTCGCCCGGATCGTCGGCGGCGGCGCGCTCTTGACCCCTTCGGTTCCCGCGGCGGCGCGGACTGGACGATGCGGCCGGCACGTGTACGGACACCATTCAGGGCGGATGACACGAAACGGCGCACTGCCCCGTCGTCTGAGTTACCGATCACGATCGATCACCTCGAGAATCACGTCCGCAGCGCGGACCTCGGAGGGTCGTTGGGCGTCGATGTCGACCTGCATTCGGAAGAACTTCTCCGCTCGATCGCGGTAGCCGACCCGCCACGCCAGTGCAGTCCTGAGTGCGTCGGCCAATTCCTCGGCTGAGCGACTGACGAGGAATGCACCCGCGGCTCGGCAAACGTGGGGACGCGCTCACCGTGGGGGTTGTGGTACACGAACGGGATGCCACGGGCCATCGCTTCGAACGGCACCGTCGAGAATCGAGAGATCAACACGCCGGCACGGTTGATCTCGTAGCGGAAGGGCTTCGATGCACTCGGCAACGAAGACGGCGCCTGCTCCTCGGCCGGATGTCGCGAGACGATTGCGTCGACTCCCGCGCGTCGAGCACCTTCCTCAACAGACTTCATCCACGCTTGCCGACGATCTGCCAGCACGGCGTAGGTGAAGTTGAGATTTACCAGGGCGTGACGCCCCGGTGACGACGCCGGCGCTTGCCAGATGCGCTCGAGCCGCGAGCTGCCCACGACTCGTACGTCTCGTTCGGGCAACGCGTCGACGTCGTTCTGACCCTGCCCGAGGATGACCGCGGCCGCCAGGTACGGGTACCGCACCTGGCCGGTGTCGACGTCGTCGAAGTCCTGCACGCCTTCGACCTTGGCAAAGGTCGGGATGCCCTCACGGTTGCAGGCGTCGAGCGCTGGGCGTGAACGTGCCCAGTCATTGAGAACGACGAGACCAGCGGCGCGCACCACCAGTGTGGGGTCGAATGGGAGGATTTCGCCCGCGTACCGACCGACCGCGAACGTCGTCGTGTCGAACTGCCTGGCAGCTGCCATGAACCAGGTCTTCACCCCTCGCCGGACGAGTTCGTCGTGGAGCGGGCCCAGCTCATCGACGTGGTAGGCGGACTCGGGGACCAGGATCACCGAACCGTCGAATGCTTCGGCCAGACTTCGCGACGTGACCTGAGGTGCGCGTATCCGTTGTGACCGCCCACGAAGCCCATCGCGGTCGAATTCACTTTCCTGCTCCACTCGGAAGGGTCCGGCTGAGGAGACCAGCCGGTCGAGGAGAACGACGATGCGTTCGCGGATCTGACTGACCTCCGCAGGGCTCGTACGGACGAGCCGGGCACTCACGCTCGACGTCAGTGAGGCGACATACCGTCGCGGTTCGAGGTTTCGCCGAAACGACTCGGTGAACTCTCGGCAACCGATCCGTACTGCCCGATCGAGGTCGGTCGTCGCCAGCACAGCCAGGTGGGTGAGTATCTGCGATGCGTAGCCGAGTTCGAAGCCGGCCGCGCTCAACGTGCGCGTATCGCTGCTCGACGCGCCGATTGGGAGCTTGGACTTGGGCAGATCTGCGTTGCGAAGAGCCTGCAACATGCACTCGAGCTGTAGCTCGGGCGAACCGATGACCATCGACCCTGGCGAACGTCTGTATCCAATGCCGACGACCGGGGCGTAGACGAATCGATATCCCGCGCGCGTCACCCTCAGCCACATGTCGAGGTCTTCCGCTCGCGGCAGGGTCTCGTCGAAGCCGCCGGTCGCCTCGAGGGCCTCAATCTTGAGCACGGGACTCGAGGACACGAACGGGGCGCCCGCCGCGAGGTCAGCAAAGTTCACGTCGTGACGGCCGCGCGCCGTTCGCCTCCGCGAACATTGCTCGAGGCGATCGAGTGGATCAATTCCCACCCAGTCGCAGTAGGCGCCGACCACGTTCGGCGGCTGATCGCGAAGTGCTTCGATGCGGCCGCGCAAGGAGCCCTTGAGCAGTAGATCGTCATCATCGAGGAAGCAGACGAGGGGTGCTCGAGCAGCCGCGATCCCCGTGTTGCGTGCCGCCGACAGGCCGCGCACCTGGTCATGGGCGAGAATCACGAAGCGCTGGTCGATCGCGGCGAAGCTCTGGGCAACTTGAACAGCGTCGTCGAGCGAGGCGTCGTCGACGACGATGCACTCCCACTCGGCGAGGTCCTGCATCTGAACGCTGCGAAGCGTCAGGCCGAGCAACTCGGATCGGTCCTGGGACGTGACGACGATTGAAACCTGTGGGTGGGGGGCGACATTCGCCCGCGTCGGTCGCTCACGGCGCCGTTGAAGCTGCTGGGGGCGCAATGAGACCCGAACGCTGCGAAGTCGACTCGCCAGGCGCCGAACCCGCCAGCGCGTCCCATGGGCGAGCGCTGCGGTCAATCCAGCCAGTCCATCTCGACGCAATGTCGCGAACAATCGGTGCCAGCGACCTCGGGCTGTCGGGTTCACGTCCAAGCGCTTCGGGGGCGTCGTACCCGCTGCATCGCGGGTGAAGGTATCAGCGGTTTCGCAGACGCAGGGCAGTCACCGTCGCTCGCCGGTCAGGTAGGAAGCAGACCGGCGGATCAACCCGAGCACTCCGTGACGGCGGACGACGTGCCGGGCGACCGTCAGGACTGGAAGCCGCGGATTCCGATCGTCTGTACACGCAGCAAGGCCGTCGAGCCAGCGTTGAACGCCCGCGGCGAAGGTGCCGTCGATCGGCTCGGGTGTGAGCAGCCAATCCGTTTCACGGCGGCCCGGTGCTCCGTTGATTCTCGGACGTGGCGACCATTCGGCATCCTTGGACAGCCGGTAGTACGAGTAGCCGAGTCCTTCCATCGCTGCGGACAACTCGACGCCATGGTCATGTCCGCGCCGGTGAAGGACCTCGACAACGAGCCAAGGTCGGAACCGTCGCAACGTCCGTTGCGCCCCACCCAGTACGGCCGGCTCGAATGTCTCGACATCAATCTTGACGATGTTCGGTTTCAGACCGGATGCTTCGACGTACTGGTCAAGCGTCGTCACCTCGACGTCGATTGTGCCAACGCTCTCCTTGAAACCGGCGACCAGCGAGTTTGTCGAGTCCGAGATCGCCGACAGATGCAGCGGCACGGTTCCGCTTTGGGCGCCGAGAGCACATTGCACGACCCGCCAGACGTCGGGTTTGAGTCCGTTGACGAGGAGCACGCGTCGAGCCATTTCCGCGACGTCCGGAGTCGGCTCGAACGCGACCACACAACCCGGGTCGAACATGACGCCGCAAATCGCCGAGTACAGGCCCATGTTGGCGCCGACGTCGACGAAGTGAAAGCCGGGTGCTTGACGCTCGAACGCGGCCAACAGCGCAGCCATCGTCGCCGGCTCGTAGCCGCCGAGGCCGGTGCGTCGGAGGGAGCGCTGAACCGCCGTTGAAACCGGGTCGACGATGTCAAGCTTCAACGGAGTGCCGTCGGGGCAGTTCGGAAGCGGCAGGCGATAATGGATTCGGGCCAGCCTATGTGCTGGACCGCTTGCGCTCCCACGGTGCCGGCACCGGGAAGTAGCCGGTGAGGAACTCCGCGACCAACGCTGCCGCTCGTCGTCGATTCCCTGCGACCACCTCGGTCTCGTTGAGACAGAAGACGTCGAACCGTCGGCCGAGCTTCAGCCGGTCCAGATGCCACTGCAATCTGCCGGATTCGAGGTTCACGTACTCGACAGCCAGCGAGTCCGTCACAGCTTGACCGACGGCAAGGGCGTAGTTCTGGGCGAGTGATGCCGGAACGCTGAGGTCGTCGGGGTGACGGAAACGGTGACGCATCGTCGACTCGACCTGGTCGGCGTAACGCTTGGACAGGTCATCGAGCAGGGAGCGGCGCAACGAGAACGGTGCATGGTGGGGTTTGAAGGCGGCGACACGCCCGAAGTCCCGCGCCAGTAACTGGCGACCTCGCATTGCGGCGTTGTCGACTGCGATTTGCCGGTCGTCGGTCACCCCCGGGACGCGAGCATCACTGAAAAAGACCTTCGGCAGGCCACTCGACGTGAAGAAGCGGTCGGGGCGAAGTGGCCTCCCCACGAAAACGTCGTCGTTGAAGTAGACGAAGTGCTCGCTGAGACCATCGATGCGGTGCAGAGCAGCTTCGATCGCGTGCGAATTGAACGTGGGCAGGCAGCGTTCAGGGAGGATGTCGCGATGCGACACGACCGAGATCCGTGGGTCACTCGTGTCGAGCCATGTCGGAACCTGATCGGCAGTCACGACGAATATCCGCCGAATCCAGTCGCATCCGAACCACAACGAACGCAGCGAGTGCCGCAACTCGTCGTTGTCCCGATATCGGCCGGCTACGAGGTCCCTGTCGAGGCTCCTGTCACGCTGTTCGCGTTGCGACCACGCGTCGAAGTCGGCGCGCCATCTGGGGTCTGAATCGTCAACCCAGGTATAGACGACGTCGACCTCGCCACTGAATCGGTCGAGGCGATTGCCGATCGGGAATGCCGAGCGGCCGGGATACTGCCGTCCGTCGATCGTCTCGACCGTCGACGGGCTTCGGACGTCGAACCGCGACTGACCGCGCTCGCCGATCATCTCCTGCTTGCCGGAATCACCGATCTCCCAGAACGTGATGACCGTCGCCTGCTCTGGTCCGGCGAGCCGATCTCCGTTCGCCCACGCCCGGTACACCGCCCAACTCGTCGACCGTCTCAAGTGGAACGGAAGCGCGCGATCCGTGAGCTCCACGGTGCCCCGTCGGCGTCCACGCTCCCAGTCGACGTACCAGGCGTCCTCGGCGGCGAGCGTCCTCAGCGCGTCCCATGCTCGTGGGCGCGAGTCCGCGACGACGCCGAAAACGAGGTGCTCGTCCGAGCGATCGACAATGAACACATCGACGCCGGCAGCAGCGAGCGCACCGGTCACGGACCCGGCGAACTCGTGGGTCAGTTGCTGTGAGGACGTCGCGAGTCGACCTGCGACGACGACTCGGCGGGCACCGGAACGCACGACCAGCCGATCCGCAGATGGGTGTCCAAGCGCTGGGCGTATGGATGACACAAATCGGTCGAAGCGGTCCGCGACACGAAGTGTGGTCGTGTCGAGCAGCAGCGAACGGACGGTCGGTGGCAGGCGGCCGTCGACGCGAAAGCGAGCCCACAATCGACGAAACCTCGCCGCGCGCAGCTTTGAGCGCTTGCGAGACGCCATGGCTGGCAGGGTAGCTGGGAGGTGACGATGGCGTTCTGGCATCCCATAACGTCGTGCGCACGGCAGCGACGCGCCGACGGCCCACGATGAATCAACACCTTCGCAACGACAGATGACGATGCCGCGCTTTTCCGTCGTCGTGCCGACCTACAACGTCGAGTGTTACCTCGACGAGTTTCTGGCGTCGCTCGGCGGCCAGGCTTACCCGGTCGGCGACATCGAGATCGTCTTCGTCGACGACGGCTCGACGGACTCGTCCGTCGACATGATCGCGGGCTGGGTGAACTCTGTGGCGCCGACAGCGACGCTGCTGCGCAAGGAGAATGGTGGACTTTCGTCGGCCCGCAACCTCGGCCTGGAGCACGTGACGGGCCAGTGGGTGACCTTTCCCGATCCGGACGACATCCTGCCGTCCGGCTACTTCTCGGGAGTCGCCGGCTTTCTCGCCGACCACAACGACGAGATCGATCTCGTCGCGTGTCGCTTACTGATGCTCGATGACCGAACTGGTGAGCTCAGCGACCATCATCCGCTCCGGTTTCGTTTCGAGCGACGCAATCGCGTCGTCGACCTCGGCCGCAAGCCGCGGTACATCCACCTCAGCGCGGCATCGGCGTTTTACCGAGTCGACCTGATCAAGGAGCGCCGACTGCGCTTTGACGAGCGGATACGCCCGACATTCGAGGACGGCCATTTCACAGGCCGATACCTCGCCAGTCGGGCAGACCCACGAGTCGCGTTCCTGCGCGAACCCGCCTACCACTACCGGCGCCGCGCGGACGCGAGCTCGCTCGTCCAGGCCAGCTGGAACAGCCCCTTGAAGTTCACCGAGGTACCCCGGTATGGCCACCTCGACCTCCTGCGGCGAACGAATGCGGATCGTGGCACCGTGCCGCTCTGGCTTCAGAACCTCGTGCTGTACGACTTGCTCTACTACTTCAAGTTCGATGCTCGCCCGCACTCGACGCTTGCCAGTGCCGATCCAGCGGTTTCTGCGCAGTTCCACGAGACCCTTCCCGAGATCCTGCGCTACATCGACGTCGAGGCGATCCGAACGCACGACGTCACGGCGACGCCTCCGGACATCGGCAACGCGCTCGTGATTGCAGCCCGGGGCGGGAGCGTGCGTCCCGACGTCGGGCACGTCGGGCCGATCGACGCTGACCAGCGGATCGTCCAGGTTCGCTACTACTACGGCGGTGACCTGCCGCATGAGGAGTTTCGGGTTGGCGGATTGGTGACGACACCCGTCTACAGCAAGTGTCGATCGTTGTGTTTCCTCGGAAAGCGGATGGCGAGCGAGCGAATCGTCTGGCTCCCGGACTCGGGGAGTGTGCAGGTCGTCCTCGACGGTCGTCCCTTGAGGCTGAGGCGACATCTCGGCCCACCCGCTCAGCTCGGTTGGCAACGGGCACTCCGTCGACGCGTCGGCCTTGTCCGTCGGCGGTTGCGGGAGTTCGCAGGCAGGGTCCGAGCAACCGTCGTCCAGATCCGCGCCGGCGCTGCGGTCCGGCGTCAGTACCAGGACGCATGGGTCTTCACCGACGGTAACCGCCTCGCCCGGAACAACGCCGAGCACCTCTACCGCTTCGTGAAGGAGCACCGGCCCGACATCAATGCGTGGTTCGTCGTCGATCGCGACACAAAGGATTGGCAGCGCCTCGAAGCCGAGGGCTGCAAGCTGGTGCAGTTCGGAACGTCCGAGCATCGGTTGCTGATGCTCAACAGCGTCGAGATGATCTCCTCACGCGTCGACGATGTCGTCGACCTCCCGATCGACGGGACGATGTTCGGGACACCACGTAGGCGATTCACCTTCCTGCAGCACGACGCCATCACCGATGACATCTCGCGGTGGGTGAACGACAAGCCGATCAGCCGCTTCATCACAGTGTCCGAGAAGGAGTTCGAGTCGATCGCCGGCGACCACACTCCGTACGTCTTCACCGACAAGGAGGTCGCGCTCACCGGGCTTCCACGGCACGACCGGCTGCTGCGGCACGCATCGGGCGCGCGAACAGACAGTGAGCGACTGCTGCTGCTCATGCCCAGAGGGAACTGCGACCTTTTCGTGGACGTGGGACCAGCTCGGTTGGCAGACAGACGTCTCCGGGACTCGACGCTCAACCGGTGGCTCGACCTCCTGGTTACGCCGCGGCTGGGTGACCTCGCCGATCGCGCTGGTCTGCGGTTAGTCGTCGTGGCCGACCGGAATGCGCCGGTGCTGGCCGATGCATCGACGCTTCCGTCGACAACGGATGCCTTCAGCCTCGATGCAGTCGACATCCAGGACCTCCTGGTTCGAGGCGCAGCGCTTGTCACCGATCACTCGCCGCACGCCTTCGACTTCGCCTTGCTGAATCGGCCGATCATCTACTTCCACGCCGACGCGTACAACTCACGTTGTCGCGGAGGCCACCTGCACGGCACGTGGAGCTACGAGCGCGACGGGTTCGGACCGGTCGTCCAACGCCAGTCGGAGGTTCTCGCCGAGCTTGAACGCCTCATCGAGGATCAGATGATCCCGCGGGATCCCTATGCGACGCGGATGGCCCAAGCCTTCGCATTTCGAGACGGCAAGTCGTGTGAGCGAGTCTTCGAGTCGATCCTGTCTGCGCGACGACCAGCGCCGACCTCGCCACGGCCCGTGGCCAGCGGTCAGACTCACATTCGATGAGCACCGAGCAGCAACGTCCCGAGGAACTCGTCAACACGTTGGTGGCGACCTGGAAGGAAATCTCCGACCTCGGCGCCACGCTCGATGAGTCGCAATGGAAGACGCCGAGCGAGCTGCCGGCGTGGAACGTGCAGGACCTGCTTTCCCACATGATCGGCATCGAGCGGCTGCTCGAGGGTCTACCCGCCGCCGAGCCGCTGCCGGGCGAAACTCCTGCGCACGTGCACAACCCGATCGGCGAACTCAACGAACGCGAGGTCGCCGCTCGCCGCAGCAAGCCAGGTGCCGAGGTGCTCGCCGAATGGGACGAGCTACGCGCCCGACGCCATCAAACGTTGGCGGCAGCGGACGCGGAGTACTTCGCTCAGCCGATGCAGACCCCCACCGGACCGGGAACGATGACCGACTTCCTCGCCATGCGCATTCTCGACTGCTGGGTGCACGAGCAGGATATGCGCCGGGCGCTGGACCTGCCCGCCACCTACGGCGCCGCCGCCGGACACACCATCGACCGCCTGACCGGCGCACTGCCAATGGTGGTCGGCAAGCGAGCCGCGTGTCCGGAAGGTTCGGCGGTGGCCGTCGAGCTGCGCGGTCCGGTGGTGCGCCGGCTCGTGTGCAGGGTCACCGATGGCCGTGCTGCGTTTGTCGAGGCGCCGTCGGCGCCGGTCGAGGCGACGATCTCGATGGACACGGACAGCTACCTGCTGCTCGCCACGGGTCGGCGGAGACCGGCGGAAGTCGCCGACCGCGTCGAAGTGTCCGGCGACGCCGAACTCGCCGGCCGGGTTCTCGCCGGTCTCAACGTGATGATCTGAGCGGATCAGTTTCGGTTCAGCCCAGCGTCGCCCTCGTCGGCCAGCGGGCCGACGGCGCCGATCGCCTCGAAGTAGGCGAGGTGGGCGTCGACGACGTTGACGACGTCGACGTCATCGAGGATGACGATCCCGGAGCGCTCGGCCTCGGCGAGCAGGTAGCCGGCGAGGGTGTCCTCGGTGAGCACGACCGGTGTGGAGATGTCCTGCCGGCGGTCGACCACGTTGGTCGGCTGCAGCCCCTTCGAGTGCAGCCAGCGCATGTGGGCCGTGAGCAGCTGCTCCAGCTCGGAGGGCGTCAGCCTGGCCTGGGTCTCGGCGGGCAGGTACTCAGCGACGAACTCGACCGCCTCGTCGACGATGTAGACGGACCGCGGCGCCACCGCGTCGAGACGGTGCGCTTCGCGTCCGACGACCACGGCAGCGATCACGAAAACAACGATTCCGGCGAGAACCACGAACACCCACGAGATCGGCTCCATCCCACGACGAGCGTACGAGCGCGACCCCGCCGATCCCGTCGAGCGTGCCGCCCCGTCAGATGCCGATGCGTTGGGCGAGCAGCTCGCGATGGTAGGTGGGGTCGCCGAAGAGCAACTCGGAGCTCTTCGCCCGCTTGAAGTACAGGTGCGCTGGGTGTTCCCAGGTGAAGCCGATGCCGCCGTGGATCTGGATGTTCTCGGCGGCGGCATGGAAGTAGGCCTCGGAGCAGTACGCCTTCGCCAGTGAGGCGACCGATGGGAGCTCGTCGTCCATCTCAGCCGCGCACCACATCCCGTAGTAGGCAGCCGATTTCGCCGACTCGACCTCGAGGAGCATGTCGGCGCACTTGTGCTTGATCGCCTGAAACGACCCGATCGGGCGGCCGAACTGCACACGCACTTTGGCGTATTCGACAGCCATCTCGAGCACCCTCTGGGCGCCACCGACCTGCTCGGCTGCGAGGCCGACGGCGACGAGGTCGAGCACCCTTGCCATGAAATCCCAACCGATGCCCTCGCTCTCCATCAGCCGCGGCAGGCGTGTTCTCGAAGTCCACCTTGGCCTGCTTGCGGGTCTGGTCCATCGTCGACAACGGGCTGCGAGTGAGGCCGTCGGCGTTGCCGTCGACGGCGAACAGGCTGATCCCCTTTGGCGTGCGGGCAACAACGAGGATCAGATCGGCGACATGACCGTCGAGCACGTACATCTTCGTGCCGGTCAGCGCGTACCCGTCACCCGATGCCGACGCTTCCATCTCGATCCCCGACTCGTCCCACCTACCCGACGGCTCGGTGAACGCCACGGTGGCGATCGTCTCGCCGCTGGCGATGCCGGGAAGATAGTCCTTCTTGGCGGCTTCGTCCCCGCACTGGAGCAGCACGTTGGCGGCGAGCACGACGGTGGAGAAGAACGGCGCGGAGAGCAAGGCGCGACCCATCTCCTCGAGGACGATGCCGAGCTCGACGTAGCTGAACCCTGAGCCGCCGTACTCCTCGGGGATGTGCAGGCCCTGCAATCCCATCTGCTCGGCCATCTGCGACCACACCGCCTCGTCGAAGCCGCGCTCGGTCTCCATCTGCTCACGCACGGCGCTCTCCGGGCTCTTGGCTTCGAGGAACGACCGCACGATCTTGCGCAGCTCGTCCTGTTCTTCGGTGAAGGCGAAGTTCATGGTGACGATCGTTGTGCCGGCGCATCCCACCGGTCAACCCTTCATGTGTACACTCGCGTACACATGCTCACCCAGCGAATCGGTGCCCGCGTGCTGCGCCAGGATCTGGCGACGCAGTTGAGGCGCGCTGCGGCGGGTCAACGGCTCGTGGTCACCGTCGGCGGCCGCCCGATGGCGGTGCTCGGGCCGGTCGAGGACAGCACAACCGAGGTGACGATGGACGCCCTCGTCGCCGCCGGTGCCGTTCTGCCCCCACGTCGCCACGAGACCGTGCCGCTTGCCTCGCCGATAGCGGTGTGGAGCGGAATCCGCCTCGATCGAGCGTTCGCGGACGTTCGGGGATGAGCGTGTTCTTCGACGGCACCGCGGTCGTGGCGCTACACATCGACACGCCTGCACGCGCCGTCGCCGAGCAGGCATTGGCCGGTGCCGACTCCAGGGTTTGTGTCAGCGCCCTGTCGCTCACTGAGTCGCTCGCCGTCGTCGACCGCCTCACCGATGAACGGGTCCTGCGACTCGACCTCGAGGGCGCACTCCGCCTGCAGTGGGACCACTACGCCGTCGTTCCCGTCGACCAGCGCTGCCTCGACCGCGCGGCAACGCTGCTTCGCGAGCAACCAATCCGTCTCGCCGACGCCATCCAACTCGGTGCCGCCGAGCGCTTGCCGCGACCGATCTGCTACGTCACCTTTGACCCGGTGCAGATCCCCGTCGCTCTCGGCCTCGACTTCGATGTGGTGTCGACGTAGCGGTCACCAGACGACCGATGGGTGTTTTCATGACGCAACGGTCATGAAAACACCCATCGGTTGGGGACGCTCGCCGGTCAGATGAGTTGTGCGGGCAACTCAGCGAGTCCGTTTCCGACAAGGTCACGAACGTCGCAGCTGGCCAGTGTCGCTCCGAGCAGCCGGGCGGCCGCCGCGTACGCGCCGTCATACGCGCTGATCCCGAACTCGGTGGCCAGCGCCGATGCGCTACCGGCCAGCGCTTCATCGATCCGAATCAGCCCACCATCGTCGGCGATCAACGAGACGCGGCGTCGGAGTCGAACGCCGGCGGTCCGGTCCTGCCAGACGACATTGGCGACGTTGGTGACCTCATAGAACGCCAGGTCGAGGGTGGCCAGCGGCTCGGGAGAACGGAGCAGCGCGGCCGCGTCGGCGTGATGGCCGTCGTCGCGGTCCTCGGCAGCGAGCAGCACGCTGGCGTCGACAAAGATCACGACAGCCGTGAGGCCTTGACCGCCGCGACCACGTCACCACCGTGTGTCGACGCGTGTCGGTCCAGCTTGGACATCTCGGCGGCTCGGCGGCGCGTCCGCATGTCGAGTGCGTCGGTGGCGAGTGATCGCAGGACACCGCTGCGACTGGTGCCGCGACGCTTCGCCTCAGCGTCGACCCGGGCGAGCAGCTCGTCGGGAAGGGAGATCATCACCTTGGCGATATCCAGGAGTATACCCGGGTAATACCGGACTCTGGGGAAACGAGCAGCCAGCAGCTCGCCGCGGCAGGTTCCCCGACGAGCGCCGTGGCTAGCCTCTCGCCCGATGCCGGCCGCGCCCGTCAAGCTGATCATCCAGATCCCGTGCTTCAACGAGGAGGAAACGCTGCCCGGCACGATCGCAGACTTGCCGAGTTCGTTGCCCGGCATCGACGTGATCGAGCTACTCGTCATCGATGACGGCAGCAGCGATCGCACCGCGGAGGTGGCGCGGGCGTGCGGTGTCCACCATGTCGTGAGCCACAACGTCAACAGAGGTCTGGCCCGGGCGTTCATGACGGGGATCGAAGCGAGCCTGCGCGCCGGTGCCGACGTGATCGTCAACACCGACGCCGACAACCAGTACGTCGGTGCCGACATCGGCAAGCTGGTTGCTCCAGTTCTCGACGGACAGGCCGACGTTGTCGTGGGCACCCGCCCCCTCAGCTCGATCTCGACGTTCTCGCCGGTGAAGAAGTCCCTGCAGCATCTCGGAACTCACGCTGTACGGGTGCTGTCGGGAACCGAGGTGCGCGACGCGACGAGCGGCTTCCGGGCATTCTCGCGAGAGGCGGCGCTACGCCTGCAGGTGCACGGCCAGTACACGTACACGCTGGAGACGATCATCCAGGTCGGCGCCGAGGGGCTCAAGCTCGAAGCCGTGCCGGTCCGGGTCAACCCGCAGTCGCGGCCGTCACGTCTCGTCAAGAGCTCGTTCGACTACGTGCGCAAGTCGATCCCGACAATCGTCCGCAGCTACGCCAGGTACCGGCCACTGCGCTTCTTCACCTGGCTGGCGGCGATCCCGGGCGTCGTCGGCATCGCGCTCGTCGTGCGCTGGTTCGTACTGCGATTTGACGGTGACGACGCCAGCAGGGTGCCGAGCCTCGTCGGTGCCGCAGTGTGCCTGCTGATGGCCGCCCAGCTGTTGGTGCTCGGCTTCCTCGCCGACATCCAGTCGGCGCACCGGCGCACCACATCGGAAGTGTTGGTGATGCTACGCCGTCGTGAGTTCGCGCCCGCTGCGACGCCGACCCAAGTCCCAACTGATCTGCCCCAATGTTTGTGAGCCGACGCCCGATCTAGGTTGGCCGTCGCGGTAGCTCTGGAGCGCCGTCGATTATGGTCTGGTGATGGTGTCCGCCACGCCCACGCACCTCCGTCGGGCCGCCGCCCTCGGCGCGACCGTGCTGCTGTCGTCGGGCGGTCTCGCCGCAACCGCTGCGGCAACCCCAGTCGAGCGATCGTCGGAGCTTCCGACCGTCGAGGCAGCGCCGTTCCCCGACGTCACCCACCAGCAGTTGATGGCGTCCTACGTCAACAGCTACCGCGCGGCCCGCGGCATCCCGGCTCTGCGGACACACTCCGCGCTGCAAACCGCTGCCCAGCGTCATGCCGATGACATGGCGCGCAGAAACCGAATGACGCACACCGGCTCGAACGGCTCCAACGCCGGCCAACGCATCACGGCCGCCGGGTTCCGTTGGACGGCATGGGCCGAGAACATCGCTGTCGGCTATCCCACTGCGAAGCAAACGGCCATCGCCTGGTTCAATTCGTCAGGCCATCGAACCAACATGCTCAACCGCGCGTTCACCTACCTCGGTGTCGGCGTCACCTACCGTCACGGCCGGCATTGGTGGTGCCTCGTTCTGGCTCGCGGCTGAGCGTCAATACGTCGGCCAGGCGGATACGGTCAGTGTCGTGAGCGCTCCGACCCTTCCCGAGCCATCCACGACGCTGCACTGGGTCAACGCCGACGTCGAGGTGCATCGAGTGGTGGTCGGCCCCTACGAGAACAACGTGTTCGTGGTGCGCTGCCGGCGCACTGGCGAAGCGGCCCTGATCGACGCCGCCAACGAGCACGAGCAACTGCTCGAACTGTGCCAGCGTCTCGGTGTGCGACGTGTGCTCGAGACGCACGGGCACTGGGACCACATCCAGGCGGTGCCGGCGATCCGTGAGGCCGGTTACGAGGTGGCCGTCACCAAGCTCGACGCCCCCAAGCTCGCCGACGTCGGATACGACGTGTTCCTCGACGACGCCGAGGTGATCGACGTCGGGCGCCTGCACCTTCACGCCATCCACAACCCTGGGCACACGCCCGGTTCGATCTCGTTCCACGTCGATGGCACCCCCCTACTGTTCTCCGGCGACACACTGTTCCCCGGCGGTCCAGGTAACACGTCGTTCGAGGACGCCGACTTCGACACGATCATCGAGTCGATCACGTCGCGCCTGTTCACGTTCCCCGACACGACGATCGTGCTCCCCGGCCACGGCGTCGACACGACAATCGGTGCCGAACGTCCTCATCTCGACGAATGGGTGGCGCGCGGCTGGTAGTCCCGGTCTCCGCACCGAAGTGCCGACTGTGGAAGCCGAATTGTGCTCGTCTCGTCAGCACTTCCGCACTAGGGGTGGATCGCATCGGCCGGACCGATAGGACTGGCGTCCACTATGCGACGCAACGACGCCATGGGCGCCGTTGCTGAGCTTGCAGCCTCTCAGCACGGGGCCTTCACCAGACGCCAGGCTGCCGCTATTGGGCTCTCGCCCCGCCAGATCCGATCCCTCGCAGGACTTTCGTTGATCGACGAACCGGTCCCGGGCGTGCTCCGAATTCGCGCCGCGCCGGCAACATGGCACCAGGAACTCATGATCGCGACCCTGTCCGGTCCCGGCTTCTGGGCGGGGTATCGCGCGGCCGCGTACCTCCACTACATGGACGGATTCCGTCGACAGCCGCTGGTCGAGGTGGTCGGATCCCGATCGTGCCGCCGAATTCGTGGGCTTGATGTCGTCCAACATTGGGTCGAGCCGCTCGACGCCGACGATCTCACGAGCATTGATGGCATTCCGTGCACGAGCTATGCCCGGACGGTGGTGGACGTATGCAGTGTTGTCGACGGAGAACTTGCCCTTCGGGCAGTCGACGACTTCGAACGCCGACGAGCGAGCCTCAACTGGTTACGGCTCACGGCCGAGCGAGTCCACCGCCCGGGTCAGTCCGGGACCGGAACGGTGTTCCGATTGCTAGACAGGCGCCAGCGGGGCGGACGTGTCCCTGACTCGTGGTTCGAACGTCTCGTCGAACGATGCTTAGAGATGCCGGGACTGCCGCCGTGGGTCCGCCAGCACGAGGTTGTCGACGCAAACGGATGCGTCATCGCACGGCTCGACCTCGCGTGTCCGGACCTGCTGTACGGCGTGGAGGCACACAGTCGCGAATTCCACTTCGGGCAGGGCGCTGAGTCAATCGATCAACGACGGGAGAACCGCTGCACCGCGCTCGGGTGGCAGCTCTCGTACGTCGGCTGGTATGACACCGAGAGTCCCTCGACGGTCGCCAAGACGATCGAGGCGATCGCCCGGCGCCGAGCCGCGCAGCTCGGCGTGGTCGGCTTTGGCGTCGCCTAACTCGCGAAGTGCCGACCAGGCGGGCTCACAACGGCCTCCTCAGTCGGCACTTCCGGTTGAAGATCACGTGCGACGAACGGGTCAGATGCGTTCGAGGTCGTCGCCGTCGAAGAGTGCCTGCATTCCCGCCGCGGCGGCGTCGGCGCGAAGCTCGTCGGCGGTGGGCGGCGCGCCGGGATTCGAAGCGGCGGTGAGGATCGCCCGCAACAGGCTCGTCTCACTGCTGGCGATCAGGAACAGCTGCTCGCGATCGAGCACGAACCGCACTGCGTGCTCCAACTCGCCTCCCTCGGGAAGCGGCTCGTACCAGGAACGCCGAGGTCCGTCATAGTCGTCGGGCCAACGACGTCGAGCGACCGCCTTGATCGCCTGCACGGCGACCCGCCGCTCGGCACAGACCCCGAGGAGATGCTCGACGTCGGCCCGGTACTCGGCATCTTGCAGCTGGACGAAGTTGTACGGGAGCAGCACGGAGTCGTAGTCGAACTGCTCCAGGCTGCGGGCGTGCATCGCGGCGATGCGCACGCCGTGGCCGGTGACGCCGATATGCCGGGTCAACCCCTCGTCACGGGCTTGCACCAACGCCTCGAGGGCGCCGCCCGGGCCGTGCGCCGTCTGCCAGTCGTCCTCCTCGACGAGGTTGTGCAGCTGGATCAGATCGACGTGGTCGACGCCCATCCGCTCGAGCGACCGCTCCAGGCTCGCCCGAGCGGCGTCACCCTCCCAATCTCCGGTCTTGGTGGCGAGGAACACGTCGTCGCGATGCGTCGCCAGCCACGGCTTCATGCGGTCCTCGGCCACGCCGTAGCCCGCCGCCGTGTCCCAGTGGTTGACCCCGAACTCGAGCAACACGTCGAGCAAAGGATCAGCCTCCTCCTGCGTGGCGGTAAACAGGCCGGCGCCACCGAAGATCACCCGGCTGCTCTGATGCCCCGTCCGCCCGAACTCAGCACGCTCGATCATGACCCTCGACGTTAGACCGCATCCGTGCACCTCCGCTCAAGTCAGCGAATCGTCCACCGCGCCGTCATCGTCCACGTGAACCGATATGTGCCCCCGGTGACGAGATGACGGGGATGGGTGTCGGGACCGCACGCCGCCGTGCCGAGACCGCGGTGGGCGACATCGAGGTGTACGTGGGTGGCGCTCGAAGGCGGCAGGAGGTGAGCGTGGGTCGCCGTCTCCAGTTCCTCGACGGAGTGTGGCAGCGTCGAGAACGCCAGCGGCCGGTCGCCAGCAACGCCGAGCGTCACGGCCGGCGACGCCACCTCGAACCACGCCGTGTCGACGTGCAGCCCGTACTCCTGCGGCCGCACGAACGGAACCGTGAGTTCACCGATCCGTGCCTCCCATTGCCCGAAGCGACCGGCCGCCCGCCGGTCGGGGTACGAGTCGCCCGGCCCGAGGCCGAGCCACGTCAGTCCGTCGAACTCGACCGGCAGCTCGAACGCCACGCCGACGCGAGGCAGGTCGCGCAACGCGCGATCGACACGAATCATTTCAGTGATACGCGCCGTTCCGTCGACGATCTCGATGCGCTGACGGTGCTCGATTGGGTGGCCGGTGCCGGTCTTGAAGTTGACGACACGGGTGACGGACCCGCCTCGGCGGCGAACGTCAGCGGCGGTCTCGACGATGTGATCGAGCCCGTCGGCGCGCCAACCCGCCGCCGGCGTGGTCGCACGCCACTCCCCTGGTGGATCGTCGTTGTCGGTCGGCGCCCGCCACAGCGACAGCGTCGGCCAGCCGACGACGACTCCTTCGACGACGATGCCATCGTCGGTGATCGCGACGGGAAGGTCGTCGTCGCGACTCGAATTGTGGAACGTCGACGCGCCGCCGAGCTCGATGGCCACCAGCGCTGCGGCCCAGCGGCCATCTGCCCACACCGGCCGTTCCGCCCGCCGGGGCTTGAAGGTGAGCTGCAGTACGCGACGACCACGCGTGGAGTCGAATGCCGCCGCCCGTAGCCCGACGTCGACCGACGAGCGTGGCCGGACCCGAGGAAGTTCGAGCCGACCGCGGCCGACGCGCCGGCCGCCGATCATCAGTTGCCACCGCACCTCGAGGTCGTCGAGTCCACTGAACCAGCGGCGATTGTGCACACGCAGCCGGCTGCCGGCGAGCGACTCGACGTCCACCGGCTGCGTGAGCGCAGCCAACTCCTCGAGCAACGGGTGCGGCTCACGGTCGGCCGACACCAACCCGTCGCACACGAAGTTGCCATCGTGCGCGGCTTCGCCGAAGTCGCCGCCGTAGGCGATCCAAGTGGTCCCGTCCAGGTCCTTGCGGCGCAGCCCGTGGTCCGCCCACTCCCAGACGAACCCGCCCTGGAGCCCCTCGACTGCGCCGAACACCGACCAGTAGTCGGCGAGCCCGCCGGCCTGGCCCATCGCATGGTTGTACTCGCACAGGATCAGTGGCCGGCGATCACGAGCATCGGCCGACCACTGGACGATCCGCTCGACCGAGGCGTACATCGGGCAGACGATGTCCGACACCGGGCTGGTGGCATCGAGGTCGCGGCTGAACCCGCCCTCGTAGTGCAACGGCCTCGATGGATCGACGCGGCGGATCCACGCCGCCATCGCGTCGTGCGACGGCCCGTAGCCAGACTCGTTGCCGAGCGACCAGGCGATGATGCTCGGGTGGGAGCGATCGCGTACCACCATGCGCATCCCTCGCTCGAGGAACACGCCCGCATACGCGGGGTCGTCGCTCGTCGCCCGCCATCGCCCGTGTGTCTCGATGTCGGCCTCGTCGACGACGTACAGGCCGAGCTCGTCGCACAGATCGTAGAACGATTCGTCCTTCGGGTAGTGCGACGTGCGCACGGCGTTGACGTGGTGGCGCTTCATCAATTCGAGGTCGTGCCGCGTGTCCTCGACCGTCGTCGCCGGACCGCGGTCGGGGTGGGTGTCGTGGTGGTTGACGCCGTTGATCACGACCGGTACGCCGTTGACGAGCAGGGCGCGGTCGGCAAGCTCGACGCGCCGGAAGCCGATCATTCGACAGCGCACGTCGAGGACCGCTCCGTCGCCGTCGCGTAGGACGATGGCGACGCGGTAGCGGCGCGGCCGCTCGTGGTTCCACGACTCGATTCCGGGGACGAGCAGTCGATCGAGCACTCGTCGGCCTGGCCACGTGTACGTGACGGCGTGCTCGTCGCCCTCGTCACGTGGTGTCCAGCCGGGGACGTCGAGGCGACCCGTGGTGGCGAGCGGCCGGCGGCGACGACCGATCGGGTGGACGACGACCTCGACGGTGAGCGGACCCGGCTCCGAGTGGTCGGCCACCTCAACGCTCACATCGAGGTCGAGCATGCCCGTCGTGCCGTCGGCTTCTAGGCCAGGCACCGTCGCCGTGTCGCCGAGGGCGACCACTGGAACTGATACGAGCTCGACGCTGCGATGCAACCCCGGCATCCACCACTGATCCTGGTCCTCCACCCACGTCGATGCGCTCCAGCGCGGCACGACGATGCACACCGTGTTGTTGCCGCGTCGAAGATGCTCGGTGATGTCGTATGTCGACGCCAGATGGCTGTCGGTGCCGAAGCCGACGAACGAACCGTTGATCCAGACGAAGCCCATCGAGTTCGCCGACCCGACGCGCAGCAGCGTGCGCCGCCGGCGCCATGCAGCCGGCACCGTGAACTCCCGGCGGTAGACACCGGTGGGATTGTCGGCAGGAACGTGCGGCGCCTGACCGGCGAAAGGCATGCGCACGTTGAGATAGATCGGCGAACCCCGCGGTCGTGACCGTCGTCGGCGGGCAGCACCCAGCTGCTCGGAACGGCGACTTCGTCCCAGCTGGCGCCGGGATCGCCGGCAACGTCGCCCGGCTCGACGTCGGCCGGCGAGTCACGCAGACGGAACCGCCACGGCCCGTCGAGCGAACGCACCCACGGCGAGTTGTCGCCGGCGATGGCGGACTCGATGTCGTCGTACGGGTCGAGCCCAGGCGCCATCGGCAGCCGTCCGAGCCCGATCGCCGCCGGGTCGCCGACGAATCGCTCGATGAACACCGTCACGTCGGACACACCACGACGTCGTCCACGTGGGCCCGCAGCCGTTCGATCGCCACGAGATCGAGGCCGTCGTCGGTAACCACGGTGTCAGCGGCTTCCAGCGGGGCGATACTCGCCAGTCCGACGGTGCTCCACTTCGAGTGGTCGGCGACGACGATCAGGCGCTGCGACGCATCGACGAACGCGCGGTTGGTGTCGGCCTCGAGCAGATTCGGCGTCGTGTAACCGGCCCGCTCCGTCATCCCGTGGACGCCGAGAAAGACCTGGTCGAGATGAAGGGTCTCCAACGCCTGCACCGCCAGCGGCCCGACGAGGGCGTCGGACGGAGTGCGGATGCCACCGATCAGCATCACGTTGCGATGCGGGCGATCGTGGGTCAGCAGCGTCTCGAGGATGCGGATCGAGTTCGTGATCACGACGAGGTCGGCGGTGTCGACGAGATGCGTCGCCAGGTGCCACGTTGTCGTCCCGGCGGTCAGCCCGATCGCCGTACCCGGCCGCACCAGCCGAGCCGCGGCTGCGGCGATCGCCTCCTTCTCGGCGGTCTGTTCGGACGATTTGACGAGGAACCCGGGTTCGAGCGTCGTCGCCGGGGTCTCGCCGGCAAGCGTCGCCCCGCCATGAACCTTGGTCAGCAGTCCCTGCTGAGTCAGCGTCTCCAGATCGCGACGGATCGTCATGTCACTGACGCCGAGCTCGGTCGTCAGCTCCTTGACCCGCACCGACCCGTGGCGCTGCACATGGGCGGCAATCAACTCGCGCCGGCGCCTGGCGAGGACGCGCCGCCCGGCCGGCGACGGACCCGGGTCGACCTCGGCGTCTGCCATCGTCAGCCACTATCGATCGGCAACCCCGACAAAGTCAACACAAACACTCATTAATGATGTGTGATGACGGTGATATCTGGTCGATTTTGGTGGTTTTTGCTTGACTCGGCCGCCATGGCGCGAGAAGGTGGCAGGCGAGACACCTGCTGCGACGACCAGCTCGGGATGGAGTGGAACCTGCTCACGCTCGGCGACGAGGCGCGCCCATGAGGCCCAACAGTTTGTGTCAGCTCGACGACCCGATTCGGGCTCACAATCTGACACAAACCCTTCTGGACGGTTTGTGTCAGCTCCACGACCGGAATTGGGCTCACAATCTGACACAAACCGTCAGCGTGGGGCGGAGATGACCAGCGGGCACGTGTTGGCTCGTCACGAAGTCATCCATCCGGACGGCCGGCAGTTCCTGCTCTACGGCGACGTCGACCCCGCCACGCTGGCGGCGCTGGCCGTGCAGCCGACCGACTCGGGCCACGACCCGTCGCAGCTACACCGTCGTTACGACCGACTCACTGACTCGTGGGTGCTCGTGTCGCCGACCCGCAATGTCCGCCCGAGCACGACCACCACCGGAGAAGGCGCGCCACCATGTCCATTGTGCCCGGGCGGCCCCGAGCTCCCCGGGCCGTTCGGGCTGGCCGTGTTCGAGAACCGCTACCCGTCGATGTCGCCGCACGCCCCCGAGCCGGTTGGTGGCGACGCCGATCCCGAGCTCGTCCGATCGTCGCTCGGGCGCTGCCTCGTCGTCGTCTACACCGCTGACCACGTGGAGAACCTCGCCGACCTGTCGCTGCAACAGTTCGCCGACGTCGTCGCCGTGTGGCGCGACCGGACCACCGCGCTGTGGGCCGAAGGTCACGACTACGTGATGGCGTTCGAGAACCACGGCAGCGACGTCGGCGCCACGCTCCCCCACCTCCACGGCCAGCTCTACGCCTACGGACATCTCCCGCCGGTGACCGCCACCAAGCTGGCCGCCCACGAGCAGCACCGGCGGTTGCACGGCGACTGCCTCGGCTGCCGGCTGATCGCCGAGGACCTCGACAGCGAGCGGGCCATCCACGTCAACGAGCACTTCGTCGCCTCCGTTCCGTTCGCCTCCCGCTGGCCGTTGGAAGTCCACGTCCGCGCCCGCCGCCATGGTGTCGGGCGGCTCGGCGACCTCGGCGACGACGCCGCCCTCGACCTCGTCCGGGCGTTGTCCGACGTCGTCGCCCGCTACGACCATTTGTGGGGGTTCCCGATGCCCTACATGATGTGCGTGCAGGAGGCGCCGCCGGAGCGGTATGGGGCCGGCAGCGACGACTGGCACCTGCACGTCGAACTGCTCCCGCCGCACCGCAATCGTCACCGCTTGAAGGTCCGCGCCAGCGTCGAGACGGCGCTCGGGACGTTCATCAACGACACCCTGCCCGAGCGGGTCGCCGCCGAGCTGCGCGCCGTCGACGTCGCCGACCTGGACTGGACCGCCGTGACGGTCCCGGCGGTCGGGGAAATAGCAACACGCGCGTAGGATTAACTCCGTGACCTCGCAGGCACTGTTCCGCGTCGAGGGGTTGTGGGTCCGCCCTGCCGAGCCCGGCCCGGACGGCCCGCTTCCCGACATCATCCGAGGGCTCGACCTCGAGGTCAAGGCCGGCGAGATCCACGCCGTGATGGGGCCGAACGGTTCCGGCAAGAGCACGCTGGCGTCGGCCCTGATGGGCTCACCGGAGTACGAGGTGACGGCCGGAACGATCGCCTACGCCGGTGACGACGTGAGCGAGTGGCCGGCCGACGAGCGGGCCAAGGCGGGAATGTTCCTCGCCTTCCAGTACCCGCAAGAGATCCCCGGCGTGTCCGTGATCCAGTTCCTCCGCCAGGCGCTGTCGGCGCGAAAGGGCATCGAACTATCCGTGCTCGAACTGCGCATCGCCGCGATGGAGTGGATGGAGCGGTTGGGCATGGACTCGTCCTTCGTCGACCGCTACCTCAACGAGGGCTTCTCCGGCGGCGAGAAGAAGCGCAACGAGATCATGCAGATGGCGATCCTCGAACCGCGCCTGGCCATCCTCGACGAGACCGACTCGGGACTCGATATCGACGCCCTGCGCATCGTCGCCAGCGGCATCCACGCCGTGCGCGACGACCGTCCGGAGATGGGCGTCGTGCTGATCACCCACTACCAGCGTCTCCTCGACGAGGTCACGCCAGACGTCGTGCACGTGATGATCGACGGCCGCATCGTCGAGTCGGGGGGAATGGAGCTCGTCGAGCGGGTCGACACCTCCGGGTACGAGTCGTCCCGCGTGACTGCTGGTGCGGCGCCGTGACGAGCACGACCGACGCCGGCACCGGCAGCGCTGTCGCCGCAACCGACGACGTCGACGGGCTCGACGCCGCGGCCCTCAAGCGGCGATTCCCGCTACTCGGTCGCGAGATCGACGGCGCGCCGATCCACTACCTCGACTCGGCGAACACGTCGCAGAAGCCGGCCGAGGTAATCGAGGCGATGAGCTCGTTCACAGAGACCTCGTACGCCCCGATCAACCGCAGCGCCTACCGTCTCGCCGCCGAAGCCACCGACGCCTACGAGCAAGCCCGCGCCAAGGTCGCCGGCTTCGTCAATGCCCGCGATGCCGACGAGATCGTGTTCACCAAGAACGCCACCGAGGCACTCAACCTCGTGGCGCAATCGTGGGGCGGGGCCCATCTCGCCGCCGGCGACGTCGTTGTCGTGACGGAGATGGAGCACCATGCCAACGTCGTGCCGTGGCACATCGTCGCCGCACGTCACGGCATCGAGCTGCGCTGGCTTCCGATCACTTCCGACGGCCAGCTCGACCTCGCCTCCGGCAACCTCGAGCGGTTGCTCGACGGCGCCAAGGTGTTCGCCTTCACGGCGATGAGCAATGTCCTCGGCACGCTCACTCCGGTCGGCGAGCTGACCGCAGCCGCCCACGCTGCCGGGGCGCTGGCCGTCGTCGACGCCTGCCAGTACGTGCCCCACAACGTCACCGACGTACAGGCGTGGGACGCCGACTTCGTTGCCTTCTCGGCACACAAGATGTGCGGACCGTCCGGCATCGGTGCCCTGTGGGGCCGGGCCGACCTGCTCGACGACACGCCACCGTTCCTCGGTGGCGGCAACATGATCGCCGACGTGCGCTTCGACGGATACACACCAGCGCCCGTGCCGGCGAAGTTCGAAGCGGGCACGCCGCCGATCGTCGAGGCGATCGGGTTCGGTGCCGCCGTCGACTTCATGCAGGGCGTGGGGATGGAGCGCATCCACACCCACGAGCGGGCGCTGACGGAATACGCGATGTCGACGCTCGGCGACCGCTTCGGAGGCGAGCTCACGATGCACGGCCCGTCCAACGCCGCGTTGCGTGGCGGCGTCCTCAGCTTCGCCTTCCGTGACCTCCATCCCCACGACGTCTCGCAGGTGCTCGACCAGCGCAACGTGTGCGTGCGCGCCGGCCACCACTGTGCCAAGCCGCTGATGCGGGTACTCGACGTTGCTGCCACAGTGCGGGCGAGCTGGTATCTGTACAACGACCGCGACGACATCGACGCCCTCGCCGATGCCCTCGACGGCGCCTCGGACATCTTCGGCATCTAGGGAGCGTTGCCAATGCCAGGTCTCGAAGACCTCTACCGCGAAATCATCCTCGACCACTACCGCTCGCCGCGCAACCGAGGCGAGCTGCCGACTCCGCCGGCGGCCGTGGCCCAGGGCCACAACCCGCTGTGCGGCGACGAGATCACGGTGTACCTGCTCGTCGATGACGGTCGCGTCGGTGATGTCAAAGTCGGCGGCCAGGGGTGCTCGATCTCGCAGAGCTCGGCGTCGATGATGAGCCAGGCGATCAAAGGTCGCTCGGTCGACGAGGTTCGCAGCCTCGTACGCCGCTTCAAGGGGATGATGTCGATCGACAGTTCGGCTGGGGAGGACGGTGACGGCGATGGCGACGGTGATGGGTCGACTCCGGCGCTCGGCGACCTCGAGGCGTTGCAGGGCGTCGTCAAGTTTCCCGTGCGCATCAAGTGCGCCACGCTGGCCTGGAACACGCTGATCGACGCTCTCGACGCCGCCGATCACCCGACCTGAGCTGTTCAAGCCGGGTGATCGGCTCCCCCGAACTGGCCTGAGGCAAGCGCCGCCGAACGCCACGCCCCAGGCCGACCCCGCCCCTTTAGCCGCCGCGCCCGCGAGCGGAGACGTTGGCGCGAGCGCGCGCGACGTTGGGGGAAGGACACTGACTCCAAGACGACATCACGGCTCCCCTGCGACTACACCTCGATCCCGGCGGGATCGAGCATCGGCCAGGGACTAGAGCCGCGACGTCACGTCGGCGTCGCCCGACGTGGCTACGGCAATGGTACACCACCGTGATACGTTTGTCATGCGGTCAAGACGGCTGTTGCCCCGGACTTCGGCGAATCAGCGCTCTGCAGTAAGAAGGTGGCAACGGTCCGTGGAAGGCGATCGGCGGCTACGCATCCTCTCCAGGCTGGTCGCGTCGTTCGACGGCGATCGGCAGGTTCAGCCGTTGTGTGAGGTGTGCGCCGAAATCACGGCGACGACCGGGGCCGGGCTGATGCTGATGTTCAACGACGTCTCGCCGGGCCCGTTCTGCACCACCGACGCCGTCAGCTCACGCCTCGAGCGAACTCCAGTTCGAACTCGGAGAGGGGCCGTGGATCGACGCCTATCACCAGGATCGGGCGGTGCTCGAGCCTGACCTCGTGGCCCCCGCGCAGGCGCGGTGGGTCGGTTTCACAAGCGCAGCGGTCGACCTTGGCGCACTGGCGATCTTCGCGTTCCCGATGATGATCGGCGCCGTACGCCTCGGGGCGATGGGCATGTACAACGACCGGCCGGGGGCGCTGTCCGATGAGCAGCACGCCGATGCCCTGGTAATGGCCGACGTCACTGCTCGGGCGATCTTGCTCCTCCAGGCGAACGCCCCACCGGGAGCTATCGCCAACGAGCTCTCGGCGGCGACCGACCTTCGATTCGAGGTCCACCAGGCCGCCGGCATGGTGGCCGCGCAGCTGGAGATCACCGTCGGTGAGGCACTGATCCGGTTGCGCGCCAACGCCTTCGGCAGCGAGCGGGACCTCGACGCCGTCGCTCGAGATGTGGTCGCGAGACGGCTACGATTCGTACACCCAGACCGCGATCGACCGCGCTGCCGACGGACGTGAAACCTGATGGCTAGAGAAACGGAACTAGCGAGAACTCTCGTGGAGCTCGCCGACACCCTGGTCGCCGACTTCGACGTCGTCGAGCTGTTGACACTGCTCACGGCCCGATGTGTCGAGGTGCTCGACGTCGACGCCGCCGGTCTGATGCTCGTCTCGGTGGAGGGTGACCTGCGCGTGATGGCGTCGTCCAGCGAGGCGGTTCGACTGCTCGAGCTGTTCGAGGTGCAATCCCAGGAGGGTCCCTGTCTCGATTGCTTCCGGACTGGCACACCTGTTGTGAACGAGGATCTCACTGTCACCAGCGAGCGTTGGCCGCGGTTCACCGGCGTAGCACTCGCCGGTGGCTTCCGCGCCGTGCACGCCGTGCCGATGCGGCTGCGCGGCACCCTCCTCGGCGCCCTCAACCTCTTCCACTCCGAGCCAACACATCTGCCTGACGCCGACATCGAGGCCGCCCAGGCACTCGCCGATGTCGCCACGATCGCCGTTCTCCAACACCGCGCCGCCATCGAGGCGCAAGTGCTCAATGATCAGCTCAGTCAGGCACTGAACACCCGCATCGTGATCGAGCAAGCAAAGGGGGTGGTCGCCGAGCGCTTGCGTGTGGAAATGGAGGAGGCGTTCGCCCACCTGCGCAACCACGCCCGCAACCACAACCGGCGACTTGCCGACGTAGCTCGCGAGGTCATCGCCGGGACGCTCCCCGCCGAGGCGCTGGATCGAACACACGGCTCGACCTGAGCAGGCTCCGCGTTCCCCAGATCATCGAGGCGACTCGTACGATCGGCAGATGCCTTCCCCGGAGCACTTGTCGAGCGAGGCGCTCGCCCGGCGATCGGCCGGCCGGTCCGTGCGTCGGATCGGTCATGCCCTCGTCGGTCACGACGCCGACGTGGAGTTGCTCAGCGATGTCGCGACGACGCTTGACGACCTGACGGGACGGCTCGACGCGGGTTCGCCGCGTCGACGCCCGATCGAGCACGTCGGCCACCGTGAAACCGAGACCGCCGGCGGCCGGGCAGCCATCGAGTCCTACGACGACCGCCCGTTCTCCGGCTCGGCCAGCCCGTGGGGGGTCGATCTCGAGGTTCATCGTGTCGGTGACGAGATCGAGGCCATGGTGACCCTTGGCTCTGCCCATGAAGGCGCACCGGGACGGGCGCACGGCGGCATCGTCGCCGGCCTGTTCGACGATGTGTTCGGGTTCGTGCTCGGCGTCATCCAGGAGGCTGCCTTCACCGGCGAGTTGAAAGTCCGCTACGAGCGGCCGACCCCGCTCCACCGTCCTCTGCTGTGCCGCGGCCGGTTGGCATCGCGGGACGGCCGCAAGCTGCACATCGAAGGCGAGCTTGTCGATGCCACTGAGGGTGTCGACACGGTCGTCGCCCGTGGCACCGGGGTGTTCATCACCGTCGACCCGACGAGGTTCGGCCAGACGATGGAGCTGCCCCCACCCACCGACGGCTAATTCAGCCTCGCTGAAAGGGCATGAAGCTCAGAAACCCTGCGCGAAGACCTCATCGGCGATCGCCTGCGCCTCGTCCCACGTGCACCCGGAAGTCGGATGCACCCGCACGTTGCGTTCGCGGATGCGGGAGGCGATCTCGTCCGCCACCTTCTCGTGGCAGACGCCCGGATCGCTGACCACAACGCGATCGAGGGCGATGACGACCATGATGTGGCCGAACTCGTGAGCAAGGATGTTGTGCAGGACCCTCGTCGAACGTTCTTGCAGACGCGGGTGGATCCTGATGGTCATGGTCAGGTCGGTCACGGCCTCGGTGCCCCACGGCACCGAATCGTCCCAGACGATGCGCACCTCTCGGCCACCCAGCGATGCGGCGAGGTCAAGCCGCCGGGCGCCGACGGCGGCTTCGAGTTGGCCGCTCAACCACGGGTCCGATGAGTTCGGTCGCTGAGCGCTCGCCGGTTTCGGGGCGGGCGAGGAACCATCGGCCGGTGCGGCACCAGCGGGTAGGTCGATGACCTGCCCGGGATGAATCATCGTCGACGTGCTCGCCCTGTTTACGGCGAGCAGTTCGCGCATCGACACGCCGAGCTTGCGGGCTATGCACGACCAGCAGTCGCCGCTCACCACTGAATAGGTTCCTCCGGATGCGGGTGCAGACCCTGCGGTCTTCAGAACCTGGCCGGGTTGGATGATCGACCGCAACGAGAGGCGGTTCAGTGACAGCAGGGTGCTCAGGTCTGTTCCGGTCGCCCGGGCAATCCCGTAGAGGTAGTCGCCGCGCCGCACCGTGTAGGTGCCGCCCGACCACTCAAGAGCTGTCGCCGGGTCGGGCGCGCTCGACGAGCCGTTGGTTCGTAAGACGTCTCCGGGGTGGATGACAGAGTTGAGCGACAGCCCGTTCAGTGACAGAAGGGCGCTCAGCTGCGTTCCGGTCGCCCGGGCGATCCCGTAGAGGAAGTCGCCGCGCCGCACCGTGTAGGTGCCGCCCGACAACTCGGTAGCGGTCGCCGGGTCCACGCTCGACGAGCCGTTGGCACTCTCGACGATCGATGGCACGAGACCGAGCAGCGAGCAGCCCAGTGCGATCACGACAGCGGCGCGGCCGATGCGGGGGCAAAGGAGGCTCACCTGGCCCAGTCTTTCAAACCCTGGCGTCACCACGGCGCAGGTCGACCACCGTCGCGCCGCTGGCCCGCAGCAGGTCGTCGGGCGTGATGGCGAACACGTCGGTCCACGTGCCGGCCGCCGCCCAGACGACGTCGTACTGCAGCAGGTCGGGGTCGATGAACACGCGCAGTGCCGTGGCGTGTCCGAACGGCGGAACGCCACCGATCGGGATAGCCGGTGGCGGCGCGCACTGCGTCGGCATCGACTCGTGAGCACGTCGACCCACCGGCGGCGGTGGCGAGCTTGCCCTCGTCGAGTTGGTTGCGGCCGCTGACGTAGGCGAGGACGATCTCGCCGTCGACGGCGAAGATCAGGCTCTTGACGATCTGGCCGACGTCGACGCCGATCGCCGCTGCGGCGTCGGCGGCCGTCTTCGTCCCGTCCGGGAAGTGGAACGGCTCGATCGTTAGCCCGAGGTCCGCCCCGGCGGCGACGACTCGGGCGACGTTGGGGTGGACCCGAGTTTCCGTCATCCGAGCAGCTTGTCGATCGCCGCGGCGAAGTTGCGATCGTTGTCGGTGACGGTCGAGCCGGCCGAGTGGGTCGTCAGCGAGATGTCGACGGTGTTCCACGAGTTCGACCAGTCGGGGTGATGGCCGGCCTTCTCGGCGAGCAGGGCGACGCGGGTCATGAAGGCGAACGCCTCGGAGAAGTCGGCGAACTCGAAGCGCCGGCGCAGGGCGCCATCGGATTCGGTCCAGGTGTCACTCATGACCGCGAGCGTACGCACCTCGACTAGGGGCGAAACAGGTCGTCGAGACTGCTTGCGGGCTCTGACCACTCGGTCGCGTCAGCAGTCGTCGGCGTCGGCGCCGAAGGCGCCGTAGCCGTCCGCCTCCAGTTGGTCCGCGAGCTCGGACCCCCCGAGGCGACGATGCGCCCCTTGATGAGGATGTGCACGGCAGTCGGGGTGCAGTTCGGTGAGCAGGCGGCTGTAGTGGGTGATTGCCAGCACCCCAAGGCCTTCGGTCCCGTCGTCGGACGTTGCGTGAGTACCTCGATGCGTTTGGAGCATGCCCGCAGCGCGTCGACGTCGAGACCGGAGTCGAGCTCGTCGAGGATCGCGATACGTGGCCGCAGCACGGCGAGCTGCAGCGTCTCGTTGCGCTTCTTCTCGCCGCCGGAGAGGTCGACGTTGAGCGAGCGGTGCAGCAACGCTGTCGGCAGCCCGATCTGCGCCGCCTCGGCGTCGAGGAGGGCATCGACGTCGGCGACGGATCGGCGGCGGGCTGCGAGCGCCTCGGTCATCACTGCGTCGAGGGCGACACCGGGGACCTCCGTCGGATACTGCATGCACGAGGTGCAGCCCGGCGGCGGCCCGCTCCCACACCGGCATGGCGAGGACATCGCGACCGTCGAGCGTCACCGAGCCGGCGAGGACCTCGTAGCCCGGCTTGCCCATGATCGCCCCCGACAGCGTGCTCTTGCCCGCCCCGTTGGGGCCCATCACGGCGTGCACCTGGCCGCTGGCGACGGTGAGGTCGATGCCGCGGAGGATCTCCGTCCCGCCGGCGGCCACGCGCAGCCCACGGATCTCCAGCGTCGCCGTCATCCGCCGACGCCTTCGGCTCGCGCCCGCACCGTGACGATGCCGTCGGCGACGATCACGTCGAACACAGGCACCGGCTGGGTCGCCGGCAGCGTCGACGGCTCACCGGTCTCGAGGCTGAACACGCTCCCGTGCTGCGGGCACTCGATCTCCTTCTCGTCGCAGTAGACCTCGCCGCCGGACAGCGACACCTCGGCGTGGCTGCACGTGTCGCCGATGGCGTAGACGTCGTCGTCGATGCGCACGAGGGCCACCGGTACGTCGCCGACCATGATGCGGTGGGCGACGCCGTGCTCGATCTCGGACAGCGTCGACGAGCCGGTCATCGCTCGCTCTCGCTCGGCGCGTCATGCGGCTCAGCTCTTCTCCCGGCTGTCGAACTTCGTGGCGACACGCTGGCGCAGCTCGGCGGTCAGCGCCGGCATCGGGAGCTGGGCGAGGACCTCGTCGAAGAACCCGAGCACGATCAGCCGCTCGGCAACCGGCGTCGGCACTCCGCGGCTCTCGATGTAGAACAGCTGCTCGTCGTCGATCGGGCCGACCGTCGAGGCGTGGCTGCAGCGCACGTCGTTCGTCTCGATCTCGAGGTTGGGCACGCTCTCCGCCCACGCCGCGTCGCCGAGCGTGAGGTTGCGGTTGGTCTGGAAGGCCACCGAGCCGCGGGCGTCGGGGCGGATCTTGATCAGCCCGGTGTAGACGCTGGCCGAGGCGTCCTGCACGGCGCCCTTGAACAGCAGGTCGCTGGTCGTGTGCGGGGCGGCGTGGTCCTGGATCGTGCGGAAGTCGTGCATCTGCTCGCCGTCGGCGAAGTACAGGGCGAGCTGCTTGGTGGTGCCGCCCCGCCCGACGATCCGCGCTTCGGTGCGCAGCCTGGCGTAGTGGCCGCCGAGGGCGACCGTCGCCAGCGTGACCGACGAGTCGGCATCGCCGCAGGCCTGGAGGTGGCCGATCTGCCACGCCCGATGCGACAGGTCGTTGACGGCGAGGTACCTGACACGGGCCGCCTGTCCCGCACGCACGTGGACGACGGGGACGGCGAGCAGCTCGTCGTCCACCGAAGCGAAGCGTTCGACGACGGTGACCTCGGAGTTCTCGCCGGCGTCGATCACCAGCCGCGGGAACGTGGCACCGCCGCCGACTCGATGGTCGACGACGATCGGCTGCTCGACGACCGTCCCGGCCGGAATCGTGACGACGACGGGGCGGTGGAAGGCGGCGTTGAGAGCGGCGAACGGATCGGGCGCATCGAAGTCCGGGATCGCCGGAAACGACCGGCAGGGCGTCCTCGTCAGTCGTGACGTAGTCGGGTCGCGTCGCCGGCGGCGACGTCGGTCTCGATGGTCCCCGCAGCGAAGCGTTCGAGGTCGAGGTCGCCGATGCGGCTGTAGCGCCAGATCTCCTCGGCGGCCGTCGGCCACGGCATCGCAAGCGCCTGCTCGGCGGCCGCCGCCCGCTCGTCGGCGAACGGCCCACCGAGGGCGCGCGCCTGATCGGGACTGAACGCGTGCACGACCCCAAAGCCTACGGCCGTCCCCCATTGGAGTGTTTCCTGCTAATGGAGTGTTTGCTGCTGGGAAACCCGACAGGTGACACTCCGTCGGCAGCAAACACTCCAATCAGGAGGGGCCGGGGTCGCCGGCGCCGGCCATCATCATGCCGAGGCGGCTCGTCGTGCAGTCGAGGCGGTCGAGCGTGCCGACGATGCGCCCGGCGAACATCACGGCGACGCGGTCGCTGAGGGCGAGCACCTCGTCGAGGTCCTCGGAGATCACGAGCACGGCGAGGCCGCCGTCGCGAGCGGCCATCAGGCGGGCGTGGATGTACTCGGCGGCGCCGATGTCGACGCCGCGAGTCGGTTGCGAGGCGATCAGCACCCGCTGTGCCGACGACAGCTCCCTGGCCATGATCAGCTTCTGGATGTTCCCGCCGGACAGCGTGCGCGTCGCCGTGTCGAGACCGGGCGTGCGCACGGTGAACTCCCGCACCAGCTGGTCGGCGTGCCGGCGGATCGCCGCCCGGCGCAGCAGGCCGCGGGTCGCGTACGGCGCGTGGCCGTGATCGAGCAGCAGAAGGTTCTCCCAGACGGCGAATGACCCGATCGCCCCGTCGCGCATCCGCTCCTCGGGCACATAGGCAAGGCCGTGGTCGCGCCGCCCGCGAGGCGACGACGCTTCGACTCGCTCGCCGCCGATTGTGATCGTGCCGGCCGCACACTGACGGAGCCCGGCGATCGCCTCGGCCAGTTCGCGCTGGCCGTTGCCGGATACACCGGCGATGCCGAGCACCTCCCCGGCACGCACGTCCACATCGAGATCCTCGATCGCGGTCTGGCCGCGGTCACCCATCACCTCGAGGCCGCGCACCGACAAGGCGACATCCCCCGGCTCGCGACTTGTGCGGTCGGGCACCAACTTGACGGGTCGCCCGACCATCAGATCGGCCAGCTCCTGGCGCGTCGTCGCCTGCGGCCGCACCTCGCCGGTGACGACGCCATCGCGCATCACCGTGATGCGATCGGCGAACGCCATCACCTCGTGCAGCTTGTGGGAGATGAACACGAGCCCGCGCCCCGAGTCGGCCAGCCTCCGCAACGTGGCGAGCAGCTGGTCGACCTCCTGCGGTGTCAGCACGGCCGTCGGTTCATCGAGCACGAGCAAGCGGGTCTCGCGGAACATCGCTTGGAGGATCTCCACACGTTGCCGCTCACCGACGGAGAGCTGCCAGACCTTGGCCCGCGGGTCAACTCCGAGCTCGTACTCGGCGCTGAGGTCGGCAAGGCGGTCAGTGATCGCCCCGAGCGCCGGTGACCCGAACGGGTTGGTGCCCTGACCGAGGGCGACGTTCTCGGCGACCGTCAGCGTCGGCACGAGCATGAAGTGCTGGTGGATCATCCCGATGCCGGCGGCGATGGCGTCGCTCGGCGACCGGACACGCAGCGGCCGACCCTCGAGCAGGACCTCCCCGGACTCGGCACGCTGCAAGCCGAACAGCACACGCATCAGCGTGCTCTTGCCGGCGCCGTTCTCGCCGAGGAGGGCATGAACCTCCCCGGCATCGACGTCGAAATCGACGTTGTCGTTGGCGACGACGCCGGGGAACCGCGTCGTGATGCCGCGCATCTGCAGCAGCGGTGCCGGCGTCGTCGCAACCACGTGATCAGCCGGTCGTCGACGCCGGAGCTTCGGTCGCCGCGGGCGCCTCGGTGCCGGCGGGCGCTTCCGTCCCTGCGGGTGTCTCCGTGCCGTCTGTCGCAGCCGTGCCCTCTGTCGCGGTCGTCGTCGCCGTCGCGCCGGCGGCAACACCCGTTTCCAGCTCGCCACTGGCGAGCGCGGCGATCGTCTCTTCAGCGGCCGTCATGACCTCCGCCGGGACCTCGTAGTCGGGGTTGAACTCGATGACGAGACCTTCGTTGGCGAGGTCGATGTCGTAGTGCTCGCCGCCGAGCGTCCCTCCCTTGATGCCGTCGATGAGATCGGTGAGGACAACCTCCCAGTGATACACCTGGTTGGCGACGACGACCTCGGGGGCGAGCTGGGTCTGGTTGCTCTGCGTGCCGAACCACAGCACACCGCTCTCGCTGGCGACGCCGATCGCGCCAACGGTCATCTGCGCCGTCCCGGACAGGACCGTGGCGCCACCGTCGATGAACGACGTCGCCGCTTCGGCGGCGAGCGCCACGTCACTGAACGAGTCCGTGTAGTTGACCCCGACCTCGATGTCGGGATTCGCCAGCCTCGGCGCCGGCGACGAAGCCGTCGACGTACAGCTTGGCGTCGCCGACCTCGACCGGTCCGACGACTCCGATCGAGCCGTCGCCGGCCAGCGCCGCTGCCATCGTTCCCATGACATAGCCGCCCTGGTCCGATGACGCCGAGTACGCCGAGACGTTGGGAAGCCCAAACGTGTCGGACTCCGTGCCCCAGGCGAACGCCACGTCCGGGAAGTCGGGAGCGATCTCGGAGAGCGGTCCGCCGTACTGTGAGCCGTGGGCGATGACCAGGTCGTACTCGCCGGACTCGGCGTAGCCACGGATCGCCGCTGCGGCGTCTTCGACGACGAACAGGTTCTCGCTGAAGTCGTACTCGTCGATCACGTCCGCCTCTTCGAGCCGGTCGAGTGAGTCGATGATGCTCTGCGAGAACGCGAGGTCGTTGGCCGCACTGGGCATCACGACGGCGACGTCGAAGTCGTCGGCGTCGGCATCGTCGTCAGACGCCGAGACGACGCCGGTCGCTGCGGTCGCGGCGAGTATCGCCGTGGCCGCCGTCGCCACACGGCGCGTGCGCCGCAATCTGCGGTTGTCTGTCATGGTTCCTCCCTGGGGGTGTTTCTTGGTTGTTGAGGTCTAGCCGCCCCGCACGAACGGCAACGTCAGCGCCGCCGGTTGCTCGACTCGGCGGCGGGCGATGACGACGAGGGCGGCGACAGTGAGCACCGCGGGCGCGGCCGTGGCCAGGCTGGCTGCGCTGCCGCTGACGATGCCGAGTGTCTTCAGCTGGTTCACCGTGGCGTTGAGCAGGCCGTACAGGAACGAGCCGGCGAACACCCACAGCGGCCGCCACGATCCGAAGTAGACGAGGGCGACGGCGATGAATCCGATGCCGTTGGTGAGGTTCTGCTGGAACGTCCCGAGCTCCAGCGCCAACGCCGCGCCGGCGACGCCGGCGAGCAGGTTGGCGACGATGATCGTCACGGTTCGGGTGCCGTTGACGCTGACCCCACGGCTGTCGGCGGCCTCGGGGTTCTCGCCGACGGCGCGGACGTTGAGCCCGAAGCGCGTGTGGTTGATCAGCAGGGCGAGCAACGGCACAAGCAGAACGGCGGCGTAGACGAGCAGGCTGTGGTCGAAGAACATCGTGCCGACCTTGGGAATGTCGCCGAGCACCGGGATCTCCCACCGCTCCAGCGACGGCGCCGGCAGCGGCGTGCCGATGTGCTGGCGGTAGAGCAGCTCGGAGAACCCGAGCCCGAACAGGTACACGCCGATGCCGCTGATCCCCTGTTCGCCGTGGAAGACGAGCGTGACGATCGCGTACACCACGCCCATCACCGCACCGACGGCGGCGCCGGCGAGCACGGCGAGCCACAGGTTCTGCTGCTCGAGAGCGACCCAGTAGGCGAAGAAGGCGCCGAGGAGCATCACCCCATCGACGCCGAGATTGAGCACGCCGCTGCGCTGGCCGAGCGTCTCGCCGAGGGCGGCGAAGGCGTACGGCGTCGTCAGCCGCACCGCCGACGCGACCGTGGCGACGAGAACAGAGACGGTGAAGAACTCGCTCACACGCCCACCTCATCGAGCGTGAGGACCGACACATCCGTCGAGTCGTGACGCGGCGCCGGGCTGCGGTCTCGCCGTTCGCATCGCCAAGCGGCGGCGCACGTCGACGCTGCAGACGACGAACAGCACGACGATCCCGTTGAGGGCGACGACGAGCGAGGCGGGGATCTGGATCTCCCGCTGCATCGCGTTGGCCCCGACGAGGAGGCCGCCGAACAGGAACGAGGCGGGGATCGTCCACAGCGGATGGAGGGCGCCGAACAAGGCGGCAACGATGCCGTTGAACCCAGCGGACCCCGTGAATCCCGTCGCCGAGCCGTCCGTGATGAAGCGGTGGCTCTCGCTGCCGAACACGAGGATGGCACCGGCGAGTCCGCACAGGGCGCCGCTCAGCGTCAGGGCCAGCAACGTCATCGAGCGCACCGGGATGCCCGCGTAGCGAGCAGCGTCGGGACCGGCACCGACGGCCCGAACGCGATACCCGAGGGTCGACTGCCAGAGGAACACCCACGCCGCAACGGCCATGCCGACTGCGATCACCACGCCGAGGTGCAATCGTGTCCCGCCGAGGAGGATCGGTAAGTCGGCGTTCGGCGACAGTCGTTCGGTCTGGGGGATGCGGGCCCCAGTCGCCTCCTGCGCCGGGTCGATCAGCGGGCCGCGCAGGAGGTACGTGACGACCTGCACGGCGACGATGTTGAGCATGATCGTCGAGAGGATCTCGTTGACGCCGAGGTAGGCCTTGAGGTAGCCGGGAATCGCCCCCCACAGGCCGCCGCCGACCATGCCGGCGAGGAGGACAAGTGGGAGGAGGACGGGGCGGGGAACGTCACCGAGACCGAGCGCGGCCAACGTCCCGAAGAGGGCACCAAACAGGATCTGGCCCTCACCACCGACGTTGATCACCCTGGCCCGGAACGCGATGCAGATCCCGGTGCCGACCAGCAGCAGCGGTGTTGCCTTGACCGCCGTTTCGGCCAGTTGGGTGCGTCCGCCGAAGGCGCCTTCGAAGAGGGCGGCGAATCCTTCCCGTGGCGAGGCGCCGAGCAGCCAGATCATCAACGCGCCGATGGCGAACGCCCCGAGCAGGGCGACCAACGACACCGCCACCCCGCTGAGCCGGCTCGTGAGATGGAGGTCGGCTCTCCCGCGCATTGACAGAAAGTAAACGATCAGTCGTCGTACGTGCTGAAGAACCGCGACCACCAGCGGCGCTTGCCACGGGCGGCCGCCCGCTCGGCGTCGACCTCGGCGCGGACCCGGTCGCCGATCTCCATCAAGTGGTCCTCGGCCTCGTCGAGAATCGATGCCGCCGTCCCGTCGGCGACCGACGCCGGCTCGTCAGGCGTCGGCGGCGTGATCAGTGACCCGTGGGTCCACGAGCGGTCGGCGAGGCGGCGCTCGTACGCCGGGCAGTCGTCGGGGCAACGCCAGGGCGCGTCCGGGGCGAGATCGAGGTCGCACTTACGCACCGTCTCACCATTGCGGTAGGTGCGGCTCTCGAAGTGTTTGCACTCCACACGCATCGGCATCGGCCCCAGCGTACGGGCCGCATCCCGCCAACCGATGGGTGTTTCGGGGACGCTTCGGTCCCCTAAGCACCCATCGGTTGGGAGGATCGGGAGTCGGCGTAGAGGTCGAGGAAGCGCGCGGCCAGTCGGTGATCGCCCTCGATGCGGACGTCACCCCCGGACTCGGCGTCGTCCAACGAGCGCATGCCGAACGCAACCGCTTCGAGGGTCGGCGGATCGGTCTCGATGGCGGCGTCCGGATCATCGGCGGCGCCGCGGCGGATGTCCAGCTCGCGCGCCGCCAATCGTGAGGACGAAGGTGCCGCTGCCGAACCGGACCTCGATGGTCCCGGCGAGATCCCCCGCGGCCGTGGCGTCGAACGCATTCTTGAGGGCGAGCATCGCCGCGTCGCATCCGACGGGGACGTCGTGCGAAAGGGTCGCCGAACCCGCGCCCCAGCGTTGGAGGCCCATCAAGATGGGCTCCAGATCAGCACCCCAATCGGTGAGCTCGTACACCATCGTCGAGGCGGGCGGCGGCAGCCGGCGGCGGCGCACGATCTCCGCTGCCTCCAACTCTCGAAGGCGCTGAGTGAGCACGTTGGGACTCGCGTGAGGCAGTCCGGCAGCGAGATCGGAGAACCGCTTCGGCCCGAACAGCAGGTCGCGAACGATCAGCAGCGCCCAACGGTCGCCGACGAGATCGAGGGCATGTGCCGACGAACATCCGTCGCCGTAAGTCCGCGTCGTCATGTCCTCGATCCTAGTGACTTCTGTCCTAATTCCGCAACACTTCATTGACTTTCCGGATTTAATACTCCTATTTTAGGAGCATGACTCACCGACTCGCACCGCTCATCGCCGCCTTCTTCTTCGGCGGTGTCGCCCTGTGGGTACCGATCGAGAAGTTGTTCCTCACCGAGATCGGTTTCACGCCAAGGACGATCGGCGTGATGGCCGCCGCCTACGCCGCTCTCGTCCCGCTGCTCGAGGTCGTCTCGGGTGTGCTCGCTGATCGGTGGAGCCGCCGCGGCGTGCTCGTCATCGGCAACCTCGGCGCCTTCGCCAGCGTGCTCGTGGGCGGGCTCAGCAATGGCGTGGTGATGTACGTCGTCTCCGCCATGTTCCTCGGCGTCTACTTCGCGATGCAGTCGGGCACGTTCGACGCGATCGTCTACGACACCGTGCTGGAGGAGACCGGGTCGAGCGATCGCTTCGAGTCCGTGGTCGGGCGGGTGCGGATGGCCGAGAGCATCTCACTCACGCTCGGTGCGTTGGCCGGCGGTGCCCTCGCCGCGGCGACGGCTCCGCGGGTCACCTACTTCGCCACTCTGCCGTTCCTGATCATCTCGACGATGTTCCTGCTTCGCTTCCGCGAACCGCGTCTGCACGTCACCGACGAGCGTCGCTCGCTCGGCGAGCATCTCGGCCTCACTGTGCGGACCGTCAGGCGGCAAACCCGGCTGATCCCGATCGCCGCCTTGCTGATTCTCACCGCGCTGCTGACCCAGGCGGTGTTCGAGTTCGGCCCGCTGTGGCTCGTCGCCGCCGATTCGTCGGCCGGCTCGTTCGGTCCGGCGTGGGCGGCGCTGATGGCGTCGCTCGGACTGAGTGGCCTGCTCGCCGGGCGGATGCATCTCGAGCGGTGGCCGTCACTGATCGTCGTTTCAACGTTGTTCGTGGCCGCCGGCGCAACCCTTGTGATCGCCCGCAATGCCGCCGTGGCCACGGGTGCGCAGGCCCTGCTGGCCCTGCTGGCGATCGCCGTCGGGATCTACCTCACCCGCCTGCTCCACGACGCCATCCCGTCAGACATCCGTTCCGGGGTGTCCTCGACGGTCGGCGCCGGAAGTTGGGTCGTGTTCCTGCCCTTCTCACTCGTCTTCGGGGCCGTGAGCGAGCGCTGGGGAGTGAACACCGCAGGGACGATGATCCTCGGCATCGTCGCCATGGTCGTCGTCCTGCTCGCTGTCGTGGTCGCCGGCGCCCGCCGCACGGCGAGTGCGGCGGGCGGCATCGGCGGCGACGTCGTCGTCTTCGAGCCGGAGCCTGCCCTCGAGCGGACCGCGGCGTGATGAGCGACGACGGGGGGTGCGCTCAGTGACCGGCGACAGGTGCCGGTGCGACCTCGCCGGCGTTGAAGTCGGCCTCCTCCGGTTCGACCTCGACGCCCTCGCCGGAGACTTCCAGCGAACCGCGATCGGACGGCAGGAACTTGTAGACGAGGATGGCGGCGACCACCACGACGACCGCCGACACCGTCGTCGCCAGGCCGAGGCCGTCGACGAACGACTGCTTGGCCACGGTGACGACGTTGTCGGGGACGAGGC
Source organism: Ilumatobacteraceae bacterium (assembly GCA_963733085.1). Taxonomy (GTDB): domain Bacteria; phylum Actinomycetota; class Acidimicrobiia; order Acidimicrobiales; family Ilumatobacteraceae; genus Desertimonas. The sequence goes on from CAVTBY010000010.1 coordinate 335,674, forward strand.
CGCGGAAGTTCAACCCGAGCACACCGCCGAGGCTGCCCTCAGCCTCTTCGCGTACAGCGGCAGGCAGTCCGGATACGGCGGACGCAACGCCGTTGGCAAACTGGCCGGTGACGAGCGAGCCGAGCACGGCGACGCCGAGGGCGCCCCCCAGCTCGCGGGTCGTGTCGTTGGTGGCCGAGCCCATCCCGGCGCGGTCGCGGGGGACGGCGGCCATCAGCTGGGTGGTCATCGGCGTCATCGTCATCGCCATGCCGGCGGCGAGGAAGAAGATGACGACGAGCATTGTCCAATACGACGTGTCGACGCCGAAGAACAACTGCGTCCCGACCATGCCGATGGCGACGGAACTGAGTCCGAGGGCACCGACCTTGTTGGCCCCCAAACGTGCGACCAGCTTCGGCGTGTTCGGGGCGATGACCATCATCACCGCGGAGAACGGCAGCAGTCGCAGCGCCGCCCCGAGCGGGCTCCAGCCGATGACGCCCTGGAAATACTGGGCGAGCATGAAGAACGAGCCGAACATGGCGAAGAACACCAGCGTGATACCACCCGAGGAGACGGCAAATCGTGGGTTCTTGAACAGCCGGAGCTCGAGCATCGGGTGGCGGTTGTGCCACTCCCACATGCCGAAGGCGAGGAGGAAGATCGCTGCTGCGCCGAACCAAAGCGCTGACTCAGCACTCAGCCAGCCGTGATGCGGACCTTCGATGATGGCGTAGACGAGGGAACCGAGACCGAGGATCGACAACACCGCGCCGACGGGGTCGAGCGGTGTCTCGCCGGCGTCCCTCGACTTCGGAATGAGTACGTAGCCGGCCGCGATCGCCCCGGCGATGATCGGCAGGTTGACGAGGAACACCGAGCCGTACCAGAAGTGCTCGAGGAGAAGTCCCGAGGCGACGGGGCCGATCGCCGCCCCGGCGCCGGAGATCCCGGCCCATATGGCGATCGCCTTGGCCCGCTCTCGGGCGGGGAACACGTTGGCGAGGATCGACAGCGTCGATGGCATGACGAACGCGGCGCCGACACCCATGATGGCGCGAGACGCGATCAGCATCCCGGTCGTGTCGGCGAAGACGCCGAGCAATGAGCCGAGCCCGAAGACCACGAGGCCGGCCTGCAGTGCGCCCTTACGGCCAAAACGGTCGCCGAGCGCGGCGGCGGTGAACAGCAACCCGGCGAACACGAGCCCGTAGGCGTCGACGATCCACTGGATGTCGGTGTTCGACGCCCCGATGCCACCTGCGTTGGTTGGCATCTGCAGCGTCGGCAGAGCGACGTTGAGCACGGTGTTGCCGACGATCACGATGATCAGCGAGGCGCAGAGCACCGCCAGGGTCTTCCACCGCCGTGCGTACACGGCCGGGTCGATGCCGTCGAGATCGACATCTTCTATCGCTACGTTGTCGTGTCGTAGAGTTGCATCAGTCACAGTTACTTGATCCCATTGCGCAGCTAAATCGCGGTCATTCGGTCAGTTATTTCGCTACGCTAGCGTAGCAGTAACGGCATCAGAAAGTGACAGGTGACACGTGGCCAGACCCCGCAGCGACGAAGCCAGGCGCAAGACGCTCGAAGCAGCGCGCCAGCTGATCGTCGAGAAGGGCGTCGTCAACTTGACGATCGAGGACGTGGCTGCCCGGTCCGGCGTGGCCAAGACGACGATCTACCGGCACTGGCCCGAGCGCACGGCGCTGATCGTCGACACCGTCAACGCGATGTTCGAGCACCTCCGCACGCCCGACACCGGATCCCTGCGCGGCGACCTCGAAGCCTTCTTCGGCGCGGTGATGAGGACCGATCTCTCCGGCCACGTCGGCAACGTCATGCCGGCGATCATCGAAGCCGCCGACCGCGATCCGGAGATGGCCTATCTCCTCGACCGCATCGGCAGTGAGCGCGAGCGAGTGTGCCGCACGATCATCGAGCGAGCGCTCGACCGTGGCGAGCTGCGCCCGGAGATCGCCGACGTCGGCCTCGAGGCGTTGATCGGCGTCACCGTCGGTCCGATCGTGTTCCAGAAGATCGTCCGCCGCCGCAAGCTCACCCCCGAGTACGTCAACGCCTGCCTCGACGTCGTCGTCGCCGGCCTCACCGAGCCCTCACCCGTGCCGTCGCATCTGGGGTCATGACGCGTATCGAGGGGCGCTCACGCGCCCCTCGATACGAACACTGATTGGGACCAACCGGGCCGTTTGTTGCCGGCGGAACGACGTCCGGCGGCTCGGTTGGCGGAGGTTGGCGGGTATTCGCCAGCCGTTCAGCGTGACCGCCTAGCGGCCAACCACCTCCAGGGTCCCGTAAAGTTCATGCATCGTGTTGGACCACCTCCTCCCTCTGGTGACGCCTATTCAAGCACATCGGTGATGGGACAAGGCGACAGGTTTACAGCTCCAGCACGGCGAGGATGTTGCCCGCCGGATCGGTGAACCAGGCGATCGGCGGCCCCTCGGGATTGCGGGAGATGCCCTTGCCGTCCTGGCCGAACCCCTCGTAACGCTCGAACGTGACGCCGCGGCTGGTCAGCTCGTCGACGGCCGCATCGATGTCCGCAACCGGGAAGTTGAGGATTGTGTAGGCAGCCGGCTGGTGATCGGGCTTCGGATAGACGAGAGTGTCGCGATCGGCGGCGAGATGCAGCGTGAGCAATCCGTTGTCCTCGCTGACGTTGATGCCGAGGACCTCGCCGTAGAACTTCTTGGCGGCCTCGAGGTCGTCCACGGCAAAGCCGCTGAACGCCTTCGTGTTGCTGAACATGTGAGTCTCCTCTCGACGGGGGTGGCTAGTACCGACTTCCCGCCGCTCGACAACTCATCGCTCAGCCGACGGACCCCTCCATCTGCAACTCGATGAGGCGGCTCCACTCGACGGCGTATTCCATCGGCAGCGTGCGGGTGATCGGCTCGATGAAGCCGTTGACGACCATGCTCATCGCCTGCTCCTCGGAGAGCCCGCGGCTCATGAGGTAGAAGAGTTGCTCGTCGGCGACCTTCGACACCGTCGCCTCGTGGCCGATCTGGGCATCGCGCTGGCCGACCTCCATGTACGGAAGCGTGCGGCTCTCCGACTCGTCGTCGAGGATCAGGGCGTCGCACTGCACGTGCGACTTCACGCCGGTCGCCCCCTCGTCGACGCGCACGAGGCCGCGATAGGTCGTGATCCCGCCGTCCTTGGATATCGACTTCGACACGATCTTCGACGATGTCTCCGGCGCGGCGTGAATCATCTTCGCCCCGGCGTCCTGGTGCTGCCCGGCGCCGGCGTAGGCGACCGACAGCACCTCACCCGTGGCCTTCGGCCCCATCAAGTACACGCTCGGGTACTTCATCGTGAGCTTCGATCCGATGTTGCCGTCGATCCATTCCATGTGGCCTTCGGCCTCGACCTTCGCCCGCTTGGTGACGAGGTTGTAGACGTTCGGGCTCCAGTTCTGGATCGTCGTGTAAGTGACCCGGGCACTCGGCTTGACGATGATCTCGACGACCGCCGAGTGCAGCGAGTCGCTCGTGTACACCGGCGCCGAGCAACCCTCGATGTAGTGCACCTTGGAGCCAGCCTCGGCGATGATCAGCGTGCGCTCGAACTGCCCGGCGTTCTCGGAGTTGATCCGGAAGTAGGCCTGCAACGGCATCTCGACCTCGACACCCTCGGGCACGTACACAAACGATCCGCCGCTCCAGACGCTCGAGTTGAGGGCGGCGAACTTGTTGTCGCCAGGCGGGATGACCGTGCCGAAGTACGACTTGACGATGTCCGGGTACTCGCGCAGAGCCGTGTCCATGTCGCAGAACAGGATTCCCTGCGACGCGAGCTCCTCACGATTGCGGTGGAAGACGACTTCGCTTTCGTACTGCGCGGTCACGCCGGAGAGGTACTGGCGCTCGGCTTCGGGGATGCCGAGCTTCTCGTACGTGGCTTGCATCTGAGCGGGCAGCTGGTCCCACTCGTCGACCTGGGCGGTGGCCGGCTTGAGGTAGTAGTAGATGTTCTGGAAGTCGATATCGGGCATGTTGACGGCGAACCAGGGCGCCATCGGCTTGCGGTCGAACGTGCGCAGGCTGCGCTTGCGGAAGTTCGCCATCCACCGCGGCTCGCCCTTCCACCACGAGATCTGGTCGACGACGCCCTCGTTGATACCCCTTTCGGGCGTGAAGGCGTACTCGACCTCGTCGCTCCATCCGAGCTGGTACTTGCTGAGATCTAGGTCGAACGACGTCACGACAGTCCTCCGCGGATTAGCACTACCGCCATAGTAACAATTCCCTGTTCGAACCGTCCCGAAGACCCACCGATGGGTGTGTTCCTGACGATTCGGGGTTCTCCTCGGGTTTTGTGGGCGTGGCCGCGCGCTGCGTCACGGGGTATGGCTCCAGAAGCGGCGGCTACTGACGTCGTGTCGGGCGGAGCCGACATCCCCGTGAACTGTGAGCTGTCGCAGCAGGTTTGTGCTGTTTGCGCTCACACTTCCGGGTGTCGACGGGGCCAGCGGCGAGAACTGCCGACGCAGCAGGCACGAAACGGTCGTTTCAGTCGGTACTTCGGGATCTTCTCGCGCAAAGCGGCCAGATCTGGCCGCTCAGCGACATCAGTTCCCTCGCGGCGGCTGGAAACCAACCCTTCCAGTGCAAGCGCGCACGCCCGGAGCCTCGACTGAACCCACGCGAACCCGAGGAGTCCCCGATTCGGTCAGGAAAACACCCATCGGTCGCTGGAGTGGGCGGCCTCAGACGACTTCGACGCGGGCGGCGATGCGGGCATCGACGTTGACGTCGAGGGTGGCGTCGACGCGGTCGTCGAGCTCGATGAAGATGCACTCCCCCGGGCAGGCCTCGGCGGCGTGGATCACGTCGACAATGTTGCGGGTCGGCACGTTGGCGAGCGAGCCACCGCTGCCCGGGTCGTTGAGCGGCACGCCGAACTCGGTGACGTAGGCGATGCCGTCCTCCAACTGGGTGAACACGTCTGGGCAGTGATCGGTGCACAGCCCATCGCCAGTGCACAGATCCTGGTCGATCCACACCCGCATCGACGTTGACGGTACCCGCCGGATTCCGCCGTTCGAGCGGCCGGCGTCGGCCCTACGCTCGGGCGAGCATGAACGAAGCGATCGAACCCCCCGTCGCACCAACCCGACCACACGAGTGGAAGCGCCCGACCGGGGTCGTCGACGACCCCTGGGCTTGGCTCGCCGATCGTGACGACCCCGCCACGATCGCCTACCTCGACGCCGAGAACACCTACTCCGATCAGTACTTCGCCGAGCCGGCACGGGCCGAGCTCGTCGAGACGGTGTTCCAGGAGATCAAGTCACGAGTCCAGGAGACCGACCTTTCCGTGCCGGTACTCCACGGCGGCTGGTGGTACGTCACGCGCACGATCGAGGGCCAGTCCTACCCGGTGTTCTGCCGCAGTCGTGATCCCGAAGTGCCGGACACGCCGGAAACCGTCATCCTCGACTGCAACGCCGAGGCCGAGGGCCACGAGTACTTCGACGTCCACGACGTCGAACCGTCACCCGACCACACGCTGCTCGCCTGGTCGAGTGACGTCGACGGCGGCGAGCGCTACACGCTCCGCGTCCGCAACCTCGGCACCGGCGCAGACGCCGACGAGATCACCGGCACCTCCTCGTGGGGCGGCGTCGCCTGGTCGGCGGGCAATGACTGGCTGTTCTACGCCCGGCCGGACGATCAGATGCGGCCGTTCCAGATCTGGCGGCACCGCCTCGGCACGCCCCCCGAGGACGACGTCCTCGTCCATACCGAGGACGACGAGCGCTTCTTTCTCCACGTCGGAGCGACGCGCAGCGAACGGTGGATCGTCATCTCCTCGTCGTCGAAGACGAGCGGCGAGTCCTTCGTGCTTCGTAGCGACGATCCACAAGGGACGCCGTCACTTGTCCGGGCGCGCACTCCGGACGTCGAGTACGGCATCGACGACTGGGGCGACCGCTTCGTCGTACTCACCAACCTCGACGCGCCGGACTTCCGCCTGATGACGGCGCCGCCCGAGGATCCGAGCGCATGGTCGGATCTCATCGCCCACGAGGCCGGTCGGAGGCTCACCGAGGCCGAGCCGTTCGCCGATCACCTCGTCGTCCACGAGTGGAAGGATGCCCAGCCGCGAGTCCGCGTGCTGCGCCGTGATGGCTCCGCCGAGGCGATCGACTTCGGTGACGAACCACACGACCTGTCGATCGGCGCCAATCCGGAGTGGGACACGACGACCCTTCGGCTCTCTTACCAATCGCTGACCACGCCGCAGTCCGTCTTCGACCACGATCTCGCCACTGGCGAGCGGGTCCTGCGCAAGCAGACACCGACGCCAGGTGTCGATCTCGATGCGTACGTCGCAGTTCGCACGTGGGCCAAGGCCACCGACGGCGTCGAGATTCCCGTCGACATCGCCCGCCATCGGGACACGCCACTGGACGGCACTTCACCATGCGTGGTCTATGGCTATGGGGCGTACGAGTACTCGTTGGCTCCATGGTTCAGCATCGCCCGGCTGTCGTTGCTCGATCGCGGGGTCACCTTCGCCCTCGTCCATCCGCGCGGCGGAGGTGAGCTCGGTCGATCGTGGTACCTCGACGGCAAGCTGCTCAACAAGCGCAACACGTTCACCGACACGCTCGCCGCCACCGACCACCTCGCGGCCGACGGCTTCGCCGACGGCGCTCGGTTGGCGTTGCGCGGCGGGAGCGCCGGCGGGTTGCTCGTCGGAGCGTGCGTCACGATGCGTCCCGATCGCTATGCCGCTGCGGTAGCGGAGGTTCCCTTCGTCGACGTGGTGACGACGATGAGCGACCCTCGCTGCCGTTGACGGTCACGGAGTGGGAGGAGTGGGGCGATCCCCGCGCCGAGCCGTTCGCCAGCTACATCGCCGGTTACTCCCCCTACGACAACACAGTGCCCGCCGACTATCCGGCGATCTTCGTGACGGCCGGGCTCAACGATCCCCGCGTGTCGTATCACGAACCGGCCAAGTGGGTCGCCCGGCTGCGCTCGGTCGGCGCCGGGACACAGCGTCCGGTTGTGCTGCGAACCGAGATGGGTGCCGGCCACGGCGGGCGCAGCGGGCGCTACGACGCCTGGCGCGACGAGGCCCGCACTATCGCCTTCCTCGTCGCCGAACTAACGCGCTGACGCGCCCCCGGAACTCTGTGTCAGCGAACACGACGCCGGCGGTCGTGTTCGCTGACACAGACAGCAGGGTTGCAAGTACTTGCAGGCGATTGACATAGTCTTGCGGCGATGCGGAGGCGGCTTGCGGAGGTTGCACGACACGTCGGCGTGAGCGAGGCCACGGTCAGCAGGGTTCTCAACCAACGCCCCGGCGTCGCTGAGCCGACTCGCCAGGCCGTGCTCACAGCCCTCGACGTGCTCGGCTACGAGCGCCCGACTCAGCTGCGCGGTGAACGGGCCCGCCTCGTCGGACTCGTCCTGCCCGAGCTGCAGAACCCGATCTTCCCGGCTGTCGCCGACGTCATCGGCGGCGCCCTCGCCCAGCAGGGTTTCACTCCTGTGCTGTGCACACGCACGGTCGGTGGGTTCACCGAGGCCGCCTACGTTGACCTGCTCTTCGACCAACAGGTGTCGGGTGTCGTGTTCGCCGGGGGCATGTACGCCCAGGAGGACGCTCCGCACGGGCACTATGCCCGGCTCGCCGAGCGCAACCTGCCGGTCGTGTTCATCAACGCGGCGGCTGCCTGGCTCGACTTCCCGACAGTGTCATGCGACGACGCGATGGCCGCTGAGCAGGCGATCGACCACCTCATCGCCCTCGGCCATCGCGCCATCGGGTTGCTCCTCGGGCCGTCCGACCACGTGCCGAGCAATCGCAAGCGTGACGGTGCGCGCGACGCCGTCGCCCGTCACCACCTGGAGATCCCCGACGACCGGGTGGCCAGATCGACGTTCTCGGCGGAAGGCGGCCAGGCGGCGTGCGGGGACCTCCTCGACAGCGGCGTCACGGCGATCGTGTGCGCCAGCGATCCGCTGGCCCTCGGGGCAATCCGCGCTGTGCGCCGACGCGGACTCGACGTGCCCCTCGATGTCTCGGTGGTGGGGTTCGACGACTCGGCGTTCATGAAGTACACCGATCCGCCGCTGACCACGGTTCGCCAGCCGATCGAGACGATGGGAAGGGCCGCTGTCGATCGGCTCGTCAGCCAACTCGAGGGACGCCACGACGGCCCCGCCGAATTGCTCTACGCCCCGGAGTTGGTCGTTCGATCCTCGACGGGGAGCGCCCCACCGACCACCTGATCGCTTACAAATCGCAAGCAATCGTTGCATTCCTGCGAAAGTCTGACGATTTCTTGCATCATGGCGTTCGGTTTGCTTAGGTAGCACCGCAGCAGCGAAGGACGCTGTGAAGGGGGACATCGTCAATGACCGATTCCGAGCGCGCCTGGTGGCGCGACGCGGTCATCTACCAGCTCTATGTGCGCAGCTTCGCCGACGCCAACGGTGACGGTGTCGGCGATCTCGCCGGCGTGCGCGCGCGGCTCGGCTACCTCAGTGAGCTTGGCGTCGACGCCATTTGGTACAACCCCTGGTACGCCTCGCCGCTCGCCGACGGCGGCTACGACGTCGCCGACTACCGGGCGATCGACCCGGCGTTCGGCACGCTTGCCGAAGCCGAGGCGTTGATCGCCGAGGCCCTCGCCCTCGGCATCCGCACGATCATCGACATCGTCCCCAATCACGTGTCCGACCAGCACCAGTGGTTCATCCAGGCCCATGCCGGTGGACCCAATTCGCCGCTGCGCGACCGCTTCTGGTTCCGCCGTGGGCGCGGCGCCCACGGTGACGAGCCACCGAACAACTGGACCTCGCACTTCGGGGACGCGGCGTGGACGCGCACGAAGAACCCGGACGGCACTCGCGGCGATTGGTTCCTTCATCTGTTCGCTCCGGCGCAGCCCGACCTCAACTGGGACCACCCAGCTGTCCGCGAGGAGCACCAGGCGATCCTGCGCTTCTGGTTCGACCGGGGCGCGGCGGGCATTCGCATCGATTCGGCGGCATTGGCGATCAAGGATCCGGCGCTGCCCGACCTGAGCGACGTCGCCCCCGGGCCGCAGCACCCGTTCATCGACCGCGACGAGATCCACGACGTCTACCGCTCGTGGCGGGCGATCGCCGACTCGTACGACCCGCCGCGGGCGTTGATCGGCGAGGTCTGGCTCGAGGACCGCCAGCGCTTTGCCCGCTACCTGCGACCCGACGAGTTGCATGGCGCGTTCAACTTCGACTTCCTTGCCTGCCCATGGGATGCCGAAGCGCTGCGCACGTGCATCGACGACACGCTGGGCAGCCACGAACCTGTCGGGGCGCCGCCTTCGTGGGTGCTGTCGAACCACGACGTCACTCGCGTAGTCACTCGCTACGGGCGCGCTGACACGACGTTCTCCTTCGCCGCCAAGCGCATCGGCACCCCGACCGACCTCGCCCTCGGGTTGCGTCGCGCCCGCGCGGCGGCATTGCTCGTCGCCGCCCTTCCCGGGACGCTGTACGTCTACCAAGGCGAAGAGCTCGGGCTTCCCGAGGTCGAGGACCTCCCTCCGGAGCACATTCAGGACCCGATGCACTTCCAGTCCGGGGGCACCGACCCCGGACGCGACGGGTGCCGGGTGCCGCTGCCATGGGACGGTGACGAGCCCCCGTTCGGCTTCGGGCCCGACGGCAGCACGCCATGGCTGCCCCAGCCGGTTTCGTGGTCCGCGCTCTCGGTTGCCGCCGAGGACGGCGACCCGACGTCGATGCTCACTCTCTACCGAGAGGTGATCGGCCTCCGGCGGGCCCACTTCGTCGGTGCCGACGGACCACTGCACTGGATCCCTGCCGATGTCGGCGTGCTGGCGTTCCGCCGTGGCGAGGTCGCCTGCATCGTCAACCTGTCCCTCGGTCCCGTCCAGCTGCCAGCCGGGACCGTCTTGACCACCAGTGGCCCACTGGACGAGGGCCGGCTACCGGCCGACTCGGCGGCATGGGTCCAACTCGACAACCACCAACCAGACCCGGAACAGTAAGGAGCAACAATCATGCGAATCCGGTACCGAAACGCCGTGCTCGCGGCATGTGGCGCACTCGTCGTCACGCAAGTTGCGGCAGGCTTTGCCTCCGCCGAGCGGACAGCGTCGGCGGAGCCCGTCACGATCTCGGTCAGCAACCTGCCACCGAGCACCGAAGCGGGTGCCCGCGAAGCATTCCTTCAGCGCGTCGAAGAGTTCCAAGCGGAGTATCCGAACATCACCATCGAGCCCAACGAGTACCAGTGGGACGTCGCCACGTTCGCCGCCCAGCTCGCCGGCGGCACCCTGCCGACGGTGTTCCAGATCCCGTTCACCGACTCACAGGGTCTGATCGAGCGCGGCCAGGTCGCCGACATCAGCGCCGAGCTGGAGCAGCTGCCCTACGCCGCCGACTTCAACCCGAACGTGCTGACCGTCGTCCAGAACGCCGAAGGAGCGTCGTTCGGTGTGCCGATCGCCGGTTACAGCATCGGCCTGCACTACAACCGGGCGATGTTCGAGGAGGCCGGACTCGACCCCGACGCTCCGCCCACGACGTGGGAGGAAGTGCGCGAGGCCGCGGCAGCGATCTCCGAGGCGACCGGTCAGGCCGGCTTCGCCCAGATGACCCAGGACAACACCGGTGGCTGGATGCTGACGACGCTCAGCTACGCCTTCGGCGGCCGGCTCCAGGAGGAGACTGCCGACGGCATCGACGTCACGATCGACAATCCGGGCACTGTCGCGGCCCTCGAGTATCTCCAGTCGCTGCGCTGGGAGGACAACTCGATGGGGTCGAACTTCTTGCTCGCCTGGGGCACGATCAACCAGGCGTTCGCCGCCGGGCAGGTCGGTATGTACATGGGCGGCTCGGACGTCTACAACAGCCTGGTGACCGAGAACGGCATCGATCCGGCCACGTACGGCCTCACGGTCATTCCCCTCGAGGGCCCCGAAGCCGGCGTGCTCGCCGGCGGCACGGTCGCCGCGGTTCGTGCTGACGCCGAGGACGCCGAGCGCGATGCCGCTGTGAAGTGGATCGACTTCTTCTACATGGGCAAGCTGACCGATGAGTCGGCGGCGCGCGCCGATGCCGAGGCGCTGGCCGCCAACGACGCTCCGATCGGGACGCCGGCACTGCCGATCTTCAGCGCCGAGCAGCTGGCCCAGTCCGATGCCTGGGTGGCCGACCTCGTCAACGTTCCTCAGGATCAGATGGCCCCGTTCAAGGAGAGCTTCCTCGATCAGCCACTGATCCCCGAGCCGCCGTCACACACCCAGGAGATGTACGCCATCCTCGACACCATCGTGCAGACGGTGCTCACCGAAGAAGACGCCGACATCGCCGCCCTGCTTTCGCAGGCCGACGCCGACGTGACCGCGCTGGTCGAGTCCGCCTGAGACGTGCGGTCCGCGACCGAGATTGGTGAGTCCACCGTGCAGGTTTCTGCACGCGCAGCTCACCAATCACGGTCGCCGGCCCGCGCTGGGTGGGTGAGCACTCTCCTCCTCACGCTCCCGCTCCTTCTCACGTTCACGTACTTCTCGTGGTGGCCGCTCGTTCGAGCGTTCGTGCTCAGCCTGCAGGAGACCAATCTCGTCGAGAGCGCCCGTTGGGTAGGACTCGACAACTTCCGCCGGGTCCTCGACGACCCGCTGCTCACCACCGCCGTGAAGAACACGCTGTGGTTCACGTTCCTTGCCCTCGTGTTCGGCTACCCGGTGCCGATCATCCTCGCCGTGCTGATCAGCGAGGTGCGCCGCTGGCGCGGGCTGTACGCCGGCCTCGCCTATATCCCGGTGGTCATCCCCCCGGTCGCCTCGATCCTGCTGTGGCGGGTGTTCTACGACGCCAGCCCTACGGGCACGTTCAACACGATCCTCGGCTGGGTCGGGCTCGGCCCCTACCCATGGTTCCAGGACCGGACGTGGGCGATGCCGTCGATTGTCCTGCTCGCCACGTGGTCGGCGGCCGGCGCTACCGTGATCATCTATCTCGCCGCGCTCACCGGCGTGAACACTGAGTTGTACGAGGCCGCCGAGGTCGACGGCGCCTCGATCTGGCGCAAGGTTTGGCACGTCACGCTGCCGCAGCTGCGCACCGTGTTGTTCGTGACGTTGATCCTCCAGCTGATCGGCACGTTGCAGGTCTTCACCGAGCCGTACTTGCTCACCGAGGGCGGCCCGGCCAACGCGACCTTGACCGTGATGCTGCTGATCTTCCGGTACGCGTTCGGCGGCGGCGGAACGACTGACTACGGAGCGGCCGCGGCGCTGAGCCTGATGCTCGCCGGCTGTCTCGCCATCTTCACCGCCGTGTACTTCCGCGCGACGAGAAGTTGGTCTACGAAATGAGTGGGAAGCACCACACGTGCGAGCGACGAGGCGCCCGCCGAGGAGCGGCCACAAGCTGCGCAGGCAGATTGTGGCGTGGCCGGGGAACGCAATGAGCAGTCGGAGCGTCCTGTCGCCGATCGATCGCCGCCGGCCCAGCGTGCGTTGGACGATGCTTTGCGTCCACGCTCTCCTGCTCGTGTTTCTCGTGATCGTCGCTCTCGGGCCGTTGCTGTGGCTTGCCAAGTCCGCGGTGTCGACCACGCAGGACACGCTGCGCCATCCGATGAGCCTGTGGCCGAGCGGGTTCGACTTCGAGAACCTCGTCACGGCGTGGCAGGACGCCCAGATCGGTCACTACTTCTTCAACACCGTCAAGATCGCCGCCGGCTCGTGGGCCGTCCAGGTGATCGTCGCCGTCACCGGTGGCTATGTCCTGGCAATCCTCCGCCCGTGGTACGCCCGGGTCCTCACGGGCGCCGTCCTCGTGACGTTGTTCGTGCCCCCGGTCGTCCTGCTCGTCCCGCTGTTCGTCACGGTGCTCGACCTGCCGATCATCGGCACGTCGTTGCTCAACTCCTACTGGGGCGTATGGCTGCCGGCCGGGGCGAGCGCCTTCAACGTCATCCTCGTCAAACGGTTCATGGAGAACCTGCCCAACGAGATCATCGAAGCCGCCCGAGTCGACGGCGCCGGTCCGCTCCGCCTGTTGTGGTCGATCGTCATACCACTGTCCAAGCCGGTGATCGGTGTGGTGTCGGTGTTCGCCGTGCTGTTGACGTGGAAGGACTACCTCTGGCCACTTGTGGTGCTCCCAGATCCGGCGATCCAGCCGTTGTCGGTGCGCCTGCCGCTCGTCCGTGACACCCTCCAGCTCGACGTGTTCCTCGCCGCCCTGGCGATCTCGATGGTGCTGCCAATCGGCCTGTTCATCATCTTCCGCCGCTTCTTCATCGGCGGCGACGCCATGGCTGGCGCTCTCAAGGGATAGTCGCGAGGACCCCGAGGGCGACGAGGGCACCGTTGCGGGCGACGTGCCACCAGGACAACGGCGCCGCCGAGAACGAGCCGAAGCAAGCGCACGGCGGGTGCTCGCCGCGGACGAGGCGGACGGCGATCCACGCCGTGAACACGGCGAGGAGGCCAACAGCGACCACGGCAGGCCACGGCTCGGCGAGGCCGCCGACGAGCGCCGCCCCTATCACCAACTCGAACCACGGCAGACCGACAGCGATCGGTCTCCAGACCCCGAGCGACGTCGCTTGGTCGAGCCAGCGAGCTCCCGCGCCGATCTTGGCGACCGCGGCGACCAGGAGGGCGACGCCGAGGGCGACCCGAGCAAGATCAGTGATCAGCGACGCGGCGAGCAACGTCGCTCAGGCTGCGGCGAGATCGATCGACGTGCCTTCCGTGGCGGCGAAGACCTCGATGCCGTGCGCTGCCGCGCACTGCTGCGCCGCCTTCGCCATCTGCTCGACCATCTCGTCATCGTGATACGGATCGTGGTGGAACAGGGCCAGCCGCTTGACCTTGGCCGCGATCGCCACCGACACGGCGTACTCGACGGTGCAGTGTCCCCAGGTGCGCTTCTGCTCGAACTCGCTCGGCGTGTACTGGGCGTCGTGGATCAGCAGGTCGACCCCGCGGCACAACTCGAGGACCGGATCGGCGATCGTCGTCGGGTCGTCAGGCTGCTGATGATCGCTGATGTAGGTGACGCTGAGGTCGTCGCGCTCGACGCGGTAGCCGGACATCGGCCCGTTGTGGGGGACGGCGCCGGAGTGGACCGTGTAGGAGCCGACGGAGAACTGCGGCTTGGCGCAGTGGATCGTCACGTCTCCGTTGAACTCGTCGAGGGAGATCGGGAACAGCGGCGGACGGATCGTGCTGAGCAGGACCTCTCCTGGGTGCCGGCCGTCGAACTGGGCGGGGGCGTGGATCGAGAGGCGGGCGCCACTGCGCAACAACGGCTTGAAGAACGGCAGCCCCTGAACATGATCCCAGTGCAAATGGCTGAGCAGGCAGGTGCCGTCGAACAACTCGTCGGAACTCATCGACTCGGCGTAGTAGCGCAGGCCCGTTCCGAGATCGAACAACAGCGGGCGCTCGCCGGGGGACTGCACCGACACGCACGCCGTGTTGCCGCCGTGGCGGGCGATGTCGTCGCTCTGGCACGGCGTCGAACCGCGTACCCCATGGAAGGTGACGATCATGTGACAGGGCCCGGAATGTTTGGCATAGACCGCTTCCACAGGGTACGTGCACGGTGTCGACGGTGTAAACGCGGGACGGCGTGATTTAGGTCGCACCCCCTCCCATCGGAGTGTTTCCTGCGATCGGAGTGTTTCCTGACGGACAGGTCGTCACGAAACACTCCGATGACGTCAAACACTCGGATGGAGGGTGGCGATCGCGTCGGCGATCGAGAGGGTGCGACGGGCGTTGTCGACGTGGAGCGCCTCGACCATGCGCCCGTCGACGGTGGCGACACCACGTCCCTCGGCCTCGGCGGCGCTGAACGCTTCGATCACCCGACGCGCCTGTTCGATCTCGTCGGCTGACGGTGTCCACGCCGCGTTGGCCGGTTCGACCTGGCTGGGATGGATCAGCGTCTTGCCGTCGAAGCCCATCTCGACTCCCTGTCGCGCCTCGGCGGCAAACCCCTCGGCGTCGCCGACGTCGTTGAACACGCCATCGACGATTTGCTTGCCGGCGGCGCGGGCAGCAAGCACCGCAACCGACAGATGCGGCGCGAGGTTCCACCGCCCGGCGACGCCGAGTGGAACGTGCAACTCGCGAGCGAGATCGTTGGTGCCGACGACGAGGACGCTGACACGCGGATGGGCAGCGAGGGCGCGGACGTCGAGGATCGCCGTGGGCGTCTCGATCATCGCCCAGATCGTGGTGTCGGTGGCGCCGGCCGCACCGAGGCTCAGGGCGACCTCGTCAAGCGTGGCGAGTGTCTCCACCTTGGGGATCACTACTGCCGCCGGTCGAGCCTCGGCGGCGGCGGCGAGGTCGTCGCTCCCCCATTCAGTCGCCAGTCCATTGCAGCGGATTGTCAGCAGACGCCGGCCGTAGTCGCCCGACCGAACGGCCGCGGTGGCGGCATCGCGCGCCGCGACCTTGGCATCGACGGCGACGGCATCCTCGAGATCGAAGATGATCGCGTCGCACGGGATCGACTTCGCCTTCTCGAGCGCCCGCGCGTTGGCCGCCGGCATGTACAAGACCGAGCGCAACAACGGAGTCACAGGGCGTATGCCGCGGCGAGCTCAGGGTCGCGGGCGGCGAGCTGGCGGGCGAGCTCGACGACGACTTTGCACTGCTTCACCGACGCGTCGTCTTCCATCTTGCCGTCGAGCATGATCGCCCCCGTGCCGTCGCCCATCGCCTCGATCACGCGCATGGCGTGGGCCACGTCGGCGGGGTCGGGGCTGAACACCCGCCGGGCGATGTCGATCTGCGCCGGGTGCAGGCTCCACGCCCCGACGCAACCGAGCAGGTAGGCGTTGCGGAACTGGTCCTCGCAGGCGACCGTGTCGGCGATGTCGCCGAACGGCCCGTAGTAGGGCAGCACGCCGTAGGTGACGCAGGCGTCGACCATCCGGGCGAGCGTGTAGTGCCATAGGTCCTGCTGGGCGGTGGCGCGCGGCGCATCCGAATCGCCGGCATCGGGATCGGCGCGAACGAGGTAGCCGGGGTGTCCGCCGCCGACACGCGTGGTCTTCATCCGCCGATTGGCGGCGAGGTCGGCGGGACCGAGGCTGAGCCCCTGCACCCGCGGCGACGCCGCGCAGATCGACTCGACATTGGCCACGCCGCGCGCCGTCTCGAGGATGGCGTGGAGGAGGATCGGCCGGCTGAGCCCGGCCTTCGCTTCGAGCTGGGCGACGAGGCGGTCGGCGTAGTGGACGTCCTCCGGTCCCTCGACCTTGGGGAGCATGATGACGTCGAGACGGTCGCCGATCTCGCTGACAGCCGCGGTGAGGTCGTCGAGGACCCACGGCGAGTCGAGGGCATTGACCCGCGTCCAGAGTTGCGTGTCGTCGTGGTCCCACGCCTTGCCGATCTCGATCAGTCCGGCCCGCGCCGCCTCCTTGTCGCTCGCCGGGATGCCGTCCTCGAGGTTGGCCAGCAGCACATCCACCGTGGGCGCGATGGCCGGCACTTTGGCGACGAGCTTCGGGTTCGACGGCGGCAGGAAGTGGATCATCCGCGAGGGCCGGAACGGGATCTCCCGCAACGGCTCGGGCGCGCCGACGGCCAGCGGCTTGAAGAAGTCCTTGGGCGGACGCACGGCGGGTCAGCGTAGAGCTACACCGGAAGTCCCGTCGTAGCGGGCCCGAAGGAGCGCGTTCTGTCGGGACTTCAGTTGGCGGTGGGATCAACGTGCAACACGATGCCCTCGTCTCGCCCGTCGGCGGCAAGGACAGTTCCGTCGCCGGCCCAGTCGAGGCCGCCGCCGGGGTAACGGATCGTCGGCGCCCAATCGATGCTCGCGGCGACCTCCGCTGCTTTGCCCTCGGGTAGGCCGTGCAGCAGCAGTCGACCGACCTCCTGGTCGTACGTCGCGAAGAGCACCTCCGCACCATCGGCGGCGAACGTCGCCGTCCGCACGACGACGTCGTCGTCCATCGTCCCGCCGGCCGGGTCGATCGGCGTCAACTCGCCGGACGACAGATCGGCGAGCATGACCCAGTCGTCGGGGTCCGAAGGGCGGATCCCGACGTACCGTGGGTAAACGATCAACCCCACGTCCCCGGTGGCGGCGACTTCGATGACAGCTGGCGACCCAAAGTCCGGATCGATGCCGATCAGCTGGCTGCTTCGACCGGTCGAGGGGTCGAAGACCCAGACCCCGTGCTCCGTGCTCGGCACGTCGAAACTCTCCACGGAATAGAAGAGGCGTTGTCGGTCAGGCGCCCACTCCATCCCCTGGTGGACGACGAAACGTTCCGTCGAGACCGTCGTGAGCGGCTCGACATCGCCGGTGTCCGGATCGATGTTTACGATCTCAGTTCCCGTCCACGCTTCGTCGACCATTGTCGAACGCGAGATCGTGATCGCCCCGCCGTCGGGTGACCAGGTGGGCGCGAGGTCTACATCGATCCGACCGTCCGCGGGTGGACGGTCGAGAAACGCGATCGTGCCCTCGTAGCCGTCGTCGGTCACGTTGGTGAGCTCGCCGGTCGTGGCGTCCATCAGCCACAGGTCTCCGTCAACATTTAGGGTCAGGGACTGCTCCGTGAAGGCGAGCCGTGAACTGTCCGGCGCCCAGACGACGTCATGCTCGGACAGCGCAACGTTCGGGCCTTCGAGATCGCCGCACGCACGCTCGGCGAGCGATGCGACGTCGAACGTGCACAAAGCCTCCGGAGCAGAGGCGGCCAGCCACTGACCGTCGGGCGACAGCGACAGGATTCGAAAGCCAGGGATCTCCACCGATCTGATGTCCTGGTCGAATGCTGTCGGCACAGCGTGAGCCGCCGCCGGGGCGAGCAGCGCGAACGTGACGAGAGCCGCTCCCACGAGGCGCGCCGAACTCCGTTTCATGGCCAACAACGGTGCTCGCTGGACGACAACGGCCGACGCTAGCGCTACGGCAAGCGCAGGGTTTCGTGTTCGCGCTCGACCAAGCGGTCGGCAAGGAGACCGTCGACGATCGCCGCGGGAAAGTCCTCCACCCTCGCGGGACCGTTGGCGAGGGCGTGAAGCACTCGGCCGCGCGCCTGGCGGGCGCTGCCGTCGTAGCGGGGCTGGGTCGTACTTACACCGGCCGATCCGACTGCCGGGTCGGGCGCGGACAACCCGCCGCGATGCCAGGAGCAGCGCTGCGCGACCGGGCATTCGAGGCAGCGCGGCGCTGGGCGGCACACCGTCGCGCCAAGGTCCATCAGCGCTTGATTCCACGCCCAGCCATCGCCAACGGGGACGAGTTCGTCGGCAAGAGCTTGAACTCGCTTCGCCGTCAACCGGCGCCCTGCGACGCGGGCGAGGAGGCGGGCGATGTTCGTCTCAACGACTGCGTCATCGTTCTCGAAGGCGAAGACACGCACCGCCCGGGCGGTGTAGGCACCGACGCCGGGAAGGGCGAGCAGGGAGTCGAGCTCCTTGGGTACGTCACCACCGTGAAGTTGGACGATCGCCGCGGCGGCATCGCGGAGGTTGCGGGCGCGTCGTGGGTAACCGAGCCCGTGCCACACCCGCAGGATCTCGCCCAGGGACGCGTCGGCGCACGCCGACGGAGTCGGGTAGGCATCGAGGAACGCCAGCCACTTCGGCACGACCCGCTCCGCCTGGGTCTGTTGGAGCATCACCTCGGCGACGAGGATCGCCCAGGGGTCACGTGTTCGGCGCCACGGGAGATCGCGGCAGTCGCGGCAGACCCCAAGCCAGGACGGCGCCGGTGTCCAACAAACCCACGCCGCGCGACGTTACGGGTCGTTGGCGTCGTTGGGGTCGGTGCCGTTGCCGGCTTCAGTGCCGTCGTCGATGGCGTCGCCGTCGGTGTCGTCGTCGGCAGGATTGGTGTGCGTGCCGAACACCTCCTCGCCGTCGACCAGCGTGTCGCCGTCGCTGTCGGTGTTCGTCGGACTCGACCCCCAGGTGTTCACTTCGTCACCGTCGCCCAGGCCGTCGCCGTCGCTGTCGGTCTGGTGGGGGTTGGAGCCGTAGTCGTTGACCTCCTGCCCGTCCAACAGCCCATCGTCATCGGTGTCCGGGTTGGTCGGACCGGTGCCCCAGTTGACTGGTTCGATGTCGGGGAGCCCGTCGTCGTCGGTGTCCGGATCGAGCGGATCGCTGCCGTAGGTGACGATCTCGCCGGCGTCAGGGAGCTCGTCGCCGTCGGTGTCCTTCGCTAACGGGTTGGTGCCGTGGGTGTCGACCTCGACGCCGTCGGTGAGTTCGTCGTCGTCCGAATCAGGGTCGTTGTGGTCGGTGCCGAGGGCGGCCTCTTCGTCGTCGGTGAGGCCGTCGCCATCGAGGTCGATCGGCGGCGAAGTGGTCGTCGTAGTCGTCGTCGTCGTCGAGGTTGGGGTCGGTGGCGGTGCCGTTGTCGTGCCGGCCACCGTCGTCGCGATCGAGGTGCTCGACGCCACTGCACTTGCCCCGAGCACGGGGTCGATCGCCGCCACGACGACGGTGGCCGGACTCTCGCCGGAGTGGAACGTGGTGCCGGAGAGCAGGGCGGTGCCTCCGGGTTGGACGACCGCGTCGTTGGGATCGACCAGTGTTCCGCCGACGACGATGACGAACGCCGACTTGTCCGACGGCGGCGGCAAGGCCTCGCCAGCCGCCAGCTCGATGTGTCGCAGCTCGAAGTCGTAGAGCCCAGCATCGATGCCCATTGCCGCATCGCCGCCCGGGTCGCTCGGGACGAGGGCGAGGACATCGAGCTGGGTGGCGGGTTCCGCCGCCCCGCCACCCGACTCGGCCAGTGCGATCGCCGTCCACGTGACGGCGGCATCGCTGAACGTCGCCTCGCGAGCCTCCAACAGCAGCCGGCTCTCATCCGAGCCGGTGACCATCGCCGCCCCCTCGCCGCGCGCGAGGAGGATCGCCGGCCCGTCAGGTGCGATCGTCAGTTCGGTCGTGGCGAGATCGTGGGTTTCGTGCGACCAGGCGTAGCTGCCCTCGTCGAACTCGACAAGGCCCTGGGCGATCACGGTGTACGGCGTCGACTCCGGCACGGCAGTGCGCGGCGCCGGTGCGCCGACCACGGCGGCAGTGAGGAGGAGACTGCACAGCATCGCCTCCGTGGTAACGCGGAGGTCTGAAGGAATCCTGAGCGTTTACTCCGTCCAGACGTCGATGCCGTCGTACGGACGTTTGCGTTCCGGGGCAGCGTCGCGTTTCCACACCAGGACCCTGCGTCGGAAGTAACAAACCTCCTTGCCATCCTGATTGAAGCCCTTGGTCTCGACGGTGACGATGCCTCGATCGGGCTTGGAGGTCGACTCCTTCACGTCCAAGACCCTGGTCTCGGCGTGGATCGTGTCGCCGTGGAAGGTCGGGAACTTGTGCTGCAGCGTCTCGACTTCGAGGTTGGCGATGGCGGCGCCGGAGACGTCGGGCACGCTCATCCCGAGGACCAGCGAGTAGACGAGGTTGCCGACAACGACGTTGCGCCCTTGCACGCTCTCGCCGGCGAACCAGTCGTTGGTGTGCAGCGGGTGGTGGTTCATCGTGATCATGCAGAAGAGGTGGTCGTCGTACTCAGTGATCGTCTTGCCCGGCCAGTGGCGATACACGTCACCGACGACGAAGTCCTCGAGACAGCGGCCGAAGGGTCGCTCGTGCACGGTCATGGCGCGGACGCTAGCTGCCGACCATCCGAGTGTTTCGTGACAGACAGGTCGCCACCCAGCACTCGGATAAAGAACGGTGGGTGGCGTCAACCGTCCGCGTAGAGGTTGAGCTCGACGGCGAAGCGGTTGGCCATCTCGATGGTGGTGGCGAGGTCGGGATGGCGCAGGACGACGTAGCCGTCGGACAGAACGGTCTGGCGCCAGTCCCTGCGGGGCTGGCCGACGTCGACGAGGTCGACGTTGACGACGTGGTCGCCGAGCTCGGCGAGGAGGTGGCCGAGCCCTTCGATGTGCGTGATCCGGCCATACCCCTGGGCCCGCTTGACGACCATCGCCACGTTGTAGCGGCGCTGCGTCGGCTGGCTCAGCGAGCCATGGCACACCGCCTCGGCCCAACCCGTGAACACGTCGGTGTCGCAGCTGTAGTTGATCAGGTCGGTGATCCTGGCGCCCGGCGCCCGCGCCCCGATCTCCCCGAACACGACCTCGCCGGACGCCGTGCGGTACCACTCCATGTGCGTGAATCCGCTCGTGAAGCCCATTGCCGCAATGACGTCGCGGCCCATCTGCAAACCGCCGGCGAGCCCGGGTTCGTCGTGATCGCGCAGGGCGAAGATCTGCTGGCTTATCCACTCGACCTGCTTGCCGACGAGCGGGCGCGGGCGGTACTCGCAGATGTTCTCCAAGGCGATCGTCCCGGCCGCGCAGATCGTGTCGTACGTGAACTCGTCGCCGTCGATGAACTCCTCGACGCTGACCTCGGGCACGCTGCCGAGCCGGGCGAGGGCGGCCTCCAACTCCCCTTCGTTCTCGATGCGGTAGGTGTCCATCGAACCGGCGCCGGAGATCGGCTTGATGATGATCGGGAAGCCGATCGCCGCTGCCGCGTTGCGACAACCGTCGGCTGTCGTCGACCGCGCCGATCGCGGCGTGCGGATTCCGGCGGCCTCGACCTGCTCCTTCATCAGACCCTTGTCGCGGAAGGTCATCGCTTGACGGACGTCGAGGCCGGGCACGCCGATCGCCTCGCGCAGTCGGGCGGCGGTGACGACCAGGGGCTCCCACAGCGTCTCGACGAGGTCGATGTTGTGCCCCCGCAACGCGTGCAGCACGGTGGCCACCGTGCTGTCCTCGTCGAACCAGTTGTCGATGCGGATGTACTCCGTCAGCGCCTCGCGGACCTGATGGGGTATGGCGTCGGGATGCAGGTCGCCGACGCCGATGACTCGCGCCCCGACACTCGCCAGGCCACGCGTGAACAACGGCATGTCGGACGGGTACGAAGGCCCCAGGAAGACCACATCCATCACGCCACCTCGACTCGAACCGTGGAGATGATCTCGTTCAGCGCCGCCTCGACAACCTCCGTGTCGGGGTCACGAACGACCACATATCCGTCGCCGTCGTACAGGCCGGTCGGAGTCGCCCTGGCAAGCGGGAGGCTGACCTCGACGACGCGCGAGCGAGTCTCCTCGCTCACGCGGTCGAGCCCCTCGATGCCGACGATCGTGCGGCCGGCGCCCTGGGCGCGCAGGTACGCCCCGCCGCAGGCGTAGGCACGCCGCGGAGGCTCGAACACGCCGTCGACGGCGAGCCGCGCCCAGGCGGCGTAGAGATCGGTGTCGTGGGCATACGACATCAACGTCATGAACTGCGACCCCGGCGGCCTCGCCCCGACCTCGGAGATGGCGAGGCTGCCGTCGGGCCGGCGGAACCACTCCATGTGGGACAGCCCGTCGCGCAGCCCGAGCGCTGCCAGCGCCCGTCCGGCCATCGCCGCGATGTCGCCCTGGTCGTCGATCCGCCGCGGCAGCAGCACGCACCACTGGATCCACGGGTGCTCGAGCACATCGAGCGGGCTCGGAAGGTAGCGGCTGATCGAGTGCCAGACCATCCGTCCGTCGAGCACCACGCTGTCGAAGGAGTGCTCCTGGCCGGTCATGAACTCCTCGAGCAGCATCGGCTGGGCGGCGCTCGGTGGTGACGTCGCCAGCCACTCGCCGAGGCGGGCATCGCTGTCGACGCGGAAGGTGTTGCGTGCGCCGGCGCCGGCGAGTGGCTTGGCGACGAAGGGGTAGCCGATGTCGGAGGCGAACGACATCGCCTCGGCACCTGACGACACGCGACGGCTGCGCGCGCACGGAACACCGGCGCCGTCGAACACCGCCTTCATCCGTGCCTTGTCGCGGAAGTTGTCGGCGACGTCGGGACCGATGCCGGGAATGCCGAGACGCCGGCGCACCTCGCCGAGCTGCACTTGGAGGTTCTCGAGGATGCCGAGCAGGCGGTCGACGCCGCCCGAGCGGTCGCCGACCTCGGCGACCGCCGCCGTCAGAGCGTCGACGTCGAGGCAATCAGCGAGCAGCCAGTGGCCGCTGATCGGGGCGTCGCCAAATGACGTCTGTGGGTCGCTGCTGATGACCACGACATGCGCGCCGGGCACCGCGGCCAAAGCACGAATGAAGCGCACGGTGGCCGCCATCGCATACGGCGCCACGAACAGAACGGTGGGCACGAACGGAACGTACCGCGCCGCAGTAAGGGCGCTGTGCGCTAGACACTGACCCGGCGTGAACGTGATCTTCCTCGAGCCGAGCTTTCCGGAGAACCAGAAGCAGTTCGTGCGGGCGTTGCACGACGTCGGTGCGACCGTCATCGGCATCGGCGAGCGTCCCAAGGGTTGGCTCGGCGACGACGTCAAGAGCTGGCTCACCCACTACGAGCAGGTGTCATCCGTCGTCGACGAGGAACGCCTCGTCGAGGTCGTTCGCTGGATGCAGGGCCGGCTGTGGGTCGATCGGTTGGAGGCGACGATCGAAGCCCACGTGATGGCTGCCGCCCGGGCGCGTGAGGCCTGCGGCATTCCCGGGACCTCCGTGCAGACCACCTACCTCTGCCGGGACAAGCCGGCGATGAAGGAAGCCCTGCGCGCTGCCGGCGTGCCGTGCGCCCGATCGACAGCGCCGCGTAGCGGCCACGACATTCGTGACTTCGTGGCCGAGACCGGCTTCCCGATCATCCTCAAGCCGGCGGCCGGAGCAGGGGCGTCCGGCGCCGAGCGGGTCAACAGCCCCGACGAGCTCGATGATGCGATCGCCCGCAGCGGCGTCGACCATGGCGCCGAGGTCGCCGTCGAGGAGTTCGTCGATGGCCACGAGGGGTTCTACGACACGATCTCGATCGACGGGCAGGTTGCCGTCGATTTCGTCACCCACTACTACCCGAACGTGCTCGAGGCGATGCGGACACGCTGGATCTCCCCGCAGTTCGTCACGACCAACCGCATCGAGGAGGCGAGCTACGCCGAACTGCGCGAGCTCGGCCAGCGAGTCATCACGGCCTTGGGCATCGGGACGTCCGCGACGCACATGGAGTGGTTTGCCGGGTCCAAGGGCCTGTACTTCTCCGAGATCGGAGCCCGTCCCCCGGGAGTGCGGGCGTGGGATCTGTACGCCGCCGCAAACGGCATCGACATCTACCGGGCGTGGGCGAACGCGATCGTCAACGGGCGCCTAGGCGAGGCGCCGTCCAGGCACTTCGCTGCCGGGATGATCGCCCTGCGCCCCGAGCGGGATGGCGCGATCATCGGCTACGACGGCGTCGACGAGCTACACCGTCGCCACGGCGACTGGGTGATCGACGCCCACCTCCCGCCACCGGGAACTCCGACTCAGCCGGTGGAAGCCGGGTACATGGCGAACGCCTGGGTGCGGGCGCGCCATCCCGACTACGACACGCTCCGAGGCATTCTCGACGACGTCGGGCGGATGGTCCGTGTCCGAGCCGGGTAACGGTTGCAGATGCCCCAGGTGACCGACACGCTCGTGGCGCGGCGACCCCCGCCGCCACAGTGGACCTCCGATGCCCTCGACGCCCGCCTCGCCGCCGGTGAGTCGTTCCCCATCATCGACGACCAGGTGTGCACGTTTGCCTTCCACGCTCCGGCCATCGGCGTGCGGCTGGTCCACTTCGGGGTTGGCTTTCCCGAAGATCTGCGCTTCGAGCAGCTCGACGAGGACAGCGACTGGTGGTTGCTCGCGCTCGAGCTGCCCCACGCATCGCGGCTGGAGTACAAGCTCGAAGTGCGCGACAGCTTCGGCACCCGGGTCGTCGAAGACCCACTCAACTGGCGCGCCGCCAGCCATCCGTTCGGGGCCAACTCCGTTTGCGAAGCCGCCGGCTATGCCACGCCGCAGTGGTCGATCGCCCGCGACGACGTGCCCACCGGTTCGATCCAGGACGTGTCATTGCGACAGCACCGCGCTGGGCCGCGAGGCGACGGCGTCGATCTACCTGCCCGCCGGGTACGTACCCAACCCTGAACAGCGATATCCGCTGGTCATCGTCCACGACGGCCCCGACTACCTGCGCTTCGCCGCCGCCTCGACCGTTGTCGACAACCTCGTCCACGGCGGTGTCATGCCGTCGTCAGTCGTCGCCTTCGTGCACCCTGGCGAACGTCTGGTCGAGTACGCGGACGACGTCCGCCACCACAGCTATCTCGTGAGTGAGCTGCTCCCGCAGGTCGAAGGCAAGTTCCCCGCAGGCGGCGAGCCATCGAGGCGCTGCCTCGTCGGCTCCAGCTTCGGCGCGGTCGCGTCGCTTTCGGCGGCCGTGCACTCGCCCGGCACGTTCGGCCGCCTGCTGCTGCAGTCGGGGTCGTTCGCCGGCGCCGGCACGGGATGCT
This sequence comes from Ilumatobacteraceae bacterium, assembly GCA_963733085.1. Lineage (GTDB taxonomy): Bacteria > Actinomycetota > Acidimicrobiia > Acidimicrobiales > Ilumatobacteraceae > Desertimonas. Next base: position 361,025 of record CAVTBY010000010.1, read on the forward strand.
GGCCGCGTCCCGAGCCGCTGTGGCGCCCTGTCAAGCAGTTCGTCCGCCGCTTCCTCGACGACCCTTCAGCCGCCGCCCAACGTGTCTACGTCACCTGCGGGGTGTTCGAATCACTGATCTGCGAGAACCGCGGCCTCGTTCCTGCGTTGCAGGCGACCGGGATGGACGTCCGCTTCGACGAGTCGCTCGACGGGCACAACTGGGAGAGCTGGCGCGACAGTCTCGGGTCGGCGCTGCCGGCGCTGCTCACCGACGCCGCCTGAGGTGACGCCAACGCGCTGCTAGCGTCCGCACGTGGCTGACGTCACCCGCCGAATCGGTCTGTCACTGGGCGCCGACCTGTGCTGGCCGATCTGCTACGAGGAGGTCCTTCGCCGGCTCGACCTCGCCCTGCCGATCGACGGCGACGTCGTCCGCTTCGAGACCGACCGGGTGATCATCGAGCCCTTCGACCTGCGCCAGCCGACGAACTACGACCTCGTCGTCGATCGCCTGACGCACTGGTACACGACGAGCCGCGAGTGGATCAAGAAGGCAATCCTCACCGACGGCCTCTACGTGTTCAACAACCCGTGGGCAATTCAGTCGATGGAGAAGCACACGTCGTACTGCGCGATGATCCGCCTCGGCATGCCGATCCCGGCGACGGCGATGGTGCCGCCGAAGCAGTACGAGCCGAAGGCCGACCTCCAGGTCACGCTCGAGCGATACGCCCGGCTGTTCGATCTCGGTGAGGTCGGTCAGCAGGTCGGCTATCCGCTTTTCATCAAGCCCTATGACGGCGGCGGCTGGGCGGGTGTGCGGCGGGTCGACGACGATGCCGACCTGCACCGCGCCTACGACGAGAGTGGTACCTACCTATTGCACCTGCAACAGGCTGTCGAGCCGCACGACTTGTTCATTCGCTGCATCGGTTTCGGTCCGCAGACTCGACTCATCCGCTACGACCCGTCGGCGCCGCTGCACGACCGCTACACGATGGACGAAGGCGGGATCACCGACGACGAGCGCCAGACACTCGTCGATACGACGCTGACGATCAACTCGTTCTTCGGGTGGGAGTTCAACTCGTGCGAAGCGCTGCGCCAGAACGGCGAGTGGCGGCCGATCGACTTCGCCAACGCCTGTCCGGACTCGCAGGTGACCTCCTTGCACTATCACTTTCCTTGGCTCGTCGCCGCCAACCTGCGGTGGTCGATCTTCTGCGCGGCGACAAAACGGCCGATGCCCGTGAACCTCGACTGGTCGCCGTACTTCGAGATCGCCGACTCGTCGATGCCGTATGCCGACAAGCTGTCCGCCTACGCGGCAATCGCCCGGGAGCGCTTCCAGGCGATCGAGTTCGAGGAGTTCTGCGGCACGCACCTTGCCCATCTCGATGACGTCGTGTGGGAGTTCTTTGGTGATGGCATCGCCTACAACGCCGTGCGCCAGAAAGTCGCGGCGCTGTTCCCCGGTCACGAGGTCGACTTCTTCACCGATCTGTTCTGGGAGCGAATAGAGCGTTGGCGTTCATTGCGTTCCCCGGCCACGCCACATACTGCCCGCGCAGCTGCCGACCGCTCCTCGGCTAGCGCCTCGTCGCTCGCAGCGGAGGACGAAGGACGTGAGTAGCAAGCTGCCGACGAGCTGGTACTCCAACCGCCTGGAGCGCGACGTCAGCGTCGTGCGCTGGGGCGACTACGGACGGCCCATACTCGTCTTCCCGACGGCTGGCGGCGATGCCGAGGAGGTCGAACGCTTTCACCTGGTCGGGGCTTGCGCCGAGCTGCTCGACGCCCGCCGGGTCAAGCTGTACTCGGTCGACAGCGTAAACGGCCGTGTCCTTCTCGCCGGCGAGGGCGATGCCGCTCACCAATCGTGGGTGCAGCGGCAGTTCTTCGAGTTCATCGCCCACGAGCTGGTTCCAGCGGTGCGCGCTGACTGCGGCTCTCCAGACATCGAGTTGATCGCCGCTGGCGCATCGATCGGTGCCTTCAACGCGCTCGGTTGCCTCTGCCTGCTCCCGGACATGTTCCGCGCCGCGATCTGCATGAGCGGCACGTTCAACCTGCGTCGATTCTTCGGCGGCCCAGTCAGCGAGGACTTCGTGATGTCGTCGCCGCTGGAGGTGCTCGCCCATCTCGACGACGAGCACCTCGAACTGCTGCGCACACGATTCGTCGTCTTTGCCAGCGGCGAGGGCGCCAACGAGGACATCGGTGAGTCGTGGGACGCTGCCCACGTGATCGGGTCCGCCGGCATCCCCAACCGGGTCGACTCGTGGGGACGCCACTGGGCCCACGACTGGCCCCTGTGGCGCGCCATGCTCCCCGGCTACTTGGACGAATTGGTCGAGTAGTGGGTCACCAGAGCGCAACGGCGCGGACCGACCGGCAGACGGCGATTCGCTGGATGCTCCGCGACCTCCAAGCGCTGCAGGCGATGCTGCGCGAGGACCGTTTCGAGACTGGTATCCGCCGCATCGGGGCCGAGCAGGAGATGTTCCTCGTCGACGCGTCGTGGCAGCCCGCCCCCGGAGCGCTGCCGATGCTCGCCGCCCTCACCAGCCACCCATACACGACCGAGGTCGGTGCCTTCAATCTCGAGCTCAACCTCGATCCCCAGGAGTTCAGCGGCGACTGCTTCACCCGCATGCACACGCAGCTCGACGAGTTGCTGGCCTTCGGGCGGGCGGCGGCGGAGGCGGCGGGGCTGCATGTCGTCCTCGCCGGAACGCTGCCGACGATCCGCAAGCGCGACCTGACCATCGCCAACATGGTCCAGAACCCGCGCTACCTAGCCCTCAACAACGCCCTCATGGGGCTACGCGGCGAGGACTACGAGCTGCACATCAAGGGCACCGACGAGCTGCGCGTGCGCCAAGACTCGGTGATGGCCGAGGCGTGCAACGCCAGCTTCCAGGTTCACCTGCAGGTCACGCCCGCCGAGTTCGCCAACGCCTACAACGTCGCCCAGGCTCTCAGCGGTCCGACCTTGGCGAGCGCCACGAACTCTCCGCTGCTGTTCGGCAAGCGGCTCTGGGCGGAGACGAGGATCGCCCTGTTCGAGCAGTCCGTCGACACCAGGCGACCCGGGCATCACGTTCGCGAGCGCACAGCCCGGGTGAGCTTCGGCGACGGGTGGGTCACATCGTCTGTCGATGAGTTGTACAAGGAGGACATCACCCGGTTCCGTCCGGTGCTCGCCCCGGACGACTACGAGGACCCGATGGTTGCGCTCGCCGAGGGTCGGATCCCGTCGCTCCCGGCGCTGCGCCTGCACACCGGCACGGTGTGGCGGTGGAACCGGGCCTGCTACGGGATCTCGCACACTGCCGATGGCGACGTGCCGCACCTGCGCATCGAGAATCGCATCCTCCCGTCAGGTCCGAGCACGATCGACGAGGTCGCCAACGCGGCGATGTGGCTCGGGCTGATGAGGTCGGTCACCGAGGACCATCCGGAGATCAACCGCTCGATGCCCTTCGAGCAGGCGCGCACGAATTTCGTCGCCGCAGCTCGCCAGGGGCTGTCGTCGACGCAGGTGTGGCTCGACGGCGAGGAGTACCCGGCGGCGACGCTGACGCTCGACATCCTCCTGCCCCTCGCCGCCAGCGGCCTGGAGGCCCAGGGTGTAGATGCGGCAGACGTCGATCGCTACCTCTCTGTCATCGAACGTCGTGTGCGCAACGGGCACACCGGTTCACGGTGGATCCTCTCGTCGCTCAACGCGATGCGCAACCAGGGCAGCGCCGGCCAGCGCCTGAACAGCCTCACCGCGGCGATGGTCAGCCGCCAGCTCGGCGGCGCACCGGTCGCCGAGTGGACTGCAGCGAACCTCGACGAGGGCGGGCAGTGGCAGCACAACTTCGTCACCGTCGAGCAGTTGATGACCACCACCGACCTCGTGTCCGTCGCGCCCGACGACCCTGTCGAGCTCGTCGCCAACCTGCTCGAGTGGCATCGCATCCGCCAGGTGCTCGTCGAGGAGAGCGACGGGACGCTCGTCGGCCTCGTGTCGTACCGGGCGATCCTCCGCCTCGTCGCCCAGGGCACCGATATCTCCGAGCTGACCGTCGCCGAGGTGATGAAAGGCGAGCCGGTGTGCGTGCCCCCGGACATGGCGCCGCTGCGGGCGTTGGAGCTGATGCGTCAGTTCGGGATCGGCGCCCTCCCCGTGGTGTCGGACGGCCAGCTCGTTGGCATCGTCACCGAGCACGACTTCTTCAATGTCGCCGGGATGCTGCTGCTCGAACAGCTCGACCAGTCCGAACGCACCGACAATCCCTGACGCCGCCGCCCGCGCAATCGACCGATGGGTGTTCTGGGGACGGAACGGTCCCCTAGACACCCATCGGTTCTGTGTACTGGCGGACGACTGGGGCCAACTGTTCGGCGCCGTCGGAGGTGTTCGACAACACGGTGTAGGTGATCGCCCGCTCAGGGTCATGAACGCTGTGGAAGGACACCCCGGCGTCCCAGCCGACGAGCAGTACCGCAGGACCCGTCTCGGCCAACCAGAAGCCGAGGCCATAGCGCAGCGACTCCTCCGGAACGTCGCTGCGCGGCCGGACCATCTCGGCGACGGTTTCGGCGGAGACGATCCGGCCGGCGAACATCGCCGCCCACAGCGCGTGGATGTCGGCCGCCGTCGTGTAGATCCCACCGTCGCCGACGCCCCGCACCGGGAGGTGGAACACGTTCGTCCGCCAGGAGCCGTCGATCAACAGATGGCCGATGGCCGTGCGCTCGGGAAGCTCGTCGGAGCGGAAGAACCCGGTGTCGTTCATCCCCGCCGGTTGGCACACCCGCTGCATGACAAGGTCGTGATACGGGACGCCAGCAGCGCGCTCGGCGAGAATGGCGAGCACGACGTAGCCCCCGTTGCAGTAGGCGAACCGTTCGCCAGGGTGAAAGCTCGTTGGAAAGCCGTCGAGTACGGCGAGGAAGTCCTCGGCGTTCGCGAGCTCGTGAACCGGGACCGGCATCAAGTAGTCGTTGATGTCGATGTCGACGTTCTCGTCGAGGTAGTCACCGATGCCGGAACGGTGGGCGAGCAACTGCTCGATCGTCACATCGTCGCCGATGAGGGGAAGGTCATCGCCGAGCAACGACCGGGCCGTCGTCGACATGCTCAATGTTCCTTCCTCGACGAGGCTCATCACGGCGAGCGCGGTGAACCCCTTGAGACCGCTGGCGATGCCAAACCTGGTATCAACCGTGTTGGCGATCCGCAGGGCGCGGTGGGCATCGCCGTACGCCGCGGCCAAGACGACGTCGGCGCCCCGGTCGACGCGCACGACACCGGAGAAGCTCGTCTCGGCGGCGACGCGATCGACGGCGGTGCCGATCGGCTCGTCGGCAGGAGCGCCGTCAGCCACCACGGAGCCGCTCCGCCGCCTCGACGTCGCCGGTCTGGCGATGCTGGTGCTCCTCGAGCGAGACGATCACCTCAGATCGCGCCGCTTGGTCGAGTGGGCCAGGGGGGATCTCAACGTCAGGCATCTTGCGGACAACCCGCTTCGGCCAGGCGCGCATGAGGAACTCGAGCTGCGACTCGCCGGTGTCCTCGCTGTCGAGGGCAAGCGTGCGAAGGCGCGCGAGGCGGTCGCGACGGGAAATGCTCCACGGGCCGAACCGTAGCGACGCGTAGCAGACGCCGCCGACGAGTATCGGTAGGAAGAACTGGCTGATGCGATACGTGCCGACGCCGAGAACGGCCGTGGCGCGACTGAGGCCGAAACCGACCAACGTCGGGATGTACACCCACTCGACGATCCCCAGCCCACCCGGGGTGATCGGGATGACTCCGATGACGTTGGCCAACCCGAACGCGACGAACAAGGCGTCGGGATCCAGCGTGCCGCCGAACGCGCGCAGGAACACCCACAACGAGGCCGCATCGAGCATCCAGGCGAGGGCAGCCCACGAGATGACCCGCCTGAGCAGTTGCTTGTCCTCGAGGAGATCTTCGACGCGGGTGCCGACCTGGCGCACGGCGGCCGTCGCTTTGTCCTCGTTCCAGCGGAACTTCTTGGCGATCGAGCGGACGATCCGCTCCGCCCTGCTCTGGCCGTGGATCAGGCCGAGGACGATGCCGACCGCGACCAGCATCACGACGACCCCGGCGAGGGCGGCGACGACGTACAGCCCGTTGGCGCCGCGCAGCGGGATCGAGATCAGCAGTGCCATCCACAGCATCACGTTGAGCACCACGGCCGAACCGATGCCGGCTGTGGCCATCGCGAACCCGGCGTCGGCTCCGCGCACACCCGACAACGTGAGCAATCGGTAACCGAGGGCGGAACCGGCGGCGTTCCCGGCCGGGACGATGTAGGTCAGCGCCTTCGAGCTCATCCCGATCCGGAACATACGCATCGGGGAGATGAGATGCCGGGCCTCGCCGAGGGCGGCACGGGTGAGGAAGGCGTAGGCCCACCACGATCCGACCTGCAGACCGATGCCGCCGATCAACAGGAGCGGTTCGACGTCGAGCAGCTCCTCGGCGGCGTGCCGGAAGCCGGGGATGAGCGGGAGGATGAAGAAATAGAAGACGAAGACGAACAGGACCGTCTTGATGCCGAAGTGCACAGGGCGGAACGGTTTGCGCGGCGTCGGCTGTGACGGATCGCGGCAGGATCGGAGGGAGTTCGCCCGATTCGAATAGGCGGGGACTGGGCGTCCGCTGCTCGACCCGCTCCGCGGTCACTCCCCCTTGCTACACGATTCGCGGCAAACCCAAACAGCATCGTCCCCGACTCCAGCACCACCGATGGGTGTTTAGGGGACCGTTCCGTCCCCTAAACACCCATCGGTTGCCCGCCTTGGGTCACAGGAAGCTGGTGTCGACCTCCTGGCCGGCGAGGACTGCGCCAGCGAGCGTGAACGTGTCGAGCTTGACGCCGAAGTGCTGGGTGAGGGTGTGGATGTCGCGCAGCCGTCGTTGCAGCGGACTGCTGGTGTACAGGGCGGTCCCGCCGCCCGCCCGGTACGCCGTGTCAACCACTTCGGCTGCGGTCTCGGCGACCCACGTCGTCGTGCTCCGCAACCGGGCCCGCGTCTGGTCGTCGAACTCGGCACCGGCGAGCGCCATCTGCCACGCCTCCTGCGCCGCGTCGACAAGCGTCGCCCGGGCCGCACGCAAGGCGGCACTGGCGCGACCGAGCTGGTTGCGGAACAGCGGGTTCGTCGCCAGCGTGGCGTCGGCGAACATCGGCACCTTGCCCGATGCCAGAGCGATGACCTCGTCGAGCGCCCCGGAGGCAATGCCGACGGCGACGGCGCCGAACGCCATCGTCGACAGACACAGCTCCGGAATCCGCAGCAGCGTGAAGTCGAGTTCCGGTGGCTCGAAGATCGAGAACGTCCAGTCGCTGCCGACGTGCACGCCATCAACGGTGAAGTCGTGGCTACCGGTGCCGCGCATCCCCATGGTCGACCACGTGTCGAGGATCTCGACGTCGGCGGCGGGGAGGACCGTCATCCGCAGCGGAGGCACCCGTCCGTCGTCGACGAAGCAGTGGGCGAGGAACCAGTGGGCGTGCCGGCACCCGCTGGCGAACGACCACCGCCCGCTGACTCGAAATCCGCCATCGACCGGTGTCGCCGCGCCCATCGGATTGAACGTCCCGGCGATGATCACGTCCGGGCCGGAGGCGTACACCGCATCGAACGTCGCCGCCGGCAGGTGCCCGAGCAACGCCGGGGCCGACGCGCCGATCATCACCGTCCATCCCACCGACCCGTCGGCCTTCGCCAGCTCCTCGAGCACCGCGAGGGCGTCGGCGAAGGCGAGCTCGTCACCGCCGTGGCTACGTGGCACGAGGGCCCGGAAGCAGCCGGCCGCGACAAGGTTGTCGACCATGTCGTGGGGCAGCGTGCGCGCCTGTTCGATCTCGTCGACGCGAGCCCTGATGTCCGGCACCAGGGCGCGCACTGCGTCGAGAGTGCTCAACCGTTCGACTGTGGTCATCGTTGCTCCCTTCCAAGCACTGCGCGTAGAACGCCGACGAACGCCTCGGGTTGCTCGAGCGCTGGATCGTCGGCGGCGTCTTCGACGACATGCAGCGGCCAGCCGAACGCCCGACTCGCCGACTCGGCGGCGCTCAGCGGCGTCGCCATGTCATGGCGACCCCAGATCAGATCCGTCGGCACGGTGATCTCGGCCAACGCGGTCTCGGGAATCTCGGGCATGCCGAACGTCGCCATCAGCGATCCGACTGACGCCAACCTCGCCGGGTCCTGGAGGCGATCAACCGCGTACTCGCCATAGGCCGACCACCGGTCACCGAGCCGCGCCCGCACGCTGTCGTAGTCGTGCACGCAGTACTGCATCAGTCGGTCCTGCGTTTGCCTCGTTGGTTCGGCGAGAAAGCGCTGGAGCGCTTCGCCGAACGGGGGTGCCGGCTCAAATGGCCTCAGTCCCATCGTGTCGACGAGCACGAGCTGGCTGATCCGATCGCCATCGGCGATCGCGTAGCGCATTGCGATCGCGCCACCGAGAACACGTCCCACCAGCGCTGGTGGGAGGGCACACGTGGCGCTGATGAGGTCGTCGAGCCAAGCGACCACCAACGCCGCGCCGAGGTCGACATCGGCTGCCGACTCGCCATGCCCGGGCAAGTCCGGAACGACGACGTGATGTGTCTCCGCAAGTGCCTCGATCACTTCGGACCAACCGGCGGCATACTCGCCCGGGCCGTGGAGGAGGACCATGTCGGGTCCCGACCCGGCCTCGATCAGCGCAGTCGGGATCCCCGCTGCGTCGATTCGCCGTTCACTGATCGACTTGCCGGCGAGCAGCCTGGCTCGCGGGCTCGTGACCTCGGCGTGCTGGGCAACTGCACTCCTCGACATCGTGTCTCCCTTCGATCGTGAATCGACCGTAGAGACATTGCTGTCGAGGAATCATCGACCGAATCGTCCAATTCCGCCCGAACCGCCGCGTGGGTAATTCTGCTCAACACAAAGCTCGGCCGCTCGTTTGTGTCAGCAAGACGGCCCTCTACAGGCACATTCGCTGACGCAAACGAGTCGGCCCCGTCTGGTGGCCCGGCACGCTCCACTTCCAGAGCAACGCAGCCGTGCTCAGGAGTCACTCGAACCAGCACCACCTACTGGCTCGCGCTCAGCTCAGAACATCAGCTCGTGCTCGTAGGCGTAGGCCGTGGCGGCGGCGCGAGACGACACGCCGAGCTTGACGAAGATATTGCTGAGGTGACGGGCAACCGTCTTCTCGCTGATCACCAGCTCGGCGGCGATCGCCTTGTTCGTGCGCCCGCCGGCGACGTGGACGAGCACCTCGAGCTCTCGGGGCGTCAGGCCGCCCGGACTCGGCTGCCGGGAGGACAGCGCATCGACGCGGGCGACATCGGGGACTGCTCCGAGATCGACGAGAACCTGCCGAGCCGCGGCGAACTCCATGGCCGCGGCCTCGTCGTCGCCGAGGTCGCGGCACGCCATGCCGATCTGCACTCGGGTGCGGGCCGCCTCGTAGGGCGCCTCGAGCTCCTTCCAGATCACCCATGCCGGCCGCAACGAGCGCAGCGCCGCCTGCGGGTCGCCGCCGGCGAGCTGCACGGCGCCAATGGCGTCCAGCGACATCGCCTTGATCATCGGTGGTGCACCGAGCTGGTCACACAGGGCCGACAACTCCTCGGCGGTGACACGGGCCGCGTCGACGTCGCCGCCGGCGAGCCTGATCTCGACACGGGCGGTGAGCAAGCGGGCCTGCTCCGCTGGAAAGTGATGCTCCCCAAGGGCACGCTCGATCGCCGCGTCAGCAGACATCAGACGACCCTGACGGGCCCGCAACAGCGCCAGTCCGGGTTGGGGACCGTGTCCGGCCTCGCTCGCCCGGCCGTACAAGTCGCTCGCGGCCCGATCGTTGCCGCGGAGCCGGTGCAGCTCAGCCTGCGCGTAGAAAGCGGCACCGAGGGCCGGGTGGATCGGCTCGCTCAGCCGCTTGGCGGCCAGTTCCGCCTCACCGAGGGCGGCGCTCCACGCGCCATGGAAACGCATCAGCTCGGCGCGGTGGACGAGGCACTGCCCGCGGTACGGCACGAGATCGGGTTGGGCGTCGCACCAGCTGCCGAGCGCCGTCGTCCACTCCTGCGCACGGCGCAGGTCGAACAACTCCTGACACGTATCGATGACCCCGCAGTAGATCAGCCCGGTGGCGACCGGCGACACCTCGCCGGCCGACACGGCAACCATCGCCTCATCGAGCTTTGCCACCCCTTCGGCGACCCGGCCGGTCATGACAAGCGCCTGCCCCCAGCCGAGCCGGCCGAGCGCGGCGAGGTCGGCGTCGCCGTGGCGCAGTCCGGCGAGTGCTGCCCCCTCGAGGCGCGGCAAGGCGGCGGGAGGATCACCGGAGAACAGCGTCTCCAGCCCGGTCGCCAGGTCGACATAGCCAGATTCGACCGGACTGCACGGCACCCGCTCGGCGAGGTGCTGCGTGCGGGAGAACCAGCCGTGAGCCGGCGCCAACTGGCCGCGCAGGATGAGCACGCAGCCGAGCCAGAATGCGCAGCGCACGGCGGCGACGCCATCGTCGTCACGCAGGTACTGGCGATGAGCGCGCGCCCAGGCGTCACATCCCTCGTCGTCGCGGCCACTCAGATAGGCGGCGACCGCCAGTCGTTCGAGGTCGACGGCGTCGAGGGGCGCAACCGTCTCGGCGGCGCACAGCTGCTCGAACGCCTCGCCCCACGCTCGGCGCTCGAACAGACCTAGGGCGCGTTCCAGCACGTCATCTGACGTCACTGTTCCTTGATGATCGTGCCCGGTCGCCAAGCCGTCCACTGAGTTCTCAGTCTGCTCGTCGGCGCCTCCGCCCGCATCGGTCAAATGATGTAGCGACCCGCGAGGATTCTGTATTCGGTCGATCGACCGAATAGCCGAGATTTCGAGATTTGGACCTATTTACAGCAACGACGGCGCCCTGGTAGGTTGGCTCGGTCGGACGACCGAATCGAGGAACATCGAGTGACCCAGGAACTCAGCGAGACGACGACCGCCGGCGTGATCCTCGCCGCCGCCCGTCGCTGTCTGCTCGCCCAGGGCTACGCCGCCATGTCGACGCGGAAGGTTGCCTCCGAAGCTGGCGTTCCGCTGTCGCAGGTGCACTACCACTTCGGTTCCAAAGGGGGCATGGTCCTGGCCCTGTTGGAGGACGAGGATCGCCGACTCCTCGACCGACAGGCCGCCATGTACTCCGAGGCGGCGCCGCTCTGGAAGCGCTACGAGCAGGCGTGTGACTTCCTCGAGGACGACCTCGAGTCGGGCTACGTGCGTGTCCTTCAGGAAATGATCGCCGCCGGATGGTCGAACGACGAGATCGCCGAGAAAGTGCGCTCGATGCAGAAGGGTTGGTACGACCTGCTCACCGATGTGGCAGCACAGGCGGCCCGTCGCTTCGGCGGCCTCGGGCCGTTCACGCCGCAGGAGATCGCCACCTTGATTTGCTGCGCGTTCATCGGCGCCGAGGCGTGGCTGCTGCTCGGCTTCGACCGACATCAGCTCCCGGTCCGCGCCAGTCTCCGCCGCGTCGGCCAACTCATCCGCGCCGCCGAGGAGGCCCACCCATGAGGGCGCGCAAGCCAGATTCCTCCGGCCGTGTCGAACGCGACGGCGTCGGCATCCACTGGGAGCGCTTCGGCGACGGCGAACCGGCGATCCTGCTGATGCCGACCTGGTCGATCATCCCCTCGCGGCACTGGAAGGTGCAGATCCCCTACCTCGCCCGTTATCACCGCGTCGTCACGTTCGACGGGCGCGGCAGCGGAGCGTCTGACAGACCGAAAGGGCCCCGCTGCACTACACCCGCCACGAATACGTCGCCGACGCGCTGGCCGTGCTCGACGCCACGGCAACCGAACGGGCCGTGCTCGTCTCGCTCTCTCGAGCGGGCGGGTGGGCCTGGAGCTGGCTGCCGATCACGGTGATCGTGTCCTCGGCATCGTCGCCATCGCACCGGCGGCGCCGGTGACGACTCCGCACCCGTCGGCCATGGTCTATCCGTTCGACGAGCAGCTCAACGACGACCGAGGGATGGGCCAAGTTCAACCGCCACTACTGGGAACGTGACTACGCCGGCTTCCTCCGGTTCTTCTTCGCCGAGTTGTTCTCCGAGCCGCACTCCACCAAGCAGATCGAGGACGGGATCGGATGGGCGTCGGAAGGTCGACGTCGAGACGCTGATCGATACGCAGCTGACGCCGCCGGGTGCAGTTCCGGTCCAGCCAGACGACCTCTATCCGAAGGTGTCGTGCCCCGTCCTCGTCATCCACGGCGACGAGGACCGCTTGCGCCAGCACGCGACAGGCGTCGCCGTCGCCGCTGCGACCGGGGGATCGATCGTCACGATCGGGGGCGGCGGCCATGGCCCACACCTTCGCGATCCCGTCATCGTCAACCAACTGATCGAGGAGTTCGTCGACATGATCCACCCAACTCCGAAGGCGCGCACCTGGGTGCGTGCAGCCCGCCGACCGAAGAAGGCGCTGTACATCTCCTCGCCGATCGGACTCGGCCATGCCCTGCGCGACGTTGCCATCGCCGCCGAGTTGCGGCAGCTCCACCCCGACCTGCAGATCGACTGGCTCGCCCAGCACCCGGTCACCAAGGTCCTCGAAGATCGCGGCGAGCGAATCCACCCGGCATCGCAATGGCTGGCCAACGAGTCGGCCCACGTCGAGGACGAGTCGGCCGAGCACGACCTCCACGCCTTCCAGGCGATCCGCCGGATGGACGAGATCCTCGTCAACAACTTCATGGTGTTCAACGACGTCGTCACCGACGAGCACTACGACCTCGTGATCGGCGACGAGGCCTGGGACGTCGACTACTTCCTCCACGAGAACCCCGAACTGAAGCACTTCGAGTTCGCCTGGATGACCGACTTCGTCGGCTGGCTGCCGATGCCCGACGGTGGCGAGCACGAGGCCGCCCTGACCGCCGACTACAACGCCGAGATGATCGAGCAGCGGGCGCGCTACCGCCGGCTGCGTGACCGCTCGATCTTCGTCGGCGATCCCGACGACGTCGTGCCCGACTCGTTCGGACCGGACCTGCCGGCCATCCGCGAGTGGACCGAGGCGAACTTCGAGTTCGCCGGCTACGTCACCGGCTTCGACCCCGCCGAGTTCGCCGACCGCGAGGCGTTGCGCACCGAGCTCGGCTATCACCCCGACGAGCGTGTGTGCCTCGTCACGGTGGGCGGGTCGGGCGTCGGCGGTGACCTCGCTGCGGCGAGTCATCGACGCCATCCCGGCTACCAGACGCCTCGTCGACGACGTCAAGTTCGTCGTCGTGTGCGGGCCGCGCATCGACCCACGATCGCTCCCCCGTCGCAAAGGTGTGTCCTACCGGCGTTACGTCCCGCAGCTCTATCGCCACCTCGCCGCCAGCGACCTCGCCGTCGTGCAGGGCGGGCTGACGACCTGCATGGAGCTGACGGCAAATCGCCGACCGTTCGTGTACGTGCCGTTGCGCCATCACTTCGAGCAGAACTTCCACGTCCATCACCGCCTCCAGCGCCACGGTGCCGGCCGCCGGCTCGACTACGACGAGGCCGCCGACCCCGACGGCCTGGCCAAGGTGATCGCCGACGAGATCGGACGCGAGGTGGACTACGTCACGGTCGACACCGGTGGTGCGGCGCGGGCCGCCGCCTCGATCGCTGAGCTGGTGTAGACGCGATGCGTGCCCGAGAGCCCGACGAGAGCGGCTTCGTCGAGCGGGGCGGCACCCGGGTTGCGTTCGAGGTGTGCGGCGACAGCGAACCGGCGCTGTTTCTGATCCCGCCGTCCACGATCACCCACTCGCGTTCGTGGAAGGGTCAGATTCCGTGGCTCGCCCGCCGGCACCGGGTGCTCACGACCGACGGTCGCGGGACCGGCCGCTCCGACCGGTGCACCCTCGCCGCACGCCACGCACCGAACGAGGTCGTCGCCGATCTGTGCGCGGTGCTCGACGCGGCGGGCGTCGAGCGCGCCGTCGTCGTCGCCCACTGCCATGCGCTCACCTGGGCGCTGCGGCTCGCCGTCGAGCACACCGAGCGGGTCACCGGGCTCGTCGCCATCTCACCAGGCGTCGCGCTCGCGCCCGACTACCCGACTGCCACCGCGGCAGCGCAACGGTGGGCCGACAGGCTCGAGCACCCGACGGGGTGGGAGATGCGCAACCGTGAGTTCTGGCGCCGCGACGGCGGGTACCGGGCGTGGGTCGAGTTCTTCTTCGACCAGCTGCTCCCGGAAGCCCACTCGACCAAGCCGTACGAGGACACGGTGGCGTGGGCGCTCGACACCGACGCGGAGTCGATGATCGCCGAGCGCGAAGGCCGTGCGGCGCCCGGGCCTGCTGAGGCGGAGGGGCTCTGCCGCCAGCTGCGTTGCCCGGTGCTCGTGATGCACGGCACCGACGACCGCTGCCAGCCACTGGCGAGAGCGGTACGCATGGCCGAGCTCACCGGCGGCGACCTCGTGGTGATGGAGGGCGCCGGCCATCTCCCCCACGCCCGTGATCCGGTCAAGGTCAACCTCGAGATCGAGCGGTTCGTGCAGTCACTCGTAGTGCGTGCGGCATGAGGGCGCGGGAACCCGACGCCAGCGGCTTCGTCGAACGCGACGGTGTGAAAGTGCACTGGGAGCGGTTCGGTGCCGGCGAGCCAGCGATCCTGTTCTTTCACGCTGACCCGATCGTCAACGCCCAGATGTGGAAGGCACAGATCCCATGGTTCGCCAAGCGCCACACCGTCCTGGCGTTCGACCCACGAGGCAATGGCCGGAGCGATCGACCGATGTTCGCCGCGGCGTACGGCGACGCCGAATTCATCGCCGACGCAATCGACGTGCTCGACGTCAACGAGATCGAGCGAGCCGTAGTCGTCGGCGTTTGCCAGGGTGCGGGTGTCTGCCTCTTGATGGCAGCAACTCATCCCGAACGCGTCGGCGGCGTCGTCGCGATAAACCCGGGACTGAACGTCGCCCCACCTCACTCGCACCACCGTTGGGCGAGCTTCGACGACGAGCCGCAGAGCGACGAGGGATGGGCGCTGCAGAACCGCCATCACTGGTTGCGGGACTGGAGGCGCTTCACCGAGTTCTTCTGGGGCCAGACCTTCCCCGAACCACACTCCACGAAGCAGCGCGAGGACTGCGTGGAATGGTCGCTGGAGATCGGGCCGGAGACCATGCTCGCCGGCTGGGGCGCACCAGCCGACCTGCGCGCCGATCCGGCCGCAGCGGAAGACGTCTGCCGGCGGGTGCGTTGCGCGGTGCTGGTGATCAACGGCGATCAGGACATGTGTCAGACGCCGGAGCGCAGCCACCGCGTCGCCGAGCTCACCGGCGGCGACCTGGTGGTGATGGAGGGCGCCGGCCACCTCCCCCATGCCCGCGACCCCGTGAAGGTCAACCTCGAGATCGACCGTTTCCTGCGCCGCGTCGCCTGACGTCAGCCGCCGACGAAATCCTCGATGACGGCCGCGACCATCGCCGGGTCCGTCTTGTGAGCCATGTGACCGTGCCCTTCGAGGACATGGATCCGAGCATCGGGAAGTAACGCAGCAACCCGAGGGGTGATCTCGGCGATGGCAGCAAGCGTTTCGGAACCGGCGAGCAGCAGCGTCGGCGCGGTGACGGCGTCGAACCGCCCGGGGACGTCGACCCAAGCGTTCTCGGCGCGGCACTCTCGGGGAATCGTGTACGCCGCGGCGAGGCGGACCGGCCACAGAGAGTTCGAACGCATCTCGTCGATCTCCTCGTCGGACATCCCGACGAAGTCCTTGAGGATCGCGACGAGCACTCGCTCGTCCTCACCGGCGGCGAGCGCCTCCTCCATCGCCTCGATCGAGCCGGGTGGGTACTGCAGGCCGAAGCTCGGCTCGTAGAGCACGACATGATGGACGTTGCCGGAGAATGCAGCACCCCCGAGGGCACAGTTCGCACCGTAGGAGTGGCCGAACAGAGCGACCGTGCCGTCGGTTCGGGCGGCAACGTCGTCGATGACGGTGGCAACGTCCTCGAAGTCGCGTTCGATCGCATACTCCTCGCCGTCACCGCTGGCGCCGAAGCCACGGCGGTCCATCGAGTAGGTGGTGAACGTCTCACCAAGCACCTCGACGAACGAGTCGAACGTGGTGTGATCGGCGATTGAGCCGTGGACCATCACGAGCGCCGGCCCGGCGCCCTCGACGAACAACGCGATCGACGTCCCGTCCGCCGACCGCACGACGAAGTCGGCACTGGTTTCGTGCGTCATGAGACCCATCATCCAGCGTCGCGGACGTCCGGAGCTCCGATTTTCGATGCCTGTGTCAGCGAACACGACGTCGGCGGTCGTGTTCGCTGACAGAGACGCTCTACGAGTTGGTGCGGCGGCGGATCGCCACGAGGGCGCCGCCGGACAGCGTCAGCAGCGAGGCCAGGACGACGAGGTGGGGCACCGACGAAGACCCCGTTGCCGGCAGCATCGACCCGGTCGTGTCGACACAGGCGTCGGCTGCGGGGAGCGGTGCACCCGCGACGCGACGGCCATCGCTGCCGATCGCCCCGAACCCGGGCGGCCGGGGAACCGTGATGCGCGGCGGGACGATGATGCGCACGGTTGTCGTCGTCCGAATCGGCAGGCCGGGCCCCGGCCCCGGTCCACCAGAGGCAGTTGTGGTTGCCGTTGTCGGCCGCGGTGCCTGGGTGGTCGAGGTCGTCGATGCCGTCGTGGTCGGGTCGGTCGGCGGGACCGTCGGCGGCTGCGTCTGGGGTGCCGTCGAGGCCACGGATGGTGGCGGCGGCGGAGGCACGGTCGGTGCCAGCGTCGTCGGCGGCGAGGCCAACTCGGCAACGTCGGAGCACAACGGGATCGTCGTCGTCGTGGTCGAGGTGGTCGAGGTGGTCGAGGTTGTCGTCGGGTCGGATGACGGCGGCTGACTGGAGTCGCCCGGCTCGGTCGAGTCGCCCGGCTCGGTCGTCGTCGGCGGGCAGTCGTCGGGCACGGCGAGCGGGGTGCTGTAGACGTAGTCGACATCGCCGGCGTCCTGCACCCCGTTCGTGTTGACGTCGAAGTAGCCGCCGACTGTCAGCGTCGCCGACGGACCGTAGGAAAGCGTCTCCGTGTCGCTCTCGCCGTTGGTGAGGTAGGCATCCTCGGTCGCCGCACCCGTCGAGTAGCTGCCCCGCCACGGCGACACCGGTCCGTTGGTCACCGTGACGTCCACGAGGTAGGGCGGATCGGTGCCGGGTTCGGCGCAGCGCACCTCAAAGCTCACCTGCAACGTGGGGTCGTCAGATGCAGGTGGAGTCGTCTCGGTGGCGCAGTCGTCGGGGGCCGGCAGAAACACGCTGGCATTTGCGTTGATGTCGCCGGCACCCTCGGCACCGTCCTCGTCGACGTCGAGCCACCCGTCGAACACCAACGTGAAGTCGGCTCCGTAGTAGTGCCCACCCTGGGCAACGGTGAACGGCGTGAGGAAGACGCCGTAGGTCGCGTCGTACCCGGCGAACGTGCCGCGCCAGGTGTACGGCGTCTGGTTCGACATGTCGACGAGGGCCAAGTAGGCGCCCTGCGGGTTCGATCGAGCACTCCGTGCTGACCAGTGAAAGTGCGAAGTTGCCGGGGCCGGGGTCGTCCGGCGGGCAACGTCCACCGGCGGGCGTGAGGCACTCCGTGCTGACCGGTGGGTCCTCGTCCGGCGGCGTCGACTCCGGATCCATCGGCTCCTCCGGGACCGTCGGCGGCGTCGACTCCGGATCCATCGGCTCCTCCGGGACCGTCGGCGGCGTCGACTCCGGATCCATCGGCTCCTCCGGGACCGTCGGCGGCGTCGACTCCGGGGCGTTGGGGTCGACGACGTTGAACACTGCCGTGTCGAGATCGAACGCGAAGTTCGGCACCTCGCCGACCAACGGCATGCCGTTGTTGCCGAGGTCGCTGACGAGGATCGTCAGGGTGCACGTCGTCGGCGTGGCCGGAGCGTGGAAGTCGATCGAGCTCATCACCTCGTTGAAGTTGTCGCCGAAGTCCTCGTTGTCGGCGTCGAGGCTGGCCATCCAGCCAACGGCGACGACGTGGTCCCACCCGGTCCCGACCGTCACGTTCTGACCGAGCTGACCGACGACGACCGACGGATCGCCGACAATCGCCTGATAATCCGCCGCCAGCTGGGCGAACATGTCCTCGATCGAGCCTTCGTAGGCGACGAGCCCCGGCGACTGGTTCGGCTTGACGAACGTCATCGTCCCGCAGTCGAGCCACGCCACGCCGAGCAGGTAGTCGGGCGGGAGGTTGTCGTCCTGCTGGGCGTCCTCATCTGTCACCTTGAACGTCCCGGTTCCGGCTGCCTCGGATACCGAGAACGTCTCGTTGATGTTGACCTCGTAGGGGTCGTCCCCCGGCCCTGCCAGGTCGGGCGGGTCGTTGGCCCCCTCGACACGGATGTCGACCTGGACGGAGGTCGAGTCGGGATCGGGTTGGGGCGCCTGGACCGAGACCTCGAGCGTCACCGGGGTGTCGTCCGTCGTCTCGAACTCGTCGTCGGGCGGCACGTAGACGAGCGACTCCAAGGCGCTCTTGATGTCGGCGAACTTGCCGGCGATGTTGAACGTGTTGTCGCCGCTCTGGGTCGCGCTCGTGTAGGCGATTCCCGAGTCGTCGATGGTCATCGCCCCGCGCCCCGCTTCGAGGATGCGGATCTGGGCGAACGCGCAGTTGCCGCTGTGCTCGTCCTGGCTGATGACGTCACACGTGCTGTCGGTCGGACCGTTGAACGTCACGTCGATCTTCTTCGACTGCTGCGTGACGGCGTCGTCGCCGGCGAACGGCAGGTCGACGCCAGGCGAGGTGTACACACGCGTCGGTGGGTCGACGAACATCGGCGGCGCGGCCCGCGCCACCCCTCCGATAGGGATGACTGCAGCCGCCGCCCCGACCACGAGCACCGCCAACCCGCCCCGACCCCACCGTGCAGTGTGCATTCCGGGATCGAACACGAATCGTCTGAAGGAATCCTGAAGGAGACATGGCGACCGCGCCGATGACAACCACGCAGGGGCCGGGCAGCTCCCCGGCGTGGGCCGCCAGCGACGACAGGTCGCCATGACCCACGACCTGTCCCATGCAGCTTGCCGACGCGACGACGGCCACAGGGGTGCCGGAGTTCATCCCGCCGGCGATCAACCTGGCGGCGATCGACGGGCCGGTGGTCGGGCCGTCACCCCGGTCAAGCGCGTTGGCTCTGGAAGCAGGCGGTGTCGACGGCAGCAACGATGCCGCGATTCTGCGGCGCCGCAAACGACAAATATGTCTCGTCTGTGGCGGTAGAACGCGGCACCGACGACAGGTGAGACAACCGATGGGTGTTTTCATGACCGTTCCGTCATGAAAACACCCATCGGTCGCCGCGTTTGAGGCAGGGCCCTCGGATGCCGGTGGGTAGATTCGCCGCCCATGACCGCGCGCCCAGACCTCGCCGCCGCGTCCTCGCTCGTCGATCTCGCCGATCGGATCGTCGGCAGCGGTGTCGAGGCCCTGCGGGCGGCCGGAGGGCCGGACGCCTGCCAGGTGCTCGCCTACGACCTTGCCCACGCCGCCTCTGGGACGGCGACGGCCCGCGTGCTCCTCGGCTACGGCACCAAGGGCGACACCGAGGCGGCGATCGCCGGAGCCTTCGCCGCCGACGTCGGCCATGACCTGATCGGTCGAGTCGTCGGCCGCGAGGAGCAGTGGGGCGTCGACCGGCACGACCTCGACTCGCTGGCGACCACGCTGGCCCCATTCAGGGACCCGGCGTTTCTCGCCGACCTCGCCGAGACTCCGGGGCCGCGACACCTCGACGACGACATGGACATGGTCCGGGACACGTTCCGATCGTTCGCCGCCAACGTCATCGCACCACATGCCGAGCACGTCCACCGCACCAACGGCGACGTGCCCGAGGACGTCATCACCGGGCTCGCCGAGCTTGGCGCCTTCGGCCTCTCCGTGCCCGCCGAGTACGGGGGCTACTCAGAGGGTGGCGACAGCGAGTATCTGGCGATGGTCGTCGCCACCGAAGAGCTCAGCCGGGCCAGCCTGGGGATCGGCGGATCGTTGATCACGAGGCCGGAGATCCTCACCCGGGCCCTCGTCAAGGGCGGCACCGAGGAGCAGAAGCTGCGCTGGTTGCCGCAGCTGGCCAGCGCCGAGGTGATGGCGGCGGTCGCCGTGACGGAGCCGGACTTCGGCAGCGACGTCGCCGGTCTGAAGGTCACGGCCACGCCGGCGCCGGGACCCACTGGCGAGGACGGGTACGTGATCAACGGCGTCAAGACGTGGTGCACGTTCGCCGCTCGTGCCGACGTGCTGATGTTGCTCGCCCGCACCGATCCGGACCGGTCGAAGGCGCACCGCGGGCTGAGCCTGTTCGTCGTGCCCAAGCCGGTTGCCGAGGGCCACGGCTTCCAGTTCACCCAGGACCCCGTCGACGGTCGGGTCGGCAAGATGGAAGGACGCCCGATCGACACGATCGGCTATCGCGGCATGCACAGCTACGAGGTCGCCCTCGAGGACTGGTGGGTGGGGGCGGACAACCTGATCGGCGGCGACGACGGGCTCGGCCGCGGCTTCTACTACCAGATGGAGGGATTCGAGAACGGCCGTCTGCAAACTGCGGCGCGGGCGATCGGGGTGATGCAGGCCGCCTACGACGCCGCCGTCGACTACGCCCGCAACCGCAACGTTTTCGGTGCGAGCATCATCGACTACGAGCTGACGAGGGTGAAGCTCGGCCGCATGGTCGTGCTCATCCAGGCGGCTCGCCAGGCGGCCTATCACG
Source organism: Ilumatobacteraceae bacterium (assembly GCA_963733085.1). GTDB lineage: Bacteria > Actinomycetota > Acidimicrobiia > Acidimicrobiales > Ilumatobacteraceae > Desertimonas. The sequence continues at coordinate 381,818 of CAVTBY010000010.1, forward strand.
TGGCCACCTTGATGGCCAAGGGTCAGGGGGCTACGGAGGCGAGCATGGTCAAGGCCTACGTCTGCAAGGCGGCCGAGTGGGTGACCCGCGAGGCGATGCAGATCCACGGCGGCATGGGCTACGCCGAAGAGTTCGCCGTCAGCCGGTTGTTCCTCGACGCCCGTGTCCTGTCGATCTTCGAGGGCGCCGACGAGACCCTCTGTCTCAAGGTCATCGCCCGACGGCTCGTCAGCTGACGCGACGCGGTTGGCTACGCTGCCGATCGCAGCATCAAGTCGGCCGACGCTCTCAGCGCCGGCCCGTGGGGGGAGCGCATGGACGTCATCGTGTTGATCGGTCGGATTCTGTTCGTGGCGATCTTTCTCGCCTCCGGCTTCGCCCATCTCGGCCAAGCCCGCAACATGGCCGGCTTCGTCGGCAGCATGGGTATCCCCAACGCCTTGCTGCTCGTCCAGGTATCGGGCATACAGATGCTCGTCGGCGGACTGATGGTGTTGCTCGGCATCTGGATGGACCTCGGGTTCCTGATCCTCGCCGCCTTCCTCGTGCCGGCGGCGCTGCTCATCCACCCGTTCTGGAAGGTCGACGACCCGGCTCAGATGAACGTCGAGCGCGCCCAGTTCATGAAGAACATTTCGCTGACGGGGGCGTGCCTCGCTCTGTTCGCGTTGGTCGCCTTCGTCGGACCGGAACTCGGCCTGACGATCACCGAGCCGTTGTTCGACCTCGACTGACACCGTTCGGCAGACCACGGACGCGCGCGACGGCCGCCGCCGTCCAGCCGGAACCAGCTGGTGGGCGGCGGCCGTCGTCAGATCGTGCGACGCTCAGCCCTCGGTGGCCTCGACGACGCTCTCCTCGGTCGTTGTGTCGGTCACCTCGACGACGGACTCGACCGCAGTCTCGGTGACGACATCGGACTCCTCGGTGACGATCGATTCCTCGGTCACCTCTTCCGTGGCGACGACCTCGACGTCGGTGGTGTCGCCACCGTCGTCGTCGTCATCGCCGCAGGCGGCGAGGGCGAGAACTCCGACAGCACTCAGGGCAAGCAGTTTCTTCATGGGCGGAAGAGTACCCACTTTGTAACAGTTGTATGCGATCTACACGACAGTTTCGCGCGCCAACGAGAGCAGATTCCCGACCTCTCGGATGCGCTCGAACGGGGCGCCGACGTGGTCGTCGTGGGGGTCGAGCAGCACGGGGCGTAACCCGGCAGCCGATGCCGCCTTGACGTCGATCGTCACCGAGTCACCGACATAGACGATCCGCGACCGCTCGACGCTGTCGAACAACTCGACGGCGTGCCCGAAGATCGCCGGGTCCGGCTTGGCCACACCGACGACGTGGCTGTCGACGACACAGCGCACGTCGACGCCGTCACCGTCGCCGATCTGGCAGATGCCGGCACGAGCGAGGACGCCGGCGATCTGACCGCTGGCGTTGGACACGACACCGAGCGGGATGCCGCGGTCCGGCCAGCAGCTTCAGCCCGGCGATCGACTCTGGGATCGGCCACCGCCACAGCTCCGGCACGCGACAGGCACCGAGCAGCGCCGCGGCAGCGATGGCGCCGTCGGCGCCGACGCCGATGGAGCGGACGTAGGCGTCGTTGTAGGCCGACCAATCGTGTTCACCGTGGTCGAGGTGCGACTTCACCGCCATCGCCGCGTAGTGGGCGCGGCGATGACGGTCGATGTCGGTGCTCCCCCCGTACGGCGCGAGCAACGGGGCGAGCACCGTCGGATCGGGGAGCACGAGCACCCCGCCGGCGTCGAACAGGACGGCGTCGAAGCCGAGGTCGGCCGTCACCTCGGTGAGCGGCCCATCGGTATCAGTTGTCTGGGATGAGCTCGGTGATGTCAATCCCACAAGTCTCCGTGAACACTTCGAGCGACGCCGCCAAGTCGCTCGGATCGAGCTCGGAGATGTTGTCGAGGAGGCACTGTGCCTGCTCCGCGTCGATGGTGATTCCGCTTGATTCGAACTGCGTGATGAGCATGTCGACCATCGCGTTGCCCGACGTCGCAGGTGGCCCGGACGTCGCGACCTCGACTTCCACCACCGACTCCACCGGACCGATTGCGCCCGCCAGTGTGTTCAAGGCGACGATCGCCTCGAGTACTTGTGCGGGACCCACTCCACACGCGACAAAGACCTGCTCGGCTGCGGCGTCGTCCAGGGGCGCCCCGATCGAGCCCGAAACGAGGCAGTCGACCGCGGTCTGGTCGAGCCCGAGCAGGACGAGCACTGCCGATGCCGTCGCGGCATCGATGTCGTCTGGCGTCGACGTGTCGCCGCTGGTGACCGGCTCCTCGATGCTCTCGACCGTGGTCTCCGCCGTCACGGCAAACGTCACACCGCACTGCGTCATGAGGTCGCTCAACGCGGCGGTGTCGTTGATGTCAATCGTCCCGACGTTGGCGACGAGACAGTCAGCCTGTTCGGGAGTCAGGCCCATGTCGGCGAGGACATCCAAACCTGGCGGCAGCGTGCTCGGCGTCGCGGGGGATCCGTCCGACTCGGCGGCGAACGCAGCGCCGCCGGCGAGTCCGCCGATGGCGAGCGCGGCGAGGGACGAGGCGATCAGGGTTTTGCGCATGGACACGACCGTAGCCCCTCTTCGCCGTGGTGTGCTGACGGATCAGTCCAATAACCTGGTCCGGTGACCACTGACTCGGATCCGCTCGACTCGCCGGCCGCCGACAAGGTCTCTGCCGCCTACCGCGACGACCGCGCCCACGTCTTCCACTCGTGGTCGGCGCAGGCGCTGCTCGACCCTGTCGTCGTCGCCGGAGCCCTCGGCTCACGGTTCTGGGACGAGCAAGGACGGTCGTGGCTCGACTTCTCCAGCCAGCTCGTGAACGTCAACATCGGTCATCAGCACCCCAAGCTCGTGGCGGCGATCAAGGAGCAGGCCGACAAGCTCTGCACGGTCGCCCCGATCCATGCCAACGACGCCCGTAGCGAGGCGGCGCGGCTGATCGCCGAGTTGGCCCCGGGTGATCTCAACAAGGTCTTCTTCACCAACGGCGGCGCCGAGGCGACAGAGAACGCGATCCGCATGGCCCGCGGCCACACCGGCCGCCACAAGGTGCTCACCACCTATCGCAGCTACCACGGCTCGACGGGTGGAGCGATCACGATGACGGGTGATCCGCGTCGGTGGGCGAGCGAACCGGGTCTGCCCGGCATCGTCAAGTTCTGGGGTCCGTACACCTACCGGTCGGCGTTCCATGCCAGCGACGACGCCGAGGAGTGCGAGCGTGCCCTCGGCCACCTCGCCGACGTGATCATGGTCGAGGGCGGGCACACGATCGCCGCCATCGTGCTGGAGACCGTCGTCGGCACGAACGGGATTCTCGTTCCTCCCGACGGTTATCTCGCCGGGGTTCGGGCACTGTGCGACGAGCATGGCATCGTGATGATCGCCGACGAGGTGATGGCCGGCTTCGGCAGGTGCGGCGAGTGGTTCGCCGTCGACCGCTGGGGCGTCGCACCGGACCTCATCGCCTTCGCCAAGGGTGTCAACTCCGGCTACGTCCCCCTCGGTGGCGTGGCCATCAGCGAGCGCATCGCCGAGACATTCGCGACGCAGGCCTACCAGGGAGGGCTCACGTACTCGGGCCATCCCCTCGCCTGCGCGTCCGCCGTGGCGAGCATCAACATCTTCAAGGAGGAGGATGTGATCGATCACGCCCGCCACCTTGGCGACGACATCGTCGGCCCGGCGCTCGCCGAGATCGCCGAGCGGCACCCGTCGGTGGGAGAGGTGCGTGGCATCGGCGTGTTCTGGGCGATCGAGCTCGTCCGCGACCGGCGAGACGCGGGAGCCACTCGTCCCCTACAACGCCTCGGGCCCGGCGAACGCTCCGATGGCGGAGTTCGCCGGCGCCTGCAAGGACCGCGGCCTGTGGCCGTTCGTCCACTTCAACCGCACCCACGTCGTCCCGCCGATCACGATCAGCGACGACGAGATGAACGAGGGTCTGGCCATCATCGACGAGGCCCTCACCGTCGCCGACAAACACACCGTCGCCGCCTAACCCGCAACCGATGGGTGTTTAGGGGACTGTTCCGTCCCCAGAACACCCATCGGTCGTGGCTGGGATTGAATCGGTGGGGTGCCGCTGCGACGTCGGAACCACCGCCACGGGTTGCCCGGCGCAGTGGCGCGAGATCCTCGACGCTCGGTCGGCGATCTGGCGACTGCTCGACGAATCCGATCGTGACCGCCTCGGCGAGCTTGCTGACTGGCTGCTGCGCGACCGCCGATGGGAAGCGGCCCGTGGGTTGGAGCTGACCGACGAGGTACGCACCGTCGTGTCAGGCCACGCCGTGCTGCCGATCCTCGGCCTCGACGAGTCGTGGTACGACGGAGTCGGCGCGATCATCGTGCGCGACGGCTCGATGACCCAGCGCCACACCGCCGGGCCGGTGCGCGGCACGTTCGAGCGTTCGCCCCAGGCAGTCGACGGCGAGTCGCACCACGACGACGGACCGCTGATGGTGTCGTGGCGGGCGGCGCGGCGCGAGGCGGCAAACCCGCGGTTCGGCCGTGACGTCGTGCTCCACGAGTTCGCCCACAAGATCGACATGCACGACGGCGTCCTCGACGGAACACCGCTGCTACCGGACGACGATGAGCGGCAGCGTTGGGTCGACGTGTGCACCGCCAGCTACGACGCCGTCAGGGACGGCGACGCCGGCTCGATGCTCCGCTCCTATGCCGGCACCAACCCGGGCGAGTTCTTCGCCGTCGCCACGGAGACGTTCTTCACCCGGCCGGTCGACCTCGCGGTCCGCCACCCCGACCTCTACGAGGTGTTCGCCGACTTCTACCGACAGGACCCGGCGGCTCGGGCACGCGCCCACGCCGACGAGCTGGGCACCACCCTCATCGCCGGCACCCCACGCATCGTCGTCCGCCGCCGCCCGTAGGTCTGTCATCGCCGCGCCGTCGCAACCGATGGGTGTCTTCGTGACGCGAACGGTCATGGAACACCCATCGGTTGGACTTGGTGCTGTCAGGCGCCGTCAGCGGCGGGCAGCACCTCTTCCTGCGGGATCGGCTCGAACGCCTCGCCCGTGATGTCGAGATCGGCCGGCAGCAGTGCGTGAGCCGCCGTGACGATGTCGTTGGTGTAGGCACCCTCGCTCGGCTCGGCCGTGAGCACCGTGGCACCCTCGAGGTTCGGCGTGTTGATGGCGATCTCCACCGTGCGATTCCAGGCATCCTCGTTGGTGATGCCGATGCCCTCGGGCGACGGCCAGATCAGCTTGTTGATCTCGTTCATCTGCCACAGCTGGTGACTGTCGCCGAGCTGCGAGCCGGCGGCGACGACCAGGTCTCGGCACTCCTCGGGGTTGTCCCGGCAGAACACCCAGCCTTCGATCGACGCGGCGACGAGGCGGGTGGCGATGTCCTCGTACGCGGGGTCTTCGGCGAGCCGGCCGGCGTCCGCCCAGATCGCGTCCTGGAGCATGCCGACGCCGATCTCCTCGTAGGAGATCACGCTGAGGTCGTCGGGCGTGTACAGCTCGCCGGTGTCCGGGTTCACCGCTTCGAGCACCTGGGCGTACTCGTTGTACGTCATCGCCTCGGCGGCGTCGATGCTCCCGTCGAACAGGCCGACCATGTCGAACTGCTGCTGGACGAGATTGACGTCGCTCGACGGGTCGAGGCCGGCCTGGGCCAGGGCGGCGAAGATCTCGTACTCGTTGCCGAATCCCCAGTTGCCGATGTTCTTGCCCTCGAAGTCCTCCGGACTGCTGATCCCGGCGTCGGCGAAGGAGACCTGCAGCGTGCCGGAGCGCTGGAAGATCTGGGCGATGTTGACGATGTCGGCGCCGGCTTCCCGTGGTCGCCAGCGCCTTGGGCACCCAGGCGAGGGCGAAGTCGACGTTGCCGTCGGCGAGGTCCTGCTGCGGAACGATGTCGACGCCGGTCTCGATGATCTCGACGTCGAGGCAGTAACGCTCGAAGATGCCCGTGTCGCGGGCCGCGATGTAGCCGGCGAACTGCGCCTGGATCGCCCACTGCAAGCGCAGCGAGATCTCGTCGACCGCTGCGCAATCACCGCCGGCGCGGTGTCGGTGCCGCTCGGTTCCGTCGTACCGGTGCTGGCACCCGCTGTCGACGAGAGGCCGCGGCAAGAGTGAGCGCAACCACGCCGGCGCCCAACAGCTTCTTCTGCTTCATGTGTTTTCTCCCTTGGGGCTCGCGCCCCTGTGTTGTGTGGTGAGACTCTCCAGTGCGACGGAGACTAGGTAGAACAGCAGGCCGAGCAGCATCGCCGCAAGCACATAGGCCCACATCGCCGCTCGCGAGCCGCTGACGTTGGCCGTGATCCGCGATCCGAGGCCGTTCTGCGGGCCACCGAAGTACTCGGCGACGAACGCGGTGATCACCGCCAGCGGAGCGGCGATCTTCAGCGCCGTGAACAGGTACGGCACGGCATTCGGAACCCTCGCCTTGCGCATCACCGCGAACGGCGACGCGGCGTAGGAGCGCAACAGCTCGAGATGCGTCGACTCGACCTGACGCAGACCCTTGGCGACGTTGACGAGGACCACGAAGTACACGATCAGCGTCACCATCAATCGCCGCGGCACCTCCGAGGTACTGGCGAACATGTTGTTGAACACCGATACGAGGACGACGATCGGGATCGCGTTGAGCGCGACGGCGAGCGGACTGACCATGTCGTTGAACAGCCGGAAGCGCATCAGCACGAAGCTCATCGCCACGCCGAGGACCGTGCCGACCAGCAGGCCGACGAGGGCGTTGCGACCCGAGACGATGGCTGCCTCACGGACGTTGTCGATGTTCTCGACGAACGACTCCCAGATCACCGACGGCGCCGGCAGGAAGTACTCCTTCCAGTCGAACACCGCGACGGCGATCTCCCACGCCACGAGGAAGGCGACGCCGAAGAGCACCGGTGGCCAGACCACGGCAATGACGCGACGGGCGTTCATCGCTCCTCCGCCAACCCCTCGATGAGCAGCTCGTCCTCGGACTTTGCACCGATTCCGCGCAGCGCCTCGCGAACCTCGGTGATCTTCTTGAAGAACAGCGGGTCCTCGCGGGTGTCGGTGTTGCGAAGGTCGCCGAGCTCGACCGAGACGATCTCGGTGATCCGTCCCGGACGTGGCGACATCACGACGACCCGATCCGCGAGGAACACCGCCTCGGGAATCGAGTGGGTGACGAAGACGACGCTCGTCGCCGCCTCGGCGCTGATCCGCAGCAACTCCGACTGCATGTGCTCGCGGGTCATCTCGTCGAGAGCACCGAACGGCTCGTCCATCAACAACAGCTGTGGCGCCGCTGCCAGTGCCCTGGCGATCGCCACCCGTTGCTGCATGCCGCCGGACAGCTGCCACGGTCGGTGGCCGGCGAACTCGTCGAGCTTGACGAGCTCGAGCATCTCCATCGCCCGCTGGCGCCGCCGAGCGCGATCCCAACCCTTCAGCTCGAGTGGCAACTCGACGTTGCGCGCAACCGTCCGCCAGTCGAACAGCCCGGCCTGCTGGAACGCCATCCCGTAGTCCTGGTCGATGCGCGCCTGGTGGGCCGGCTTGCCGTTGACGACGATCGTGCCCGAGGTCGGCTCGGTGAGGTTGGCGATCAACCGCAGCAACGTCGACTTGCCGCAGCCCGACGGCCCGATGAGCGACACGAACTCTCCGGACGCGACGTCGAGATCGATGTCGACGAGGGCATCGACCTGCCCCGGCGTGCCGGCGTTGAACGTCTTGGTCACGTTCCGGATTTCGACCGCCTTCGCTCACGCGTACTCCTCCACGCGCTCTCGCCCACGCATCACGAGCCAGTCGGTGGCGGCGATGAGCAGGGCCATCAACAGGCCGAGGACGGCGGCGCCGAACACTGCGGTGTACACCTTCTCCGGGTCGGACGTCGCCTGCCGGCCGTACTCGATGACGAGACGGCCGATACCGCCGCGCTGGCCAGTGGAGATCTCGGCGACGACGACGCCGACGACCGCTGCCGCGGCAGCGAGCCGGAAGGCCGGGATCATGTGTGGGATGGCCGCCGGGAAGCGAACGCGTCGCAGCGTCTGACTCCAGGACGCGGCGTAGCTGCGCATCAACTCGAGCGAGGTGGCAGGTGTCGACTCGAGCCCGCGCAACGTGCCGACCGAGATCGGGAAGAAGGCCAGGAACGGCGCCGAGGAGTACGACCGCCATCCATCTCGGCGACTCCCAGCCGAACGGTCGGAGTCGTCCACCCCAACTGGCCACGAGTGGGGCGAGAGCGATCAACGGCACCGTCTGGGAGATGATCAGGTACGGCAACAACCCGCGACGTACGACGTTGAAACGCGCCATCAGCACGGCGAGGCCTACGCCGACGATCGCACCGATCACCAGGCCGAGCAGCGCCAGACGGAACGAGTACCAAACGGCGGCGAGGACGACGCGCCAGATCTGCCGGCTCGATGTCCGACTTTCGGTGTCGAAGAGCCGTCCCCCCATGTCCCAAACGTGAGGCATCGCGTTGGAACTCGTCTTCGGCAGGATCTTCCAGCCGAGCACGTCACCGCCGGCCTCCGGCCCGACCCACTTGTAGAACTCCCAGGCCGCCGCCACGATGGCGAGGGCGACGAGGAACAGGACCGCCTTGCGCACGCTGGCGATCAGGTCTTGGCGCGGACGTGTTCCGCGAGGGCCGGGATCACCTGTTCGCCGTACGCCTGCAGCGTGGCGTCCTTGGCGTCGTGCTGGAGATAGATGGCGAACTGGTCGACGCCGAGCTGGCGCAGCTCCTCGAGGCGGCGCACCTGGTCGGCGACCGGGCCGAGAATGCAGAAGCGGTCGACGATGTCGTCGGGCACGAACTCGGTGTGCACGTTGCCGGCCTGGCCGTGCTCGTTGTAGTCGTAGCCGGTGCGCCCCTTGATGTAGTCGGTGAGGGCCGCCGGCACGGACGACGACTCGCCGTAACGAGCGACGATGTCGGCGACGTGGTTGCCAACCATCCCGCCGAACCAGCGGCACTGGTCGCGGGCGTGGGCCACATCGTCGGAGACGTACGCCGGCGCCGCCACGCAAATGGTGACGGCGCCGGGGTCGCGGCCCGCTTGCTCCGCCGCTTCGCGGACCGCTTTGATCGTCCAGGCCGTGATGTCGGGATCGGCGAGTTGGAGGATGAACCCGTCGCCGACCTCCCCGGCGAGGGCCAATGCCCGTGGCCCATACCCGGCGATCCACACATCGAGCGTGCTGCCCGCCGCCCACGGGAAGCGCAGCGTCGAGTCCTTGTAGTCGACCTCCCTGCCGTTGGCCAGCTCGCGGATGACGTGGGTGGCCTCGCGCAGCGTGTCGATCGACGTCGGCTTGCCGTTGGTGACGCGCACCGCCGAGTCACCACGACCGATTCCGCACACCGTGCGGTTGCCGTACATCTCGTTCAGCGTTGCGAACGTGCTCGCCGTCACCGTCCAGTCACGGGTGGCCGGGTTGGTGACCATCGGGCCGACGACGATGTTGCGCGTCTCGGCGAGGATCCGGCTGTAGATGACGTAGGGCTCCTGCCACAGGATGTGGCTGTCGAACGTCCACACATGACTGAACCCGTACGTCTCGGCGCGCTTGGCGAGGTCGACGACGCGCGACGACGGCGGCGTCGTCTGCAACACCAACCCGAGGTCCATCAACGCTCGATTCGCGCGAGGTCTGACTCGGTGCGGGACATGTCGGTAATTGCTCTGGAAGTGGGAACGTTGCGGGCCGGTGGACGGGTGCAGCCCGAACTGTGAGCCCTCGATGCCGTTTTCGGCATCCTCCGCTCACAGTTCCACGAAGAAGCGTGGCTGGACTGCCTTGTCATCGGTTCTGCGGGAATCCGAGGTCGATGGTGCTGGTCGCCGGGTCGGGCCAGCGACTGGTGACGACCTTGCCGCGGGTGTAGAAGTTGATCCCCTCGGGCCCGTACATGTGCGTGTCGCCGAACAGGCTCGACTTCCACCCGCCGAAGCTGTAGTAGCTGACCGGCACGGGGATCGGAACGTTGACACCGACCATCCCGACGTTGACGTCGAACTCGAAGCGCCGGGCCGCCCCGCCGTCGCGGGTGAAGATGGCGACACCGTTGCCGTAGGGGTTGTCGTTGATCAGGTGCAGCGCCTCGTCGTAGTCGTGAACGCGCACGACTCCGAGCACCGGCCCGAAGATCTCGTCGTCGTACGCCGGCGTGCCAGGGGCGACGTTGTCGAGCAACGTCGGCTTGAGAAAGAAGCCCTCGGCGGGAACCTCGTCGCGCCCGTCGACAACGATTGTCGCGCCGTCGGAGGCCGCACCGTCGACGTATCCGCGCACCTTGTCGCGATGCTCGCCGGTGATCAGCGGACCCATCTCGTTGTCCGGCTCGTTGCCGGGACCGACCTTGATCGACGGGATCCGCTCGGCGATCTTCGCGACGAGGTCGTCGGCGATCGCCTCCGAGGCGAGCACGACGCTGATCGCCATGCAGCGCTCGCCGGCCGAGCCGTACCCGGCCGAGACGGCGGCATCGGCAGCCATGTCGAGATCGGCGTCGGGCAGCACGAGCATGTGGTTCTTCGCCCCGCCGAGCGCCTGCACGCGCTTGCCGTTCTTCGTGCCGGTCTCGTAGATGTACTTGGCGATCGGCGTCGACCCGACGAAGCTGACGGCGGCGATGTCGGGGTGCTCGAGGATCCGGTCGACGGCGACCTTGTCCCCGTGGACGACGTTGAAGCAGCCCGGCGCCAAGCCCGCCGTGGCGAGCAACTCGGCGAGCAGCATCGACGCCGACGGGTCCTTCTCGCTCGGCTTGAGCACGAACGTGTTGCCACAGGCGAGAGCGTTGGCGAACATCCACATCGGCACCATCGCCGGGAAGTTGAACGGCGTGATCCCGGCGACGACGCCGAGTGGCTGGCGGATGGAGTAGACGTCGACGCCCGTCGCCGCCTGTTCCGAGTATCCACCCTTGAGCAGGTGCGGAATGCCACAGGCGAACTCGACGTTCTCGAGACCGCGGGCGACTTCGCCGAGCGCGTCGCTGAGCACCTTGCCGTGCTCGGACGTCAACAGCGACGCGATCTCCTTGCGGTTGGCGTCGACAAGCTCCCTGAATCGGAACATCACCTCCGCCCGGCGTGACAGGCTCGTCGCCCGCCACGCCGGGAAGGCTGCCCGAGCAGACGCGACGGCGGCGTCGACTTCGTCAACGCTGGCGAAGTCGACCGCCGACGCCTGCTCGCCGGACGCCGGGTTGTACACCGCGCCCGAACGGCCGGAGGTTCCCTCCGACACCTTGCCATCGATCCAATGCGAGATCCGGTTCATCCCGTCTCCTTCCCGTCTGTGTCAGGCAACACGACGTCTGCGGTCGTGTTCGCTGACACAGAGCGATTTGTTCACGTCAGGTACTGGGACAGGCCACGCTTGATGTACTGGCCGTGGCCCTTGCGCCCGACGAACGTGTCGTTCTCGACGACGACGGTGCCACGGCTGAGCACGGTGTCGACCTTGCCGTCGACCTCGAAGCCTTCGTAGGCCGAGTAGTCCATGTTCATGTGGTGCTTCTTGTCGACGCCGATCGACGTGTGCCCGTTGGGGTCCCAGATGAGGACGTCGGCGTCGGCACCTGGCGTGATCGCGCCCTTCTTCGGATACATCCCGAACATCCGCGCCGGCGTCGTGCAGCACGTCTCGACCCAACGTTCGAGTGACAGCTCGCCGGTGACCACACCCTGGTAGAGCAGCTCCATGCGGTGCTCGACCCCGCCGATGCCGTTGGGGATCGCGGCGAAGTTGCCGAGGCCGAGCTCCTTCTGGTCCTTCATGCAGAAGGGGCAGTGGTCGGTCGAGACCACGGCCAGCTCGTTCGTCCGCAGGCCCTTCCAGAGGTCGGCGTGGTGATGCTCGTGCTTCGTCCGCAACGGCGTCGAGCACACCCACTTGGCGCCTTCGAAGCCAGGCCGGGCGAGGTGGTCCTCGAGCGAGAGATAGAGGTATTGCGGGCACGTCTCGGCGAACACGTTGAGGCCACGGTGGCGCGCCTCGGCGACCTCCTCGAGCGCCTCCGACGCCGACAGGTGGACGATGTACAGCGGCACGTTGCCCGCCACCTTCGCCAGTTGGATCGCCCGGTTCGTCGCCTCACCCTCGAGCTCGGCCGGCCGGGTCAGCGAGTGGAACCGCGGATCGGTGTCGCCGCGGGCGAGCGACTGGGCGACGAGGACGTCGATGGCGATGCCGTTCTCGGCGTGCATCATGATCATCGCCCCCGACTCGCCGGCGTTCTGCATCGCCCGCAGGATCTGCCCGTCGTCGGCGTAGAAGACGCCGGGATAGGCCATGAACAGCTTGAAGCTGGTCACCCCTTCGTTGTCGACGAGGTAGGTCATCGCCTTCAGGGCGTCCTCGTCGACGCCACCGATGATCTGGTGGAAGCCGTAGTCGATGGCGCAGTTGCCGTCGGCCTTGGCGTGCCAGTCGGCGAGGCCGTCCTGGACGTTCTCACCGGTGCGCTGCACGGCGAAGTCGACGATCGTCGTGACGCCTCCCCACGCTGCGGCGATCGTGCCGGTCTCGAACGTGTCGGATGCGGCGGTGCCGCCGAAGGGCAGCTCCATGTGGGTGTGCACGTCGACGCCACCGGGCACGACGTACTTCCCGGTCGCGTCGATGACGCGAGTTTCGGGATCGCCGGCCTCCCCTCCGGCGATCCCGAGAGCCTGCGCCTGCCCGGGGGCGAGCACGGCGGCGATCGTCTCACCGTCGATCAGCACGTCGGCCTCGGTGCGCCCGCTGGCGCTGACGACGGTGCCGCCGCTGATCAGGATTCGCGGCATCAGGACTCGACGATCTCGTCGTAGGCGTCGGGGCGGCGATCGCGGTAGAACGCCCAGCGATCGCGGACCTGCTTGATCTTGTCGAGGTCGAGCTCGCGGACGATCAACTCGGGCTTGTACGGGTCGCCGACGTCGCCGACGAACTTGCCCTCGGGATCGACGAAGTAGCTCTGCCCGTAGAAGTCGTTGTCGCCGATGTCGGCCTCGATGCCGACGCGGTTGATCGCTCCGACGTAGTACATGTTGGCGACGGCCGCCGCCGGCTGCTCGACGCGCCAGATGTACTCGGAGAGGCCACGGTGCGTGGCCGACGGGTTGAACACGATCTCGGCGCCGTTGAGGCCGAGGATCCGCCAGCCCTCGGGGAAGTGCCGGTCGTAGCAGATGTACACGCCGACCTTGCCGACGGCCGTGTCGAAGATCGGGTACCCGCCGTTGCCGGGACGGAAGTAGAACTTCTCCCAGAAGCCCTTGACCTGGGGGATGTGCTGCTTGCGGAACTTGCCGAGGTACGATGCCGTCGGCGTCGATGACCGCTGCCGTGTTGTAGTAGACGCCGGCCTGGACGATCTCGTACATCGGTAGCACGATCACCATGCCGAGCTCTTTGGCGACGGACTGGAAGCGCTGCGTCGTCGGGCCATCGGGGATCTGCTCGGTGTAGTCGTAGAACTTGGTGTCCTGCACCTGGCAGAAGTACGGCCCGTAGAACAGCTCCTGGAAGCAGATGACCTCGGCGCCCTCGGCCGCGGCGTCGCGCGCCGCCGCCTCGTGCTTGTCGATCATCGATTCCTTGTCGCCCGCCCAGTCGGTCTGCAGCAGGGCGGCTTTGACAGTCCTCGGCATGTCATCCCCCGTCGGTTGTTGGGTGGCGGCAGGTTCCGCCGAATCCTGCCGCTAGGCGCGGAATCGTAATGTGACAACGCCGCCTGGACAATACGACGTTTGTTACCGTACATTCTCGCCACAGAGTGTTCACGGAGACGTCATCGCTGATCGTCGGGGCCTTCGACGCCGAGCCGCCGGTCGATGGCGACGGCGACGCGGCGCACGGGCGGACGGCCCGGCGCATCGCCTCGACGATCGGGCGGATGATCTCGACCGGGTCGTTGGACGTTGGGGTCCGCCTGCCGACAGTGCGTGAGCTGTCGCGCCGCCTCGGTGTCTCGCCGACGACCGTCTCCGAGGCCTGGCGCCGGCTCGCCGACGTCGGGGCGATCGAGACGCGTGGGCGCAACGGCACGTTCGTCCGTCACCCCACCGGGCCGGGCGGGCCGCGCCGCTACCGCCAGATCAGCGAGGGCCCGGGACACTTCGCCCTCGACCTGTCCTCGGGCACCCCCGACCCCGATCTCCTGCCCGACCTCGCCCCGATCGTCGCCAAGGTCAGCCGCCAGTCGCTGACGTCGAGCTACCTCGACAACCCGGTGCTTCCGGCGCTCGAGGACGAATTGCGGGCGACGTGGCCGTTCCCTCCCGAGGCGATCACGGTGGTCGACGGCGCCCTCGACGCCCTCGACCGCGTCGCCAGCGTGGTGCTGCACCTCGGCGACCGGGTCGTCGTCGAGCACCCCGGCTTTCCGCCGATGCTCGATCTGCTCGAACGGCTGTCGTGCGACGTGGTCGGCGTCGACGTCGACGACGAGGGCCTCGACCTGGAGCAGCTCCGTGCAGTGCTCGACGAAAGCCCGGCCGCTGCCGTCATCCTCCAGCCGCGGGCGCAGAACCCTGCGGGCGTGGCGATGTCGCCGCGCCCGGGCCAAGGCGATCGCCGAGGTGCTGCGCCCGACCGCGACGCTGGTCGTCGAGGACGACCACGCCAACGAGATCTCCTCGGCGCGCGCTGACGAGCGTCGGCGCCTGGCTCGCCGAGCGCACCGTGCACATCCGCAGCTTCTCGAAGAGCCACGGTCCCGACCTGCGCCTCGCCGCCGTCGGCGGCGCCGGCGACGTCGTCACCGCTGTCGAGAACCGCCGCCTGCTCGGGCCGGGCTGGTCGAGCCGCATCCTGCAGTCGGTGCTGCTCGAACTGATCCGCCACCCGTCGACCGCCACGACGCTCGCCGCAGCCCGCGCCGCGTACGCCGAACGGCGACGAGCGGTATCGGGCGTGCTCGTCGACCACGGCGTCGAGGTCACCGGCACCGATGGCATCAACCTGTGGATGGGCGGTCGACGACGAGCGCGCCGCGGTCGTCGCCCTCGCCGCCCAGGGCATCGGCGTCGCCCCCGGCACTCCCTTCCTCGTCCGTCCCGACACCGACCACCTCCGCGTCACCGTCGGGGTGCTGTCGCCCGAGCGTGGCCTCGACGACGTGGCCGACCAGCTCGCTGCCGCCGCTCACCTGGCGACCTCACGCCGCCGCCGTTCCCCCGCCGCCGCCCACCGCTGACCCAAAACCGCAACCGATGGGTGTTTTCCTGACCGAAACGTCATGAAAACACCCATCGGTCAGGCCGGGAGCAGCTCTGGAACGGCAGGACACTCGGGGGCGAGCGCGTCGGGGGACATCGCCACCACTCCTTCAGGGCCAGCGACCGTGCTCACGTACGTCGTGGCGAACCGTTCGAACTGCGAGTCCATTCCGCAACCGATCGCGTCGACGTACGCAGCGGGCAACCGCCGTCCCCTCCCGGCGACGAGCCAGACCGGCACATCGACCGCCGATGCGGCGACGGCGGCAAGGCCGCTCCCCATCGAGGCGACGACGTCGTCGGTCGAGCAAGCGTCGGCCTCGACGAGCACGAGGTCGGCGCGGCCGCAGGCAGCGAGCATCGCTTCGGGCGCAACCGGCTCGACGTCGACGCCGGCTCGATCCATGGCGCGGACGAGCCGGACACCTTCGTCACCGGCGACGACTGCGAGCACCGACACGTTGCCGCAGCGACGCACCGCAGACGCCGAGATCGGCGGAGAGCCGACCGTCATCACCGTGGCGCCGTCGGGCAGGCGCTCGGCGAGCCGGGCCGGCGTGGCGTCCCTCTCGACCTCCTCGGCGAGCTGCCAGGCGGAGCCGAGCGAATCGGCATCGCCGAGGAGATGAGCGCACAACCACCACAGCGGACCGCACGTCGGGTTGCGCTCGACGAGGTTGCGACACAGCGGGACTAGCTCGCTCGGCGCCGGGCGCAGCCTGGTCAGCGCCTCGACCGTCTCGGCGACGATCATCGTCGGGTCGACGCCACCGCTCCTCGCCACGTGACGGAGTCGCTCCATCGGATGCACGGGTACATCATGTCGGCGGCAGCGTGTTGCCGTCGACGAGGCCTCGCTCTTGCTACCGTCGCACCTCGTGGCCAAGGACCCGCCCGCTGACCTGGTGCTCACGCCGCTCGGCGGCGAGGCCAGGCCGTTGTCGGAGTGGCTGACCACGTTCCATCTGGCGACGGTCGCCCTCGACCCGTACACGAACGAGTCGGCGTGGATCCTGCCGACGGCGACGAGGATCCTCGAGGGCCTCCGTGGCTCCGACGCCCGCGTGAACCTCCTCGTCACCGCCCCCGCAGACGACGTGCGGGCGTTCCTCGGCCCACTCGTCCGCCAGTTCCTCGTGTTCGTCGACGACGACCGGTCGGCCGTCAAGGCGCTCGGGCTCGAGATGTTGCCGGCGTTCGTGTTCATCCGCGTCGACAGCACCGTCCCGGCCGCTGCCGATGGATGGAATCCAGCGCAGTGGCGCGACGTCGCCGAAACGATCGCCACCACCACTGCATGGCAGCCGCCCGACATCCCGATCGATCGGCGACCCCGGCCCGTTCCACGGCACACCCGCCCTCGCTTTGTAAGTGCAACTGCCCGACCTCCCGATCGGCGAGGGCCTGAGCGCGATCCGCACCGCCCTCGCCGACGAGTTCCGTGCCGTGGTGAGCGCCCCGCCTGGCGCCGGCAAGACGACGATCGTCCCGCTGGCTCTGCTCGACGCCGAGTGGCGTCGCGACGGCAAGATCGTGATCCTCGAGCCGCGTCGGTTGGCGGCACGCGCCGCCGCTCGTCGGATGGCCGATCTGGCTGGCCAGACCGTCGGCGACCTCGTCGGCTACCAGACCCGCGACGAACGCCACATCGGGCCGGCGACGCGAATCGAGGTGCTCACCGAGGGCGTGCTGACGCGGCGGTTGCAAGGAGACCCGGAGCTTCCACGCGTCGCCGCCGTGATCTTCGACGAGGTCCACGAGCGCAACCTTACGACCGATCTCGGCTTGGCGCTGATCCTCGAGGTCGCCTCGACGGTACGACCCGACCTGCGCATTCTCGCGATGTCGGCGACCGCCGACACGGCACGATTCGCCCAACTGCTCGCCGTCGGCGGATCCGACGCCGCCCCCGTGATCGAGGTTGCCGGACGGGCTCACCCCGTCGACGTGCGGTGGCTCCCCCGACAGCGCGGCGATCGGTTGGAGAGCGCCGTCGAGCGTGCCGTCGCGCTGGCGCTCACGGAGAACGACGGCGATGTACTCGTGTTCCTGCCTGGAGTCGGCGAGATCATGCGCTGCCGCGACCGTCTCGCCGAAGTGCTCGCCAGCTCCGTCGACGTGCGCCCACTCGCCGGAGCACTCAGCGTCGACGAGCAGGACCTCGCCCTTGAGCCGTCGCCGGCGGGCCGGCGCCGCGTGGTGCTGGCGACGGACATCGCCGAGACGTCGCTGACCGTCGAGGGCGTTCGCGTCGTCATCGACAGCGGGCTCGTTCGTTCGCCGCGTTTCGATACGTCGACGGGGATGACACGACTGACCACGGTGTCGATCAGCCGCGACTCGGCCGACCAACGCGCCGGGCGGGCCGGACGCACCGAGCCAGGGGTCGCCTACCGGTTGTGGTCGAAGATCGAGCACGGCAGCCGACCGGCGCACCGCGCCGCCGAGATCAGCACGGTCGACCTTTCCGGCCTGGCGCTCGAGGTGGCGGCCTGGGGCACGCCGATCGAGCGGCTGGCCTTCCCGGATCCGCCGCCGCAACGGGCGTGGAAGGAAGGACTTGCGTTGCTGCGGGCACTCGGAGCGACTGGCGAGGACGGGCGGCTCACCGCAATCGGACGGCGGATGGTCGAGCTGCCACTCCACCCACGCCTCGCCCGCATCGTGGCGACGACGCCATCGTCGACGGCGTTCGTCGTTGCCGCTCTCGTCGATGAGCGCGACGTCCTGCGCGGGCGCGTCGATGAACTGCCCGCCGACCTTGCGCTGCGAGTCGCGCTCGTCGCCGGACACGTCGGCGATGAACGGGCGGACCGGAGGGCGGTGCGTCGTCTGGCCGAGCGGGCCGAGGACCTCGCTCGCCGGGCAGGGGCGCAGTTCGATCCGTCGGCGGTCGACCCTGAGGCCACCGGGCGCCTGCTCCTCACCGGGTTTCCGGACCGGCTGGCGGCGCGGCGACGGGGCGGACAGTTCCAGCTGCGCACCGGCACGACCGCCTTTGTGGCCGATAACGATCCGTTGACGCAGGCCGCGTTCGTCGTCGCCGCCGACCTCGACGGCCGGCGCGCCGGGGCGCGCATTCGCCTCGCTGCGGCGGTCGAGGCGGTCGACATCGCCGGCATCCTCGACGATGTCGTGGAGCAGCGCCGGCTGTCCTGGGACCGCGACCGCGACGACCTCGTGCTGCGCATCGAGCGACGGCTCGACGCCCTGGCGCTCGGTGACGAGGTGCGCGTCCCGACGCCCGGCAGCGACACCGTCGACGCCCTTGTCGGCCGCGTGCGGGCGACGAACCTCGCCGCCCTCACGTGGTCCCCCGCGGCCGAGCAGCTGCGGGCACGTGTCGCGTTCCTGCGGCGAGAAACCGGAGACGACGCGTCGCCGTGGCCCGACCTGTCGGACCGCGCGCTGCTCGCCACTCTCGACTCGTGGCTGCGGCCGTACCTCGACGGTGCGACTGGACGCGCCGACCTGCAGCGCGCCGACGTGGCGGTGCTGCTTACGCGCCCAGCTGCCGTGGCCGCTCGGAGCCGATCTCGACACGCTCGCCCCGGCGTCGTGGACGCTGCCCGGCGGCCGGGCGGTGCCGATCGACTACACCGCCGACCGGCCGACAGCGTCCGTGCGGGTGCAGGACGTGTTCGGCGTGACCGCCCACCCGACGCTCGCCGGTGGCGCTGTACCGCTGACGCTGGCCTTGCTCTCCCCCGCCGACCGGCCGATCCAGGTGACCGCCGACCTTCCCGGTTTCTGGACCGGCTCGTGGGCGGCGGTGCGCAAGGACCTCGCCGGCCGCTACCCCAAGCATCGCTGGCCCGAGGACCCGGCGGGCGAGCCACCCGGCCGGCTCAAACCGCGCTGAACAGGGCGGTACCGTGACGGTCCGTGATCACCGGTGACTGATTCAGCCGACTACGCCGAACTGCTGCCGCTCGGTCCTGACGACACGGAGTACCGACTGCTCACCACTGACGGCATCGACACCGTGGAGACACCCCTCGGGACCTTCCTGCGGGTCAGCCGTGCGGCGATCAGCGCGCTCACCGCCGAGGCGATGCGCGACATCGCCCACTTCCTGCGCACGTCGCATCTCGAACAGCTGCGCCACATCCTCGATGACCCGGAGGCGTCGGACAACGACCGCTTCGTCGCTCTCGACCTGCTCAAGAACGCCGCCGTCGCCGCCGGCGGCGTGCTGCCGATGTGCCAGGACACCGGCACGGCGATCGTCAAGGCCAAGAAGGGCCAGTTCGTGATGACGGGCGGCGGCGACGAAGCGGCGATCGCCGCCGGGGTCGAGCAGACGTACCTCACGTCCAACCTTCGCTACAGCCAGATGGCCCCGGTGACGATGTTCGAGGAACGCAACACCGGTACCAACCTGCCTGCGGAGATCAAGATCAGCGCCGTCGACGGCGACGCCTACAAGTTCCTGTTCATCGCCAAGGGCGGCGGCAGCGCCAACAAGTCGTACCTGTTCCAGGAGACCAAGGCGCTGCTCAACGAGGAGACGCTGCTGCCGTGGCTGTTCGAGAAGCTGCAGACGCTCGGCACGGCAGCCTGCCCGCCGTATCACCTCGCCGTCGTGATCGGCGGAACGTCGGCGGAGTTCGCCGTCGAGACCGCCAAGCTGGCCTCGACTCACTACCTCGACACGTTGCCGACGTCGGGTTCGCCGTCGGGGCACGGGTTCCGCGATCTCGAGCTCGAGCGCAAGGTGCTCGAACTGTCACAGCGCACCGGGATCGGGGCCCAGTTCGGTGGCAAGTACTTCTGCCACGACGTGCGCATCATCCGCCTGCCGCGGCACGGCGCGAGCTGCCCGGTGGCGATGGCGGTGTCCTGCTCGGCCGATCGGCAGGCCCTCGGCAAGATCACCCGCGACGGCGTGTTCCTCGAACAGCTCGAACGGGACCCGGCGCGGTTCCTGCCCGGACGTCACCGACGAGCACCTCGACGACTCGGCCGTGGTCCACATCGACCTCGACCGGCCGATGGCGGAGATCCTCGCCGAGCTGTCCCGCCATCCGGTGCGAACTCGGGTGATGCTCACCGGGCCGATGGTCGTCGCCCGCGACATCGCCCACGCCAAGATCAAGGAACGCCTCGACGCCGGCGAGCCGATGCCGCAGTACCTGCGCGACCACTGCGTGTACTACGCCGGGCCGGCGAAGACGCCGGAGGGTTACGCATCGGGGTCGTTCGGACCGACGACGGCGGGACGGATGGACAGCTACGTCGACCAGTTCCAGGCCGCGGGCGGCTCGATGGTGATGCTCGCCAAGGGCAACCGGTCCAAGCAGGTGACCGCGGCCTGCAAGGAGCACGGCGGCTTCTACCTCGGCTCGATCGGCGGGCCGGCCGCCCGCCTGGCGCTCGACAACATCCGCAAGGTCGACGTGCTCGAGTATCCGGAGCTGGGTATGGAGGCGGTCTGGAAGATCGACGTCGTCGACTTCCCGGCGTTCATCGTCGTCGACGACAAGGGCAACGACTTCTTCGAGCAAGTCCGCCGCGAGGCCGCGTCCCGCCCCGTCGCGATCCGCTGACCGATTCTCGGTGCCATACCTTGCGAAATTCGTAAGAAATGGCACCCAGAACGAATGTTGGAGGAACGCACTTCCGTTTCACCGAAATCCTGACGCGCCGCACGCTCCACCAAGAACCGATGGGTGTTTACATGACGGTTCGGTCCCCCTGGCACCCATCGGTTGATGGCGCGGATCGGTGCTCCGCAACCGGTGGGTGTTTACATGACGGTTCGGTCCCCCTGGCACTCATCGGTTGCTGCATGAACTCGCACTGATGACTCAGGAGAGACCAATGGCTCAGTCGTGGCGGGAGAACGCGATCGCACTACTCGGCTGCGGCTCGTAGTGCCTCGCGCCAGGGCCAGATGATCGACTCGATCTGTTCGTCGACGGTCGGCCAGAGGAAGTCGGGCTTGCTGATGCGTAGCGAGACGACGCCGTGCACCGCAGCCCAGATCATCGTCGTGGTCGAGAACAGGTCGGGCAGGCGATCCTTCGGGAGCTCAGCGACGACGGCAGCAACGAGGTCGTAGAGCCCCTTGAACGCCTCCGAGCCGGCCAGCGCTTCACCCCCGAACAGTCGGTGCGACTCCGGGATCTCGCCGGCCTCGACGGCGGTGCGGAGCTCGGAATGATCGACGGCGTCACGGATCGGCGCCCGCATGAACACGAGCCGGTAGTGCTCCGGATGGGCAAGGCCGAACTCGACGTAGCATCGCCCTGCCCCGGCGAGGGCATCGATGGCGGACGACGCCGATTCGACCGCTTCGGCAATGCCCTCGGTGAGTTGGACGAACACCACCGCGCACACGGCGCTGAGCATCTCGTCCTTGTCGGCGAAGTGACGGTAGATCGACGGCGCCGTCACCCCGACGCGGTCGGCGATGGCGCGGATCGACACCGCCGACTCGTCGTTGGTCTCGTCGAGCAGCTCGCTGACCGCGACGAGGATCTCGTCACGGAGCTTCTCGCCCTCGCCGCGGCGCGCCCGCGCCCGCACCGGACTCACGAGCGCCCTGCCCCCTCCAACACTCGACCATCCTGGTCGGCCGTCAGCTCGGCGAGCTCGTCGTCGAGATCGACGTGCTCGGAGATGCCGAACCGATTGTGGAACCGTCGCAGCGGACGGGGCGCCCACCAGTTGGCATCGCCGGCGAGGCGCATGAACGCCGGCACAAGGGTCGATCGGATGAGGAAGGCATCGACCAGCACGGCGAGCGTGAGGCCGATGCCGAACATCTTCATGAACGACACCTGACCGGTGGCGAAGGCGATGAACACGACGGCGATGAGCACCGCCGCGGCGGTGACGATACGTCCCGTGCGCTCCAACCCGACAGCCACCGATGTCACCGTATCCGCGCCACGGTCGTGCTCTTCTTTGATCCGCGACAGCAGGAACACCTCGTAGTCCATCGACAGCCCGAACGCGATGCAGAACATCAGGATCGGCATCGCCACGGCGATGTCGCCGGTGGCCGTGAAGTCGAGCAGGCCGGACCCATTGCCATCCTGGAAGACGAAGACCATCGCCCCGAACGTGGCCGTGAGGCTGAGGAAGTTGAGCACCAGCGCCTTGATCGGCACGAGCACGCTGCCGAACAGCATGAACAACACGACGAACGTGGTGACTGCGACGAGGCCGATGGCCCACGGCAGGCGCTCGAAGACGACGTCCTTGGAGTCGACCTGGGCCGCCGACTGCCCTCCGACGAGGACGTCGTCGAACGGCGAGTCGAGGTCACGGACTTCGGCGACGAGCTCCTCGCCGTCGGCGGACAACGGTTCGACGCCGGGGACTACGGAGAACCAGGTGCCACCGTCGTTGGCGAAGCGCACCGACATCACGCCCGGTGGGGCGACTTCGGCGCCCCCGACGTACGAGCCGGTCAAGGCGTCGACCCGGGCAACACCGTCGAGCGCCGAGAGCTCGGCGGCATAGCTGGCGATGTCGTCCTCGTCGTCCTGGGCACCGCCCAGACCCGGGTCGTCCTGGGCACTTCCCAGACTCGGGTCGTCCTGGGCACCGCCCAGACCCGGGGAGGCTGCGACCTCGGGCACCACGACCTGGATGGTCGCCGCCTCGCCGGCGGCGTAGTCCTCACGCAAGATGTCGTGGGTCTCGCGCACGTCAGCACCGGGAGCGAGCACCCGGTCGTCGGGCGTACCCAAGCGGATGCCGAGGAACGGCGCGCCCAGGATCAGCAGCAAGGCAACGACGGCCGTCGCCACGGGGAGCGGGCGACGCATGACGAACACGGCGATGCGGTGCCAGATACCCTCGCCGTCGACCACCGGGCGACGCTTGAACACCCTGCCCTTCTCGACCCGATGGCCGAGAGCGGCGAGCAGGGCGGGCAACAACACGACGGCGCCGAAGGCGGCCATCGCCGCCACGCCGATGCCGGCGTAGCCGAACGAGCGCATGAACGGGATCGGGAACACGAGCATCGCCGACAGCCCGATCGCCACGGTGACGGCGCTGAACAGGATCGTCCGGCCGGCTGTGCGCACGGTCCGGACCACGGCGGCTGCTGGCGGGTGGCCGCCGGCGAGCTCCTCGCGGTAGCGGGAGACGATGAACAGGCTGTAGTCGATCGCCAGGCCGAGGCCCAGCGCCGTGGTTGCGTTGAGGGCGAAGATCGACACGTCGGTGAAGGTGGCGAACAGCTGCAGCACGGCGAAGCCGCCGATGATGGCGAAGATGCCGACGGCGAGCGGCAACAGGGCGGCAACGATCGAACCGAACACCCACACGAGGAGCACGAGGGTGATCGGGATGGCGATCATCTCGGCGAGCTGGAGATCGCGCTCGATGGTGTGGGTGATCTCCGAGTTGACGACCGCCAGACCGCCGGCGTGGACGGTCACGGCGTCTCCGCCGACGCCACCGTCCTCGAGGGCTTCGACGAGGTCGTCGGTGCGCTCGATCGCCTCCGTCTCGGTACCGGCGACGTGGGCCATCACCAGGGCGTTGTCGCCGTTGGCGCCGCGCAGCGGTGGCGGATCGCCAAGCGTCCAGTACGAGACGGCGACGTCGACGTGGTCGTACCCGGCGACGAACTCCGTGACCGCTGTCCCTGCAGCCCGGGTCGCATCACTGTCGACATCGCCGTCGGCGGCCTCGACGACGAGGACGACGTTCGGTTGGACCTGGCCGAAGTCGTCCTCGAGGACCTCTTCGGCGCGCACCGACTCGGCACCGGCCGGCTCGAACCCGCCGGCGATGAGGTTGCGGGCGACGCCACCGCCGTATACGGCGGCGGCGATCGTGACCAGGAGCACGCCGATGAGCGTGGCCCGCTTGCGGCGGACGACGAACGAACCGAGTCGAGCGAGCATTGCGGACCTACTTTCGGAACAGCGTTAACATAACGTTGTTACCTATACGCAGACCGGGTCCTGTCCGTCAATACCGAACGATGTGACGTCGGGCTCCTCAGCGGGCAGCGACCAGACATACGTAGGCGCTCGTGCCCGGCGGGGCAGGTGCAAATACGTCGACCGACAGATGTGCCGGGCTGGTTCAGGCGCCCATTGTGGAGACAGCCCGCCACGAGGAGTCGAACACGATGCACCCCCTGCTCACCGAGAAGTTCGCCGACGCCCACTCCGCCGATCTACGAGCCGAGGCCCGACGCACCAGGCTGATCCGGACCACCCGGCCGCTCCGCCGCCTCGACCCCCGCCGAACGTGGTGGCGGCGCGACCGGACGTGACCCTTGCCCCGGAGGGCGTCCTCCGATGCGAGCGGCCGAGCGCCAGCGAGGGAGCGGCCAGCAACTGCGCAGGCAGTATGTGGCGTGGCCGGGGAACGCAATGAAGGCCGGTACTCTCGACCGCATGCTCGTCGGTCGTCGCGGCATCAGCCCGGTGATGATCGGGCGGGCCGCCGCCCTCGACCATCTGACCGTGCTCGTAATCGGATCCGGCGGCGATCGTGACGACGACATCCCAGCTGTCGCCCTCGTCGCCGGAGAGGCAGGCGTCGGCAAGACGCGCCTGATCCAGGAGCTCATCAGCTCCGTGCCAACCGACACCAAGGTGCTCGTCGCCCAAGCCGACCCTGGCTCGCTCGGCCGGCCCCTCGCCCTCGTCCGCTCGCTGCTCGGCGACTCGCCGATCGACCTCGTCGACGCCCGTGCCGTCGCCGTCGACGCCGTCGCCGAACGGATCGGCGACGGGACGGGCCCTGCTCGTTCTCGAAGACCTCCACTGGGCCGACTCCGACAGCGTGGGCGTCTTCGAACAGTTGGCGACGATGCGGCTTCCCGAATTGACACTGGTCGCCACTTACCGACCCGACGAGCTGACCTCCCGCCTCCCCGGAGGCGAGATGCTCGTGCGCCTCGAGCGGCGCCGTCGCGTACACCAGATTCACCTCGAGCGCCTCGACCACGCCGAGGTCGCGGCATTCGTGTCGGCGGTCTACGGGCGCACGGTCGGCACACGTGTCGTGGACGCGTTGCGCAACCGCACCGGTGGCAATCCGTTCTTCCTCGAGGAGATCCTCACCGCCGCCGGCGACGTCGAGCCCGAGGCGCTCGCCGAGCAACCGTTGCCGTGGACGCTCGCCGAGGTGGTCAGCGCCCAGCTCGACGGCCTCTCCACCGATCAGCGACGAGTCATCGAGACCGCCGCCGTGCTCGGATCACGAGCGCCGTTCGACGTTCTCGCCGTGCTCGTCCGGACGCTCCGAGGACGAACTGATCGCCGATCTACGCACGCTGGTCGAGCGCGGACTGCTCGCCGAGGAAGCCGACGACGAGTTCAGCTTCCGGCACGAGTTGGTCCGCGACGCCGTGGAGAACCAGCTGCTCGGCCGCGAGCGCCGTCGGCTCCACGAGCGTGCGCTCGATGCGCTGCGCCAGACGGTGTCCACCGACCTCGCCGACCTCGCCCACCATGCGGCCGGCGCCGGGCGCTACGACGAGATGGTCGAGCTTGCCCGCGAGGGGGTCGCTCACTACCTCGACATCGGGGCGACGCATCAGGCCCTGCGCATCGCCGTCACCGGTCTGACCGAGGCGCCCGACGACCTCGATCTGCTCGCCGGGGCGAGCACGAGCCGCATGGCTGATCGGCGCCCACGACGAGTCGTGGGGGCACGCCGAGCGCCTGCTCGAGCTGACGAGCGACCAGACCGACGGCCGGCGCGCCGCCGCGGTGGGCCTCGCGGCGCGTGTCGCCCACGAGCGCAGCGATCACAAGCACATGTGGCAGCTCGTCGATGAGATGGAACGGCTCGTCGACGTGCTGCCACCAGGCGAGGAGCGAGCGGCGACGATGGCGGCGATCGCCCAGATCGACATGCTCAACGACAAGTCCACGGAGGGCATCGAGTGGGCCGAGCGAGCGATCGGCGAGGCCGAGCAGGTCGGAGCCAAGCATGTACGGGCGCAGGCGATGGTCGAGCGGGGCACGGCCCTGACCGACATCGCCGACCGCCGAGATGAAGGCATCGCCGCCCTGGCCGAGGCCGTCGCCGAGGCCGAACGGCTGGAGGACTGGGTCTTGCTCGCTCGGGCGTTGCACAACCTCAGCAATGTGGCGCGTCGTCGCGAGCGTCGCGACGTGCTCGAGCGGATGCGCGACGCCGGTCGGCGCGCCGGATTCGACAACATGGTCGACGCCAATTACTACATCCGTCTTGCCGACATCGCGTGCGGCGAAGGTGACGCCGCAAGCCGCGTGGGAGAACGCGTCGCGAGTTGGTGACTTCGTCGAGAGCAAGGCCGCCGATTGGGCACTCTCGATCCGCGTCCTGCTACTCCTCGAACAGGATCGTGTGGACGAGGCGGAAGCAGTTCTTGCCGCCTGGGACCGGCGCACCGGCCCGGTGCGCGACAGCAAGCACCGGATGTCGTCGCAGCACCTGATGCTCGCCGCCAGACGAGGCGATCGGGCCGCGGCCGAGGCGCGGTTCGCCGAGGTCCTGACGGAGTCGCGGGCAGACTGCGGCGACGAGCTCGTCGCCGCAGTCGACGCAGTCCTCAACGCCGGCATCGACGTCACCGAGGTGCTCACCCGGTTCGAGGAAGCGACGTTCGATCAGCTGCCGGCCGACCTCGTGACCGCGGCGCGAATGATCATCGCCGGGGCGCAAGCGGACCACGCGGCTGTTCTCGCCGCCTTCGACGACACGACGCTCGAACGCATCAGGGGGATTCCCGCCCCGTTGCGCGCCTCGCTGCACCTCGTCCGGGCACGCGCCTACGCCGCCCACAGTCGTACCGCCGAGGCTCGCGAGCAGGCCGAGAAGGCGAGGTCACGACTCGACCGGTGGCCCGGCTGGCGGCGCGACCAGGTCGACGCCATGTTGCAACGCCTCGACGCCGCCGAGGCCTCCGATGGCGAGCTGACGCCCCGCGAACGCGAGGTCGCCGCCCTGCTGGCCGAAGGACTCAGCAACTCGGAGGTGGCTCGGCGGCTCTACATCTCGCCGCGCACCGCTGCCGTCCACGTCTCCAACATCCTCACCAAGCTGGGGATGTCGAGTCGCACGGAGATCGCTGCGTGGGCCGTCCGCAACGGCCTGACCGCGGCCTGAGGCGAAGCCGACCCAGAATTACGGCCTCAGTACAGGATCGGGAACGGATTCGGGTCGTACGGATCCGGGTACGGGACTGGGTCGGGTGGCGGCGGCGGTGGGCTGACGACAACGTCGACCACCGGGTCGGACACGCCTTGGCCGGAGTTCCCGGACAAGTAGAGGGCCGTGATGCGATAGGTGCCGGGGGCCGCCGTGACCGTGATGGGGGCGGTCTCGTTGGCGACGCAGTTGCCGCCCGTGGGGTTGCTCTGCGCCGAGGAGCTGTAGCCGAAGAACTGCGCCGGCAGGCCAGTCGCCCTGTCGGCGGCCTGGAAGATGATCCTCGTTCCCGGCTGGATGCCGTTGCCGCCGACACGGAACGACGTGACGCCCTGAGACGCGTACGCCGTCGGCACGCCGTTCTGGACATTGCCCTCGAAGCCAGAGAAGAACAGGCGGCCCGGCTGGGTGAGGTACGCGTGCCCTGCTGTCTGGCACGTCGCCGCTTCGGCCGAGCTGGCGCCGGCGGTGACGAGTGCCGCAGCCGCCGTGGCCGCTCCGGCAAGCAATCGGCGGGTTCGCCGACGCGCAGGTGAATGCGAACGAGAAACCATGGGACTCCTCCTGTGGTGGTGGATTAAACGTTGGGTCGAGTTGGGGACTCGTCAACAGTTCGGAGCTCGACCCTGCCCGGATGCGCGGTCCTGGCGACGGATCCTTTGCAATTCGGCGACGGAAGACGACTCCGGGGGTTCTCCGTCGGGATTGTGTGGGTCGGCCGCTCGCTGCGTCACGGTTGCACGGCTCCGGAAGCGGACTCAGCCGGTCGTCGCGCCCATTGATCGCCTGGGTGCATGAACTTGCGTGCGTTGGGCTTCTCATGCCGCAACCGATCGGGTGCTAGGGGGACCGAATCGTCCCCTACACACCCAATGGTTGCGGTGACCGTCCTTCGCGCTGCATCGGCGTGACCAGCCGCGTCGAAGCCGCCGGTATCGCCCATCGCCTCGGCTTGACCTCGGACGCAACCGCGCCCAAATAGGGCATCGCGCCACATCGCGATGGGTCACCTGTCCGATGTGGGCGGGATGACCATTTCGTACGTTCGCCTCATCGACTTTCAGCGAGGAGAACAGACATGACCAAGACGACTTCAGCATTGGCCTTCACCGGCGCCCTTGCCCTCGTACCGGCGGTCGCCGTCGCTGGCACCGATGACGAACCTGAATCGGTGACCGTCGAAGTGGCCGACTCGGTCACCACCCGGAGTGGCGACGTCCGCATCGGCATCGACGTGACGGTCGACGGCGACCTCGCCGATCAGCTCGACATCGACGATCCATCTCGGTTCGTCGTCTGGATCACGATGAAGCCGGCACTGGACGGAACGTTCGCCCACCTGGACGATTGCGCAGGTGTTCCTGGATCAGCCGACGACTTCGTGCCGGGTACACGACGCGTGCCGTGTGCTGACAGAGGCCGGCGCTTAGGCCAAGGCGACGAGTTCGAGCCAGTCGGCGTCGAAATAGTCGACGTCACCGTCCGGCATCAGCAAGACCTTGGTCGGGCGCGAGCTGCTCGACGAACTCGGTGTCGTGGCTGACGAAGATGATCGAACCCGGCCAGTCGCTGAGCGCGTCGGCGACGGCGGTGCGGCTGCGCGGGTCGAGGTTGTTGGTCGGCTCGTCGAGGAGCAGCAGGTTGTTGCGGCCGACCATCAACATCGCCAGCGCCAGCTTCGTCTTCTCCCCGCCCGACAACGTGCCGGCCTCCTGGAACACCTTGTCGCCGGACAACCCGAACATGCCGAGCAGGCCGCGCAACTCGGTCTCGGTGAGGGTGACGCCAGGAGGCACCTCGGCGCGGATGTTGTCGAGCAGCGTGTCGCCGACGCGCAGGTTGTCGTGCTCCTGGGCGTAGTAGCCGGCGGTCACGTTGTGCCCGAACTGGAACGTGCCGCGGTCGGCCGCCGTCTCGCCGGCGAGGATCCGCAGCAGCGACGTCTTGCCGGCGCCGTTGAGGCCGAGGACGAGCAGCCGCTCGCCGCGCCCGAGGTCGAACGAGACGTCGGCGAAGATGTCCGGTCCGCCGTAGGCCTTGGTGAGGCCGACGGCCTCGATGACGGTGCGTCCGGCGGCCGGTGGGGCGGGGAAGCGCACGCGCAGCGTCCGGTCACCCTTGGCGGACCTCGACGCGGTCGTCCTCGATGCGGGCGATGCGCTTCTCGATGCTGTGCGCCATCGCCGCCTTCGTCGCCTTGGCGCCGAAGCGGTCGACGACGGCCTGCAGCCTGGCGATCTCCTTGCCCTGCCGGGCGGCGACCTTGGCGGCGCGTCGCTCGTCCTCGGCGCGGGCGTGCACGTACTGCGAGTAGGTACCCCGGTACTCGACGAGTGTTCCGGTCGCCGCCTCGCCCGGGCGGTCGAGGTGCGAGCACCCGGGTGATCGCCTCGTCGAGCAGTTCGAGGTCGTGGCTGATCACGAGCAGCGCGCCGCGATAGCGTGCGCAGGAAACCGAGCAGCCACTCCTTGGCGTCGACGTCGAGGTGGTTGGTCGGCTCGTCGAGCAGCAGCACGTCACTACCGGCGAAGAGGATGCGGGCGATCTCGGCGCGGCGACGCTCGCCGCCGGACAGCACGCCGACGGGGAGGTCCTGCCGCGAGGCGTCGAGGCCGAGACCGGCGGCGATCGCCCTCGCCTCGCTCTCGGCGGCGTACCCGCCGTTGGCGCGGAACAGCTCCTCGGCGCGGCTGTAGCGGGCGACGGCGCGCTCGTCGGGGTGCTCCTCCATGGCGATGCGCAGCTTCTCGATGCGCTCGATCTCGGCGTCGACACCACGCCCGGAGAGGACGTGGGTGACGGCGGTGCGGGCGTCGGCGGCGGCGTCGATCCGCGGGTCCTGGGGCAGGTAGCCGAACCCACCCTTGCGGATCACCCGCCCGGCGGCCGGCTCGGCGTGACCGCCGAGGACACGGAACAGGCTGGTCTTGCCCGCCCCGTTGCGACCGACGAGGCCGACCTTGTCCTTGGGCATGACCGTGAAGTCGGCCCCCTCGACAACGAGGCGGCCGCCGACCGACACGGCGAGACCCAGCGCTTGCAGCACGGGTCAAGCCTCGCGGGCGCGCGTGCCGGTTCCAACCAGGTTGTTGCCGGCGGTTGCTGCTGGCGACGGGTCTTAGCCATTCTGGGTGCCATTCCTTACGGTTTTCGCAAGGATTGGCACCGAGAACGGGGATCAGGGCGCAGGTCGGCGGCGGTGGAGCGGCCGGCACCGTTGGCGGTTCGGAACGGTGGCCGCGGTCGTCGGCGGCAGCTGAGTCATCGTCGGCGTTGGCGGCAGATGTCGGAGGCGGCACGGTGGCCGCGGTGGTCAGCGGCACGGTGTCGATCGGGAGCGTCACTGGAGGCGGGGCGGGCAGGGTGGTGGTCGGGGCCACGGTTCCGCCACCGCCACCACCTCCACCGCCGCCCTGGTTGTTGACCGGGGGCGCCGGCTCGACGGCGGGGATGGTCACGGCGGAGTCGTCGGTGAAGTCGGAGCCGAGGCAATCGCCCTCGCCGAAGCCGGGCGCCCGGCCGAGCGCCCGGCCGACGACGTCGGCGTAGCGGACCCGGCCCTCGTTGCTGAGGTGCAGCCCGTCGCCACCGACGAGCGTCGGATCGTCGGCGGTCTCGGCGGCCCAGTCGACGACGCGGACGTTGTCGTAGTCGGCGGCGATCTCGTAGATGGCGTCGTTGACATCGGCACGGTCGGGGCGGAACTCGGTGACGGTGAGCAGCACCGTCGGGCGCGGCGCCAAGCGGTCGACGATGTCCTCGAGGTACTCGGCGAAGACCGCCTTGTCGGCGCCGTAGTTGTTGCCGAGCATGACGACGGCGACGTCCCATCCGGCAGTCGAGCCGGGAGTCGAGGACGCGGTCGCCGAAGTCGACGAAGCGACCGCTCTCGGCGTCCATTTCCACGTCCCAACCACGCGGGACCAGCTCCTTGCACATCTCCCCGCCGTACCGCGACGACGTCGACGCCATGATCGAGTCGCCGATCATCAGCACTCGTGCGTCGTCGACGAGCTCCCGCGTCGCCGCACCGCCTGCGTACGTTTCCGGATCGGCTTCCTCGACGACTTCCATCCAGCGCACCGGCGCCGCTGCCACTGGCTCCGTCGACCCGGAGCTGCTCGACTCCGGGACGCTCGACTCCGGGACGCTCGACGTCGGCTCGGTGGAGCCGGGCGGCGCCGTCGCCGACGCGACCAAGGGAACGGCGATGGCGGCGCCGAGGGCGACACCTACCACGGGGAGGATCCGGCGGAATCGAGTCATACGGGAGGTTGAGCCTCCGACACTACCCCGTCGATCCGCTGTCGGCCCGGCAACGGGTCAGCGGATCCGGAACGAAGCTCGTCGCGGATCTCGGTGAGCAGCGACAGCTCGGTGTCGGTCGCCGCCTCGTCGTCGGGCTTGGCGATGTACGTGTTGTACGCCTTGATGATGAGGAACAGCACGCAGCGCGACGACGAGGAACATGATGATCGCCTGGATCACGAGCCCGACCTCGATGGTCGCGCTGCCGATGCCGAAGTCGATCGTCATCGAAGTTCTCCTCGCCGACGATCGCCGAAACGATCGGCATGATCACCCCGTTGATGAAGGCGTCGACGATCGACTTGAAGTAGAGCGCCATCACGAGGCCGACGGCGACGGTGATCACGTTGCCCTGGTTGATGAAGTCCCGGTACTCA
The DNA here is from genome assembly GCA_963733085.1 of Ilumatobacteraceae bacterium. Lineage (GTDB taxonomy): Bacteria > Actinomycetota > Acidimicrobiia > Acidimicrobiales > Ilumatobacteraceae > Desertimonas. Next base: position 413,890 of record CAVTBY010000010.1, read on the forward strand.
CCGAACAGCTTCTTCATGGGTCTCACGAGTCCTCTCTCTCGGGGGTGTCGAGCCGAGATTAGGGCAGTTCGTGTTCGAGCAGGTTCCTGTCGGTGGAGATGTCGGCTCCGACGAGCGGCGCGTGACCGGCGACGGCGGCGTCGTCGAACGTGTCGACGTGGCGAAGCTCGGGGAACCACCTCGTCCACAGCCCGACGACGGCCATCGTCGCCACGCCGCCGAGGACGACCGCCGGACCGACGCCGATCAGCGCCGCGGCGACGCCGCTCTCGAAGGCACCGAGCTCGTTGGACGCGCCGATGAACACGTTCTCGACGGCGGACACTCGTGCCCCGCATCTGATCGGGCGTCGCCAGCGGCACGAGCGTCGCCCGGACGAACACACTGACCGAATCGGCGGCGGCGAGCACCACGAGCGCGCCGAAGGCGACGACGTAGGAGCCGGTGACACCGAGCACCACCGTCATCGCGCCGAACACGGCGACGGCAATGAACAACACCGCGCCGACCCGGCGACGAATCGGGCGAACCGCCAGCAACGCCGACACGATGACCGCTCCCACGCCCGGCGCGGCGCGCAGCCAGCCGTAGCCGATGTTGCCGACGTGCAGGCGGTCCTCGGCGATCGCCGGCAGCAGGGCAACGGCACCGCCGAACAACACGGCGAACAGGTCGAGGGAGATCGCCCCGAGCAGGATCGGCCGACGGCGCACGAAGCGCAGACCCTCGAGGGCATGGTGCAACGTCGGCGTCTGCTCGCGACGGCGTGCGCTCCTGGGGGCGGCGATAGCGGATGGCCAGTGTGGCGATCGCCCCCAAGGCCGCTCCGATCGCCGCCGCGAGGTAGGGAGCGGCGGGGTCGATCTCGTACAACAGTCCACTCGACGCCGGACCGACGATCGTCCCGAACTGCCACGTCGCCGCGTACAAGGCGATCAGCCGGGGCAGTCCGCCCTCAGCGGCGATGAGCGGCGGGATCGATCGCATCGCCGGCAATCCGAACGCCCGCACCGTCCCGAACAGGGCCGCCAGCCCGAAGATCGGCACGGCACTCGTCGGATCGGTCGTGGCGTAGAGGAACAGCAGCAGCGGAGACACCGATCTCCAGCGTGAAGGCGATCGCCGCCACGCGCCGCCGGTCGAAGCGGTCGGCTACCGACCCGGTGAGGGGCAGCAGCAGCAGCGCCGGCATGAACTCGACGAGGCCGAGCAGGCCGAGGGCGAACTCGCTGTCGGTGATGTCGTAGACGTGTTTGGCCAGGGCGGCGGCCTGCAGCGTGACGGCGATCGTCGACGTCGCTTGGGCCACGAGAAACGTGGTGACCCGTCGATCGCGAATCACCTCGCCGAACGACGGCGGGGTAGGCGGGGTTGACGAAGCCGTCGGCACTGCGCGCCGAGGGTACGGTCGCTCAGGCGCCGTCGACGGCTGCGATCGCCTCGTCGATCGTCGCGAACACCTGCAGGTTGGTCTCCGGATGAGCAGCGAGCAGATCGCCGACCTGACCGAGGTCGTGGGCAATGACCAGTTCCTGGTCGTTGCGGAGCAGATCATCGGCCAGCTCGTCGAGCATGCGCACGGCGGTGACGTCGACGAACGGGATCGCCTCGGCGTCGAGAACGACGCCGCGTGTCCCCGGCATCGCGGCATGCTCCTTGATCGCGTCGCGCACGGCATCGGCGTTGGCGAAGAACAGCCCGGCTTCGACGCGCAGCACCGGGACGCCGGCGACGGCGCTGTTCTCCGGATGGCGGGCGCGGTCGGCGTACTGGGCGACTCCTGCGGTGTCTATCCGGCCGAGCTCGGCGACATTCGGTTTCGACGCGCGGTACAACAGCAGCAGCAGCGAAACGATGATCCCGATCACGAGCCCGGGCAGCGTGTCGAAGATCAGCACGCCGAGCATCGCCGCCACGGCGGCGATGAAATCGGGCCGCGCCGCCACCCCGTAGATGCGTCCGAGTCGGCGCGTGTACAGGCGGTAGAAGCCGACTAGGGCGCCGATGTCGACGAGTTCGATGACGGCGGCGATGACGACGGCGGCGAGCGTGGCCTCGGGCAGGTCCTCGAACAGGGCCGTCAGGAACAGCAGCGTGACCACCGTGAGGGCGGCGACAACGAGTCCGGACATCTGCGACTTGGCGCCGGCTGAACCGTTGACGGCAGTCTTCGACAGGCTGCCGTTGACGACCATCCCGCTGGACAGGCCGCTGCCGAGATTGGCCGCCCCGAGCCCGATCAGCTCGCGGTTCGGCATCGATCTCGTAGTGGGCACGCGCCGCGTACGTCTTCGCCGCCCCGAGCCCTTCGGCAAAGCCGACGAGCATGAGTCCGCCGGCCGCTGCGGCGGATCGCAGGTAGTCCGCGCCTCCCACCCCGTCGGGCGTGCCGAGCTCCGGCAGCCCGCTGGCGATGTCGCCGACGATGTCGACACCCTTGTCGGCGAGGTCGAACAGCTTGACGACGACCACCCCGAAGATGACGGCGACGAGCGAACCGGGAACAACCGGGGCGAAGCGGCGGAACCCGAGCACGATCGCCAGCGAGACGGCACCGACGAGCAGCGTGCGGCCGTGCGTGTCGCCGAGGTTGGTGATCACGCCCCAGAGCTGCTCGAAGAAGTTGCCCTCCTCGCTTCTCGATGCCCAACAGCTTGGGAACCTGTCCGATGATGATCGTCAGGGCGAGGCCGATGATGAAGCCCTTGAGCACGGGCTCGGAGATGAAGTTGGCGAGGAAGCCGAGGCGCAGCAGGCCGGCGGCGAGGGCGAATATCCCGGTCATGATCGCGAGCACTCCGGTGAAGGCCAGAACCTCATCCGGTCCGCCGGTCGTGAGGTCGGCGACGGCCGCCGCCGACAGCGCCGCAGTCGCCGACATCGGCCCGACGATGAGGTGGCGTGAGCTCCCGAACGCGGCGTAGAGGATCAGCGCCGGCGGCGCGGCGTACAGACCGACCACCGGGGACACGCCGGCGATCGAGGCGTATGCCAACGCCTCGGGGACGAGCACCGCCCACACCGTGAGCCCGGCGATGAGGTCGCCGCGGAACCACGTCTTGTCGTAGCCCGCCAGCGACTTGAAGATCGGCAGCTGCACGGGTTCAGTCCGCGAACACCGTCGACCAGTCGTTCTTGATGCTCACCACCGTCCACCCGGCCTTCCGTGCCCGATCGAGGGCGTCCTCCGCACCAGCGGTGTAGTCGAACTCGCGCTCGGCGTCGTCGTGGAGCAGGAGCAGTCGAAGCGCGGGCCGATCGGCGAGGCGGGCGAAGCGGAGCATCGGCACGTCGCCGTTGGAGTTCCCGAAGGCGAGAATCGGGCGCCGCCCGATGCGGCTCCAGATGCGCACCGGCTTGGTCGGACCGTCGTCGAAGAACTCCATCTCCGTCTTGTACATGCACGTCTCGACTGTCGTCGTCGGACTCCCGGTACTCGGTGGCCACCGAGCTGCCGATGACCCGCTCCGGCGGAATGCCGTAGAGGTCGCCGGCGACGGGACGCATGAAGTCGCGGTCGCCGCCGGACGCGATGTAATTGACGAAGCCGTTGGCCTCGAGGAAGCGCAGCAGTTCGACCATCGGCACGTAGCCGCAGGTCCGATAGGGGCGGTCGAGCTTGGGATGCGTCGCCGTGCGGAAGAACTCGGTGACGATGGCGGCGTACTGATCGACCGTCACGTCGGCAAAGGCCTTGGGCACTGCCGCCAGCAGCAGGCCAAGGTCGCTGTCGTCGCCCTGGTAGTGCTTGACCATCGCCTGGCCCATCCAGCCGAAGTCCTTGCTCGTATGCCGCCTTGTACGGCTGCTGATCGCGCAGCGACGGATCGGCCTCGGCCAGCTCGCCGAGGCGCCGGATCGTGAAGTCGAGTTGAATCGGCATCGGCTTCTCGGCCCACAGCGTGCCGTCGTTGTCGAACGTGGTGATGCGCTCCTCGGGGGCGACGAAACCATCGCCGCCCTCGTCGGTCACGGTGTCGACGAAGTCGATGATCGCCTGACGCGTCGCCGTGTCGTTCCACGACGCGAGCAGTGCTTCCTCAGCTGCCATGTGGTTGATCCCTTCTCGATGGAGGTCATCTCACCGTAGGCCCTGACGGCGGCCAAGGATGTTGGGAACACGCGCCCTTCGGCCGCGGCGGCCTTCCATCCCGGCAGTTGCTCAGCGGTTGCCAACGAGCGCGGCGGCAGGGCGGCGAACCACAGCGTCACGTCGCGGGCCTCGAGCTCGTGCTGGAGATCGCCGAACTGCTCGAGGACGGTGACGGTGAGACCGGGAACCGACGAGGCGTCGAGGAGCAGCGTCGTCGGGCGGGCATGCGTCCACAGCGGCGAGGATTTTGCGGTTGGCGCCACGAATGTTGGCCGTGTACAGCGGTCCGTCGAAGCGCAGGATCAACAGATCCGTCGAGCGGCGCGGTGTCGTCGCCGGCGACCTGTACATCGCGGCGGCCGTCGCGAGTCACCACCTGCAACTCGGTCACTCCGAGATGGTCGAGCTCGTAGATGACGAGGAACAGCGTCAGCGCCACGCCGACGGCGACGGCGACGAGCAGACCGAAGCACAGCCCGCTCGCGGCGGTGATCGCGGCGACCCAGAACTCAGTGCGCCCGAGCCGCCACAGACGCAGCCATTCGGCCGGCTTGATCAGGCCGAGGACGGCGACCACGACCATGCATCCGAGCGTCGCCTGGGGGAGGTCGCTGAGCACACCGCCGAGGAACAACGCGCAGCCGACTGCGAGCGTGGCGGTGACGAGCTCGCTGAGCTGAGTGCGGGCGCCGGCGCTCTGGTTGATCGCCGTCTGGGAGAACCCGCCCGCCGACGGCATCGCCCTGAAGAATGCTCCAGCGATGCAGGCCACGCCGTTGGCGGCGAGCTCCTGGTCGTTGTCGATCGGCGGCTCGTCGCGGCGTCGCACGGCGCCGGCGACGGATGCCGTCTCGAGGAAGCACATGATGGCGATGGCGAAGGCGCCGGGGGCGAGGGCGCCGATGTGGTCGAATGACGGCGCCACGGGCGTCGGCAACCCTGAGGGCACCGGGGCGATGAGGGCGATGCCGTGTTCGTCGAGCGACGCAAGATTGACGAGGATGATGCCGAAGGCGACGGCGAGCAGCGGACCCGGCAGTTGCGGAATCATCCGACCGAGCGCCAAGGAGCACGACGAGCGTCGCAGCCGAGAACGCCACCGTGGTCCAACTCAGGTCGCCGAGGTCGTCGATGATGCCGCCGATCTCTTCGAAGAAGCTCGACGCGTCGGGGTCGCCGTCGATGCCGAGCAGCTTGGGAAGCTGGCCGGCAGCGACGGTGAGCCCGACACCGACCTTGATCCCGATCAACGTCGCTTGGGAGATGTTGTCGATCAGCGCGCCCAGGCGCAGCAACCGGGCGACGAACAGAATCACGCCGACGAGCAGCGTGAGCATCGCCAGGTCGCCAACCGGATCCGTTCCCTCGGCGGCGACGCCGGCGGCGATGAGCGTCGAGCCGGTGAGCAGCGCAACCGTTGATGTCGTGCTCACCGACAGGGTGCGCGACCCGCCGAGCAGGGCGTAGACGACCATCGGCACCATGCACGTGTACAGCCCGACCTCGACCGGAAGATCGGCGATCGTGGCGTAGGCCATCGCCTGGGGGATGACGACGGCGCCGGCGGCGAGGCCGCCGACGAGATCCTTGGCGAGCCACCGCCGCTGATAGTGCGACAGCCACGTCGCCGACGGCACGAACCGGGTGATGCGCGGTCAAGAGCGGCGTGGTCAGTCGGCCAGGCCGGCGATGCCGCCACCGAGCAGCTTGGCGCCGAGCACCATGAACAGCACGAACATGATGATGGCGTTGTGCTCGGACATGAACTGCTTGATCTCGCCGAGCAGACCGGTCGCTGTTCGGCGCGAGCAGGTAGTAGAGCACCGGGCCGGCGACGGTGATCGAGCCGATGATGACGAACACGGCGATGGCTAATCGCCGTTTCGCCACCGGACAACCCCGCCTGAGCGATCGCCGCCGCGGCGGCAAACGTCAGGGCGAGGTTCTTCGGGTTGATGCTCGACAGGAGCGCACCGAGTCCGAACGACTTCGCGGCGGTGAAGCTGTCGATCGTCGCCATCCACTTTGGCATCTCGGCTTCCTCGCCGGCCTTCGGGCGCGACTTCCACTGCTTGATCGGCGAGGAGCAGGAACAGGGCGCCGAAGAGCAGTTTGATGATGTCGACGGCAGTCGACGACCCGGAGTCGGAGTCATCGGCGTCGCCGGCGAGCGAGCACGATGACGGTGCTGACGATGACAAGACCGAGGACCCAGCCGATGGCGAACGCCGGGCCGTTGGTGCGCGCTTTGGGCGTGCCGAGCATGAGGATGACGGCGATGATCGGAATCGGGCTGAACGCCACCCCGACGGCCGACGGCAGGAGGTCACCGATGGCTTGTCCCATAGGTGCCCCATTCTGACGCGAGCGCGGCCATGCTCGGCGATGGTCCACCGGCGGCGGCGACCGGCCTGCGACGGTCGTCTGTGTCAGCGAACACGACCGCCCGTGTCGTGTTCGCTGACACAAACCGGCGACGTACTGTCGGGGTGATGTGGAGCGCCAGAGTCGCTGCCGTCGTCGTGGCGGCCGTCGCCATGCCGTCGATCGCCTTCGCTACAGCCATCGCCACGGCGCCCGGCGGCGTACCGGTCGACCGACGCGGCGGGCTGCGACCCGCTCGACAGCAGACTCTGCTATCTCCCGTTCCCGAGCAACCACTACACCGTTGCCGACGACACGACGGAGACCGGGCGCCGGGTCGCCTTTCCGCAGGAGGGTGCCCCGGTCAACGTCGACGGCACACCACTCGACGTCAGCGAGCTGAACCGCAACGACGGATTCAGTCCGAACACGACGATCCTCACCCACGTCCCCGACCTCGATGCCGAGCAGTCGGTGCTGCCGTCGTGGACCGATCTCGACGCATCGCTCGCCGACACGTCGCCGGTCGTCGTTGATCGACATCGACTCGGGGGAACGCATCCCCTTGTGGGCCGAGCTCGACAGCCGTGGCGCCGGCGACCCGAACGAGCAACTGCTCGTGATCCATCCAGCGGACGTGCTCACGGAGGGGCACACCTACGTCGTCGCCCTGCGCAACCTCGTTGACGACGCTGGAGTCGCCGATCGAGGCCGACCGAGCCGTTCGCGTCGATTCGCGACGGGCGGGCCGCCGAGCTCGACGATCCGGTCGTGGTCGCTCGGGCCGAGGCACTCGCGCCGGCGCTCGAGGCGCTCGACCGCGCCGGCATCGAGCGCGCCGGAGCTGTACCTCGCCTGGGACTTCACGGTGGCGAGCGCGTCGAACATCACCGGTCGCATGGTGCACATCCGCGACGCGACGTTGACCGACCTCGGCGACGCCGCACCTCCTTACTCCATCGCTGCGGTCACCGACCGAGCGACCGAGGGTGCCGGCGCCGAGCTACCCGACGGAGTCGCGCGGCGGGTCACCGGGACGTTCACCGTGACGAACTGGCTCACCGGCGACGGATCGCCGGGCCAGCGCTTCTCCTACGGCGACGTCGACCCGGCCGACGGAGCCGGACGCCCTCCCCGTGGCCAACGGCACCCTCGAGGCGACGTTCCAGTGCAACATCGTCGATCGAGTGATGAACAGCCGACGAGCCTGGCAACGTCATCCAGTACGGCCACGGGTTGCTCGGCGGGGAGGACGAGATCGACTCCGATGCCGAGACCAAGCTCGGCACGACGACCAACTCGATCGTGTGCGGCACGAGTTGGGACGGGATGAGCGCCGAGGACATCCCCAACGCGGCCAACGCCCTCGCCGACATGTCCAACTTCCCGACGATGACGGATCGACTGCAGCAAGGTGTGCTCAACCAGCTCGTGATGACCCGCCTGCTGCTGGCAGACGACGGTCTCGTCGCCGACCCGGCGTTCCTGCGCCCCGACGGCTCGCCGCTTGTTCCGCAACTCTGACGTGAAGTACGTCGGCAACAGCCAGGGCGGGATCATGGGCGTGATGTTGGCGGGGGTGTCGACCGACATCGACCGATTCGTGGTCGGGGTGGCAGGCATCAACTACGGGCTTGCTGCTGCCGAGGTCGTCGGACTTCGCCACGTACGAGCAGATCTTCGGGCCGGCCTACCCGAGCGCCGCCGACCGGGCGCTGATCCTGTCCATGGTCCAGATGCTCTGGGACCGCGGCGAAGGCGCCGGCTACGTGAGCCACGTCACCGCCGATCCCCTTCCCGGCACACCCGCCAAGGAGATCCTCGTGCACGTGGCGTTCGGCGACTGGCAGGTGACCGAGTTGTCCGCCTTCGTCGCCGCCAGGGCGATGGACGATCCCCGTGCATCGGCCGGTAGCCGCCGACGGACGCAGCGAGGAGGTCGAACCGGGTTGGGGGCTCGACTCGATCGACTACCCCAGCGACGGCTCGGGCCTCGTCGATCTGGGACTCCGGCTCGGACCCGATCCCGATCCCCAACGTGGCACCGAGCACCGGCCGGGATCCCCACGAGGATCCGCGGCGCGATCCGAAGTCATTGCTGCAGATCAACTCGTTCTTGTTCCACGAGCGACTCGTCGACGTGTGCCTCGAGTTCTGCATGGCCGCCCCTCGGGACTGACGGACTTCTCGGCCGCGTCACGCCCCGCTGATCAGCGGCGTCGGCCAGCGCGCTCGCCGAGCCATCCGTCGAACGGCCACTCTCCCGTCGTGTAGCGCGGGGCGACACTGGAGATCCCCGACCAGGCGCCACGCACGACCTCGTCGGGGTAGGACATCGTGCGGGCATGGGCGTGGAACTGCGCCTCGTCCTCGAGCGCCACGACGTCGCCGGACACCTCGAAGTCGAGGTCGAGGTCGATCCAGCTGATCAGATCCGCCGTCGGCCGTTCGAACGGTGCGGCAGCGTGGAGCACGTAGTCCTCGATCTCGCCGTTGGCCGTGCCCTCACCACACAGCACCCACCACTCACCCGGGCACGGCGACCCAGAGTTCGTGATGGGTCACGACTTCAGTCGTCTGCTTGGTCGGCAGCGTCCGTTCCGAGCCGGCGGCCACGTACCAAGCGACGGCGTCGCCCGGGGCGGCGACGATCCGCGCCGGTCCGACCGACGACAGCCGCCGGTCCCACTTCCGCTTCTCGGCGCGGGTGCTCTCGAGTCATTTCTGCTGGGCTTGCAACTCCGCCGAGAAGAACGTCCAACGCCGTCTTCGTCTTCGTCTGCTGATCGCCCGTCAACTCGAGGCCCTTGCTCTCCAGGAACTCGCGGGCCTCCTCGGCGGCGTCGAGTCCTTCGCCCGGTAGGCACTTCGTCGACAGCTCGGCGACGCGGGTGCCGTCGGGGTACAGCCACATCTCCACGGTGATTCGACGCGAGAACGTCTCCGGTTGGACCTTCAGCTTGAGCACGAAGATCGGTCCGAGCACGGACAGGTCGTCGATCGTGATTCCGTCCGGTGCGTGGGCGGCGAAGAAGTCGCGCTGCTCCTTGGAGAACAGCCGGCGCAGCGGCTTCTCCCCCGCCACCGAGGCGCGTACCGCCTTGGGCGGCAGGACGCCCTTCATCGACCCGGAGCACACGTATCCGCCCGGCATGGCGTCGACCTCGACGACGAAGTTCGGGGACTTGCGCACCTCCGGCGGCAACTCGTTGGGGACGACCGGACGAAGCTTGACGACCGAGTCGCTGTCCTTGCCCTGGATCCGCCGCGCCCTGGCGACGAGTCCGGCATTGTTGAGCGTCAGATCGGGGGTGTCGAAGAAGAAGACCTGGCGGATCTCGGCGTCGAGCGGATCGATCCCGAGGGCGGCCGCCGTGGAGCGGTAGGCCCCCTCCGGCACAGTGAGTTTGAGTTCGATGCTGTCGGCGGATCGCACGAGGCCGAGCAGCTCGCGAAGCTCGTCAGCGACGAGTCGTGGAGTGGTTTCCGTGGTGGTCATGTGCTCCCCAGGTGGTGGTGTTCCGTTGATGGGCTCATCCTTGCCCAACGGATCGCGATCCATTCGATCGGACGCCGGGGTGAGCCGGCATCACCCTGGCGCGGGTGAATCAGAGCTCGACGACGGCACCGGTCGTGCGAGCACGCTCGGCGGCGAACACGACGCGGTGGGTAGCAAGGCTGGCCTCGCCGTGGGACGAGAACTGCTCCGGCTCGCCCAGTCGCAACGCGTCGAGGAACGCGGCGAGCATCACCCCGTCGCCGCCGCCGTGGCCGCTGCCGTCGCCGGTGACGTCGTACGTCGCCGACTGGCGGCGGCGGAAGTCATACACCTCGACCGACGATCCGTCGGTAGTGATCTGGCCGGCACTACCGAAGATCGACGTGCGGCGGTCCTCGTGTCGTGTCGCCGCGGCGAGCGTGAATGCGGCGGTGACGCCGTTGGCGTACTCGAGGCTGACGACCTGGTGGTCGACGACGTCGTTGTCGCTGGTGAAAACGCACCGTCCGTACGGGCCCGTGCGCAACGCCTGGTCGACCGCTGCCGATGTCATCTCCGCGGCGATGATCCCGGTGAAGTACGCCTCCGGCTCAGCCCCGGCGAGCCCGGCGCGGTACATCGCCACCGCCGAGTAAGCGCACTCCGGTTCCACGGGGCACGTCGTGCAGCGATCGGTCGCGCCGGCAGGCTTGTTGGCGGCGGTGAAGAGGGTCCGGGAGCCGAACGACGACACGCGCTTGGTGGGGGACCCGACGATGTAGCTGAGCCAGTCGAGGTCGTGGCACGACTTCGTGAGCAGCATCGGGCCGGACTCGTCGTGGCGCCGCCAGGGCCCGCGGACGAAGGAGTGGGCGAAGTGGAACCAGCCGATCGGCTCGAGGTGGTGGATGGCCACGATGTCGCCGATCGCGCCGTCGGAGATGAGCTTCCTGATCCGCCGCGTGTTCGGCGTGTAGCGGAGCACGTGGCAGACGCCGAGGAAGACGCCCGCGGCCGATGCTGCGCCGACCGCCGCGACACAGTCCTCCTCGGTGCCGGCGAGCGGCTTCTCACAGAGGATGTCGTAGCCAGCCGCAGCGAACGCCTCGATCGCCGGCCGGTGGTCGCGGTCCTGGGTGGCGATGATGACTGCATCGGCGACCCGTTCGGCGGCGACCAGGTCGTGCCAATCCGTGAACACGGCGTCGGACTCGAGTCTCATCGAGTCGGCGACCCGGTCGCGATGAACGTCGCGTCGCTCGGCGATCTGGACGATCTCCGCCACACCGCGGTGCCCAGCGGCGATCGCCCCGGCGTATGCCGAGCCCCGCCCGCCGAGCCCGACGACGGCGACGCGCAGCGGTCGATCAAGCGGCACGCCGAGATGGTCAGCGAGGTTCGTCGGGACGCGGGATCTCACTGCACTACCAATAGCCGACCCCGCTTCGATGCGCGAAGTGGTGCCTAACGACCAATTTTCCGCGTCAAGGTGAGATCACGGTTTGGCGAGCATCGCCTCCGTCGACTTGACGACGACCAGGACGGCGTCACCTTCGGTGACGTCGAGATCGCCGAGGGCGTCGTTGGTGACGACCGACGTGAGCGCCTGGCCATCGGGCAGGCGGGTGCGGACGGCCGACATCACATCACCGTGATTGATCCGCTCGACGGTGGCGTTGAGTTGGTTGCGGGCACTGAGCCGCAAGGTCGTCGGCGGGCGCTGGGCGGCCATTCGGGTGGACGCGTACAACTCCCCATCCAGGAATCGCCGCACAGCGCGGGCGCTCTCGGCCCGCCAGCGAGCGACTGCATCGCCGTCGTCGGCACCCGCCGTGAGCGCCTCGATCGCTGGCGTGAACTGGTCGCGCTGGGCTCGCAGTAGCTCGTCGCTGGACAGCCCCGAGCGGTTTCGCAAGGCGAGTTTGAGGAGCAACTCGGAGCGCACATCGCGCATGTGCTCGACCGGACTGGCAAGCCACATCGTCGCCATCCTCTGGCCGGCAGCCGTCGCCCGCAGCAACGAGCGCTCCCGGCCCCGACCCGTGGAAGTGCCGCGACGGCTCACGAGACGGCGGTCGCTCAACTGGTCGATCGCCCGATAGGTCAGTGAACGGGACAACGACCAGATCCGGCCGAGCTCGCCGTCCGGGGCGAGCACTGTGCCGATCGCCCAACCATGCTCGACACCTCCGACGACCAGCGCCAAGCACACCTGCTCGGCTAGGCCGAGCTCGTCGTCGCGCTGACCAGTCATCGCTGATCAGCGTAGTCGCCGCTGGACCGAGTAGTCCGACAATGATGTTTGTAACCTCAGCACCTGACTATTCTGTGTCCATGGCACGCCATCGCTCGTCCCAGGTCATCGTTCTCTCCGTCTTCGCCATCGTCGCGCCCTTCGGCGCAGCTCAGGCAACATCGACCAGCGAGCCGCCGGGAAGCCCCCCGCCGGCGGACTCGCTGTCCGGGGACGTCACCGTGTTCGCCGCGGCCTCGCTGACCGACGCCTTCGAGATGATCGGCACCATCTTCGAGGAGGAGCATCCGGACGTCGACATCGTGTTCAACTTCGCTGCCTCGTCGGAGCTCGTCACAGCGATTGTCGATGATGGCGCGCCCGTCGACGTCTTCGCGTCCGCCGATCAGAACAACATGGACACGCTCGTCGACGCCGAGCGAAACGATGGCGATCCGGAGACGTTCGCGACCAATTCGCTGGAGATCATCGTCGAACCGGGCAACCCGCTGGACATCGCCGGGATCGAAGACCTCGCCAACCCCGACCTCATCTTCGTCACGTGCGATCCGGCGGTACCGATCGGTGCCTACACCCAGGAGGTGTTGGACGCCGCGGGTGTCGAGGTCACGCCCGCCTCGCTGGAGGAGAACGTTCGCGGCATCGTGACCAAGGTGACCGCCGGCGAAGCCGACGCCGGCATCGTCTACGCCACCGACGTCCTCGTCGCCGGAGAGGACGCCGACGGTGTAGCGATTCCCGACGACATCAACGTCGTCGCCGAGTACCCGATCGCCACCATCACCGAGGCGGCCAACCCGAACGGCGCTGCCGCCTTCGTCGACTTCGTGCTCGGCGACGAAGGCCAGACGATCCTCGCCGAGTTCGCCTTCGGGCCGGCCGGCGGCGCCCCCGTTCCGACAACCGAGGTGCCGTCGGAGACCGCCAGCTCGGCCTCCACCGCCCCGGCGAGTACCACCGGGTGATGCCCCGCCGGAAGGTGGGCCGCGGGCCGGGTCGCGGCGCCACGGAGCGGCTGCCCTGGCCGGCTGTCGTCCTCGCCGGGCTCGCCATCGCGTTCTTCGCCCTCCCGTTCGCTGGTTTGTTGTGGAAGGCCCCATGGGGGTCGGTGTGGTCGATCCTCACCGACGAAACGGTGCTGACCGCATTGCGGCTCTCGCTCGTCACAACGCTTTGGGCCACAGGGTTGTCGCTGGTGTTCGGGGTGCCGCTGGCATGGCTGCTCGCCCGCGTCGACTTCCCCGGACGTGGGCTCGTGCGCGCCCTGTGCACGCTGTCGATGGTGTTGCCACCTGTCGTGGGTGGCGTGGCGCTGTTCTTCGCCCTCGGCCGCCGCGGCCTCGTCGGCCAGTACCTCGATCAGTGGCTCGGGATCCGCCTGCCCTTCACGATGGCCGGCGTGGTCGTCGCCCAGACATTCGTGGCGATGCCCTTCCTCGTGATCACCGTCGAGGGTGCCCTCCGCCAGCTCGACCGCCGCTTCGACGATGCCGCCCGCACGCTCGGATCGAGCAGCTGGTACCGGTTCCGTCGGGTGACGCTGCCGGCGATCCGTCCGGCGTTGATCGCCGGCGCGGTACTGGCCTGGGCGCGCGCGCTCGGCGAGTTCGGGGCGACGATCACGTTCGCCGGCAACTTCCCCGGCACGACGCAGACGATGCCCTTGGCGATCTACATCGCCAGGGAGTCGGACCAGTCGAAGGCGATCGTCCTCAGCCTCGTCCTCGTAGGAGTGTCCTTCGCTGTGCTCGCGGGGTTGCGCGAGCGTTGGCTTCGTGCGTGAGGTCGCCCTCGAGGCAAGCGTCGCCGTCGACATCGGCTCCCTGCGGTTGCGCGCCGAGCTCAGCGTCGCGGAGGGAGAGCGAGTCGCAGTGCTCGGTCCGAATGGTTCGGGCAAGTCGACGCTGCTGCGCTGCCTCGCCGGGCTGCTGGCTGTCGACGATGGCATCGTGATCGTCGACGGCGTCACGCTCGACGATCCCGACCGGGGACGATTCGTGCCTGCCGAGCAACGGCCGATCGGTGTCGTGTTTCAGGACTACCTCTTGTTCCCCAACCTCTCGGCGGTCGAGAACGTGGCGTTCGGGCTGCGCGCCGCTGGAACCCCCCGGCGCCAGGCCCGACAGACGGCGCGGGAATGGCTCGGTCGAGTCGGCCTCAGCGATCACACCGAGCACCGTCCCGGCGAACTGTCCGGTGGCCAGGCCCAGCGAGTAGCGCTCGCCCGCGCCCTCGTCCGGGATCCGCGTGTACTCCTCCTCGACGAGCCGCTCGCTGCTCTCGATGTCTCAGTCCGCGGCGAAGTGCGCCGTGACCTGCGGCGCCATCTCGACTCGTTCGACGGTGTCACCGTGCTCGTCACTCATGATCCGGTCGACGCCTACGCCCTGGCCGACCGCGTCGTGATTCTCGAGGCCGGGGCGATCACCCAACAGGGCTCGCTGACGGAGGTGACGACTCATCCACGGTCGGCCTATGTCGCCGAGCTCGTCGGGCTCAACCTCGTCGCCGGTGAGCTGCACGACCACACGCTGACCACGGACACAGGTGGCATCGTGGTGACCGCCGATGCCATCGGCGACGGTCCAGCCTTCGTCGCCGTACGCCCGCAGTCAGTGGCGCTGCACCGGCACCGCCCCGAGGGCAGCGCCCGCAACGTCTGGGAGGTTGCCGTCGGCGATATCGACGTCCACCACGACCGCGTCAGGGTGCGACTCGACGGTGACGTGCCCCTCGTCGCCGAGGTCACGGCGACCGCCGTCGCCGAACTCGACGTCCGCCCCGGCGAACCGATGTGGGCCTCGGTGAAAGCGACCGAGATCGCCGTCTACCGCCGCTAAGCCCCCGTCGTCATGCCAGCATCTGGTGTGTGCGGCGCGTGCGCGTCACCGAAAGTGAGCTGAGAACTATGACCGAACGTTTCCTGGTGACCGGTGCGGCAGGGTGCCTGGGTGCGTGGACGCTGGCGACGTTGATCGAGGACGGGTCGGAGGTCCTGGCATTCGACCTGTCCGACGATCGGCGACGACTCAGGCTCGTCGTCGATGCCCCGATCGCGCAGGACGTTCCGTGGGTCACTGGCGATATCCGAGACCTCGATCAGGTCGTCGGCATCGTCGAGTCGCACGACATCACGCACATTGTCCACCTCGCCGCATTGCAGGTGCCGTTCTGTAAGGCAGACCCTGCGATGGGTTCGCAAGTGAATGTCACCGGCACGGTGAACGTGCTCGAGTCGGCGCGCCGTGCCGCCGGACAGATCCGAGGGCTCGTTTACGCCAGCTCGGTGGCGGTGTTCGGGACAGCCGACATGTACCAAGGTGGGATTGCCTTGGACGATGACCCGCTTGCGCCGACGACGCTCTATGGCGTCTACAAGCAGGCGAACGAGGCGACGGCGCGTGTGTATTTCGACGACTGGGGCGTGTCGTCAATCGGTCTGCGACCGTGCGTGGTTTACGGTCCGGGCCGCGACCAAGGACTCACCTCGAGTCCAACCGTCGCGATGCTTCGCGCCGCCGCTGGCCTGTCGACCCACATAGCTTTTGGCGGATCGTCGACGTACCACCATGCCGGCGATGTCGCTGCAGCGATGATCGCCGCCGCACGGATGGGGCGAGAAGGGGCGTTCGTACACAACGTCGGCGGCAGCGACGCGACCCTCGATGAGCTGGCCGCGGCGATCGCAACCGTCGAACCGGCGGTGGAGGTGACCCACGACGACACCCCGCTCGCGCTCGTCAGCGGTCTCGACGGGTCCGGACTGTCGGACCTGCTCGGCGACGAAGTGGGATTCCGCCCTCTCAGCACTGGGGTCGCCGACACGATCCACCGGTTCCGCCAGCTGATCGAGCAGGGCCTCATCTCCCCGGGCAGGGCTTGACGTGCCGGTCTACGCCCTGCACACGGTCCTCAAGCCTGGATGCGAGGGGGCGTACGAGCGGGTGCACGCGGTGATTCCCGACGAACTGGATGCCGCGCTGCACTCAGCCGGTGTCCGTAGTTGGCGGATCTGGCGAGACGGCGTGCACCTGTTCCATCTCGTCGAGTGTGACGACTTCGCCGCCACGCGGGACTTCCTCCGCGACCACCCGGCAAACATTCCCTGGCAGGCGCGAATGGCCGAGCTGCTCGAGGTCGCCGACGACTACGGCACTGGCGACAACAGCCTGCCAATGGTGTGGGAACTGCCGTGACCTCGGCGGGGCCGGCCCGGCGCTCGCGCCGGCTGGGGCGATCCGACATCACCGTGAGCCGGATCGGGCTCGGAACCGCCGGACTCGGCAACCTCTACCAAGCGATGACCGACACCGACGCGATCGCGCTGGTTCACGCGGCAGTCGACGCTGGCGTGACGTTGTTCGACACGGCACCCCACTACGGGCTGGGCCTGGCCGAGCGGCGACTCGGCGAGGGGCTGAGGGTCGTCGGCAGCAAGGCCAGCGAGGTGGTCGTGTCGACGAAAGTCGGGCGCATCCTCGAGCCGGCAACCGGCGACGATGCCGTCGGCGACGACCTCGCCGAGGGATTCGCCGTGCCCCGCCACTACCGCCGCCGGTGGGACTTCTCGGTCGCCGGAGTTGAGCGCAGCTTGCGCGAGAGCCAGCAACGCCTGGGCGGCCGGCAAATCGACATCGCCCTCCTCCACGATCCCGACGACCATCTCGACGAAGCGCTACACGACGCCCTCCCTGCACTCGCGCGGCTGCGCGAATCGGGAGCAATCGGCGCGGTAGGAGTTGGCATGAAGACGACCACGCCCGTCGTCCGCTTCATCCAGTCTGGCCTCCTCGACGTCGTGCTGCTCGCCGGCCGCTACACCCTGCTGGAACAGGGCGCGCTCGGTGACGTGCTGGCTTCGGCTGAGCGGCACGGCGTCAGCGTCATGATCGGCGGGGTGTTCAACTCGGGCGTGCTGGCGAGCACGGACGTGCCCGACGACGCCACCTACGACTACGAGCGCGCGCCCGCTGACGTCCTCGCCCGAGCCCGCGCGGCCAGCCGGGTGTGTGCCGCCCACGGCGTTCCGCTCCCTGCTGCGGCGATCCAGTTCGTGCTCGCTCATCCGACGGTGGTGTCGGTGGTGGTCGGCGCGGCGTCAGTCGGAGAACTCGTTGAGGATCTTCGATACGCGGACTTCCCGATTCCCGGGGAGCTCTGGCCCGCGCTGCGCGCTGAGGGCTTGCTCCCCGACGCAGCACCGACACCCGAGCGGGATCGCCGTTGATCGTCGACTCCCATCACCATCTGTGGGACCCGTCGTCTACCGGCGTCTACGTCGAACCAGGAGACCAGATTTGGGGTCTCCTCACCTATCCGTGGGTCACGCGCCGCGCGTGCCCGAGCGCGCTGGCTCTGGAAGACCAACGTGTTGACGTCGTGCCGATGCTGCCACCAGCCGATAGCGGATCGCCGCGCCGACACGATCTTGGAGCGTTTCAGCACCAAAACGGTGCTGAAACGCTCCAGGTCAGCGGGGCGCCGACAAGTGCCGACGCAGCGGTACCAAAACGGCCCGTATCGTCGGCACTTCGGACTCTCCCCGCGCAAACGGCTCACGAGCCCCGCGGCGTCGGCCGCACGTTCACTTCGGAGCACAACGAGCGTGTTGTCGCAACCACCGGACCCATCTGCCGATCTGCGCGCGCTCTGGCACAACCGAGCGGCCGCGGTGTTCGCAGCCAACGCCAAGCGGGTCTATCGGGTGTGAAGTGCCCGGCGGAGGAAGATCTCCAGCCCGATCACGTGGGTGACGGCTGTTGCCCGGGCGAGCTCCGGCTCGTGGTTGGCGATGGCGGTGGCGATGGCCCGATGCTCGGTCAGCGTCCGCTCGACCGCGCCTTCCTCGGCGAACCCGCGCCACAGGCGCGCCCGCTGCGTCACGCCGGTGAGGCTGTCGAGCAGGGCGGTGAGCACCGGGTTTCCGGCCGCCTCGGCGATTCGGCGGTGGAAGACGATGTCGTTGGCGACGAGGTCGTCGACGCTCGGGTCGTCCCCGATCGCGTCGAGATGGCTCAGCAACCCGGCGCTGTCCTCGTCGCTCATCGCCGTGGCGGCGATCGCCGTCGCCTCGGGTTCGAGTAGCCGGCGGACGTGGAAGAAGTGCAGCACGTTGTCGGTGCGATGCAGATCGACGAGGAAGGCAAAGGTCTCGAGCAGGGTCGCCGGGTCGAGGTCGGTGACGTAGGTGCCGTCGCCCCGACGGACGTCGAGCACGCGGATGAGGGAAAGCGCCCGCACCGCCTCCCGCAAGCTGTTGCGTGACAGGTTGAGGCGTTGGGCCAGGTCGGTTTCCCGCGGTAGGCGGTCGCCGGGTTTCAGCTCTCCCGCCACGATCATCCGTTTGATCGACGCGATGGCGTCGTCGGTCCTGCTCATGTGCGCACCACTGCCGCGTGTGGACGATGGAGGCATGGGATCGGTCAGCCCTTCACCGCTCCGAGCAGGAGCCCTCTCGCGATGAAGCGCTCCAGCACCAGCGCCATCAGGACGATCGGCGCGACCATCAGCAGGACCATCAGCGAGATGTTCCACCATTGCGGGCCGCGCGTCGCGTTCTGCGCGACGACCAGCACGGGCATCGTCTGCGAGTTCCCCCGCGTCAGGAAGATCGCGAAGATCAGCTCGTTCCACGCGAACACCAGAACGATCAGGAACGTCGCGACCAGGCCCGGGACGGACAACGGAAGCACGATTCGCAGGAGCACCTGATGACGAGAAGCCCCATCGATGAACGCACTTTCCTCGAGCTCCAACGGGATCGACAGGAAGAAGTCGCGCATGAACCAGATCGCCAGCGGAAGGTTGGTCGCGGTATAGACGATGATCAACGCCCAGAGCGTGTCCAATAGGTGGAGCTGTTGGAACATCATGAAGATCGGCAGAACAACCGCCACGGGTGGCAGCATTCGCTGCGAGATCAGCCAGAAGGCCACATCGTCGTTCGTCAAGGTGGCTTTGAAGCGCTTGCCGATGGTGGCCGCGGCCACCAGGAACAGCGCGCCGCCGATCAGCAGCGCGGCCCACAACGCCAAGCCGGCGAACACGGTGAGCAACCATGTGAACGATCCGCACAGGATGAACACAACGACGATCCCGACCCTTGGGCGGTACCGGAAACGGACGAGCGCGTACGCCGCGAAGGACCCGATGATGAGGGCGAACAGCGCGCTCGACGAGTCCCACCACGACGGTATTTCTGTACGGAGTCGGGATGAAGTCGCGCATCTCCTCCCAGGCATTCAGCGTCGGTTGGAAGCCAACAAAGGGGAGATACTTCGGACCGGTGCTGACGTCGACAGGGAGCTTGAAGGCGGTCGTCAACATCCAATAGAACGGAAACAAGACGACGATCGTCCAGAGAATCAGCAAGGAATAGGAGAACAGCCTCCTCGCCGGTGACAGCCCGAGCGGGCTGGACGGCGTGAACCATCGGCGCATCATCACAGACTCGCCAGCACGCGCTTGCGGATGAAGTTGACGAAAACCAACGCGGTGAATGTCACCACGAAGAGCAACATGTAGGCCATCGCCGCCGAACCACCGAGGTCGAGGGCGCGCCACGAGTTGTAAGCCTGGAGCGTCACCGACTCGGTTGCGGTGCCTGGCCCGCCGCGAGTCAAGACCTGCGGCATGTCGATGATCTTGAAACCCTCGATGATGCGGATCAATATCAGTGTCGTCGTCACGGGGAGGAGTCCCGGCATGACGATGTAGCGGAACACCTGCCACCGGCTGGCGCCATCCACGAGCGCCGCCTCGATCGGCTCGCGTGGCACTCCCTCCAATGCGGCCAGGAGAACGACGAACATGAACGGTGTCCACTGCCAGGTGTCGCCGACGATCACCGCCGTGCGCGCGCCCACGGCGGTCTGCGTCCAGGAGAAGTCTTCCAGTCCCAGTGCGTTCCAGAGCGGTGCGACCGGGCCCTGCAGTGTGTCCGTCATCATGCGAAACAGAAATCCGATACCGACGGGCGTGATCATCATCGGTAACAAGAAGACGACCCGAAAGAAGCGCTTTCCCCGAAGCGGCTGGGTGACGAGCAACGCCAGGCCGAGTCCGAGCAGGTACTGGACAACGACGCCAACGAAGGCAAAGGTCATCGTCACAACGAGCGTGCCGGGTAGGCCACCGCTCACATGCGTCATGATCACGAGCCAGATCAACCCGAACGCGATCAGCGCAGTCAGGACTCGGAGGAACGTGCCGATCAGCCGGAATCCATTGCTCATCACGGACCGGACGACCCAGTAGATCAACGCGCACGTGATGAGGGTCAAGGCGAACTGCGTGGCCAAGCGGTACTCGCCAAAACGTCCGAGAAACTGCCGCTGCGTACTGCCGGACAACAACTTCCGATAGTTGTCCAGGCCGACATAGGTGATTTCGAACCCATCGCGCACGAGCCGAACGCTCGACAACGAGAGATACAGCGAAACGACCAGCGGGAAGACTGAGAGGAAGAGAACGATCCCGATCGCCGGCAAGAGGTAGAGGTTCTTCGGGGAAGCCTCCAACCATGCGTTGAGACGCGCCGTTATTCGCCGGCCCGTCGGGTTGTCACCGTCGGCCTGCTCGACCCCGTTTCCGGCGAGGGCTTCGTGCTTGCGTGCCGCGTCAACCAACGTTTGCGATGTGGGGGGATGCCCGAAGGGGGGCGCTCCGCGCTCCCCCCTTCGGTTCTGGTCGAAGCACTAGTCGCCGCCGCTGATCGTGCCCAGCGTGCCGAGATAGGCGGCCAGCTGATCCTCGCGGCCCAATTCCTCGGTCACTTCCTCCCACTGGTCGAAGATCGTTTGGGCAGCTTCTTCCGGCGTGAACTCGCCCGCCAGGAACTGGCTGAGCACGGTGTCGAGAATCACCTGCTGGTAGCGGGCGTTCTGGGGGATGCGCAGGTCGAGCACCATGTTCGGGCTGTTCAGGCTGTCCTGGATGGCGCCGAGATAGTTCATCGCACCCTCCTCAGTGAACCCGGCTTCGAGCCACGGGTCCAAGTTCTCGAACTGCGATGTGCGGTAGGGGTTGTAGCCCGACGCCCCGATGGTGACGTCTTCGTTGGCCTGTGCCGGTTGGGACATGTACGACAGGAACGCGTACGCCGCGTCCTTGACCTCGTCAGAGGCGCCGGCGCTGATCCCACCGGACCACCCACCGAACGACGCGAACGGCGCATGGTTCACCCCGTCGACCGCGAGCGGGCAGGTCGTTTCATCGCACGGCACCAGTTCGTTGGATTCCCGGTCGAGCACCTCGGTTGAACCCGGAGCAATGATCGCGCCGGTTCCCGTCTGCACCCGTTCGATCGATGCCTCAGGGTCGATCGCCAGCGTCCCGATGTCGCCCCAGTCGAGTGTCAGCGCACAACGTCCGGCCTGCCACAACGAGCGCGTGTCGCCGACGTCGAGGGTCTGCTCGTTGGGCGGACCGAACTCATTGGTCGCCTGGTAGATCTCCAGGGCGCGGATGAAGCCTGGATTGGTCACCAGTGGCTCGAAGGTCTCGAGGTCGAAGAAGGCGCCTTGGGAGGTGCCCTCGGTCTGAATGAACGGCGCGGCGATCGACGTGATCCACCAGTACGCCTGGGCTCCCCGAACCTTGGAGATGCACGAGCCGAAGTCACCTTCGCCGTCGTCGTTCATGTCGACGCCGTTGGCCGCTTCGGCGATGGCGAGGTAGTCATCCCAGGTCTGTGGTGGATCCATCCCGAGTTCTTCGAGCACATCGGTGCGGTAATAGACCATGTGAAAGTCACCGTCGAGGGGAATGGTGTACGTGCTTCCTTCAAACGTGGCGCTGAACTCGCGGAAGAACTGCCCGACATCGTCCCATTCCAAGTCCGGGTCGTTGTTCACTCGGTCGGTGATGTCCTCGAGAATTCCGGCCGAGAGATAGTCGACCATCCACTGCGGCGCGAAGACGAAGGCGTCGTAACTGTTCGTGCCGCTCACCTGATCCGTGAGAATGCTCTGGAAGAGGTCGGCAAACGGGACCGTGACAACATTGATCTGCGCACCGGTCAGTTCGTTGAAGTCTGGTGCCCGCCGCAGGAGCGGTTCTGCAATCTGCGGGCCGGTGAACGTCACGATGTTGACCTCGACGCCATCAAACTCGCCGCCACCCTGGGCAGATGCAACGGCACCCACGCCCGAGACGACCAGGGCCAGGACGCTGCCGAAAGCCAGGGATTTCTTGATCTTCATGGAGATGCTCCTTGCTCGTTGGTTCCGTCGATGCAGATCTCGTGCTTGTCGAACTTCGTTTCCTTCATCGCTGCGCCATTGGTGCCCAAGCCGCGCCGTCGGGTAGCTGTAGCGGAGACGATCGGCGGCGACCATTTCCGCGGACATTCCTGGGCGAGTCGGCGCGTGATAGCGCCCGCCGACAAGGCGCACGGGATCGACGAAGTGCTCGTGCAGGTGGTCGACGTACTCGATCCAGCGGCCTTCCATCGAGCCGGCGATCCCGATGAAGTCGAACATCGCCAGGTGCTGGACAAGCTCGCACAGTCCGACCCCGCCGGCGTGTGGACAAACTGGCCGGCCGTAACTCGCGGCCAGCAGCATGATGGCCAGGTTCTCGTTGACCCCGCCGACCCGAGCCGCGTCGACTTGGACGACGTCGATAGCGTCCGCCTGCAAGAACTGCTTGAACATCACCCGGTTGGCGCAGTGCTCCCCCGTGGCGATCGGGATCGGCGTCACTTCGTCGCGGATGCGTCGATGGCCCAGCACGTCATCGGGGTGAGTGGGTTCCTCGACCCATGCCAGGCGGGCAGGCTCGAGGGCGTTGATCCACGCTCCAGCCTCGTGCGCCATCCACACCTGGTTGGCGTCGACAGCTAGCCCAACGGAGTCGCCGATCGCTTCGCGAGCGATCCTGGTGCGGCGCAGGTCGTCATCGAGATCAGCACCGACCTTGAGCTTGATCTGGCGGAACCCGTCGGCGACCGCCTGTTTGGCCAGCCTGATCATCTTCTCGTCGGTGTAGCCGAGCCAACCCGGGGTCGTCGTGTAGGCCGGGTACCCGTCGCGCAACAGGACTTCGATTCGCTCGGTTCGTGTGTCGACGTGCTCACGCAGAATCGACAACGCGTCGTCAGGGGTGATGGCGTCCTCGATGTGATCGAAGGGCACCGCCTCGACGAGCTCAACGGGATCCATCTCGGCGAGGACGAGCCACAACGGCTTACCGGCAACTCGCGCGCGCAGGTCCCACACGGCGTTGAGCAGCGCCCCAGCCGCCATGTGGACCACTCCTTTCTCAGGCCCGAGCCAGCGAAACTGCGAGTCGCCTACGGTCGCCGACCACAACTGCCCCGGGCTGGCGATGACGGACTCGACGGAACGGCCGATCACGACGTCGGCGACGGCGTCGATCGCCAGCCGCTGGATCTCGTTACCGCGCCCGAGCGTGAACGCGAAGGAGTGGCCGGCCAGCCGATCCTCGTCGGTACGTAGCACGAGGTATGCAGCCGAATAGTCCGGGTCCGGATTCATCGCGTCCGAACCGTCCAGCGACGCCGACGTCGGGAACCGAACATCGAACGTGTCGATCCCAATGATCGTGGCCATGCTCCCCCTTGGCTCAGCCCCCGCCGTGATCGTAGCCCAAACACCCGATGTCTGTCACCACTTGGCCTCAACTATTGGGGGCGCCTTCCCCTTCAGCGCCGAAGAAGGCTCTGAGACATCCGATGTGGGCGGCCGCCGACGCCCTTGGAGTGTTTACTGTCTTTGGTCGATTTGGCGCCAGCAACGTCGTCACAGGTGCCAAGAAGTTCAGGCCTCGGGTGGGCTGGAGGCGTGGCGCCAGTAGGCGACGAGCGACACCTGCTCGCGGGTGAGCCCGACGTCGCCACGCACGTAGCGGCGAACCGAGGTCATCGCCCGGCTCTCGCCGCCACCCCACACGTACGGTGTGCCGCCGGGCCACGGCATCGCCCGCACGGCGTCGGCGAGCAACGTGGTCGTCCCCGCCGGCGCTCCGTTGCGATACAACCACGTGACATCGACTCCGGACGACGCCGGCAGTTCCTGCTGCTCGGTTTCGTCGGCTACCTCGGCGAAGACCCGGGCGACGCCGCCGCCGGGCAACGACTCCAGGATCGCTGCGACGGCGGGCAGGCCGGTCTCGTCGACGACAAGGAGATGCCAGTCAGTGTTCGCCGGAGGGTGATACGCCGTGCGCGGCCCCCACAGTGCCACCGGGTCGCCAGGCGCCGCCCGATCGACCCACGCC
Source organism: Ilumatobacteraceae bacterium (assembly GCA_963733085.1). Classification (GTDB taxonomy): domain Bacteria; phylum Actinomycetota; class Acidimicrobiia; order Acidimicrobiales; family Ilumatobacteraceae; genus Desertimonas. Next base: position 438,319 of record CAVTBY010000010.1, read on the forward strand.
GATGCCGGTCCCTCGTCGCCGTGGCGCACCATCAGCATCGTCACCTCGCGGCGGGCAGCGTCCCACCGGCGAACTGTGTAGTACGCGCCAACCGGGCGGTCGTGTTCGGGCATCTGTTCATAGCCCTCCCACGTGAACGTTTGGTCGATCGTCAAGCGCGTCCGCCCGGGTGGGGGCAGCAACACGTACACGAACGTGTCCGGTGCGGTCGGCACGAATCGGCCGAGATCGTCGCCAGCGACGACCACCTGGCGGAGGTGCGAATGCACATCGGTCACGGACACGACCTCGGCGAGGAACGTTCCGACCGCCGACATCTCGGCGGCCTCGCGCTCGGCGCTCGTCGTACCGCCCTCCCCGGACTCGGTCCGGGCCCGGGTGATCAGGCCGAAGAGAGCATCCTGCAGCTCGAAAGGGCTTTCGATCGGCGCGGCGAAGTCGACGCGCCCCGACTGTTCGCCGCCGGCGAGGTCGACGGCGACGGTCACGCCGCGACGGTCGATCGCCGTGATCCGCGCCGTTCGCGCTGCGGGGTGTCCGCCGAGGACCCGGGCGACGAACACCACGGCATCCTCGAAGTCGTCGTTCATGCGGGCGAGGATTTCCGGCTGGATCGCCGCCAGGGTGGCGGAGAACCCCTCGTCGGCGGCGAGGCTCACGATGCCTCGATCGGTGTGTTGTAAGGGAGACCTATCACAGAGGGAAAGGTACCCTAACCACCGTCCCCTCTGGCAACCGGCTCGAGCCGCACGACGACCCCCTTGGACGTCGGGGTGCGGCTGCCCTCGGCAACGCTGTCGAGGGGGACGAGCACGTTGGCCTCGGGGAAGTACGCCGCGCAGCTACCCGGCGCCGTCGGATAGGCGACGACGCGGAAGGCGTCGGCTCGGCGCTCGACACCGTCGCTCCATTCGCTGACGATGTCGACGACGTCGCCGTCGTGCAGTCCGAGGCCGGCGACGTCGGCGGGGCTCACGAACACCACTCGGCGGCCGCCGGACACGCCCCGGTAGCGATCGTCGAGTCCATAGATCGTCGTGTTGAACTGGTCGTGAGATCGCACCGTTTGCAGGAGTAACCGCCCGGGCGGAACAACGACGGGCTCGAAGTGGTTCACCGACAGGCGAGCCCGACCCGACTCCGTCGGGAACGTGGTGCTGTCACGGGGAGGGTTGGGCAACGCGAAGCCTCCGGGGCGTCGCACCCGACTGTTGAACTCGGCGAACCCGGGGATCGTCGCGGCGATGTGCTCGCGAACGCGGTCGTAGTCGGCAGCCACCGCCTGCCAGTCGATCGGTCGGGCACCCAGCGCTGCGGCGGCGAGGGCGCAGACGATGTCAACCTCGCTGCGCAGCTGTGGCGACGCTGGTTCGTTGCCGCCATGGCTGGCATGGACGATTCCCATCGAGTCTTCGACGGTGACGAAGCGGTCGCCAGCCGGCCCACGATCGGTTTCGGTACGCCCGAGGCACGGAAGGATCAGCGCCTCGGCGCCGCAGCGCACGTGGGAGCGATTGAGCTTCGTCGATACCTGGACCGTCAGAGCGCAGCGTTGCAGCGCAGCCGCGGTGACGGCGGTATCCGGCGTCGCCGCGGCGAAGTTGCCACCGAGGCCGACGAACACGTCGACCGCTCCGGCGGCCATCGCCTCGATCGTGGCGACGGTGTCATACCCGTGGTGGCGTGGCGGGTCGAACGAGAACCTCACCGCCAGAGCGTCGAGCAATGCATCGGTCGGCCGTTCGACGATGCCCATCGTGCGGTCGCCCTGGACGTTGCTGTGGCCGCGAACCGGACACAGCCCGGCGCCACGACGACCGATCGCACCACGCAACAAGATCGTGTTGACGATCTCGCGGATCGTCGCCACGGCCTGCCGATGCTGCGTGAGGCCCATCGCCCAGCACACGACGATCCGCGTCGCCGCGGCAACACGATCCGCAAGCGCCTCGGCGACGGTGACGTCGAGGCCGGTGGCGGCCAGCAGGGCCGCATCGTCGGCCGCGTCGAGGTGGGCGACGAGCTCGGCGAAGCCCTCACAATGTTCGTCGATGAATCGCTGATCGACATCGCCACGTGCCAGGAGACGACGGTTGAGCCACTGGAACAGGGCGAGGTCGGCGGCGACGGCGACCGGCACGTGCAGGTCGGCGAGCGCCGTGCCGTGGCCGACCACGCCGCGGAGGCGCTTCGGATTGTGGAAGGCGATCAAGCCGGCCTCCGGCAGCGGGTTGATCGAGACGATCGCGGCCCCGTTGCGCTTGGCCTGCTCGAGGGCACCGAGCATGCGCGGATGATTGGTCCCCGGGTTCTGGCCGGCGACGAGGATCAGCTCTGCGGCGTGGATGTCGTCGAGCGTGACGGTTCCCTTGCCGATGCCGATTGTCTGGCCGAGCGCGAAGCCGCTCGACTCGTGACACATGTTCGAGCAGTCGGGAAGATTGTTCGTACCAAACGAGCGGGCGAACAACTGGTACAGGAAGGCAGCCTCGTTGCTCGTCCGCCCGGACGTGTAGAAGACGGCACGATCCGGCGACGTCAGCGACCGCAGGTGATCGGCGATCAGGGAGATGGCGGCAGACCAGGGGATCGGCCGGTAGTGGCCGTCGCCCGCCGCTCGGTGCATCGGCTCGGTGAGGCGGCCTTGCTGACCGAGCCAGTGGTCAGAACGATCAGCGAGGTCGTCGATCGAGTGGGCGGCGAAGAAGTCGGCAGTGACCCGGCGATCGGTCGCCTCCTCGGCGACTGCCTTGGCACCGTTCTCGCAGAACTCCAGCCGCGATGTGTCGTGCGGCTCCGGCCAAGCGCACCCCGGACAGTCGAAACCGTCGAATTGGTTGACCCGCAGCATCGTGCGGGCGGCCTTGCGGACGCCGAGCTGGTCGTTGAGGGCGCGGACCGATGCCAGGACCCCGGGGAGCCCGGCCGCCCATCGCTTCGGCGATCCGACGGCGAGCCGACCTTCCTCAGCGTCGTCCGGCGGCGCGGCCTTGGCCATGGCCTCAAGCTATAAGCAGCAACCGATGGGTGTTTACGGGACCGAATCGTCCCCTAAACACCCATCGGTCGCAGGTGATGGCACGGAAACGAGATACGGGGAACCGTAGGCTTCGAAAGTTCGTCTATGCGACCAGCAGAGTTCGCCCGGGCATGGCCGGCGGCTTCTGGAGTCCGAGCATGCCAACGGAGGCGAGACAAACGATGGGTAGGAACCTGGCCGTGGCGGGTGGCGTCACGGTGCTCGTTGCCGCGATCCCGTCGATGTTCGCCGCCGCCTCTGCGTCGCCCGGCCTGGGTACGACGACGACCACGACAACACCCGGCGGCGCGTCGACGACGACTCCTGGCGAGTTCGTGCTGCCGGCCGGATTCAAGTTCCTCATCGACGACACGAATCGCATCACGGTCGCGGTCCCGGCGGAGTGGTCGGACACCAGCACGGCGATCGCCGACGTCGACGGGAACACCGTGCCGACGATCAGCGCGGCGACGGACCTCGGCGTCTTCAGCGACAGCTTCGATGCACCCGGCGTGCGCTACGGCGCGTTCGGCTTCACGGCCGAACCGCAGACACTGCTCGATCGCTACGGGTACCCGAGCGATTGTGACGGCGAGTCCGTGGTCCCCTACGCCGATGGGGTGTTCACCGGGCTCTGGGGACAGTGGACCGGTTGCGGCGCGACGGGCCAATCGGCCCGTCACATGATCGTCGCCAGCCCCGCCGATCACGCCTTCACGGCAGTCGTCGGAGTGCAGACCACCGGCCCGCAGGACCAACAAGCCCTCGACGTCGTGCTCCAGACGTTCAACGTGACGCCGACGGCGACGTGGCCGGTGTCCGGGCCGACGTCGACCTCGACGACTTCGGCGTCAACGGCTCCCACGTCGACGCTTGCCATCCCGTCGACGACGCTCGCCGTTCCTCCGACGACGCTCGCCGTTCCATCGACGACCCCCGCGGTGCCGTCGACCGTGCCAGCGTCGTCGGCACCGGCCAGCACGTCCACCTCGCCCGCGACGACGGCGCCGGCATCCACGCTCCCGGCGCCGACGTCGACCGGGCTGCCGGCGATCGGGGTGCGTGTCGTCGACAACACGAACTTCCTCACCGTCACCGTCCCGGCCGACTGGGACGATCAGAGCGGCGACAGCGGTCGGCGTGACGACGGCAGCGATCGGCCGACGATCACGGCCGCCCCGGACATCGCCCAATTCCTGGGCTCGTTCGAGGGCCCCGGCGTGCGCGTGCAGGCGCTGCCAGCCAGCACCGACCCGGCGGCCCTGCTGCAACGCTTCGCCTACCCGCGCTCGTGCACCGACGCCGGCATCACACCGTTCGACGACGGCCGCTTCACCGGCCACCGCCAGGCGTGGCTCAACTGCGAAGGCTCGACGACGCGAGTCGTGAATGTCGGCGCCCGGCCGATCGACGGCTCGTACACGATCTTCGTTCAGGTCCAGCAGACCACGCCGGACGATGCGGTCCTCAACCAGGTCCTCGGTTCCTTCGGATCCATCCCCGGAGCCGTCTACCCGTCATCGACCGTGGCCACACCGTTGGTCCCGAGCGGCCCGGTGCCGGCCGAGCTGCTCACCGCCCCGACGATCGAGATGACCGCGGTTGCCGACGACGACGGGCGGCTGTCGTTCTCGGTGCCCAGCACCTGGTCGGACACGGAGATTCGGCCACAGATGAACGACGACGCCAGCGATCGACCTCGAGTTGCGGCGGCCCCCGTGCTGGACGAGTTCTACGTGGAATGGGCCGCCGCCGGGGTGCAGGTCGTCGCCTACCCGTACACCAGCGACCCGTCGACGCTGCTCAGCAATCTGTCCTTCGGCGATCGGTGTTCCGATGGTGGCGTGCAGTCGTTCGACAACGGCACGCTCACCGGACTGATGCAGACCTGGACGGCGTGCGGCGGTACGGTGTCGAGGGACGTGGTCCTCGCCGTGAGCCCGGCAGACCAGTCGGTGACCGTGTACGTCGAGATCCAGCTCCCCGACAACGACAACACTCCGTTGCAAGCCGTCCTCTCGTCGCTGCAGGTCGGATGAGGCACCCTTCGGCGCCGATGCAGGCCGCGCTCGGCGTCGTTGCAGTGATCATCGTGGCATTCGGGTCGACTGTCGCCGGCTTGGCCCCCACCGATCCGCCGCCGTCCTCTGTCGATACGGAGACGTCGCTGACCGCGTCCGGCGGCTTCGAGCTACCCGCCGGGTACACGACTCTGACCGACGACACCGTCCACATCACCGTCGCCGTGCCCGACACGTGGACCGACATCAGTACCCAACCGGACAGTGTGGATGGCTCCACCGTGCCGCAGATCAACGCCGCGACCGACATCGAGGTGTGGCGGGACACGTTCGACGCGCCCGGCATGCTCTACGCCGCCTACCCGTTCACCGACGACGAGGAGGCGATGTACAGCGAGCGCTTCGCACCGCCCGCCTCAGGGTGCGCCGACCTCGAAGTGGTCCCGTACGACGACGGGGCGTTCGCCGGCCAGTGGTGGAAGCACACCGGCTGTGGTCCGACCGGCCAAGCCGAACAGCACGTCATCGTCGCCAGCCCGCAGAGCGAGGTCGCCACGGTGGCAGTCGTCGTCAAGCTCGCCGGCGCCGAGGAGCAGCCCGTGCTCGACGTCGTGCTGCAGTCGTTCAACTTCACACCGACGGCTACGTGGCCCGTCCCCCCCGCCGCAGCCACCACCTCGACATCGTCGACGACGACGTCGGCGGTCCCCGGGGCGACGACGACCGCACCGCTGGACCTCCTGCAGGTCATCAACAACTCCAGCTTGCTGGCCGTGTCCGTGCCATCTACCTGGACCGAGGTCGAGACGATCGGCAGCATCAACAACGACGGCTCCTACCGCCCGACGATCGGCGCCGGCCCGGACCTCAACGAGTTTGCCGGAGGTTTCGAGGCTCCGGGCACTCGTGTCACGGCACTCCCTCCGCTCGTCGATCTATCCACCGTCATGGCCAACGCCTGGAAACCGGACGATTGTGAATCGAGCGGTGAGACATCGTTCGACAACGGCGCATTCACCGGCCTCAGCGAGTCGTGGTCGGGGTGCGCCGGCGGAACGATGGACGTCGTGATCATCGCCGCCCAACCGCCGGACGGCTCGTTCAACCTGTACGCCAAGGTGCAGGCGGAGGCCGGCACCGGCTTGACCGCCCTGATTGCCGACTCGATTGCCGTCGCCGGCGAGGCGACCTACCCGACGACGACCGGCGTGGAGGCTCCCGTAACGGCGCAGGACGGAGCGGTTCCGGAGTCGTTGTGGCAGGGTCCGGCGCCAACGGACACTGTCCTGGTCATCGACAGCCTCCGCCGGCTGCGCGTTGACGTCCCGTCGTCGTGGATGGATGTCCGCCAGTACCCGACGTACAACGACGACGCGACCGATCGGCCGCGCATCGTCGCCTCCCTGCACATCGACACGATGCTCCAGCAGTGGGAGATTCCCGGCGTGGTCTACATCGAGTACCCGTACACCGACCCCGGAACCTTCTTCACGAACCTCTTCAAAGGCTCGACCACGTGTCCCGAGGGGTCAACCCAGACGTTCGACAACGGCACCTACAGCGGGTTGATGCAGACGTGGAGCAACTGTGGGGACAGCGGCGCCGCCCGCCTCGTGGTACTCGCTGTCAGCCCGCCGGACAAGTCGGTCACGCTGTACCTCGAGATCCAGCTTCCGACCGACGACAACACCGCATTGCAGACGATCCTGTCGTCGTTCGGACAGCTGTGACCCCAATCTGGAGTTGAGAACGCGAGTGCATCAGATTCTCGGTGCCAAACGTTGCGATTTCCGCAAGGAATGGCACCCCAGAATGCTCGAACTCAGCTTGCGACCGCCTCGGCGGCGGACTCGAAGATCGCCGCTCGCAGGTCGGCCCTGGCCCGGGCGACGCGTGAGCGGATCGTGCCGATCGGGCAGCCGACGACTGTCGCCGCCTCTTCGTAGCTGAGCCCGGCGAGCTGGGTCAGGGCGAACGCCTCGCGCCGGTCGGGGTCGAGCCGCCGCACCGCGTCCATCGTCACCGACGGGTCTACGGCGAACGAGTTGGCAACGTCGCACGCTGCCTCGCTCGTCAACCGATCGAGCAGACGGCGCTGCCGCTGCCGGCGGCGGACGTGGTCGGCGCAGGTACGCCTGGCGATCGACAGCAGCCACAGCCGCACCGGCGCGTCACCCCGGAACCGCGGCAGGGCGCGCAGGGCGCGGAGATACGTCTCCTGCACGAGATCCTCGGTCTCCCCAGCCGAACCGAGCACGGTGCACACCTGCCACACCGCAGTCTCCGTCTGCCGGATCAGCTCGGCGACGGCGACGTTGTCCCCTTCCGCGGCGGCAGCCGCGTAGCGCCGCAGCGGATCGTCGGGGACCACCCGCACAGGATGCCGGGAACCGCCGGGGATTGTCGAGCGACTTGTCGATCATGACGTGCGAGCGATGGCGTGAGGCCATCTCGGCACGCGCCGACGGCGAGGAGCTCGGCATCGACGAACGGCTACTCGATGCCCACCTCAAACGGTGCCCGGTATGCAGGGACTTCGCCGCCACGGCATCTGCCATCGCGGCCCCTCGGCTCGCCTCTCCACGTCCGCCTGCCGGCCTCTCACGGCGCGTGACCCGCGCCGCTGCCGTCGCCGACCGCGCCTCGACGCCGACGGTGCTGCGCGCCCTCCTCGCAGTCGTCGCCGTGGAGATCATCGTCGTCTCCGTCCCGGCACTACTCGGCGACGAGCAGGCGACGGCCACCCACTCGGCGCGGCACCTCGGCGCCTTCGCCATCGCCTACGGCGTCGGTCTCCTGGTCGTCGTCGCCCGACCGGCCCGGGCCCGCACGATGCTCCCCGTCGCCGCGGTCCTGGCCGGAGCGTTGGTGATCACCTCGGCAGTCGACCTCGCCCAGCGGCGCATCCCTCTCGTTGACGAGGCCGCCCACGTGCCAGAGCTGGTGAGCGTCGTGTTGATCTGGTTGATCGCCGTGCCGTCTCGCCGCTCACTCGATGGTGACCGTGGTGCTCCCGGCAACGGACTCGAACTCGTCGAGACGCACCCGGATGGTCATGTCCCACGTCCCGGCGAATCCCATGTCGGCGGTCGCCTCATAACGGCCGATTCCGAGCGGGACGACCTCGGGCCGTAGCGGTCCGACGTCGAGCGCCGGCACGGACAGCTCGACGACCGGCGCCTCGTACGGGTTGAGGATGCGACCCTCCAGGTCGAGCAGCGTGAGGCCGATTGTGTTGGCCCCGACACTGCCAGGTGAGACGGTCGCCTCAGCAGTAGCGGCGTCGCCGAGTTGCACCGTCACCGTCTCGCTCGTCGTCGGCGCGTCGGGGGCCGCCGCCGACGAGACGGAATCCAGCGGCGAGCGCGTCACCATCACGGCCGTGACACCGACCACGGCCACGAGCAGCACGAGCTCGGCGACCACGACGTTGCCGAGCCAGCTCCGGGCGGAGCGGGGCCGCCGGGCCGCAGCCGCCCCGACGGACCGCTCGCGGGCATCTACGGCGGGCACCAGGCGAAATCGGTTGTACGCCCCGAGGCCGATGACGATGAGCACGAGGGCAACCTTGACGAGCAGCGCAAGGCCGTACCCTGTGCTCGTCAATTCGCCGGCAGTCGGCAGGATGATCCACGCCATCGTCACTCCCGTCACGGCGACGACGACCACGGCTATGAGCGCGGAGTCGCTGAACCGGCGGACGGCTCCGGCAAGCGATCCGGCGTCGATCGACGAGCGGAACATCACGACAAGGGCGACGATCCCGCCGAGCCAGACGGCGGCGGCGCAGAGGTGGATGACGTCCGACCCCACCATCACCCAGCGCCGTTGCGTCGCCCGCGTGTGGCCCTCGATCGAGAAGCCGGCCAGTGCGACGACAGAGAGCACGAGGCACAGCCATCGGGCGACGCGGCGGTCGACGAGGACGGCGAGAAGGAGGAGGGCGTTCGCCGTGATCGCCGTGGACACGCCGATCGGCCCACGCAACGCCGACATCAGCACGTCGTTGTCGCGCAGCGCATCGAGTCCGCCGCCGAGCCGGGCAACACGGAAGGGGACGGCCGCGACGAGGGCGACGGCGCCGAGCACGGCGGCTCGGCTGGTGACGTCGCGCAGCGAGGTGCGCCAGTCGGCATAGATCGAGAAGGCGAGCGTCCCGGCGGCGACGAGGGCGCCCAGGTACCCGATCGTCGAGAGCGCGGCCGCGCCGGCGCGCACGCCCCAACCGGCCTGGTCGCCGCCGACGTCGAGATCGTCGCCGGTCAGCCCCTCCGATGTCGCGGCACCGACGTGGAACACCGAAGCTCCGCTGATGCGGTGCGAGTCGACGGAGACCACCTCGAAGACGATGGTGTACGTACCGTCGGCGAGATTGTCGGGGAGCGTCGTGGTGATCGTCTCGTCAGCCCGCGTGGTGCCTGTCGAGACGTCCTCGGCGGCGTCGTCGAGAACACGAACCGAGCCACCGGTGAGAGACACCGGTTCGGTGAACGTCAGTGTGACTTCGGCCGGGGCGACGTCGACGACCTCGCCGTCGGCTGGGTCGACGGCGATCAGCTCGGCGTGAGCCGCGACGGTGCCGCCGAGGAGCAGCACCGGCGCGGCGATGACGACCGCAGTGGTGACGGCGCGGCGAACGAGTCGCATCGGCCTCTCGGTCTAGCTGCTCGTCAGGCTTCCTCGGTGGCGGCGACGACCTCGACACCCGGAGCGGGGGACTCCAGCTCCTCGGCATCCTGTCCCTCGGCAGGGATCTCGATCCACGCCGTCTCGCCGGACTCGCACGTCTGGATCGTCGGGAAGTAGATCGTCTCGCCGGCCGCATCCTCGGGGACCGTCAGGCTCAACTCGAACGTGTCGCGGAAACCGTCTTCGACCGGGGTGCGGGCCGTGTACACGACTTCGCTCACCCGCTCGGTGATCTGCTCGCCGTGAGCATCCTCGATCGGGGTGTCCAGCGTCTCGGTCACCTTCTCGACGTCCCAGTTGGCGTTGATCGTCGGCGCCACCGCCGGGATCGATTCCGGCATCTGGATGCGCAGCTGCGTGGTCGGTGAACCCTCGCAGCCGTGGGAGAAGGCGAACGTGACGATCGCCGAAGAACCAGCGGCGACCTCGTCCTCCTGGATCGACACGTGCGCCGCCGCCGGAGCAGCAAAGGCGACGGCGAGGGCGACGCCTCCGGCGAGGCCGGTGGCAAGCCGAGCGGGACGGGACAGGTTCATGTTCACTCCTTCGAGATCGGGTCAACACTCGGTCGTCCCGACGGCCCGTCCAGTTCCCGACGAGTGGCCGCCTTTAGCGGCCGGCGGCGACCACGAACAGGACGAGCGACGCTGTCGACGCCAGGGCGCGGACATGGTTCCACGGCACCCACTCAGCGAGATACGTCGACCACTTCGCCGCCGACGCTTCGTTCGACGGGTCGAGCGTGTCGATCACGTTGTTGCGGGGGACGTGGTAGGCGGCGGTGATCCCGAACGCGCCGATCAGGTAGCACAACCCACCGGCGAGACGCAGCGCGGCGCCGCCATCGTCCCAAGTCCAAAGCGTCGAGACGGCGAGCGCGGCGGCGACGAGCGTCGTTCCCATGAACACGAGCATGAACAGCGGATTGAGGATCGCCCGGTTGATCGCCTGCATCACGGCGATACCGCTCGACGGCTGGAGGCGCCGGAGCGCCGGCATCACCGACACCGAGAAGGCGAAGAACAATCCCGCCATCAGCCCACTGCCCACGGCGCCCACGCGGACGAGTGTCAGCAACCAAGAATTCATGACAACTCCACGCTGCCGTTCATTGCGTTCCCCGGCCACGCAGGCCGTCTCTGGCCACTCGCTCGCTGGCGCTCGCTCGCTCGCATTTTCATGACAACTGCACGCTTCCCGTTGTCTCCAGCGGATGGCGGATCAGCGTGAGCAGCGGCACCCCGAGGCCGAAGGTTGTGCACCTTTCCCGTTGGCGTGATCTTGATGAACCAGTTGTCTGGATCGTCGAGCTCGCCGTGCGACGTCAGGCGCTTCAGCCGGCCGGAGTCGAGCAGCGATCGCAGCGCATGATCGTCGCGGCCGAGCGCCTCGGCGGTGCCTTGGAACATGATCGTCGCCGGAGGGCCCACAGGCAGTCGGCGGACTGGGATGCAGACACCAACGTTGGAGTTGGTTTCGATGTTGCGCGCCTTGCGGCTGTTCATGTTGGTGCCGACGTACAGGATCCCGTCGATGGCCGCGTACAACAGTCCGGCAGCGTGGGATCGGTCAGCGTCGGACGCCGTTGCCAACGTCATGAACGAATTCTTGGTGAGCGCCTTGTCGACGGCTCGGCGGAGGCGGGCTTGATCCAGCATTGCTACTTTCCTGGCCTTTCGTGATCGTCTAGTATGCAGGCTACCTGCATAGTTACGCAGGCAACCTGCATAGTTGTCAAGGGCACGGAGGTGCAATGCGGCGTGAACCACGTCACGGCGATCGGGTGGTCACGTTGATCTCGTTGCTCCGTCGCACGAATCAAGTGATGGTCGACGAGATCACCACCCGACTCGACCAGGCGGGGTTCGCCAACTGTCCGCCGACGTTCCACCCGATCTTCGAGAATCTCGATCCCGATGGGACGCGCCTCACCGTGATCGCCAGCCGGGCAGGTCTCACCCACCAGTCTGTTGGAGAAGTCGTGTCCGAGCTGGAGCAACGTGGCTACGTCGAACGCGTTCCCGATCCTGCCGATCGCCGGGCGCGCCTCGTGCGGCTGACCGCGGACGGCAGGCGGCTGGTCCGGGCCGCCGTGACCGCAATCGACTCGATCGAGCGAGAGTGGACGAGACGGTGGCGGGCCCACGGACTCGCCGGAGATCTGCGCCGCGGCCTCGACGGCGCCCTGCGCGAACGAATCTGAGACGATCCGCGAGTCCTGTCCTGCGTTCTCTACACTCGAGGTGATTACCCGTTGGCGCCCGCGGCCGCGGCGCCATCAATCAGAGGAGGTCGAGTGCTCGCTCGCAACGACGCCTTGGAGGCTCGCCTCCGGCACGTCGAAACGAAGCCGTCGCTCGACCTCGATGCCGTCGACGTGGCGATCGAGCGGATCCGCGACCCGGACGCCGTTCGGACGCAGATCGGCGACGCCCTGCTCTACGCCCAACGCGTCGAGGCCGAGGTCGGCGGTCTGAGCATCGAGACGCTGCTGCCGCACTCGACCAACGACTACGTCGGTCGCTTCCTGCACGTCTGGGTGCCCGACGAGCAGGGCCACGGGGAGGCCCAGGCCAGGCTCGCCAGGCACCTCGGACTGGAGCCGTACACGCCGCGCCCGGAAGACGCCGTCCCGCTGCACAACCGTGCCGCCGGCTTCCTCGCCCGGCTCCTGCCCAGGGTCAAGAGCATGATCGAGATGACGTACCACACGATCGGGGCGATCAACGAGCGCCTCGCCCTCGAGGCCTATCGGCGCATGGCTGCGGTGCTCGAACAACTCGGCGAGGAGGACATGGCCAGGGCGCTGATGGTGCCGATGCGCAACGACGAGGCCGCCCACCTCTCCTACTACCGGACGTACGCCCGGCAACTAGGTCCCTCGCTGGCCCCGTGGCAGCTCGCCGCCGTGCGCGCCCTCATCGTCCACACCTACGCCCCCGTCGGCGCCGGCGAGAAGCGCGACAAGGCGCCACTCGGCCGCGCCCTGCTTCAGCTCGAGACCGATCCCGACGACCCCGGCATCGCCACCTCGGTGCAGGCGATCGCCGAGGAACTGCTCGCCGACGGCGAGGAACTGCGCCCGTTCGTGCGCGACTCGTTGCAGGCCTGCGTGCACCTCGCCCGCCAATCCGCCGCCTGAACACCAGCAACCGATGGGTGTTCAGGGGACCGTTCCGTCCCCTAAACACCCCATCGGTCGTGTTTGGGCGGCAGCAAGACGGTGGTGGCCCGGTCGATCGGGGGGCGCTTCGGCACGCCTATGACGAGCACAATGCGGGTACCGTTCGCGTCAGGGCTGAGCGCGACGTTGTTCGCTCCCCCGACGACGTTGCGCTCAGCCGGACAGCGCCGTCTGCACAGAGATCGTTACGCCAATCGCGCAGCACAGCACGATCGTCGCGTGGACGCGACAAGACGGCCACGTCGCTTTCGTACGGTGGCGACGATGGCGTTCATAGGGCGGTGGGCGGGCCGTCTGATCCTGGCGGTTGCCTTCGCCGCGGCGCTCGCGGTGCATCGCCGGATCCCGTGGATCCCACCCTTCTATCTCGGTGCGCTGATCGTCTTGCCGGTGGCAGCGCGATGGATCAGCCGCCATCGGCGACTCGCCCCACACTGGCGGTGGTCGGGTGCTGCACTCACCCTCGCCGCATTCGTGGCGCTGTGGCCGGTGCCATGGATGAAGGTGCAGGCGGACGACCCGCCGGGGACGGCATGGCGGCTCGACGGCCGCCTCGTTATCGACGGCCACGTCGTCGACCCCCCCGGAAGGTGGTACTGGCTCACCGCCGGACGACCTCCGATCCTCGCCGAGGTATTCCGCTCGTGGCTTCACCTCGGACCGGACATCGAGGACCTGCACGACGGACGGGCCTCACGACGCCCGGCCGTCGTCGAACCAGCCGCGGCAGCAGTAGGCCTGCGGCTGGCCGGCCGGGCACCGACGGCAGGGGGTGTCGACGCAGCCATCGGTGGCCCCTTCGTCAGCACGTTGCCGGTCACCTGGTATCGCAACCTCTCTCTCGGCACTTCGCACGGTCTCATGGTCGCCCTCGTGAGCTACGCCTCGGAATCGGACATCGACCTCGCCGCCGGGCGATCGATCGCCGGTACCGGAGGGATCAACGGAGACGGCACCGTGCGAACAATCGGGGACCTGCCGGCCAAGGCCCGGGCCGCCCGCCAGATCGGTGCCGACATCCTCCTGTTCCCCGCGTCCCAGAGCAGTGAGCTCGCCGGATTCGAGCCAGGGGTGATGCAGTTGGTCCCCGTCACGACGCTCGCTGGAGCAGTCGCAGCGCTCGCCGGATCGGGCGCGTAACCGTCGCCCGCGACCTCTCTCGGAGGCGTTGATCACGAGCGCGCCGCGTACGGTGTCGGCGATGGCACTCGTCGGCGATCGCCGCACCGCCGGCGACGCCCGGGCGACGTCCACGTTCGCATCGTTGGCGGTGCTGCCGTACCGGCGCCTCTTCGTGTCCGGTCTCATCGCCTTCCTGGCTGTGCAGTCGCAGGTCATCGCCCGCGGCTGGCTGGCCAACGAGCTGACCGGCACGAACACCGGCCTTGGCGGCGTCTACATGGCGTTCGGCCTGCCGATGCTGCTCGCCACGCCGTTCGGCGGCGTCGTCGCCGACCGTGTCTCCAAACGCGGCGTGATGGCAGCCTGCCAACTCGCCATGGCCATCACCTCGGCATGGATCGGGTTCGGCGTGGCATTCGACTTCGTCGCCTACTGGATGCTGCTCGTGGCATCGGCGGTGCAGGCATTGGCGTTCGCCTTCCTCGGTCCGGCCCGCATGGCCATGACGGGCCAGCTCGTCGGTCGCGACTTGCTCCCCAACGCGATCGTCCTCGGTCAGATGAGCATGAGCACGACCCGCGTGCTCGGCCCGGCCGTGGCCGGCATCGCCATCGGGATCGCCTGGATCGGAACGTCCGGCGTGTACTTCATGTCTGCGGCGCTCTCCGTGGTCGCCTTCGCGGTGACGCTCCGCCTGCCGCCCGGCGGTCCGACGACGGCGCCAACGAGGTCGCCAGCGTCGGAGTTCCGCGACGGCCTCGCCTACGTTCGACGACACCGGGACGTCGCCTTGCTGATCATCACGTCGTTCCTCGTCGTCATGATCGGGTTCCCCTATCTCGCCTTCCTGCCGCGGGTCGCCGACTCGATCTTCGATCAGGGCGCCGCAGGGTACGGGGCGATGTCAGCGGTGTCGGCGGTTGGAGCGGTGGCCATGTCGCTGTTCGTCGCCGGCCGCGCCGGCGGCGCTCATGCCCGTCGCATCCAGACCTGCTCCGGATTCGCCTTCGGCGGCGGGCTCGTGCTGCTGGCGACGACACCGAACTTCGCCTCTGCGCTCGTCGTGGTTCTCCTCGTCGGGGCCGCGGCGGCCGGTTTCCAGTCGATGAACAACTCGCTCGTGCTCGCCTTGTCGGACTTCGAGTACCACGGGCGGATCCAGAGCTTGATGCTGTTGTCGTTCAGCGGATTCGGGATGGCAGCGTTGCCGCTCGGGCACCTCGCCGACACGATCGGGTTGCGCCAGACACTCGCCGCGATGGGCGTGCTGACGATCGCCTGCATGACCGGCTACTGGCTGGCCCGTCGGCCCGGTCTGCGGCGGCGCACCGACATCGCCTTCGGCTGATCCCGCGTCACCCCACCTCCCCACGCCAGTCGATGCCGACGGCGTGGAGCAGCCACGACTCGGCCAGCCGGCCCTCGTCGTCGATGCGAAACACCTGTAACCACGACATCACCCTCGTCGTCCCGGCCTCGAGGTCGACGCCCTCGATCGTCATCCTCGTCCACACCCGATCCCCCGCGACGGCCTGATCGTCCACCGTGATCACGGGCTTGTGCAACACCCGGAAGTACTGGCGCAGGTCCTCGCGCAGCCCGTCGCGGTCGCGGACGACCGTGCCACTCGGCCCGTGGCGGACGTAGCGGGGGGCGACGAGCTCGTCGATGACGTCGAGGTTGCCGCCCATCCACACCTCGTCGAGCCAGCGCTGCACGACGCGAGCAGGATCTGGCGCGGCCGAACCGCTGGCGGACATCGGTTCAGACGATGATCAGGTCTGCGGCTGGCCGATGTTGACCATCCAGGAGATGCCGAATTGGTCCACGCACATCCCGAACTCGTCGCCCCACATCTGCTTCTCCAGGGGGACGGCCACCGTGCCGCCGCTCGACAATTTGTCCCAGTAGCCGCGCAGCTGCTCGGCGTCGTCGCCGCTGAGGCTCACCGCCATGTTTGTCCCCGGGTTGTGCTCCATCCCCGGTGGCGTGTCGGCGG
Organism: Ilumatobacteraceae bacterium; assembly: GCA_963733085.1. Classification (GTDB taxonomy): domain Bacteria; phylum Actinomycetota; class Acidimicrobiia; order Acidimicrobiales; family Ilumatobacteraceae; genus Desertimonas. The sequence continues at coordinate 454,353 of CAVTBY010000010.1, forward strand.
CCATCAGCGTGTAGCCGCTTTCGGTCTCGAGCATCCCGTGCATCACGTTGTTGGCCTCCGGGGCGTCGGGATTGCCCATCTCACCGAACGTCATCACTGCCAACTCGCCGCCGAAGACACCACGATAAAACTCGAGGGCCTGGCGGGCGTTGTCCTTGAAGCTGATGTAGGGGTTGAGACGGCTGGCCATCTGGCGCTCCTTTCTGTGGACGAATCGAGTTCGCCCAAACGTACCGCGCAACTCCAAAGCGGGTCTCGTGACCTATCCGTGGGCTTCGGGCGCCGCGCCGGTAGCTGGGGTCTGCGCGTGGCAGCGTGCTGCTTTCAGAGCCAGCGGTCTGCCCGCTGCCGCGAACTGTGAGCTGTCGACGCCGATATCGGCGCCCAGCGCTCACAGTTCCACAGGACGCGTCGTAGGTCGCCCCGTCAGCTGCTGACCGACCAGCGTGCGGGGTCGGGCAGCGTGACATCGCCGTAGCCGTTCGCCCTCGCCGCACCGACGAGCAGCTCGAACAGCAGGTAGCGATCGGCCGGCCGGTACGACGCGGCAGCGACGACCTCGGCGCGGGTGGCGGCGTCATCGACGGCGATGCCCTCGCCGCTGAGGAAGAACTCTCCGCCCGAACCTGCGGTGTCGGGCACGCCGTTGTGCATCGCAAAACGGTGGCGCTCACGAAGATCGCGGCCCTTCGGCGACGTCGGCTCCATGAACACGTAGAGACCCGTTGTCGACACGACCGGGGTCACGGGATGTACCCGCGCTCCCCCCTCGGCCGTCACCGTCGCCAGGTAGGCCGGCGGGCGGAGCAGCCGCTCGGCGCCGAAGTCGGCCAACTCGGGGACGGCAAGGGCGAATTCGGACCAGCGGAGCATACCGGCGATGCTGCCACAGGGTCGGCTCGTGGGTGCACCGTCCGGCCGGCGCAGCTCCCCTTCCGGTACGATGGCCTTTCTTGGAACCGACGCCGCCGCGGTGTCCCCTCCGAGTACCGGACGGAAGGAGGCGCTGTGAGCCAGGCCCGGTTCCAGAAGCAACAGCGAGAGAAGGCTCGTCGTGAGCGCGCCGCGGCCAAGTTTGCCAAGCGGGCCGAGCGCGCCAACGCCGAAGCACCTGAACCCACGGAACCGGCTCGCGACGAGGCGGACGTACTCGCTGAGCTCGCCGCGCTACACGCCAAATTCGAAGCTGGTGAGCTGAGCTTCGAGGACTTCGAGGAGTCCCGGCAACAAGTGACCGATCAACTCGATGTCCGCTGAGAGGAAGCACTAACCATGGCCACCAAGCGCACCACGAAGGCGTCGCCCAACCCATTCCTGACGACGGCGTCGCCCGAGGACCTCGAGCCCGCTAGCCGGATCGCCTACGACATCGTTCGTGACCGTCGTGACCTGTTGCCATCGGTCGAGCGGATCATGAACGCAGAACTCGACGAGGAAGCAAAGCTGCGGGCGATGACGTTGTTCCAGGAATCGTTGGCGACCGCTGGTGACCCGCACCGAGATCCCCGGGTGGCGATCGCCAACAGCTCGCCGTCGAAGGGGCGACGAGCCTGACTACCGGCCAGAGAGCGACCGCGGAAGTTCGAACCACGGGAGCACGCTGTTGTCGAAGTGGGTCATCGCGCCGATCCGATCGCCGGCGAGGGTGAGGACGAAGAGGCCGGTGCCGTGGCGTTCGCCGGTGGGAGCGCGAAGGTACGCCCCGAACGCCGGCTGACCGTTCGCTCGCGTCGGCACGAGGTCGAATCTCCGTCCGGCGCCGAAGATGCTCCCGAAGAACCGCTCCGTGACGTCGCGACCCACGTATTCGAAGGGCAGTGGTGGCATCGAGATGAACACGTCGTGCGTCAGGAGGGACACCAGCCCATCGAGGTCCGCCGACTCATAGGTGCGGACGAACTCCGCCACGAGCGCCTGCTCGGCGGGCGAGTCGGGCGACGGCGGCGAATCGCTCTCGCCAGGTCCGGGGACGTGGAGGCGCCGCAGACTGGCGCGCGCCCGCTTGAGGGCACCGTTCACCGATTCGACGGTCGAGTCGAGCATGTTTGCTACCTCGTTGGCCTGGTATCCGAGGACGTCGCGCAAGATCAGCACGGCGACCTGTCGCGGCGGCAGGGCCTGCAAAGCGGTCACGAACGCCAACGAGATGGCTTCTGACTGTTGGTAGCTGGCCTCGGGGCCGGGCGCGGTGTGGCTCGTCCCTTCGGCGAGCAGGGCGTCGGGATATGGCTGCAGCCACACGACTTCGCCCAGCCGGGTCGGTTCGGGTGGTTCAACCGCGGGCACGTTCCACTCCTTCGCCGGACGACGGCTGGCCGACCGGAGCGCCTTGAGGCAACGGTTGGTGGCGATTCGGTAGAGCCACGTGCGGACCGACGCCCGTCCCTCGAACCCTCCGAGGCCTCGCCAGGCGTCCACCAGCGTGTCCTGCAGGGCGTCCTCGGCGTCCTGCAACGACCCGAGCATCCGGTAGCAGTGCACGTGCAGCTCTCGACGGTGCGGCTCGGTGAGTTCGCGGTATGCGTCGCCGTCCCCAGCTCGCGCCCTCGTGATCAGGTCGGTTGTCACCACTCACCCAGTATTGATCCCGGCCGCGGCGCCAATTGGGCGGAGCTGCACGCCCATTTTCTCGATGTCCCGGGATCTGACCCTTCGACAGCAAACACGAACGAAGGGGACAACGATGATGCTGGAGAACAAGACTGCGCTGATCTACGGCGGCGGCGGGGCGATCGGCGGTGCCGTCGCACGAGCGTTAGCGGATGCCGGCGGCCGCGTCTACCTCGCCGGCCGGACCAGAACGCGACTCGAGAAGGTTGCGATCGAAATCGGCGACGCCGCCGACGTCGCGGAGGTCGATGCGCTCGACGAGCTGGCCGTCGCCGAGCACGCCGACACCGTTGCCACAGAGAGAGGCGGCATCGACATCTCCTTGAACGCCGTGTCCTTTCCGTTTGTTCCGGCGGCACCGTTCGCCGAGGTGGCCGTCGACGACGTCATGCACCCGATCGACACCTATCTGCGGACCAACCTGATCACTGCGAAGGCGGCGGCGCGACACATGATGGCGCGCCGGTCGGGCACGATCCTGACGCTGTCGGCGGCCGCGTCCCGGTTCGCCCGGCCGGGGAATCTCGGGTTCGGCACCACCTGCGCGGCGATCGAGACGATGACGCAGCGTCTGGCGGTCGAGCTCGGGCCGAGCGGCGTTCGTGTCGCCTGCATTCGACCGACCGCGATCGCAGATGCTCCTTCGCGCGGCTCCTACACCGCCGAGCTGTTCGAACCGTTGGCCGCGGCGGCGGGCATGAGCGTCGAGCAGTTGCTCGTGCAGTGGGGCGACGACATGACGCTGCTCGGCCAGCTACCCACGCTGACCCAGGTCGCCGAGGCGGCGGTCTTCCTGGCATCGGACGGCGCGGCAACGATCACCGGAGCGGTACTCGACCTGACCTGCGGGGCCGCGATCCGCAGCAGCGGTCAGGCGCTGATCGGCCTGGTCGACTAATGCCGTCACCTTGATGCGCGACATGGTCGACCAGCCGCCATTTCGCGGACCAAGAGCCGTCATCGGCGGCGCCCACCCTCGCCCGACCTGGCCGCCGGGGTTGGCTTCTCTACAGTGACGCCGATGCGTGACGACGACTGGAGCGACAGCTGGTTCAGCAGCGATGGCGGCGGCATCAGCATGTGGCGCTCGGAATGGAGCAACATTCGGTCGCTCCAGGATCAGCTCGACTCGCAACAGGCAGCGGCGGCGCATGAGCGGCAACGGTTGACCTCGCAGCTGTCCAAGTTGCAGGGTGACCTGACGCAGCGGGTCGATCAACTGACCCGCGCCTTCGACGCCTTCGTCGAGTTGAGCCAACTGCGCGACGAGCTGGTCCTGCATGCCGATGCGCGCCGTTGGCGGATTGGGGCACGCCGGCTCGTCGAGTCGCGTATCGCTCATGCCCCGGCACCGGCCTCCACCAACGTGCCGCCGGACGTGCCGGGATACTGGCTGACCGCCGTGGTCAGAACGCTGCCGGACGTACTCGAAGGCAGTGCCGATCAAAGACGGCTCGATCAGGCGGCCGGCATCGACGGATCGCGCACGGCGACGTTTCTCGCCGCCGCCGCACCACTTCTCGGCGTACCAGGGCTGGCCGAACGCTGGCTGCCAACGGCCCTGCCGGCCACCGGGACGACCACCACCAACGCCGAACGGGCCCTGTGGCTGGCCGCCGCGGACGGTCTCCTCGGAACCGTTGCGCTCGACACCGTGCGCTCGGCGCTCGCCGCCCGTTTGGCCACGATCGAGGAGAACAGCGTCATCAATCAGCTGGTCTCGGCGCACCCGCCGGAGGGCCCGGCATCACCGGGCGCGCCGAAGCCGGCCACCCGGATCATCGACCTGCGGGCGGCGACCGAGCGCGGTGCGGGTGACCGTCGCACTGCCGCCACGACGTTGGAGCGGTGGGCTGCGTGGGTCGCCACCGCCGTCGCCCCGACGCCGGCCCAACACATCGACGGCGACGGCGCCCGTGCCCCGACCGACACCGACGACCTCCTGCTCGACGTCGTCCGCTCACTGGTCGAGGAGGGCTCGCCGGAGGAGCGACCACTGCTCGACCGCGCCGAACAGCTGGCGGCGACCTTGAATTCGGCGGCCACACCGCCAACGAACTGGGACGACCCCGCCGGTGAGCTGCTCGAGCTGCTCGCCGCGGACCTTGCCGACCAGGGCCACCCGGCGCGAGCTCGCCTCGCAGTCGAGGTGCTCAGAGTTCCCCTGGCAACGTCCGCCGACCGCCTGCTGACGATCGCCACCGCCCCCTACGTGCCCGACGCCGCCCCAGAGGTGCGCCGCACGGTCGATCTTGCGCCCGATCGGTTGGTGTCCGGTCAGTTGCTGGCCGGCGCCGCCGCGATCTTCGTCCTCTCCATCGTGCTCGCGATCGCAGTCGCCCCGGGATGGATCGCTCTCGCCGTCATCGTCGCGGCGGCGGTCGGCGTCGCTGTCCTACGTGACGTCGTCGCGGCCCGCGCCGACACCGAGCGGGCTGCCATCGCGGCCGCCGACGCCACGCGAAGGGCCGAGGAACAAGCCCGCGCCGTGAAAGCGGCCCAGGCTGCCGCCGACGATGCTGCCGAGCGGGCCCGCGCTGCCCGTGACCAACTCGACGCGACACTTGCGGCGCTGACCACGACGACGGCCTGACGAGACTCAGTCGCCGGCGACCTCCCACGCGGTGGCCCACTCGTGCGCGCCGTCGGCGACCGAGCCGCCGCGGTCGAAGCGCGTCCACCACCCGAGATGATCGCCCGAATCGACGACCGCGGCCATCGCGCCGGCCACCACGTCGCGCCACTCCGCAGGACCGGCGACGGTGAGCGCGGCCACTCGAGGTAGGCACGCGGCGTCGACCTGATCGGACATCGGGCCGACACCTTCGACGCCGGCGCCGGCAAGGCACCCGAGGTCGGCGACGCACGTCAGCAGTTCGACCAGCGCTCCCTCGTCGGCATCCGACGCTGACACGAAGCCGAGCCAGGTCATTCCGTCGGCGCCGCCGGCGGACAGCAGGGCAACATCGACTGTCTCGAGGTCGAGCGCCGGATCGACGGCGTACAGGTCGACGCGCAACGCCATGTCACGCCGTCCCGGGCGCCGTCGGGCCACCGGCGTCGCGCAGCGTGAGCTTGGTCCACGCACCGAGGTAGATCGCGTCGCGATCGGCGAGCGAACGAGGGATGCCAACCGGGATGGCCTCGCCGTCGGCGGTCGGACCCTGACCGTCCGGCACGATGTAGGTCCCGTTCGACGAACCGAGGTCGACGATCGACCACGTGCCCTCGACGGCGTAGACGAGCTGGGCATGGCGGCGGGAGACACCGGTGTCGCCGTCGAGGGCGATCTCCGGATACACCCGGTGGGTACGGCTGGTCCGCCCGATCAGCGCGGTCGAGCCGGCCAGCTGGATCGTCGACGACGTCGGCGGTGGGCAGGGCGTGCCGGCCAGCTCTCCCCGCAGGTCGAACCAAGTCGGGTCGACCTCGACGATGACCACCCACCCGACCGGTGCGGCGGCGGCCGCCGGTGCCGGGACGACGTCGCCCTCCTCGGTCGGCGGCGGCGCCTGCCCCGTCGTGAAGTCGTATCCGCAGCCCTCGCAGAAGAGCGCCTCGGCCTCGTTGCGTGTGCCGCAGTGCGGGCAGTCGACGGCGGGGGCCGCGGGACCGGCACCGGCGGCCGTGTCCGCCGGCGGCTGACCCGCTGCGACCGATCCCGCCGGGGTTGCTGGTGGCGGCGTCGGTGCCGCGCCGACCTTCGCGCCGCACGTGTCGCACCACTCGGGATCCTGCGACTGGTGGCCGTTGGGGCAGGTCACGGTCACGGTGCAGGTTCCCTGCGAATGCGCGTCGTCTTCGTGGACCGGGCGTCGAGGGCCATCTCGTCGGTCTTGGCGACCTCCCGGCGTAGACGCACCGTGCCGGCGTCGGCGTCGACCACGTCGACGACCTTGGCCAGCAACCGCGTCGTTGCCTCGTTGCCCGACTCCTTGGCCAGCTTGGCTGCCTCGCCGAGCAGTGTCGTGGCTTCGTCATCACGCCCTGCCGCGTGGGCGACGAGGCCTTGCTGGATCACCTCGCCGAGGCGGGCCTGTCCGGTGTAGTGGGCGACGGCAGGATCGATGCGGGTGGTCAGGTTGGCGTCGTCGGTCCACACCGCCCGAACGAGTCCTTTGGCAACCACTTGGTCGTCGACGACGACTTCCGCCCTGGCGGCGAGCCGCTCGCTGCCGAGCGGCGCCACGGGCACGCGCACGGCGACGTGGAAGTCGCGGGTCTCGTCGCCCCACGCCCCGGTCGGTATCTCGATGATCAGCGGCGAGATTCGCGTCGCTGTCGCTGTGAGGTCGAGGACCTCGGGCGCGACTTGGCGAACGAACAGCACCTCGCTCCCCTGCGGTGCCCACACGCGCAGCACCGCCTGGGCCACGCCACGGCCCATCGACGCCCGCATCATCGCCTCGAAGTCAGCCTCGAGCTCGGCTGGCTCGGCGACGATGTCGACGGTGCCGAGCAGAGCCGTGGCGATCGCCCGCAGCTCGTCGACGCGCCAATCGTCGCCGATACCACGGCAGTCGCACTGGAAGCGTCCGGTGAGCTGGTCGAGTGCAGTGGGCAGGACGTCCCGCGGCTCGCCTTCGATCTTGCCGTCCGTGAGGAGGATGGCATGACGCTGCGTCGCCGGCGATGTGGCGAACAGCTCGTTGGCGCTGAGCAGCCACGTGCCGATCGCCGTCGACCCCTGCGGCCGAAGGTCATCGATCGCCGCCTTCGCCGCCGTCCGGGTGGTGGAGTCCATGCGAACCATTTGCGGTTGCAGCGGATAGCACATCGTCGCCGACGTGGCCGCCGACACGACGGCGAACCAGGTTCCGTCGACGATCTCGTCGACGGCCACCTTGGCCGCCTGCCGCGCCGCTCTGATCTTGCTCGACGGCATGTCCATCGAGCTGGAGGTGTCGATGATCAGCATCTCGGCGGCGTCGGTGACCCCGGTCCCGGCGGTGCCGGCCCCCGAGCACGTCACGGACACCACGGCGTGGACGTCGGTGGCGCCGTCGGACAGGTACTCGTTCTGGAACACGCTGGCGGTGAAGTCGGCCATGAAATCCTCTCGTGGGCAGCTTTACAGGCGGGCGACGGCGACGGTGATGTTGTCCTGGCCGCCGCCGGCGAGGGCGTGCTCGACCAGATGGGCGGCGACCGTCGGCGGGGAGGCGTCCGGCGCCGAAGCGATGAGAGCAGCGAGGTCGGCTGGCTCGCTCACGTGGTTCCACAGACCATCGCTGCAGACGACCAGCCAACCCGGCCCGGAACGCTCGCGCGACCGGAACTCGGACGTCGGGTCGACGCTGTCGGCGCCGAGCCAGCGGGTGATCGTGTGCGAGGTCGGATCGGCCTCGGCCTCAGCACGCGTGCGTCCGGCGGCGATCATCTCCGTGCCGAGCGAGTGATCGACGGTGAGCTGCTCGTTGCCGCCGCCGTCGGCGAACCAGTAGGCCCTGGAGTCCCCGCACCAGGCGACGACGATCAGGTCACCGTCGGTGACGGCGGCGACAAACGTGCACGACGGGGGTTCCGGCGGGTCGCCGAGAAGACGGGCAACGGCCACCGCCTCGCGGTGAGCGGCAGCGCCGGCCGCCTCGAGTTGCGTCGTCCAGTGGGTCACGACGGCAGCCCGACCGGACGGCGCCGGCGGAGCCGCAGCGAGAACGTCTCGAGCGCTGCGGGCAGCAGCCAGGCTGGCTCGGTCGCTGTCCGGTGCCGTGGTCACGCCGTCGCAGACCACCAGCACGGCGCGCTCGCCGACGGCGGCCAGGGCCATGGCGTCCTCGTTGCGGGCATGGAGGATGCCGCGGTCGCAGACGCCCGCCATCCACGTGGTCGGCGCTTCGGTGAAGCGATCGCGCCACGTTGGCCGCTTGCGCCCGCACGTCAGGCAGAACCCGTCCGCGAACGTCGTCCCATCGCACTGCGGACACGTGGTCGCGTCACCGCCCTCGACCGCCTCGGCCGCGTCGGCAGGCCGGGCCGCGTCGCCAGATGGCGGCGCATTCACCGCTGCGGCAGGGTCGAGCGTCGCCCCACACGACTCGCAGAACACGTCGCCCGCGGCAACCGGCGCTGCGCACGATGGGCAGTGCTCCAGCGTCGCCGTCGTAGTCGTAGTCGGCTCGCTCATGTCAGCGTGTGCGGTCGCACAGCGTTGGCCCGGTCGACAAACTCGATCCGCTCGCCGCGATCGTCGGTCAGGCGGGCGGCCCGCCGATACGCCGACTCGAGGGCGACGCGCACGTCGGGTTCGGACATGGGGACACCGGTGATCACCGACGTCGGTTGCGCACCTTGGTCATTGACGACCGCCAGGGCGGCCTCGAGGATCCGCACCTCCAACTCGGTGCGCTCACGTAGGCCGAGGCCGGCTCGATCGACCTCCACCGACGCTGCGGCGAGATCATCGACCGTCGCCGACCCGTCGGCGACGAGTAGCGCCGCCCGCTGCCGGCGCGATTCGCCATAGGCCCGGCTCACCGGTGGAATGCGGGCCAGCGCGGCGAGGGCGTCGTCCCGACGTCCGGCTGCGGCGGCCAGTCGGGCCAGGCCGAACTGAGCCGGCGCCAAGTAGGCGCCGTCGGTGCGCGCACACACCGCGTACAAGCCCGCCGCCAGCTCGTCCTCGCCGCTCAACTCGCATGCCCGGGCGAGGGCCAACTTCGGCGCCAGCTCACCGGGCACCTGGCCGTAGACGGCGTTGAAGGAGGACACAGCTGCGGCCATGTCGTCGGCGGCGAAGGCGGCGACGCCGTTCATCCACACCGCCCGCCAGTCCCATGGATCGGCCTCCAGCAGCGCTGTGCATTCGGCCAAGGCGCGGTCGACGTCCTCGACTCCGAGGGCGGCTGCGGCACGGGCCAACCGCACCGCGGCCGTCGCCTCGGGAGCGTCGTCGAGGAGCTGCAGGAGGCGGGCCGGGTCGTCGGAGGTGACACCGCTCAGCCACGACGCCATTGAGTCGTTGACATCCGGTCGAAGCGCCGGCAAGTCGGACCACGCAAGCTCATCGGTCGAGATCGCCGGGGATTCGAAGTATGTCGACGGCACCGAGCGGTAATCGTCGTCGAGTCGCGACGTGACCTCGCGCAGCACACCGAGCAACTGCTCGCGCAGCTCGTCGGCCGTCTGGAAACGGTCGGCCGGCGCTGGCGCCGTCGCTTTCAGGAGCAGCCGGTACAGCGAGTCGTGCTGGGCGAACAGCGGCACCTGCTCGGGCGTCGGAATGCGGTCGACGAACTCGCCCGTGGAGCCGCGGAACTCGAAGACGAGTACGGCCAAGGTTCGCCCGACGGTGTAGATGTCCGACGGGATCGACGTGCCGTCGCGCGGCACCTCGGGGGCCTGAAAGCCAACCGTGCCGTAGATCGGCGAGACGTCGTCGTCGATCGGCCGCACGCCACCAAGGTCGATCAGCTTGACGCTGTCGCCAACCTGGATCACGTTGGCCGGCTTGAAGTCGCAGAACAGGAGCCCGGCTGTGTGAAGGTAGGAGATCGCCGGCAGGACCTCGACCATGTAGGCGATCGCCTGATCGACGGGAAGCGGTGTGTAGGTGCCGCCGGCCCGTGCCGTGTGCTGCTTGATGAGGTCGTTGAGCGACGTGCCACCGACGTACTCCATGACGATGTAGGAGGCCCCGTCGGGTGCGGTGACGAAGTTGTAGATCTCGACGATCAGCGGGTGCTCGACCTCGGCGAGGTACTGCTTCTCGCCGACGGCGGCCCGGGACGCATCGGGGTCACCGGTGTTGAGCAGGCCCTTGAGAACGACCCAGCGCCCGTTCACATTGCGGTCGCGAGCGAGATAGATCCACCCCATGCCGCCATGGGCCAGACAGCCGACGACCTCGTACTGGCCGCCGACGAGCATCCCCGGATGGAGCCGGGGGTCGAAGTCGAACGGAGTGCGGCACCTCGCGCAGAAGCCCTTGGTGCGCCCGGGCTGGTCGCCGCGGGCTCGTCCGACCGGCGCCTCGCACTGGGCGCAGAAGCGCTTGTGCTCGGCGACCACCGCAGGGTCCATCAGCGCGGCCGTCGGATCGATGACGGCCGCCGGCGGCACTGAGGTCAACCCCGCGCCGAGGTTGGTCGACGCCGTGCGGCGGCCGGCGAGACGGACGGTACGACGGCTGCCACCGGCCCGCTGCGAGCCCAGCGGCATCGAGCCAAGTCGGGAGCTTGTCGTCGTGCGCGTCGAGGCAACCCCCACGGCCACGCCACCGCCCGGGCCGGCGGACTGCGCGGTCGCGCCCGGCGGTGGCGGCGGCACCGTCGCCGCCATGCCGCAGACGTCGCAGTAACCGTCGAGGATCTGGCCGGAACACCCCGGCTGCGCGCACTGCATCAGTTGACTCCGTGCATCATCGAGTTGAGCGTGGCGATGTAGTCCTGCACCTGAGCCTCGGCGCGTCCGAGGTCGCAGGGCGCCGACCACAGCGTGTCGCGGGCGGTTGCGTACCGTTCGTCGAGAGCCTCGTGTTCGGCGAGGCCGGCGCTGTCGGCCTTGTCACGGAACGCCTGGAGGAGGCCGCGTAGCTCGTCACGGCGTGCGAGCGGCGCCTGGAAGCGCCGGCTCGCTTCGTCGAGCGCGGCCTGCGTCCGCTCGACCTGGCGCAGCCAGGAGCGGGCAGCCGCCTGCACGGCCGGCCAGGGTCGATCACGCGTGCCGCCCGGCGCGGCGCCGAGGGCGGACACCGACGGCACGGCAAGCACTGGCGCGTCGCGGATCTTCTCGCGGCACGTCGCGGCGAGCTCCCGCACCGCCGACTCCTTGCGGTCGAGCTCGGCAATGAGCGCCGGCGCAGCGTCGAGGTGGTCGAGCAGCTCCTCGCGTTCGACTATCGCCGCCTCGAGGCGTGCTCTGGTCGCTGCCGCCTTCCGGGCCAGCTCGGCAGGCGGAGCGATGGCCCGGGGCCGGTCCTTGGCGTCGCCCTCCAGGTCGGCGACGTGGCGGACCTCCTCACCGAGCACCGCGGCTGCGCGGCGGGCCGCCAGCAGGTCGGCGTCGAGCGTCATCCACGTCGACGCCGCAGTCGCCGCTTCGTGCCCGGCTGCGGCCACCTCAGCGGCCAGCCGCGTGATCAGGGCGTCGAGGAATGCCATCGCGTCAGCGAGCCCACCGCCGACCGTCTCCCCGGTCGCCGTCACGACCGGCGTCCACGAGGACGCCAGGGCCTCGGCCCGGCGCCGGCTCCCTCCATCGGCGGCGCCGTCCCACACGTCGGCGCGATCGGAAACGGCTTGCCACAGCACGAAGGCCTCGGCCACATCGGTCCGGAGGGCGTCCGTGCCGACTGTCTGGACGTCGCTGTCGAGATCGACGAGCTGCGATCCCACCGCCGCCACCCACGCCTCGAGGTCGGAGGCGACGCGAGCGGCGACATCCTTGTCCAGCGGCGTGCCCGGCGGCGGCAGCTGTGGTGCACTCACGGCTGGCGCCCGTAAACGGCAGCGGGCGGCTCCGGCGCCGGCGGGCCGACCCACCTCTCGTACAGCTCGGCCCACCGTCCGTCCACCCGCATCTCCTCCAGCACACCGTTGACGAAGCGCACCAGGTCGACCTGCTCCTGGTTGACGCCGACGCCGTACGGCTCGCTCGTGAACGTCTCGCCGACGACCTCGACGTTGGGGTCCTGCTGGGCCAGGCCGACGAGCACCGTGTCGTCACCGCTGGCGGCGTCGGCATCGCCCTGCTGGACGGCGACGAGGCAGTCCGTGATGTCCGGCCGCTCGACGATCTGCAGGTCGGCGTACTCCGGCTTGCTCAGCTCTTCGAGGTTGGTGCTCCCTCCCGGCACGCACACCCGGGCACCGGCGGCGACGAGGTCATCGATGCTGCTGTATCCCGAGCCGCGCCCGACGAGCACCTTCTGGCCGGCGTCGTAGTAGGTGGACGAGAAAGCGATGCGCAGCCAGCGGTTGCAGTTGATCGTCATCGTGTGGGCCACAAGGTCGACGTCGCCGGCTTCCAGCACCGGAAGGCGCTGGGCGTAGGTGATGATCCGGTACTCGATGTTCGACGTTTCGTCGTCGCCGAAGATCGCCGTGGCGACCTCCTCGAGGACGTCGATGTCGAAGCCCTCGATCTGGTTGCTGATCGGGTTGCGGGCGCCGAACTGGAGGGTGTCGGCGGAGACGCCGACGACCAGGCGGCCGCGATCATGGATCGCCGCCATCGTCGAGCCGGCGGGCATCTCACCCGGCGTCGGCAGCGGCCCGTCGGGGGCGTAGGAGCGGGTGGCATCCTGTTCGGCCTCTGCTGGCGTGCACTCGGGCGGCGCCGGGGCGCTCGGGGCGGTCGTCGGCGCAAGAGTGACGTCGGCAGGGGCGGCCAGCTGCGGGCCGCTGCATCCGGCGGCGACGGCGGCTGTCACACCGATCGCAGCAGCCATCATGGCCCGGCGACCGATCACCGGTACTCCCGCAGCCGTTGCCCGAACCCGACGACGACACTGGCCGCGGCGACCAGCCCGGCGACGAGGACGAACCAGCGCAGGGAGTCAAGGGCCCTGCGGCTGTCGGCCAGCCGGTCGGCCACTTGTTCGGCGCGGCCGCTCTGCACCTCGGCGGCGATGTCGCTGAAGGCGGTGAACGCCGAGCCCGGCTGATCGAGCGTCGAGGACCGCACGACGGCGGCGTCGTAGTCGCCCCCATCGTCGAGCTCGCGGATCGCCCGGTGCTCGGCTTGGTACTCCGACCACCAGTCCTGCAAGCAGTCGCCAGCACGGTCGCATTCGACGTCGAGGGCGGCGAGGACGTTGGCGTCGGCCAGCTGCCAGTCGGCCTCGTTGGCAGCGCCGTTGCCGCGGTTGATGAGCGTGAGCGACTCGGCGCTGCGGGCGTCGAAGGCGGCGGTGCGGGCTCGGGACAACGCGTCCACTGCGCTCAGCGAGGTCTCCACGGTGGTCCGAACGCGGTGGCCTGTGCTGGCCAGAGTCGCGGCCCCCCAGATCAGTCCGATCGCTGAGAGCAGCACGCCGACGGCGATCGGCACGTTGACGAGCCTCCGGGTGCGCCGCCACAACAGCCACGACGACGCCACGAGGGCCGCCGCGCTGGCGACAAGGGCGACGACGACCACGGTCGAGGAACGGCTGGCGTCGTCGAGCTCGCCGTTCAGCCGAGAGCGGGTGTCGGCGACGACGCTGTCGAGCGCCGGGATGAGGTCGCTGCGCAACAGCGCCGACGCCTGGCGCTGGTAGGCGGCACCGACCGGGAAGCCCTGACGATTGTTGGCTCGGGCCTGCTCGACGAGACCGGCGTAGCCGGCCAGCGTCTCGTTGGCGACGCCCAGCCGGTCGAGGTCGGACGAGGTGGCTCGCTGGGCCACCACCGTGATCAGTTGCGTGGCGTCGGCCAACCGGGCCTCATATGCCGGCCGGCGCGCCGCAGCCTGGGCGTCGCCGACGAGGAATGAGGAAGCGGCGATCGCGTCGGCTTCGACGGCCGCCGTGCGAGCCTCCTGCAGGTCAACCAGCTGCTGGGCTCCAGTGGCGGCAGCGTCGAGCGAGCTCTGCCGCGACGCCAGAGCGCTCCACGCCACGACGGCGCAGAGCGCGCAGACGATGGTCGCCACCGTCGCGGCGAGGCGGAACGCCCCCGGTGTCGATCCTGGCGACCACCACGCTCGCGCCGGCTGGGCACGGCCGGCCCCGCGGGGCCGGTGCTCGTCGGCGCCACAGTCACCCGTTGCGCTGTCATTGGTGGCGCCTCGATGCGACCGAACCATATCGCCCGACGGCAGGCCCGCCCCGGCGGCGGTCAACCTCAACCGATGGGTGTTTAGGGGACGATTCGGTCCCCCTGGCACCCAACAGTTGCTGCATGAGCCGACCCACGTCACTGGCGGTGTTACAAAGGGGTCTGGGCATTCGGCCGAAGGCCAGATTGAGGGGGAAACATGACGACTTCCGGTTCGATCCTGGGGCACGCGGTACTCCGCCTGGAGGACCCGACGCTCATCACAGGCGCCGGCAAGTACCTGGACGACCTCGTCGAGCCGGGCATGTTGCACGTGGCGTTCGTCCGTTCGATGGTCGCCCACGGTGTCCTGAACGAGGTCGACGTGTCGGACGCCGAGGCGATGCCGGGGGTTCGAGCCGTCTACCACGCCGGCAACGACCTCGGACTGCCGTCGCTGCAGATGTTCCCGATGATGCCGCCCGAGCTCAATCGCCCAATGTTCTGCGCCGACCGGGTCAGGTTCGTCGGTGACATCTGCGCGGCCGTTGTCGCCGATTCGAAGGCTCAGGCGATGGATGCGGCCGAAGCCGTTGTCCTCGACATCGAACCACTGCCCGCTCTGATGACACCAGCCGCCGCGCTCGAACCGGATGCGCCGCTCCTCTTTCCTGAGCACGGATCGAACATCTGCTTCACCACAACCCACGGAGACGACGAACAGCCACTCGACGGCGCAGACGTCGTCGCTCAGGTGACGATGGTGAGTCAGCGCCTCGCCGGCGTACCGATGGAGACGAACGGCATCCTGGCGGTACCCGACGGTGACGGATCGTTGACGTGTTGGATCTCGCATCAGACACCGCACGCCGCTCATGGCGCGCTTGCGGCGCTGCTCGGTCTCGATCCCGAGAGCCTGCGGGTCGTGTGTCCGTGGGTGGGCGGCGGGTTCGGCCCGAAAGCGGCCGTCTACCCCGAGTACGCCATCGCCGCGAAGGCGGCGATCGACCTCGACTCGCCGATCAAGTGGGCCGAGACACGAGCAGAGGACATGATCTCGCTCGTTCACGGCCGGGACTATGTGATGGAGGCCAAGCTCGGGGTGACGTCGAGTGGTCGAATCGTCGGGTTGGAGGCAAACGTCACGGCGTCAGGTGGCGCCTACCCGGCGATCGGGGCGATCCTGCCGATGCTGACGCAAATGATGTCGGTCGGCGTCTACGACATTCCTGCCGTGAAATTCACTGCCATGACGGTGTTGACCAACAACACCACGGTCGGCGCCTACCGCGGCGCAGGCCGTCCCGAGGCGACCCAGTTGATCGAGCGCGTGCTCGACGTCGCTGCCGACATGACCGGCATCGATCCGGCCGAGATCAGGCGGATCAACTTCATCGAGGAGTTCGACGAACCGATCACCACGCCGACGGGCGGCAACTACGACTCCGGGCGGTACGCCAAGCCCCTCGACGCGGCCCTGGCGGCGGCCGGCTACGACGACCTCCGCGCCGAACAGGAACGTCGACGCGCAGCCGGTGAAGCGAAGCAGCTCGGTGTCGGTGTCTCGACCTACGTCGAGGTGACCGCCCCCGTTGGCTTGCACCTGGAGTACGGCGCATGCGAGGTCAACGACGACGGCACGGCCACCGTCTACGCCGGCACAAGCGCCCACGGCCAGGGACATCACACCGCGTTCGCGATGCTTGCATCAGAGGTGCTGGGCATCGCGATGGACAAGATCTCGTTGATCAATTCCGACACCAAGACCGTGCGCAGCGGCGTTGGCACCCTCGGGTCGCGATCTCTCCAGACAGCCGGCTCGGCGATCCACCTTGCGTCGACGGAAGTACTCGACCGGGCCAAGCACATCGCCGGCAATCTCCTCGAGGCCTCCTCCGACGACATCGTCGCGGGCGACGGGGGTCTACAGGTTGCCGGAGTTCCGGCGAAGTCGGTCACCTGGGAAACGCTGGTCACCGCATCCAACGACGCGACCCAGCTGCCCGCGGGCATGGAGCCGGGTCCGCTCCGTCACGACCTCGACTTCGATGGCGGCGGCTCGACGTTCCCGTTCGGCGCCCACGTGTCGGTGGTCGAGATTGACACGGAAACCGGCGACGTCCGCCTGCTCCGCCACATCGCCGTCGATGACTGCGGCCGGATTCTCAACCCGATGCTGGTCAGAGGCCAACAACATGGCGGCATCGCTCAAGGCGCCGCCCAGGCGTTGTACGAGTGGGTGCAGTACGACGATGAAGGCAACCCACAGACGGCCACCCTGGTCGACTACCTGATGCCGTCGGCCGCCGAGCTGCCGTCGTTCGAGACCTCCAACACCGAGACCGACAGCCCGCGGAACCCACTCGGCGCCAAGGGAATCGGTGAGTCCGGAACGATTGGATCGACACCCGCAGTTCACAACGCAGTGGTCGATGCGGTCTCACACCTCGGCATCCGCCACATCGACATGCCCTGCACTCCGGAACGCATCTGGCGGGCGATCTCCGAAGCCCGTGCGGCAACACACCGCTGACAACGCTTCCGCCACTATGGCGCGCTCGTCGCGACGAACATCGAATCGCCGACGGCCAGGGCAGCGCGGAGGCGGTCGGCGGCGAGTAGCAGGGCCACGCCGATTCCGATGAGTACGAGGCCGAGGCCGGCCGCCATGAAGGCAACGCCGAAGGCGAGAACCGAGGTGAATAGCGAGGATCGAAGGAACGAGGCCGTCATGACGGTCTCGCGCGTCGGGTCGTCGCGGTCGAGCTCTGCGTAGGTCTTGCCGCCACTCGCCTCGAGGGCGTGTCCTTCGATGGCGTCGGCTTCGGCATAGGCCGTGAAGGGTCCGTCGACGTCCCAGCCCCCGAAGCGTTCGGCGTCTTCGGAGACGACGATCTTCTCGTCGGCAAGTTGGTCGCGTACGACGAACCAGGTGATGACGCCAGCGACCATGAAGATCGCCCCGGCGACGATCACCAGGATCGAGAGCACCCGGATGCTCCGAGTGCTGCGATCGGCACCATCCGTGGGCGTGGGACTGACGCCTGGGGGCGGTAGGGGTGGTGGGCTGTCAGGGACCGTCGGATTGGACATCGCGTTCTCCTTGTCAGGGTCTCTAACCTAAGTCACCAAGTGGGTCAACTGGTTCGACCACGGTCGTGACTCAAGTGGCGCGCCCGATTGCGTGGATCACGGTCAAGGCCGAACGCTCAGTCCTCGGCGAACGCCTCGCGCAGCTTGGCCTCTTCCTCGTCGGAGAGGTTGGTCTCGATGAGCTCGGCGTTGAGGCCGGCGAAGGCGTCGCTGACCTTGTCCAACACGGCGTCGCTGCTCATCACGAACAGGGCCGAAGTTCCCGGCGTCACCTTGGCGCGCACCGTGGTGACGAAGTCGTCGTCGATGCCGACATCGCGCATCGCGCCCACGATGCCACCGGCGGCAGCACCAATGGCCGCTCCGAGCAAGGGGACGAAGAACAACAGGCCGAACAGCAGTCCCCAGAACGAACCGCCGAGTGCACCTGAGCCGGTGAGGCTGTGCAGCTGACGAGTCTTCGGCTTCTTGCCCCACGCCCAGCTGATCGTCGCGGCATCGTGGATCGTGATGAGACCTTGCTTCGACAGCGACTCGAGCGTGGACTCGGCTTCGTCGGCTGCAGTTGGAAAGTCGAACTTCCAAACAGTGAGTGTTGCCATTGAGTTCCCCTCACGATCGTCAGGGCGTGAGCCCTACCGGATCGTACGTCATCACGACGTGGCCAACGTTGCGAGCACACCGCCGAGCAGTAGGCCAGTGCCCAGACCGGCAGTCACGTCGAGTGGATTGTGAGCTCCGACATACACCCGCCCGACCATCACGAGCATGGTGAGCACCACCGGCACCCACCACCACTCGACGGGCAGAGATGGTGCGACGACGCATCCGACTGCCGCGACGAGAATGACGTGCCCCGACGGAAAGCTTGGTCCCGAGGCCGGAACATCGCCCCCGCGCAGTACTGCACCGACCTCGCTGGTGCCGGGCCGCTGGCGGACGGTGAGGTAGTCGGCCATCTCCCTGCGGACGATCCGTTCGGTGACCAGCTTGAGCACCATCGCGGCGACCGTTCCGATCGCCACGACGAGGTCGCGGTCGACGAGGGCGACCGCCAGTCCGGCGCCGGTGCCAACGACGAGGTTGCCCAACTGCATCGGCAACCAGAGGATCGGATAGAGGAAGTCGGGTAGGCCGTTGATCGCGTGGAACACGCGGGACTCGGCCGGGCTGATCGATGGGCTGCGGGCTACCGCGATCGACAGTGAGACGATGAGCAGCCCGATGCCTGCGACGATCAGCCACCTGGGGTTCATCGACCGTCGCCGGCGATCGTCACCGCTAGTTCGCTGCGCAGCGAGTCGAGCAGACCTGGCCGACCCTTCAGCGAAGTTCGAGTCGCTCCGCTGAGCGCCCACGGGTGGAGTCGATCGAACGCCTGCGCCAGCGTCGCCGGCTCGACAGCGTGAGCTGCGTTGGCGGTCGCCCGCTCGGGGCCGACGCACACGCTGGATGAGGCGAGCAGTTCGGCGACGTCGGTGGCCAGTAGCAGATCCGAGGCGGCCACTTCGCTGAAGCCGAAGTCGATCAGCCAAACATCACCGCTGTCGTCGAGGAAGACGTTCGCCAAGCGGAGGTCGCGATGGGCGATGCGATGTCGGCGCAACTCGCCCACGAGGAACCAGACGGCCGCCAGCACCTCGTCGGTGACTTCGCTCGGCTCGACGCGATCGAGCGACCTGCCATCGATCGCGTCGTAGGCAAGCACGTATCCGTTCGGCTCCGCCGTGGCGAATGCCCGAACACTCGGCGTGCGCACACCCAACGAACGGGCGACGAGCGCGACGAAGGCCTCGTGCTCGACGGCGCGACGCAGGGTGCTGAACGGTCGCTCGTCCCCGAAGTCGCGGGGCTGAAGGCGACGGTAGAGGCGAAAGAGCAGGTCGGCACTTCGTTCATCGGCACCGAGCACCTTGACGAACATCTTGGAGCCATCGGCGCCGACACCGAAGTACGGCGTGGATCCACGGGCGTCGACGCCGGCCTGCTCGAGTTGCTGCACGGGCACTCCACCGGTGCCCAGTCCGTCGATGACGGCTCGCAACGTGGGTCGGCGCGATCGGCGCTCCGGCAGCCACCAGGACGGCGGCACCGGAGAACCAGCCGACCGCCACGGCCAGGATCGTGTCGAACGACACCGGTGAGTCGACGAACCCGGTCACCGTCAGTCCGGCGATCAAGACCCATCCCGCTCGGCGCCACCGGCGACCGAGCCACGGCGCAGCGGCGGTGAGCACCGCCGGCGACCGCAGCGATGCCGGCAGTGGAAGGGAAGCCCTCGTTCGTCAGCGGACCGAGGTCGATCGCCGATGTCGACGAGCACTCGCCCTGGATCGGTCTCGATCAGCGCGTCGAGCACGGTGACGAGCCCGGCGGCCACCAAGCCCGCGACGACAACAGTGACGAACATTCGCCACTGTCGTCCTCGGAGTATCCACCAGAGAACACCGACGAGAACGACCGCTCCAAGGATCCGTGTCCCGACGACAACCACGTCGACGATCCACGCCGGCACGGCGTCGACGCCGCGAAGGAGATCTGACATGAAGGCCACCAAGGCGTCGCCGAACAACCACTCGACGGCCAATACGACGAGTACGACCGCGGCGGCAACGACCAGGCGCAAGACATCGGCGGGGGAACGCTCGACCGGTTGATCCATCGGAACATCGACTCGGTGATCACGCCTGAGCACGGTGACGAGCCGGGCGTGTTCGTCGGTCGCCGACACTAAGCCTTGTTGTAGAGGTACGTGGGGATCTTGACTGCGTCTGCCTGGGCGGCTTCCGTCATGCGATCGTTGATGTCGCTGCCGCGAGCACCCAGGTACACCAGGCACCCGAGAATCGGCAACACGATGATGAACAACGCCCAGAGTGCCTTGCCCCACCCCGACAAGCGACGACTTCGGATCAGGTCGCCGAACACCATGATGAACATCCAGACCCAAATGACGAAGAACGACAGCCACAGCAGCGACCAGAACACCTGGCCGGTGCCGAATTCAGCGGCGATCATCAGGCATGCCTGCGATCGATTCGACGAAGGATGAACTTCGCCAGCTCGGCGAGAACGAAGTAGCCGATGACGGCGACGAGACAGGCTCGCCACTGGTGACCATCGAGCGGGACGGTGTCGAGGAGCCGGTTCAGGCCCGAGATCGTCGTCGCCAGGAAGGTGAGCGCCAGGGCGGCCAGCAGAAGCTTGTTGAACCGTCCGTTGGCGATCGTTGCCCGGTTGAACACGCTCTGGATCGGATCCCTCCACTCCAAGGCGGCGACGATGTGCAGCAGCGAGATCGTGGTCAAACCCATCGTTGTGGCCGTCGCCAAGTCATAGCGGTCCTCACCCCACGCCACGACGGCGAGGGTGCCGGCGGCGATGAGCAGTCCGGCGATGCCCAACCGGACACCGAGCGCGGGTGCGATGACCGGCTCGTCCGGCGATCGTGGACGTCGCTTCATCAGCCCCGGCGTCGGCGCGTCGAAGCCGAGGCCGAGCGCTAGCAGCACATCGATGGCGAAGTTGATCCACAGGATCTGCAGTGGCAGCAGCGGTGTGCCGTTGGCGATGGTGAAGATCCCGGCACCGACGAACAGCAGGATGAAGCCGGCGAGCATGATCATCTGCACGCGGACGTACTTCATCAAGTTGTCGTAGAGACCGCGCCCGCCCTCGACCGCAGTGACGATGGTGGCGAAGTTGTCGTCGGTGAGGATCATCTCGGCGGCGTCTTTGGTGACCTCGGTGCCGGTGATCCCCATCGCCACGCCGATGTCCGCCCGGGTGAGCGCCGGCGCGTCGTTGACGCCGTCGCCGGTCATGGCGACGATGTTGCCCTGACCCTTGAGGATGCTGACCAGGCGAACTTTGTCCTCAGGCGCCACGCGGGCGACCACGCCGATGTCTTCGACCTGGGCGCGCAGCTCGTCGTCGGTGAGGGCGGCGAACTGGGCACCGGTGAGCGCCTTTCCATAGATGCCGAGCTGGCCGGCGATGGCAGCGGCCGTCGTGGCGTGATCGCCGGTGATCATGCGCACGCGGATCCCGGCGTCCTTGCACAGGGCGATGGCGTCCTTGGCCTCCTTGCGCGGCGGGTCGACGATGCCGACGAGGGCGAGCAGCTGCAGGTCGGCGACGAGCGCCAAGAGGTCGGCCGACGGATCGAACGTAGCCGGGTCGAAGTCGCGCCTGGCGACCGCCAGCACCCGCATGCCGTCGCCCGCCAGCCGGTCGTTCTCGGCCAGCACCTGACTGGTCGCGTCGCCCATCACGTGCGGCGATCCGTCAGCGTCGAGATAGTGCGACGAGCGCGCCAACAGGACATCCGGCGCACCCTTGACGAAGCAGCGCACGACCTTGCGCCCGTCCTCGTCCATCTCGTGGAACGTCGCCATCAGCTTGTACTCGGCGTCGAACGGCACCTCGGCCACCCGGGGATACGTCTTGCGGGTCTCCTCGACGTCCAGCCCACCTTTGGCGGCGAGGACGACGAGGGCACCCTCCGTCGGGTCTCCGATGCACGCCCCGTCGCGGATGACGGCGTCGTTGGCGAGCGCCATCGGCAGCATGAACGGCTCGAGCGAGCTGTCGCCGGTTCCCGCCACTCGCAGGATCTGACCGGTCGTCGAGTATCCCTCACCGTCGACGCCGAAGCGCCGGCCGACGACGACGAGCTCGCGAGCCGTCATCTGGTTGAGCGTGAGCGTTCCGGTCTTGTCGGAACAGATCGCCGAGGTCGAGCCGAGCGTCTCGACGGACTTCAGCCGCTTGACGATCGCGCCCTTGTCAGCGAGCTGCTGCGTCCCGACCGAGAGCAGCATCGTCACCACGGCCGGGAGGCCCGTCGGGATCGCCGCGATCGCCAGCGTGATGCCGGTCAGGAACAGCGAGTCGAAGTCCTCCCCGCGGGCGAGCCCCAAGATGATGATCAGCGCCAGGGCTCCCGCCGCCATGATCGTGATGATCACGGTGAGCTGATCGAGCTGCTTGGTGAGTGGCGACTTCTCCTGCTCGACGCCGCTGAGCATTCCGGAGATGTGGCCGACCTCGCTCGACATCCCGGTCGCCGTGACGACGATCTCTCCGCGACCTCTGGTGACCTGCGAGTTCATGTACGCCATGTCGACGCGGTCGCCGAGTGGAGCGTTCTCCTCGGTGACCGGATCGACAATCTTGGCGACTGGCGTGCTCTCGCCGGTGAGTCCGGCCTCTTCGATCTCCAGCGTCGCGGCGACGAGGATCCGGCCGTCGGCGGCGACCTTGTCGCCGGCTTCGAAACCGACGATGTCACCTGGCACCAGTTCCTCAGCGGGTACCTCGACCCGTTGACCATCGCGCCGCACCCTTGCCGTCATGATCAACATCTGGCGCAGGGCGGCGACGCTCTCGGCTGCCTTGCCCTCCTGGTGCAAGCCCATCAACGCGTTGACGACCGTCAAGGCGATGACCACGAGACCGGTTGAGACATCCTGCAAGGCGACGATGCTGACGATCGCCGCGCCGAGCAGCACCAACTGCATCAGATCGCGGTACTGACGCAGGAACGCCTTCCAGCCCGGCTCCTTCGCTTCCTCGGCGAGCTTGTTCGGTCCGTACTGCTCTCGCCGAGTGAGCACTTCTGCACTGCTCAGGCCGACCGCAGGGTCGACGTCCAACTGCCGACAGACATCATCGGCGGACAGGCGATACCAATCGGTCGTGTTCTCGGCCGGCGTCGTGGGCGATGTCGCGGTGGCGGTCATCACTTACCTCCGGTGCTCTGGAGCTCCGCGGCGAAGAACTCGAGTGCGGTCTTGGTCTTGGTCTGCTGCTCGGCGAGCAGGTCGATCCCGTGGTCGGTGAGGAACACACGGGTCTCCGCGGCGACGTTGAACGCTTCTGAGGGTTCGCACTTGGTCGACAGCTCGAGGATGCGAGACCCGTCGGGGTACAACCAGAGCTCGGCAACCATGCGGCGGTCGTAGCCCTCGGGCGAGAACTTGAGTTTGAGCACGTTGATCGGTCCGAGCACGGAGAGGTCGTCCAACGTGACACCATCGGGCGCGTACGACGCGAAGAGGGCCCGCTGCTCCTTGCCGAGCAGTTTGCGAAGCGGCCGCGTGCCCCCCATCGCCTCTTTGACTGCGGCATCGTCGACTTCGGCCTTCATCGTGCCCGAACAGACGAAGCCTCCTGGCATGGCGTCGACCTCCACCCCGAAGCCCGGCGACTTGCGCACCGCCGACGGGACCTCGTCTGGGACGAGAGGGCGAATCTTCACGATCGAATCGCCGATCTTACGCTGGACTCGTCGCGCCCGTACCACGACTCCCTTCCTGTTCAGTGCCAGATCAGGCGTGTCGAAGAAGGCGACCTGCCGGAGTTGCGCATCCAGCGGGTCGATGCCGAGTTTGGCGGCAGCGGACCGGCGATTGGCATCGGGCACACTCAGCTTCAATTCGACGCTGTCCGAGCCCTTGAGCAGGCCGAGGACCTCGGCGATCTGCTCCGTCGACAGGTGGCTGTCAGTTGGTGCGGCGTTTGGCCGTCGCCTTGGTCCGCTCGGTTGCCTTGGTCACTCGTTTCTCCTCAGTCCGCGTTCGTCAGCCCACAGTTCGCTCCACCACCTAGACGGTGACGCCGATGCGGGTGGGACTGCACCACCCAGTCGAGGGTGGTGGAAGCGATCGCGACTACCCGATCTGGGGTGGTCTCCGCCCACCCGCCGCGTTCGTACGGTCAAAACAAACGGATCGACGGGTGAGACGACGCAAGGAGTACGCACGATGTTCAACCTGCGCAACCGCAGCTTTCTCAAGGAGATCGACTTCGAACCGCGGGAGTTGCGGCACCTGTTGCAGCTCTCCGAGGCAGTCAAGATCGCCAAGTACGCCGGCACCGAGACGAAACGGCTCGATGGCAAGGAGATCGCCTTGATCTTCGAGAAGACCTCGACACGCACGAGGTCGGCGTTCGAGGTCGCCGCCTTCGACCAGGGCGCCCACGTCACGTACCTCGACCCTTCGGGGTCGCAGTTGGGCCACAAGGAGTCGGTCGCGGACACGGCACGGGTACTCGGCCGGATGTACGACGCCATCGAGTTCCGCGGCAACAGCCAGGTCGACGTCGAGGTGCTCGCCGAGTTCGCCGGCGTCCCCGTCTACAACGGACTCACCAACGAGTGGCACCCGACGCAGATGCTCGCCGACTTCCTCACGATGCACGAGGCGAGTGGCAAGCCGTACGACGCGCTGACCTACGCGTTCGTCGGCGACTGCCGGTTCAACATGGGTCGATCGCTGTTGGTCACCGGCGCGCTCCTCGGGGCAGACGTCCGACTCGCCGGACCCACCTCGCTTGCCCCGCCCGACGACGTGGTCAAGATCGCCCACGACATCGCGACGCGCACCGGCGCCCAGATCACGATCACGGACGACGCCGGCGAAGCCGTGTCCGGTGCGGACTTCGTCCACACGGATGTGTGGGTGTCGATGGGTGAGTCGAAGGACGTTTGGTCAGAACGGGTCGGGCTGCTGACGCCGTATCAGGTCAATGCCGCCTTGTTGGAGAAGACCGGCAATCCGCGAGTGAAGTTCATGCACTGCCTTCCGGCATTCCACGACCCGAACACCGTCGTCGGACGGGAGATGATGGAGCACACCGGCATGAGCAGCGGTCTCGAGGTGACCGGCGACGTCTTCGAGTCACCGGCCAGCATCGTGTTCGACCAGGCCGAGAACCGGCTGCACACGATCAAGGCCCTGCTCCTGGCGACGCTGGGCAGCTGAGGACGCCGGCCAATGCGCATCCTTGTCGCCCTCGGCGGAAACGCCCTGCTCAAGCGTGGCGAGCCGATGACCGCCGACGTGCAGCGGGCGAACATCCGCACCGCTGCGCGGGCCCTGGCCCCGGTGGCCGAACGTCACCAACTCGTGCTGTCCCACGGCAACGGCCCCCAGGTCGGTCTCCTCGCGTTGCAAGCGGCTGCCTACAAGGAGGTCGAGGCGTACCCCTTGGACGTCCTCGGCGCCCAGACGGAGGGAATGATCGGCTACCTCATCGAGCAGGAGCTCGGCAACCTGCTGCCCCCCGAGGTCCCGTTCGCCTCGATCCTCACGATGATCGAGGTCGATTCCGACGATCCGGCGTTCGCCGACCCGACCAAGTTCGTCGGACCGATCTACGACGATGCCGCCGCCGACGCGTTGGCCGCTGAGAAGGGATGGGTCTTCAAGCGCGACGGGGAGAAGCTTCGCCGAGTCGTCCCGTCGCCGGCGCCGAAGCGGATCTTCGAGATCCGGCCGATTCGCTGGCTGCTCGAGCACGACGTGCTCGTCATCTGCGCCGGCGGTGGAGGGATCCCGACGACCTGGGTACCCGACCAGGAACGAACGCTCGGCGGTGTCGAGGCAGTCATCGACAAAGACCTGGCGAGCGAGCTGCTCGCGCGCGAGATCGACGCCGACCTGTTCCTGATGGCCACGGACGTCGACGGCGTCTACGAGAACTGGGGGACGGCCGACCAGCGCCGGCTCGACCGGGTGACACCCGGCGAGTTGCGCAGCCAGCCCTTCGCTGCCGGGTCGATGGGCCCGAAGGTGGAGGCAGCTGCCCGGTTCGTCGAAGCAACCGGCAAGCACGCCGCGATCGGCGCGCTGGAGGACATCGAGAAGATCGTCGAGGGCAACGCCGGTACGACGGTCGTCCCCGACCAGACGAGAGAGGAAGCATCATGAGCGAATTCGGTGTGCACTCGGAGGTGGGCAAGCTCCGCAAGGTGATGGTCCATCGCCCGGACCTGAGCCTGCAGCGGCTGACGCCGTCGAACCACGATGAGCTGCTGTTCGACGACGTGCTGTGGGTGGAGCGCGCCCAGTACGAGCACGATCAGTTCGTCGCCCGGATGCGCGAACGGGGAGTCGAGGTGTTCCTCCTCTCCGAACTGCTCGCCGACGCACTTGCGGCGAGCGATGACGGACGTCAGCGACTGATCGAGCTCGTCGCCTCGGAGTACACCGTCGGCTGGTCGCTCGTCGACGAGGTCCGTGGTCTTCTCGCCGATCTCAAGCCCGACCAGCTGGCCAAGCACCTGATCGGCGGGCTGACGGTCGCCGAGGCCGGACTCGATCTCACCAAGGTCGCAGACGACCTCGCTGATCGGGGCCGGCCTCGACGACACCAGCACGTTCGTGCTCCCGCCGCTGCCCAACACGCTGTTCACCCGTGACTCGTCGTGCTGGATCTACAACGGGGTGTCGATCAACCCGATGTACTGGCCGGCGCGACGTCGCGAGGCGTACAACGTGGCGGCGATCTACCGGGCTCACCCGATGTTCGCCGGAGCCGACTTCGACTTCTGGTACCCGCCAGAGGGCCCCGAAGGTCGCTTCGAGATCGCCGACTTCGGGTTGGCCTCGCTGGAGGGTGGCGACGTCATGCCGATCGGCAACGGCGCCGTGTTGATCGGCATGAGTGAGCGCTCGCAGGGCCGGATGATCGAGCAGATCGCCAAGGCGTTGTTCGCCAAGGGAGCGGCGGATCGGGTGATCGCCTGTGTGATGACCAAGGACCGCGCCCACATGCACCTCGACACCGTGTTCACGCTCCTCGACCGCGACAAGGCGACCGCCTTCCCCAAGGTCGTCGGCAACATCCGCGCCATCAGCCTGCGCCCGGGCGCCGATTCGGCCAGCCTCCACGTCACCGTCGAGGATGACTTCCTCGGCACCGTGGCCGACGCCCTCGGCGTGCCGAAGCTCCATGTCGTGGAGACGGGGGGCGACCAGTACCAGCAAGAGCGTGAGCAGTGGGACGACGGCAACAACGTCGTCGCCCTCGAGCCCGGCGTCGTCGTCGCCTACGAACGCAACACGTACACGATCGCCAAGATGCGGCAGGCCGGAGTCGAGGTCGTCACGATCGAGGGCTTCGAGCTCGGCAAGGGTCGCGGCGGCGGTCACTGCATGACCTGTCCCCTGTTACGGGATCCTGTGTAGGGGACAGGTCATGCTTGACTCGAGAACCGCGTCGCTGGATCGTCGGCGCGATCGTGGCGTTCGGCGTCGTCGCCCTGCTCGCTTGGGCTCGCAACGACGACGGCGTCGACGATCGGGATACTGATCCACCGCAAAGCACCGAAGTCGTAGCGGACGAGCCTCCGACGACGTAGGGACCGTCCGAGGAATCTATGGACGACACTGCCGAGGAGACGGGGTCAGCGCCGCGCCCGCCCAGCTTCCTGGACGCGCTCGCTCCCGTGCTGGTGCTCATCGCGCTGCTGGCCCTGACGATCGTCCTGTTCGGGACTGCTGCCGCCGACGGTCCCCTCCAAGTGGCGCTGTTCACGAGCGCGGTGTTCGCCGGGCTGGTCGCCTTCAAGAACGGCTACACCGCGGCCAACCTTCGGGAGGCCGCCATCGGCGGGATCTCGTCGGCGATGGGTGCGCTGTTCATTCTCCTGGCCGTCGGGGCACTGATCGGCACCTGGAACATGGCCGGCACGATCCCGACGGTCGTGTCCTACGGGATCGCGGTTCTCAAGCCGGCCATCTTCTACGCCGCCGTCGCCCTGATCTGCGCAGTGGTGGGTGCAGTCACCGGAAGCTCCTGGACAACAGCCGGCACGCTCGGCGTGGCCTTCATCGGCATGGCACCGATCCTCGGCCTGTCGACCACGATTGCTGCCGGAGCGATCATCTCCGGCGCCTACATGGGCGACAAGATGTCGCCGCTCTCGGAGACCACTGTGCTCGTGCCCAGCTTGGTCGGCGGTGTGACCGTCAACGAGCACATCCGGGGGATGCTGTGGACGGTCGTGCCCTCGTTCGTTCTGGCGTTCGTCGTGTTCGTCGTGATCGGCGTGGTGGACGATCCGGCCTCATCCGCCGTCGGCACCGACGCGGCGCGCGACGTGCTGGCCACGGCGTTCAACATCTCGCCGGTCGCCCTGTTGCCGCTCGCCGTGCTGATCGCCGCCACGCTCTGGCGGGTCCCGCCGTTCCTCGCCATCTACGCCGTGGCGTTGTTCTCCGGGATCCTGGCCTGCTTCACCCAACGCGAAGCCGTCGAGGCGTTCGTCGACGAGCCCGGCCAGGGGACGCTGCTGACCAGCATCGAGGCCATCTACCAGTCGATGGCGACGGGCTTCGTGTCGGCGAGCGGCAACGAGACGATCGACGCCCTGTTCTCACGGGGCGGCATGGCCAGCATGCTGACGACTGTCTGGCTGATCCTCGGCGCGATGTGCTTCGCCGCGATCATGGAGGAGGCCGGCTTCCTCAACCGGCTGATCGCTCCGCTCGTGCGCGTCGCTCACTCCGACCGCGCTCTGATCAGCTCGGTCGCCGGCACCGCGATCGGTCTCAACGTCGTGGCCGGCGATCAGTACGTCGCTGACGTCCTGCCCAGCCGCGTCTACCGGGCGGAGTTCGCCCGCCGCGGGCTCGCACCGCGGATGCTGTCACGAACCGTCGAGGACACCGGAACGGTCACGTCGCCACTCGTGCCGTGGAACAGCTGCGGTGCCTACATGACCGGCGTTCTCGGTGTCCCGACCATCGAGTACCTGCCCTTCGCGTTCTTCAACCTGTTCAACCCGTTCATCGCCATCGCCTACACGTTCACCGGCTTCCGCGTCGAGCGCCTCCCGCCCGAGGAGGCGCCGGTGACCGACGGCAACGGCGTCGGTCCCCGACGCGCGAACGAGCCCCTTGCATTCGCTCCCGAAGGAGACGGTCATGTCCAGTGATGTCCAGGCAACAGACGACGGCGCGGTCGACGGCGAACCCGTCGGCGAGGAAGCCGAGCCACCCAAGTCTCGCTTCACACTCCCGTCCGCCTACACGATCCTCTTCGCCCTCATCGTCCTCATGGCGATCGCGACGTGGATCATCCCCGCCGGCCAATACGCCCTCGACGAGGAGGGTTCTCCGATCCCCGGCACCTACCAAGAGGTCGAGTCGAGCCCGTCGCGGATCATCGTCGACTCGCTCGAGGCACCGATCAACGGCCTCTACGGCATCGAGGATCCCGCCACCGGCAACGTCGACGTGTTCAACAGCGGTGACCTGTTCGGGGCCATCGACGTCGCCTTGTTCATCCTCGTGATCGGCGGGTTCATCGGCATCACGATGAAGACGGGGGCGATCCAGGCCGGGATCGCCCTGCTCGTGAACCGCCTCGGCGGCCGCGAGCGCTGGATGATCCCGATCCTGATGACCGTCTTCGCCGTCGGGGGCACCACGTTCGGGATGGCCGAGGAGAGCCTCGCGTTCTACGTGCTGATCATCACCGTGATGATCGCCGCCGGGTACGACGCCCTCGTCGGCGCTCTCGTCATCCTCCTCGGCGCGGCATCGGCGTGCTCGGCTCGACCGTCAACCCGTTCGCCACCGGCATCGCCTCCGGCTTTGCCGACGTTCCGATCAGCGACGGCCTCGGGCTACGCCTCGTCATCCTCGTCGTCGGCCTCGCCGCCGGCATCTGGTTCGTGCTCCGCTACGCCGACCGGGTGAAGCGCGACCCGTCCAAGTCGCTCGTCTACGACATGAAGGAGGACAACGAGCGCCACTTCTCCGCCGGCGCCACCGACACCGGCGAAGTCGTCCTCAGCGGGCAGCACAAGGCGATACTCGGTCTGTTCGGCGCCGCCTTCGTCGTGATGGTCTACGGGGTGATCCCCTGGGAGGACCTCAACATCGGCCTCCCGACGCTCTGGTGGTGGTTCCCCGAGATGACCGCCTCGTTCCTGCTCTTCGCCATCCTCATCGGGCTCGTCGCCAGGATGAAGGAGGGCGAGCTCACCTCGACGTTCGTCGACGGCGCCCGCGACCTCCTGGGCGTCGCGTTGATCATCGGCATCGCCCGCGGCATCACGGTGGTGATGAACAACGGCCAGATCACCGACACCGTGCTGTACTGGGCCGAGAGCGCCCTCGGCGACGTCGGCGAGGCGGCCTTCGCCGTGGTCATGTACCTGCTCTTCCTGCCGCTGTCGTTCCTCATCCCCTCGACGTCAGGCTTGGCGACCGTGGCGATGCCGATCATGGCCCCGCTGGCCGAGTTCACCGGCGTCAAGACCAGCCTCGTGGTCACCGCCTACCAGAGCGCATCCGGCCTGATCAACCTGGTGACACCGACGTCCGCCGTCGTGATGGGCGGACTCGCCATCGCTCGGGTCCCCTACGGCCGGTACCTCCGGTTCGTCTGGCCGCTGCTCCTCATCCTGGGCGTGCTGACCGTCATCGTCCTCACACTCGGCGCGCTGTGAGCGTGAGGAAGCCGACGATGTCACCTGACGTGCTGCGCCAACGGGTGCAGCAGCTGATGCCACAGGCCAAGCAGGACCTCGCCCGGATGGTCGCCTACAAGTCCGTGTTCGACCCGAGCGCTCCCCCGCCCGAGGACTGCGACAAGATGGTCGATTTGACCATCGACCTGTTCACGGGTGTCGGGCTACAAGAGGTCAGGGCCTACGAAACGTCCGACGGCAGCAAGGCCATCTGCGGCCACGCGGCCGGACCGCCTGGCGCGCCGACGGTGCTCCTCTACTTCCACCACGACGTCCAACCTCCACTCGGCGAAGCGGCGTGGGTGACCCCGCCGTGGACGCTGACCGAACGCGAGGGTCGCTGGTACGGCCGCGGCGCCGCCGACTGCAAGGGCAACATCGTCACCCACCTGACCGCCCTGCGCGCCCTCGGCGGCGAGCTACCT
The DNA here is from genome assembly GCA_963733085.1 of Ilumatobacteraceae bacterium. Classification (GTDB taxonomy): domain Bacteria; phylum Actinomycetota; class Acidimicrobiia; order Acidimicrobiales; family Ilumatobacteraceae; genus Desertimonas. The sequence continues at coordinate 485,429 of CAVTBY010000010.1, forward strand.
GTGAACGTGAAGATCATCGGCGAAGGGTCCGAGGAGCTCGGCGACGGTGGCCTCGACGACTTCGTGCCGCGGCACCCCGACCTGCTCCGCGCCGACGCGATCATCGTCTGCGACGCCGGCAATTTCGCCGTCGGGGAGCCGAGCCTGACGACGACCCTGCGGGGCGTGGTGGAGGTCGTGGTCACCGTGCGGACGCTGTCGAGCGCGATGCACTCCGGCGTGTTCGGAGGCGCCGCCCCCGACGCCCTCGCCGCCCTCGTTCTCATGCTGGCGACGTTGCGTGACGAGCGGGGCAACACGACGATCCGCGGGCTCGACAACACCCAAACCTGGAGCGGCGCGAAGTACCCGGCGGAGCAGTTCCGCAAGGATGCCAACGTCCTCGACGGCGTCGACCTGCTCGGCGACAGCATCTCGGACATGATCTGGGCACGCCCCGCTGTCACCGTCCTGGGCATCGACTGTCCGTCGATCGCCGGCTGCACCGCCGCGATCCAGCCGGAGGCGCGAGCCCTCATCAGTCTCCGCATTCCGCCAGGAGTCGACGCAACGTCCGCCCAGGACGCTCTGATCGACCATCTTGCGACGGTCGCGCCGTGGCACGTCCAGGTCGACTTCGAGCGTGCATTCGTCGGGCAGCCCTTCGCCGCGTCGGTCGACGGACCGGCCGTCGCAGCGATGTCCGAGTCGATGCGCGAGGTGTACGACCGGGAGGTGACCCAGCAGGGTGACGGCGGCTCGATTCCGCTGTGCAACGTCCTCCAAGAGACGTTTCCCGATGCCGAGATCATGCTGCTCGGCGTCGAGGAACCACAGTGCCTGATCCACGCGCCCAACGAGAGCGTCGACCCACGCGAGATCGAGAGCATGGCGCTGGTCGAGGCGTTGTTCCTGCAGAGGTACGCCTCAGCCGCGATGGTTGACAAATGAGCGATGAACTGATCGAGGTCACGGAACAGGAACTCCTCAGCCGCGAGGCAGCCGCTGCGCGCCTGCGTCAACTCGCCGATCAGCTCGCCCGACACAACCAGATCGAGTTCGTGCGCGAGGGAAACCGGTACTGGGTGACGGTGCCCGACGAAGTCAAGCTCAAGGTGGAGATCGACATCGGGGACGAGAACGAGATCGAGTTCGAACTGACCTGGTAGGAGGCCGACCCAGCTGGGGGACGCCGCCGCTAATCGCCTGTCAGGACGCCGAGCTGCTCGAACACGTCGAACTCGTCCCAGTACTGCCGCAGCGAACAGATCCGGTCGCCGTGGAACTCGGCGATCGTGACGCCGTGCAGCGTGACTCGGATACCGGACGGCTCGATGCTGCCCTGGTCGCCGAGCGTGATCGCGCCGCTGTGCGTCATGTCGACGGTCCACTCGACGCACGCGAAGTCGCCACCGACATCGAGGGGCATGACGTCCAGCGCCATCTCGGAGAACGCATCGTCGCGGCGATCGAGCGCGTCGATCAGCTCGCCCAGCGATGAGGTCGACAATGCCGGCGTCCACGCGCGAACGTCGTCGGTGAACAACGCTCGAAGTGCCTCGCGGTCGCGTTCGATGCCGGCGCGGAGGGCGCGCACGAACGTCTCGGCACGTGCCTCGTTCGATGTCATCGCGCCAGCAGCTTCGCTTTGGCCGACTCGAACTCGGCATCGGTGAGCGCGCCCGACTCGTGGAGCTCGGCCAGCACCCGCAGCTGGCTGATCGGGTCCGTCGCCGGCGCCGGAACCGCCGGGGCGACGCGGCGAGTCGACGCGAACTGCTCCTGCAGCTGTCGGTTGTAGGCGGCCTGCTGGGTGCGGTTGCGCGGCAGGGCGAACGGCATCCACGTCTGCCGCGGCCGGTACAGGAACAACATGTGCGGACCGCCGGCTCCTAGGCGGAGAGGATTCTCGCCTTCTGCGCCTGGAACTCGGCGTCGGTGAGGATGCCCTGATTCTTGAGCTCGGCCAGCTCCTTGAGCTGGGCGATCGGATCAGGAGCGGGCGCGGGGGCGGGGGCGGGCTGGGCGTACTGGGGTGGGGGCGCGTACTGCGGCGGCGGCGCGTACTGCTGTTGCTGCTCGTACGCCTCGGCTTCGCTCTGTTGCGTCCAGCGATTGGCCTGACGTCGCGAGACGCGGTTGGAGACCGCCGTCGCCGTTCCGGCGATCACCGCCGTGCGGGCGACACCTCTGAGCAGTCGTGGCATGTCCTCGTCCTTTCTCGTCGGTGGTCTGCCGGATCAGGCGGCCTCGGTTGCGTCGAGCGAGGCGGCGACGTCCGCCAGCGGGATGTAGCCCGCGGCGACCAACTCGCCACCGCCTCGGCGCAGGGCGTCCACGAACGTGGTCGCCCATCGATTCTCGAAGATCAAGATGCCCGCCGACGAGCCCGGCCGGAGCGCCTTCGAAGCATCGTCGAAGTCGGACTGATCGAGCATGCCCGACGACGCTCCCTCGAAGATCGTCAGGTCGAAGTGACCTTCTGTCTCGAGTTCCCGCAGGTCGATGGCCCCCACCGACCCGTCCTCGCGGCACGTGACAAACATCGAGGTCGAGGATCCGGATCACGCCCCGGTCGACCAGATCGATCAGGGCGGGGAATCCCTCACCCGTCATCTTGTTGCCCGGGAACTCGACGATCAGGTAGCTGATCGGTCCCATCGGCTCTACTTCGTCCGTCACCTGGAGCTCCCTTCCGACCGCATGTACCGACAACGGTACGAATCAGCCGGGTAGTCGGTGCCCACCCACCATCGGGTGGTTGGGGAGATGCACCGCTCGAATGGCCACCGCGGTCATCGCACACCTCGGTGAGCAACGCCCGGACCATGTGCAGGTATTGCGACATCGGTGCCGGACTCGTGGCGGCCTGTCAGACCTCGTCGTCGCCGACGGTCCCGCGGACGACATCGCTGGCCACGTCCCGCAGCTTGCGATTCTCGGTCTGCGAGCGCTGCACGAGCAGATCGAAGGCTGCGTCCGCGCCGACCCGATGGTTCGTCATGAGGATGCCTTTGGCCTGTTCGATCACAGCCCGGGATTCCATCGCCCGACTCAAATTGTTCGACATCTCGAGTGATGCCCAATACGCCTGGACGTTGGACACCACGATCGAGGCGTGGGTCGCGAACGCTCGACAGAACTGCTCGTCATCCTCGGTGAACCCGGCGGTCACGGTGCTGTAGGCGTTGAACCCGCCCCACGTGTTGTCGCCGGCCAGATCGAGAGGGGTCGACAGCGAGCTGCGTACGCCCTGCTCCAGCGCTCGCTGGGCGTAGCTGAGCCAGCGACCGTCGGCGGAGATGTCGTCGAGGCGGACGACCACCCCTTCGCGGGCGGCCGTGAGGCAGGGACCGTCGCCTGCGGCGTATTGGGCGTCATCGAGCGCTCGGGCCATGCCGCTGGTCGAGCCAACGGTGACGGCCCGTCCGTGCTCGATGAGGGTGACGCTGGCCGATGCGCAGTTGGTCATCAGCCCCCTACCGCTCTCCGCGACCCGTCGCAGAGCGTCACTCAGGTTGGCGTCGTCGGTGAGCAGCGGGTGCCCAAGCGCTTCCAAGCCGGGAGAATCGCGCCGACCATTCGGGGTCCGACATGGCTTCCTTCCCACGTTGGGTGAAGCCAGTCAGACGGCCCTGTTCGGTCAAGGAAGGGTGGCGGACCTCGACTGCCACGCTACACCCGCCCCGCGTCGGCAGCGACTCGGCCGGACACAGGGGCCCACGCCATCAGCTGCGTGCCGCACAGCACGCCGAGCGCAACAGCGAAGATGCTGCCAACCGTGGCGACGAGATCCTGACCTCCACCCCCACCTGCGAGCTCCGTCAGGCCGATCAGCCCGAGCGCGCCAGGGACCAGCAGCCAGAATCCGGGCAGGAACGAGGCGTGGGCGGGCATTGCCGATGGGAACCTCGCAACGGCGACGGCCGCCACCGTCATCACCGTCGCGCCGACCAACGCGCTCGACGTAGCCGCCGAAGACAGCGTTGCCGAGCACTTGGCCCGTCCACGCCGCGTAGAGCACGACGAGCAGACCGAGGAACGACCTCGGCGGCGCCGAGTTGGCCACCATCACACCGATCGCGAACACCAACACTCCGAGCCATGGCGCCCACGAACCGATCAGGTCCTCACGGCCGAACAGCACTCGTGACGAGGGAACGCCGACGGCTTCGATGCCGGCGAGGATCCCGAACGACAGCAGGGCCAGTTGCACGCAGCCCGAGACGAGCCGGCTGGCGCCGGACACCATCTGCCCCGCGGCCAGCTCGAGCACGGCCGTGGTCAACGTTGCGCCGGGCAGGAACACCACGAGCGAGGCCACCATCGCCCGCATTCCAGGCTCCAGGAGCTCCTCGTTGACCGCCAGCGCGCTCAGCGCCGAGACCGCGAACGCGGCAATGACCGGCATCAGCACCTGCAACGTTTGCTGACTTCTGCCGAACGAGCGAAGGACACCAACGAGGGCGCCGAACACGGCGGCCGCGGCGACATCGAGCGGCGCCGGGTGGAGGATCAGGCACAACCCCATCGTCAAGACGGCGTAGCCAGCAATGCTTTGCAGACGGCCGTAGCGAGGATGGAACTCTCGGATCTCGGCCAGTCTGCTGACGCCCTCCGTGGGACGGACGGCACCCCGCTCGGCGTCCTGGAGCAGGTGGTCGAGGGCGGCGATCTGGTCGAGACGTGGTGAGCCGCCCAGCGAGGCCGTGATCTCGACGACGGCCGGCTCGCCGCGACCCATCGTCACCATGAGGTAGGTGGGGAACGCGCTGATGGTGGCGGCCCGGGCGCCGTAGGCAGCCGCCATCTTGGTCAGCCGATCCTGGACGACATAAACAGGCTCGCCAGCGGCGTTCATCGCCGCGCCGAGCTGGACGACGAACAGCTGTAGGTCGGCGAGGTCGTCGCCGCCTCGTCCCGTCGCCTCGGTCCGATCCATCACTCCGGAACCGTCAGCGCGAGGGCCGGGACGGCACCACTCAGGCGGCGAGCGCCCGAGCCCGCGATCGCTTCCACCCGAAGTCGAGCGCAACGCTCACGAGCAGGATGACGACGAGCGCCACGGCCGTCCCCGGCTCCTCGACCAGTGTGGTGAAGATGAACGACACGAGCACGATGACGGTCGAGGCGACGGCGAGGACGAGAATCCAGGCTTTGGCGCCGGTCTCGTGGCGGACCCGCAAGTGCCCGACGGAAACGAGGCCGAACACGAGAAGCGCGATCACGCTGCCGATGGACGCGATCGCCGACAGGTCGAATCCGACGGCGAGCACGATGGCGATCGCTGCCGTGACCACGAGACCGGCGCCCGCCCGGCCGCCGACTTGATGCCCCATCACCGGGGGGAACTGCCCGATCGCGGCCATCTGGTTGCCGAGCCCGGACGCCGGATAGAGCCCGGCGTTGGTGGCCCCGGCGGTGGCGAACAGCGCGGTGACGCTCATCATCCAGTAACCGGCACGACCAAGCGTTGGTTCGGCGGCTACCGCGAGCGCCGTTCCGCCGGAGTCGATGACCTCCTGGACCTCCAGCGTGCCGAACACCCCCAAGGCGACTGCGACGTACACGACGGTCGCGATGCCCAGGGCGAGGAACAAGGCCCGCGGCAGTTCGCGGGTCGGGTCTCTGAGGTCCTTGGCCGTGAACGTGACCACGCCGAAGCCCAGGAAGGCGAAGAACGTCAGCGCCACGCTGGCCACGATGTCGCCGAACGGGGGGTACTCGGAGAAGGCCAACAGATCGGGGTCCATGTTGGCGAGTGTCGACACCGCGAACACGGTGAGGATGCCGATGACGACCACGACGACGATCGTCTGGACCCCTGCCACGGCGCGTGATCCGACGACGTTGAGCATCGTCATCGCCAGCACGACGAGGACAGCGAAGACCTTGATCCAGACCTCCTCGCCGTCCGCAACTGCCGAGCTCGCATAGCTGCCGAACGACACCGCGACCATGCCCGTGACGATGGCATTGGCGGCGAGGATCAACCAGGCGATGATGCCGGTGATGTGCCCGGCGCCGAACCCACGCACGACGTACTCGAGCAGGCCGCCGGCCGACGGGTACCGGGCACCGAATTTGGCGAACGAGTAGCCCTGTAGGGCGGCGACCGCGCCGGCGAGCAGGAACGACAGCCAGACAGCGGCGCCGGCCACCTCGCCAGCGGCGCCGAGCAGGGCAAAGATCCCGGCGCCCACCATCGCGCCGACGCCGATGAACGCCGCCTGGCGTACGCCGAGCGTGCCGGTGACAGGTTCGACGCCGGTCATGAGTCGACCGTAGGAGTGACCGGGGTAGTTGGTGCCCACCCACGGCTGGGTGGTTGGTCGACGAGGTGAGCGATCTGCGCACAGCGTTGCTCATCACGGGTACTGACCGGCGCCTACGATGCTGCCGATGGGCCGGGAGCAGTAGCGGTTCCGCGGCGCGATCCACCGTGACCGCACAACGACCGGGTAGTCGGAGTCGTCAGGCGTGGCAGCGCGTGGCCAACGCCGTTTCATGGACGCGGCCAACGTCGACGGAGATCGGCGTCGTGGTCAAGTCCGGATTGGCGGCCGGCGTGTCGTGGTGGATTGCCGGACTGGTCACCGGCGTGCCGGACCCGGTGCTCGCCCCGCTCACGGCGATCGTCGTGGTCCAGGTCTCGGTGCGGTCGTCGGTGCGCAAGGCGATCGAGCGCAGCGTCGCGGTGGTGCTCGGCGTCCTCCTCGCCTTGGCGATCGGCGACGCCCTCGCATGGAACGCACTCACCGTCGCCGTCCTCGTCGCCGTGTCGCTCGGCGTTGCCGAGCTCGTACTGCGGCTCCCTTCTGCTGCGGCGCGGCAGGTTCCGATCAGTGGCCTCGTCGTGCTCACCACAGCGTCGTTGAGCCCAGAGAGCTCCGCGTGGCGGCGAGCAGTCGACACGGTCATCGGCGCGGCGGTCGGGGTCGTCGTGTCCCTTGTGCTGCCTGCGTCACGGCTGGTGGACGCTCGCCAGACCCTCGAGCGCCTGGCCGCCAGTGTCGGTGAGGTGCTCGAAGAAATGGGATCCGGGCTGCAGCAACCCTGGTCGACGGACCAGACCGCGGAGTGGCGGCGGACGGCGCGCACGGCTCGAGAGCGACTCGCCTCCCAGGCAGCCGAAGCGGTCGGCAACAGTCGGGAAGCTGCGCAGTGGAACGTCCGCGATCGACGCCACGTCGCGATGCTCGGTCGCTTCGAGGAGATCATGCCCCGCCTCGAGCGAACGACGATCGGCGTCTCGGTGATCTCGCGTGGTCTCGACGACCATGCTCGCCTGGCGGGCGAGGCGCATCCGGCCATGCCCGCAATGGGCGCGCTGTTCATCGCGTTGGCGGGAGCGGTACGCACGTCGGTACGAAACGTCCTCGGTGAAGCGGACGACGAGTCCGTCGCCCGATCACTTGCCGAGGTCCAGACCCGGCGGCAGGCGTGCCTGCGGGGCGCGTTCCGCCGGGCCCGGCTCGCCCTCGACCACGGCGACTCCGGCGAAGCACAAATGGAGGGTGAGTGGCTCGGCTATGCCGCGCTGTTGGTGCAGGTAGACCGCATCATCGGCGACCTCAGCGCTCCGCAGCCCGTGTGACCCGCAGAACGCATCACGTCAACCGCGTCGTATCCACCCGCCCTGGGGTGGTGCGGTGCCATGCTGATGAGGGCGATCGTGGGAACACGGAGCACCGCAAACGAAAGGGAGCCCTGTGACGGCCACAGTGCCGACGGAAGTCAACGGAGCCGACGCGCGCGTTTCCCGGCTCGGGCTGCTGCTCGCCGCGGCGATGTTCGTACTGGTCTTCGACACATCGCTGATGAACGTGTCGATCTCTGCAGTCGTGGAAGACCTCGACACGACCGTGAGCGGCGTGCAGTCTGCGATCGCCCTCGAGGCATTGGTGTCGGCCGCATTCATCCTGATCAGTAGCAAGGTCGGCGACCTCATCGGACGCAAGCGGGCATACGTGTTGGGCCTGCTCGGCTACGCCGTCGGCGCCGTGGCGATGATGTTCACGGAGAGCCTGACGACGATGATCATCTGCTGGGCCATCTTCGGTGGCCTCGGCGCGTCGCTCCTGCTGCCCGCCATGCAGTCGCTGATCCACGGCAACTTCGAAGGGGCCGCTCAGAAGAAGGTCTACGCACTCGTCGGGGCAGCCGCGGCGATCGCCGCCGCGGTAGGTCCACTGCTCGGCGGCTTCATCACGACAACGATGTCGTGGCGTGTCGGGTTCCTGCTCGAGGTCGTGGTCATCGCCGTCGTGCTTTCCGGCATCAAGCTCGTCGCCGATGCGCCGTATACCGGTCCTCGTGGCGTCGATGCCGTGGGTGCCGTCCTCTCCGTCCTCGGAATGGGCGGCATCGTGCTCGGCATCCTGGTGTGGCAGGAGGGCGGCGAGTGGGTTGGCGCGCTGTTGGTGATCGGCGCCGTGGCCTTGGCGGCGCTCGCCTATTGGCTGGTGCGCCGTCATCGTGCCGGCAAGCTGACGCTGCTCGACCCCGACCTGTTCAGGTCCAAGCACTTCCGGATCGGGATCTCCCAGCAGATGATGCAGCAGATCGCCCTCGGAGGCTTGATGATCGCCCTGCCGATCTTCCTGCAGATGGTGCTCGAGTACAACGCGATGCAGGCGGGTCTGTCCATCGCTCCGCTGTCGCTCAGCATGTTCGGCATGGCGATGCTCGCTGGGAAGCGGGCGGGTAAGCAGCGCCCGAGCAGCATCGTGCGAATGGGATTTCTCCTGCTCACGATCGGCACGGTGTCACTGGTCCCAATCGTGCCGCGGGCTGAGTCCGGCTGGTACCTCGTTGTGTCGTTGTTGATCGCTGGATCGGGCCTGGGCTTGTTGGTGTCCCAGCTCAACAACTACACGCTGGCGCCGATCTCCGAGGAGCGAATCAGTGAGGCAGCAGGAGTCAACTCGGCGGGGGGTTCGTTCGGACTGTCGTTCGGCTTGGCCATGGCCGGCGGGGTCATGCTGGCAACCTTGTCGTTGACGTTCACCAACATGGCCGAGGCCAGCACCGTCCTGCCTCCTGCCGATCAACAGCTCGTTGCCGACGCACTCGAAGACGATGCGCAGCTGATGAGCAACACCCAGCTCGACGCCTTGCTCGACAGCGAACCGCAGGAGATTCAGGACGAGATCATCCGCATCAACACCGACGCCAGGCCCCGAGCGCTTCAGGTCGCGCTGTTGGTCCCGATCCTCGCCGGCCTGATCGGATTGATCAACTCGTTCCGCATGCTGCGAATGCCGGAGCCGACACCACAAGCCGACCTCGACGGGGTGGGTTGGGGCTAACAGCGACCGATGGGTGTTCAGGGGACGATTCGGTCCCTCTGGCACCCAACAGTGTGGCCACTATCCCGCCCCGGCCAACCGATGGGTGTGTAGGGGACGATTCGGTCCCTCGGGCACCCAACGGTTGCTGGATGGGCGACTTTCAGCTCCGTACGACGCACCGACCTCGCCCCTGGCACTTTCCACGGCACGCAGTCGATCGATTGCGGCTCGCTCGATCAGAACGGCCAAGTAGGTGCGAACTCTCGCCGCTTCGAACTGGGCGACTGAGTCGTCGACGCAACGCCGCACCTCATCGGGATCGAGTTGGCTGAACCTGGCCATCAGTCGCGCCTCGAGAGACGACAGGTCACCGGCTTCGGATATCGCCGACATCGACACCTCGATCAGGACAGTGCCTTCGTCTTGGCTTGCTGGAACTCGGCCTCGCTGAGCACGCCCTGGTCGCGCAGGGCCACGAGTCGAGCAATCTCGTCAGCCGATCCACTGGGTGACGCGACTTGCTGCACGTACTGCCGCATCGCCGCATCCTGGGCCTGGGCTGCCTCGAGCGAGTGCTGCTGCATCTTGCCGCCGCGGGCGATCAGGTACACGAACACCCCGAGATACGGCAGGACGATGATGAAGATCGACCACAGCGCTTTACCCCATCCCGACAGGTCCGAACTGCGGAAGATGTCGCCGAAGATGACGATCAACATCCAGATCCAGATGAAGAACAGGAAGAACCACAGCATTGACCAGAACACCTGGCCTGTCCCGAATTCGGCGAGGATCATGAGTTCGTTCTCCAATCTGATGGGGTTGACTGAGTCGAGCCGATCACTCCGGCTCGGCTTCCAACTTGGCGCGCGCCGCCTCGTTGGCAGCACGGTCGGCGTCCGAAACAGTCGGCCATGACAACCCAAGGGCGCCGATGGTGTCGACGAGAATCGCCGCGGTCATCGCCTGCATCACGTGCTTGTGATCGGCAGGTATCACGTACCACGGCGCCCATTCGGTCGACGTCGCCGTGATGGCGTCTTCGTACGCCTGCATGTACTCGTCCCAGTCGGCACGCACTGCCACATCAGCAGCCTTGAACTTCCACTGCTTGTCGGGGTGGTCGAGGCGAGCCATGAAGCGTCGCTTCTGCTCCGCTTTGGACACGTGCAGGAAGAACTTGATCGACCTTCGTGCCGTTGCGATCGAGATGCCGTTCGAACGCGTTGAGGTCGTCGTAGCGAGCCGCCCAGAAGTCATCGCCCCGGTCACCTGCAGGCAGTTGCTTGTCGATCCACTCCGGGTGGACTCGCAGGGCCAGGACCTCCTCGTAGTGGGACCGATTGAAGATCCCGATCCGGCCGCGCTCGGGAGCCGCTTTGGAGATCCGCCACAGGAAGGTGTGATCGAGCTCTTCGCTGGAGGGCTTCCTGAACGACACGACGTGCACGCCCTGCGGGTTGACCCCCGACATGACGTGTTCGATGGTGGAGTCCTTGCCGGCCGCATCCATCGCCTGGAACACGACCAACAGGGCGTAGTCGTCGCTCGCCCAGAGAAGCTCTTGGGCGTCCTTCAACTTGTCGATGCCCTCAGCCAGCAATGCCTTGGCGGTGTGATTCAACTCGGGCGGCGAGAGCGTGGCGTACTCTCCCCCGCCCGTCCAGCCGGTGTCTCGCCCGGCGAGGTTCGCCTTCGTCCCTGGTTCGACTCGCAGCTCGTTGGCGATCCGCTCGTGTGAGTCGAGGGACTTAGTAGCCACGGTAGGAACCTCTCTGCGCGAACCCGCCATACACGGCCAGGGCGTAGATGACGAGAACTGCCAGCACCACGCTGAGGATGGTCCACAGCGGCTGGTAGTAGATCCATGGCAAGAACGAGATCGCCGCGATGCCCGCGGTGACGATCCCGACCCATCGCGCCCACTGGACACCGCTGACGAGAGCAATCGCGGCGGCGATCAGGACGATGCCGACAACCAGCCACACCCAGCCCCATGAGGTGAGGTCACCCTCGAACAACACGGTCTGCACGCCTTCGGACACATCGTCGTCGTACTTGAACGCCCACAACGCGTCGAAGATCTTGAACCCGCCGCTGATGAAGAGCATCGTCGACGCGAAGGCCAGCCATCCGGCCCCCTTCGGCGTGCCATCGACGGCCGACGCCTCGGTCTGGGTCACTACAGCCACTCGTCCTCCTCGATCTCTGGCCTTCGAACCCGACGATCTCGCGGGCACGGGTGGGCCGACACCACCCATGAGCGGGTGGATGCCCGCAACTGACGACCACCCGCGGCAGGGTGGTCCACGACCTACCGACAACGCCCCACAATCGAGACTCACCGGTAACCATCGGAGGAGGAGACGTGGTCACGTCTTGAAGAACGCACCAAAGACCCCCAAGGCACGTGACGGAGTCGCGACCGACCTCGTCGAGTACTTCATCGTCTCGGTGCCGAACGTTGAGTCACTGGTGGGCTTGGGACCGGCGTTGGTCAAGCTCGTGAAACGGGCCGCGATCCGCATCCTCGACGTCGTAGTGCTGGTGAAGGACGCCGATGGCGCAGTCGCCCTGCTCGAGCTCGACGCGGTCGACAGCATGGCGCCACTCCGTGGACTCGAGAACGACGTCGGAGGGATGCTGAGCGAGCACGACCTCGAATTGGCCGCCCTTGCCCTGCAGGCGGGAACCACGGGCGTCGTCATTGTCACGGAGGATCGTTGGGCCAAACCGCTCTCGACCGCGGCGCGGCGCGCCGGTGGCCAGATCATCGCCGGCGACCGCATCCCGGCGTCCCGAGTCGAGTCGATACTGGCGGAGAAGTTCGTCGACCAACCGAGAGGAACGTCATCATGACCGCGACCAACACGACGCGCAGCCGTGGCTCCGACCTACTCGACCGGCCTCCGTGCGGGGTGCGAAACTACGAGGATGCCTGGATGGCATTCGTGGTCGATCCGGTCGAGCAGCTCAATGCGCTCGCCGACCTGCACGATCGGGGCCTGCTGACGACGAGCGAGTTCGATCGCCAAAAAGCCAAGGTCATCAAACGATGATGCCAGTCAGGCGAGGGATCGCCGTTCGAGATCGAGCATCGAATCGACCAACCGTCGTGTGAATGGATGCTCCGGCTGATCGCAGATCCGCTCCGTTGAGCCCTGTTCGACAACTTTCCCCCGTTCCATCACTGCGATCCTGCTACACAGTCGAGTCGCGACCGCCAGGTCGTGGGTGATGAGGGTGTAGGCGACCCCTCGCTCGGCTTGCAGTCGTTCGAGGAGCGAGATAACTCCGTTCTTGCTCGCCGCATCGAGTGCCGAGACCGGCTCATCCAGCACGAGCAGCCGAGGATCGGTCGCCAACGATCTGGCGATGTTGACCCGCTGCCGCTGACCCACGGAGAGCTCGTGTCGACGTCGCGTTGCCATGTGCGGGTCCAGCCCGACCTCTTCCAGCAGTGCAGCCACTCGCTCCGCTCGTTCTGCATCGCGCATGTCGAAGTGGAGCGACAGTGGCTCGCCGATGATGGCGCCAACCGTCAACGCCGGGTTGAGTGAGCCCACTGCGTTCTGAAACACGATTTGCGCCGTCCGACGGAACGAGCGCGGTGCGGAGCGTCCGAACCCTGTGACGTCGAATTCGCCGACTCGGATGCTGCCGTGGTCGGCGCGCACGAGGTGCACGACTGCCCGCGCCACCGTGGACTTGCCGGCGCCCGACGCCCCGACAAGCCCGATCGACTCACCATGTCCGAGCGTCAGATCGACACCGGCGACCGCCAGAACTTCGCTGCGCCGATGACCTCGCGGGTGGTACGTCACGTGCAGGTCGCGAACGGTCAGCAGATCCGTCATGAGAACTCCGGTTCGGTCGGTCTCGCACCAGCGAGGTGCAGCGACGCCGCCCGGACGCACCGCACGGCTCCCTCGTCATCTGCCTGCAGCGCCACCGCCTGCTCGATGCATTGATCCATCGCGTGGGTACAGCGATTGACGAACCGACAGGCGGCAGGCCACTCCCATGGCGGAGGCACTCGACCGGGGATCGCGCTCGCAGTCGATGCGGCTGATCGCCGCCGCGCGACCGAGGCGAGGAGACCGGCCGTGTACGGGTGCCGGGGACGTGCCAAAAGGGCCTCCACCTCACCTGTCTCAACGATCTGGCCGGCGTACATCACGGCCACTCGTCCGGCGACGGCCGCGACGACAGCGAAGTCGTGCGTGATCAGCAACACGCTCAACCCGCGCTCCGATCGGAGTTCGTCGATCAAGTCGAGGATCTCCCGCTGTACCACGGCATCGAGTGCGGTCGTCGGTTCGTCGGCGATGAGGACTTCGGGCTCGGCGACGAGTGCCATCGCCAGGGCCACTCGCTGGGCTTCACCGCCGGAGAGCTGGTGCGGGTAGGCGTCGTGTAGTGAGGGTCCGAGACCGACGCGTTCGAGCATGGCCGCGGCGCGAGCTCGAGCAGCCGTACGGGAGAGGCCGAAATGCCAGCGCAGCGGCTCGGCAACTTGGCGAAGGGCGGGATAGGCGGGATTGAGCGAGGCCCAGGGCTCCTGCCCGAGAAGGGCGATCCGACGCCCGCGTACGAGTCGCAATTCCTCGAACGACGAGCCGACGAGCTCGTGTCCACCGACCCGGATGGACACAGCCTGCGTCCGAGCCGGCTCGGCGGCAAGGCCCAGAACAGCCCCCGCCAGGGTCGACTTTCCGCAGCCGGACTCGCCGACGAGTCCGAGGATCTCCCCGGGCGCCAACTCCAGCGATACCTCAGAAACGACCTCGAATCCTCCACCGTGTTGATCGGGAAAGGTCACGCTGAGCTGATCGACGACGAGTGCCGCGCGTCCCTGGTCGGCGGATGCGAACAGCGTCCCGTCGATCCGTTCGATCGCGCCGCCGCCGAGTGCACTCCCACCACCGGTGTCTGCGAGGCGGCGGTCGCCCAACTCGTCGCCGAGGCGGTTGAACGCGAGCACCATGAGAAAGATGGCGATTCCTGGCCACAGGGCAAGTAGTGGCGCCTCGTCGAGGTAGTCACGTGCCTGGTTCAGCATCACCCCCCAACTGGCGGTCGGTGGCGTCACACCGAGGCCAAGAAACGACAGCGTCGCTTCGGCGACGACCGCCGCGGCAAACACGACGGTCGCCTGCATGAGGATCGGAGGCAGCAGGTTCGGGACGATGTGTCGAACGATGACGCGGCCGTGACCCGCCCCGACTGCTCGGGCGGCGTCCACGTACTCCTCGTCGCGCGCCGACAGCACCTCGCCGCGCGCCAGGCGCGTCATCCGCCCGGCGAACACGAGGCCGACGGCGAACATCGACGGGGCGAGACCCGGACCGGTGGCGGCCACGAAGGCGATCGCCGCGACGATCGCGGGGATCGAGTACACGACATCGAGGACGCGCATCGTCACACGATCCAGCCACCCACCGTGGTAGCCGGCGAGAACACCGAGCGGGACACCGAGACCAACGGCGATGACAACACACTCCACGGCGGCGAACAGTGACGGGCGCGTCCCGGCGATGAGCCGGATCAGCTCGTCGCGTCCGAGGTGATCGGTCCCCAACCAATGGTCCGCCGACGGTCCTTGCAACGTGTTGGCGAGGTCGCCGGTCTCGGCTGAGCCGGGGTCGATCAGCCACATGATCACCGAGACCACCGTGATTGCGACGAGGAACAACACCGCAATGGTCGCCGACGGAGACAGCCCGGCTCGACGTTTCACGCGGTTCGGATCCTCGGGTTGAGCCAGGCGTAGCCGAGGTCGAGCAGGAGGTTGACGACGACAACGACGAACACCGTCACGACGACAAAGCCGAGGAGCGGCGCAGGATCGTTGCGCTGAACCGCCTCGATCGCCATGCTCCCCAGCCCAGGCAGGGCGAAGATGCGTTCGGCGACGAACGATCCGGTGAGCACGGCAGCGATCAACAACGACAGAACGGTCACCATCGACGAAGCGGCGTTGCGGAGGACATGGTGGACAACCGCCTGACGTCGCGACGCGCCCTTGGCGAGGGCGGCGCGGACGTATTCAGCACTGAGCTCGGAGCGCACCGCCGTACGCGTGTGTCTGGCGAGAACCGCGCCGGCAACGATGCCGAGAGCGATCGATGGCAGCGTCACCGACCGAATCCACCCGATGATGCTCTCGACGGGGCTGACATAGAACACGGCGTTGAACACGTGCCAATGCACGGCGAAGACGGCCAGCAACAGGGTGCCGAGCCAGATGACCGGAATCGCCTGGCCAAGGGAGGCGACGGCCATCACCGCCCGGTCAGTCCCGCTGCCCGACCGCAAGGCAGCAGCGATGCCGAAAGGCAGTCCGACCAGCGCCGCCACGAGCAGGCCGCCAACGATCATTGACAACGTGACGCCAACTCGTTCGCTGATCGTGTCGGCAACGGGCGCCCCGGTGTAGATCGACCTCCCGAGATCGCCGGTCACCGCCCCTCCCAGCCACTCCACGTACCGCTCGAGAACCGGCTCGTCGAGCCCCATCTCGGTTCGTACCGTGGCGACCTGCTCGTCCGTAGCCGTCGGGCCGAGCAGCTGTTCGGCCGGATCGATCGGGTTCAGTGACAACAACACGAACGTGACGAACGACGCGACGAGCATGATCGGGAGAACCGCCGCGAGCCGCCAGAAGGCGATCCTGACCACAGCGAGGCCGCGTTCAAGCCCCTTCGACGCGCACTGCATACGGATATGCGCTGCGTACGCCGAGGGGGATGAAGATGCCGGTCACGTGCGGGCCGGCAAAGTTGACAACCGGCTCGAACGAAACGGGGAGCATGATCCCGACGTCGATCACGTTTCGAACGACCTCGCTGTAGATCGCCTTGGCTTCGTCCGGCTCAGTGTTCGCCGCTCGGCTGAGGCCGTCGTCGATGGCGGACGTATCAGCGACCCGGAAAGGATTCAACGCGCTCGAACCCGAAGCGAAACGGGCGAGGGTGTCGTGGGGGTGATACATCGCCGCAATGCCGAGGGCCATCGGGAACCCTCCTCTGCGCATCTCGGCACCCAACTGGCCGTTCTGCAATGGCACGAGATTCAGATGGATGCCGACCTCATCGAGCATCTGGGCGATCGCCTCGACGTTCGTTTGTATCACCGGCATCGTCGGCATGTCCATCTCGAACCCATCCGGGTAGCCGGCGTCGGCGAGCAGTTCACGCGCCAGCTCCTGGTCGAACGTCGGGACGTCGGCGAGGGCGGGGTCGTACCAGTCGGTGACAGCCGGCGGCACGAGTCCGCCAGACGCCGAGCCGACCCCTTCGTACACGGCGGCCACGTAGCCAACGCGGTCGACGGCATGGGCGATGGCCTGGCGGACGCGATCATCGGCGAGTGGCGGAGCGAGGACACCATCGCGATCCGTGATCATCAGCCAGTGGCTCTCCAGATCCAGCGCGTAGACATCCAAGCCGGCTGCTTCGGCTTCATCGATCTGACCGCCGGTGCCGGAGTACACCATGTCGACCTGCCCGGTCTGCAATGCGGCGAAGCGAGCGAGATTGTCCGGGACCACGCTGATCTCGATCCGCTCGACCCCTTGGAGCTCCGGCGCCCAGTAGTCCGGGGTGAGCTCGAAGACCTCCCGCACTCCCTCTTGCGAGGCGTCTTCACTCCACGTCCACGGCCCAGAACCGTGAGGTTCGCGGGTGAGGTCGACGTCGGCCTCCAAGGCCGCGGAGCTGACCATCATGCCTTGCACCATCGACATCTCGATGAGGAAGGTCGGGGCCGGCTCGCTGAAGCGCACTTCGACGGTGGTTGGGTCGACAACGATGACGTCGGTCATCGCGGCGAACGTCGGCCCGTTCGGGTTTCCCGGTTCGGCTTTCGCTCGTTCGAGATTGGCCTTCACCGTGCCGGCATCGAACCGGCTGCCGTCGTGGAACACGACGTCATCACGCAGCGTGAAGCGGATCGAGGTCGAGTCCGGCTGGCTCCATCCGGTCGCCAGGTGGGGCACCAATTCCTGGCTCGAGTCCTGACGAACGAGCGTGTCGTACACCGGATACAGATAGCCGGCCTGCGTCGCCTGGGAGAGGACCGGGTCAAACGTCAAGACGTCGCCGAAGTCGGCGATCCGCAGCGTGCCCTCGGGCTCGGTCGGGGATTCAGCTGCGACCTGCGGGCCGGTTGCCACCACCGCCATGCCAGCGAGCGCGACCACGGCAAGGAATGCGGCCCGCCACCTCATGTCTCCTCCATGACGATCTGAGTCGGCTTCACGTGTGGACAATATGTCCAGTCACTTGTTGGTCAGCTGGCGCGCTTTGGCCGCCGCTTCGGCACGAGAGGTGACACCGAGCTTGCGGTAGATCACCTTGAGGTGGAACTTGAGCGTGTTCACCGAGACATACAGCTCGTCGGCGATCTCCCGAACGGTGAGCCTGCTCGGCAAGAAGCGCAGCACGTCTCGCTCCCGATCGGTGAGTGGCTCGACGAGTTCCAGTTGCCCACGAGGTGGTCGATCCGCCGCCGCCGCTGAACTCCGCCGCAGCCGATCGAACCATGCGTCAGGTGCCCGCCACGCACCGCGTTCGATCAACTCGAGCGCTTCCGGACCTGCGGAGGCAACCGTCTGCAGCAGCTCGTTGGCGACCGCCAGCTCGAGAGCCTGGGTCGCCAGCTTCACCGACTCGTCGTTGTCGGCAGTGACGCGGGCGAGAAGCAGTCCGAGGATGACTTCGTGGCGGGCGCAACGCGGAACGGTGGTGTCCAGCGAGGAGGCGGCATCCTCGAGGTTCCCCTCGGCGAGCTGCACCCGGGCCGTGCTGACACCCGCCCAGAACGGATCGTCGATCTGCAGCGCCCAGTGCTTCGCGCCGGAGATGTCGCCTGCGGCTACAGCCAGCCGTGTTCCAACACGGGCCAGCCATTGCTGGCATCCGGGTCCGAACGACTCGGACACGACCAACGCTTCGGCTTGTTCGAAGGAGCCGCGGGCGGCATCGAGTTCACCGTCGTCGATGTGGGCCTCGGTGAGCTCCAGCATGGCGATGATCCGGCAATAGAGCATCGTCTCCGCCGGTATCGCAGCCAACTCCTCGAGCCCGGTCAGGGCACGCGGACGGTCACCGAGCTCGCGATGGGCGATTGCCTCGGCAAGTGCCAGCTCGACCCGGAGGATCACCAAACCGGAGACGGTCGCGGCGTGCCGAATCCCCGCCACCACGCGGAGCGCGTCGATCGGCATCCCGGCCAATGCGTTACCCAGCGCCCTGGTTCCCTCGAGCGCCATGCGGCGTTCGGGGTCACGGCTCAAGGCGAGGTCGGCGTTGCGCACGTCGTCGCACGACTCCGCCCACCGTTCCGACATTGCGATCCCTCGGGCGATCATGTTCCAGACGAAGCGACCGAGCGTGTCGCGCCACCACGTGTCACCCATTTCGTCCAATCCGCGCCGAGCCAGCTCCTCACTCCGGGTCCAGTCTCCGGCGAGCATTGCCACACTCGATTGCAGCATCGTGAGCCGATGTCGTGGTTTCTCTTCCAACGTCGAGTGATCAATCCACCATGCCGCCTGTTCAACGGCCTTGATATAGCGGCGTCGGTCGACGAGCAGCAGACACCACGCGTAGTCGAGCATCGATTCGAGGTCGGCCATCGCGATCTCGGTCGGGATTGCCTCGATCGCACGCAGGATCGTCTCCTCCAGGCCCAGGTCGTACAACCTGCCGTTCTCGGCGGCGAGCAGCCGGAGCGCATCACGCGGACGCTCGGCCAGGTGCCAGTGCTCGAGTGCGGTTGGCACCTCGCCGGCCTCCTCGAACCAACGAGCCGCGCGGGCATGCCGCTCGGCCAGCAGGCTCGTTGAGCGTCGCGCCAGTTCGGCGAGCAGTCCGGCGCGTACGAGGGCATGCACAGCGAACCAGCCTTCGACACCGATGCGGCTGACGAACAAGCCGCGGGCCTCGGCACGCTCGAATAACTCGCGGGTGTCGGTTCGACCAGTGAGAGCCTCAGCGAGGCTCGGGTTGACGCGACCGACCACCGAGGTCTCGACCAGGACATCGACGACGTCAGCATCCTCGGCGGCCAGCACCTCGTGCCAGACGTAGTCGTCGACCAGAAGGTCGCTGTCGAGCCCGGTCGCGATGAGTTGCTGGGCGCGGCTGGGATCGGGCGGCCAGAGCGGCCATCTGCAAGCCCACCGCCCAGCCTTCGACATGGTGAGCCGTCGCATCGAGCTGTTCCTCGGACAGCGACGGGGCCAACCGTGAGAGCAGATCGGTCGCCTCGCCAGGGGCGAAACGCAGCTCCGCGAAGCGAACCTCGCCGAGCTGACCGCTGGCGCGCAGGCGGTCGATCGGAACGACGGGATCGCGCCGCGACAGCAGCACGACGTGCAGCCACGGGGGAACGTGGTGCAGGAACAAACCCAGTGAAGTCGCGATCTCATCGTTGCCATCCACCAGGTGCACGTCGTCGATGATGACGACGCTCGGCGGGCAGGACCGCCCAACGAGCTGGTCGAGCAGTTGCTCGACGACGTCCGGCAAGGCAGCGTGCCTCCGAAGCATCAGAGTCGCCTCGTCGCCGCAACCCGGCGCGAGCACGTCGAGCGCAGCAATGACCCCGGTCCAGAACCGGGTCCCGTCGCGGTCGCCCTCGTCCAACGAAAGCCAAGAGGTGGCCAAAGTTGAGTGCTCCGTCCAGCCCGCCAGCAGCAGCGATTTGCCCGACCCGGCCGGGGCGACCACGATGGTCAGCGGAGCGGTGACGACGTCATCCAACAGTTGGAAGAGGCGTTGCCGGCGGATGTAGTGCTCAGGTCGGCCGGGCGCCCGCAGCTTCGCCCGCAGCAACGCGGACTGCTGAGGGACCGGCGGTGCCCCCGCGGCCCGGCTTCTTTCGCCCACGCCTAACTCCGTCGCCCGAACACGCTGATACCGCGCGGTCTGGCTACCGGGACGAGCGGCCAGGTCGCTATGAGCGGCACTGAACTGGTCGGGCCAGGCTGGATGTTCAACCTCTCCCCTTCATGATCAGGCCCAGCACAAAGTGTAGACCCGTCCTTCAGCCGAGCAACGGATGATCGCCTGAACGGTTGGTGTCGTCGCAGCGTCGGAACCCGGAGTCCACCCCCGCGCGGGTGGTGTCGTGCCACCCGTCACCGCACGACGATCGGTGTGGGCGCAGGCACGCATGCCGCAGCCTGACAGGAGAACCAGATGACGAACCTCAACGTGGTGATGATCAACGTCGGCTCACGCGACGACGGACTTCGAGTATTGGACCGGGTCGATTCGGCGACCGAAGCAGGCGAGATCACCGTCGAGGACGTCGCGATGGTCTACAAGAGCGACAGCGGGAAAGTGAAGATCCACCAGACCAGCGACGCGACCGCGGGCAAGGGTGCCGTCAAGGGCGGCGCGCTCGGACTGCTCATCGGCGTCTTCGCGGCGCCGCTGATGCCCGCTGTCGCGGTCGGTGCAGGGCTCGGGGCGATCGTCGCCAAGGCTCGGGACCGGGGAATCTCCGACAAGCTCATCGAGCAGGCTGGGAAGTCGATCGAGAGCTACGGCGCGGTCGTGTTCGTGCTCGCCGATCAAGCCTCCACCGATGCCATGACTCGCCTCATCGACGAGAAGGTCGCCGGCGGAGCGAAGGTCGAGTACGAGGTCCTCGCCGAGGATGCCCAGACCTTGTTACGCGAAACCCTCAAGTTGGACACCCCGTAGCAGCGGCGACAGCACGGCGATCACTCCCTGCCCTGTTCAACCTCGGCGCTGGCATCGTGACCGAGGTCGTTTTCACGGCGATCTTCGTGGTGGTGATTCTCGGCAGGGTCGCTCCAATCGTCGGCGCGCTCGTGGGAGGGGTTGCCTACGGCTTCGTCGGCGGTGGAGCAGTCAGCGCGGACGCAAGCGTCGACGCCGCCTGACCCCGCCGGCGCACCCTGGCGTCTGACAATGTCGGTGACACCACGCCGGTGGTCGCCGAAGGAATGGAGAGTCCGATGGAAACGATGAAGACGCACCTTGTCGTGTGGTTGTCCGGATTGGTCACCGGTCTCATCCTGATGGAAAGCTGGCGACGTTTGGGAGATCGCAGCGTCCCGGCGGCCGAGGGTGGAGCAGATGCCACCCGCAGAGATGCCACCAGCCCGGCGTCGGTCGACAAGCCGAAGGGTTTGAAATCTCTCGTCGCTGGCGCGACGGCGGAAGCGGAACGTGCGCGACAGTTGCTCAGCGGGGTCATGCCGTGGGCGAAGGGTCCAACCGCGTCCCTCGTCGGCTCCCCGCCCACGTCGAGAACTCGGTCAACCGGTTCGATCGAGGGCAACGACGGCGCGCCCGCTGAATAGGTAGTCAGCTCACAACGGTCGGGCGGTTGGCAATGGTGGTGGGCTACGTCCCCGGAGTTGCGTCGCTCCGCGCGTACGAGCGGAAGTGGCTGCGCTCGGACGTGGTGGCCGGGATCGTGCTGGCGGCGATCCTGGTCCCGCAGGGCATGGCATATGCCGAGCTCGCCGGGCTGCCGCCGGTGAATGGCCTCTACACCACGATCGCCTGCCTCGTCGGCTATGCCCTGATGGGCCCGTCGAAGATCCTGGTGCTCGGCCCCGACTCCTCACTCGGGCCCTTGATCTTCGCCGCCATCGCCCCGCTCGTGGTGGCCGGCGACGATCCTGCCACCGCCGTCGCTCTGGCCGGCATGCTCGCCGTCCTGGTCGGCCTCATCGAGGTCGGGCTCGGCATCGGCAAACTCGGCTTCGTTGCCGACCTGCTCTCGAGCGAGGTGCAGGTCGGCTACATGAACGGGCTGGCCATCGTCATCATCGTCGGCCAACTACCGAAGCTCAGCGGGTTCTCGACCGACGCCGACACCTTCGTCGAGGAGGTGCGTGAGTTCGTCACGAACTTCGACCAGCGCGACGCCACGGCGCTCGGCGTGGGGCTCACCACGCTCGCCGTGCTGCTCGTCCTTCCACGCGTCACCCGTGCGATCCCCGCAGTCCTCGTCGCGGTCGTCGGCGCCACCGCCATCACCGCGGTGTTCGACTTCGACATCGGCACGGTCGGCACCCTTCCCGAGGGACTGCCCACACCAGCCGTCCCGTGGACCGACATCGGTGACGTCGTGCCCCTACTCGTCGCCGCGGTGGGTATCACCCTCGTGTCCCTGACTGACACCATCGCCCTGTCGACCTCGTTCAACGCCCGCCGTGGCGAGCGAGTGAAGCCGAACAAGGAGATGATCGGTATCGGTTCAGCCAACATCGCTGCCGGCTTCTTCCGCGGGTTCGCCATCTCGGCGAGCAGCTCTCGAACGGCGGTCGCCGAACAGTCGGGCGCCAAGAGCCAGCTCGCCGGCATCGTCGGCGCCGCCGTCGTGGTGCTACTGCTCGTGTTCTTCAATGGACTGCTTGCCGACTTGCCGAACTCCGCGCTGGCCGCTGTGGTCATCGCCGCGGCACTCTCGCTCGCCGACCTCTCCCTGCTCGCCAGAGTTTGGAGGGTACGACCTTCCGCGGTGGTGCTCTCGCTGGTCGCCAGCGCCGGCGTCGTCTTTCTCGGGGTCCTCGAAGGCATCGTTGTAGCCGTCGTGCTGTCGATCCTGCTCTTCTTCCAGCGGAACTGGTGGCCGCACGGCGAGGTGCTCGGACGTGTGCCCGACCGCGAGGGTTGGCACAGCGACCACGGCGGTGACGACATCGAGGAACACCCGGATGTCGTGGTGTTCCGCTGGGAGGCCCCACTGTTCTTCGCCAACTCCGGCATGTTTGCCGCCGAGGTGCGCGAACTCGTGCAGCAGCGCCGCCCGAAGTGGGTGGTGCTGCAATGCGAAGCGATCACCGACATCGACGTCACCGCAGCCGGGATGCTCGAGCGTCTCGACAACGAGCTCAACGCCAAGGGCATCCACCTCGCCTTCGTCGAGCTGCGCACCCGCCTTCATCATCTCGTCCACGACTACGGGCTTCTCAAGACCCTCGACCGCGACCATTTCTACGCCTCCATCGAGGAAGCCCTCACCGACATCGCCGTCCCCGTCGATCGGAGCGGGTCCAGCGGGATCAGCTGAGTCAGCGGCGCGGCACCATTTGTGTCAGCCGCATGACCGCTACGTGCGCATCCAGCTGACACAAATCGGCGACGAGACCGAGCGGTTGCCAGTGTCAGAACAGATGCTGGCGGACTGCCGTTGAGCAGCAAATCTCTGGCGGGTTCCGGTCGGACGAGGCAGGATGATGTGCTCGGGCTGGGGAGGACTCTTGCGCGGCGGCTCTGGCACTTATGCCGTTCGGCGGCACCGCGCGGCGTGGTGGGACGCTTCGGGTGGCGACCCCTCTCGAGGCCGCGGTCAAGGGGGGACAAACGTGAGCAAACCGTTGGGCACGCGGATGGTCGCGGTGTCGGCGATCACCGCAGTTGTCGCCGCTGCGTCGACGTCCAGCCCTTACTTCGTCGAGGCGTCGGCGTCGGTTGTCGACAATGCGCCGTGGTTCACCCCGACGCTGGTCGAGCACGAGTGCCCGGCGGGTTACCCGCCCAATGCGGTGTGTTGGACGTTCACGGTCGCCGCCGATCGTCACGACTCTGACAGCGGCACGATCGAGCTTCCCGTCGTCGTGGTGCGAGCCACCGGTCCGGCGGCTGCGCCCGACGCGCTGGTGATCCCTGCCGGGGGACCCGGTTACCCCGGTGACCTCAGTTGGGCTGACTCGCCGATCAACGAGCGGCGCGACATCGTGGTCTACGACCAGCGCGGTACCGGCGACGCAGTGCCCAGTCTGGAGTGCCCGGCGGTCGACGAAGCGTTCGTCGCCA
Source organism: Ilumatobacteraceae bacterium (assembly GCA_963733085.1). Lineage (GTDB taxonomy): Bacteria > Actinomycetota > Acidimicrobiia > Acidimicrobiales > Ilumatobacteraceae > Desertimonas. The sequence goes on from CAVTBY010000010.1 coordinate 509,511, forward strand.
CCTTGCAGGACGACCGCACCTACACCGCCGAACGCGATGCGATGGCGGCGGCTCGAGACGAATGCGTGGCCGCCCTCGAAGCCGACGGGGTCGATCTCACCGACTATCACACCGAGGCCAGCGCCGCCGACCTCGACGAGCTACGCCAGGCGCTCGGCTACGAACAGTGGAACCTGCACGGAACCAGCTATGGCGGCCGCCTGACGTTGGCGACGATGCGTTCGTACCCCGAAGGGATCCGCGCCGTGATCCTCGAGTCCGTCTACGACGTCACCTACGGTGGCCTGGCGTCGAGGCTGGAGGGCATCGAAGGCGCGTTTCGCCGGCTGGCCGACGGGTGCGCCGCCGATCCGAGTTGCGTCGACGCCCATGGTGACCTCAACGTCAAGTACGAAGAGCTGCGCCAGCGGTACAACGACGAGCCGATCACCGTCGACGTCGACCTCGGTGACGGCAACGGTCCCCAGCAGTTCGTGATCACCGGCGACGACCTGATGGCGGCGCTGTTCAACGCCCTCTACGACGCCTCGCTGATTCCGCTGCTGCCCTCGATCATCGATGCGCTGCTCGCCGGCGACACGGCGATCATCCCCACGATCATCCAGCGAGGCGTCCCGTTCGCCACCGGCGCCGCCGACGCGATGACTCTCGCGGTCGACTGCGCCGACAACGCCGCCCTCGACACGGCTGCCGCCGACGCCGCGGCGTTCAACGATCCGGGACGACTCGGGCTCCTCGCCGCCCTTTCGGAGCGTGTCCGATCGACTGGCCAGCCACGCCCGGCGAGTTCAATGCGCCCGTCGCGTCGGAGATCCCCGCCCTCGTCCTCGCCGGTTCGTACGACCCGATCACCCCGCCGGCAGCGACCGAGCAGGTCGCCGAGGCGCTCACCGATTCGACCTTCATCCTCGTCGACCCGGCCGGCCATTGGATCACCGGCTACTACCCGTGCATCGACCTCATCGAGGTCGCCTTCCTCGACCACCCGACCGCTGAGCTGGACACCGCGTGCGTCGACGAGATCGGGTCGCCCGACTTCCAGTGACCGGGCATCACTGCCGCCAGCGCGCCACAACGGCCGATCCTTTGGACCGCAGGCGATCTCCTGGACGCTCCAGAAGCGCCGCCGAGTCCGCCGACAAGTGCCGACCCAGCGGACACCAATCGGCGTTCTCGGTCGGCACTTCGGAGACCGCCCGTCATTTCAGGCGCCGGACAGCGGACTCACTCACGCCGCGGCCTTTCGTCACTTGACACAGAGCGCTTACTGGATGCGTTCGCGGGTGGTGGCGTCGAAGAAGTGGAGGTTGTCGGTGGTGACGGCGACTTCGATCTGGTCGTCGGAGGTCTGTACTCGTGAGCGGGGGCTGAACCGGGCGACAGCGTTGGAGATGCCTTCGCCGAGCTCTTGCTCGGGGGCGTCGGGGTCACCGGAGTTGACCGTCTTGGCGTCGCCGAGCACGAAGTGCACCATCAACTCCGAGCCGAGCGCCTCGACAAGCTTGGCCTCCCCACGCAAACGGCGGTCAGGCGCCGCATCGGTGGCGATGGCGGCGTCCTCGAAGTCCTCCGGGCGGATCCCGAGGACCACCCGCTGACCGCTGTAGTTGCCGAGGTTGGGGAACCTCGCCAGCACCTCGGGACCGAACCCGACGGTCTGATTGCCGACCGTCACCGTGCCGCCGGCACCACCGTCGTTGACCGTCACCGTGCCCTCATACAGGTTCATCGACGGCGACCCGATGAACGCCGCGACGAACACGTTCGTCGGATGGTCATACAGGTTCTGCGGCGTGTCGACCTGCTGCAAGTAGCCGTCCTTCAACACAGCGACCCGATCACCCATCGTCATCGCCTCAACCTGATCATGCGTCACGTACACCGTCGTCACACCCAAATTGCGCTGCAAACTGGCGATCTCGGCACGCATCTGCACCCGCAACTTGGCATCCAGGTTCGACAACGGCTCATCCATCAAGAACGCCTTCGGCTGACGCACAATCGCCCGACCCATCGCCACCCGCTGACGCTGACCACCCGACAACTGACCCGGCTTACGATCCAGCCACGGCTCCAACTCGAGCATCGCCGCCGCCTTGCGGACCCGCTCGTTGATCTCCCCCTTCGGCACCTTCGCCAACTTCAACGCGAACCCGATGTTGTCGAACACCGTCATATGCGGATACAGCGCATAGTTCTGGAACACCATCGCGATGTCCCGATCCTTCGGCTGCACATCATTGACCACCCGATCACCGATCATCATCGTCCCCGACGTGATCGTCTCCAACCCGGCGATCATCCGCAACGCCGTCGACTTCCCACAACCCGACGGACCAACAAGCACCAAGAACTCGCTGTCGGCAGATATCCAGGCTCAGATCGTGAATCGCCTGAAAGCCATTGTCGTAGACCTTGTTGACGTCATCCAGAACCACGGTTGCCATGTCAGATTCTCCTTGTTTCGGTTGGATTCGCGCGAGCGGAGTGGCGCAGGGATGTAGTCGCCGTGAGCGTCGATCAGGTCGTCGACGAGCTGCCAGATCTGGTCGAGGTCGAGCTCGGCGGCGGTGTGCGGGTCGAACATCGCGGCGTGGTAGACGTGTTGGCGATCGCCGGTGAGGATCGCCTCCACCGTGAGTGACTGCACGTTGATGTTCGTCTGCATCAAGGCGGCGAGTTGGGGCGGGATCCGGCCGATCCGCGTGGGCTGGACGCCGTTGTGGTCGACGAGGCACGGCACCTCGACACAGCACTCGTCGGGAAGGTTGGTGATCAGTCCCGCGTTCATCACGTTGCCGTAGACGACACGCGGTTGCCCGGTCTCGATCGAGTGGATGATGGCGGCGCCGTACTCGACGCTCGGCGCCACGTCGAGGGTTGCGTCGGGATCCTCCATTCGGGCACGCAGATCCTCCCAGCCGGCGAGCTGGATCTCGCATCGCGCCGGGTACTCGTCGAGCGGAATGCCGAACCGCTCGATCAGGTCCGGTCGATCACGCTTGATGAACCACGGCACGTACTCGGCGAAGTGTTCGCTCGACTCGGTGACGAAGTAGCCGAGCCGGCGGAACATCTCGTAGCGGACAGCGTCGGACAGGCCAGCCGCACCACCGTCGGTTCGTGTCGGGTCGCCACGGTTCGGCATCTCGCCGCGGGCCGCGAACTCGGCGATCGCCGGGTACAGATCCTCGATGCCGTCGTCGGTCTGGCGGCCGAAGCGGAGGTAGAAGGCCATGTGGTTGATTCCGGCGCACAGGTACCGGAGCTCGTCGGCTGGGACGTCGAGGTCGCCGGCGAGTTGGTGGGCGGTGTGCTGGACGCTGTGGCAGAGGCCGACGGTGCGGATCGTGGTGGCCCGGTTGATCGCCCAGCAGTTGATCGACATCGGGTTGACGTATTGCAGGAGGGTGGCGTCGCCGCAGAGCTGCTCCATGTCGGCGCACACGTCGAGCAGGACCGGCACGGTCCGCAGGGCGCGCATGATGCCTCCGACGCCGAGGGTGTCGCCGATCGTCTGGCGCACGCCGAAGCGCTTGGGGACCTCGAAGTCGACCACCGTCGACGGCCGGTAGCCGCCGATCTGGAACATCGTGACGACGTAGTCGGCGCCGTCGAGGGCCAGGCGGCGGTCGGTGGTCGCCGTGAGCTTCGGTGTCGCCCCGACGGCCGCGGCGATCTTGCCGGCAACGATCTCGGACGTGCGCAGCCGCTCGTCGTCGACGTCGAACAAGCTGATCTCGGAGTCGGCAAGTTCGGGAAGCCCGAGGATGTCGCCGAGCAGGTTCTTGGCGAACACGGTGCTTCCGGCACCGACGAACGTGATCTTGGGCATGGACACTCCGAACGTCGGAATCCGAGATGCCGGGGCGAGGAAAGAACCTCCCGCCCCAGCACCTCGTTTGGGGGAGCCCAGTCGTTCGACCGACGGGCGCTGCAGGACCGTCAGAAGAGGTCGTTCACCTCCGAGTTCGCTTCGCTGAGGGTCTCCGCCGTGTCCGAGCCGGTGAACACGGCCTCCATCGCCGGGATCATGATCGCGTTGCGATCGGCGGCGTAGTCGGCGATCGGCGAGAGGTACGTCGTTCCGTCCTCGACGTGCACGGTGAAGGCGCTGACGTCGACGCCCTGTTCGGCACGCACGGCTTCGACCCGTGCTGCCGCTTCGGGGATCGCCGGAAAGACGACCCCCTTCTCGGCGACGAGGTTCTGGCACTCCGGTGAGGCGAGGAACTTGACCCACTCCCAGGCCTCGTCGGGATGCTCGGTGCTGGCGGAGATCGAGTCGGCCAGACCGTTCATGATCGAGGCCCGCTCACCGCTCGGGCCGATCGGCGTCGGAAAGAACGTCGTCTCGAACTCGGCGTCGACGACGTCGTTGATCTCCCACGAGCCGAGCGAGGTCGTCGCCGTCTGGCCGGCCTTGAACAGGTCGTTGTGACCGGTGGCAGAGAACACCTCGAACGGTGGGGCGTAGCCCTTCTCGATGACACCTTTGACCCAGTCGATCGTGTCGACCAGTGAGGGATCGTCGTAGTTGAACTCGGTGCCCCACACCGGTTCGTTCATGTACTCGAACCCGTTGGTCAGGGCGAGCCAACTCCACTCGGTCTGGCCATAGCCACCGCCCGCACCGACGTAGCCGAAGCCGAACGTCGCCACGTTGGACGGGTCGAAGCCTTCTTCGTTGCCGCGCACGCCATTGGCGTCGACGGACAAGGCGGCGATCAGCTCTTCGAACGTCCCACCGTCTTCGGGATTCCAGGTCAGCTCGCCGAGCGTCGCCGGGTCGACGCCGGACTCCGCCAGCATGTCGTTGTTGACGACGAGGGCGACAGTGTCCCAGTCCTTGGGGAGCCCGTACTGGTTGCCATCGGGATCCTGCCAGAGCTCGAGAAGTCCCGGGACGTAGATGCTCGTGTCGACCCCGTCACGCTCGATCAATTCGTTGTACGGGAGGATCTGTTCGGTCGCGGCGAACTCCGGGTAGAAGTTGAGGTGGTCGGTGAACACGTCCGGCGCGGTACCGGAGACAAAGCCGGTGGTGATGCCGGTCCAGTAGTCGTCCCAGCCGAGCTGCTCGATCTCGACGGTGATGTTCGGATTCGCCTCGGTGAACGCCGCGGCGCATGCCTCGTAGGCGGGCAGCTGGTTGGCGTCCCAGAGCTGGTAGCGGATCGAGACCGCATCACCCGACGCCTCGGCTAGGTCGACCCCGCCGTGCGCCGCGATGACGAGCGCCGCAGTGGCGAGGAGTGCGGGAGCCTTGCTCCTCATGGTTGTCTCCTTTGCGCCGGTTCGGGACCGGTGACCCTCCCCGCGGCGTTGTCGCGGAAACCTGAAAATCACTTGATGCCCGAGAACTGGATCGAGTTCACGAGCCGCTTGCCGACGATCATCAGCAGGATCAGGATCGGCAGGGCCGTCACCCAGGTCGCGGCCATCAGACCGGCCCAGTCGGGGGTGCCCTGCGGCGTCTGCGACCGGAAGTTGCTGAGCGAGGCCGTGAGCTGTCGGACGCCCGGATCCGGGCCGACGAGCTTGGGCCAGAGGTAGTCGTTCCACTGGGTGATGAACGTCAACACGGCCAGCGTCGTGACCGACGACGCGGCCATCGGCACGATGATCCTGAAGAACGTGCGGAACCGTCCGGCCCCGTCGATCGTCGCCGCTTCCTCGATCTCCTTGGGGATGGTGAGGAAGAACTGACGGAGGAAGAAGATGGCGAACGGCGTCATCAACAGGTTTGGAGCGGCGATTCCGATGTAGGTGTTCAGCCAGCCGCGCTCTTGCACCCAGATGAAGTTCGGCAGGAGAGTGAAGATCGGCGGGATCATCAGGGCGGTCAGGACGACGAAGAACAACACGTTGCGACCAGGGAACCTCAGGCGGGCGAAGGCGTAGGCGGCCATCGCACAGCACAGCATCTGGACGACTGTGACCATCGCCGCAACGATGAACGTGTTGAGCAGGGCGCGCAGGAAGTTGATCTCGGCACCCGATCCGCCAGCGGCGATCGACTCCTCGGTGGTGGCGAGGCCGAGTGCCCGCTCGAAACCACCGAGGGAGAAGTCGGCGGGGAGCAAGCTCTTGGTGTTGCTCGGGAGTGCCGAGTTCGTCGAGAACGCCGTGCGCAACGACCAGTACAACGGGAACACCGTGACGACCACGACGATGCCGACGACGACCCAGAGCACGATGTCGGCCCACTTCCGATGCGGGCGCACGGTGTCGCGGTCATAGACAGCCACGGCCTCGAGCTGGTCGGCAGGTGCTTCGAGCGCCACGGTCATGACTGCCTCCTCACGCCAGGTCCGACTCGTTGGCGCCGCAGCAGTCGCATCTGGGCGAACGTCACCACGGCGAGGATCAGGAACAGGACGACCGACATCGCCGAGGCGTATCCGAAGTTCCGCCGGCCGAACGCCTGGTCGTAGATGTAGAGGTAGATCACGCGGGAGGCGTTGACGGGTCCGCCGTTCGTCGTGACTTCGACAGTGTCGAAGATCTGGAACGAGCCGATGACGGTGATGACGATGACGACGGCCAGTACCGGGCGCAGCAGCGGCAGGATGACCCGGAAGAAGCGTTGAGCCTCACCGCATCCGTCGACCAACGCCGCTTCCTTCACCGACTTGGGAATCGTCTGCAGGCCGGCGAACAGCAGGAGCGCGGTGTAGCCCATGTGACGCCACACGTTGATGAAGGCGATCGTCGGGATCGCCCATGCGCTCGACGTGAAGAACGGCTTGGCACCGATCCCGATCCACTCCAGGAAGGCGTTGGCCACGCCCAAGCGGAAGTCGAGGATCCAGAGGAACAGCATCGCTGCCACCACGTTGGCCATCAGCCATGGCGTGAGGACGATGGTGCGGATCAGCCGCGAGTTCGACAACCGGTCGAGGACCCAGGCGATGGCGATCGCGCAGATCGTCTGGATGCCGATGTTGATCACCACGTACTTGAGGGTCACCCACAGGGCGTTCCAGAAGACGTCGTCGTCGAGCATCTCCCGATAGTTCTCGAGGCCCACCCACTCGGCCTTCGGTCGCAGCAGTTCCTTGTCGGTGAAGCTGTTCCAGAATCCGAGAACGGTCGATCGGAAGTAGAAGAGGAAGAACCCGATCATCGCCGGGGCCAGGAAGACCAGGGCGACACCGAGCTGACCGGTGTCCCACCGCCGGCGTTTGGCGACCGGTGGCTGCAATCGGCTGGATCGCCGTCGTCATCGAAACCCCCTCGCTCCATGACCGTCGATCGCGTCTGGCTCCACGCAGGCCCGTCCGGATCTGCGCTCAGGCCACGTCAGCGTTGACGTCAGCGCTGACGTGACAGTACTCTTCGTCATCAATGGCGTCAACCCCCTCCGCTCCCGGCGGCGCGGTGACGCTCGATGACGTCGCCCGCCACGTCGGCGTTTCCGCCCGCACCGTCTCCCGCGTCGTCAACGACGAAGGCGGTTGCACGGCAGAGACTCGCGATCGCATCCTCGACGCCATCGCCGAGCTCGGATACCGACCCAACCTGATGGCCCGGGGTCTGATCCGTCGGCGCAGCGACACCATCGGACTCGTCGCCGCCGAGCTGCTCGATCCGTTCTTCCCTGAGTTCGCCGACGGGGTGCAGGCGGCGGCTGCGAGCATCGGCCGCACGATCTTCCTCGTCAGCACTGACAGCGACCGGGATCGGCAACGTCGCGCCATCACGTCGTTACTCGGGCACGGCGTTGACGGGGTCATCGTGTTTCCCGCTCACGACAGCCGTACCGACTTGGTTCGCTTCGCTGCCGATGGTCTGCCGATCGTCGTACTCAACGACGAGATCGAGGCCCCCCGCATCGCCGTCGTGACCGCCGAGATCCAGCACGGCGCGGCCCTCGCCGTTGATCACCTCGTCGAACGCGGCCGGAAGCGAGTGGCGATGCTGATCGACCATCATGCGCGCGGCCCTGATCGACCCTCGCAGACGCGAAGCCGGGTATCGCGCATCGCTCGAGAAGGCGGGCCTGCCTGTCGATCCGGATCTGATCGTCGAGGTCGACAACAGCATCGCTGGCGGGCGCATCGGAGCTGCTGCGCTGCTGACACTCGAGCGTCGTCCCGATGCGATCTTCGCCTACAACGACATGATCGCCATCGGCGCGCTACAGCACGTCGTCGAGCAAGGCCTCACGGTTCCAGACGATGTCGCCGTCGTCGGGTTCGACGACATCGCGATGTGCGACGTAGTGAAACCACACCTGACGAGCGTCCGCATCGACCGCGACCTACTCGGCCGGACGGCAGTCGAAGCCTTGACGTCACTCGCCACCACCGGCTCCGTCGCGCCACGGCGTCTGAGCGTCGAACTCGTCGTCCGCGAGTCGTCTTGAGCGGCGAGAACCCCTCACTGTCGAATCCCGAAGTCGCCCGGGCGAGGGTTGCAGGAACCGATGGGTGTGTAGGGGACCGAATAGTCCCCTACACACCCATCGGTTGGCCAAGGCGGCTCTGATCAACGGTGTCTGCGTCGATGCTCAGTACCCGACATTCGGCGCTCATCGGCGCACCGCCCGAACCGGGCGCTCGACGGCGCGATCGAGCATGCGGTTGATCGGCCTCGCACCGGAGACTCCAGCGCTACCGTTGACGTGTGTACCGCGCATTGGTGATCTTCCCCAAATCGGCAGGTCCGGTCGAGGTAGACGCTCTGATCGAGGGCATCGCTTCGTCGTTCAAAGCCAGTGCACGCAGCCAGCCGATCACGCGCAGCGTAGGCCCACTCATGGGTCCGGGCGCCAACGCCGGCGAAGCGGGCTGGATCCTCGAAGCCGACTTCCCCACCCTCGAGGATGCGATGACGGCACTGGACGCCGAAGACTTCCAACACGTGAAGGCGGCCACCGAGACGCTGGCATCCACAATCTTCCTGTTTGAGGTTCGGGACGTGTGAGCGCCCCTGAAGTGCCGGTCGTCGTGCCACGTCTGCCGTATCTCAAGCCCTCAGCGTGAGCCATCGTCACTGACCTGCCACACGCAATCGGCGATCGGAACGCCCGCCGGCACTGGATTGATCGCGACATTGGGGCAGCCGCCAGCCGCGCTGAAGTCTGCGGCGCACGGCAGGGCTGGCCACCGAACCTCGCGCCTCCGCGTTCGGTCGCGAGGGCGACTGGACGGTTCGCTGCCGTCGTGACCCGCCGACGACCGATGGCGCCGCCCCGCCACGAGCGCCGACCCGTCGTTATACGTGCATCACGTCGGCCCTGCGCTCCGCGGCGGAGCGGGTTCGGCACCGTCTCCGAAGCCGGATTCTCGGGCGCGTGTTATGTCGTGAGGCAGCCGGGGACTTGGCCGGTTACGAGAGGGTCCGGTTCCAGATGGCGGTCGTCCGGTGTCGCCCGCCCGGTGCATCGCAGAAATCGGAGTTTCCGGTCAGTTCTGGCCGGAAATCGACGGCGGTTTGGCACTGCGGCGTCCAATCTCGGTACTCGCCGCCCTGAAGATTGGCAGCGCCACCGATGCGTCGACGCGCCCCTGACGCTCACCATCGCCTCGGCACCTCGAACGAAGGAGATCAGCGATGCCGAGACGATTGATGGGACGGCCGAACAAGGCGACGATCGGAACCGGGATTGCCGCGCTCGTCGCCGGTCGACACTGATCACGGCGCCCCTCACCGCCGATGCGCACGAGCCACAACCACCCAGGTTCTGCATCGACATCGGACACTTGGTGCATTGCAACATCACCGTGCTGTCGGCCACACCCTCCGGCGACGGTGGGAAGTCGACGACGGAGGTGAAGTCACGGCGCGGCTACCAGCGACGGGCCGGCTCGATGCCAAGGACCATCCGAACTACGGTCAGATCACCCCGGATCTTCCCGAGCGCGGCGATGCCAAGGACCACCCGAACTACGGTCCATCACCCGGATCGGCGCCCGGAGCGGAGTCGTCGTCCTCAAATCCAGGTCCGGGACGCCGCCCGATGGACTGGTGGGTCGCCTGTCGCTGACCGCGACCGGATCGGCGGACCTACGACGTTCCTAGAGGATGGCCTCAAGCCGCGCTGCCTCGGCGACCGCCCCGGCGCGAGTCTGCACGTCGAGCTTGCGCAGGATGGCGGACACGTGGTGGTCGACGGTCCTCTCCGAGACGAACAGCCGCTCGGCGATCTCCGCGTTGCGGAGTCCCTCGGCAACGAGGCGGAGCACCTCGACCTCGCGCGGCGTCAGCTGCGCCGGGTTCTCGCGCGTCGCTCGCCGCGGCCCTCGTGGCAACCCCCGCACGCCGGACTCGCGCAGTCGGCGGGCGACGATCGCCGCCGCCGGCCGCGCGCCCAGGCGGTGGAGCCCGTCGAGGGCGCGGCGCAACGCGTCCTCGCCCCCAGCGGCGAGCGCCAGCGCCGACTCGTACGGGCATCCCAGTTCGTCCCAACGATCCGCCGCGCCTTTCCAATCACCGGCCAGCTCGAGCCCGTACGGCTCGGCAACCACCGGCGGCTCGTCCTCCTCGCTGCCCGCCCGACGGCGCCACACGGCGAGCTCCCCCGCCACCCTCGAGGATCGGCGCCGCACGGCTAGGGCGAGGGCGCCTTCGGTCTCCCTGGTCACCGCCTCGCGGTTGCCCTCCAGCCAGGCAGCCTCCGCCCTCGCCGCGGCGACGGGTGCGATACGCGGAAGCTCTCGGGTGGGTTCCGCCAGCGCGAGCGCGGCGTCGAGCGGCTCCCAGACCTCCGGATCACCGCGACGTGCCCGCACCAGCCCACGGACGACCAGGGCGAGCGTCCGGGGCTTCGTCGAGATTGCGCGCTCGTGCAAGACGAGCGTGGCCGACTCGGCCGCCTCGTCCCACCGGCCCTGGTCGAGCTCCAGCCGGGCCCGCCACGCGAGGGCGTAGAGCCCGTACACCTCTACGCCGTGCTCGGCGCAGTAGCCGACCGCCGCGTCGAGGTGATCGTTGGCAAGGGCGTGCGACTTGATCAGCACACCGACGCTGCCCAGTGACTCCAACACTTCAGCGACATACTCGAGGAGTCCGGCGCGGCGAGCGAGCTCAAGGCCCCGCTCCAGCTTCGCTCCGCCCTCATGCCGCCCGGACAGCAGCTCGGCGACCCCAACGTTGGTGAGGGCGTCGACGAGCACCTCCGTGTCGTCGAGACGCTCCGCAAGTTCGATCGCTCTCGAACCCCACGAGACGGCTTCTTCGGTGTCGTCGGCGCTCGCGCCGAGCTGGGAGAGCGTGCTGCACACCATCGCCAACTCACGACCCGGAGGGAGCTGCTCGAGGAGGTCCAATGCCTCGTGTGCCGCCTGTTCCGATTCGGCTCGCCGGCCGGGGCACCACAAGATGTTGGCGAGCATGCGAAGTCCGTCTCCCTCGCCGAGCCGGTCGCCCAACTGCCGGTAGCACTCGATGGCGCCTTGCATCGCCCCGATGGCCTCATCCGCCTGGTCGGTCAGGTAGCACTCGTGCGAGCGACGCTTCAGCAGCTCGGCCCGCTCATCCGGCGGCAGGATGTCGCCGAACCGCAGCGCCCTGCCGTACTGCGCCGCCGCTTCGCGGTGGGCGCCGAGCGTCGCTGCCTGCGCCCCCGCAGCCGGCGCATAGCGAAGCACAGCCACCGCATCGTTGGCTGCCTCAGCGTGATGGGCGAGCCGGGCCAGGTCCGTCGAACCGCCGGGGGACTCCACGAGCGCAGCGAGCACCGCTTGGTGCAGCGCGATCCTCCGATGCAACGGAAGCGAGTCCTCGACGACTCGTCGGGCGAGCTCGTGGCGGAATGCGACCCCGCCAGGCTCGATCGTGAGCATGCCTGCCGCGACGCACTCGTCGAGGCCCTCTGACGGCGCTGCTGCGAGCAGCTCGAGGAGCCACATCTCTGCCCGCGGCGGTACGGCGGCCGCCGCGTCGAGCAGCGCTCTCGCCGCCGGGGTCAGCCGAGCGGCACGGGCCAGAACGGCGTCGCGCACTGTCGGCGGGATGTGCGTGTCGCCGGAGGCGAGCACCTCCGTGACGAAAAACGGATTCCCGCCCGTGGTGCGGTAGAGCTCACCGGGATCGACGCCGTGCGGCTCGGCGAGGGCGGCCACCGCCGCAGGTGTGAGCGGCACGAGCGAGAGACGGTCGACAGCGCGGCCCGTCGCCAGCTCTCCAAGCACGAGTCGTAGCGGATGGTCCCGGTCGAGCTCGTCGTCGCGGTAGCTGGCGAGGACCAGCGAGGCGACCGTGTCGATCCGCCGACCGAGTACTCGTACGACGTCGAGCGTGGCCTCGTCCCCCCAGTGGAGGTCTTCGAGCACGAGGACTGTCGGAGGGCTGCTCGCCAACTCGTCCATCAACGTGGATGCCACCGCGTGGGGCGTTGCCTCGCTTCGAATCACTTCGTTGAGCCGGCCGCCTGTTACGTGCGCAACGTCGAGCAACGGCGCGAGTGGAGGCGGGGTGAACAGAGCGTCGCAGGCGCCCCACAGGGTGCGGTGCACGCCGTCGTGCTCTCCGATGAAGCGCTGGAGCAGCGCCGTCTTCCCCACGCCCGCCTCACCGCCAATCAGCACGAGGCGACCACGTCCTGTCTCCTCGACCTCGGCGAGCACGGCCCGCAACCTCTCGAGCTGGGAGGACCGCTCAAGGAGCCCGTTCGCCCGGTCACCCTCCGCTGGCGCTCGTGACCGCACGGGACCATCGTTGCACCCGCACGCCGGGTGCTCAACGAATTGTCCAAACCCGGTAGCCGGCGCCACCCAAGATGGGTACCACCACCGATGCCGGACTGCTGTCCTGACGCGCACCATCGCCTCGGCACCTCGAGCAAGGAGATCAGCGATGCCGAGATACCTGGTGGAACGCACCTTTCCCGAGGGCCTCGGCTTGACCGTCGACGAACCCGGAGCCAAAGCCGCCGCCGGCGTCGTGGCGACGAACGCCGATGACGGCGTGACGTGGATCCACTCCTACGTGTCGCCCGACAAGCGCTCGACGTGGTGCATCTACGACGGACCGTCACCTGAGGCGATCCGCCACGCGGCCAGCGGCAACGGGTTGCCGGTGGACCGCATCGTCGAAGTGCGGGTGCTCGATCCGTACTTCTTCCTGTGAGGGGCTTCGCAGATGGATCAAACCCAACCCACATCAAGGGAGACACACATGAAGCACATCAAGACCATCGTCGGCGGTCTCGCTGTCGCCGCCGCCCTGGCCTCGGCGTCGCTCGCAGCAGCGGGAGCGGACCACGACAGCGACACCGGCCATTCAGCCCCCGAGACCGCTGCGGACCAAGCAGAGCTGGCGACGGCCAACCTCGCCGCCGCCGCGTTCCAGGACGTGGAAGTCGCCGAGGCCGCCGGCTACGCCAGCACCCTCGACACCCTCGGCTGCTTCGAGAACCCTGAGGCCGGCGGAATGGGCCTGCACTACCTCAACGAGTCACTGATGGACGGGACCGTCGACGTCACCACACCCGAAGCGCTGGTCTACGAGCTCGACGCCGATGGCGCGATCGTCGGACTGGTCGCTCACGAGTACATCGTTCCGGTCGAAGCCTGGTCCAGCGAAGCTCCGCCAAACCTGTTCGGCGTCGACTTCCACCAGCACGCGACGCTGCCACTGTGGATCCTGCACAGCTGGATCTGGAAGGACAACCCGAACGGCGTGTTCGCCGACTGGAATCCCACCGTCCGCCTGTGCCCCGACGGTGTCCCGGTCTTCGGCGAAGACTTGCCCTGACGCGGCGCAAGCATGCGGCGGCAGAGACGCACGGTTCCCGATCCGCGGATGTAAGGCAGAAGCGAATGGCGACGATCGAGATCAATGGCACGCGACTCGAATACACGGATGATGGCACTGGCCGATCGGTCCCGCATCGCCCGAATCCACCAACGTCGCGAAGATCGCGACGAGCCTGGTTCGGTCATCCTCGGCGTGATGGACAAGACGGCGCTGACAACCGGGCCCAAGCCCGGGCCGCGATGACTCATGTGGGCGAGCACGCGGTTGTGCTAGGTGCCGGCCTGGCGGGATTGGCGGCTGCGGCGGCCCTGGCCGAGCGTTTCGACCGAGTGACGATCGTCGAGCGTGACACCCTGCCCGTGTCGGGAGAGTGCCGCCGGGGCATCCCTCAAGGCCGGCACGTCCACATCTTGCTGCCCGCAGGGCTGGTGGGCTTGTCCGAGCTGCTGCCTGGGGTCGTTGAGGATCTGCGGGCGAGAGACGCCCGCGTGATGAACGCGACAGAGGTCCGCTTCCACATCGCCGATGGGAGCTTGCTGCTCGATGGCGCCGAGCTCGAGTTCGTTGGCGCGACTCGGCCGCTGCTCGAGTCGGTCGTACGCGACCGGGTGCGGGCAATGTCGGGGGTCCGGCTGCTCGAAGACCACGACGTCCGCGGCCTGTTGACCAGCGCGGACCGATCCAGAGTGACCGGCGTACGACTCGGTTCGCTGGACTCGAACACCGAGGGAGCGTTGGCGGGCGACTTGGTCGTGGACGCTACGGGGCGCAGCTCCCCGTCCCCGCGCTGGGTGGCTGACCTCGGCTACCCGCCGCCCCGGCAGGAGCGGCTGCAGGTCGGAATCCACTACTCCACCCGCCTGTTCCGTCGGGAGCGGGGCGATCTCGGGGACTGTCAGAACCTCGTGGTGACGATTCCGCACGATGGGCGCCGCGGCGGAGTGGCGCTCGCCGTCGAGGGCGATCGGTGGATCGTCACCCTCGTCGGTCTCATGGGCGAACGCCCACCAGCCGACCTCGATGGGTTCGTCGAGTACGCACGCACCCTTTGGGTGGCGGACCTGTATGAGCTCGTCGCCAGGGCCGAGCCGCTCGGGGAGGCGTCAACCGGCGGATTTCCCAGTTACCTGCGCCGCCGGTATGACCGCTTGCGGCGCTTCCCCGCTCAATTTGTCGTGACCGGCGACGCGGTGTGCTCGTTGAACCCCGTCTACGCACAGGGGATGAGTGTCGCGATCGGCGAAGCCAGCGCCCTCGGCCAGATCCTCGACCAGCACGGTCTGGACCGGGTGGGCCGGCGCTTCTTCCAGCGCACGAAACGAACAATTGACGAGGCGTGGACAATGGCCACCGGCGCCGACCTCGGCTACCCCGTCGTTGAGGGGCCTCGCCCAGCCCGATGGCGGATGATCAACGCCTACGTCAATCGTCTCCTGCGGGTAGCCCACCACGATCCCGTGGTGGCCACGGCATTCATGGCGGTGAACGGGATGGTGGCACCTCCCCAGCACCTGATGCGTCCGCGCATCGTCTCCCGCGTGTTGACGGGGACACGTCGCCCAGCGGCCTCGAAGGCGTCGCCCACGGCGCTCACACCTGCTGGGATCGGGACGACCACGGCGTCGCTTCACCGCGGCGAAGGCTCGGGCGGCCGCCACCGCGAGCAGACAACCCTGAGACGAGGACGTGGAGAATGCCGGAAATGACCATCACATCTGCGGATGGAACCAGGTTGGCGGCACGCCACTCGGGCCACGGTTCTCCGATGGTGCTCGTGCACGGAGCAATCGGAAGTCTCGAGACCTTTGCTCTCATCGAGGGCATGCTCGCCGAGCGACACTCGGTGTGGGTCTACTCCCGCCGGGGGCGAGGTGGTAGTGGCGATGGCCCCCACTACGGTCTCGATCGCGAGGTCGAAGACGTGTTGGCCGTCCTCGCCGCCGCGGGCGACCACGCCCATCTCCTTGGACACTCCGGCGGAGCGATGTACTGCCTCTTGGCCGCCACGCAGCGGCCGTCGTTGCGATCGCTCGTGCTGTATGAGCCGCCCTTCCACGGCGACCGCTTCGACCCGAATCTCGTCGACGCGGTGCAGGCCGCGCTGGATGCCGGTGACCCCGACCAGGCCCTGGAGATCTTCTTGTCCGCGGGCGTTGCCGTCGACGAGGAGGTGCAGATCATCCGTTCGCTGCCGGAGGTGTGGGCGAGGGCCCGCGAGGGTGTCTGCCTCGTCCCCCGCGAGCTCCGGACCGCCCACGAAGCCATCGACCGACTCAAGGCGCCGGTCCCCCCGGACATCCCGACGCTCTACCTCTACGGAGAGAAGACGGACGCCTCAGTGTTCCCTACTGCGGACGAAGTAGCCGAACTGTTGCCGAGAGCTCAGCTCCACTGCCTTCCAGGCCAGCGGCACCTCGCCTTCGGCTTCGACCCAACACCATTCGCCCAGGCGATCCTGCAGTTCACCACCGGACACGACCGTTGAGCACGCCGAGGTCCTCTGTGAGCACCGGACGCGTACCGTTGGAAGCATCCGCACCGTGTTGAGCTCGTCGACCACCAACGCACAGTGCTCGCTTCAGGAGGAAGCATCGTGAAGTCGCCATGGCGGTGGACCACGCCACCCGAGCGGGACCGCGAGTACCTCGTACTGGCATCAAGCATCCCGCCCCGGAGTCGACGCTCAACCTGGCGCTTGTACCGCGGCGCGAGCGCAGTCCGTAAGCAGCTGCGAGTCACCGACGGCGTCATCGGCTTCGCCCTGCTGGCCCGACCACTTCGCAAGGAGTACGCGACGTTGTCGGTCTGGACCGGCGAAGATGCCCTTGGCAACTTTGCCGGTGCCGACCCCCACCAGGAGCTCATGCGCACGCTGAGCCGCGAAATGGGACCGACCACGTTCGTGCGATGGACGATGCGCGGAGCTGAAGGCAGGCCATCATGGCACGACGCGCTGCGTCGCCTTCGAGAAGATCCTGCGCACAACCCCTCGCAATGAGCCGATGCCCGATGCTCCCGGGTTGTTCCTGCGCACAATTCCGCGCGAGCTTTTGGCGACGAACGGACATGGGGACCCGCGGCTAGTGATGATCCGAGGACTCCACCACCTTGGCCTCACCGTGCGCGACGTCGAGGACAGCGCGGCGTGGTACGAGCAGGTGCTCGGGTTCCGGCGCATCGACCGGTACGAATCTCCCGACGGCACTCGCCGCAAGATCTTCCTTGGGCATGACCACCTCGCCATCCGGCTCGGCCTGACGCAACACCGCGACAGTCGTCTCGAGGAATTCGACGAGACCCGAACCGGACTCGACCACCTCGCGTTCGCCGTGAGGGACCGTGACGAGCTCGACTCGTGGGCACTTCGACTGGATCGTGCAGGCGTCACGTCGTCGCCGATCGCGCCGGCCAACTCGATCCAAGGGGCGTTCGTGCTCGTGTTCCGCGATCCGGACAACATCCAGCTTGAGCTCTTCTCGGATCGTTCCGATGCCAACCGCTAACGCGGACAGTTCCTCGCCCGTCCTGTCCTTGAGATCGGGGACTGGGTCATCCGTCGGACTTGCTGGGTGAGAGCATCACGACAACGAACGCTGATCACCGGCGGCACACGCGGTATCGGTTGGCGACGGGCCACCGTTTGGCGGGCGAGGGTCATGAGGTCGTGCTCGGCTACGTCGTGTGGGTCATGCCTCACCGCACGCGCGGACGTGAGCGATGCCGTTGGTGTCGAGCCGCTCTTTGCCCGCCGCGACGGCCGCCGGTCGGTTGACTGCGGTCGTCAACAACGCTGGGCCGACGCTGCACGTCGGACCGCTCGCCGAGACCCCCGTCGACGTGATCACACAGGTCTGCAAATCAACCGCACCGGCGCCACTGCTCGTCGCGCGCCGCTGTCCGAGCGCTCGGTCGCTCCTACGGCGGCGACGGTGGCGTGCTCGACAACGTCAGTTCGGCAGCGGCCACCACCGTGGGCGCGCTTGTTGGGTGCCGTCGACCTCTCACCAGTCCGGTCACGGGGGAGGTGTCCAGTTGACCGAGCGCGCACGAATTCGGCGATCGGCGGCGTTGTCGCGCGACCGTTGAGCTCGTGCTCCTCGCCGAAGGCGACCGCTCGGGCCACCACGGTCGTGGACGACGCGCACCGAACAGCGCCCCGCCTCGTTCGGTAGCGCCCTCGACCCTGCGGTAGCGGACGTGGGCGCCCGCGATATTCGGCGTTCTCGGATGCTCGTCGAAGACGTGGCCAGCGCCGCGCCACGACGATCGCCTCCAACGAGCAGTGCCCCACCGCCGTTCGGTCGCCCTCTCCGCCTCGTGTCGCTCACATCTGCGATCTCAACACGGCGACCTCGGGCATCTCCTCGAGCGGGCCGAAACCGTGCTCGTCCAGCCAGCGGACCCCCAGCAAGCATCGCATCGACCACCAGGCGCGGATCAGGTCGCGGTCGACGTCGATGCCGTAGCCGGCGACGACATCGCCGACGTGCTCTGGGTGTCCGAGCGTGAGGACGGCGAGGTCGAACAGCGCGTCGCCCTGAGACGCCTCGGACCAGTCGACGACGGCGGTGACCTCGTCACCCTCAACGAAGACATGGTCGACCTGCAAGTCGCCGTGGATGAACACCGGTGTCCACGGCCGCAGCACAGCCTCGGCTAGCCGGCGGTTCCGCGTGACGACGTCGGCGGGAAGGACATCGTTGGCGACGAGCCACTCGCACGCGCCGGCGAGCTGCGATGCGAACTCCTCAAGGCTCCGACCGCGCCATGGCGGGAGCGGAGCGTCGTGCAGCGTCCGGGCCGTAGCACCCGCTGCGGCCCACGCTGCCGACGACGCGGTCGACGGCTCGCCGAGATGGCCGAGTGCCACTCCTGGGACGGCGGCGAGCGCGAGCACGGGCGGCTTGCGCCACAGGACCTCCGGAGTCGGGATCGGCGCCATCGCCATCGCCTCAACCTCCACGTCGGTGCGCGCCTGATCACCGTCAATCTTCACGAACACGTCGCCAAGGCGCAAGGTCGCGCGCTCGTCATGGGCGACGACGACCTCCACCTTCTCCACGCCGCCATCATCGCCGCCCCGGCCACCGAGGTCGCCAGGAGAATCGATTGCGACCGACTCCACGCGGCCACGCCTACGCGCTCGCCGCCTACCGCTCAAGTACCCGCCGATCGAGGACGCGGCTGACCGTGTGTCATTCCCCGCGACTCTCGGACACCGTCCGACTGGGGTTCCGTCGCCCTTGGGCCTATTCGTAGGCGAGTTGTGGGGCGACGGGTCGCCGGGAGAGGAGTCGGGCGGGGGCAAAGGCGATCGCGGCGCACAGCACCAGCACGGCAAGGCCGGTGGCGATGTAGGTCAGTGGGGTGAGTTCGATGGGTCGAGGGCGCCTCGGATGGCCGTGTAGATGGCGATCCCGAGGGGGATGCCGAGGGCGCCGAAGCCACACCAACGGCCCGACCGGGCCTTCGATCTAGCTCGTCAGGTCGAACCCTGACGAACGGACGACCCGACGGCAGCCGCTGGCGGACGACGCTGACGGCGCTTGCAACTGCCGACCCAGCGGACACCAATCGGCGTTCTCGGTCGGCACTTCGGAATCTCCCCGCGCACTGGCCAGATCTGGCCGCTCAGCGACATCAGAATCAATCGTGGTCGTGCCGGGGCGGGGATCGAACCCGCATGAGGTTGCCCTCAGGGGGGTTTAAGAGCGGGCAGAAGCGTCCGCCTGGTGCGCTCCCGTCCGTGTGATGCCGCCTGATCTGGGGTTTCGTGACGCCCCGTCCGTCTGGTTCGGTCCTGTATCGGTGCGTGCCGGCAAGTTCTGTGCACGACCTGTGCACGGATGGACTACGGAACGACACCCGGGACGTGGCTCAGGCACCGGTTCCCACGACGCGACCGACCCGTCGTTGGCGAGGTGCGCTTTCCGGGCGCGCAACACACGCTCGGTGAGAACGCGGTCCAGCCCGTGCGGCGAGACCGTCGCCCAGCGATCTCGGCCAGCGCGATTGTCGGATCGGAAATTCCTCTTCGCCGTAGTCGGTCGACGCTGACGATGACAGGCGAACCCGAAGATCGCCCGCACACCGCTGTCCGTCACAACTGATGATCCCCGTGAACTCTCGCCGACGAACTCAGTTCCAGCTGCAACCACCACACAGCCAGCTCCATAACGACAGCACACCGGGCACCGCTTGCTTGCCATTCAGTCGTCGGAGGTTCACAGTGGAATCGTGACGGTCGCGCTGCGGGCGGAGCACGTTCGCCCGTTTGTCGGCCGGACCGCTGAGCTCGCTCTACTGATGGACCTCGTCGACGCGGGCGCCGTCGTCCATATGCACGGAGTCGCTGGTGTGGGCAAGTCGTCATTGCTCGAGACATTCGTAGCCCAGGCGCGCGAAGCCGAAGTCCGGGCAATCACGCTGGACTGCCGGGCTGTCGAACCAACCGTTCCAGGTGTGCTGAGCGCGTTTGGCGACGTTGGGGATGTGGACGCCCTCCTGCAGCATCTCGGTTCGCTCGGTGACCGCGCCGTGGTAGTTCTCGACCACTATGAGGTGTTCCGACTGATGGACACCTGGATCCGTCTGGTGCTCGTGCCGTCGCTGCCACCCTCCGTGGGTCTCGTGCTCGCCGGTCGGGAGCGGGCGTCCGCAAGCTGGTTCCACGTGCCGCGCTTTCGGGCATTGCCGCTCGGTCCTCTCGATGAGTCCGACGCCCACCGACTGCTCGAGCGCCTCGGGGTCCCGGAGAACGAGGCGCGGCGACTGAACCGGGTTGGGCGCGGCCATCCATTGGCGCTGACACTTGCCTCGGCCGGTGTTGCTGAGCATCCCGAGTTGGAGCTCGAGGACGCCGCCATGACCCGTGTCGTCGAGGAGCTCTCGCGGCTGTACGTCGAGGACGTCGAGGATCCCGCGACGCAGGAGGCGTTGGAGGCTGCGGCGGTTGTGCGCCGGGTCACCGAACCGATCCTCAGCGCGATGCTTGGAGTGGACGGTGGACCAGCCTTGCGACGAATCTTGGAGCTCCCGTTCGTCGAGGCTGGACGCGACGGCCTGATCGTGCACGACGCCGTTCGTGAGGCGATCGCTGGATTCCTGCGAAGCACGAACCCGACGCGCCTCCGCAACTATCGGCGCGCCGCCTGGAGGGAGCTTCGAGACGAGATGGCCGACGCGGCCCCGTCGGAACTTTGGCGCTACACGGCCGACATGCTCTACCTGCTTGCCAACCCGGCGGTTCGCGAGGCGTTCTTCCCAACCGACACACAGCCGTTTGTCGTCGAACCATTGCGGTCCGACGATGTCGCCTCAGCGGCGGCGATCGGCCGTCGACACGAAGGCCCGCAGTCCGCAGCGGTGCTCGAGCGGTGGATGGCTGCGGCGCCGTCGGCGTGCTCGGTGATGCGCGACCGGGAACGAGTCGTCGGCTTTTCGATCCTTCTGCGCGGGGCGATGATTCGCCCCCCGCTCGTCGCCGGCGACCCTGTTGTGGAGTCGTGGTCTCGCCATCTGCGTGACCATCCACTGGCGTCGGGCGAGGTCGCCCTCGGCCTGCGACGCTGGATGGACATCGACCGGGGAGAGGCACCGGGGGCGACCCAGGCCGCGTCATGGCTCGATGCCAAACGCACCTACATGGAGCTGCGGCCGGCGCTGCGACGGATGTACGTGGCCGTGCACGATGTGCCGACCTACTGGCCGGTTGTCGAGCAGCTCGGATTCCGTCCCTTTGACGAGGCGTCCTGCGAACTCGATGGGGTTCTCTACACCAGCGTGGTCCTCGACTTCGGTCCCGGTTCGGTGGACGGGTGGATCGCCGGGTTGATCGGCGCCGAGCTCGGCGTTGAAAGAGAGCCCGTCGTCGATTCCGGTGCCCGTGAGATCGCAGTGCGCGGCGAGCACGTACGTCTCACGCCACTCGAGTTCGGGCTGTTCACCCACCTTCGTGAACGTCCGGGCAAGACGGTCACCCGCTATGAGCTTCTTCGCGGGGTGTGGGGAACGGAGTTCACCGGCGGCAGCAACGTCGTCGACGCCGTCGTCCAGTCGCTGCGACGAAAACTCGGCGCCTCCGCCACCATCATCGAGGCCGTACGCGGCAGCGGCTACCGACTGCGGACGGACTGGCAGGCCCAACTGGCCTGAGAGCTTCATCGAAGCCTCATCGTTCCCTCACCCAACGGCTCCCCGTCACGCCCACGATCGTCACAAGCGATCGAGGAGGTCGGGATGCACGCGTCAGTCGCCGAGTACCGGCTCCGGGACATCGACGAACGGGACTGGGCCATGGCGTGTATCGACATGGCGCCCTCGTTCGCACGAGTGCCCGGGCTGGTCAGCAAGCTCTGGTTGAAGGACCGGAGCGGCCGGTTCGGCGGCGTGTACATCTGGCAGTCCGAAGCCCGCTTCCGGGACTTCACCGGGAGCGATCTCGGAGTGCTGCTGACGACTCATCCGAACATCGATGGCTTGACCGTGCGGGATTGGGCGGTTGAGAGCGCCCCGACCGCGATCACCGAAGGAGATTTCAAATGAAGACCAAGACAACTCTCGCCGTGGGACTCGCACTCGTCGCCGTTCCGATCGGCGCCGTGTCGGCGACGGGCACTACGGAACCCCCTCCAGACGTCGTATCGACAATGCTCGCCCGTGGCTCGGCGAACGAGCTACGCATCGAAGACGCGGCCGTCGGTGTCACGCTGCTCGCCGAACAGCCGACCGACGTTGCATTCGTGGGGGCGACGATCGTGCCCAGCGGTGAAACCGGATGGCACACCCACCCAGGCCCGTCGATCATCGTCGTGGCAGTAGGCGCGCTGACGATGCAATCCGCTCACGAAGGTGCCTGTGCAGAGCACGAGTTCGCCGAAGGCGCCGCCTTCGTGCACCCCGCGGGCAACCACAACTTTGTGGCCGGCGCCGATGGCGTCGAGTTCTACGTCTCGTACTACGTGCCCGCCGGGACCGAAGCGCTGCTGACGCCGGCCGAGGCACCACCCGAATGCTCATCCTGAGGGGACTCTCACTGCTGGTGATCGGACTGGCGTCGGGCGGCCATAGCGGCGATTCCGTAGAAGGAACCGAGAACACGCTCCGGATCACGGCGTCGGAGTACGAGTTCGCCGTCGAAGGTGGACTCGAAGCCGGGACGGTGTCGATTGCCATCGACAACGTCGGTGATGAGTTCCATGAGGTTGCCGTGGGCAGGCTGCTCGACGGTCAAACGGTCGACGATGCCCGTACCGCCCTCGAAACGGCCGACAGCGACGACCCGTTGGAGGGCATCCTCGAGGAGAACACCGTTCTCGGCGGAGTCCAGGCTCCGGGCACTGCCTACACGATCACCGGCAGCGACGTCATCGCAGGCGACTACGTCGTGTTGTGCTTCATCCCGAACAGCGGCGGAATCCCACACCACAGCCTCGGCATGGTGTCCGGCTTCACCGTCGGCGAGGGAGACGTGAGCGACGTCCCAGAACCCGACGCGGCGTACACCATCAGCGACGACGGACTTGACGGGCCATCTCGGCTCGACGCCGGTACAACCACGATCGAGATCGTCAACGACTCCTCGACAAGCCGAGAGATCAGTCTCTTCAAGATCAGAGCGGGCAACACCGTCGAGGATGTCGTCACGTTCTTCGAGTCGGCCGACGAAGGTCCTCCCGACTTCGCTGATGGACCGCTCGACTTCTTGGCGTTCCTGTTCGACGCCGAGTCCGACCGCACGATCACCGTCGACCTCACCGATGGTCAGTGGGCAATCCAGACACCCGATCCGGAGCAGCCGTTCGAAGGTCCACCAACTGAGGACCCCCACACGATCCTGGTCACCGTGTCATGAGCCCGGTCCCGCGATCTGGGCTGCTCACAGCGGACTTTCCGACGCGACGCCACCCTGAAGCGGTCGCCGGCGTGCGCACCATGATGTTCATCGAGGCCCACATGCATTTTTCGGATACCCACGCATAGTTCGTGCCGAGGTGTCAGGATGCCGGCGGGCGAGCTTGCGCTCAGGTGGAGCGCAGCATGCAGGGAGGTCGGAGATGGCGGCGGACTCGCAACAGGTCGTGGCACTCGATGGTGCCGAGATCACCCGTCGGGTCGAGGCGCTGCTGCCGGAGATCGCGGCTCGGGCTGACGAGATCGCACAGGCTCGCAGAATGCCGCGGGACCTCGTCGATGCACTGAAGATCGCCGGGGTGTTCCGGATGTCGATGCCGGAGGCTTGGGGCGGCTCAGCGTTGCCGTTGGCGGACCAGGTGCGCATCGTCGAGTCGTTGGCGTACGCCGATCCGAGTGTCGGCTGGTGCGTGATGATCGGCTCCGACAGCGGGTTCTACTCGGCGTTCCTCGACGACGCTGCGGCCCGCGAGCTGTGGACCGACATCGACGACATCACCGCCGGATGGCTGTTCCCCGGTGGGCAGGCCGTGCCGGTGGACGGCGGCTATCGGGTGTCCGGGCGATGGAAGTTCGGCAGCGGCTGCACCCACGCCGACGTGATGATCGCTGGGTGCATCGTGATGAACGGAAACGGGCGCCGGTCTTGGGTCCCGACGGCATGCCTGTCGTGCGCACCGCGGTCGCCCGGGCCGATCGCTTCGAGGTCATCGACACCTGGCACACGACAGGCCTCGCCGGCAGCGGAAGCAACGACTACGCCTGCAAAGGCCTGTTCGTGCCGGTCGAGCACATGTTCTCGTTGGCCGAACCAGTCAAGCGTGACGGTCCGCTGCACGCCATCCCGGGTGGGTTCTTGGCCAACATGCAGGCCGTGGCGCTCGGCCTGGCACGCAGGGCGATCGACGAGGCGATCGCAGTGGTCACCGACAAGGTCGTCCTCCCCGAGGGAGTCGCGATGCGCGAGGTGCCTCGGGTCCGCGAGGCCATCGCCGACGCCCAGCGCCAGCACCGCTCCGCACAGGCCTACGCCAGCCGCAGCATCGACGACGCCTGGACGCAACTCTGCTCAGGATGTGCGCTCAGTGTCGACCAGCGCGTCGACTTGATCCTGTCGCGAGTGGAAGCGTTCCGCATGGCGCAGGACGTCACCGCAGCCATGGTCCGCCTCGTCGGTACGCAGGCCATCTACTCGACGAGCATCCTCGACCGCCTCGTACGTGACGCCATCACCATCAACCAACACGTCGCCGCTGGCCCCGTGATGCTCGACGCCGCAGGCCGGCTCACGCTCGGCCTCGAGCTCCAAGGCTTCGTCGCCGCCATCGTCTGACACCACCACCGCGCCAACGCTCGGCGTTCGAGCGGCAAGGGCTACCCGGCGGCGCGTTCGGTCCCGGCGTCATCTCGGACACCAAACCGAGCGGTGTACGACGCGGCTAGCGGATACACCGCCACGGTTCCATAACCACGCCCTGCGACAGGTCGTCGACGCCGCCACGACTCCAATCTGGGGCGAGGTCTCCGGTGGGCCCGACACACCCTGATTTGGCGTTCCGACGTCGGAGCCATCGGCGCTCGGTGCTCGCCACAGCCGGACCGCAGTGACGTTGACGTCCGAGGGCTGGGGGCGATTGCGTTCACTCCGATGAGCGTCTGGTCGATCCTGCGATGATCAAGGGCAGTCCAGACCTTTGCCGAGGCGGACTCTGCCCCGCAAAGCGGCCAGATCTGGCCGCTCAGCGACATCAGAATCAATCGCGGCGACGCGGCCGTGAGCACGCCCCGCTTCTGGAGCCAACGCGCTCGCTAGCGCAACGACAGCATCCACGGAACCCGAATGAGTGCGGCCGTGCCCGGGGCGGGGATCGAACCCGCATGAGGTTGCCCTCAGGGGGGTTTAAGCCCCCCGCGTCTGCCAGTTTCGCCACCCGGGCGTGAACCACACGCTAGGTGACCGGGACGCAGGCGACGATGGCGTCAATCGCCGTCGATCGCCGCGAGCAGGGTGTAGTCGACGAGATCGGCGTATTCGGTGTGGCGCTCGATGAACGACCGCACGAACGGGCAAAGCGGAACGACCGGGCGCTCGGCGGCCCGCTCGGTGTCGAGGGCGGCAGCGACGAGCGCAGAGCCCACGCCCTCACCCTCGTGACCGCCGTCGACCTCGGTGTGCACGAAGATCGTCCGGCCGCCGCGGCGGACGTAGCGGGCGACGCCGATGACCTCGCCACCAGCCGTCGCCTCGTATCGATCCTCTGCCTCGTTGTCCTCGACGGTCATCCCGCTGGTGCTGTCGGCCATGCTCGGCACCCTAATGAACGACCGTCCGATTCGTCCCGATAGCGTCGAACGACCGTGAACGCCAACGCTGTCGCCGTCGCATCGTCGAATGACGTGCTAGTGGAGGCGGCGCGCCGACGCACGTTTGCGATCATCAGCCACCCCGACGCAGGCAAGACGACGTTGACGGAGAAGTTCCTCCTCTACGCCGGAGCTGTGCAACGCGCCGGCGCCGTCAAAGCGCGAGAAGGGCGGCGGTCGGCGACCTCGGATTGGATGGAGCTGGAGCGCCAGCGCGGCATCTCGATCAGCTCGACGGTGCTCCAGTTCCCCTATCGCGACCACGTCGTCAACCTCCTCGACACGCCCGGCCACAAGGACTTCTCGGAGGACACTTATCGCGTCCTTGCCGGCGTCGACGCCGTCGTGATGGTCCTCGACAGCGCCAAGGGAATCGAGGCGCAGACGCTCAAGCTGTTCGAGGTCTGCCGCACGAGGCGGTTGCCGGTGCTGACGTTCCTCAACAAGTACGACCGCCCCGGCCGTGAACCGCTCGAGCTGCTCGACGAGATCGAGGCGCAGATCGGGCTGCGGCCGACGCCGGCGACCTGGCCGGTCGGGCCGGCCGGGGAGCTGCGCGGCGTCATCGACCGTCGGTCCGGGACCTACATCCGGTACACGCGCACGGAGCGCGGTGCGTCGCTGGCCCCCGAGCAGGTCGTCGAACTCGCCGACGCTGCCGCCACCGAAGGCCCACACTGGCAGACGGCGGCCGACGAGCTGGCCCTGCTCGACGCCGTCGGCGCCGAGGTCGACGTGCCGTCCTTCCTCGCCGGCGACTCGACGCCTGTGTTCGTCGGATCGGCGTTGACGAACTTCGGCGTGCGAATGATCCTCGACGCCATCGTCGACCTGGCGCCCGCTCCCGGGCCGCGCGTCGCCGCCGACGGCGTCGCCAGACGACTCGACGACGGGTTCTCGGCGTTCGTCTTCAAGGTCCAGGCGAACATGGACCCCTCCCACCGCGACCGGTTGGCATTCGCCCGGATCTGCTCGGGGCGCTTCGACCGCGGCATGACGATCACCTGCTCCCGGACAGGCCGAGAGCTGACGACGAAGTACGCGATGACCGCCTTCGGCGCCGAACGCGAGACCGTCGAGGTCGCGTTTCCGGGCGACGTCGTGGGCCTCGTCAACGCCACCGGCCTGCAGCTCGGCGACACGGTCCACGAAGCCGCAGCGCCCGTCGACTTCCCGCCGATCCCCCGCTTCTCGCCAGAGGTCTTCGCGACCGCCCGCCCGCTCGACACGGGCCGGGCCAAGCAGTTCCGCAAGGGCATCGAACAACTCGACGAGGAGGGCGTGGTGCAGGTTCTGCGCGATCTCGACCACGCCGAATCGGCCCCGATCCTCGCCGCCGTCGGCGCCCTCCAGTTCGACGTGTTCAGCCACCGCCTGGCCGGCGAGTTCGGCGCCCCGGCGGAGATCCTGTCAGCGGGCTACCAGGCGATCCGCCGGACGGACGCCGAATCGCTTTCTCGTCTTCGCGACATTGGCGGCATCCGCGTCATGCGACGATCGGACGGCGAGATCGTCGCCCTGTTCGAGAACCGCTACCGGCTGGCGAGACTCGAGCAGGACGAGCCGGAGCTCACCCTCGAGCCGCTCGTCGCCGGCGCAGTCCCCGCTCCCTGACCCGCCCGGAAAAATGTCAGCCTCGCCTCTACCCTGAGCCGATGCTGCGCACCCTGATCATCGGCGGAACCTGCCTCGCCGGCGCGCTCACCCCCTTCGTCCCGGGATCGGAAGCGGCTGGCCCGCCGGAGGCCACGCCACCCGCTGAGTTGACGTGGGGGCCGTGCGAGGAAGGCACGGCCGAGGTGCTCGAGTGCGCCACGCTCGCCGTTCCGCTCGACTACGCCAACCCGGCCGGCCCGACGATCGACATCGCCGTGATTCGCCTGCCGGCGCGGCCAGACGTTCGCGAAGGCGCGATCCTGCTCAACCCCGGTGGGCCGGGCGGCTCCGGGTTCGACTTCGCGGCGTCGGCGGCCGAAGCGATCGACTTCGAGATGGGTCTCGACGGCCGCTTCGACATCGTCGGCTTCGACCCGCGCGGCGTCGACCGCTCCGGTGGCATCGATTGCCTCGACGACGCCACCCTCGACGCCTTGGTGTACGCCGACGACACCCCCGATGACGTAGGCGAAGCGGCGGCGATCGTCGCCCAGCAGGTGATGGTCGGTAGCAAATGCCAGGAGGTCTACGGCGACTCGCTGCGTCTCTACTCGACGGAGAACACGGCACGCGACATGGACATGATCCGCGCCGCCCTCGGTGACGAGCAGCTGTCCTACATCGGGATCTCGTACGGCACCTATCTCGGCGGCGTCTACGCCACGTTGTTCCCCGAACGCGTCCGGGCAATGGTCCTCGACTCCGCCTACGAGCCGACCGGCGACAGCGAGTACGACCAATGGATCACTCAACCCGTCGGCTTCGACCAGGCGTTCGCCAACTGGGCGGCGTGGTGCGAGGAGGGCACGGAGTGCGCCTTCACCGACGTCGACGTGGCCGCCCGCTGGGACGCTCTCCTCGCCGCTCTCGACGCGAACCCCGTGAAGTCCGACACCGGACGGCCGGTCAACCATGTCGTGATGGAGACGGCGACGAAGTCGGCGATGTACAGCGAGCTCGCCTGGCCATCGCTTGGCGCCGCCCTCGCCGACGCCGAGGTCGGGGACGGCACAGCATTGCTGGCGATGGCCGACTCCTTCAACGGCCGGTCGAGCGACGGAACGTACGACAGCATCTACCAGGCCAACCCGGTGATCCGCTGCGCCAGCGGCATCGACCAGGTCACACCCGCCGACCCGGCCGCCCTGCTCGCCGAGCTGCAAAAGGCTGCCCCACGGTTCGGCCGCAGCTACGACCTCACCGACTTCCGCGACACGTGCCGCGACTCAATCGCCGAGGACATCGCGGCGATCGTCTCGTCATATCCGGGGCCGGCGCCGATCGTCGTCGTCGGCGGTCTCAACGACCCGGCGACGCCATTCCGCTGGGCCGAAGAGATCGCCGCCCAGATGGGCCCCAACGTCGCCCTCGTGCGCTACACGGGCGAGGGGCACGGACAGATCCTCGGGTCGTCGTGCGTGACCGACGCCGAGGCACTCGTCATCCGCGACCTGCAATTGCCCGCTCCCGACACGACATGCGAGCCCGATCCGCCCGTCGCCCGCCCTGCGTTCTGGGACGACCTGCCGGTGCCGCCCGGCGTCGGCCCGCTCGTCGACGACCCCGCCATCGACCTCGCCATCGGGCTCCCACCCTCCCAGGTGTACGCCGACGTCTGGCACCTCAGCGGCGATCCCGCGACGGTCGCCGAGGACTACGAGGCCGGCTTCACCGAACTCGGCTTCGAGGTCATCGAAGCCCCCGATCTGCTCCCAGGTGCGATCGCCCTGGCAGCGTTCGCACCAGATGAAACCCAGGTCGTGATCCTCGTGATCCCACCGGACGTCGTGACGTCCGATCCGGACTTCGAGGCCGCAGCGGAACTCGCCAATCCCGGTCAGGGCTTCGTCGTCGTCGCCGCCCTCGGCGAGGTGTAGCTGTCACGCCACCTGCCGGGTCGGCCCCGGAACGGTGGTTCGGGGGACGGTCGGCGCCGGGCGTGCCGGCTCGGTTGCACTGTGCGCGGCCACCTCGTCCCATAGGTCGGCGCGGGCCCGGTTCGCCCTCCTGGCGTCGAGCCGATTGACGGCGATGACGCCGTCGACCATGTCGGCGAGGACGGCGACCCACGGTCGACCACGGACGCGAACGGACACGACGCCGCCGCGATGGTGACGGCGCACGGTTCGATCGAGACCGACGAGCCGCGGCGGCGTGCGAAAGGTGGGGGCAGCCAGCCCGAACCGGCGCGCCGCCGCGGCGAGTGCCCGTGCCGCCGCAGCGAACTGGACCGTGGAGGCGGCAGGCGACGCCGCCACATCTCGTTGCTGCGGTTGCTCTGGCATACCCCCATCATGACGAAGGGGTGTCATGTAGTTGACTGGGTCGCGTACTCCGGGTCAGGCGGCTGCGGGCTCGAGGGTGACTTTCAGTCCGAGCTGTTCGAGTTGGTGGATGAGTTGTCGTTGCCGTCGCTCGGGGTCGACACGGCGGGCGAGGTAGTCGTAACCCATCTCGTTGTAGGTGACGTGCTCTTTGAGCATCCACCAGATGACGACGAGGAGGTGATGGCCTAGGGCGTAGGTCGCCTTCTCGACGCCTCGGCGTTTGGCGATGCGCCAGAAGCGGGCCTGCATCGACGTGTTCTTGCTGCGTGACGCCGACCAGCCGGCTTCGACCAGGGCCGATTGCAGCCAGGCATCACCGCGGCGGGTTCGGCCCGAGCGGTGCTTGCCGGCGGACTCGTTGTTGCCCGGACACATCCCTGCCCACGACGCCAGGTGCTGCGCTGTTGGGAAGCGGTCCATGTCGACACCGATCTCGGCGATGACGATCTCAGCGGTCCGCTTCTGCACCCCCGGGATCGTCACCAGCAGGTCCCGCGCCGCCTCGAAAGGGACGATCAGCGTGTCGACACGATCATCAAGGCGTCGTTCGAGATCGGCGAGGTAGTCGATGTGGGCGAGCAGCTCGCCGAGCAACAGGGCATGGTGTTCGTTGAACCGGCCCGGCACTGCCTCACGCAGTTGTGGGATCTTGCGGCGCAACGCCTGCTTGGCCAGATCGGCCAAGACTTCCGGGTCACGTTCACCGTCACACATCGCGTTGAGGATCAACCGGGCCGACACACCGGTGATGTTCGACACCACCGAGTCCAACTTCACTTGGGCGTCCTCGAGCAGTTTCTGCACCCGCTGCCACTCGCGGCCACTCTCCTCGGCGACACGCCGCCGATAACGGGTCACGTCACGCAACTCGCGGATCGCCCGTGGCGGCACGAAACTGCCAGCGACCATGTCGCACTCGACGAGCTTGGCCAACCACTGGGCATCACGGACATCGGTCTTGCGGCCCGACACCGCCTTCACATGCGTCGGGTTTAACAGCTGCAGCTCGAACACACCGGCGTCTTCGAGCTCATACCACACCGGTTTCCAATACACACCGGTGGCCTCCATCGCCACCACCGTCACGCGCTCGCCTACCAGCCAGGCGCGCAGCACCCGCAACGATGCCAACGTCGTCGAGAACGTCCGAGTTTCGCTCTCCCGGCGACGACCCTGCGTCGTCCACCGCCGCACACACACTGTCACCTGATCCTTGTGCACGTCCAACGCCGCACACCGATCAACCAGCACATCCATCGAGTCCTCCTTCCGAATCGGGTAGCTGACAACGGCCCGGCCGGAGCGCAAGATCAAAGAGGGTGTCATCCGTGCTCGAAGCAACAATCTCGGACACCTGCACGCTCCTCCGTCAGGGTGTCACCCGGGCTGGACGCACCAACCCCTCACGACATACCCGGGCCCAGCCCCAACTACATCCCCTCGGGCGAGGGGCCGCAAGGCCCCTCATGATCGGTGTCACAGTGGCCTCCGCCCCGGCGGCGGCGGCCGTGGACGCCGCGTTCTACGGCCACGATGGCGGTTCCGCGGAGTTGAACCGTCGATCTCTGACGCTTCGGCTCCGAGGTTCGGCTAAATCGCCGCGCCAGGGCGACTAGGACCGCAACGACCCGACGGCCTAGCTGGCGGCGTTGAGTTCGGCGGCCAACCAGGCTCTTCCGACCTCGCACGAGCTGCGACATGGGCACCACCGGCATGCCGCGCTGGGTGTCCGCGTCGGCGTCCGGCTCTCGTAGCGCAACTCGATCATCCGCTCGACGCCATCGAGGGTCCGGCGCAGCGTCGAGCGCAGCAGGTCACTGGTGACGTTCTCGGTCTCCGCCGCCGCCGAGTCCAGCGAGTAGGAGGCGAGCAACCGTGGCGGGACGTCGCGGACGAGCGTCTCGATGAGGGCGTAGAAGCGCAGATCCTCGCGGTGGCGATGGAGCAGCCGCCCGGTCTTCAGGTCGACGATCACCTTGCGGCTCTCGACGCCGCGGGGCACCCCGAGGGTGAGGTCGATCCTGGCCCGCATCACGATCGGGCCGTTGATCGGATACTGCGCCGTCGACTCGGTGACCGGGCGCCACCGCGGATCGAGCGGCGGAAAGCATTCGAGGAACTTGGTGACGTGCTCGACCGCCCGACCGCGCAGGTCAGCGGCGTCTCCAGGCGACAAGGCCGCCAACCACTGTCCGAGGCCGCGATCGTCGTCGGCGAGTCGCTCGATCGCGTCGTCGACGACCGTGATCGGCACGATCTCGCCGCGCCAGTTGATCAGCAGTTGAATCGCCTTGTGGGCGACCTGGCCCCGCGCCTTGGCCGCCGACCACGAGAAGTCGTCCGGGGACATCCATTTCGCCTCACACGTGAAGACCTCTCCGAGGTCGTACTTGGTGACGACGACGAGCGGCGCGCCATCGGCTGGCGGGTCGGGGAGGCGGTCGGCGAGCTCGGCGAGCCCGTCACGGAAGTCGGTGCGTAGCTCGGCGACGACTGCCGGGTCGAAGACGACCGGCTCCCCGGTACGCCCGAGCAGATCGAGCGTGCGCTGCTGCACGGGGGTAAGTGCGGACGACACTGATGTCGATCGTACGGACCGGGTGTCAGCCCCGTCGGCGACCCCCAACACGACCGAGCGACCGGGTGTCAGCGTGAAGGCGATTCCAACCCGACGTGACCGGCGAGGAACGAAAGGGCGTCGGCGAACTCGTCGGCGCGCTTCGACACCGGCTTGCCGACGCCGTGACCGGCGCGACCCTCCTGGGAGAGCAGGATCGGCCGTTCGTCCTGGCACGATGACGTGGCCTGCAGGAGCGCGACCATCTTGCGGGCGTGCAGCGGGTCGACCCGAGAATCACCCTCCGCCGTCTGCACGAGCGTCGCCGGGTAGCACGTCCCGTCGACAACGTGGTGGTACGGGGAATAGGCATGCAGCCAGGCGAACTCCTCGGCGATGTCGGGGTCCCCGTACTCCGACGTCCACAGCTTGGCGATGAGGAACTGGGGAAAGCGGACCATGTCGAGCAATGGGACCCCGCACAGCACCGCCCGGCACAGGTCCGGCCGCTGCGTCAACGCCACGCCGACGAGCAGTCCGCCGTTCGACCGTCCGGAGATCGCCAGGCGAGGGCGGCTGGTGAGGCCGGCGTCGACGAGGTGGTCGGCGGCGGCGTGGAAGTCGTCGAAGACGTTCTGCTTGTTACCTCGCGAGCCGGCGACGTGCCACTCCTCGCCGTGCTCGTGCCCGCCGCGCAATCCGGCCACGGCATACAGCCCGCCCGCAGCGCACCACGCGGCGATCGCCGGTTGCCAGGTCGGGCTCAAGGTGATCGAGAATCCTCCGTAGCCGTTGAGGATCGTCGGCGTCTCCGCGTTCGGCGTGACATCGCCTCGATGAACGAGGAACAACCCGATCTCGGTGCCATCGACGGACGGATAGCTGGACTGCTCGACGGTGAGCCCGCCGGTCAGCAGGTCGGCATCGGAATGCGCCCACGCCGGGGTCGCCGCCCCGTCCACGGGCAGCTTCCACAGCGACGTCGGCGCACGGTAGGAGTCGACCACGACGAAGACGTCGTCGAGTTCGCTGTCGGCGACGAGCCCTCCGTCGGCGACGGAGACCGCTTGGTCGAGGCCGACGACGGCGGGCAGCGGCCGACCGTCGGCATCGTGGCGGTGGACGGTGTCGACCGATCCAGCGCTGGAGGCGATCACCAACCCCCAACGGGCGACGGCCAGCTCGGAGATCACGCCATCACCCTCAGCGACGATCGTCTCCCAACCGTCAGTGCCGCGGCCCAGCTCGTCGACGTCGAGGGTGACGCGCACGACCCGACCGCGGGGTGCGGCGAGGTTCGTGACCCCGACGATGGACCGACCGTCGGCGGCCGCCGCGAACGATGTGGTCGCGTCGACGCCGCTGATCAGCGTGGTCCACCGGTCGGACTGACGGTCGAGCACGTGGACGTCCGTTCGCCGGTAGCCGACCTCGACCTGGACGACGAGCCAGCGCCCGTCCGGGGTGAGCACCACGTGCGGCCACGCCTGCGGGTCGGGCCGGTCGTCCCACACCACCGGGTCGTTGCGCCAGTCGGCACCGAGGCGGTGGTGATGGACCGTCCGGTTGTACTCGTCGCCATCCGGGTAGCGGGTGTAGAAGAAACCCGAGCCGTCCGCTACCCAGGCCACCGAGCACGCCCGCGTGTCCGGGATGCGGTCACCGTCGTCACCGGCCGGCGATCCGTCGGTGCCGGAGATGAGGTGCAGCACGGAGTGCTCGGTCCCTCCCTCGCTGATGCCGACGGCGACGACCGATCCGTCCTTCGACGGGTAGTACCAGTCGATGGCCGTCGTCGCGTCAGCACTGCCCGCCGCCGGATCGAGCAGGACGACCGCGCCGGCGGCGGGATCGGCGGTCGATCGGCGGACGAGCACCAGCTGCTCGGCGCCGGCAGGGCGCTCGTAGCAGAACAGGTGCCCACCGTGAAGGCTGGCGTGCTGGATGAGCGGCAACTCCATCAGGCTGACGAGCCGGCCGTGCCAGTCGGCGCGGGCGGGGACGTCGAGCACCGATCTTGTCAGCTCGTTCTGGGCGGCGACCCAGGCAGCGACCGCGGCGTCGTCGCCGTCCTCGAGCCAGCGGTAGGGGTCGGCGACAGGGGTTCCGTGGTGGATGTCGACGACGTCCTCACGCCGAGTCGGCGGGACAGAGGTCGACACGGTCACGGGCAGACCGATTCAGGCGTGAGCGTTCAGCCGCGGCCCATGTTCGGGCGCTTGCCGTGGTTGGCCTTCGAGCGCCGCATGCGCGCCTTCCTCTTCTTGGTCTTCTTCGACATAGGTCGTCAGAGTGTACGGGCGGTCAGCCCAGTTCGGCCTCGATCGCGGCGACCAGGGCCGGGTCCTCGGGCTCGACCAGCGGCGAGAAGCGGGTGACCGCGCCGTCTTTGCCG
Organism: Ilumatobacteraceae bacterium; assembly: GCA_963733085.1. Taxonomy (GTDB): domain Bacteria; phylum Actinomycetota; class Acidimicrobiia; order Acidimicrobiales; family Ilumatobacteraceae; genus Desertimonas. The sequence continues at coordinate 544,429 of CAVTBY010000010.1, forward strand.
ACGAGGAACTTCTCGAAGTTCCAGCGGATGTCGCCGGCATGACCCTCGGCGTCGGCCACCTCGGTGAGCTCGGCGTAGATCGGATGCCTGCCGGGTCCGTTGACGTCGATCTTCTCCATCATCGGAAACGTCACGCCATAGGTGGTCGAGCAGAACGTCTGGATCTCCTCGGCCGTACCAGGTTCCTGCTCGCCGAACTGGTTGCACGGGAAGCCGACGACGTTGAAGCCCTGGTCGCCGTAGCGCTCCTGCAACGCCTCCAGGCCGGTGTACTGCGGGGTGAGGCCGCAACGTGACGCGACGTTGACGATCAACGTCGGCGATCCGTCGAAGCGGGCGAGGCTCGACGGTTGACCACTGAGCGTGTTGACGGGGTGCTCGAAGATCGACATGGGCACACAGGGTACGGTCGGGCGATGGACATCAGCGGCACGTGTGATGACCGCCTGACCGCCGTCGGTGACGCCTTCGCCGGCAACTTCGACGCCGGCGAGCCGCTCGATGTCGGAGCATCGGTCGCCGTCACCATCGAAGGCGAGCTCGTCGTCGACCTTTGGGGGGGCACCGTGACGGGTGATGACGGAGTCGAACGGCCCTGGCAGAAGGACACGATCATCAACGTCTGGTCGACGACGAAGACCGTGTCGGCGCTGGCCTGTCTCGTGCTGGCCGATCAGGGCGAGCTCGACCTGTATGCCCCGGTGTGCAAGTTCTGGCCGGAGTTCCGGGCGAACAACAAGGCGAACATCGAGGTCCGTCACGTGATGAGCCACACCGCCGGCTTGCCGGGTTGGAGCGAGCCAATCACGGTCGAGACGCTGTACGACTGGGACCAGGCGACGTCCCTGTTGGCGGCCCAGGAGCCCTGGTGGGAGCCGGGAACGGCGTCGGGCTACCACGCCATCAGCCAGGGATTCCTCGAAGGCGAGCTGGTGCGGCGGGTGACCGGCCAGACGATCGGCGAGTTCGTCGCCACCGAGATCGCTGGGCCGCTCGGTGCCGACTTCCACATCGGCACCAGCGCCGATCACGACGATCGTGTGGCCCACGTGATCCCACCCAGCCACCCGTTCACGGTGGATGGAGCGGAGCTCGGATCGGTCGCGGCGCGGTTGGTCCGGTCGCTCCACCTCGAGGCATCGGAGGCCAACACGATCCCGTGGCGGCGGGCCGAGCTCCCCGCCTCGGGCGGCTTCGGCAACGCCCGTTCGGTCGCCATGATCCACGCCCCGATGGCCTGCGGAGGGGAGGCCAACGGCGTGCGGCTGCTGTCGCCAACGGGAGCCGACCCGGTGTTCGACGAGCAGATCTACGCCCAGGATCTCGTCTTGCCACTGAAGCTGCGCCACGGCATCGGCTTCGGACTGCCCAGCCCGGACATGCCGATCAGCCCCAACGCGCGGGCGTGCTACTGGGGAGGTTGGGGCGGATCGCTCGCCATCGTCGACCTCGACGCCCGGATGACGTTCGCCTACGTGATGAACAAGATGGGTGAGACCACGTCGGGAGACCTCCGCGCCGCCACCATCCTCTCCGCCCTCTACACCACGCTGGCCTGACCTTCTGTCATTGGAGTATTTCCTGCTGATGGAGTGTCAGCTGCTGGCAAACCCGACAGCTGAGACTCCAATGGAGGGTGTCAGCCCTCGCCGCGACACCAAGCGATGAGGTCGGCGGCGCAGCGGGTGTTGATGATCCGCTCGATCGGGACGTCGACCTTGGCGGCCCGGTCGCAGCCGTGCGGCTGCCACTCGAGCTGACCGGTGGCGTGGGCGTCGCTGTCGATGGAGAACCAGCAGCCGGCGGCGATCGCCCGTTCGAGCAACTCGAACGGCGGGTCGAGACGTTCCGGTCGCGAGTTGATCTCTACCGCCGTGCCCGACTCGACGCACGCCGCGAAGACCGCATCGGCATCGAATTCCGACGGCGGCCGCCTGCCGATCATGCGCCCGGTGCAGTGGCCGAGGATGTCGACGTGGGGAGACTGCACGGCGGCGATCATCCGCGGGGTCATCTCCTTGCGATCCATGCGCAGCTTCGAATGCACGCTGGCGACGACGACGTCGAGGTGGGCGAGCAGGTCGTCGTCGAGATCGAGCGAGCCGTCGAGGTTGATGTCGACCTCCATGCCGTGGAGGATGCGGAACGGGGCGAGCTCCTCGTTGAGCACGGCGACGACGCCGATCTGCTGGATCAACCGCTCGCGATCGAGCCCGTGGGCGATGGTCAAGCGGGCCGAGTGATCGGTCAGCACGATGTACTCGTGGCCGAGGGCGATCGCCGCTGCGGCCATCGCCTCGATCGTCGCTCCCCCGTCGCTCCACGTCGAGTGGGTGTGGCAGTCGCCGCGTAGGGCGTCGCGGTAGCGCTGGCCCTCCGGCGTGATCGAGACGACCGTCTCGGCGGCGAGCTTGACGAGGTATGCCGGCTCACCGTCCCCGCCGTTCAGGGCCTCGCCGATCAGCCTCGCCGTCGCCGGCCCGATGCCCGACAGCTCGGTGAGCGTTCCCGCCGCGGCCCGCTCCTCGACCTCCTCGGGTGGCAGCTCGCGGATGACCTCGCGGGCGCGCACGAACGCCTTCGCCTTGAAGCCCGTCTCGTGGGCCCGGTCGAGGTAGTGGATGGCTCGGTCGAGTGCTTCCAACGGGGTCACCGGAGCCACGGTACCGAGCGGCGTTAACCTCGACCGCCTCATGGAACGCTTCGGCCTCGTCGGCCTGCCCAACGCCGGCAAGAGCTCGCTGTACAACGCCCTCACAGGTGGTGGGGCGCTCGCCGCGCCCTACGCCTTCGCCACCAAGGACCCCAACATCGGCGTCGCCAAGGTCCCCGACGAACGCCTCGACCGCCTCGCCGAGATGTCGAAGAGTCGCAATGTCGTCCATGCCGCCGTGCAGGTCGTCGACATCGGCGGCCTCGTCGAGGGGGCGAGCAAGGGTGAAGGGCTGGGCAACCGCTTCCTCGCCAACATCCGCGAGGTCGACGCCGTCGTGTTCGTGCTGCGGGCATTCGCCGACGACGACGTCCCGGGCTCGCCCGATCCGCTCGAGCATCTGCGGGTCGTCGAGCTGGAGCTCGCCCTCGCCGACCTGGAGACGGTCGAGAAGCGCCTCGCCCAGGTCGAACGGCAGTCCAAGCTCGACCGCTCGCTCGGCGATGAGCTCGCCGTCCTGCGGATCGCCAACGAAGCCCTAGGCGACGGGCGGCCCCTGTATCGGGCGGGCCTCAGCGCCGAGCAACGCGACCTGCTGGCGCCTCACTTCCTGCTCACGGCCAGACGTGTGCTCGCCATTGTCAACGTCGGCGAGGACGAGCTCGACACCATCCCCGACGCCGAGCGCTTGGTCGCCGCGGAGTTCAACGACGCCGGCGACAACGTCGAAGTGATTGGCATGTGCGTCCAGCTCGAGGCCGAGGCGGCGACGATCGTCGACCCCGACGAGCGGGCGGAGATGCTCGAAGGGTTCGGACTCGGCGAAGGCGCCCTGTTCCGCACGGTGCGCAGCGCCTACCACCTTCTCGGACTGCGCACGTTCCTTACGACGGGCGACAAGGAGTCGCGGGCCTGGACGTTCTACGAGGGCTCCACGGCGCCGCAATGCGCCGGGCGGATCCACACGGACTTCCAGCGCGGGTTCATCCGCGCCGAGGTGATCCGCTGGGACGAACTGCTCGGCATCGGCAGCTGGACGAAGGCCAAAGAGCTCGGCAAGATCCGCTTGGAGGGCAAGGACTACGTCGTCGACGACGGCGACGTCATCGAGTTCCGCTTCAACGTCTAGACCTCTCCGCCGACCGATGGGTGTGTAGGGGACGGAACGGTCCCCAGAACACCCATCGGTCGCTGCGGACTCAAGTGCCGGCGAGTTCGGCGAGTGGGACGTCGGGGTCGGCGAGGCGACTCGCGTCGATCGTCGCACCGCCGGTGATGATCGCCTTGAGATCGTCGACAACGTCCCACACGTTGACGTTCATCGCCGCCGTGACCGCCCCGGCGCGCTGCCAGAAGGCGATGAACTCGCGATCGGCGGCACTCCCCCGAATCGTCACTGCATCATCAGGTTCGGCATAGCCGACGTACTCCATTCCGAGGTCGTATTGGTCGGAGAAGAAGTACGGCAACCGGTCATACACCTCGCTACCACCCGCGGCGTTGCTGCCGGCGGTGGCACCCTGGTTGAGGGCGTTGGCCCAGTGCTCGACGCGCAGGCGACGTTGGAAGTGGGGATGCCAGGCCGCGGCGATGTCGCCGGCGGCGAACACGTTGCCAGCACTGGACCGCAGCTGCTCGTCCACGACGACGCCGTTGTCGACGTCGAGGCCGGCCGTGGCGGCGAGCTCGACGCGGGGCGTGACGCCGATTCCGACGACGACGAGGTCGGCGTCCTCGACGTCGCCGTTGTCCAACACGACCTGCTCGACCACCGTGCCGCCGCGTAGCTCGGCAACGCCGGTTCCCATCCGCAGCTGGGCGCCGTGGTCGGCGTGCAGCTGGGCGAACACGCCACCGACCTCGTCGCCGAGAACGCGCTGCAACGGCACCGGCAAAGGGTCGATGATGACGACATCGGCGCCCATCTGCCGAGCCGACGCGGCGACCTCTGACCCGATCCAGCCGGCGCCGATGACGGCCACCCGACGAGCGGCCCGGATCCCCTCGGCCAGCCGCAGGGAGTCGTCGAGCGTGCGGAGGTAGTGCACGCCGGCTAGGTCGGCTCCCGGGATGTTGAGCCGACGAGGCGCCGCTCCGGTCGCCAGCACGACAGTCGTGAAAGGCACCGATTCGCCACCGTCGAGCCGAATCTCGTTCCCGTCGAGATCGAGCGCCTCCACGGTCCGGCTGCTCAGCAACTCGATCCCGTGGGACTCGTAGAAGTCGGCGTCGTGCACCCGCGCCGACTCCGGTGCGGCCTCGCCACGGAGCACGGCCTTGGACAACGGCGGCCGCTCGTACGGCGGCGCGGGCTCGTCACCGACGAGGACGACTCGCCCGTCGAAGCCGTTCTCGCGGGCGCTTTCCGCCGCCTTGGCGCCGGCGAGGCTCGCTCCGACGACGACGAGGGTGCGATCGGTGGGCATCGCCGAAGATTAGGCGGCGGCCGGCCCGCTGAACCTCGCCGGACAGACGTCCCTCGCGCGGGGGACCGGTGGATTGGCTCTGTGGGGGGATGAGTAGTCGGTGACCGATCCGTACGGTCGGAGTCATGGCACCGTTGCTGTCCGTCGAACGACTGACCAAGCGCTACGGGTCGGTCACCGCGGTCGAAGAGTTGTCGTTCTCGGTGCGGCCAGGACTCGTCACCGGCCTCGTCGGTCCGAACGGCTCGGGCAAGTCGACCACGATGCGCGCCGCGCTCGGCCTGGTCTCACCGACCTCTGGTCGCGTGTTGATCGACGGTGCGGTCTACCGCACCCTCGACCGACCGCTCACCAGGGTGGGCGCCCTGCTCGAGGCCGACGCCGTCAACGGGGCGATGACTGGCCGCCGTCACCTTCGCTGGCTGGCGGTCTCGAACGGGATTTCCGACCGGCGAGCCGACGAGCTGCTCGATCACGTTGGACTGCGTGACGTCGCCCGCCGGCGGGTCAACGGGTACTCGCTCGGCATGAAGCAGCGGCTCGGCATCGCCGCCTCCCTCCTCGGCGATCCGCCGGTCCTCGTCTTCGACGAGCCGATGAATGGGCTCGACCCCGAGGGGATCGTCTGGCTGCGCGGCTTCCTGCGCGACCGCGCCCGTGAAGGTCGCACCGTGCTTCTGTCCAGCCACCTGATGAGTGAGTTGGAGGGGATCGCCGACCGGCTCGTCATCATCAAGCGCGGCAGGCTCGTCGTCGACACGACCGTCGCCGAGCTGCTGCAGCGTTCCGGCGGTGGCATCGTCAGCGTGCGGACACACAGTGTCGCGGAGGCGATGGCCGCGCTCGCCAACGCTGGCGCCCGCGTCACGTCGACTGGGCTGGACGCGATCGAAGTCGACGGTCTGCCGCCCGAACGGGTCGCCGGGCTGCTCGGCGAAGCCGGTCTCGGTTTCCACGGACTCACCGCCGGACACGCCTCGCTCGAATCGAGTTACCTGGAGCTCACCCGATGAACGCAGCACCTCGCACCCTGCGCGCCGAGCTGCGCAAGTCATTCTCCACACGCGGCACCTGGGTGGCCTACGCGCTGCTCGGCGCCCTCACGGTCGGCTTCTCGATGTTCATTACGGCCGGGTCGACGACCGATGCGGGACCATATCCGGGCGGCGGTGACAACGACATCGTCGCCGACGCCCTCAGCGGAGCGACGATCGGGGTGATCGTCGCCGCCGTGATCGGTGCCGTTGCCATCGGCACCGAGTACGCCTCGGGCATGATCGCCAGCACATTCGCGGCCCAGCCACGGCGCTCACGGGTGCTCGTCGCCAAGGCGCTCATCGTCGGGGTGTGCACCACCGCAGTCGGCGTCGCCGCCGCCTTCGCGGCGTACTTCGCCTCCAGACCGATCCAGCGTGAGAACGGCTTTTTCGCTCCCGGCTATCCCGACCCCGACCTGACGAGCGAGCCGGTGTTGCGGGCGATCCTCGGCAGCGGCGCGCTGTGCGGTCTGATCGCCCTGCTCGCTCTCGGCGTCGGCATGATCGTGAAGCGCACCTCGATCACGATCCCGATCGTGATCGCCCTCGTGCTCGTGCCCGCGTTGCTCGCCGTCGACGAGAGCGTGGCTCGCAAGGTGCAGAGCTGGACCCCGCTCGCCGGATTCTCGATCCAGCACACCGTCGACCGCGCCGACTACTACACCGCACCGTGGACTGGCATCGCCGTCCTCACCGCCTACGCACTCGTCGCCCTTGCCATCGGCGCCGCCGTGACTCGGCATCGCGACGTGTGATTCCTGTCACGAAACCGTTCGTCGCTGTGACGAAGCTGCCGGCGCCAACAACAATGCGGCGATGGACTTCAAGCTCGAATTGGTGTTCGTCCCGGTGTCGGACGTGGACCGTGCCAAGGCCTTCTATGTCGACCAGGTCGGCTTCGTCCTCGACCACGATCACACGGTGAGTGACGACCTGCGTTTCGTCCAGCTCACCCCGCCCGGGTCTGCGTGCTCGATCTCGATCGGCAAGGGATTGATCGACGCCGAGCCGGGATCGGTCAAGGGACTCCAGGTGGTCGTCGACGACGCTGACGCCGCTCGGGCGTATCTCGTCGAGCGCGGCGTCGATGCCAGTGAGGTGCAAGACTTCCCGTGGGGTCGGTTCACCGGATTCCAAGATCCGGACGGCAACGAGTGGGCGGTTCAGCAGATTCCCGTCCGCTGAGCCGGTCAGCTACTCCTTGCGCTCGCGACCGGACAGAATGAGCAGGTCCTCGTGGAGCTCGAACCACACCGTGTGATAGCTGTCCTTGATCGGTGCGGCGACCATCGTGTGGTCGCCGGCGCGGATCTCGGCGAGCGCCCTGCGCAGGCGACGGACGTACGACTCGAAGCGCGGCAGTTCGACCGCGAGTGACTCGAGGGCCGGCGCGGCAGTGGCGTCGATGCCGTGCAGTCGGGCGATCACGCCGTCGTCGTGGCTGCCGTCGCTGTGGTCGTTGAGCACGATCTGACCGTCGACGAGGCGCATCTGCCAGTCCGTCACGACCTGCTTGACCTCGTCGTTGATCGGCAGAAACGCCTCGTAGACGTCGATCACCAACGAGTCGGCCCGTTCCCGTTCGGCGGCATAGCACTGCTCCACGCGCTCGCGCCCGGCATCGGTGACGCGGTAGCCAACGCGGGTGCTCTCGACGAGCCCCTCCCGCTCGCACTGCTCGATCATGTCGCCGACCTCGGTCTCCAAAGCCGTCGCCAAGGTCTCGGCCGTCGCCCGCCCCTTGATCCGCAACAGCCGCAGGACGGCGAGCACGCCGTCCACCGAATCGGCTCCCATCAGCCAGCCTCGAGCCCACCGTGCAGCGCCCGCACACCGGCGAGGAGGCCGCGGCGCAGCGCCGCTTCGTCACGCGCCGTCAGGTCATGCATCATCTGCGCCTCGACCTTGCGCACCTCGGCGTCGCACGCCGAGAGCACCCGCCGGCCCTTGGCCGTGAGTCGGGACTGGAGGATCCGGCCGTGGTCGGGATGGGCGCGACGCCGGACGAGACCACGCCGTTCGAGCGTCAACAGCACCTCGTTCATCGACTGCGGGGAGACCAGGGCGCGACGAGCGAGTTGGGCGTTGGACAACCCACTGCGGTGCTCCAGCACGCTGAGCGTGGTGTACTGGTTGACGGACAAGCCGTGCGACCCGACGACCTCGTCGATGTGCCGCCGGACCACGCGGTCGATGCGACCGATGAGGTACAGCAGCGTCGGCGCACCGTCGTCGGGGTCGGTGTGCACTAGCACAGGCGATCGAGAACGATGTCGAACGTTGTGGCGAGCTCACCGTTGGCATCCGGCGCGAATGAGCGCACGAGGCTCGGACGAACACCGAACACGGCGTCCTCGTGCAGATAGTCGGTGTCGGCGTCGAACACGTGGGTGATCAGGTCCTTGCATCCCTCGGCCTTCACCCACATGTGCGTGTGCCCTGGGCGCATCCAGCCACGGCCGTTGGCCCGCAGCACGTCGCCGACCGGACCGTCGAAGGGGATCCCGTAGGGCACCGGGCGGACGGTGCGGATCTCGTAGCTGCCGTCAGCGTCGGTGGTGTAGATGCCGCGGAGGTTCTCAGCCGACTGGACACCCGGCTGCTGCACGGCGTAGAAGCCGGCGGTTGCGTTCTGCCAGCAATCGAGCGTGGCCCCGGCGAGTGCTGTCCCAGCATCGTCGGTGACGGTGCCGCGGATCACCACTCGGTCACCGTCGTCGGGATCGACGAGCATCGACTCGCCGCGGGCCCGCGCCGGCGAATCCGGCACGTAGAACGGCCCCAGCACGGTGTTCTCCGTGGTGCCTTCGGTGCCGCCGTGAGTGACGAACTCGACGAGCGTCGACACGCCGAGGGTGTCGGACAGGAGGATGAACTCCTGGCGGGTCTCGTCGCACTTCTGGCCGGTGGCGGTAAGGAACTGGATGCCGGCGAACCACTCGTCGCGCTGCAACCCGACCTCCTCGACGAACGCGTGGAGATGACGAACGGCGGCCTCGCTGATCTCGCGCAGCCGCGGGTTCGGTGACTGCTCGTACCGCGACAGCACGTCGGCGAGCAGCTCCTTGTGTGCCTGTTCAGACATCACGGCCTCCTTCATTTGTTCCCCGGCCACGCATGGCCGTTTCTAGCCGCTCCCTCGCTGGCGCTCGGTCGCTCGCACTCACCGCTGGGTTCCACTGGCGCCATCACACGCGTAGGAGATAGGCGGAGTGGAGCAGCTCGGGATCGTCCTGCAGCTCCCGAGCGGTCCCCGCGTAGCGGATCCGCCCGCCCTGAAGGATGAAGGCCCGATTGGCGAGACCGAGGGCTACATGGGCGAACTGCTCGATGAGCAAGACGCTGACACCGGCGGCGGCGATCGCCGCGAGGATCGGCACGAGCCGCTTGACCACGAGCGGAGCGAGACCGAGCGACAGCTCGTCGACGAGGACGACGGACGGTCGGGAGACGAGAGCCTGGGCGAGCACGACCATCTGCTGCTCCCCTCCTGACAGCGAACGGGCCGTCGCGTCCCACCGTTGCTGCAGCTCGGGGAACAGCTCGAGTGCGTACTCGGTACCTTGCTCGGCCGCGTCGCGGTCGAGCATGTACGTCGCCACGCGGAGGTTGTCGGCAACGGAGAGCTCGGGCAGCAGGCGCCGGCCCTCGGGAACGACGGCGAGGCCGGCCTGGCGAATCTGCTCGGGACGACGCCCAGTGAGGTCGCGTTCGCCCAGCGTCACCGTGCCGGCGGTCGGTCGGATCGCGCCGGCGACGGCGAGTACCAACGTCGACTTGCCGGCGCCGTTCGGTCCGAGCAGGGCGGTGACCTCCCCGGGCGTCACATCGATCGACACGTCGCGCAGCACCGGCCGCCCACCACGCGGAACGCACAGCCCCTCGACGCGGAGTACCTCGGCCGTACTCACGCGACCTCCTCGGTGCCGAGGTAGGCGCGTACGACGTTGTCATCACGGAGGACCTCGCCCGTCACGCCGGACGCGATCAGCCGTCCGAAGTCGAGGACGGCGGTCGTGGCACAACAGGCCGAGACGAGGCTCATGTCATGGTCGACGAGGATCACGAGAGCGCCGGTCTCCTCGGGGATGCGGCGGATCAGCGAGGCGAGGCGGTTCGTCTCTTCCTCGGGGAGCCCCGCCGCCGGCTCGTCGAGCAGCACGAGCCGCGGCGTGCCGACGATCGGCGCGGGCGAGCTCGACCAAGCGACGCTGCGCCGCGCCGAGCGAACCGACGAGGCGGTGGGCGTGTTCCTCCAGGCCGACGAAGGCGATCGCCTTGTCGATGTCCTCGCGACGGGACCGGCGATCGCCTCCGCTGTGCTCGTGGACGAGGAGCACGTTGTCGTCCACGGACAGGTTGGCGATCGCCTGCTCGGTCTGGAACGTCCGCCGCAAGCCCCAGCGCGCCCGCTTGAAGTCGGGCATCGCCAGGAGGTTGTCGCCGAACGCGCTGACGGTGCCGGAAGCAGGACGGACGAACCCGCTGAGCACGTTGAAGAACGTCGTCTTGCCGGCGCCGTTGGGGCCGATCAGGCCGCACGTGCCGGCGGCGAACGTCACCGTCATCCGGTCGATCGGGACGACCCCGCCGAAGCGCACGTACAGCTCCTCGACCTCGATCACGTCGTCTCGCTCTTCGATCGGAACAGATTGCCGATGCGACGTCCGAGTTTGGCGAGGTCCTTGGGCAACTGGTCGACGACGCCGCCGGGCGCCGTCGTCAACACGTGCAGCACGCCGACACCGAAGAGAATCGTCAACAGCTCGGTGGACACGCCCCAGTCATCCAACAGGGCGGGCAGGAGGCGCAGGAACAGGGCGGCGACGACTGCACCCCAGATGCTGTACACCCCGCCCATCAGAACCACGGCGAGCAACAGCACCGAGTTCTGCACCGGGAATTGTTGGACGCTGACGCCGCCGGCAGCGGCGGCCAGCAGGGCGCCGGCCACGCCGGCGAGGAACGACGCCAGGGCGAACGCCCACAGCTTGTAGAGCACGGTGTTGACGCCCGCGGCGACGGCGGTGGCTTGGCTCTGGCGGATCGCCGCCCACGCCCGCCCCGGTTTACGCCGCACGTGCCACACGGCCACGAGGAACATCAGCGCGGCGACGATGGCGCAGAAGCGGTAGTAGGCAGTGTCGCTTTGGGCGATCGACGGGCGCGGCATCCGCGACGAGGCCCCGCCGGCAGCCGAGTTGCCGAAAAAGCCGTCGCCGCCGTTGGGAAAGAGCGTGGTGCGCAGGACGATCGTGATCGCGCCGGCAGCCATCAACGTGATCAGGGCGAGGTGGAGGCCCGACAGACGCAGGGCAGGCAAGCCGATGAGCACGCCGATCAAGCCGGTGACGACACCCGCGGAGAGCACGAGCAGCGGGAACGGGATCGACGTGCCATAGCTGAGGCGCAGGGCGACCCACGCCCCGACGGCGGCGAGCACGAACTGGCACAACGACACCATTCCCGACTCGGCCGATGAGCACGTTGAGCCCGAGGGTGATGATGCTGTAGATCACCGCCCCGGTCATCACCAGCATCCAGTAGCTGTCGAGCAGCAGTGGCACGACGAGAACGACTACCGCCACTAGTCCGGCGATGATCGCGACCCGCCTCCGACTCCACGCCGCGACCTTCGGCCGGGCGACGGGAAGCGCCGCCGCGGACGGTTCCTCGGTCGTCAGGGTTCCAACGTCTGTGGTCACGGCGCTTCACAGTGGGGGGATGCTCGAGGTTCTTCGTGCGGCCGCAGGCCGCCTGCTTCGAGCTCGCCCGAGCGGAGAGAGCGAGCGCAGCGAGCGAACGAGCGAGGGCGAAACATCACACCCGGACGAGTGGTCGCTTGCGGGCGAACCACAACAGGGCGATGATCGCCAGGACGAATGGGGTGATCGTGCGGAACTCGGCGAGGGCGCGTCCGCCGATGTGGACGTCGTGGAAGGCACTGAGGCACGACTGCACGACGCCGATCACGAAGCCGGCGGCGAGGGTGATCCACAACGACCGCAGCTGTCCGATCAGCGCTGCCGCCAGGGCGGGGATGACGAGGAACGTCACGCCGACCGGGTCGAGGCCGACGAGGTCGCCGAGGAGCACGCCGGAGATGCCACACACCACTCCCGAGCCGAGCCATGCCGCCGCCTCGACGCGGCGCACCGGGACACCGAGCATCGCCGTCGCCTCCCGGTCGTCGGCCAGCGCCCGCATGGCCGTACCGACCTTGGTGACACGCAGGTAGATCGCCGTCCCGGCGGTGACGACGATCGGGAACACGATCCCGAGGATCTGCGTCCAGTTCACCCGCACATCACCGAGCTGGTACGCCCACAAGCGCGTCGGCAACGTGTAGGTGCGCGTCGTGGAGGGAGGCCAGACCCACTGCATCACCCCGAGCAGGATGAGCAACAGGCCGATCGTCGCCGTCGCCTTGACCAACGGGTCCCGCGCCGCGAACGGCGGTCCGAAGATGACGCCATAGAGCAGCGTCACCAGCCCACCGAACGCGATGCACGCTGAGTAGGCAATCCACCGGTTGACACCGCCGAGCAGCGACCACGAGATCAGCGCGCCCGTGGCCCCGATCGCGCCGTAGGCGAGGTTGAGCACCCCCGTCGCCCGGTACAGGACGACGAGGCCGACACCCGACATCGCGTACACGCCGCCACTGGCCAGGCCGAGCACGAAGAATGGCTTGAGTTCATCGAGGCTCGGCATAGGAAAGCGTTAGCCCACGTTGAGGCCGAGCTCCTCCTCAGCGGCGCGGATCTCGGCCAGCGGGTTGCCCGGCAGCTCGGCGATCTCGAAGCAGTCCTCGACCTGGACGATCGCCCCGTCCCTTGGCGCCACCGTGATGTCGACGTTGTTGGAAACGTTCGATCCCGTGCCGCTGTCGAAGTACCACGGCTTGCAGAAGATGTCGCTCGTGAAGTTGGTGACGCTGCGGAACGCCTCGTTCACACTCTCCTTGGTGATCTCTCCTTCGATGCCCAACAGGGCGTCGGTGGCGATGCGCCCGGCGAGATACCCCATCTGGGCGAAGCTCGAGCTGTTGACATCCGGTGCGTACTGCTCACGGACCTCGTTCATGTGGTTCTGATCGGGCATCCCCGAGTCGAGCACGTTGAACTCGGCGTTGATCAGGAACTTGTCGTTCCAAGCCGAACCGACCGCCTCGGCGGTCGAGGGATCATTGGGTGGCGTCGAGCTGGCCCAGATGACCGAGTCGATGAGCCCCTGTTGCTCGATCGCCTGGAGCAGCGGAATGGCGTTCGGACCGGTGTAGTCGAGCACGACGGCACCACCGTCGCCGGCTTGCTGGACGAGGCGCTGGGCGAAGCCGGCGGGATCGGCGAACGGCGGATCCTCGAGGACGCTCACGCCCTCCATCCCGTTCTCCTCGGCGAACTCGACGACGCCGCTGTTGATCAGGTCGAAGCCCGGCTGGTTCGGCGAGGCGACGACGATCGTCCCCTCGGCACCGGCGCGCACGGCCGCTTGAGCTCCCCCGAGGCTGGAGTAGTACGGGCCCATGTTGACGGCCGAGAAGTTCGGGCTGGTGAAGCAGTCCTGGGACACGCCGGCGATGATCAGGTAGTAGCCCTGCTCGGCGTAGTAGTCGCGGTTGACGCTGCACTCGATCAGGCTCGTGCTGCCGACGATCCCGAGCACCTGGTCCTGCTCGATCAACTTGACGGCCAGCGAGGCGATCTGCTGGGGGTCGACCTGCTCCTCTTCGGCGATGTACTCGATCGGCCGCCCGTGGATGCCGCCGTTGTCGTTGACGCACTCGAAGTAGGCGCCGGTCAACGACGTGATCCACGTGAAGTCGGCGACCGGTGAGTTGGTCGCCATCGCGCCGATCTTGATCGGCTCCCCTGTGGCCGGCTCGCCCGTCCCGAGTCCGCACTCACCAGGAGCCTGGATGTTGCCGCCGCCACCCGGCACCGAGCCGCCCGGCGGCTCCGTCGTGCCACTGGATGCGGTGACCGCGGCGCCGCTCCCGAGGGCGGCGAGCACGAGTGCCCCGGCCCCGGTAAGTCCCAGCAGTGAACGCTTCATTGTGCCCTCCCCATTCGGCATCCGAAGCCGGTTGTTTGCGTCGGAAGGAGTCGCTGCGGGCCCGCCCGACCTCGCCTCCCCCAGGCGACGTGATTGCGGCACGGTACACCGGCGCCGTCGCGTCCGGCAAGCGGTGTCAGCCTCCCTGAGATGGACACAGCCGTGTCGAACAGGCGTCAGACGCGCCACCGCCGCTCCCACCGCTGCGCTCGATGTGGCGACAGCGGTGGAAGCGGTCAGGCCCGCCGAAATCAGGCGCAGTCGACTGGCGCTGCGGCGTCGGCTTCGTCGACGAGGACGACTCCCTCGAGGTTGCTCGGCTCGAAGTCGGCAACGACGAACACTCGGTATGCCTCGGCTGCCGGGGACTGCAGGTCGACGGTGAACACGCCGTTGACCGGGCGCTGGAACAGGCGCTGTGATGTCACGGCTGCGGGGTTGCTCGCCGGGCTGAACATCACGACGTGCTCGTTCTCCGGGGCCAGCGCCGGGGTGGCACCGGTCTCGTACGTCACGTGGACCATCCCCGCACAGTCGACGGTCGCCGACGTGACGTGGACGAACGGGGCGACGCTTTCCGGACCTGTCGGTGCCTCGTTGCCATGCGGCGTCGTGGTTTCGCCGGGCTGCTCGGCCGGCGGCTGCTCGGCCGGGGGCGCCGTGTCGTCCGGCGGCGTCTCGCCCGGGACGACCGGAATCGTGATGATCGGCCCATCGAAGATCGGGCCGTCGGGACCGATCGGGATCGAGGTGATCGGACCGTCGAAGATCGGGCCGTCGTCTTCGGGGACGACCGGGATCGTGATGTCTGGCCCGTCGAACACGGGGCCGTCAGGCCCATTGGGGATCGTGGCGATCGGCCCGTCGAGGCCCGGATCGTCGGTGAGCAGATCCTCGAGGCTGTCCAATTCGGGCGGCCCCGGTTCGTCGCCGGCGCTGGCCGTGCCGCTGAGGGTGAACAATCCGCCGGCGCCGAGCAAGGCACCGAGGGCGGTGGCGACGCCGAAACGGCGCAGTGTGGAGATGCTGGTGTTGGTGGGGTTGTGGTGCTGGGACATGGGTTCCTCCGTGGGGTGTGTGGAGGTCCGCTCGGATGTGTTCGGACCTGGCCCCACGGTGCGCCCTAAGGCCCCCCGGCCACATCGGACGATGCCTTATCTCCCGCCTTATTGCGTCCACGGCGGGCGCGTAGCGAATGGCTGGACGTCGAACCTCCGCCGGAGTTATGGTTCTAGCGCCTTCAACAGCGAGGGTGATGATCGTTCGCTTAGGGACGAGCCGCTGTTGGAGGTTGGATGATGCTTAATGCCGGGCGGACCTGGCGTGCGGCTGTCCTCTGCTGCGGCGAACAATCCAGATCGCTGCTCTCGGTAGTTCTGCCCTGTCGAGCAGCGCGGCCGGGGGGATCCGCCGTCCTCCCGGCCAGGCTTTGTAAGGTCCACCTCGCACAACGCTGGCCTGGGGCGGCCTGACGTCATCGTCGTGCCGAACATTGCCCGCATCGCCGTCATCGTCCTTGGATTCGCCGTCGCCGCCGTGGCACTCGCGCTGTGGTCCGAAGGCAACCTCAACGACATCACCGATGGCGTCGTCCTCCTCGGTGCAATTGCCGTGGCGCTGATCGTTTCCGGCGCAGTGGCTACACCCGTACCGAGCCGCGCCGCCGCCCGAAGAAGACGCAGGTGAACATCGAAGGGCATTAGTCCGTGGATTGCGGTAGGCGGCTGGCGGCGACGGCGGCCTGCACGCGAGTCGTCACGTTGAGCTTCTGGAGAATGTGCGTGACGTGCACGCTGGCGGTCTTGGCGCTGATGAAGAGCGCCTCGCCGATCTCCCGGTTGGAACGCCCGTCGCCGAGCAGGCGCAGCACTTCGAGCTCGCGAGGCGTGAGCCCTTGTGCGGCCAACGCCTCCACCGGCTCGTCGCCGTCGTCGCCGCGAGCGGCGCCGGTGAGCCTGATCCCGGCACGGCGGGCCAGGTCGGACACTGCTCCGGCGAGCGGCTCGGCGCCCAACTCCGACGCCGCCGCCAGGGCGTCACCGAGCAAGTGGGCGGCGGCGGACTTGCCGGCTCGCACGTCGTTGGCGAGCAGGGCCTCGGCCTGGCGCCACCCTGCGTAGGCGGCAAGGTAGGTGTCGGGCCCGGCGCTGCCGGCGACCGCCACCCACGGCGCCGCCGCCGGCGGACCGTCGAGCCGGCTGCGCTCGGCACGGGCGAGCTCGAGGGTCCGGTGAAACGTTCGCGAGACGGTGTCGACAGCGCGCTCGATCCGACCGAGGAAGGCTTCAGCGCGTTGGATGCGCACGTCGGCGACGGCGGCGAGCTCGTGTGAGTCACTCGGTTCGGCACTCGTGCGCAACCAGTCGTACTCGTCCGCTGCGAGGCGCATCGCCAGTGCCGTGAGCTGCAGCTCGAGGAGGATCTCGTCGGTCGCAGCGGTGATCTCATCGGCTCGCGCCAATGCCGTCCTGGCCCGCTGCCAGTCACCCTGCCAGATGGCGAGCTCGGCTTCCCACGCCGCGCACACCCCTGCCGTGTAGTCGTACGCACCGAAGCTCGTGCCGAGATCGGCGAGCAGTGTCTCGGCAGAAACGAAGTGGCCCCGGCGGACGAGGAGGTGGAGGCGGCCGAACTTGACCGGCAGGGCGAAGTACGGATCGACGTCGCCGGCGATCAGGCCGGCACTGACGTCGTGGGCCTCCGCCCACCGCCCGAGGGCGACGAGGGCGAACACGAGCTGGCCCGTGGTGAGAGCGGCGTAGGTTCGATGCAGCCCGCGGCGTTCGAGGTCAGCGACGCCACGCTCGGCGAGATCGACCGCCTCGGCAGCGCGGCCGGCGAACACGTACGCCTCGACGAGGTTGTGCCATGTCGATCCGATCCGCTCGACATCGTCGCCCTGCATCGCCAGGTCCAAGGACTCGTGCAGCCGGTCGATGCCGTCGTCGTAGCGGCCGAGGTGTCCCTCGAGCGAGCCGAGGACGTGGAGGGCGTAGCTCACCTCGGCGCGACCCTGCGCTTGCTGGGCCGCCGCGAGAGCGTCGCGGGCGAGGGCGAGGGCGTCGAGATAGCGCAGCTCGAGGGCGGCCTGGTAGGCGACGCCGCACAGCCGCGTCACAACCGCCAGCGTTACGCCGGACTCGACCCCTTCGCGCAGCGCCTCGGTCGCCTGCTTCGAGGTCGTCAAGTCGCCGGCGTGCCAGGAGTACCGGGCTCGGCGGTCGAGGATCCGGGCATGGCGCTCCGGTTCGCGAGCCGGGTCGAGCTCGGTAACGAGTTGATCGGCGAGTTGCAGCGCACCGTGGTGGCTGCCCGCCAAGGAGGCGACCTCGGCGGCGTGTTCGAGGAGCCAGAGCCGATCGGTCCCGGCAACAGCCTCGGCGTCGCCGACGCGTGCCCACAACTCGAGAGCACGGCTGTAGTGGGCCTGGGCCTCGATCGGGGCGTGGGCGAGCTCGGCCGTCCGCCCGGCCTGTACCGATGCCGCCAACGACTCGGTGATCCGGCCGGCCGCGTGCCAGTGGTGAGCCAGCTCTGCGGCGGTCAGCGCAGGGTCCTCGCCGACGGCAAGCTCAGGGTGACCGTTGAGCGCAATAGCGACGCGCTCATGGAGGGCAGCTCGTTCGCCGGGCAGGAGGTCGCCGTACACAGCCTCGCGGCCGAGAGCGTGGCGGAACGAGTACAGCTCGCCGACCCTCACCATCAACTGGCGGCCAACCGCGTCGCGGAGAGCCGCGTCGAGCGCCACCGAATCCAAATCGCTGACGTCGCGTAGAAGCGGATAGCCGACTCGGCGTCCGATCACGGCGGCGACCTGGAGGAGGCGCTTGGTCGACACATCGATCCCGGCGACGCGCTGGAGGATGAGATCGCCGATCGTGGTCGGGAGGTCAGGCCCACCACCGGCGGCGACCAGCTCTTCGACGAAGAACGGGTTTCCGTCGGCCCGATCGGCGACCGAGCCGAGAAGTCCCGGCGATGGCGTTGACCCGGTCAGTTGAACGATCAACTCGCCGACCTCGAGCGGTCCCAGTATCCCGAGCGTCACGTGCCGCGCCCGTCCGGAGCGGACGAGCTCGCCGAGCGCGACCGTCAAGCCAGTCGCCCGTTCGCGATCGGGTGGCCGGCGTGACCCCACGACCACAACGGGCGCTGACCGGACCGCGTTGGCAACGAACAACAACAAGTCACCGGTGGATTCGTCGGACCATTGGAGATCCTCGACGACGACCACCATCGGTTGCGTCCGCGATGCCGCGACGAGCTGGTCGGCAACCCAGGCGAAGAACCGGAAGCGGTCGGTCGGGTCGCCAGGCGACGGAATGTCGCCGGCCCGGCTTTCGCCGCCCGACAGATGACCGAGGATCTGAGCGAACGGCGCGTACGGGACGGCGTCGGCGAAGGGCAGGCAGGATCCGGCGAGGACGGCGGCCCCACGGCCGCGAGCACTGGCGGCGAACTCATCGATCAGCCGTGACTTGCCGATGCCGGCTTCGCCGTCGACGACCACGAGCCCGCCGGCGCCGGCGATCGCCTGGTCCAACGCCGAGAGCAGCTCCCCGAGCTCCATTTCGCGTCCGACGAGGACGGGTGACGTCGCCCTGCGGACCATCGGGCAAGTATGACGGCTTGCGCGCGAGCTGGCCGGGAAGTTGGAAGTCCCGTAGGTTCACGAATCGTGATCATCGACTGCCACGGCCACTACACGACTGCGCCGGAGGCGCTCGGCGCCTACCGTGACCGGCAGCTCGCGGCGCTGGCAACTGATCCGGAATCCGTCGGTGAGAAGGGAGCGCTCGACATCTCCGACGATGCGATTCGCGACAGCCTCGAGAGTGCCCAGCTGAAGTTGCAGGGCGAACGCGGCACCGACCTCACTCTGTTCTCGCCTCGCGCCAGTTGGATGGGCCATCACGTCCCCAGCATCGACGCCGCGGTGCAGTGGAGCGAGCATTGCAACGAGCTGATCCGCCGGGTCTGCGATCTCTATCCACGGAATTTCGCCCCGGTGTGCCAGCTCCCGCAGTCGCCGGAAGCGCCGATCGAACCGGCGGTGAGCGAGTTGCGGCGCTGCGTCGAGCAGCTTGGCTTCGTCGGCTGCAATCTCAACCCTGACCCAAGCGGTGGCTACTGGACCGGGCCCCCGCTGTTCGATCGCTACTGGTATCCGCTCTATGAGGCGGCTGTCGAGCTCGACATCCCGTTGATGATCCACGTGAGCGCAGCGTGCAACCCCCACCTCCACACCACGGCGTCGCACTACCTGGCTGCCGACACCACTGCGTTCACTCAGCTGCTCACATCCGAGCTGCTCACCGACCTCCCCGACTTGCGGGTCATCATTCCCCACGGTGGCGGGGCCGTGCCGTACCACTGGGGGCGCTACCGCGGCATCGCCCAGGACCTCGGCATTCCCCCACCGGAGGAGCGGATCGACGGCAACGTGTACTTCGACACGTGCGTCTACCACCAGGCCGGCATCGAGTGTCTCCTGGCGGTGATCCCGGCCGACAACGTGCTGTTCGCCTCCGAGATGGTCGGCGCTGTCCGCGGTGTCGACCCACTGACCGGCCACCACTACGACGACACCCGTCGCTACATCGACTCAGCAACCCTGCCCACGGCCGAGCGGACCAAGATCTACGAGACCAACGCCCTGCGGGTCTACCCGCGACTCGTTCAGTACCTGGGGGACAGTCATGAGTGATCGCCACGTCGTCGTCCGTTCGATCGACCGGGCGGCGCAGGCTGACATCGATGCACTCGCCGCCTACGGAACGGCGACAGTGCACGAAGCGATCGGCCGCCGTGGATTCCTGGGCCCCGACCTGCGACCGATCCACGACGGCCTGTCGATGACCGGCTCGGCGGTCACGGTGTCGTGTCACCCCGGCGACAACCTGATGGTTCACGCGGCCGTCGAGGTGTGTCTGCCGGGCGACGTTCTCGTCGTGACGACGACTGCTCCGTCGACGCACGGAATGGTCGGCGAGTTGCTCGCCACGTCACTTGCCGCTCGCGGCGTCCGCGGCCTGGTGATCGGCGCCGGCGTGCGCGACATTGCCGAGTTGCGGGCGATGCGGTTCCCGGTGTGGACGCGACTCGTGTCGTGCGAAGGCACCGTCAAGGCGTCACCGGGATCGGTCAACGTGCCGGTCGTCCTCGGTGGGCAGGTGATCGAACCAGGCGACGTCGTCCGTGCCGACGACGACGGCGTCGTGGTCGTGCCCCGCTCCGAAGCTACCGAAGCCGCGGCGTCGGCCCGAGCGCGGACCGATCGGGAGACGGCGACCCGCGCACGACTGGCCGCCGGCGAGCTCGGAGTCGATATCTACAGCCTGCGCACCACCCTCGCCGACCTCGGCGTCGAAACCGTCGAGCGGGCCGAGCGATGATTCGCGTCGCGGTGCTCGGCCTCGGTGAGGCTGGGTCGGCGCTCGCTTCCGACCTCGTCGCCGCGGGCGTCGACGTGCACGCGTTCGATCCGGGCGATGTCGCCACACCGCCGGGCGTCACCCGCCACACCGATGCCGCCAGTGCCGTGGGCGACGCCGAGTTGGTCATCGCCGTGACGGCTTCCGCCAACGCCGAGGCTGCCCTCGTCCAGGCTCTCCCTGCGATCGCACCGGGCACCGTCTACGCCGATCTGTCGACGGGGTCGCCCGGCTTGAAGCGACACCTCGACGAGATGGCCGCAGCAGCGGGTGTCGGGTTTGCGGACGTCGCGTTGATGGCGCCCGTGCCGGGACGAGGGTTGGGCACGCCGGCCATAGCGTCGGGACGAGCGGCGGCGCGCTTCGTCGAGATCATCCGCCCGCTCGGCATGCCCGTGGAGCACGACGGCGACGTCGCCGGCCACGCGGCAACCCGCAAGCTGTTGCGCAGCATCGTGATGAAAGGACTCGCCGGCGTGATGCGAGAATCGATGGAGGCCGCACGTAGAGCCGGGTTGGCCGACGAGACCTGGAGCAACCTCGTCGACCAACTCACCAACGCCGACGAGACTTTGCTGCGTCGCTTGGCCGAAGGACCGGCGGCGCACGCCCCGCGGCGCATCGAGGAGATGGAAGCGGCAGAGCAGCTCCTCGTCGAGCTCGGTGTCGAGCCGACGATGACACGGGCAACCGTCGCCTCACTGCGACGCCTCGCCCCCTCTTGAGTCACCGTTGTGGTCGTCAGTTGCTGACCACTTCGGTGACTTACAGGGTTCTCCGTGGGTTTGTATGCGTCGATCGCGTACTGCGTCACGGTTGCATGCTCTGGAAGGCGCGGTGGCATCGGGGTGGATGGCGATCCAGCGGCGAGGGATCGTCAGCTGCGACCGATGGGTGTTCAGGGGACGATTCGGTCCCCTTGGCACCCAACGGTTGTGGCACACCGTCGCGGTGCTCGACAACTGCCGACTTCCAGGCCAGCGCGCTTGCCGGCGCATCGATCGAGCCCACAGAAACCCGAAGAGTCCCGGCTCAAGGCTCGGGTGCGCTGAGGGGGTACAGGCGGCGGGGGTTGCTCACCAACAGCTGCCGGCGCGACGCCTCGTCGGGGGCAAAGGCGGCGACGAGGTCGAGCAGATCGCCATCGTCGGGCATGTGCGGGACGTTGGGGTGCGGCCAGTCGGTGCCCCACAGCACGCGCTCAGGAGCGGCGTCGATGAGCGCATGGGCGAACGGCACCACATCGGCGTACGGCGGACCAACGTCGCTGAGCCGCTCTGCCCCGGAGAGCTTGACCCAGCACCGGTCGTCGCGGAGCAACTCGAGAAGGGCGCGGAATGGCGCCTGGTCGAGACCGCCGCCGACCGGGATGCGCCCCATGTGGTCGACGACGTACGGCACCGGAAGACGGCCGAGCATCCCGGCGTGGTCGACGAGATCGGCGGCATCGACGTGCAGCACGAGATGCCAGCCGAGCTCCGCGACGCGCTCCACCACCCGCCGGAAGCGCTCGGGCTCCGGCGCCCCGCCGAGATGCCTGACGAAGTTGAAGCGAGTCGCCCGCACGCCAGCGTCGTGGAGGTCGCCGAGCTGGCCGTCGCCGAACGACTCGTCGACCATCGCCACGCCGGCGTAGCGACCGCCGCCGCGGCGGAGAGCGTCCAGCATCGCCGAGTTGTCCGTGCCGTGACAGCTCGCCTGCACGAACACGGCGTGACTGAGCCCAAGGCGCTGCTGCAACCGTTCGAAGTCGGTGATCCCGGCGTCCGGCGGCGTGTAGGCGCGGTCCGGTGCGAACGGGAAGCGTGCCGCCGGACCAAAGACGTGGCAGTGGGCGTCGACCGCCCCGAGGGGTGGCGTGAACGCCCGCGGCGGATGCGGATCGGGGTGCGGCGGCGGGATCGTGCGCTCCATCTCGGGTGTCGTCTGGCTCAGTCCTCCACGTAGGCGACGAAGTCACACGACACGGCGTCCTGGCCAGCTGCGACCTGCGTGTGCCGGGCCGGTCGGGAGTCGGGATCGGGGAAGTGTTCGAGCCACGGCTGGTTGATCAGCGGTCGCACGCCTATGTCCGGGACGAAGAAGTTCATCCTCACGACGTGGCGCCAATCGGCGCCCGCCGCGTGAAGGATGGCATCGACGTGGAGGAACAGGTTGGCGATCTGCGCCTCGGGGTCATCGGGGGTGGTGTCACTGCCTGGGTCCCTCGCCGCGATGACGCTGGAGACGAGCAGCGGTCCGACCCTGCTGGCGGCAGGGATCGGGTTGGCGTGGCGGAACCCTTCGATCTCGATCGAGCGCCGGCTCATCTCCCCCTCCTCGCTAGACAACCGTCGAAGTCAACCACGCCAGACGACGTGCGACGTGATGCGTTCGCCGCCGACGAACGCGGTGCTTGGTCGAAGATCCGGCTCGATCGACACTGAAGGAACAAGGCGCGAACGAGCGAGCGCCAGCGAGCGAGTGTCCAACAACGGCCTGCGTGGCCGGGGAACGCAATGAGGGGGTTCGGGATGTCTGACCACGCAGACGGAGTGGCGTCAGGGGGCGTGCTGCTCGTCGGCAGCGTGCCGCTGCGCAGCGCCGAGGAGGTCTTCCAGGTGATGGCGGCGCGGTCTGGGCGACCGCCTGCACCGGATTCCCGACGGGGAGACCGGGCCGCGATCGGACTGGATCGTCTGGCAGTACCCGGTGCTCAGCTCCCGGCCCGAGTTCGAGGTTTGCCCACCCGGCCCGAGCCCGCACCGCGCCCTGCCCCGGCTGAGGATCCGCGACGGCGAGTCGCTCGACACGCTGCGCTTCGACGATCTCGGCTACGCCCAGGCCGCGCTGTCGTCCTTCGACGTCTTCGCCCGCCGCAAGAGGGACGGGCAGGTCCCGCCGCACTGCCGGTTCCAGATCTCGCTACCGACGCCACTGGCGCCGATCGCCGCCTTCGTCGCCGACGAGGACCAGGCTCGCGTCGAGCCGCTCTACGAGGCGCGCATCTTCAACGAGCTGTCGACGATCTTCGCCGCCCTGCCCCACGACCAGCTGGCCGTGCAGTGGGACACCAACTTCGAGTTCGCCATGCTCGACGGGGTGATGCCGGCGTGGTTCGACGACCCGAAGTCGAGCATCGTCGAGCGGCTCGTTCGCCTCGGGCGCAGCATCCCCGCCGACGTCCACCTCGGCTACCACTTCTGTCACGGGCACGAACGGCACCACCGCGAGCGTCCCTACGACGCCCAGACGCTCGTCGACATCGCCAATGCCCTGTCGCTCAGCCTCGGACGCTCGCTCGATTGGGTCCATCTGCCCGTTCAGGGCGGGCGTGTAGACGTCGGCTTCTTCGAGACCCTGGCGCAGCTCGCCCTCCGCCCGGAGACCAGCCTCTACCTCGGCTTGATCCACCCGTCCGATGGCCTCGCCGGGGCCACCGCCCGCGTCGTCGCCGCCCAACGCTTCGTCGACGACTTCGGCGTGGCGACCGACTGCGGGTGGAGCCGCCACCGATCTCAGGATGTCGAGCCATTGATCGAGCTGCACCGCGAGATCTCGACGGCGATCGAGTCGAGCAGGCGCACGTCGACAGCGTTCGCCTGGCCGGCCGGCTGGGAGCGCATCCCCGACGAGTCGTGGACCTCCGATCAGGTCGACGCCTTCGGCGCCTCGTACGACAACGTCGCAACGCACAGCTGGTATCGCAACCTCGACCCGACTGTCGAGGAGCTCGCCCACCTCGTCGCCGACGGCGACATCGTCGTCGATTACTCGGGCGGGACCGGGATCTTCGTCGATCGGCTCAAGCTGCGCCTGTTCGGTACTCAGGCGGGAATCGTGATCGTCGACAGCTCGCCAAAGTTCCTCCGTGTCGCCATGGAGAAGTTCGGCGACGACTCTCACGTCGGCTTGCGATTGCTCCACTACCTGGCGGACGAGAAGCGGCTGCAGCGCCTCGACGAGGTGCTCGGCGACGAGCTTGTCGCCCGTGGGGTCGACTACATCACGTCGACCAACGCCATCCACCTGTATCCCGACCTGCCCGACACGGTGACGTCGTGGGTGCGCACGCTCCGCCCTGGCGGGCAGGTGCTCGTCAACTCCGGCAACATCCGCAATCCTCGCGCCCGCAACAGCGAGTGGATCCTCGACGAGACGGTATGGGTCGTCGGCGACCTCGCCGAGGGGTTGGTGCGAAACGATCCTGCGTACGCGGCATACCGGCGTGATCTCGACGACGCCGAGCGGATGGCTGCTCACGCCACCTTCCGCGACAAGGTGTTTCGCCATCCGCGACCGTTGGACCAGTACCTCGAGACGTTCGAGCTCGCCGGGCTCAAGGTCGAGTCGGTGCGCGAGGCGAGCATCGAGGCCCGCGTCGCTGAGTGGTACGAGCTGCTGGCGACGTACAACGATGCGGTGCTGGGCTGGGTCGGCGGCACCGAGAAGCTCGACGGCACGGCGCCAAGCGAGCAGGCCGTCGCCGACCGGCTGCGCCTGATCCGCCACGCCATGGACGTGCTGTTCCACGGCCGCCCGACGTTCCAGGCTTGCTGGACGTACATCACGTGCGTCAACGGAGGCTAAGAATTTCGTGCGGAAAGGCAGAGCCTTCCCGCACGAGCTCATCGAGCCGTTGAGGAGTAGCAATGAAGCGCAGCACGGATCGCATCCTCACCACTCATGTCGGCAGCCTGGCGCGCCCGCACGAGTTGCTGGACACGATGAAGGAGCGCGAGCACGGTCGGCCCTACGACGCCGACCTGCTCGATCGCCAGATCACCGAGGCGGTCGCCGACCGTGTGCGCCGGCAGGTGGACTCCGGCATCGACATCGTGACCGACGGCGAGATGAGCAAGGTCAGCTTCCTCGGCTACGTGAAGGATCGTCTCGGCGGTTTCGAGCCGGACCCCGACGAGACGCGTATGGCGGCGTCGTGGCAGAAGGAGGTCGACGACTTCCCGGACTACTACGCCGAGTACTTCAAGAAGTACTCAGCCACGATCACTCCATTGCGGCGCCTCGTCTGCACGGGCCCGATCAGCTACATCGGCCAGGAGCTCGTGCAGACCGACATCGCCAACCTCGAGGCGGCTGTCGATGGGCAGGACGTCGCCGACGTGTTCATGCCCTCGACGGGGCCGAGCGGGTTCGGCCGCAACGAGTACTACGGCAGCCACGAGGACTACCTCGCCGCGGTCGCCGAGGCGATGCGCGAGGAATACCTGGCGATCGTCGAGGCCGGGTTCGTGCTGCAGGTCGACGACCCGTTCCTCATCGACATCCTCAGCGACCCGTCGTTGGACGAGGGCGCGCGGGAGAAGGCGGCGTGGGTCCACGTCGAGGCGCTCAACCACGCCCTGCGCGGGATTCCCACCGAGCAGATCCGCCACCACACGTGCTACGGGCTGAACCACGGGCCGCGGATGAACGACATCCCGTTGATCAAGGCCGTTCCATTCATGCTCGACATCACCGCCGGGGCACACAGCTTCGAGGTCGCCAACCCCCGCCACTATCACGAGTGGCGGATCTGGGAGGACATCGACCTGCCCGAGGGCCGGATCCTGATCCCCGGCCTGCTCGGTCACGCCACCAACTACGTCGAGCACCCCGAGCTGATCGCCGACTACATCGTCAAGTACGCCGGCCTCGTCGGCCGGGAGAACGTCATCGCCGGCGCCGACTGCGGATTCTCGTCACGGGCGAGCTACGCCCCCGAGGTCCACCCGACGGTGGTCTGGCCGAAGTTCCGCGCCCTCGCCGAAGGCGCCGCCCTCGCCAGCCAACAACTCTGGCCCTGAAACCCACGACCGATGGGTGTTTAGGGGACCGTTCCGTCCCCTAAACACCCATCGGTTGCGGCTTCAGGGGGTGCGGCCGTCGAGATAGACGACGCCCTTGTTGCCGTCGACGGTGATCGTCTGGCCGTCCTTGATCACGGTCGTACCGATGTTCGTGCCGACGACCGCCGGCAGTCCGTACTCTCGGGCGACGATCGCGCTGTGCGACAGGATCCCGCCGACGTCGGCGACGACGGCGCCGGCGACGGAGAAGGCCGGGACCCACGGGGGCAGGGTCATCTCGCACACCATCACCTCACCCTCGTCGAGCTCGTCGATGGCCTTGGCGAGCGAGCGGCAGACGCGCGCCGGACCGGTGTAGACGCCCGGTGAGCCGGCAACGGCCTTGAGCACGTTGGGGTCGGTGTTCTCCTCGGGCGGCACAATCCCCAGCAAGCGGTAGACGAGGGCGTCCATGAACGGATCGGGCACGTCGGGCGGCGGCGGCATCGTGCCCAGCTCGGTCGGCGGGCTCACGGCGCATGCCCGTTCGAAGCTCGCCTGCCGCTCGGCGACCAAATCGCGCCGATCGCCCCCGTTCGTGAGCGCGTCGACAACCTCGTCGCGATACAGGAAGTGGACGTCGGCGGCGGCGGAGAGCACACCCTTGGCAACGAGCCGATCGCCGACGGCGAGGACGAAGCGGCGGAACACGCTGATGTACAGCTGATCGATGTAGAAAGCGTGATCCTCGGTGAGCGGGAAGCTGTACTGAGCGGCCTCGTACAGCTCGTCGAACTTGGCCAACGTGTCGGGATCGTCGGCGAGCTGCTCACGCAGGTTGGCGAGCAGACGCTCCCGCGTCGCGACGTTGCGCTGGTACTGGAGCTCCGGGTCCTCGCTCTCGTCGAGCTCCATCATCGCCTTGATGCTCGCCAACGGGATCGCCGGGTCCTCCCGCCACGGCACGTCGGCGAGGTCGTACACGGCGTCGCTGCGCCACCCGAACTCGAACAGGAACTCGTCGAGCTGGCGGCGGAAGTCGCGACCTTCCTCGCTCTCGTCGAGGACGGCGAGCAGCGCCGTGTCGTCCTTCGTCTCGAAGACGGCCTTCAACGTCGGATCGGCGAGGGCCGCACGACTGAGCGCCCACAAGCCTCTCGCGGCGTCGACGGAACGAGTGTGGAAGCCCTGCAACGTGCGATACGACTCGGTCGGCTCCTCGGGCTGCATCACCTTGTCGTAGAGATCGCAGAAGGCGCTGCTCGAAAGCAGCACGAAGTTGATGTGCCCGTGAATCCACCACTGGTCGCGCATCAGCTGGGTCAGCTCGTCGAGCTTGGCGACCAAGTCGGCGTCGCTCAACGCGGACCAGTCGGCGGTCTTCAGGGGGACGTTCTGGGCGATCACCGCCGGCTTCCACTCCTCCTCCCACGTCTTGCCGATCAACGGGACCTTGCTGGCGAGCTTGTCGTGGTACTCGACCATCCGCCGTTTGATCTCGGCCTCGTCAGGGATCGGGTGGAAGGCGACGTAGAAGAAGTGGTTGACCTCCTTGGTGCTGACCATGATCGGGCAGTCGTACTCGGCCTGGGCCTTGGTGAACCCCTCGGCCAGCGTGCGCACGACGAGGTCGAACGACAGCGGCGTGATCGGGCGAGGCGCGTGCATCTTGTCGAGCGCCCAATAGCCCTCGATCTCGTCTGGTGCCGGAAAAACGACCGCATCCGTCGTTGTCACGTCGATCCCCCTGTGTCCCGCTCCCGGATTGGTGAGCCGTCGATGCAGAATACTGCTCGCTCCGCTCACCAATCCCGTCGTCTACGTTGGCGGTTCGTGTCTGCGACGCGCCCCGGTCTTCCCGCCGCCTACGGCGTACCCGCGACCGACGAGGGAATGCTGCCGTGGGAGTTCGTCGAGGAACGCCTAACGGCAGCGGCGAATTACTGGGTTGCCACCGTGTCACCTGGCGGAGCGCCGCACGTCCGGCCCGTTGACGGCGTGTGGGTCGACGGTGCGCTTTGTTTCGGAGGGTCGCCGGAGACCCGCTGGGTCCGCAACCTGCAGCACGACCCGCGGCTGTCGGTTCACCTTCCCCACGACGACGAGGTGATCATTCTCGAGGGTACGGCCAAGCTCGTGACCGACAGCGCGGACTCACTGGCCACGCCGTCGATGCTCGCCACGCGGGCCAAGTACCCGCAGTACTACACGGACGAGGACGAACCGTCGTTCCGGCCGTTCTGGTCGTTGCGACCGGCGACGGTGTACGCCTGGTCGCTCAGCGGATTCCCCGCGAACGTCACTCGTTGGCGCCTCGACTGAGCGCGGCCCGCGCCGCCGCCACGTCGGCGTGCAGGGCGGCGATCGCCGGTGCGGCGTCGAAGCCGACCGTAATCATCCGGAAGCCGCTGGTGTGGCGCTTGGCGGCCAACGACGCGTTGGCGTGGATGCCGGGAACGACGCCATGGCTGACACACGACTCGACGACCCTGGCGAGCGCGCTGTTGAACGGATCTCCCTCGTTGTCGACAGACGGCGGCAGACCGTATGACAGTGAGAGATCGTTGGGGCCGACGTACACGGCGTCGACTCCGGCGACGGCAAGGATCTCATCGACGTTCTCGACGGCCTGGCGGGTCTCGATCATCGGGATGCAGGCGACGACGTCGTTCACCACCGCCTGGTAGTCCTGGCCATGACGGACGCGCGGGACGAGCGGGCCCGAGCTGCGCGTCCCGTCCGGTGGAAAACGGCACGCCGCCACGGCGCGCCGCGCTTCGTCCGCCGAGTTGACCAGCGGGACGATCACGCCGAGGGCGCCGGCATCTAGGGCACGTCCGATGATGCCGGCCTCGTTCGATGGCACGCGCACCACAGGAACCGCGGGCGTGCGGGCGAGCGCACTGACCATGGCGACGGCGTCGGCGTCGCCGGCGAGGCCGTGCTGCATGTCGATGACGACGTAATCGAACCCGGCGAGTCCGGCGGCTTCGGCGAGCAGCGGTTCACGAAGTGCCATCCACGCGCCCAGCGTCGTCGCGCCATCACGCCACCGTTGGCGCAGTGAAGTCGGGTACATCAGTCGTATCCGCCGTAGTCAAGCATGGAACACTGGACTCCGTGTCCGATCCATCCGGCGAGGAGTTGCGCGCCGTCGCCGCCGCGGCGGCGCGAGCGGCCGGGGTGGTCCTCATCGAACAGCTCGGACGAGCGAGCGAGCTCGTCCACAAGAACGACCGCACTTCAGTCGTCACGGCCGCAGATTTCGCCGCCCAGGCAGAGATCGAGCGGGTGATCACGGGCCACTTCCCACATCACGCGATCGTCGGCGAGGAAGGTCACGGTGGCGCCGAGCATGCCGAATTGACGTGGCTTGTCGACCCACTCGACGGGACGTCCAACTTCGCTCACGGCGTCCCCTTGGCGTGCACGTCGATCGCGGTGCTCGATGCGGCAGGCGTCGTCGCCGGGGCGATCTTCGAGCCGTTTCGGGAAGAGTTGTTCACTGCGGTGCGAGGCGGGGGCGCATGGCTCGAATCGACCCGGCTGAGCGTGTCGGAGACGGCTCAGCTGAGTGAGGCGGTCGTGTGCACCGGTGTGCAGTCCGACGACCCGGCGGCGATCGCGGCGTTCGGAGAGCGCATCGTCGAGCTGGCGAGCCGCTGCCGAGCGGTGCGTTGCCTCGGCTCGCCGGCCGTCTGTCTCGCGTACATCGCCGCTGGTCGCATCGATGCCTTCGTCGAAGCGGACTCGACCTATGCCTGGGACGTCGGCGCCGGTTCGCTGCTCATCACCGAAGCGGGTGGGCGCATCGAGGATCTCGACGGTGGGCCACTCAACCTCGGCCCCGGACTCGCCAACGTCCTGGCCAGCAACGGCCGGATCCACGACGATGTCGCCGCGATCGTCGAAGGCATCGCCGAACGGGCTTCACGATGAGACTCGCTGGCAAGCGCATCGTCGTCACCGGCGGAGCCAGGGGAATCGGGGCGACGCTCGCCGGAGAGCTGCGCTCCCGCGGCGCCGAAGCAGTCACCGCCGATCTGCTGCCGGGCGCCGACCGCTCCTGCGACGTCAGCGACGCCATCCAGGTCGACGAGTTGTTCGCCGCGATCGGCGCCATCGACGGGCTCGTCAACTGCGCCGCTCTACTCGTCGACCGCCAGCCCTACGACGAGATCGCCCTCGACGAATGGGACAGGATGTTCGCGGTCAACGTGCGCGGCTCGTTCCTCTGCGCCCGGGCCGCCGCCGCGTCGATGGAAGGTCGGGGCGGCAGCATCGTCAACGTCGCGTCGGAGACCGCCCTCACCGGGTCCCATGGTTTCGTCCACTACGTCGCTTCGAAAGGGGCCGTGTTGGCGATGACGCGCGCCCTCGCCAACGAGCTCGGTCCCCGGGGAATTCGGGTCAACTGCGTCGCTCCAGGGTTCACTCCGACGCCCGGATCCGAGGTGCTCGGTCCGTACGACCCGAGTCGCACGCCGCTGGGGAGGGTGATGTGCCCCGACGACCTCGTCGGCACGTTCTGCTACCTCCTCTCGGACGACTCGGCGTTCGTCTCCGGCCAGACGATCGTCGTCAACGGCGGCCGCGTCCCGCACTGATGGGCGACGTGCGCCCGCTGCAGTCGGTGGGCATCGCCCTCGACATCGTCGACGCCCTCGCCGAGGCGCCAGCCCTCGGCGTCAGCGAGCTCGCCCGCCGACTCGGGATCGCCAAGAGCACGGCCCATCGCACCTGCGCCGTCCTCGCGACACGGGGCCTGCTCGATCGCACCGCCGACGGCACCTACCGCCTCGGCCTGCGCTTCGTTGAGTACGGCAGTCTGGCGACTGCCCGCTCGGCGGTCGGAAAGCTCGGTCTCCCGCTGCTCGTCGGGCTGCGCAACCAACTCGAAGAGACGGTGCAGATCGGTGTCCCGGCCGGCGCTGATGTCGTCTACGTCGAGCGGGTCGAGGGCCGGCGGGCGTTGCGCTACTCCACCAACGCTCGCCGTTCGCCACTCCATCGCTCCAGCACCGGCAAGGTCCTCGCCGCGTTCAACCCGGCCTTGCTCGAGGCCCGCTTGCGTGCCGGCTTGCCGCGGAGTACGGGCTACACGATCGTCGTTCCCGACGTCCTCGTCGAGGAGCTCGAGCATGTCCGTCAGCGTGGCTATCCGCGCAGCGTCGACGAGACCGAGGTCGGCATGTCGTCGCTCGCCGTCCCGGTGCGAGTTCCGCTCGACGGTGCGGTGGTGGCGGCGATCTCGATGGTCGGACCCACCGTGCGCGTCGTCGGCGACCACGAGACGCACCACGTCGGCGTTCTCCAAGCCGGCGCACGCCAGCTGAGCGCGGCGATCACGGCAGGCGAGTACTCACTGCGCCGACGGTGACGGGCGGCTGCTGGTCACGATCGGGGTCGTCGGGCCAAAGTGAGGAGGTGGGCGCTGAGTCCGATCAGGGCTGGTTCTGCCTCGATGGTTTGGGCGGCCGAGACGATCACGGCCCTGTCGGTCTCGTCGGCCCAGCGGGTCTCGAGGTGGGGAAGCCACCCTGCCAGTCCCTCGACACCGACGGTATCGAGCGGTTCGAGCCCGGCGAGGCTGACTTCCTCGCGGAGCTGCTCGGGTCGGTGGAAGTAGGCGGTGGTGAACCAGTGTCGCTGGCGCTCCGGATTGAAGTGTCGGCCGTCGATCAGGTCTCGTCGGACGATGTCGTGGAACTCGGGCTCGAAGAGAAGCTCTCGAGCGAGGCCGTCGAACAGTGACGCGAAGCGACTGATCGCTGCGGCTGCGACGAGGCCACCGGGTCGGACCACGCGACCCGCTTCGCGCAGCACCTGAACGCGGTCGGCCTGTTCCTGCAGGTGATAGAGGGGTCCAAGCACGAGTACGACGTCGAACGAGTCCTCAGGGATCTCGAGCCGGCGAGCATCGCCGACTTCTGCCGTCAAGCCACGCGGCCCCAAACGTGCGAGCGCCTCCTCCACGTGGCGGGGTGCAAGGTCGACGAGATGAACGCGGTAGCCGTCGGCGAGGAGCCAGCTGGCATGCACGCCGGTCCCTCCACCGGCATCGAGCACGTCCGCCGGCGGCGCCGGAAGGTGGCGCCGCAGGATCTCTCGCGTGCGCACGAGCTCGAGGGAGCCCAGCCCGTGCGAGAGCCGATTCTCCTCGCGGCTCCCCTCGTAGTGGGCGACCACCTCAGCGAGTTCGCCGTCCATTGATTCACCATACGAATCCCGATCTGCGCACCAGCCACGAGTTCACCTGCCGAGTACGTCACAACCCGCCGGATGGTCACGGGCTGGGCGCCGATGCCGACCCCGCCCTGGTCGATGCGGCATTGGCGTCGATGGACATCGAGAAGGGTGCGCTGGTCGATGTCGAATGCATTCGGCAGGCGCTGGCGAGCTATCCACCAGCGCTGCTCGATGCCGTGATCGCCGGCGACGGAGACCTGCCCGAGAAGAGCCTCTCGCCTGAGGTCGATGCCGCCGATGCCGACACGTTCCGACTCATTGCGTTGAGTTGCATCGACACTGTTCCCGAAGCCGGGGACGTAGACGCGGCGCTCGACGTGCTGTCAGCGGGACCAGACGGGTCGGCCATCGATCGCAATAGTCAATTGGGCGAGCCATCGACCACTACACGCGACTATCAGCCGGCGCAACCGACGAGCTGAAGGAGCTCCGCCGGCAGTTCTCCCTCCATGACAACCGACTCGCCATTCCATCGATACGTCACGGTGGCCTGTCCGCTCGGTGCCGCGTTCGTGTCGCCCTCGCGTGGCCAGCGGTAGGTGACGGTGATCGAGTCGGCAGTGGCGGAGTCGACGGACGTGAACCCGAACGCGCAGTCGGTGGCCGTGCCGACGAACACGCCATCGTGGAACAACATCAGTTGAACTGGCGAGCTGCCGGTTCCTCCCTCGATGTCGAGTCGTGCGTAGCTCAACGCTGCGCAACGGTCGAAGTTGCTCTCACCGCCGTACACCCACGCCGCCCCGGCAACGACCTCAGGCACCGGAACGGAGCTGATGCCTTGAGAGATCTCGGGGGCTTGCGGGTCGACACCGCACGCCGGCGCCGTGGTCGTCGGCGCCGCGGTCGTCGGCGCCACGCCGCTGATGGTGACGCTCACGGTGTAGGTGGCGTTGCCGCGGGTCGAGCCCACCTCGACGATGTAGTCGCCGTCTGCTGGGAGCTGGAGCGTCGCGGTGGTTTGCTCATCGACGAGCACGCTGCCATCCGGCGCCAGGACATCGATCACGGCGTTGTCCTCGACGGAGGCGACCTCGACCGACATCGACTGGCCGACTCCAGCCCGCAAGACATATCGATTCGTAGTGCCCATCACGACCGCGCCATCCA
The DNA here is from genome assembly GCA_963733085.1 of Ilumatobacteraceae bacterium. Taxonomy (GTDB): domain Bacteria; phylum Actinomycetota; class Acidimicrobiia; order Acidimicrobiales; family Ilumatobacteraceae; genus Desertimonas. The sequence continues at coordinate 578,164 of CAVTBY010000010.1, forward strand.
CCGACGCACTGTCGGCCCCAGCGGCAAACTCGATCCGCTCGGTGACTCCCGATGGCGACGACTCCGCAGGGAGCGCGGCGATGTGGACGACCAACCCGTAGGTCGTCGCCGAGTTGTCCGGCTGACCGCTGACCTCGAGCCGATAGTCGCCTGCTGCCGGCAGCGTGCCGACGAACACCGGTCCCCCGCTCGGTTCGAGCACGGAGCCATCGGGCGCCGTCACGGTCACCGCGGCGTTCTGCTCCACGGATGCGACGACGACGGTCATCACTTGGCCCTCTTCTGCCTGCACGATGTAGCCGTCGCTGGTCCCGACCTCGGTCGCGCCCGCGACGGATCCGTAGTCGGCTCCCTGGGCGAACTCGATCCGCTGATCGTCGTCGGATGCTCTCGTGCGTGCGTCAGCCCCGACCGGGAGGGCGATCACCAGGCCGGCCAGGGCCAAGCCTGCAACGCGGCGAAGTCGCGCCAGCTGGTTGCGGATCCTGACAGACATCGTGGAACCTCCAGATCAAGCCGCGGAAGTAGCAACCGTACGGATGAGAGTGACGATCACGGCGACGGCGGGCACGTCGCCGTCGTCGTCCATTGAGCAGAACTCGGGCGTCGGCCCGAGGACCATCTGGCGCCGCCACAGTGATGTTCGCTCACCGAGCAGGTCGTAGAACTCGTCGTAGCCCATGCCGCTGGGCTTGCCGAACCAAGCGGCCCGCCTCGCGTCGGCCAGCTGGGCGGCGCCGCCGCGGAGGGCGTAGACACCCGCCATCCCTTTGTCCGCCATGTGGGCGACGTTGTCATGAGGCGAGCGGCGATGGCCGGCTACGGCAGCCTCGTTGAGCGCACCGAGGGCGGCGAAGTCATCGACGAGGTACCAGTCCTCGTAGACGACGGACGCCGAGACCCACGGTGCGCCGTCCACGAGGAAGGCGCGCGATCCGCGGAATCCGGGGATGTCGACAGGATCGAGGCTGCTGTGGAACGCCGACAGGGCGTTCTCGTACGTGTCGACGTCGTCGACCGAGCCCGGGGCATGCCAGAACACGTAGGCGAGCATGTGCAAACTCTTCCAGCTGGGGACCGCTCACTTCCCGCCGGATTTACGTCGGTCCGACGACCCAGATCTGGACAATTCGCTGGCACAAATCTGGCGACCGTCGTTCGCTCGCTACCGGGGCAACCCGAGCAAACGACGCGCCTCATCGAACGCGACGACGCGATCCGTCGGGTCGACACGCACGCCGAGCATCCCAACGCTGCGCGCCCCCTCGACGCAGTTGGGGGTGTCGTCGAGGAACACGATCTCGCCGGGCGGCAGGCCTAGCTCGCGCGCCGCCGTCAGGTAGGCCTGAGGATCGGGCTTGGGACAGCCGATCTCGGCGGCATCGACGAACGTTGCGAGCCCGGCGAACTCGGGCCGGGCGGCGAACCACTCCCGTCCGAGGATCATGTAGGCGTGGTTGGTGAGGATGCCGACGGGCATCCCGGCGGCACGAGTGTCGTCCATCAGGGCGACGGCATCGACGTCGAACAACGCGTCAGGCACGACCTTGCTGTGGGCCCGGAACATCTCGATGATGTCGCCGTGGCCGGCCAACTTGGCGACCACATCCCAATAATCATCGCCCACCGTGTCACCGTCGCCCGCCTCTTGCCACCCGTGGTCCTGGGCGACGGCGACGTCGGTGGCGTGTGGCATCGGTGTTCCCGTCGCCTCTTCGTAGGCGCGCACCGCGCGCCACGAGGGCTCGATGATGACGTGCCCGACGTCGAGGAGCAGTGCCGCCGCCACGCCGGCCGTCAACTCGCCAGGAAACCGGCGACGGCGGCGACGGCATCTGGCGACTCGTCGAGCACGAGATGTCCGGCGGCGGAGAACGTAGCGACGGAACCGTTCGGCAACAGGGCTGCCCAGGCCGGCGCCAGGGCCGCTGGCAGGAGGCGATCCTCCTCGCCCCACACGACGAGGCTCGGGACGTCGACGCGACCGAGCCAGCGCGGCACAACTCGATCGAATGGATGGTCCCAGAGGATCAGCGCCGTCGAGCGCATCTCCCGGTAGCGGTCGACCGTGAAGTCGACGTCGTGCGGGTCGTCGGGCAGATGTGGTTGCAGCGTCTCGAAGCGGTGGACGAGCCGCCCGACCAACTCGTCGGGCGGGATGCGGAACAGATCGTCGACCTCCACCCCTGGTACCCGCAACCCGGTCGGAGCGACGAGCACGAGACGGCGCAGGCGGTGCTTCTGCTCGATCGCGAACCGCGCCGCAACCAAGCCGCCGAGCGAGAATCCGACGAGGTTGACACCATCGGTGAGTCCGAGTTGGTCGAACAGCTCGACGTAGTGGATGACGAGGTCGTGGACCTCACGCAGGTCGTCGAGGTCGCCGGACTCGCCGAACCCGGGGTGAAAGGGCACGAGAACTCGGTGGCGTTCGGTCCACGGCGCCGCGAACTGCCAGCCGTGGAACGTGCCCGCCCCGTGGAAGAACACGAGCGGTGGGGCGGCCGGGTCTCCCGCCGCGAGGACGACGGTCTTCGTGCCGTTGACATCGAACGTCAGCGTCTCGAGCTCGAGCGCCGTCACGCCGAAGCCTCCACGCGGGAACGCAGTCGCGGGATCACTTCCTCAGCGAACAGCGTGGTGTTCTTGACGACCTTCCAGTTCGGCATGTCGCCGAGCGTGAGGTTGAGGTTGACCCGGCTGCTGCCGGCCTCCTCCAGCCAGTTGCCGATGGCGTCGGCGACCTTCTCCGGAGTGCCAGCGACAATGCGGTTGATCGCGACGAGATCGTCCCAGTTCGACGTGCCGTGGACGTCTGCCGCCTGGATGCGCTTGCGGAACTCCGGCACGGTCACATATCCGGGCGGGTTGAGATACCGCGGCGTCGTGCGCAAGGCGTTCTCGAAGAAATACATGACGTGGGGCATGAACTCCTCTTCCGCCTTGGCATCGGTCTCGGCGACGTAGGCCATCACACCGACCGTCACCTTGTCCGGCGTCGGCTCGTGGCCGTGATGGGCGAGGCGCTCCCGGAAGTGCTCGAACACCTTGAGTTGTGCCTTCGTCGGGATGAACACGACGGTGTACCCGAAGCCGAGCTCGGCGGCGAGCTCGATCGTCTCCGGCGAACCGGTGCCGACGATGTAGCACTCCGGGTGCGGCTTCTGGATCGGCTTCGGCCACGGATTGAGGTAGCGATATGTGTAGAAGTCACCGGCGTAGCTCTGCGGGCCGTCTTCGGTCCAGCAGCGCAGGATCACGTCGATCGATTCGCGGAAGCGGGCGCGAGCCGTCGCCGGGTTGACCGAGTTGGCCCAGTACTCCATCCCCGTGCCGAGCGGAAAGGCGATGCGCAGCCGCCCGCCCGACATCACGTCGAGCATCGCGTACTCCTCGGCGAGGCGGTTTGGATAGCCAAGGTTCGGGGGTGTGCCGAACACGCTGATCATCCCCTTCGTCTGGGGGATCAGCGCCGCTGCCGTGAGGTTCGGCGCCGGGTTCATCGAGTACTGCGTGTTGTGGTGCTCGTTGAGCACGAGCCCGTCGAAACCGAGCTGATCGGCGAGGACCATCTCCGACAGGTAGCGGGTGTAGAGGTCGTGGCCGATGTGCGGGTCGTAGTTCGAGTTCGGGAAGTCGACCCACAGCGACTCGTACTTGGCGTGGTCGCTCGGCAGGTTGGTGTACGGGAAGAAGTGGAAGAAGTGGAACTCCGCTTCGTCGACGAGACTCATGAACCCCCCAAGAATGCAGCGAGGCGACGGCCGACCTCGCTTGGCGCGTCCCATTCGAGCAGATGCCCGGCGCCGGCGACGACTTCCACCGGGAAGCCGCCGGCCTCTGTCCACCGACGCGATGCGGCGACGGGCAACAGCTCGTCCTCGATCCCCCACATGACAAGCGTCGGACACGTCACCCGATAGATCCGTCGGGCCTGGCCGCGGTCGCCGAGTGGCCACAGGATGCTCGCCGCGGCGACGTCGCTGAGATAGCGAGCGACCGGACCCTCGTCGGCGCCGAGGTGCCCGAAGCGGTCGACGAACGGTTCCGGGACACCCTTGGCGAAGAGATGCTCCATCCGCTCGGCGGTCGGCACGGAGTAGAGGTCGAGGCCGGGATTGGCGTCGTCGAAGATCCCGAACGGAGCAAGCAGTGCCAAGGCGGTGACGGCTTCCGGCCGGAACACGGCGAGGTCGGCGGCGACCATCCCGCCGACCGAGGCACCGACCACCGGGCAGGGCAGGGCGCCGGTCGCGTCGAGGGCGTCCCAGACGACCGTCAGCCAGCCGAGGTGATCGTCAGGTGGCTTGAACCCTGGCCGTCCGTCGAACCCCGGGAGTTCGGGCACGACGATCTCCCAGCCGGCATCGGCGACGATGTCGAGGGCCGGCGAGTTCGCCGGGTGCCCGGCGATCCCTGGCAGGTAGACGACCTTCATCGCGCGTTCTTTGGCCACCAGCGGTCATCGAACTCGCTGTACATCGGGCGCAGCGACGGGGCGACCTTGTCGGCGAACAGCTCGCTGTTGCGACGGGTCAGCTCGTCGCTCATGTTGCCGAACTGCAGCATCGCCAGCAGGTGGCCGCAGTTGAACGTGCGGGCCACCTCGGCGAGCGTCTCGCGGACGGTGTCGGGGCTGCCGATCACGACGTAGCCCTTCTCGACCATCTCGTCCCAAGTGAGGTCGTGCTTGGCCTGCTTGGCACGCACGACGGCACGCACCTGCGACTTGTAGCGGGCGCGGGCCGACGCCTCGGTGACATAGCCGGGTGGGTCGGCGAATCCGGGGTAGACGTGCAGCGAGCGGTTGAAAAAGTACTCGGCCGGCTCCTTGTACAGCCGGTGGGCCTCCTGGTCGGTGTCGGCCACGCCGACGAACTGGAGGAACGCCAGCCGGTAAGGGTTCGGGTCCTTGCCGTTGGCCTCGACCTGGCGCCAGTACCCGCCGACCGTCTCCTTCGCCATCAGGTGCCCGTAATACGACAGCGCGGCGTAGACGAAGTCGTTCTGCGCGCAGTAGTCCCACGTCTCCACCGATCCACCGCCGGGGATCCAGACCGGTGGGTGGGGCTGTTGCAGCGGCCGGGGCAGGACGTTGACATAGCGCATCTGCGTGAATCGCCCATTGAAGGCGAACGGCTCTGTCGCCGTCCACGCCCGGAGGATGAGCTCAACCCCTTCGTGGTACCGCTCGCGCAGCGTGCCAGGGTTGACGCCGTAGGCGTAGGCAGTGTCCATCGACGTACCCACCGGGAAGCCACTGATCAGCCGGCCACGGGAGAGGAGGTCGACCATCGCCATCTCCTCGGCGACTCGCACCGGCGGGTTGTACAGGGCGACGGAGTTGCCGAGCACGGTGATCGCCGCCCGCGACGTGCGCGTGGCGAGCACGGAGGCGATCACGTTCGGCGAGGGCATGAGGCCGTAGCCGTTGCTGTGATGCTCGTTGACGCAGATCCCGTCGAAGCCACACTCCTCGGCGTGGACGAGTTGATCGATGTAGCGGGCGTAGCAGTCGGCGAGCACGCCGCGGTCGAACAGCCCGGGGTCGATGTCGACCCACACGCTGCGGTGGGTGCGGTTGAAGTCCTCCGGCAGCTCCGGATAGGGCATCAGGTGGAACCACAGCAACTTCACGGCCGTAACCGTCGCTGGCTCTGCGGATGAAGTCAAACGATGCAGATCGAACTTCTGCGTCACGACATACGACGTCCGGCGTCTTTGTCGTGAGAGAGCGTTCGGCGACAGGACGTGCTGCGGGTTCGAGCGACACGTGAGCACGGCTGCGTTGCTCTGGAAGTGGAGCGTGCCGGGCCGCCAGACGGGCCGACTCGTTTGCGTCAGCCGATGTGCCCGTAGGGGCCACTCTTGCTGACACAAACGGAGCGGCCGAGCTTTGTGTCAGCGTGAGTGACGGATGGGGGCGTGCTCGCTGACACAAACGCCGGACCAGTCCGATTGGCTGCAGCGCGACCAATGCGCGCATCAAAGCGACGAGTCAGCCGGTGGTCGGCGCAACGGCCAAAGTCGTCGGCACAGCGGCGACAGTCGTCGTCGGCGCAACGGCCACAGTCGTCGTCGGCGCAACGGCCACAGTCGTCGTCGGCGCAACGGCCACAGTCGTCGTCGGCGAGGCAGCGTCACTCGTCGCCGGCGCCGCGACAGTGACGCGCAACGCCATGACGGCCTCGATCTGGGAGTACGGCCAGCCGTCGGGAAGGTCGGTGGGCAACGGAGGGAGCTCGAGCATGGTCTGGCGCTTGTCGCCGGACTGGATGTGACCGAGCTCTTCGCGTGCCGCCTCGCGAATGCCGTCGTCGGTCTGCAGGCGCTCGACTTCGCCCTCCAGATCATGGTTGACCGCTTGCATCTCTCCGAGCTCGTGTTCCAGAGCCTGCAGCTCGTTGTCCTGGTCGAACCACGTGCGCACCGGGAGACCGAATAGCGCGGCGGCGATCGCGCCGGCGACGACGAGGGCGGCCATGCCGAACAGCCAGGTCGTGCTCACCCGTGGGAGCGGACGTCGAGCGGCGATCCGCTGGCGGCGGTTGTCGACGAGTCGCGAGCGACCTGCATCCGAGGCGCGGCGATTGGCGGGGCGCTTCACGGTGGTCGTCAGATGACCACCGCCACGTTCCTGCGTCTCGTCCATGGGGACGAACAGTCTCGCAGTTCGACGCTGGCAAACCGCGGCACCGGTCACTCCTGGGCACCGCCCAGACCCGGCACGACCGATAGGTTGCCCCGCCGTGAGCGAGATCGTCGAAATCATCGGACGCGAGATCCTCGATTCGCGGGGCAACCCAACCGTCGAGGTCGAGGTGTTCCTCGACACCGGCGCCACCGGGCGTGCGGCCGTGCCGAGCGGAGCGTCCACGGGAGAGCACGAAGCCGTCGAGTTGCGTGACGGCGGCGAGCGCTACGGCGGCAAGGGAGTGCAGTCCGCCGTCGGGTTCGTCAACGGCGAGATCGCCGATGCCCTCGACGGCTTCGACGCGATGTCGCAGCGCGTCGTCGACACGATGCTCTGCGAGCTGGACGGCACCGACAACAAAGCGCGTCTCGGCGCCAACGCGATCCTCGGCGTCAGCCTGGCGGTGGCCAAGGCGGCGGCCGACGAGTTAGGTGTGCCGCTGTACCGCTACATCGGCGGCGCCAATGCCCACGTTCTCCCCGTGCCGATGATGAACGTGATCAACGGTGGCGCCCACGCCGACAACTCGATCGACCTCCAGGAGTTCATGGTGATGCCCGTCGGTGCGCCGAGCTACGCCGAGGCGCTGCGCTGGGGGGTGCAGACCTACCACACGCTCAAGGGCTTGCTCCACGACCGCGGGCTGTCGACCGCTGTCGGCGACGAAGGCGGGTTCGCGCCCAACCTGGCGACCAACGAGGACGCCATCGCCATCCTCGTCGAGGCGATCACCACGGCCGGGTTCACGCCGGGTGAGCAGATCGCGATCGCGCTCGACCCGGCGATGAGCGAGCTGTACCGCGACGGCGCCTATCACCTCGAGGGGGAGGGCAAGGTCCTGACCGCCGCGGACCTCGTCGGCTACTGGCAGCGCCTCGTCGAGAACTACCCGATCGTGTCGATCGAGGACGGCATGGCCGAGGACGACTGGGACGGATGGGCACACCTCACCGGGACGATCGGACACCGCGTCCAGCTCGTCGGCGACGACCTCTTCGTCACCAACGTGCGTCGCCTGCGGCAGGGCATCGACCGCGGCGTGGCCAACTCCGTGCTCGTCAAGGTCAACCAGATCGGCACGCTCACCGAGACGCTCGACACGGTCGAACTGGCCGCCCGCCACGGCTACACGGCCGTGATGAGCCACCGCAGCGGCGAGACCGAGGACGCCACGATCGCCGACCTCGCCGTGGCGACGAACTGCGGCCAGATCAAGACCGGCGCCCCGGCCCGCTCCGACCGCGTCGCCAAGTACAACCAGTTGCTGCGTCTCGAAGCCGACCTCGGCGAGGCCGCCGCCTACCGCGGCCGCACCGCCCTCGCCCGCTGAGGGTTCGGGGAGTCGCCCAGACACCGCATCATTACGCTTGGCGGCATGCGAACGGTGGTCCTCGGCGAGCGCCCCAGAGAGCTCGACGCGCTGATCGCCCATCGTCGGGCCATGGGCACCGACCTGTACGACGAAGTATGGGAAGGCGACTACCACATGAATCCGGCGCCACGAAAGTCTCATGCAGGACTCGACGACGAGATCGCTGCCGTCTTGCGACCGCACGCCAAGCGGCTCGGGCTGTTCCCGACCGGGATCTTCAATCTCGGAGAGCCCAGCGACTTTCGGGTCCCCGATCGCGGTTTGCACCGCTCGCGCGAGGACGCGATCTGGTGCCCGACGGCTGCTCTCGTCGTCGAGATCCTCTCGCCCGACGACGAGTCGTGGGAGAAGCTGCCGTTCTTTGCCGCCCGTGGTGTTGACGAGGTGGTCGTCGCCGACCCGTCGGCGCGCAGCATTGTGTGGATGGAGCGCGACGGCGGCGGCTATCGCCCGGTAGTGCACAGCGAGCTGCTCGGCGTCGACGTCGCCGAGATCGTCGACGCAATCGACTGGCCGCCGGTCAGCTACTGACGGCCGGCCACCAGTCACTCGATGACCGGTAGCTCCATTGTGGAGTCGAGGCGGACCTGCTCATCGGGGGCGCCGCTGAGAACTTCGGCGATGTAGGACCCGACGGCCTCCTCGAGCGGGACATCGCGATCCTCCCGCTCGCTGGCGAACCAGCGGTGTTCGAGGACCTGGTGGTAGATCTCCGCGGCCTGCAGCTTGCCGATCAGCTCCGGCGGGATGGCGGCGATCGTCGGCTCGAAGCGGCGGTCGAGCCAACGCACGGCGACGATGTTCTCCGGCAGCGTCTTGCCGTGACGCTCCGTGAGCTCGGTGCCGAAGGCCCGAATGTCGTTGAGCAGGCGTCTCGCCTGGTTCTCCTCGGCGTCGAGTCCGGTGAGCGCCGCCAGGCGCTCCTCGTGGTAGCCGGACTCGACCACTCGTGGGGTCATCCGCAGCCGCTCTCCCTCCTCGTCGGCGATGACGTCCATCTCGGCGACGTCGAAACCGAGCTCGTGCAGTCGCTCGACGCGCTTCTGCACCTTCCAGAGCTCGTCGAGTTGGACCTCCTGGGCCGCAGTCAGCTCGACCCACAGCGACGCGTAACGGTCCTCGATGTTCGTCGCCACGTCCCAGGGGTCGACGTCCTCGACGAGTCGCCCCCCGATCTGCAGGTCGAGCAGCCCCCCGGCCACGTTCTCGGTGGCGATGTCGAGGTCCATCTTGCGCTGCCCGTCGGTGAGCGAGGCGTAGCGCTCCGACGTCTCGACGTCGATGATGAATGCCGACAGTGCTCCGGCATCCCGCCTGAACAAGGTGTTCGACAGCGAGCAGTCACCCCAGAAGAACCCAGCCAGGTGGAGGCGGACGAGCAGACCGACGAGGGCGTCGAGGAGGCGTTCGCCGAGGTAGGGAATGCGCAGACCGCGGCCTGACAGCAACGACCGGTAGGGCAGCGAGTAGTCGAGGTGGCGGGTGACGAGGAGGCCATCACGTTCGCCGGTTCGCTCGGTCACGGCGGCCACGACCTCGACGGTTGGCAGCTCGTCCTCGGCGAGGCCACGCAACAGCCGGTACTCGCGCAGCACGAGATGGTCGGGCAACTCCTTGACGACGTAGGACCGCCGGCGTTGCCCTTCACCGAGCTCGACGAGACGAACGACGTGACGGTGCAGGCCGGATACCTCGTGGATGCTCGCCAGCGACCACTCGGCGAGATCGGTGTTGAACGGAAGCAGACCGAGATCGGGGTGCTCGGCGGGCGACGCGAGCTGCAAGCGCACAAATGCGGTATACCAACACCGAATGCCTGCCGAAGAACACGACCTCATCGCGGCCATCGAGTCGGCCGTCGCGGCCGACGAGTCGAACGTCGTGCTGCGCACCCATCTCGCCCGCCTGCTCATCGACGCCGGCCGCCCGGCCGAGGCGCTCAACCACGCGTCGCGCGTGCTGATCGCCGCTCCCGACGACGCCGCCGCCCTCGCCGTTATGGCCGAGGCCACCGCCGCCCTCCGCCCGGGCACGCAACCCGCCACTGCCCCGCCGGAGCCACCGGCGGTTCCTGCCGCCGACGTCGTGCCCGACACCGCCGACGAGCTGTTCGACCAGTGGGCCGGCAACGAACCGCTCACCGAGGTCGGCGTCGACGGTCCGATGACGCCCGGTGTGCGGCTCGCCGACATCGGCGGGATGGAGCACGTCAAGCAGCGAATCCACGCGTCGTTCCTCGATCCGCTGCGCAACCCGGAGATCGCCGCCCGCTTCGGCAAGACGATGCGCGGCGGCCTGTTGCTGTGGGGCCCACCCGGATGCGGCAAGACGTTCATCGCCCGCGCCCTGGCCGGAGAACTCGGCGCCAGTTTCTACGTCATCGGACTCAACGACGTCCTCGAGATGTGGATCGGCAAGAGCGAGCACAATCTCCATGAGGTGTTCGAGCGGGCGCGCCGGAACAAGCCGTGCGTGCTGTTCTTCGACGAGCTCGACTCGATCGGGCAACGCCGTGCGAACCTGCGCACCACCGGGGCGACATTCCGCAACGTGGTCAACCTGTTCCTCGCCGAGCTCGACGGCGCCGATGTCGACAACGATGGTGTGTTCGTCCTCGGCGCCACCAACCATCCGTGGGACGTCGACTCGGCGCTGATGCGCCCCGGCCGATTCGACCGAACGGTGCTCGTCCTGCCTCCCGACCGCGACGCCCGCGAGGCGATCCTGCGGCTGCACCTGCGCGGTCGGCCGGTCGAGAAGTTCGACCTGCGGCGCATCGCCGACGCCACCGACGGATTCTCGGGTGCCGATCTCAGTCTCGTGTGCGAGCAGGCAACGGAGAAGGCAATGGCCGACTCGATCCGCAGCGGCGCGGTCCGGCCGATCTCGCAGGCCGACCTCGTCGACGCCGTCCGCACCGTGCAGCCCTCGATCGGGCCGTGGATGGAGACCGCCCGAAACTTCGCCACCTACAGCAACGACAGTGGCATGTACGACGAGCTCGTCGACTTCCTCAAGCGTGGCTCGACGAGCCGGTGGCGTCTCGGCGGGCGCTGATGGAGGACCTGGCGGCCATTCAACGCGTTCAAGCGCTGATCAAGATTGGGCGGTTCTCGGAGGCGGCGACGATGGCACGCCAGGCCCTCACGACCACTCCCGACAGCGTCAGCCTCAACCTGCTGCTGTCGATTGCGCTGTGCGAGTCCGGCGAGTTCGACGAAGCCGTCGCCGCCGCACGGCGGGCGGTGGTGGTCAGGCCGGACAATTACGCGGCGCACCGCACGTTGGGCTGGAGCACCTACAAGGCAGGGCGCACCGACGAGGCAAAGACGATCCTCACCCGCGCCCTCTCGCTCAACCCCGACGACGTGATGACCCACGTGATGCTCGCCGACGTCCTGCTGAAGTCTGTTCCCCGCTACATGCCGCGGCGCGGGTTGCGGAAGTCGAAGGTCGTGCACGAGATCGATCACCACGGCGCCGAAGCGATCCGTCTCGACCCCAACCGTGCGGACGGCTACGCCATCAGGGCCAAGGCCAGCGTGCTCGAGGAGGACGCCTTCCAGGCGTCCACCTGGGCCCAGGAGGCGCTCAAGCGGGAGCCCGACAACCCGATCGGACACCAAGTCCTCGGGATGTCGGCACAGTTGCTCGGCGACACCAAGACGGCCGCCGACCACTACGTCACCGCCGGCAAGCTCAACCCGCGCAGCTCGGGCTCGACAGCGTTGCTCAAGGGATTGCGCAAGAAGGGGTGGGTCGGTGTCGTGCTGGCGTTGGTCCTGATCCGGGTGATCTCGCGGCTCGTCCGCGACGGCGGCGGCGCCGCTCAGGCGATCGGGATCAGCGTCGTGCTCGCCGTCCTCGCCTTCTTCTGGGTGATTTGGCCAAAGTGGAGCGCGCGGCGGGCCATGTCCGCGGAGGCCCAGCAGGTGCTCGCCCGCGATCGTGAGCTGCGCCGCCGCTGATCAGCTCTGCTCCTCCCGCTTGACCTCGTTCCACAGCGCGTCGAGAACGGCCAACCCGGCGCTGCCGAGGTCGACACCGCTGGCGGCTGCGCGCGACTCGACCGCGGCGAACCGCGTGCGGAACTTGGCGGCGGCGCGGCGCAAGGCGAGCTCGGCATCGGCGCCGGCGTGGCGGGCGGCGTTGACGACGGCGAACAGGAGGTCACCGAGCTCCCCGACGACGGCATCGTCGTCACCGGTGGCCAGCGCTGCTCGTACCTCGGCGAGCTCCTCGCCGATCTTGGCCAACGGGCCATCGACATCGTCCCAGTCGAAGCCGACCTTGGCCGCCTTGCGCTGGAGCTGCTGGGCGTAGGCGAGCGCCGGCTGCGACGTGGCGACACCGTCGAACAGCGACTGGCGTTGCTTCTCGTCGCGCTTGATGTCGTCCCAGTTGGCCTCCACCGTCTCGGCATCGTGCGCTTCGACGTCGCCGAACACGTGCGGATGGCGGCGCACCAACTTGTCGTGGACACCATCGACGATGTCGACGATCGAGAAGCGGCCGTCCTGCTCGGCGATCGCGGCATGGAACTCGATGTGGTAGAGGAGGTCGCCGAGCTCCTCGATGACGTGCGTGTCGGTCGTCGGGTCAGTCGGGTCGATGGCCTCGAGGGCGTCGACGAGCTCGAAGGCTTCCTCGACGAGATAGGGGGCCAGCGACTTGTGCGTCTGCTCTCGGTCCCACGGGCAGCGCTCGCGCAACGTTCGCGCCAGCTCGTGGAATCGGACGTAGTGCGCGGCCACGGATTGGCTGAGGCGAGGGACATAGACGCACGTGAGGTGGTCGGCCTCGACCGCACGATCGAGCTCCGACCACGTCGTCTCGACGACGCGCTCGTCGGAAGTGCCAAGGCGCTGGAGGATGGTGACCGGCTCGGTCCCCTCGGCCTGCTCGACAGCGAGCTTGATGTCCGAGAGCACCCAATTGGCATGGGTGTGGGCGATCAGCAACGGGCCGTGCTCGCCGCTCGCAGCGCGAGCGAACTGGTGACCGTCGACGAGGCGCACACCGGCCTCGACGGGATCGATGTCGAGGCGCGCCCAGGCGACGTCGAGGAACGACATCGCCGGCACCAGATCGGTGCGGACGCGCTCGTCGAGCGCGCAACAACTCGACCGTCCGTTCGAGCACGAGTGGCGATCCGGGAACGGCGTAGAGGATCTCGCCGTGCTCGGAGGCGGCGGCGACGAGCCGTTCGACGATCTCGGCGTAGACGTCCGCGAACCGGTCGGCGTCCTCGTAGACGTCGTCGAAGCCGATCGCCGTGCCGACGAGATGGGCGCTCGGGTGTCGGGTCGTGCGTAGGAAGCGAGCAGGGATTCGTTCGATCGCCGCCAGCGTCTCGGCGGTGACCTGACCGTCGCCACCCGGCCCGAGCCCGACAACCGTGATCGACGGCGTGGTCATCGGTCTTCCACCTGCGTCTGCATGCGCTGGAAGGCGGTGCCGAGTGCTGTCGTGCCGGACGATTTCAGCGTGCAGGGACGGGCCCGAGAATCGACGGGCGCATTGGACGCAGTCGTTCTACCGCCACGCAACGAGACAGACTTGCTCCGCTGCGGCGCACCGAGGATCGCGCAGCGATTCGGTCCGCTGTCGCTACCGGCTGCTTCCAGAGCATGCAACCACGACGCATGCGCCGCGGATCGGCAGCGCGCCGTCGTGATACATCAGAGCGCGCGCGATCTCGGCGCCGCGGGCTCACAGTTCTGCCGTTGACCGCTGTTCATCTCACGTGCCGAGGGGGACGACGGATCCGGTCTGCGGGTCCCAGCGGCCGTACCGCGGGCCTACCGTGATGTCGGACGTCGCCAAGAAGCCCTGGTAGAGAACGAAGCCGACGGAGGTGGCACCTCCTCCGTCCTCGAGGCGAAGGAAGAAGCTCTCCAGCTTCGGGGCGGCGTCGTCGAACTCATCGATGACGAGGACGGCGTATCCGTCGCTGGTGCTCACCGGGCCGATGACGTCACCCGGCGCGGCGGCGACGAGCTCGTCGAACAGCAGCGGATCGGCGACCGTGCTCAGCGGTGTGCACTCCCAGTCCGACGGTGCCGCGCCGGCGATCGTGCTGACGGCGTCCCAGCTGGCGCCCTCGGAGCGGAGCGATTCGGCGATCTCCTCGGCATCGTCGCGGTCGGCGACGACTGCGGCCGTCGCGCAATACACACCGAGGCTCGCCGGCGCCGTCTCGTAGGGCTCCCGGAGCGTCTCGACATCGGTGACCTCGATTGCGTCGATGCGAGTCGCATACAGCTGGTCGCTGGCAACGGCGACGCGCACATCGCCGGTGAGCGACTGCAGCGGGTGATCCTCCGCCAGACCGGCGTAGAACTCGTCGATCTCCGACTCGGTGGGAGCAGACTCGCCCATCTCGGCGAGGAACTGAGCACGCGCCTCGTTCATCATCAGCACCGTGAGCAGCGTGCGACCGGCTTCGGCGTCGAGCGTCCGCGACTCCGCCGTCGGAGCGAATTGGGTCAGGCCGGCGTCGGACAAAGCGGTGGCGAACTGTTCGAACTCGTCGACCGTGATGCTCACATCGTTGACAACAGCGGCATCGTCGGCGGCCCGCACCGGAGCGGCACCGGTCTGGCCGGCGAGCAGTACGACGGACAAGGCGACCACGAGACGGCGCAGGATCACGGGTCAGGAACCTATCCCGGCGGGACCAACTCACGCAGGAACGTGACGAGGAACTCGGCCGGTTCCCGTTTGCGTGGGATCGGGACGACGAGCTGGCGCTGGTCCTCCTTGTACTTGGCGTCGCGGGCGAGGCGGCGAAGCCTCGTCGCCTCGCTGAGCTTGAGCTCGAGCGGACCGACGCGGGCTTCACCAGGGCCGTACGAGCGGGTCGAGATGACGACATCGGTGAGACCGAGCCGGTGGCATTCGGCGCGGAGGTGGGCAACCGTGAGCAACGCGTCTGCCGGCGGCGGGATCGGGCCATAGCGATCGATCCACTCGGCGGCGATGTCGTCGACCGCCGCCGACGTCGTCACCGCGGCCAGCCGGCGGTAGGCCTCCAATCTGGCGGTCTCATTCGTGACGTAGTCGGGAGGCAAGTTGGCGTCGGTCGGCACATCGAGGCGGATCTCCCCGACGACCGGTTGCGGCTCGCCCTTCATCTCCGCGACCGCCTCGGTGACCATCTGGCAGTAGAGGTCGTAGCCGACGGCGGCGATGTGCCCAGACTGGGCCTCACCGAGCAGGTTGCCGGCGCCGCGGATCTCGAGGTCGCGCATCGCGATCTTGAACCCGCTGCCCAGCTCGGTGGCCTCACCGATCGTCTTCAGCCGCTCGTACGCCTCCTCGCTGAGGGCAACCTCGGGCGGGTGGAAGAGGTAGGCGTACGCCCGCTGGCCGCTGCGCCCGACGCGGCCGCGCAGCTGATGCAACTGGCCGAGCCCGAGGAGGTCGGCGCGCTCGACGACGAGCGTGTTCACCGTCGGCATGTCGATTCCCGACTCGATGATCGTCGTGCACACGAGGACGTCGAACTCGCCGTCCCAGAAGTCGACGACGACTTGCTCGAGGGCACCCTCGTCCATCTGCCCATGAGCCACTGCGATGCGCGCCTCGGGCACCAGTTCGCGTAGACGTGCGGCGGCCTGTTCGATCGAGCTGACCCGGTTGTGCACCCAGAACACCTGGCCCTCGCGCAGCAGTTCGCGGCGGATCGCCTCGACGGCAACGCGCTCGTCGTACCCGCCCACATAGGTGAGGATCGGCAGCCGATCGGCAGGCGGCGTATTGAGCAACGAAAGGTCGCGGATACCGACGAGGCTCATCTCCAGGGTGCGCGGGATCGGCGTCGCCGTCAACGTGAGCACGTCGACGTTCGTGCGCAGCTGCTTCATCGCTTCCTTGTGCTGCACGCCGAACCGCTGCTCCTCGTCGACAACGAGGAGACCGAGGTCCTTGAACTTCACGTCACCGGACAGCAGCCGGTGGGTCCCGATCACGCAGTCGACCTCGCCGGACTTCAACCCGTCGACGACCTTGCGGGCCTGCCCGGGGGTGAGGAACCGGCTGAGCACTTCGACGCGCACGGGGAAGCCGGCGAACCGGTCGCCGAACGTCTGGCCGTGTTGCGTCGCCAGCAACGTCGTCGGTGCCATCACGGCGGCCTGCTTGCCGTCCTGGATCGCCTTGAACGCCGCCCGGATCGCCACCTCCGTCTTGCCGAACCCCACGTCCCCGCACACCAGACGGTCCATCGGATAGGGCCGCTCCATGTCGTCCTTGACGGCGATGATCGCCTCGCGTTGGTCGGGCGTCTCGACGTACGGGAAGGCGTCCTCCATCTCCGCCTGCCAGGGGGTGTCGCTGCCGAAGGCGTAGCCCGGCGTGGCGACCCGTTTCTGGTAGAGGACGACGAGCTCTTGGGCGATCTCGGTGACCGCCGAGCGGACCCGGTTCTTCGCCTTGGCGAAGTCGGAGCCGCCGAGGCGGTGCAGCGTCGGCGCCTCCCCACCGACGTACTGGCGGAGGGTGTCGATCTGGTCGGACGGCACATAGAGCTTGTCGTTGCCCTTGTAGGCGAGCAGCAGGTAGTCGCGCTCGACACCGCCGATCGAGCGCTTGACCATCCCTTCGTAGCGGCCGACGCCGTGGTGAAAGTGGACGACATACATGCCGGGATGGAGGTCCTCGAACACGCCGACCCCGTCGCGCCGACGCGGCCGCGGCCGTCGGTGGGCGCGCCGACGGCCGGTGAGGTCGCTCTCGGCGACGATCGCCAACCGCGCCGCCGGCAGCGTGACGCCGTGATGCAACGGAGCGACGGTGATCCGTCCACCCGGTGCAGCGAGGTCGACCGTGTCGCTGTCGACCACCGGCAGGTCGACACCCTGGTCGAGCAGCACCTCGCGCAGCCGAGTCGCCGAGCCGGTCCCGTCGGCGGCGACCACGACGCGGTATCCGTCGGAGATCAGCTGGGCGATCCGGCGGGCCAGCCCGGCGCCGTCGCCTGCGACAGGTCCCCACCCGGACGACTCGACGATTGGCGTGTCAGGTGACTCGGGCGCCGAATCGATCGACCAGAACGCGCCCCGGCCGCCGGCCAGGAGACGGTCCGGCTCGGCGTGGAGTCGAGGAAAGGTGAGGTCGCGTTCGCGTCCCCATGTCGACGCCAGGGCGGCGGCGAGGTCGTCCTCCTCGGCGAGCAGATCGATGGCGCGATCGCGGCTGCGTCGGGGCTCGACGAGGATGACCTTGGCGGAGTCCGGCAACACGTCGGTGATCAGCGTCGGTTCGGTACCGTCGTCGAGCCACGGCAGCCAGCTCTCCATCCCCTCGAAGAACGCCCCCTCGGCGATGCGCTCCCATTGCTCGCGTCCCCACGGCTCGCGGGCGACGAGCCGGCGCGCCCGCTGGCGCAGCTCGTCGCTCGGCAGCAACTCGCGGGCGGGGAAGATCAACACCTCGGGGACGTCGGCGACGGAGCGCTGGTCGTTGACGCCGAACGTCGTCAGCCGGTCGACCTCGTCGCCCCACAGGTCGATGCGCACGGGCGAGTCGCCGGTCGAAGGGAAGACATCGATGATCGCTCCACGGCGGGCGAACTCACCACGGTGTTCGACGAGCTCCTCGCGGCGATAGCCGAAGTCGACGAGGCGGCGGCCCAGCTCGTCGGGATCGACGATGGCGCCGTGGCGCACCACGATCGGCTCGGTGGTGAGGGCACCGGGACCGAGGCGCTGGAGGAGGGCACGCATGCTGGCGACGATGACGCGGGGGGTCCTTTCGGGATCGCGCAGCCGCCACAGCACCTCGAGGCGGCGACCCATCGTCTCGACGGACGGGCTCAGCCGCTCGAACGGCAGCGTCTCCCACGCAGGGAGTACGACGACGTCATCGGGATCGTCGACGAACTGGGTGAGGTCGTCCACCAATTGCCCGGCCATCGTGCCGGTCGGAGTGGCGACGACCAGCGGGCGGTGGTGTGACAATCGGGCGAGAGCCGCAAGGGAGATCGGACGGGCGATCTCGCTGATCGCCAGCCGCGCCCCAGGGTCTGCCAAGGCGCGCGTCAGCCCCGGCTCATCGCGCAGCAGCGGGGGGAGATCAGCTAATCGCACGGGGTCGTCCAGGGTATCGGTACGACGATCTGGGGAAGATCCGAGTCAAGACCGGTTCTGGGGAAGATCCGAGTCAGGGCCTGAAACGCATTCGCCCCAGATCGGGCGTCAGGCACGCGGGTACATCGACTGGCGGCGGGCGGGATGGAGGGCGAGGAGTCGGCGGGCACGATTGAGGTCGACGGAGCGCTTCGGCTCGATGGGTTGGCATCGCGGACACCACACAGTCACCCGCCCCCACGCGCTCTCTCGGTCGTCGCGGCCGTCGAGGGTCGTACCGCACAGCGGGCACGGACGGCCGCGCCGGCCGTAGATCCAGTGGTCGGCGGCGTGCAGGCGGCGGCCGGTCGTGTTCTGCGGGCCGCGCTCGGCGTTGGTGCGGATCACCGCCGTGCCGAGGGCGAGCAGACCAGACAAGTCGTCGATGCTCCCGATCGGCTGCTCCGGCGAGATGCCGACGATGAACGGCAACTCGACGGCGTAGACGTTGCCGAACCCGGCGACGTTGCGCTGATCGAGGAGCGCAGCGGCGAGTGGCTGGTCCGGCTCTTCCGCCATGCGTGAGGCCACGAGATCAAGGTCGGGGACCTCCGGCCCGCACAGGTCAGGCCCGAGATGACCGACGATGCTGCTCTCGTTGGCCGTGGCCACGACGCCGAGTATCGGCACGTCGACACCGGTCAGCCGGCCGTCCTCCATCCACAACTCGATGCGCCGCTTCCAGGCCGGGGCGTCGGCAGCCGGTCCGACGACGAACGTTCCGTCGAGGCGCAAGTGGGCGAACAGCGACCTGCCATCGTCGAAACGGACCAACAGGTGTTTGCCGTGGGCGTCAGCAGTGAGGAGCACGGAACCGGCGAAGTCGACGCCGACGAGACGCGGGTCGCGGGTGACAGTGCGCGCGCAGCGCTGGCCGGCGAATCGCCGGTTGATCCGCTCGGCCAATCGTCGGATCGTGTCACCTTCGGGCATCAGAGAATCAGGCCTCGGCAGCGCGGACGTTGAAGCGTCGCATCGCCGCGTCCGGCCCGTCGGCGATCGTCAACTCGACGGCGTCGGCAGCCTCTTGCACGGCGACCCCGAACAGCTCGCGCTGGCGCGTCGGCAGGCGGTCGAGCACGTGGTCGGCGCCACGCTCCTTGGACGGCGGCTTGCCCACCCCGATGCGGACGCGTACGAAGTCGGTCGTACCGAGATGCGAGGCGATGCTGCGCAGCCCGTTGTGCCCGGCCAACCCACCCCCGACCTTGATCCGCAGGGTGGCCGGCGGAAGGTCGAGCTCGTCGTGGACGACGATGACCTGACTCGGTTCCTCGATCCGGTAGCGGCGCACCAGCGAGCGGACGGCCAGTCCGGAGTCGTTCATGTATGTCAGCGGGAAGGCAAGCACAGCACGCTCCTCGCCGATGCGCGACTCGGCAACGAGGGCGTTGTTGCGACCAGACTTGAGCGTGGCGTCGTGACGTCGGGCGAGTTCGGTGATGACCTGCTCACCGACGTTGTGGCGCGTGCCGGCGTACTGCTTTCCCGGGTTACCGAGTCCGACGACGAGCCAATCGAACGGCGTGGAGCGCTTCATGGCGCGCCACACAACGCCGTCGACCAGCTACTCGGCGTCGGCTTCGGAATCGCCCTCGGCCGCGGGCGCTTCCGCAGCCTCGCCGCCTTCGGCCCCTTCGCCCTCGGCGGCTTCATGGGCAGCCTCGGCGAGCTCGGCATCGGCGGCCTCGATCTCGGCGACCTCGGCACGCATCGTCAGCACCGTGACGATCGGCATGTCCGGATCCCCGGCGGCAGTCACGCCCTCGGGCATCGGCACGTCCTCGAGACGGATCACCGTGTCCATCGTCATCGCGCTGACGTCGATCACGAACTCGGCCGGGATGTTGCGCGGTGTCGTCACGACCTCGATCGAGTCGACCGCCGGGTCGACCAGGCCGTTGTTCTGCTGCACCTCGATCGCTTCACCCTCGAGGCGCAGCGGAACCGCCACGGTGATCTGCTCGTCGAGGTTGACCTGGAGGAAGTCGATGTGGGCGATGTTGCGGCGCACGGGATGGCGCTGCAGGTCCTTGATGATCGCCGGGTACACCCTGCCGTCAACCGTGAGGTCGAGCACCGTGTTGAGGCCGGCGGCGCCCGAGACCGCGTGCCGCAGCTCGCGGCGGTCGACGGTGACGGACAACGGATCCATACCGTGGCCGTACACGACGCCGGGAATGCGGTCCTCGCGGCGAAGGCGACGCGACGCGGCGCTCCCGGTCGGGCGGCCGGTGTTGGCAATGAGCACGGTAGGCATGTGCGGGTCCTTGAATCAGGCTGATGGAGAAGGGTCGATCGACGTGGTGTTTCGGGGTCCCGAAACCGGCGGATCAGCCTACCGGGACACCTGCGCCGACCGGACCCATCGGTCCGATGGGGTGAATCGGGTCGGCATCGGGAACGCTTTGAGGAGCATGAACCGTCGGATGCCCACGCTGCTCCTCACCGCGACCGCGATGGCCGGCGTCGTCGCCGCCTCTGACACCGGAGTCGCCCTGGCATCGACGCCGCCCTCCACGCCGCCAGGCGGTGCGGTGTGCGGGACCATTCCCGACGGCCTCAACCTCACCATTCCCCAAGACGGCGGCGTGGCCGCGGTGCGGGCAGCCGGGACGGAGTTGCTCGACGCCCCGATCACCGCCGCCCTTGACCTCGCGGTTCGCGGACCGGATGGAACTGTCTGGGTCCAAGCGGCGGTCCCCGATGGAGGGCACGGGGTCTACCGCATTCCCGCCGGCGGGCCGGCGACGCTCGTCGCCGGAGGCGAGGTCGCCTTGACCGGTGTCGGTTGGCTCGGCGGCCGGTCCGCCGCAGCCGTGATCGAAGCCAATGGGGAGGCGCTTCCGGACGACCCAGAAGGAATCGGCGCAGTCTTCGCCGACTTCGCAGACGGGACGCGGGTCGAGTTCTCCGAGGCCGGGGGCTGGGAGTGGGGTGTGAACACGGCCACCATCGGTGCCGACCGCGTTCTCGAACGGGGGACCTCAGAGGCCTACGAGTGGCACTCGGCGTTCGGCGCGGACGGCGAACCGCTGGAGGACTGGGCTTTGCCGGAAGAGGGCGAACCGGACGTGCCACCCGACCGCTGGTGGCCGGTCGCCGCCGGCGCCCGTCGACGTCGGCCAGCCGACGCTGAGCTGGGTCGAGCCGGTCACCGAGACGAACTGGAACGTTGTCGTGACCGACGCCGTGACGGGCCGCGAGCTTCGCCGCATCGACCTCGGCGAGGTCGGCACGTGGCCGGTCCACGCCGACTTCGACGGACGGTTCTGGGTCGGCACATTCGCCGATACCGAGGATCCCGAGACCGGCGAATGGGTGCCCGTCCGCATCGTCGCCGTCGACTCGGCCGCGACTGCAACCGGCAGCGATCGA
Source organism: Ilumatobacteraceae bacterium (assembly GCA_963733085.1). GTDB lineage: Bacteria > Actinomycetota > Acidimicrobiia > Acidimicrobiales > Ilumatobacteraceae > Desertimonas. Next base: position 599,738 of record CAVTBY010000010.1, read on the forward strand.
GATCGCCTGCCCAGCGGGCACGATCGCGACGATCGACCGCGTGGGCGTCGCGGCCCCGCCGGCACCGCCGACCACGTCCACGACGACGACCACGGCAGCACCGCCGACCACGGCAACCGGCCAGTGCGACGAGTACGTCGCCAGTGACCGTGCCTACCCGGTAGAGCGGTGCGAGCAGGGCATCGACGTCGTCGTCACCCAGATGATGCTCAACTTCCACGGCGCCACTCTCGACACCGACGGCTACTTCGGCCCGGCCACCGAAGAGGCGGTCCGGGCATTCCAGGCGAGCGCCGGGCTCGAAGTCGATGGGCTGGTCGGCCCCGACACGTTCGCGGCGCTGCTCACCAGCCGCCCCTCCCCCGGTGCCCGACAGTGACGGCAACGGCACCATCGACCCATGGGAGATGGCCGTCGACTGCACCCTCGACGTCTCGGTCCCGGAGTGGGCGTGCGCCGGCGAGTCAGCCGACAGCTAGGACCGTTCTGTGTCAGCGAACACGACCGCCGACGTCGTGTTCGCTGACACAGACGCCGGGGTGGGCGGGCTCAGGCGAGGTTCTCGCCGTGGAAGATCTCGCTCACGCTGGCATCGTCGAACACGGCGCCGAGCGCCTCAGCGATCAGCGGGGCGATCGACAGCACCTCGATCTTGGGGATCTGCTTGTCCGGCGGCAACGGCAGCGTGTTGGTGAGCACGATGCGCTCGATCGGCGAGTTCTTCAGGCGGTCGATCGCCGGTCCTGACAGCACGCCGTGGGTCGCCATCGCCCACACCTCCGTCGCACCGCGTTCGAGGAGCAACTCGGAGGCTGAACAGACGGTGCTCGCGGTGTCGATCATGTCGTCCGTGAGCACGCAGAGGCGTCCGTCGACGTCGCCGATCACCTCGATCGTCTCGGCGACGTTCGCCGTGCCCTTGGGCCGGCGCTTGTAGCAGAACGCCAGGTCGGCGCCGCAGTCGCCGAGGTGCTGGGCCATCCGCTCGGCGACCTTGATGCGTCCGGCGTCGGGTGACACGATCACCGGAGCGTTGGCATTGGCCCGCACATAGTCCTCGAGCACCGGCAGGGCGGTGAGGTGGTCGACCGGGCCGTCGAAGAAGCCCTGGATCTGCCCGGCGTGCAGATCGATCGAGATCATCCGCTTGGCGCCGGCGGCCTTGAACATGTCGGCGATCAGCCGGGCGGTGATCGGTTCGCGACCCTCGGCCTTGCGGTCCTGGCGGGCGTAGCCGTAGTACGGGCAGACGGCAGTGATCCGCTTCGCCGACGCCCGGTAGGCGGCGTCGATCATGATCAGCTGCTCCATGATCGAGTCGTTGACGGAACGGTCGTCGACGCCGTAGTGGCTCTGGATGATGAACACGTCGTCACCACGCACACTCTCGGCAAACCGCGGTTTGAGCTCGCCGTTGGCGAACTGGACGATGTTGGCCTGGCCGAGGGAGATGCCGAGGTGATCGGCGATCTCGGTCGCGAGGTCCGGGTGGGTGCGGCCGGTGTACAGGGCCAACCGCTTCGTGGTGACCTTCTCGATCTCGGTCACGTGAGAGCTTTCCCCGGCACTGTCACTGCTGTGCAGTGTAGAAGGGACCGGTGACCTCTTCGTTCGCCACGACCGTGCCGGGAGGGAGCGCCGCGTACGGCCCCACTCGCGCCCCGCTGCCGATCGTCGCCGATGTGCCCACGGAGTACTGCACCGTCGCCCGCTCCCCCACCTTGCAATCGATCAGCCTGGTGTTCGGGCCGATCTCGCAACGGTTGCCGACGACCGTCGACCCGTGCAGCATCGTCCCCGGGTAGAGCGTGACGTCACGCCCGAGATCGACGGTGACGTCGATGAACGTCTGGCGCGGGTCGAGCATCGTCACGCCGTTGAGCAGCCAGCGCCGATTGGTGCGGGCGCGCAGCTCGCGTTCGGCGAGGGCCAGTTGCCAGCGGTCGTTGACGCCCTGCGTCTCGCCGGCCGGAGCCATGACGCAGTCCACACGGTGGCCCATTGCCGCCAGCGATCCGACGACATCGGTGAGGTAGTACTCGCCTTGGGCGTTGTCCGGGGACAGATGGCGCAAGGCCGGGCCGAGCAGATCCCTGCGGAAGGCGTAGATGCTCGTGCAGACCTCGCGGATGTCCCGCTCCGCTGGACTGGCGTCGCGCTGTTCGACGATGCGCACCACTCGGTCGTCGGCGCCGCGGACGATGCGGCCGTAGCCGGTCGGGTCGTCGAGCTCGGAGGCCAGCACCGTGACGGCGTTGTCGTTGGCCACGTGGGCGACCACCAGCTCGTCGAGCGTCTCCGGACGCAGCAGCGGGGTGTCGCCGGGGAGCACGACGACCGTCGACTCGTCGTCGAGGTCATCGCCCGGGATAGCCGTCATCCCGCAGGCTGCGGCGTCGCCGGTGCCGCGCTGTTCGAGCTGCTCAGCGAAGGTGATGTTCGCCCACGGCGGCGCGAGCTTGGAGATCTTGGTCGTGACCTTCTCGGCGTGGTGACCGACGACGACTGCCGTCGTGGCCGGGCGCAGCCTCTGGAGAGCCTCGATGACGTGAAGGACCATCGCCCGGCCACAGATCATGTGCAGCGGCTTGGGCCGGTCCGAGCGCATCCGCGTTCCCTCGCCGGCGGCGAGGACGATCGCAGACACGGTCACAGCACAGGTCTACCGCGTCGCGACTGCGATCTCGCGTCAATCGAGGTGTGGCGCTCCGGGGAGAGGAATCGAACCCCTATTCTCGGGACCAAAACCCGCTGTCCTACCTATTGAACGACCCCGGACGGTCGGGAGATCACGGTAGCGCCGGACGCGGCGGAACGCCCGGTAGCGTGGCGGACCCTATGGGTTCGTTGATCAAGAAGCGGCGCAAGCGGATGCGGAAGAAGAAGCACAAGAAGATGCTCCGCCGCACGCGCCACCAGCGCCGCAAGTAGCCGCCGGCCCTACGGGGCCGTCTGGCAGACCATCACCGTCGCGCCCTCGCCGCCCAGTGCGCCGAGGGCGTCGTCGCGTCTGCCCTCGACGAACCACGTCGCTCCACTTCCGGCCAACCTCGGGACCTCCCCGCACAGCTCGCCGATGCGATCGCGCCACTCCGCCAGCCGGGGTTCGACGTGGATCGCGGCCGGCTCGAGGTCGTTCGGCCCGGGCGCGTTCGGACCGCCCAGGTCGTCCCACGCTCGATAGACCGCAGGCGTGCTCACGTGGAGCGGCGGCACAACCAGGGTGACGGTCCGCGCTACCGGCGGCAACGGCTGGACGACCTCGCCGATGCCGGTCACCCTGGCCCGCCCACCGGCGAGGCAGAACGGGACATCGGCACCCAACGCCACCGCCGTCACAGGGTCGTCGACTCCTGCCCAGCGCATTATCGCCGCGGCGTCGGACGACCCGCCGCCCAGCCCACCACCGTTGGGGATCTGCTTGTCGAGATGGATCGCTGCCGTCCGCTGCACGGCGGCGAGGGCGCGCACCACGAGGTTCGAGCCGTCAGTCGGGACGCCCTCGGTGAACGGCCCGGACACTGTCAGCGTCGTCGCTGACGCCGGCGTCACGGTCAGCACATCGGCGAGATCGAGCGTCACCATCTCGGCGTCGATCAGGTGATACCCGTCATCGCGCACCCCGATGACGCGGAGTGACCAGGTCAACTTGGCAGGAGCCCTCACGTTCACACGTTCCCCGGCCACGGAGGCCGTCATTGCGTTCCCCGGTCACGCACGCCGCTTGTGACCGCTCCCTCGCTGGCGCTCGGTCGCTCGCATCGGAGGACGGGCTGGCGCCTCGTCGCTCGCACGCGAAACATGGTCACAACGCCTCGTTCAATCTGCACCACGCTTCCACGTCGAGCTCCTCGGGACGAGCCGTCGGCTCGATCCCGGCGGCGGCGAACTGCTCGGCGCTGACAAGGCCGGCGAGCGAACGGCGCAGCATCTTGCGCCGCTGGTTGAACGCCGTGCGGACGAGCCCGAACAACGCGCCGGGGTCGGTCGGCGTCGGCTGGCGGCGAACGATCTCGACGAGGGCGGACTCGACGTTGGGCCGGGGCACGAACACCGCTGCCGGAACGAGACCGACGATCCGCGCCGTGGCCCAGAAGGCCACCTTCACCGAGACGGCCCCGTACGCCGGCGTGCGCGGCACCGCGGTCAACCGTTCGGCGACCTCGCGCTGCACCATCACGAGCATTCGCCCGATCTGCGGGACGTCGTCGAGCACATCGGCGACAAGAGGTGTGGCGACGTTGTACGGGAGGTTGGCGACCAACACGGCACGGTGGCCAGCACGGACGACGGAGTCCCAGTCGAGCGTCATCGCGTCCGCCTCGACGACCCGCACGCCCGGCATCCCGGCGACGATGTCGCGCAGTGCGGCGACGAGGCCGGCATCGACCTCGACAGCGGTCACGTGGGCGCCGGTTTCGGCGAGTGCAAGCGTCAGCGAACCCAGTCCGGCGCCGATCTCGACCACGTCGTCACCGGGGCCGACTTCGGCGAGGTGGGCGATGCGCCGCACCGTGTTGGCGTCGGCGACGAAGTTCTGCCCGCGATCTCGTCGCGGAGCGAGCTTGCGCTCGTCGAGCAACTCGCGGATCCGCTGCCGCGAATGCGTCATCGAGAGCGTGCTTACCGGCGGATCTCGACGTGGATCGGCGCGGCGGTGAGCTCGGCGATGCGCTGGAAACGGCCCTGGCTCAGCAGCAACTCCCCCTCCGCCAAACCGTCTTCGCGGACGATCGTGCACGTCGTCGAGCGGCCGTTGGCGACGTTGACGACGGTGACCTCCCGGCCACTTTCGGCGCCGTTGAACTCGCAGGTGTCGAACTGCACGGAGCTGCGCCGGAACGAAGCCCGGGCCGTGGCGATCGGCTGGTCCGGAGCAGTGCCGACGTGGAGCTCCGCCGACGCTGGCGTCACGGCGCTGGCGAGCGGCTCAAGGTACGCGGCTCCGGACGTCCCCATCGGGTCTGCGGCCGCGGCGACTCCGCTGGCTGCATCGGCCTGGCCGGGGTCGATGCCAACGGCGGCGACGTTGGGACGCGACGACGACGGCCCGTCGTCGCTACGGTTCGCCAACCAGATCGTCGGCAGGGCAACGAGGGTGATCACGCTGGCCAGCACCAGGCGGCCACGGTCCAGATCGTCGAATCTCAGCGGTGCTCCGGTTCTTGTCCGTGATGTTGGGCTGCTCGTGTCGGTGCCTGGGATTTCGCCGTCCCGAGCGCCCGATCTTAGTCGGTAGGCCCGAACGCGAGGCGCGACGCCTGCCGCGTGATCGAACAGATGTGCGCCGCGGCAACCTGACGAAGGTCGGCGAGATGGGCGCCGACAACGGGCAAAAGCGCCGGCCGATTGCGTCGGCCGCGATGCGGAACAGGTGCCAGGTACGGGCTGTCGGTCTCGACGAGCAGTCGGTCGTCGGGGCACAGCCGAGCGGCATCGCGCACGTCGTCGGCGCTCTTGAACGTGATGATGCCGGAGAAGCTGAGGAAGGCGCCGAGATCGAGCGCCCGGCGCGCCTCATCGGCACCGCCCGTGAAGCAGTGGAACACGACGCGCTCGGGGACGCCTGCAGCCGCGAGCACGTCGAATGTGTCGTCCCATGCCTCGCGGGTGTGGATGACGAGCGGTAGGCCGTGGTCGTTGGCGAGGGCGACCTGGGCGGCGAACGCCTCGCGTTGGACATCCCGCGGCGAGTGGTCGTAGTGGTAGTCGAGTCCGCACTCCCCGATCGCCAGTGTCTCGCCCCCGATCAGGTCGACGATCGTGTCGACCCCGTGGCGAGCCTCGTGGGGATGCAGACCGACGGTGGCGTCGATCTCGTCGTGCTCGAAGGCAAGTCGCAGGGCGCTGATCGACGACTCCCGGTCACACCCGACGACGATCATCCTGGTGACACCGGCGGCGCGCGCCTCGTCAATCGTCTGGCGAGCGTCGTCCGTATCGATGTGGCAGTGGCTGTCGACCCAGTCCATCAGTCTTTGATGCGGGGGAACAGCGGCTCACCCTTGGTGACTGGTAGCCCGCCGGGGTAGCCGCCCCACAAGGTGTCGCCGGGGATGCGCTGGTCGGTGACGGCGCCGGGCAGACCGAGCCGATCCCAGATCCGTTGGGCCGTCACCGGAATCGCCGGGGAGGCGAGGATGGTGACGATACGCAGCGCCTCGATCGCGTCGCCGAGGACGGCATCGACGTCCGGGCCCGGCTCCGCCTTCCACGGCTCGTTGGCTTCGAGGTAAGCGTTGGTGGCTCGGATCAACGACCAAGTCGCCTCCAGGGCGCGATGGGGAGCGACGCTGTCCCACGCCGCGACGGCGGCAGCCACCGTCGTTTCGGCCGCCTCGCCGAGGGAACCGCCGGTGACCGGTGCTGGTCCGACGCCGCCACACTTCGATGCGACGACGGTGGCGATCCGCGAGGTGAGGTTGCCGAGGTTGTTGGCGAGATCGGCGTTGTAGCGACCGATCAGGCCGTCGCGGGTGAAGTCACCGTCGTTGCCGTACGGCGTGTCGGCGAGGACGTAGTAGCGCAACCCGTCGACGCCAACGGTGTCGACGAGATCGAGCGGCTTCACGACGTTGCCCGTCGTCTTGGAGATCTTCTCGTTGTCGACGAGCAGCCAGCCGCCGACAGCGAAGCGACGTGGCGGTTCGATGCCCGCGGACAGCAGCATCGCCGGCCAGTACACGCAGTGGAAGCGGATGATGTCCTTGCCGATGAGCTGGAGGTCAGCCGGCCACCATGCCGCGAACTCCTCGTCGTCACGGCCGAAGCCGACGGCACTGAGGTAGTTGGTCAGTGCGTCGAACCAGACGTAGGCGACGTGTTTCGGGTCCCAAGGGAGCCGGATCCCCCAGTCGAGGCTCGTCCTGCTGATCGAGAAGTCGCGCAACCCGGAGCGGATCAGGCCGAGCGCCTCGTTGCCGCGGAACTCGGGGACGATGGAGCCGGGATGGGCGGCATACCAGTCGAGCAGCCGGTCGCCGTAACGCGATAGGCGGAAGAAGTAGTTCTCCTCCTCGAATTCGTCGACCGGGAGCTTGTGGATCGGGCAGAGATCGCCGGGCAGCAGATCGTCGTCGGTGTAGTAGGCCTCGCAGCGAACGCAGTATTTGCCGCGATAGTGGTCGAGCTCGATGTCGCCGGCGTCGTAGCAACGCTGCAGCAGCTCGAGTACTGCTGTGCGGTGGCGAGGCTCGGTCGTGCGGATGAAGTCGTCGTTGGCGATCTCCAGCGACGCCCACGTGGATGCGAAGCGGGGGGCGATGCCGTCGGCGAACGCCTGTGGCGACAACCCGGCTTCGTCGGCGGCTCGCTGGATCTTCAAGCCGTGCTCGTCGGTGCCGGTGAGAAACTTGACCTGCTCGCCGCGGAGACGATGCCAGCGCGTCACGGCGTCGCCGACGATCGTCGTATACGCGTGCCCGATGTGCGGGGCGTCGTTGACGTAGTAGATCGGGGTCGTGGCGTAGAAGCGAGTCATGTCGCGTTGCACGCTACGACCTCGCCCCCCGAACGACCGATGGGTGTTTTCATGACGGAACGGTCAGGAAAACACCCATCGGTTGCGGGAGCTACCCCGTATCAGCCGCGCGAGGCGTAGCGCATGCCGCCGGCGAACCCGGCGGCGGTCAGCGCTGTGGCCGCGACGCCGGCGGCCGCGCGGCGGATCACCGCCCTCGTGCGCTGGCTGAAGTGGACGACCGGCCAGCCGCGCTGGCGGGCGTGACGCTCCAGCGTCGAGTCGGGATTGACGGCAACGGGGTGCCCCACCGCCTCGAGCATCGGCAGGTCACTGGCCGAGTCGCTGTAGGCGTAGCACTGGGCGAAGTCGAGACCCTCCCACCGGGCGACCTCCTGCATCGCCTCGACCTTGCCCCGTCCATAGCAGAACGGCCCGGCGAGCTCGCCCGTGTACACGCCATCGGCGACCACGCTGCGTGTCCCGATGCCGGCCGTCATCCCGAGTGTCAGCGCCAGCGGCTCGACGATCTCGACCGGTGACGCCGACACGATGTACGTCGCCCGCCCGGCGTGACGATGGAGGTCGAGCAGACGTCGCGCTTCGGGGCGGATCTTGTCGAGCAGGCGGGGCAGCACTTCGGCGTTGAGGGCGACAAGGTCCTCCTGCCGCATCCCCGTGACGGCTCCGAGGATGCGATCGCGCACGGCCGCCGACTTGTCGTCGCTCGCCCCGCGCACCTTGAACAGCACCGCCGACACGCCGTCGCGAGCGAGCTGGCGGGTCCCCATCAACCCAGCGCGCCGAGCCGCGGCCGCGAACACGAACGCCGACGATCCGGAAATGAGGGTGCGATCGAGGTCGAAGAACGCCGCGCTCGGCCCGCTCGAGGCCATCGACACGTACTCACTCACGTGATTGTTGTAGCCGAGGACTCCCCCAGATGCTCGGCAATGTCGTTCCGGAAACCGTGCGTCTAGGTCGCGCCGGCGGACCAAACCTGGGCGCTCCTGACCTTTTCGTGGGTTCGAGCGCCGCGCCGGTAGCTGTGGTCTGCTCTTGAAGATGGGTGGTCGCCAGCGATCGCGACGGCGCCGGCGTTCCACCGCCACAAACGAGACAGATGTTGTCGTCTGCGGCGCCCGAGAATGGGGCAGCCCTGCCGACGTGTCGCAGCACCCGATCGAGCATCCGACACAGACAGGTCACCGGACCCGACGACCCGTTGGTGGGATCACTCCTGACACCCCATCGTCATCATCGGGACCATGGCCGAAACGTCCGTCAGTACGCTTGGTGGGGTGCGAGGAGTGATGCTCGAGGTTCCTGAGCACTTCCTCGTCGAGCGGCGCCGGCTCGGCCACGACCGCTTCGACGAGATGTGGGAAGGCGTGCTGCACATGGTTCCTCCACCGGGCTCTGCCCACCAGACGTTGTCGCCGCGGCTGATCGCTCTACTACTTCCGCACGCCGAGACGCTCGGACTCGTTGTTCTCGTTGAGGCCGGGTTGTTCGATCCTGACGTCCCCGACTTCACGAACTTTCGCCAGCCCGACGTCGTCGTCGCCCATCCCGATCACATCAGCAAGCGCGGCGTCGAGGGCGTCGCCGTGCTCGCCGTCGAGATCCGCTCGCCGAACGACGAAACGTACGAGAAGCTCGACTTCTACGGCCGCGTCGGAGTTGCTGAGCTGCTCGTCATCGACCAGAACGCCGCCACGATCGAGCGGTTCGTCAACCGCGACGGTCGACTGTTGCTGACGACCGCCGACCCCGAGGGATGGGTGCCCCTCGATGGGCTCGGCCTCAGGTTGCGGCTGCTCGATGACCGACCGGTCATCGAGCCGCGGCGCGCCTGACGGCGATGTCGTAGGCGCGTCGCCGCGGCACGCCGAGGGTCGAGGCAGCTCGTGCCGCCGCATCGCGGGTCGAGGCGCCACCGGCCAGTTCGCCCTCGACCGCAGCAGCGATCGCCTCGTCACCGACCTCGACATCTCCCGCGGGCGCCCCACCGAGCACGATGACGTACTCGCCCCGCGGTTCGCCGAGGTCGATCGTTCCCAGATTGCCGCGCACGACCGTCTCGTACAGCTTGGTCAGCTCCCTGGCGACCGCCACCGGGCGATCCGGTCCACAACTCTCGGTGAGGTCACGGATCGTGCGAACGACTCGATGCGGCGCCTCGTAGAGCACGACAGTTCGTGGTTCGGCGGCGATCTCGCCGAGGCGATCGCGCCGCGCGGATCCACTACGCGGCAGGAAGCCCTCGAACACGAACCGCGTCGTGGGAAGCCCACTGGTGACGAGGGCGGCGACGAATGCCGCCGGTCCTGGCACCGTCGACACCTCGTAGCCTGCCTCGAGGACGGCCCCGACGAGGAGCTCGCCAGGGTCGCTGATCCCCGGGGTCCCGGCGTCGGTCACGAGGGCAACGATGTCGCCCTCACCGAGAACCTCGAGGACCTCGTCGATGCAACGTCGCTCAGTGTGCTCGTTACAGACGGCCAGACGCTTGCGACTCACACCGGCGGCCTGGAGCAGGCGCCCCGTACGCCGGGTGTCCTCACAGCAGATCAGCCCCGCCGAGGTGAGCGCCTCGACCGCTCTCGGCGACAGGTCACCGAGGTTGCCGATCGGCGTGGCGACCAGGGCGAGATGTGGAGAGTTACTCGCCGTCGCGCACCTCGACGACATCGCCGACCGACAGGCCCCAGCGCTCGAAGGCACCGGTCGCCGCCTCGATGACCCACGTGGCCTCCTTGACCGGGGAGCCCAGTCGCCGTGGGCGCATCCGCACGATCTTGATCACGACCCCGTCGTCGTCCACGAACGCGACATCGATGGCGAAGCGCATGCCGAACGTATGCACCCAGCGACACGACGTGATCACGAGCGCCCCGTCGATGCCGTCGCGCCCGCGCAAACCGCGACGGCGGTCCGACCGGTTTCCGGCGACGTCCGCTGAGGCGAGGACTCTGGCTTCGCTGACCAACCACGCCACGCCCCCAGGATGGCATGCGCGGCAGAGGTCGAGCGGGGCTCGAGTGTTGCCCTACAGTGCCGCCCGTCACGACAAGGAGAGTCAGGTGGTCGGCAGCATCCTCGGTACGCGGGTCCTTCGGGTGGAAGATCCCAGGTTCATCACGACCGGCGGCCGTTACGTCGATGACCTACGTATCGACGGCGAGGTGCCGTTCCAGGGCGCGGCCGTCGCCCACTATGTCCGCTCGGCGGTCGCCCACGCCACGATCACGTCGATCGACACCGCCGAGTCGAAGGCGATGCCCGACGTGATCGCCGTCTTCACCGCCGCCGACCTCGACCTCGAGTCGCTGCCGTCGCGCTTCAATCCCGCCGTCGCCCGCACGTTGCTCGCCACCGATCGAGTGCGCTTCGTCGGCGAGCCAGTCGCCGTCGTGGTCGCCGCCACTGCTGCTGCGGCCGCCGATGCCGCCGACCGTGTCATCGTCGACTACGACATCCGCACCGCATACGTCGACCCCGTGGCGGCGATCGACGGCGACGCCCTGTTCGATGCCGTCGGCAGCAACGTCGTCGTCGACAGCACGGCGCTGGGGATGCCTGGGTTGAGCGACGACGGGTTCTTCGCGGACTGCGAGGTCATCGTGTCCGGCCGCTTCGTCAACCAGCGGATGGCGCCATGTCCGCTCGAACCTCGATCTGCCGCCGCGGCCTGGGTCGACGGGCGCCTCTACGTCTGGATGTCGACGCAACACGCGCAAGGCGCCCGTGATCTGATCGCCACGGTCAACGGTCTCGACGCCGCAGCGACGCGTGTGATCACGCCCGACGTCGGCGGTGGGTTCGGGGCCAAGATCACGCCGTATCCGGAGGAGTTGCTGCTCGGTCGCCTCGCCAAGGAGCTCGACCGGCCGGTGGCATGGACGGAAACACGCAGCGAGTCGATGATTGCCCTCGGCCACGGCCGCGGGCAGTTGCAGGACTTCACGATCGGCGGAACGGGAGAGGGGCGGGTGACCCACTACCGACTCGACATCCTCCAGGACTCCGGCGCTTCGGCCGAGGTCGGCGCTGTTCTCGGATCGTTCATGACCCGGCCGATGGCCTCGGGCGTGTACGACATCGCCAACATCGAGTGCCGGGCGCGATCGGTCGTCACCAACACGCCGCCGATCGTGGCCTTCCGCGGTGCCGGCCGGCCGGAGGCGACGGCGGCGATCGAGCGGGCCATCGACATGTTCGCCGCCGAGCTCGGGCGCGACCCGGCGGAGATCCGCCGGGTCAACCTGATCGCCCCGTTCGGCGACCCGCACGAGACGGCGATCGGACAGACCTACGACGTCGGCGACTATGTCGGGGCCCTCGACCGTGTCCTCGCCGCCGCCGGCTACGACGAGTTGCGGGCGGAGCAACGGCGACGGCGCGAGTCCGCCGAACGCTCGCTGCTCGGCATCGGCGTGAGCATCTATGTCGAGATCACCAACAGCATTCCCGGCAACGAGACGGCGACGATCGCGGTCGAAACCGATGGCAGCGCCTCTGTCTACACCGGCACCTCGCCACAAGGCCAGGGCCACGAGACGGCATGGGCCATGATCGCCGCCGAGCGCACCGGCCTCCCGATCTCGTCGATCCGGGTCGTCTGGGGCGACACCGACCTCGTCCCGACCGGTGGCGGCACGATGGGCTCGCGCTCACTGCAGATCGGCGGCGCCGCGGTAGACGCTGCGGCGTCCGAGCTCGTCGACATCGCCCGCGGCATCGCCGCCGATCACCTGGAGGCGGACGTGGCCGACGTCGTCCTCGACACCTCACAGGGACACTTCCACGTCGCCGGCACACCGGCCGTGACGCTGACGTGGGCGGATGTCGCCACGGCGTCGCTCGAACACGGCACCAAGCTCGGCGCCACTACGACGTATGACTGGACGGTGCCGACGTTCCCGTTCGGCGCCCACGTCGCCGTCGTCGAGATCGACATGGAGACAGGCCGGGCGCGACTCGTCCGCCATGTGGCGTGCGACGACGCCGGGCGGATCGTCAACCCGCTGCTCGTCGAGGGCCAGCTCCACGGCGGGATCGCCTCCGGGGCAGCGCAGGCGCTGATGGAGGAGGTGCGCTTCGACGAGGACGGCAACCCGATCACCTCCAATCTCGCCGACTACGCGATGATCAGCGCCGCCGAGCTTCCGAGCTTCGAACTAGTACCGATGGAGACACCGACTCCTGTCAACCCGCTCGGCGCCAAGGGAGTCGGCGAGTCCGGCACGATCGGATCGACGCCGGCGGTTCAGTCGGCAGTGGTCGACGCCATCGCCCACCTCGGCGTCCGTCACGTCGACATGCCGGCGACGCCCGAACGGGTGTGGCGAGCGATTCGCGAGGCCACGCCGTCGTGAAGCTGACCGGCATCGAGCTTCGCAGGGTGGCAATGCCACTGCGCACACCATTCCGCACGTCGTTCGGCACCGAGCGCGATCGCGACGTGCTGCTCATCCGGGTCGAGGGGACCACCGATGGAGCGGCCGCGGTCGGCTGGGGTGAGTGCGTGGCGGGCGCCGAGCCGCGCTACTCCGCGGAGTACGTCGACGGGGCTGAGCATGTCATCGCCAACTTCTTCGCACCGATGCTGTTCGACCGCGGTGACGTCGGCGCCGGTGACGTCGAGCCACTGCTCGCCGTCTTCGAAGGCCATCCCATGGCCAAAGCCGCCGTGGAGATGGCCATCCTCGACGCCGAGCTGCGCGCTGCCGGGGTGTCGTTCGGGGAGCATCTCGGAGCCGTCAAGGACCGTGTGCCCGCCGGCGTCTCCGTCGGGATCACCGACGGTGTCTCCGAACTGCTCGACCAGGTGGCCGGCTATCTCGACGACGGCTACCTGCGGATCAAGCTGAAGATCGAGCCAGGGCTGGACGTGGAGCGAGTCGCCGCCGTCCGCGAGCGCTTCGGCGACGACTTGCTCCTCCAGGTCGACGCCAACGCGGCCTACACGCTCGATGACGCCGACCACCTCGCCCAACTCGACGCCTTCGACCTGCTGCTCGTCGAGCAACCGCTTGCCGCCGGCGACTTGCGCCACCACTCCCTGCTCGCCCAGCGGATGCGCACGCCGATCTGTCTCGACGAGTCGATCACGTCGGCGAAGACCGCGGCCGACGCCATCGCCCTCGGCGCCTGCTCGATCGTCAACATCAAGGCTGGTCGGGTGGGCGGATACCTCGAGGCAAAACGGGTGCACGACATGTGTCAGGTCCACGGCGTGCCGGTGTGGTGCGGCGGGATGCTCGAAACGGGCCTCGGGCGGGCAGCCAACCTCGCCCTCGCCGGCCTGCCCGGGTTCTCGCTGCCTGGCGACACGTCGGCGTCGGACCGCTACTGGGAGCGCGATCTGACCACACCGTTCGTGCTCGACGCCGACGGCCACGTCGCCGTTCCGACCGGCCCCGGCCTCGGCGTGGAACCGCTCCCCGACGTCCTCGCCGCCGTCACCACGTCGGCACGCTGGCTCCGCCCCTGATTGATGCCGCGTTCTCCCGCCACAAACGAGACATATTTGTCGTCTTCGACGCCGCGGAATCGCGGCACCGTCGCTGCCGTCGACACCGCCTGCTTCCAGAGCCAACGCGCCCGTCCGGCGCGGCGCTCGAACCCCCTGATTGGTGAGCCACGCGTACGGAAACCTGCGGGCACGGCTCACCAATGTGAACGGACCGCCGGAATGTGAGGATCGGCTGGCACAGTGGAGGGTGTGAGAGCTGACGCCGCGCCCCGCCGGGACATCGTGTTGTTCGACCTCGACGGCACGCTGTCACACTCGGAGCCGGGGATCTGCGGCACCCTCAAGCTCGCGCTCGCCGAGGTCGGCCTGCCAGTGCCCAGCGACGAGCAGCTGCGCACAGCCATCGGCCCGCCGTTCACGATCGGATTGCCCGACATCGGGGTCCCGGCGGACCGCGTCGACGAGGTCACGGTCGCCTACCGCGCCATCTACGAGGACACCGGGCTCTTCGAGACGAGCCTGTACGACGGCGTCGGCGACCTTCTCGACGGCCTCGCCGACGCCGGCCACACGCTCTGTGTCGCGACGTCGAAGCCGGAGACGTCGGCGCGGCGGGTGATCGAGCACTTCGATCTCACCGATCGGTTCAAGGTGATCGGCGCGGCCAGCGACGACTACGTCCTTCACACCAAGGCTGACGTCATCGCCTCGGTCCTCGATCGCCTCGGCGTCGTCGGCGGCGACGGGATCGTGATGATCGGCGACCGTCGCTTCGACGTCGAGGGAGCCGCCGCCCAGGGGATCGATACGATCGGGGTGACCTGGGGATACGGCTCGCGCGACGAACTGCACGCGGCGGGTGCCTGGGCGATCGCCGATCATCCGAACGAGGTGATGCGCCTTGTCGGGTGCGACGCGTAGCGTGGACTCATCATGTCGTTCATTGCGTTCCCCGGCCACGCAGGCCGCTGCTGGCCGCTCCCTCGCTGGCGCTCGGTCGCTCGCACCGGTGCGCGGTGATCCAGTGACCGCCATCGCAACACCTCCGGAGGTCTCCTCCGTCGTCCCTCAGCGTTCAGCGGGCGATCGCGCGATGCGGCGCATCCTGCGTCTCCCTGTTGACGCCCCGGCCGGAACCGCCGAGGGAGCGCGCAAGGCCTTTCAGACGTCGATGCTCGTCGCAACGGTGCGCTGCCTGCTGATGTACGTCGTCTTTCCGTTCGTGCTCCCGGCGCTGGGACTCGCCAAGGGCGTCGGCCCGGCGGTCGGGCTCGCCGTCAACGCCGTTGCCATGGTGTGCATCGTGCTCAGCATGCGTCGGTTCTTCGCCGCCGACCATGCCAAGCGCTGGTGGTACGCGGCCCTCGGGAGCGCCGTGCTCGTCGCCCTCGCCGTGCTCGCCGTCGTCGACATCGCCGATCTCGTCGGGTAAAGCACCGAATCACCCGCGGATCCGCTGGCTCATTGGACCGGCGAGGGGGCATCCTGGTCAGGTGACCTCAGCGCCGGCCACCCCGTCGCGTCCGCTCGTCGTGGCCGCCAACCGTTTGCCAGTGATGCGCGCCGCAGACGACTCCTGGACGCCGAGCCCTGGGGGACTCGTACGCGCCTTGCTGCCGATGCTGCGCGACGCCGGCGGGGCGTGGGTGGGGTGGACCGGCGTGGTCGACGACGACGCCGAGCCGTTCACGCTCGATGGTGTCGAACTTCACCCGGTTCAGCTCTCGCAGAGCGAGCACGACGACTACTACGAGGGGTTTTCCAACGACTCGTTGTGGCCGCTCTACCACGACGCAGTCCGCGAATCGACGTTCAAGGCCCAACAGTGGGACGCCTACGTCTCCGTCAACGAGCGGTTCGCCAAGCGGCTCGCCGAAGTAGCCCCACGCGGGGCCGTGATCTGGGTCCACGACTACCAGCTCCAACTCGTCCCGGCGATGGTCCGCGAGCTTCGCCCGGATGCCACGATCGGCTTTTTCCTCCACGTTCCGTTCCCGCCCTGGGAGCTGTTCGCCCGATTGCCCTGGCGCAACGAGATCATCGAGGGGTTGCTTGGCGCCGACCTCGTCGGCTTCCAGCGGTTGATGGGCGGCGAGAACTTCGCCCTCATCGCCCAGCGTCTCGGGTTGCTGGCCGAGCCGACGGCCGGCGACCTCGTCCTGCAGGAACCGAACCAACCCACCGAGCTGGTGACGACGACGGGCCGGCACGTCAAGGTCGGTGCCTTCCCGATCTCGATCGACGTCGCCGAGTTCACCGACGTCGCCGCCGAACGCAACGTGCGCCGGGCCTCAGCGACGGTGCGATCCCGCCTCGGCAACCCCGAGGTCGTCCTCCTCGGCGTCGACCGCCTCGACTACACCAAGGGCATCGGGGCGCGCATGCGGGCGTTCCGGTCGCTGCTCGACGACGGCACGCTCGATGCCGAGCGCTGCGTGATGATCCAGGTCGCCACGCCGACCCGGGAGGCCGTGGAGCACTACCAGGACGAGCGCCACGAGGTCGAGCGTCTCGTCGGCGAAATCAACGGGTTGCACGCCCGCATCGGCCAGCCGGTTCTGCACTACCTGTACCGCTCGTTGTCGCTCGAGGACCTCGTCGCCCTCTACCTCGCCGGCGACGTCATGCTCGTCACGCCGCTGCGCGACGGGATGAACCTGGTCGCTAAGGAGTACGTCGCCTCGCGGCGTGACGTCAACGGAGTGCTCGTGCTCTCGGAGTTCGCGGGAGCGGCCGACCAGCTGACCGACGCCGTGCTCGTCAACCCTCACGACGAGGACGCGATGCGCGCCGCGATCGTCAACGCCATCGAGATGAACCACACCGAGCGGACCCGGCGGATGGCGGCGCTGCGCGACGCGGTCGCGCGCAGCGATGTACGCAGCTGGGCCGAGCGCTTCCTCGAGGACCTCACCGGGTTGACACGTCGACCGCTGGAGGGAGGCGCCCCGTGAGCGAGCGAGTCTTCGAGCGAGCGAACCAGAATTACGGCGCCGTTAGCTCAGTGGCGCACCGCGAGTCGCCCCGGACGACCGACCACGTGGCCATGGTGCGCCAATGAGCGCCCCGGAGCCGACGTTCGACGACCCGATGGCCGTCGCCGGCGAGGTCGGGTCGTTGGGGCGGCCGCTGCTGGCCGCCTTCGACGTCGACGGCGTGCTCGCTCCGATCGTCGCCCATGCTGCCGACGCCGCCTTGCTCCCTGGCCTCCTCGATGCCGTCAGCCGTCTGGCGGCGCGCACGCCGGTGGGCATCGTGTCGGGGCGCAACGTGGAGAACCTCTCCCGCTTCGGCTTTCCGGAGGTCCTCCTCGTCGCCGGCAGCCACGGTGCCGAGCGGCGCGGTCGCCCCCTCGCTCCCCTCACTGCCGTGGAGACCGAGCGACTCGCCCGTTTGCGTGTGCTTGCCGATCGGGGCGCACGAGACGCCGGCGGCGGCGCCTGGGTCGAGACCAAGCCGACGGCCGTCGTGGTTCACGTGCGCGAGGCCAACCCGGCGACTGCCGAGCCGGCCCTGGCCGCGCTCACGACGGCAGCAGCGGCGGTGCCAGGAGCCCACGTCAGGCGCGGTCACCGCATCGTCGAGTTGGCGGTTCGGGAGGCGAGCAAGGCGGCGGCGATCGCCGAGATGCGCAGCGAAGTCGGTGCGGCCGCCGTCTCGTTCATCGGCGACGACATCACCGACGAGGATGTCTTCGCCGCCCTCGGCCCTGGCGACCTCGGCGTCCGCGTCGGCGCCGGCCGAACCTCGGCACGCCGCCGCCTTCGACACCCGGGCGACGTTCTCACCTTCGTCCGCACCCTCACTTCGCGGGTGTGACGTCCTCCATCGGAGTGTTTGCTGCATTGGAGTGTCAGCTGCCGACACGCCCCGCACGAAACACTCCAATGGGTACCGTCGGACGCATGACACACGACGAGTTGGTGACCTACTGCCTCGCCAAGCCGGGAGCGTGGGAGGACGAGCCCTGGGAGGGCGACACCGTGGCCAAGGTCGGACCGTCCGCGAAGGGCAAGATCTTCGCCTTCATGGGCGCTGACACCGTCGGAGTGAAGGCTGGATCCAACCGCGACGAGGCGGATGAGTGGCTCGCCCGCTATCCGGAGGACGCCGCGGTGATGGCGTACATCGGTCGCTCCGGATGGAACACACTGCGGATCGATCGCGCCATCCCGGACGACGAGATCGAGGAGGCGATCGACTCCAGCTACGACTTGGTTGTGGCCAAGCTCCCGAAATCGCAGCGTCCGAGCTAGGGCATGACTGTGCAGCCTTGTAACCGAGCGAAATTAGGTATACCTTACGAGCGATGGTCATCTGCAGTTGCCACGGCGTCACTGACCGGCGCGTGCGACGTGAGATCGACCACGGGGCGACCTCGATCGGCGAGATCGCCGAACGCTGCCTGGCCGGCAGTTGCTGCCTGAGCTGTCACCCGACGCTCGACGAACTCCTGGCCGAGCGGTGCCCGGAAGCGACGGTCATCGGCCGGCGCGGTCGGCGCCTCGTGATGGCCTGATCGACTCGCGCGCCTAGTGTCGTTGCCATGCGAGGCGACGACGACATCCTCGAGCTGCTCAACGACGTCCTCACGGGCGAGCTGACGGCGGTCAACCAGTACTTCGTCCACGCCAAGATGTGTGACAACTGGGGGTATCGCCGCCTCGGCGAGAAGGTCCGCGAGGAGTCGATCGAAGAGATGAAGCACGCCGAGGAGCTCGTCGAGCGGATCCTTTACCTCGAGGGCGTTCCCAACCTGCAGCGCCTCGGCACGTTGCGCATCGGCGAGACGGTGCTCGAGCAGTTCCAGTCCGACCTCGCCGTCGAGCAGGCCGCCCTCGAGCGCCTCGGCGATGGCATCGCCCTGTGCCTCGCCAAGGGCGACCACGGCAGCCGTGACCTGCTCGAATCGATTCTCACCGACGAGGAGGAGCACGTCGACTGGCTGGAGACGCAGCTGGAGACGATCAACCAGATCGGCATCGAGCACTACCTCGCGCAACAGCTGCACTCGTAGCCGGGCCCGCTCGTTTGAGCGTCGGGCGCGGTGGTCGTGACAAGATGAACGTCCACGCATCGTGCGAGCGACGAGGCGCCAGCCGAGGAGCGGCCAACAGCGGCCTGCGTGGCCGGGGAACGCAGATTTAGGGGGTTATTGGGGTGGAGATCTCACTGACGGTCAATGGTTCCGCTCGCAGCGGCGAGGTCGAACCGCGCACGCTGCTCGTGCAGTTCCTGCGCGAGCAGCTCAAGCTGACGGGAACGAACATCGGCTGCGACACGTCGTCGTGCGGAGCGTGCACGGTCCACGTCGACGGCGAGTCGGTGAAGAGCTGCACGATGCTCGCCGTCCAGGCCGATGGAACCGACATCGTCACCATCGAGGGACTCGCCACCGACGGCGAGCTGCACCCGATGCAGCAGGCCTTCATGGAGAACCACGGACTGCAGTGCGGCTATTGCACTCCGGGGATGATCATGGCGGCGACGAGCCTGCTCAACGAGCAGCCCCATCCGACCGAGGCCGACGTGCGCATCGGCCTGGAGGGCAACCTGTGCCGCTGTACGGGCTACCACAACATCGTCAAGGCGGTGCTCGCCGCCGCTGAAGCCGGGTGATTGGTCATGACGGTCACCGAAACTCGCACGAACACGGTCATCGGCCAGCGCCTTCTCCGCCGCGAGGACCCGGCCCTGCTCACCGGCGAGGCCCGCTTCACCGCCGACCTTGACATCCCCGGGGCGTTGTTCCTCGCCGTCGTCCGCAGTCCCTATGCCCACGCCCGCGTTACCTCGGTCGACACGTCGGCGGCGGCGGGCGCCGACGGCGTCGTCGCCGTGTACACCGGCGCCGACCTCGCCGAGGCATGGGCGGCACCGATGCCGTGTGCGTGGCCGGTCACGGACGACATGAAGAACCCGCCCCACTATCCACTCGCCAGGGACAAGGTGTGCTACTCCGGCGACGGCGTCGCGGCCGTGGTCGCGACATCCGAGTCCGCCGCCCGCGATGCCGCCGAACTCGTCGACGTCGAGTACGAACCCCTCGAAGCCGTCATCGATCTCGAGGACGCCCTGTCCGACCGGGTCGTGATCCACGACGACCTCGGGACCAACAAGAGCTACACCTGGGCGCTCAAGGTCGAGGGATCCGAGGGTCAGGTCGACGCCGCCTTCGCAGCCGCCGCCCACACGGTCAAGGAGCGCTACGTCCAGCAGCGGCTGATCCCGATGGCGATGGAGACGCGGGCCGTCGCCGCCGTCCCGCAGCCGTTCGGTGGCGACCTCACCCTGTACTCGACGACGCAGATCCCGCACATCCTCAAGATCATGTCGGCGATCACTCTCGGTCTCGCGGAGCAACAGGTCCGCGTCGTCGCCCCGTCCGTCGGCGGCGGCTTCGGGTCGAAGCTCAACGTCTACGCCGAAGAGCTGCTGTGCATGGCCCTCGCCAAGCGTCACGGCGTCCCGGTGCGCTGGAACGAGTCGCGAACCGAGAACGCCCTCGGGACGATCCACGGCCGTGGGCAGATCCAGGACATCGAACTGGCCGCCGACGCCGACGGCAAGCTGACCGCGGTTCGCGTCCGTCTCCTGGCCGACATGGGTGCCTACCTCCAGCTCGTCACACCGGGCATCCCCCTGCTCGGGGCGTTCCTCTACGCCGGCGTCTACGACCTGCCGGCCGCCTACGACTTCGAGTGCACGTCGGTGTTCACGACGATGACTCCGACCGACGCCTATCGCGGCGCCGGCCGCCCAGAGGCGACCTATGCCATCGAGCGGGCGATGGACGCGCTCGCCGCCAAGATCGGCGTCGACCCGCTCGAGCTGCGCCGCCGCAACTACATCCCGACGGCGTCGTACCCGTACACGGCGTGGAGCGGTCTCGAGTACGACTCTGGCGACCACCCGGCTGCGGCCGACAAGGCGGCGGCGCTGCTCGGCTACGACGACCTGCGCCGGCGCCAGCAGACGCAGAACGTCGACGGCGCCACGAAGCGCCTCGGCATCGGCGTGTCGTCGTACTTCGAGATGTGCGGGCTCGCCCCGTCACGTGTGCTGGCTTCGCTCAACTACTCGGCGGGAGGTTGGGAGGCAGCAACTGTGCGCGTCTTGCCAACGGCCAAGGTGCAGGTCGTCACCGGCAGCGCACCACACGGCCAGGGGCACGAGACGGCGTGGTCGATGATCGTCGCCGAGCAGCTCGGGATCAGCCCCGACGACGTCGACGTCTTGCACTCGGATACGGCGATCGCCCCACTCGGGATGGACACGTACGGCTCCCGGTCGCTCCCCGTCGGCGGTGTCGCCATCGCCATGGCGTGCGACCGCGTCGTCGACAAGGCCAAGCAGATCGCCGCCCACCAATTGGAGGCGAGCGCCGAGGACCTGACGTACGAGGGCGGGGCGTTCACCGTCGCCGGCTCACCGGACAAGACGATGCCGCTCGCCGCCATCGCCTTCGAGGCGTTCACCGCCCACAACTTGCCCGACGGGATGGAGCCGAACCTCGAGGCCCACGTCACCTACGACCCGCCGAACTTCTCGTGGCCGTTCGGAACGCACATGTGCGCCGTCGAGGTCGACACGGAGACCGGCGCGGTCGACGTCCTCGACTACGTCGCCGTCGACGACTGCGGCGTGCAGGTCAACCCGCTGATCGTCGAGGGACAGATCCACGGCGGGGTGATCCAGGGGCTCGCCCAGGCGCTGTTCGAGGAGGCCGTGTTCGATCCCGACGGCAATTTGCAGACGTCGACACTTGCCGAGTACCTGGTGCCGGCGGCGAGTGACGTGCCGTCGCTCAAGCTCGACCAGACCGTCACCCCGTCGCCGACGAACCCGCTCGGTGTCAAAGGCATCGGCGAGGCCGGGACGATCGGTGCCGCTCCGGCGGTGATCAACGCCGTCGTCGATGCCTTGTCCGGCGTCGGTGTGCGCGATGTGCCGATGCCGGCGAGTCCGTTGAACGTTTGGAAGGCGATCCACGGAGCAGCGTCATCGGAGACGGACACGGCGTCGACGGAGCTCGGCGAGCATCCGGGCGTCACGGCACGAACCACCACCGCACCACCCGAGGGAGACTCCCAATGATCCCTGCAAAGTTCGACTACGTCCGGGCGTCGAGCGCCGAGGAGGCGATCAGCCTCGCCGGCCAGCACGGCGATGATGCCAAGTTCCTCGCCGGCGGGCACAGCCTGCTGCCACTGATGAAGTTGCGGCTCGCCCAGCCGGCCGTGCTCGTCGACATCGGACGGCTCGCCGACCTGTCCTACATCCGTGAGGACGGCGACCACGTCGCCATCGGGGCGCTCACCAGGCACCGCGACATCGAGACGTCCTCGTTGCTCGCCGAGCACGTTCCGTTGCTCGCCCACGCGGCGAGCCATGTCGGCGATCCACAGGTCCGCCATCGCGGCACGATCGGTGGGTCGATCGCCCACGCCGACCCGGCCAGCGACCTCCCGGCGACCACCTTGGCCCTCGGCGCGACGTACGTGGCGCAGGGTCCCGGTGGAAAGCGGGAGATCGCCGCGGCGGACTTCTACGAAGGGTTCCTGACGTCCACGCTGGCCGCCGACGAGCTGCTCACAGAGATCCGCGTGCCGAAGATGAGCGGCGCCGGGTGGGGATTCGAGAAGTTCAACCGGCGAGCGCAGGACTGGGCGATCGTCGGTGTGGCGGCATGGCGGCGCAACGGCGACGCCGGGGTGGCGCTGGTGAACATGGGCTCGACGCCCGTGCTCGCTAGCAGCGTCACCAGCGCCCTGGCCGAAGGGGCCTCCGTCGCCGACGCTGCCGAGCAAGCGGCCGCCGAGGCCGATCCGCAGGCCGACCTCAACGCCAGCGTCGAGTACCGCGTCCACCTCGCCAAGGTCCTGACGCGCCGCGCTCTCGAGGCGGCCACCGGCTGACCGAACGCAACCGATGGGTGTTCTCATGACGATTCGGTCATGAAAACACCCATCGGTCGTGACTGAAGGGGGCGGCGACGGAGGATCTGTTCTCGGCACCGGGGTACTGGATCAGCCGACTCGTGTTCCTGCGGGCGATGGGCGTCATCTACCTGATCGCCTTCCTCGTCGCCGTCAACCAGTTCCGGGCGCTGCTCGGTTCGCGAGGAATTCTTCCGATCCCTCGTTTCGTTCGCGGCGGCCTCGTTTCGTGAGGCGCCGAGCCTGTTCCACGTCCGCTATTCGGATCGCCTGTTCGCGGCGGTGGCGTGGACCGGTGTCGTCATCGCCGCACTGGCGGTCACCGGGATCGTCGACCGCGCCCCGACTCTCGTGACGATGCTGGCGTGGACGGTGCTGTGGGCGCTGTATCTGTCGATCGTCAATGTCGGCCAGACGTGGTACGCGTTCGGCTGGGAGACGCTGTTGCTCGAGGCCGGGTTCCTGACGATCTTCCTCGGGCCGGACGGCAGCCCACCGCCGACGCTCATCCTGATCCTGCTGCGCTGGCTGGTGTTCCGGGTCGAGTTCGGCGCCGGGATGATCAAGATGCGCGGCGACCCGTGCTGGCGCGACCTGACGTGCCTCAAGTACCACCACGAAACGCAGCCGATGCCAGGGCCGCTGAGCTGGTGGTTCCACCACCTTCCCCTCCCCCTGCATCGCGTCGAGGTCGCTGCCAACCACGTCGCCCAACTCGTGGTGCCGTTCCTGCTGTTCACGCCCCAACCGATCGCCGGTTTTGCCGCTGCGGCGATCATCGTCACCCAGTTGTGGCTGATGTTCAGCGGCAACTTCTCGTGGCTCAACGCCGTGACGATCACGCTCGCCCTGCCGGCTCTCGGGGACGGCCTGCTCGAGTGGCTGCTCCCCGTGTCGGCGCCCGCCACGTTGTCCGACGCCCCGGCATGGCACGACGGTCTCGTCATCGCCGTGACCGTGCTCGTCGCCGTGCTCAGCTACCGACCCGTCCGCAACCTGCTTTCACCGCACCAGGTGATGAACACCGCGTTCGACCCGCTGCGCCTCGTCAACTCGTACGGCGCGTTCGGGAGCATTACTCGAGTTCGCCGGGAGATCGTCGTCGAGGGAACCGCCGACAGGTCGGTGACTCCGGCAACGGAGTGGCGGGAATACGAGTTCAAGGGCAAGCCGGGCGACCCGATGCGGCGACCGCGCCAGTTCGCGCCGTACCACCTGCGCCTCGACTGGCTGATGTGGTTCATCCCGCTGTCGCCGCGTTATGGGCGGTCGTGGTTCCGGCCGTTCCTCGAGCGCCTCCTCGCCGACGATCGCGACACGCTGAAGCTGCTGCGTCTCAACCCTTTCCCCGACAGTCCTCCGGTCTACGTCCGGGCGCGGATCTTCGAGTACCGCTTCACAACACGCGACGAGCGCCGGCGCACGAAGGCGTGGTGGGAGCGCGTCCCGATCGGCGAGTACGTCCCCCCAATCCGCCGCCAAGAGTGATCCGCTACAGCAGGGCGGCGTAGGCGCCGCCATCGACGTGGACGGCTGCGCCGGTGAGGAACTTGGCTTGCTCGCTGCACAGGAAGGCGACGACGCTGCCGAAGTCGTCGGGCTCACCGACCGGGCCGGGCGCATCATCGCCGTACAGCTGGACGATGCGTGGCGTGCGATGCAGCCCCGGCTGCACGGAGTTCACGGTCACACCGGCCGGGGCCAGCTCGCGGGCCATCGTCTTGAGGAACCCGGTGGCACCGGCCCGAGCAGTGTTGGAGAGGATCAGGTTGGCGATCGGCTGGCGCACCGAGACCGAGGTGATCGCCACCACCCGGCCCCAGCCGCGCTCCTGCATCGCCGGCGCCGCCGCCTTGCACATCCCTACTACTGACAGCAGGTTGAGGGCGAGGGCGTCTGGATAGGCGTCGACGTCGGTGGCTGCAAAGTCCCCCGCCGGTGGACCTCCGGCGTTGGTGACGAGGATGTCGACGGCGCCAAGAGCCTCCGTTGCGGCAGTGACGAACGCCGCTCCCCCGTCGGCGCTGCCGACGTCGGCGACGAGGGCCACGCAGTCGCCACCGATCTCGGCGGCGGCGGCATCGAGCCGGGCCTTGTCGCGCCCGCAGATCGCCACGCGAACACCTTCGGCGGCGAGCGCCTTTGCCGACGCGAGACCGAGTCCTGACGACGCCGCGGCGACAGCCGCCCGCTTACCAGCAATGCCCAGGTCCATCCCAAACCTCCTCGTGGTCCCCTCCTACACTGCCCGAAGGCGAGCGAGCGAAACGAAGTCACTCCGCATGAATCACTTGGACGCCATCGCCGACGCCGACCTGTTTCCGTACTGGTACGACGACGTCGACGAGCCGGACTCCAATCCGACGCTGGTGCGCACCGAGTCGTGCGACCTATGCGTCGTCGGCGGCGGCTACACCGGGCTGTGGACGGCGATCATCGCCAAGGAGCGCGACCCGACCCGTGACGTCGTGTTGATCGAAGCGGCCGAGATCGGCTCGGCGGCGAGCGGCCGCAACGGCGGGTTCATGGAGTCGACGCTCACTCACGGCGTCGCCAACGGCAAGCACCGCTTCCCCGACGAGATCGAAGTGCTCGAGCAGCTCGGCTTGGAGAACCTCGACGCCATCGAAGCGGCGATCGAGCGCTACGGCATCGACTGCGACTACGAGCGCACCGGCGTCATCGACGTCGCCACGACCGCGCATCCGCCTTCCTACTTCGGCGAGCTCGCCGACGAGCATGAGTTGCTCACCGGCCTCGGTCAGAACGCCGAGCTGCTCGACGCCGCGGCGATGCGTGCCGAGGTCGACTCGCCCACCTACACCGGCGGCCTGTGGCGCAAGGACCGCGCCGCGTTGGTCGACCCGGCGCGGCTGGCGTGGGGTTTGAAGTCGGCGGCGGAGTCGCTCGGCGTGCGCATCTACGAAGACACCAAGGCGACCGACCTCACCCGCGACGGTGTCGGCATCCTCGTCACAACGCCACTCGGTCGGGTCCGGGCCGCCCGCGTCGCCCTCGGCACCAACGCCTTCCGGCCATTGCTTCGCCGGCTGAGCAGCTACATCGCCCCCGTCTACGACTACTGCATGGCGACCGAGCCGTTGACCACCGAGCAGCTGTCGAGCATCGGCTGGTCCAGGCGGCAGGGTCTCAGTGACATCCCCAACCAGTTCCACTACTACCGCTTGACCGAGGACAACCGCATCGTGTGGGGCGGCTACGACGCCGTGTACTACTGGCGCGGCAAGGTGTCGGCGGAGTTGGAGAGTCGGCCGGCGACGTGGGCGACGCTGAGCCGCCACTTCTTCGAGACCTTCCCGCAACTCGAAGACGTCCGCTTCAGTCACATCTGGGGCGGCGTGATCGACACGTGCACGAGGTTCTGCGTGTTCTGGGGCACGGCGATGGGCGGCCGGGTGGCCTACGCAGTCGGCTACACCGGCCTCGGCGTGGCATCGACGCGATTCGGCGCCGACGTGATGCTCGACCTCCTCGATGGCCGTCGATCGGAGGCCACGGGCCTCGAATTCGTCCGCAAGAAGCCGCTCCCGTTCCCGCCCGAGCCGTTCCGCTTCGCCGGCATCCAGGCGACCCGGTGGTCACTCGACCGCGAGGACCGCACCGGCAAGCGCAACCTCTGGCTGCGCACCCTCGACCGCCTCGGCCTGGGTTTTGACAGTTGAGTTCTGTGTCAGCGAACACGACGTCGGCGGTCGTGGTCGCTGACACAGACAGGTTTAGGCGGGGTGGCCGGGCTCGAGGTCGTCGGCGTCGTGCAGGGTGACCGCGGCGGGTGATGTCGTCGCCGCCCCGCCGCCCGCCGGTTCGAGGAGATGGCCGACGTGGTCGCCGAAGTCGAAGCGCTCGATGATCCGACCGACGAACCACGCTTCGGCAGCGTCGAGTACCGGCACTCCACCCTCGCCCTCGCTCCAGGTGCATTGCTCGAACTTGTCGATGTCGTCACCGGTCTCGCCGCCGAACAGGTCGACGACATCCATCCGCTCGCGTCCGAACAGGTGCACCGCCACGTGGCTCGCATCCTTGGCCACGCGCCACGTTCGGTTCACCTTCGAGATCGCCACGAGGAACCGCGCCGGGTCAATGCTCGCCTGGGTGGCGAACCCGACCACGCATCCGGCCCGTGTACCGTCGGCCACCGTCGTGACGACGTAAAGCGGGGGATTGGCGCGAGCAACCAGCTCGCCGATCGCCTCGCTCATCAACCAACCTCCCGGCATTCGAGGATCACCACGGAACGATCGGACACGACGTAACTCTCCGAGACGGCGGGCGCATCGGTGGGATCGACGATGTCGTCCGGCGATGCGAGTGACGTGTCGACGACACGTACCCACGAACCGGGCGCCTGGATCGTGAACGTCAACGGTTCCCAGTAGGCGTTGGCGATCACGTACAGGTCGTCCACGCACCACGCCAGCGACCGCGACCCCTCGCCGGTGTCGGCGGGCCCGGTCGTGCCGAACCACCGCACCGCGTCGCCCCACCACGCCGCTTGGGCAAGCGCGGGGTGCCGATGGCGCAACGCCAGCAAGCCGCCGACGAAGCGCTCGAGATCGGCGAACCCGTCGCGACGCGACCAATCGACCCACGACGTGGCGTTGTCCTGGTTGTAAGCGTTGTTGTTGCCGCCCTGGGTGCGCCCGAACTCGTCGCCCATCGCCACCATCGGCGCCCCGTGCGACGTCGCCAGCAGGCACCAGGCGTTGCGCAGCTGGCGCCGGCGCAACGCCGCCACGTCGGCCGGCACCCCGTCGTCGCCCTCGAAGCCGCAGTTCCACGAGCGGTTGTCAGCCGCCCCGTCGGTGTTGTTGTGGCCGTTGGCCTCGTTGTGCTTGCGGTCGTAGGCGACGAGGTCGTACATCGTGAAGCCGTCGTGGCACGTGAGGAAGTTGACCGTCTCCGCCGGCGTGTCGAAGATGTCGGGGCTGCCCTGGATCCGCTGCATCAACGCGGCAACGAGACCACGCCTCGCCCCGGAGGAAGCCGCGGACGTCGTCGCGGTACCGATCGTTCCACTGCATCCACCCGCGGCCGGGCCACGACCGCCCCAGCTCGTAGGTGCCGGCGGCGTCCCACGGTTCGGCGACCATCGTCACCCCTCGTCGCGCCGCCCAGTCGTCGAGTCGGGCGATCAGCGGCCGGTGACGGCTCAGCACCGGCGCCAGGTCGAAGCGGAACCCGTCGGCGCCGAGGTCGGCGTAGCGGTCGAGCGACAGCTGGATCAGCTCACCGGCGGCCGCCGACGAGGCGTCGATGTCGTTGCCGCAGCCGGTTGTCTCGAGGTACGAGCCGTCCGGGCCGAGGCGGTAGTAGTCGGCGTCGGCGAGACCGCGCAGGTTGTACGTCGGTCCGCCGGCGTGGATCTCCGTCGTGTGGTTGTAGACGACGTCGACCCATACCTCGAGGTCGTGGTCGTGAGCGGCGGTGATCAGCTCGGCCAGTTCGGCGGCGGCATCGTCCCCGGCGGCGTACTGGCGGTGCACGGCGGCGAACGCCAGCGGCATGTATCCCCAATAGCTGCCCTCCTGGGGGTCGCCCTGGTGCACCGGGAGCAGCTCGACCACGGAGAAGCCGAGAGCGGCGATGCGGTCGAGCTCGCTGATCAGTGCCCGGTACGTGCCGGGCGACGCGATCCCGGGCTTGGCCGCGGTGATGCCGCGGACGTGGGCCTCGTAGATGATCGGGGCCCGGCGGGATCGTCGCGAGGGTCTGGCCTCCGGCCATGCGGTGGCCCGGGCGACCGGCGCCCGACCGGAGTTCGGTGCTCCGGGCTGGGCGGCGAGCCGCCGGCTGTGCTCCGGCGGAAACAGCACCTCCGTCGCCGTCGGATCGAGCAGCACCTTGGAGGGGTCGAAGCGGCCGCCGTCGCCGTCTGCGACGAGTCCGTACACGGAGTCCTCCTGGACCTCCCCGATCCAGTGATCGCCGTCGGGCGTCAACGCGACGCGCTCGACCTCCGCGCCGCCGTCGTCGCTGTAGTGCACGAGCGCCAGCGAGGTTGCCGCCGGTGCATACACGCGAACCGGCCTGGTCTGCACGGGCGGGCACGCTACCGGCGCACTTGCCCTGGGTAGCCTGCGGACGTGAGCGAGCGAAGCCAGCGAACAAGAGTTTCGGCAGCGCTTGCGCTCATTGGTGCGCCACCACGTCGGCTGCCTCGAACCCGTCACAGGGTCATGGTGCACCAATGAGCGAGCGAGTCTTCGAGCGAGCGAATCAGAATCACGGCGCCTATAGCTCAGTGGTGCACCGCCCGTCGCCCCAGGCGATCGTCCGCGTGGCCATGGTGCACCAATGAGCGAGCGAGGCTTCGAGCGAGCGAATCAGAATCACGGCGCATAGCTCCGCCCGTCGCCCCAGGCGATCGTCCGCGTGGCCATGGTGCACCAATGAGCGTGGCCCACGTCCAGCCGGAGTCGGTCGACGAGGTCACGGCTGCGCTCACTGCCAACGGTTACCTGCCCGACGAGGGTCTGGCGACGGCGATCTTCCTGGCCATGACGCTGCAACGGCCGCTGCTCCTCGAGGGCGAGGCGGGCGTCGGCAAGACCGAGGTGGCCAAGGTCCTGGCGGCGTGGACCGGTGGCGAGTTGATCCGCCTGCAGTGCTACGAGGGCATCGACGCCGCTCAAGCTGTCTACGACTGGGACTACGCCCGCCAGCTCCTCCACCTGCGCGCCGCCGAGATCAGCGGCGAAGCGCAGGGGCGTTCGAGCGACGACCTCGAGCAGGACCTCTACCAGCGGCGCTTCCTCATCCGCCGAGCACTGCTGCGCTCGATCGAACCGGGGTCGACGGTCCCGCCCGTGCTGCTCATCGACGAGATCGACCGCGCCGACGACGAGTTCGAGGCCTACCTCCTCGAGGTCCTCTCCGACTGGCAGATCACCGTGCCCGAGATCGGAGTGTTCCGCACGGACGCGCCACCGCTCGTCGTGCTCACCAGCAACCGCACTCGCGACGTCCACGACGCCCTCAAGCGACGGTGCCTGTACCACTGGGTCGAACACCCGACGTTCGAGCGGGAGGTGGCGATCGTCCATCTCCGGCTGCCGGAGGTGTCCAGCGCCCTCGCCCGCCAGGTCGCCGCCGCCGTCGAGGGGTTGCGCGCCCTCAACCTGTACAAGCCGCCGGGGGTCGCCGAGACGATCGACTGGGCCGCCGCTCTCGCTCGCCTCGGCGTCAGCGAGCTCGACGAGCAGTCCGTGGCGACGACGCTCGGCGCCGTGCTGAAGTACCGCGAGGATCACGAGCGCGTCGCCCAGCACGGCTTTGCCGACATCGTCAAGCAGGCGGTCGGTCGCCGGCCCGGGCAGCCGTGAGCACTCCGGCGATTGCTGGCGCGGAGGCAGCGCACTTGAGCGTCTGCTTCGCCAACGTGTTGCGCGGCCTCGACGTCGAGACGCCTGTGAGTGCCGTCGTGTCGTTCACCGAGGCGCTCGGCGCCGTCGGCCTCGGCCGGCGCGACGACGTGTACTGGGCCGGGCGGGCGACGCTGGTCCGCCGCCCCGAGGACATCGACGCCTACGACCGGGCGTTCGCGGCCTTCTTCGATGAATCGTTCCGGCCACCCGACCCGTCTCCTCCGGCTCAGCCGTCGACCCTCGCCATCGACTCCGACGAAGACGACGGACCGATTATCGGTGATCGGCCCCGTGATCGCGACACGATCGAGCTGCGCTACAGCATCGCCGAGGTCCTCCGCCATCGCGACTTCGCCGACTACTCCGCCGACGAGCTCGTCGAAGCGAAGAAGTGGATGTCGACGTTGCGTGTCACCGGCTCGCCACGACGTTCGATGCGGCTGACGCCGACGCGGGACCGTACGCGTCGACCTGACCTCCGCCGGACAGTGCGCGCCGCCGTGAGGACGACGCGGTGATCCCATCGAACGCCACTTCCGCCGGCCGGCGACGAAGTACCGCCGCATCGTCGTGCTCCTCGACATCTCCGGGTCGATGGAGCCCTACGCCCGGGCGTTGCTGCGGTTTGTCCAGGCGGCCGTCGCCGGCAGACGTCGCGTCGAGGCGTTCACGCTCGGCACTCGGCTCACCCGGGTGACACGGGAGCTGTCGAGCCACGACCCCGATCTCGCCCTGTCCCGCGCCACCGACGCCGTCGCCGACTGGTCGGGCGGCACCCGTCTCGGCGAGGGACTCGAGGCGTTCAACCGGCAGTGGGGCGTGCGCGGCCTCGCTCGCGGTGCCGATGTCGTCGTTCTCTCCGACGGCTGGGACCGGGGCGACCCCGACGAGCTCGCCGAACAGATGCAACGGCTCGCCCGCGTCGCCCACCGGCTGATCTGGGTCAATCCGCTGAAGGTGTCTCCTGGATACGCGCCGCTCGCCCGTGGGATGGCTGCCGCCTTGCCGTACGTTGACGAGTTCGTGGAGGGACATTCGCTGGACGCCTTGGAGCGCCTCGTCAAGATCCTCAACAGTGATGGTTCGCGACGTGCGTGATCTGCTCGACGACATCGACGGCTGGCGACGCGCCGGCAAGCGCGTCGCGGTGGCCCGGGTCGTCGACGTCGAGGGCTCCGGGCCGCGTGGCCCCGGCGCGGCGATGGCCGTCAGCGAGGACGGCGAGGTCGCCGGCAGCGTCAGCGGCGGCTGCGTCGAGGGCGCGGTCGTCAGCGAGGCGCTGGCCATCCTCGGCGGCGAGTCCGAGCCACGGATCGTGACGTTCGGTTACTCCGACGACGAAGCGTTCAGCGTCGGTCTGACGTGCGGTGGCACGATCCACCTCTACCTCGAGGAGCTGGATTGGTAACCCGCTCGTTGTATGAGGACTTGGCAGAGCGGCTTCGGGCAGAGCAACCCGCCGCCCTGCTCACCGTCGTCAGTGGCCCACGGACCGGCGCCAAGCTGCTCGTCACACCAGGCGAAGCACCGATCGGGTCGCTCGGCGACGCCGAGTTGGATCGGGTGGCGGCGCGTGACGCCCTCGCCGAGCTCGATGCCGCCCGTTCTGGCGTGCGCCACTACGGCCCGCATGGGGAGACGACACCGGAGGATCTCGCCGACTCGCCGATCGTCGAGGTGTTCGTCGACTGCCACGCCGCCCCACCGCAGATGTGGATCTTCGGTGCCGTCGACTTCACGGCCGCCCTGGCCAAGGTCGCCAAGCTGCTCGGCTACCGCGTCACCGTCTGCGACGCCCGCGAAGTGTTCGCCACACGCCGTCGCTTCCCGATGGCCGACGAGGTGCGCGTCTGCTGGCCGGGTCCATTGTTCGCCGAGCGCGGCGGTTCGTTGGGTGGTCGCGACGCCGTTTGCATCCTCACCCACGACGCCAAGTTCGACGTGCCCGCCGTGCTCGGTGCGCTGGCAACGCGGGTCGGCTACATCGGGGTGATGGGGAGCCGCACGACGCACGCCAAGCGACTCGTCCGTCTCGCCGAGGCCGGGGTCAGCGACGCCGCGCAGCTCGACAGGCTGATGTCACCCGCCGGCCTCGACATCGGCGCCCGCACGCCCGAGGAGACAGCGATCAGCATCTGCGCCGAGATCATCGCTGCCCACACCGGCAAGGCAGCGCCGAGCCTGCGGGACACTGCGGGTCCGATTCACTGACGAACGCACCAAGAGCGCCTTAAGTCACCAGTTCGGTCGCATCACGACCGAGGCCACAACGGTGACCTAGGAGGCGAAACCCGCCGCGAGGGCCCTACTTGGTCGGATCTCCGTAGCGGAGGCCCTGGGCGCGGTCCTCCGAGGTCATCCACAGCTCGACGTCGTTCTCGGGGTTGGAGGAGTGCACGAACGCCTGCGGCACACCGAGGTACATCATCACGTGGCCCGGGTATTGGGCGAGGTCGCCGGCCTTGGCCGTGGCCATGTCCCGGGCATCTGCTTCGGAGATCTGCGAGCCGCTCTGGCGGCTCAACGTGAATCCGGCCTCGCCCCAGGCGTAGAACATCAGCCCGCTGCAATCGAACCCGACGCCGGGCTCCGACGTCGCGCTGCGGTACTCGACTCCGAGCTGGGTGAGGGCGGTCAGCAGGGCGGTCTGGTGGGCCTCGTCTGTCGCCAGCCAGGCCGAGGCCATCTGCGTCGTGCTGACGCCCATTTCGCCGGCGGTCGCCTCCGCCGTCTCCTCCAAGGCCGTGAGGTAGGCAGACCGATCGACTCGGGCGGCGGAACGCTCGAACACCGCTTTGGCCTCGAGGGCCGAGGCGGCCAGGCCGGCAACCTGCGGAGAGTGCGGATCGCCACTGATCTCGGTAGGTGCCTCGGCGCCGGCGAGGCCAGCGGTCAGGCTCGCACAAGCGAGGGCGGTGACGCCGATGCCGACAGCGAGTTGCCGCAGCGGGCGTCGGAAGCGCCCGGCAGTGGGGCGCAGGCAGGTGTGATTCATCAACTTCTATGTCTCTGGTTTGTGGTCGTCGCCCCCACCAAGTTCCGGCAGGGAGCCACGAGCCAGGGCAACGAGGTCTCAAACTTAACGACATCGGACTGAAACAAACAACTCCTATCGACATCGTTCCGTAATCTTGCTGTCACCGCAATGTCGGAATTGATGTGACGACCGTCTCCTTCCGCACGGCCGCGGCAGACTCCATGGGTGTCCTCGCGTACCGTCGCTGTCGTCCTCGCCGCCGGGATGGGCAGTCGCTTTGCGGGGACAGGGCACAAGCTCGACGCCGTGATCGACGGGCGCAGCCTCCTGCGCCGGGCACTCGATGCCGCCGTCGCCAGCGAGATCGGCCCGGTCGTCCTCGTGGTCGGCGACGAGTCCGACCACACCGCTCGTACGCCTGTCCCCGACGTCGTCGTGACCGTCGTCAACCCGAGGTGGCGCGTCGGGTCGGCGACCTCGCTACAGACCGGGCTCTCCACGGCCGCCGAGCTCGGCGCCGACCGAGTCGTGATCGCCCTCGCCGATCAGCCGTTCATCACCCCCGATGCCTGGCGCGACGTCGCCGCCGCCGACGCCACCGTGGCGGTGGCGACCTACGACGGGGTGCGTGGCCACCCGGTGGCTTTGGCGTCCGACGTCTGGCCGCTGCTGCCGGCCGACGGCGACGAGGGGGCCCGGGCGCTGATGCGCCTTCAACCTGATCTCGTTCGTGAGATACCGTGCCGAGGATCAGCCGCTGACATCGACACCCTGGAGGACCTGCACAAATGGCAGAACAGCTCGTCAACGAGTTCACCGTGAATCGCCCGATCGAGGAGGCGTGGGCGGTGATCACCGATGTCGAGCGGATCGCGCCATGCCTCCCCGGCGCTGAGCTGCAAGAGATCGAGGGGGACGTGTACCGCGGCGTCGTCAAAGTCAAGCTCGGCTCGATCACCCCGCAGTTCAAGGGCCAGGCGTCATTCATCGATCGCGACGACCCTGGGCACCGTGCAGTGCTCAAGGCCGAGGGGCGGGACACCGGCGGGCGCGGTAATGCCGCCGCCGAGATCACCGCCCAGGCGGAGAGCCTGTCGCCGACGAGCACACGATGCGTCGTCACGACGGAGCTGCACATCACCGGCCGCGTCGCCCAGTTCGGCCGCGGCATCCTCGGCGACGTGTCGAAGAAGCTGATGGCCCAGTTCGCCAGCAACCTCAACACGATGCTCGACGACCAAGGAGCATCGGTGTCGGGCAATGGCGATTCGAGCGAACCACAGCCAGCCGGCGAGTCAGCCGCCCAGTCGAGCACCGGCCCCGCCGACCAGCCGGCGAGCGCCGACCTGCCCCCAGCAGGCGCCGATCAGTCGGGGCCGCAACCGCGAGTGCGCAAGATCGAGGGCCCCGCCACCGAGCCGGTCGACCTCGCCGGCGTCGCCGGTCCGGCGATCCTCAAACGCCTCGCCCCACTCATCGTCGCCCTCGCCATCGTCCTCGTCCTGCTCCGGCGACGCCGCTAGCTCTGCTCGGTCCCGGATGCCTGTCGACACGAACGTGGACGCCGACGAAGCGAGCGTCACCGAGCTACTCGGCCGGCGACCGGCCGGTCGCTACGAGGTCGTAGTGCGCGACGCCACCGGCGTTCCCGTGGTCATCCGCAACGCCCCACTGCTCGACGACGGCACGCCGATGCCGACTCGGTACTGGCTCGTTGGACGCGCCGAAGTCGCCGCGGTCAGCCGGCTCGAGGCAGCCGGCGGAGTGCGAGCCGCCGAGGGCGCCGTCGACCCCGGTGAACTGGCTGCCGCCCACGCCCGCTATGCCGCCGAGCGCGACGCCGAGATTCCCGCCGGCGCCGATCACCGACCCTCCGGCGGAGTCGGTGGCACCCGGCAGGGCGTCAAGTGCCTCCACGCCCACTATGCGTGGCACCTTGCCGGCGGCGACGACCCGGTCGGCCGGTGGGTCGACGCCCAACTGCGGGCAACGCTGACCTTGGACGTCGCGGCCGAGATCTCGGCCCGTCTTGGCACCGGCGAATGGCGCCTGCCGACGACTCTGGCTGACCTCCTCGACGAGTTGGCGGACGCAGATCCGCCGTCGCCACAGGCGCTGACCAACGCCATCGGAACCGTCACCGACGATGTCGACAACCTGCTGCGCGAGCAACC
The DNA here is from genome assembly GCA_963733085.1 of Ilumatobacteraceae bacterium. Classification (GTDB taxonomy): domain Bacteria; phylum Actinomycetota; class Acidimicrobiia; order Acidimicrobiales; family Ilumatobacteraceae; genus Desertimonas. Next base: position 635,156 of record CAVTBY010000010.1, read on the forward strand.
CGCCCTCTTCGACCTCGGCACCCTCGACCTCAGCGGCGACGAGTCCTGGCACCTTGCGATTGTCGAACGCGGCGCCCAACCCGACGATGACGTCGACCGGCTGCGCCTTGGTCGCGCCGAGCTCGAGGATCTGTTCCGCACCCTGGCCACCGAGCGGCGCCGTGATCGGCTCGACAACCCCGCGCTGGACGCCGATCGCGTCGATTCGATCCTGGCGACCTGTTGCGCCGTGCTCGCCGTAATGCGCCGGCTGCAGTTGCGCACGGCGTGGGCGGTTCGCCCAATGAACGGCGTGCACTGATCACGAATGCGCCATCCATCTGGACGTCCGACCATCCCGTCGCCACTGCGCCTCTACGGCAGCCGGGTGATGTTGCGGCCCCTCGTCGCCCAGGACTTCGCCGCCTGGCGGGAGGTGCGCCAGCGCAACGATGCCTGGCTGACGCCATGGGAACCGCGGCGACCGGTCCCCCAGTTCGACCCCGCCGTCAACCGCGAGGCCTTCGTGTCTCGCTGCACCGCCCGCGAACGTGACGCTGCCGCTGGCTTGTCGTTCGGCTTCGGATTGTTCGTCGACGACCGGATCTGTGGCGAGGTCAACGTCAATCACGTCCTGCGCGGTGCACTGCAGACCGGCACGATCGGCTACTGGATCGACGAGCGCTATGCCGGGCGTGGTCTCGTGGCCGAAGGTGTCGTGGTCGTCTTCGAATTCGCCTTCGAGCGATTGTGGCTACATCGCCTGGAGATCAACATCGTGCCGCGCAACGCCAACAGCCGGCGGGTGATGGAGAAGCTCGACGTTCGCACCGAAGGCACCGCCGTTCGCATGCTGGAGATCAACGGCGTGTGGGAGGACCACCTGCGCTACGCCATCACCGCCGAGGAGTGGCAGGAGCGCGCCGACGAACTGCGCCGACGCTGGCTCGTCGCCGACCCGAGCGTGTCGCGCTAGCGCTCTTTACTCGGCGAGGCGGAATGCCTGCGCCTTGGCGCGGCGCATCTTCGAGCGCCGCTTCCACATCTTCAACTTCCAGTGTCGCCGGCCGCGGGAGCGGTTGAGCAGCTTGCTCCGCGCCACGTCGGGGTCGCGGTGGTGCTCGGGCTTCCACGCTGCCCCGGGCTCGTGCACGTCGGCCGGATCGACTCCGGCGCTGACTTGCGTTGCCACGTTGGACAGCTCGACGTGGATGCGATGCCGCTCGCCATGCGCGTGGGCCCGCAGCTCTTGCTTGGCGGGCACAGGCAGATCTGCGTCACGATGACGCTGGCTCATGCGCTACCTCCTTGTTGCACCGGGGGTTGGTGCCGTTTCCTGGATGTGGCTGTTGCCTAGCGTCACTCTACCTCACGCTGCCGGCTGCCGATACGGGTTCGCAGTGCCGCCAGACGCTCGGCGAACCAGGGTTGACGAGTCGACCACAGCTGGGGTTCGAGTTCCACCGCGACGGCGTCGGAATGGTCGGCGACGGCGGCCATCGTGGCGATCGTCCGCTTCGTTGCGATGATCAGGTCACGTGGTGCGGCAGCCGCACGGGTCGCCATCTCCTGGGCGGCGGGGAGCATTTCGTCGTCGTCGACGCAGCGCCAGACGAGCCCGACGCGAGCTGCCTCCTCGCCGTCGAGGACCTCACCGAAGACGACAGCGGCCATCGTGACCTGCGGTCCGGCGATGCGGCGGAGCATCCACGTGTGACCGCCTCCCGGGTGCAGGCCGAGCTGCATGAACCGCGTGTCGAATTTGGCTCTCCTGGCCGCGATGCGCACGTCGCAGCCGAGGGCGAGGTTCATCCCGGCGCCGACGGCGGCGCCGTTGACTGCGGCGATGGTCGGCAGCGGGCTGCGGGCGATGCGCAGGAACCCCTCGTAGATGCGCCCCAGGCTGTCCCCGTCGGCCTCCGCCAGGTTGCCCAGGTTGGCCCCGGCACAGAACGCCGGCGGTGCCCCGGTGACGACGACCGCGCCGACCGACTCGTCGGCCTCGAACTGATCCATCGCCGCCACAATCTCGTCAACCATCGGGGCCGACAGCGAGTTGCGCTCGTCGGGATTGTTCAGCGTCAGCGTGGCAACCCCGTCAACGACCTCGGTCAGCACGTACGTCATGCCCCGGATTCTGACAGTCCCACGCCGAACTGTGAGCTACGGACGCCGATATCGGCGTCGACAGCTCACAGTTCGCCTTCACGGTGCTCTTCGGGGCGGGGGACGCCAGTGCAACTGCCCAGATAGATTCGCGTTGCCATGCTCGACCACGTGTTCACCGACGCCATCAGTGCGCTGCGCGACGCGTTCGAGGCCGCGTTCCTGGAGCGGCAGGCGTTCGAGGAGCACTTCCAGGTCGACGTGTTGCTCGGTGATGTCACCTGGGAGACGAGCTACGGCCTGCCCGGTGAGGGCCAGCCGCCGCGAGTCGTCGCCCACGTCACGTTCGACTGGCCGTCGTGGAGCCAGACGGCGTACCGGCGCTGGTACGTCGACGAGGAGTTGGACACGCCGCCGGCGATCGAGATGGAGATCGTCCTGCGCATCCAGCGTCTCGCCGAGACACCCAACGTCGAAAGGGTGTACGAGTCGTTGCCGACGACCAGCGTGCTCGTCGGCGACGGCCGGCTCGAGCGCGCCGGGCTCACCGTCGAGGTCGCCCACCCCGACCCCAGCGACCCGGACGACACCGACCAGTCCTACGCCCTCGAAGTCACCTACGAGGGCCTCTACGAGCTCGCCGAGGAGACGCTCGCCGACGGGACGTCCTCGGCCCTCGACGAGCACTTCGGCGCCCTCGGCGGGTGGGTCGCCTCGACGCTCGTGCGCCTCGGCGATCTGCGCTTCGCCTTCCTTCCGGCCGACGACTCCGCCGCCGAGTAGCCGCCTGGAACTCCGATGGGTGAGCGAAGCGAACCGGTGCTGCTCGACGTCTCCGAGCGCATCGCCACCGTCACGCTCAATCGGCCGGACTCGCGCAACGCCCTGTCGAGTGAGGTGTTGCACCTGCTCACGCAGCTTCTGAGCCACGCCGATGCCGACGACACGGTCGACGTGATCATCCTCACCGGCGCCGACCCGGCGTTCTGCGCCGGGCTCGATCTGGTCGAATTGGCATCCGAAGGCGGAAGCAGGCTGCTCAACGGCCCCCAGGAGTCGCAGAACCGGCGTAGTCGCGGGCCGTTTCCGCCACTCGGCAAGCCGGTGATCGGGGCGATCAACGGGGCGGCAGTGACCGGTGGCCTCGAGCTGGCCCTCAACTGCGACTTCCTCGTGGCGTCCGAGCGGGCCACGTTCGGCGACACCCACGCCCGGCTCGGCATCATGCCGGGGTGGGGCCTGTCCGCCCTGCTGCCCCAGGCGATCGGCATCCGGCGCGCCAGGGAGATGAGCTTCACCGGCAACTTCGTCGATGCCGACGAGGCGCTCACCCTCGGCCTTGTCAACCATGTCGTCGCCCATCCCGAGCTGATCCCGGTCACCCGCGGCCTGGCCGCCGACATCGCCGGCAACGATCAAGCCGCGGTCCGCCAACTGCGCACCACGTATGCGGCGATCAACCACGACGACGACGCTTGGGAGACCGAGGCCAGGGCCAGCCGGGCATGGCAACGAACCCAGTTCAGCGCCGAGCGGATCGCCGCCCGCCACGCCACCGTCATCGAACGCGGACGCGAACAACAATGACGAGGGAACTGAGCGCGATCGACGAGGACGTGTGGGCCCCGCCGGCGACGCAACCCGTCTTCGACCAGGGCACGCCGGAACCAGAGCCGCCGCCCACCGCCGAGGTCACCGGCGGGGATCGACCCCCCCGGAAACGGTTCATCACCAGCCGGAGAGTCTCCGGAGTCCTGCTCACGCTGCTCGTCCTCGGCGCCGGTCTCGTCGCCATCAACCTCCATCGGCGCGGCCACACCACGGGCGACGACTGGGCGCTCTATCTGCGCATGGCGAAGAGCCTGTTCGAAGGCAACATCGCCGACGTCATCACGGACAATCGCTTCCTGTTCGACAACAGCACGGCGGTGACGCCGCCGATCTACCCGTGGGGCTGGCCGCTGCTGCTGTCGCCGTTCGTTCGCGTGTGGGGCATCGAGGCCTTCGACCGCCTCAAGCTCGTCGAGGTCGCCGTGTTCTGCGCCTGGCTGGTGCTCTACCACGGCATCGTCCGGCGCCGGGCGGGGCGCATCGTCGCCCTCGCCCTGACCGCGGTGTTCGCCACGTCGTACGCCTACCTCGTCTACACCGACCAGTTGCTCACCGAGTACCCACACATGCTCGCTGTCGCCGTCGTGATCTGGTGGCTCGACCGGGTGATGGACCGCAGCAGCCTCACCGCTGCCACCACCCGTGACCTCGTCATCCTCGGACTGCTTGCGGTCGCCGCCTACAACGTGCGCCGAGAGGGGCTGATGCTGCTGTTCGCCATCGCCGGCGCCCAGCTCGTCGATCTCGGTTCTCGCCGACGGGACCGCGGTGAGCGTGGGGAGAACGGCGGAATCCCGTGGAAGTCGCTGCTCACTCCCCACCTCACGTTCGCCGCCGGCGCTCTGATCTTCCAGCTGTTGCTGCCGTCGACGCTCGTCCCCGACAACGGCAACAGCCCGCGCTACATCGCCACGCGGCTCTGGAGTCTCGACAACCAGCCGACCGGCCGGCAGCGGCCGCAGTACCCGGCCCACCTCGTCAGCCAGCTCGGCCTGCACGAGCCGCCGGTGTTCGGGCGCTGGATGATCGGTCTCGCCGCGCTCGGCGCCGTCGTCGCCTGCGTCAAGGCCCCTCGGCGCAACGTGCCGCTCGCCGTGTTGTGCCTCATGACGATGCTGGTGATCGGCACTCACCTGCGCATGGTCGCCCGCTACTACATGCAGATCACCCCGCTGATCGTCTTCTTCGTGGCGATGCTGCTCCTCTACGTTGTCGGCTGGCTCGGCCGTCTCATCGCCCGCCGCCCGCTCGCGCTCACGGGCCGCCGCGCCGTCGCCCTGCTGGCCGCCGCCCCGTTCCTGTTTCTCGCCGTGTACCACGTCACCGACCTCCCCCGCCGCGTCGACGCGGCTCAGGCCTACAACGACTCCGGGGCGATCCAGCGCGGGCCGGCCCAGGAGCAGTACCAGGTGGCGATGGACGCCATCGAGAAGTACACGGGGCCTGACGACGTCGTCGTCTACTACCGGGCGAGGACAGCGACGCTCTTCACCGGCCGGCGGGCCGTGCAGACCACGTCGATGAACAACATGCTGGCCGACGGCGACTGGTTCATGCAGAACAAGCGGGACAACTACTCACAAGTCGTCGCGACCCCCGAGCAGCTCACCGCCGCAGGATTCGAACTGGTGTGGGAGAACGAGGACTGGCGGCTGTGGCGGATTCCCGAAGGCCCCGTCGAGCGCGCCGCGAGTTCGCCGATTGTTCAACCGTCGTTGGTCACCACGACAACCATCGGTTCACCGCCCTGAAACGTCCGGCTGGGATGGTCGGCGCATGGCCCTCAGCAGAAGACAGCTCATCCATCACAGCGCGGCCGGCGCAGGACTCGTCATCGTCGGCAACCTGACGTCCCTGTTCACCCAGTCGGCGGCCGCCGCTCCTGTCCGGCAAGCCCGGCGGTCATGGACGTCCGGCTACGGAGCGCTGACTCCTGACCCGGCGAAACTCCTCGACTTGCCGGACGGGTTCACCTACAAGGTGATCTCCGAGGCCGGCAAGCCGCTGACCGGCGCCGACGGCGTGTTGCCGGACGCCTTCGACGGCACCGCCTTGTTCGAGGTCGACGGCCGGCGCTTCTTGGTCCGCAACAGCGAGCAGGGGTACCCCGAGGAGGACGAGCCGATCGACTTCCCGACGGTGGCGGCGCCTGAGTTCACCTACGACCCGGCGGCGATGGGCGGCACGACGACGACCGAACTGGACGCCGACAACAACGTCGTGGCCGAGTACGTCAGCCTCGCCGGCACGGCGGTCAACTGCGCCGGCGGCGTCACCCCTTGGGGAACGTGGCTGACGTGCGAGGAGACCGAGGACGTCACCGGCGACGGTGGCCTCACCAAGGACCACGGTTTCGTGTTCGAGGTCGACCCGGTCAACGTCGAGAACAACGAGAGTCCGACGCCGCTCGAGGGGCTCGGCCGGTTCGATCACGAAGCCGTCGCCATCGATCCGGCGACGGGCATCGTGTACCTCACCGAGGACGCCAGCGCTCCGAACGGCCTGCTCTACCGGGCGACGCCGACGACCCCGCTCGGAGGGTACGGATCGCTACGTGACGGCGCCGTGCTCGAGGCGCTCGTCGCCTACGACGAGGGTGGCGGATTCGTCGCCGATCTCTCCGAGGTCAGCGAGGCCGGCACCGTGCTCACCACCGAGTGGGCGGCGATCCCCGACCCGCTAGCCGCGGAGGACTCGACGCGTGTCCAGCTCAACAAGGTCACCCGCTCGCGCAAGCTGGAGGGCATGTGGTGGGGCGACGACGCCGCCTACGTCGTGGCTTCCTACGCCCGCAACGACGACGGCTCGGTCGGCGAGCACGACGGACAGGTGTGGCGCCTCGACCCGGCGGCCAACACGATGGAGTTGGTGATCCAATTCGGCGTCAACCCCGACCCGGCGAGCGACGCGTTCGACTCGCCCGACAACATCACCGTCTCGCCATGGGGCGGGCTGCTGTTGTGCGCCGACGGCGAAGGCGTCCAGCACCTGTACACGGTCAACGCCGACGGTCAGGCGTCGATGTTCGCCCGCAACGCCCGCGACCTCGCCGAGGAGACAGGTAGCGAGTTCACCGGTGCCACGTTCAGCGCCGACGGCGAAACGTTGTTCGTCAACCTGCAGTCCCCCGGCGTCACGTTCGCCATCACCGGTCCATGGGACGGCGAGGCTGCGGCATGACTTCTGCGTCAGCGAACATGACCGCCGGCGTCGTGTTCGCTGACACAGACGGGTTTAGATGTCGGCGCCGAGGTCCTCGAGGATCGACTCGACCTGAGCGGCGATGTCGATCGCCAAGATCTCGGCACCATCGACGTTGAGGTGGAAGCCATCGGACTGGCGGACCGGCTTGGCTTTGCCATCGCGGGGATCGACGACCAGCTCGGCGACGCCCCCGTTGCGGCCGTCGAACATCTCCCACGTGTCGACGAACACTGCGCCGGGATAGCCCTCCAAGGCTGTGCGTACGGCCTGGTCCTGGATCTCCAGCCGGGCGGTGAACTCGAGATCTTGGGCATTCGGGATGCCCACCCAGATCACCCGCCGCTCCGGGTTCTCGAGCAGCATGTCCATCACGACGCCAACCCGGCGTGCGTACTCGGCGGTCCATTCCGCGGCATTGGCCGCGGTGGCCTGGGGAACCACGACACTGACTCCGCACGATCCTGCCCCATTGGGGCACGGCTCGGTGAGGCCTTGGGCGTCGTTGCCGCCGAACGTGACGATGACGATCTCCGGGTCACTCGAGGCCAGTGTGTCGCTCAGGTGCGCCGGCCAATCGTGGAAGTCGGGACGGGCCAGTCCGGAAGAGACGACGTAGTCGAGCTCGACGTCGACGACCCCGGTCTCGTCGAGCAGCCGCTCCAGGTAGGGAGCGAACGTCCCGGCATCGGAGTCGCCGACGATGAGCACCTCGGCCGGGTTGTCCTCGGTGGGCGGGCCGGTCTCCTCGGGCTCGGTAGGTGGTGGCGTCGGCGGTGGCGTCACGGCCGCCACCTGGGCCGATGTGCCATCGCCGGAACCCGCGGCCACCGTCGTCGAAGCCCCTGTGCCGGAGGCGTCTACCTCCGGGCTGTCCGCTTGGCGGTCGATCACGCTGCTCGCGCCGCGGACGGCACCGAAAACGCCCAATCCGAGGGCGGCAACGACCATGAAGCGCCGCATCGCGTAGCGGTGCTGGCTGACGGGACGTCGCGACCGGGACATTTCTCGCGACGGGGTCCGCTCGGCCATCGCCGATGTATCGTACGGCCTCGCTGCGGTGGGATGGTGTTACCTCCCACGCACGATCAGGCCGGCGGACGCATCAGGATCGTCGGAATACAGCCCGGGAATTCCGGGAAGGGGAGGACAAGACAATGAGGAGCAGGCGACTGCTAGCCGCGGGATTTGCCGCGGCAATCGGCATCGCAGGCGTGACCATCGGATCCGGTTCGCTCAGCGCGTCGAGCGGTGGCGGACTCTGTGAGGGCATTGACATCGGCGCACTCGCCGGGTCCGCCCCCGCCGGGACCGAATCCGCCGGCACTGCAGCGGCTGGTACCGAGCCGATGGCCACGGAACCAGCCGGCACCGAGCCGGCCGGGACCGCACCGGCGGGCACTGAGCCAGCGGGCAGCGCCCCCGCGGCCGAGGGTGGCACCACCGTCGCCTTGATGTTCGACGTCACCGGCCGTGGCGACAAGTCGTTCAACGACGCCGCCGCTTCCGGACTCGACCAGGCCGTGGCCGAATTTGGCGATGCGATCGTTCCGACCGAGTCGCCGCCCCAATCCGCCGACGACCGCGCCGAGCGCGTCGCCGCCGCCGCTGAGGCCGGGAACCAACTCGTGATCGCGACCGGGTTCCTGTGGCTCGACACGATCACTCAGGCGTCCGCGCAGTACCCCGACACCCACTTCCTGCTCATCGACTCTGTCGTCGAGGCAGACAACGTGCACAACATCTTGTTCGCAGAGGAGCAGGGGTCATTCCTCGTCGGCGCCGCAGCCGCGTTGCAGTCCGAGAGCGGACAGCTCGGCTTTGTCGGGGGTATCCCCAACGCGTTGATCAAGAAGTTCGAGGCCGGCTTCGTGGCCGGCGCCGAGTGCGTCAACCCCGACGCAGAGGTGTTCGTCGAGTACATCTCCGATGATCCGGTGATCGGATTCAACGATCCCGCCGCTGGACGGGAAATCGGCGCCGCGATGTACGAGGGTGGCGCCGACATCGTCTATGCGGCCGCGGGCGCGTCTGGCAACGGAGTTCTCGAGGCGGCCGCCGAAGCGGGCGAACCGGGCGAGACGTGGACGATTGGTGTTGACAGCGACCTTTATGGCCAGGTCGACGCCGACCTCCAGCCATATGTGCTGACGTCGATGCTGAAGAACGTCGGCCTCGCGGTGTACAACACGATTGTCTCGGAAATGGACGGTACGTTCGCCCCGGGAACCGAGACCTACGACTTGAGCGTCGGCGGCGTCGGCTACTCGACGTCGGGTGGCTTCATCGACGACTACGTCCCGACGTTGGAGGGCTTGGCTGCGCTGATCGCCGATGGCACGATCGTCGTGCCAGCCACGGTCGAGGAGTGACCAGCTCCAACTGAGCTACGTGCAGAGGGCGCCTACTCCGACCGGAGCAGGCGCCCTCGTCGCGTTCCGGCTCGGCCCCGCCGATCGACTAGAACGACGCAGTACATGAGTGTCGTGGCGGAGCCCATCGACCGGCGGACGGCCTCCGGCGCCGACTACGCCATCGAGCTGCGCGACATCGTCAAGCGGTTCCCTGGCGTCGTCGCCAACGATGGCGTCAACCTCAAGGTTCGTCGGGGGACGATCCACGCAATCGTCGGTGAGAACGGGGCGGGCAAATCGACACTGATGAAGACGCTGTACGGTGCCCATCAGCCGGACGAGGGAACGATCCTCGTCGACGGCGAGGCGCAGCACTTCAGTTCCCCCGCGGCGGCGATCCGCCACGGCATCGGCATGGTCTTCCAGCACTTCATGCTCGCCGACAACTTCACGGTGTGGGAGAACGTCGTCCTCGGTCGCGAGCCGGGCTGGCCCGTCATGGCGCGCCACTCGGCCCGTCGCAGGATCCGCGCTCTGGGCGGCCGTTATGGGTTGGAGATCGACCCCGACGAGCTGGTGTCCGACCTCGGCGTCGGCGAGAAGCAGCGTGTCGAGATCCTCAAGGTCCTGTACCGAGACGCCGAGATCCTCATCCTCGACGAGCCCACGGCCGTGCTCGTCCCCCACGAGGTCGACGAGCTGTTCGCCTCCCTACGCGAGCTCACCGCCAGCAAGGCGACGGTGATCTTCATCTCGCACAAGCTCGACGAGGTGCTCGCCTACGCCGACGCGATCACTGTGATCCGTGCCGGCAAGACCGTTGGGGAGGTCGACGACCCGTCGTCGGTGACCGCAGAGGAGCTGGCGGAGATGATGGTCGGCTCCGAGCTGCCTTCACCAGAGACGCGCGAGAGCACCGTGACCGACCGGGTTCTGCTCGAGGTCGTCGACCTCGCCGTCGAGCCCGGCGCCCACCTCGGTGAGGTCACCCTCGGCATCACGTCCAGCGCCGACCTGTTCACCGGCGCGCCCGGCGCCGTGGCTGCGCACCGACCCCTCGACGGGGTGTCGATCAAGCTCCACGCCGGTGAGATCGTCGGCATCGCCGGTGTCGAGGGCAACGGCCAGTCCGAGCTGATCGACGCCATCGTCGGGATGGTCTCGGCCACCGGCACCATCCTCCTCGACGGAGCAGACATCAGCACGCTCTCGACGCTCGACCGGCGCACCGCCGGAATTGGCCTGATTCCCGAAGACCGCCATCGCCACGGGATGGTCCTCGCCATGCCGTTGTGGGAAAACGTGCTGCTCGGCCATCAAGCCAGCGGCCAGTTCACCCACCACGGGCTGATCGATCGCGACGCCTGCCGCCAGCGCACCGACGAGGTCGTGCGCGGCTTCGACGTGCGCACGCCGAGCATCGACGTGCGTGCATTCACGCTGTCGGGCGGCAACCAACAGAAGCTCATCGTCGGTCGCGAGATGCTCGCCAGACCAATGGTGCTGATCGCCGCCCACCCGACACGCGGTGTCGACGTCGGAGCCCAGGCCGTGATCTGGGACATCCTGCGCGATGCCAGGGCCGCCGGCCTGGCGACGCTGCTGATTTCCGCCGATCTCGAAGAGTTGATCGGTCTGTCGGATCGCCTGCTCGTGATGCTTCGCGGCCGCATCGTCGCCGACCTCGACCCGGCGACGGTGGACCAGGGCGACCTCGGCGCCTACATGACCGGTGCGCTCAAGCAAGACGGAGCGACGTGAGTAGGAAACTTCTCTACGGCGTCGCCGCCCCCGTGCTCGCCGCGGTGGTCGCCGTCGCAGTTTCCTCGATCGCCCTGCTGATCGCCGGGGAGAGCCCGCGCACGGCGTTCCTGGAGATGTGGAAGTCGATCGACAGCACGGCATCGGTCGTCGCCATCGTCAACCGCGCCGTGCCCTACTACGTCGCCGGCGTCGCCGTGGCGATCGGCTTCATCATGCGTCTGTTCAACATCGGCGTCGACGGCCAGCACCAGCTCGCCGCTCTGTTCGCAGCCGCCTTCGGGTTCGGCATCGGATCGTGGGGCCTCCCGGCGCCGTTGTACGTCCTCTCGATTTTTCTCGTCGCCGTGCTCGTAGCGATGGCCTGGGCCTCTATCGCCGCCGTGCTCAAGGTCACCCGCAACGTCAACGAGGTGATCTCGACGATCATGCTCAACTTCATCGCCAGCCAGCTGATCTTCTACCTGCTTCGCAACTACTGGAATCGCAGTACGAGTCTGGTCGCGGAGACCGGACCGTTGCCAAGAGGGGCACGGATCCCCAACCTCAACAGCTTGTTCGAGGCGATCGGTTTCCACTTCCCCACCAACGTCATCCTCCAGGGTTTCCTGCCGATCGCCATCCTCATCGGGATCGCCTACCACGTCGTGGTCAACCGCAGCCGCTTCGGCTTCGACCTGCGGGTGTCCGGCCAAAACCCGGCTGCTGCCAAGGCCTCCGGTATCAACCCGAAACGAATGGTCCTGCTGACGTTCTTGATCTCCGGTGGCATCGCCGGCTTGATCGGACTCGCCCCGCTCCTTGCCGACCCACAGTACGGCAAGTACGGCGACCAGTTCCCCCAGGGCCTAGGGTTCACCGGCCTTTCACTTGCGCTCCTCGGTCGCAATCATCCGGTCGGCATCGCCGCCGCCGCCCTCGTGTGGGCAACCATCGAACGAGCGACGCAGCGACTCAGCTTCATCGACATCCCGCAGGAGATCGGCATCATCCTGCAGGGTTCGTTCCTGCTCGCCGCAGTTGTCGCCTACGAGGTCGTGCGGCGCAGGGCCGAGGAGGCGGAGACGAGGGCGATGGCCCGGCGCTCAGCGATGCCGACCGCCCCGACGCCTCCACCAGTGGCGCCGCCTGATGCGTTGGGAGCCATCCCATGACCGCGGTGACTGCGAATGGGTGGAACGCGGCAGCTTCCCGAGGATTCCGGATCCCCGGTCCGTTGTGGCTGTGGGGCGCCCTGGCGGCCGTGCTGGCCATGTCAGTCGCCCGATCGATCACCGACAACGATGACCTGACCTCGGATGGGACGATGAGCGTCGCCATCCGCACCGCCGCACCGATCGCCATGGCCGGCCTCGGCGGCCTCTACGCCGAACGCAGTGGGACGGTGAACATCGGACTCGAGGGGATGATGATCCTCGGCACGGTCGTCGGCGGCTGGTGGGGCTGGGAGTTCGGCCCGTGGGGTGCGCTGCTCGGCGGTGCCGTCGGCGGGTTGTTCGGCGGCCTCCTCCTTGCCATCGTCACGACGACGTTCGGCGTCAACCACATCGTCGCCGGATTCGCCATCAACATCCTCGCCCCGGGCGTTGCCCGGTTCATGTCGACAGTCTTGTTCGTCGGCGAACAGGGTGGCTCACTCACCAACTCACCCGGCGTCACGGGCGACATGGGTGAGTTCACGATGCCGTTTCTGGCGGGCGGGACGTTCTTCGGCAACGAGACGGCTGACGCACTTGGGCGCATCGACGAGTGGAACTGGTTCGTCGTGTCCGACGTCGCCGGCATGCTGCGGGGGCTCGTCGCGGGAGTCCGTTACGACGTACTCGTCGGCGTCGGTCTGTTCGCCGCCAGCGTGTTCCTGCTCTGGCACATGCGCTTCGGATTGCGCCTCCGCTCAGCGGGCGAGCACCCGAGCGCAGCCGATTCGCTCGGTGTCCGCGTGCACCTGTACCGCTACATCGGGGCGTCGATCTCAGGCGCTCTCGCCGGACTCGGCGGAGCAATGCTGGTGATCTCGGCAGGCCGCTACAGTCAGGGCCAGACGGTCGGCAAGGGGTTCCTCGGCTTGGCCACTCTGGTCGTCGGCAACTGGCGACCCGTCGGCGTCGCCATCGGCGCCTCGATCTTCGGGTTCTTCGACGGCATCACCCAGCGGCTCGGTCCGGAGGAACTCGTGCTCGCCCTCCTCCTTGCCGCGGCCTTGCTGCTGCTCGCCGGCGCGGTGTTTGCGTTTGTCACCAAGGGGCTGACGGCGATGAAATTGGTTGCCGTCGGTGTCAGTGCATTCGGCGTCTTCGTGGTCCTGCGGGCGTTCTTCTACGAGCTCGGCGGCAGCGTCTGGATCTTCTTGTTGTGGTTGGTCGTCGGCGTGGCGATCACGACGGCCGGAGTCGTCGCGGCGTCGCGCGCCGGCGGATTGGCTGTGGCGATCACGGCGATGGCCGGGGTCGCCGCCCTGTTCGTCTACCTCCGCCTCGATCAGATCCCCGATGAGTTCGTCCCGATGCTGCCCTACGTCGTCACGCTTGTCGTCGTGTCATCACGCGGCCAGGCCCTGCGCCCACCTGCCGCGGCCGGCGAGCCATGGTTCAAGGGCCAGCAGACTTAGAACGTGTTGCCGTGGCGCTGATCGTGATACCGCCGCGCGGGCGCTGGGTGAGCGTGACGGTGACCGACGTCGCCTTGGCAGTCTCGAAGATCTCCCCGGCGATCTCCGCGGCCAGCGCCTCGGCGAACACCGGTCGGTCGCGGAAGCCCCACAGGTAGAGCTTGAGGCTCTTGCTCTCGACGCACCACTCGCCGGGCAGGTAGACGATCTCGACCGCCGAGATGTCGGGCTGGCCAGTGATCGGGCACAGCGACGTCAGCTCCTCGGTGGTGAAGCGCACCTCGGTGACGTGGTCCGGCGCGGGAAACACCTCGACGTGATCGATGGCGTGACGCACGGTTGCTCCAAGCACGCTCAATTCGCCGCGTTCCATGAGCCGGACGCTACTCACGCCATCTACATTGAGCGTCGTGCTGGGCCCGACCGATATGGATCGTTATCGGCGGGACGGTTTCCTCGTCGTCGAGGGATTCGCGTCGCTGGAGGCGTGCGCGGCGCTCAGGCAGCGGGCCGTCGAGATCGTCGACACCTGGGAGCCAACCGCTGAACGCACGGTGTTCACGACCGATCAGCAGGAGCGCACGAGCAACCGCGAGTTCCTCCAGTCCGGAGCATCAGTGTGGTGTTTCTTCGAGGCTGATGCCTTCGACGAGTCCGGCCGACTCGCCCAGGACAAGACGCTGAGCATCAACAAGATCGGCCACGCGATGCACGACCTCGACCCCGTGTTCGAGTCGTTCAGCTACACGACCGAGCTCGCCGACGTCGCGGCCGCGGTCGGAATGCAGGATCCGCTGGCGATCCAGTCGATGTACATCTTCAAGCAGCCGCGCATCGGGGGCGAGGTCGGCTGCCACCAAGACGCCACGTTCCTGTACACCGAGCCGGTCAGCGTCGTCGGCTTCTGGTTCGCCATCGAGGACGCCACGCTCGAAAACGGATGCCTGTGGGCGGAGCCGGGTGGCCACCTCGGGCCGCTGCGACAGCGCTTCGAGCGAGCAGGACCGACCGACGACGACGGCACACGATTCGTCCCGCTCGATGACACCCCACTGCCTGAGCCACCGGATGGTCTGGTGCCGATCGAGGCGGCGACGGGAACACTCGTCGTGCTCAACGGGCTGCTTCCCCACTGGAGCGACGTCAACCGGTCGGCAACGAGCCGCCACGCCTACAGCCTCCACTGCATCGAGGGGTCGGCGTCGTACCTGTCCTCGAACTGGCTGCAACGTCCAGCCTCGATGCCCCTGCGCTCATTGCGTCGGGTCGCCGCCGTCTGATGCCAGCGCTGTCGCGAGATCTGTGCGTGCGGGCGCCGAAGGCGCTGCTCCACGACCATCTCGACGGTGGTTTGCGCCCTGCCACCGTCGTCGAGCTGGCCAGCGAGTACGGGTACACACACCTGCCGACCACCGATGTCGACGATCTGTCTGCCTGGTTCAACCGCGGCGCCAAGCGCAACGACCTCGTCCTCTACCTGGAGACCTTCGCCCACACGATCGGCGTGATGCAGCACCGCGATGCGATCGAGCGAGTCGCCTTCGAGTGTGCCCAGGACCTCGCCGCCGACGGCGTCATCTACGCCGAGGTGCGGATGGCGCCCGAGTTGTGCACCGAGGAGGGGCTGACGCTCGACGAGGTGATGCAGGCGATCCTCGACGGCTTCGCCCGCGGGTCGGTCGGGACGGAACTGACGATCTACGCGATCGCCACGGCGATGCGCACGGCGGCGCGCAGCCTGGAGATCGCCGAGCTGGCGGTGCGCTTCCGCGATGCCGGCGTCGTCGGCTTCGACATCGCCGGGGCCGAGGCCGGCTACCCACCGACTCGTCACCTCGATGCCTTCCAGTACGTGATGCGCGAGAACTTCCACGCGACGATCCACGCCGGCGAGGCGTTCGGCCTGCCGAGCATCTGGGAGGCCGTGCAGTGGTGCGGCGCCGAGCGCCTCGGCCACGGCGTGCGCATCGTCGACGACATCAAGGGGCCGGAGGGCGCCGAGCAGCTCGGCCGCCTCGCTGCGTACATACGCGACACGCGCATCCCACTCGAGTTGTGCCCGACGTCGAACGTCAACACCGGCGTGTGCGCGTCGATCGACGAGCATCCGATCGGGATGCTCCGCCGCCTGCGCTTCCGGGTCACCGTCAACACCGACAACCGGCTGATGAGCAACACGTCGATGTCCAAGGAGTTCGAGAAGCTGTCCGCCGCCTTCGGGTGGGGCCTCGATGACTTCGAGTGGATGACGATCAACACCGTGAAAAGCGCGTTCGCCTCGTTTCCCGAACGGTTGCGCCTGATCAACGCCGTGATCAAACCGCACTATGCCCTGCTCACCGCCGAACAAGCCCTCGGAGCATGATGAGAGACTCCGTTCAAGTCACTGTCGTCGAGCACCCCGTGGTCGCCGACGCCCTTGCCCGTATCCGCGACGTCACGACGCCGAACGCCCTGTTCCGGCAGAACCTCGAGCGCATTGGCAGCCTGCTCCTCGTGCGGGCGACCGAGAACCTGCCGACGGTCGACACGACGGTGGACACACCGCTGACGAGCGCTCCGGCACGGCGCCTGGCGGTGCAGCCGGTCGTCGTGCCGATCCTGCGCGCCGGGCTCGGCTTCGTCCACGCCGCCCAGGAGTTGCTACCGGATGCCGACGTCGGGTTCGTCGGGATCAGCCGCGACGAGGAGACGTTCGCCCCCAAGCCCTACGTCAACAAGCTGCCCGAGTCCCTGGCCGGCCGGCCGGTGATCGTCATCGACCCGATGCTCGCCACCGGCGGCTCGCTCGTCCACACCATCGAGCTGCTGCTGCAGCGCGACGCCCCCGAGCCGATCACGCGCGGTATGTGCCCTGTGCGCGCCGGAGGGCATCGAGCGCCTGCGCGAGGCCGGGCTCACCGTGCACGTCGTCACCGCCGCCGTCGACGACCACCTCAACGACCAGGCCTTCATCGTCCCCGGCCTCGGCGACGCCGGCGACCGCCAATTCGGCCCCCCCGCCTGACGGCGTCACCCAATCCGTCCCAACCGATGGGTGTTCTCGGTGACCGAATCGTCAGGAAAACACCCATCGGTTGGGGTTGGGGCGTGGTCAGGCGACCCCAGATGGCGCGGGCGGTGGCGTAGACGCCTTGGTCGAAGGAGAGCTCGATCATGTTGCCGTCGGGGTCGCGCAGCATGCACACGTAGCCGACCGGCGGGGGCAGCTGTTGGGGCTCCATCGCCAGGCAGCCGGCTGCCTCGGCGTCTCGGGCCGCCTCGTCGAGCGCCTCGCGCGTCGGCAGTTCGATCCCCAGGTGGGCGAACGGGGCGAGCACCTCCCGCGGGAACTCCTTGTACGGGTCGGTCTCCGGGAGGAACTGGGCGAGAACGAGGACGAACGGCCGGTCCACCGATTCGGGCTGGCCGAGCCAGGCGCCGAAGCCGAACTCGTCCTGACGCCTGTCGAGAAGGCGCAACGGAGTGAACCGCTCGTACCAGGCGATCGAGGCGTCGACGTCGCCGACGCGCAGAGCGACGTGCGTCCACGTCGGGCTCGACGGGCCGTCGCGTCGTGGATCACCCTCCTGCGCTGTCACACCGCCCACCTTACGAGCGCACCGCGCTGGCCGAAGTGCAGACGACCAGCGGTACCTTGCCACCGATGATCACCGGGATGAACCACGCCGTCCTCTACGTGCGCGACGCCCGCGTGCAGCAACGCTTCTTCAGCGACGTGCTCGATTTCACGACCGTCGCCGCCGATGACGACGGACGCTTCGCGTTCATGCGGGCACCGCGATCGGCCAACCATCACGACATCGCCTTCTTCTCGATCGGCGCCGCCGCCGGCGCGTCGACTGCGGGGCGATCGACGGTAGGGCTCTATCACCTCGCCTGGACGGTCGCGACGATCGAGGACCTCGCCGCGATGCGCGAGCGTCTCGGCGCCGCCGGCGCGCTCGTCGGCGCGTCCGATCACGGCGCCAGCAAGAGCCTCTACGCCGTCGACCCCGACGGCCTCGAGTTCGAGGTGATGTACCCCGTTCCCGCCGACGAGTGGGGCGACGACGAGCACGACATGGTCATCCAGCCGCTCGACCTCGATCGCGAGATCGAACGGTTTGGTGGGCGCTGAATCTGCGTTCCCCGGCCACGCAGGCCGCTGCTGGCCGCTCGCTCGCTGGCGCTCGCTCGCTCGCAACGGTGTTAGTCACTAGTCGGGTGCGACCTGGACCCTTCGCAGCAGCTGGGCGTTGAGCGCCACGACGATCGTCGACAGGCTCATCAGGATCGCCCCGACGGCCGGCGACAGGGTGATTCCGGCCCATGCCAGGGCGCCGGCAGCCAGCGGGATTGCAACGATGTTGTAGCCGGCCGCCCAGGCGAGGTTCTGCACCATCTTCCGGTAGCTGGCCCGCGACAGGCGAACGACGCCGGCGACACCACGAGGGTCGCTCGACGCGAGGATCACGCCGGCCGACTCGATGGCGACATCCGTGCCGGCACCGATCGCCAGACCGACGTCGGCACGGGCGAGGGCTGGAGCGTCGTTGACGCCGTCGCCGACCATCGCCACACGCTGGCCACGCTCCTGCAATTCGATCACGGCCTTGTCCTTGTCCTCCGGCAGCACCTCGGCGAACGCCTCGTCGATACCGAGATCGCCGGCCACGGCATCGGCGACCTGGCGGGCGTCACCGGTGATCATCGCCACTTCGATCCCCATGTCGCGCAGCTCCTCGACAGCCGGACCGGCTTCGGGGCGGATGGCGTCCTCGAGGGCGAGGGCGCCGACGATTTCGTCGCCGGCCACGAGGTGGAGCACCGCCGCGCCACGCGCCGTCCACTCCTCCACGGCACCACGCATCGATTCGGGCAGGGAAAGGCCCCGCTCGCGAAGCAACGCCGGACCGCCGACCGCGTACGGCCGACCGTCGACCGTCGCCTCGACGCCGCGGCCGGTCAGGGCGCGGAAGCCGTTGGCGCGCGGCACCTCGACTCGCGCGGCGGGCCGCGGCGACGATGGCCCTGGCGAGCGGGTGCTCGCTGTCCGCCTCGACCGCAGCGGCGAGACCCAGCACGGCGTCCTCGTCGAGGTCGCCCGCCGCGGCGACTCCCGTGACGACGTGGGCGCCCTTCGTCAGGGTGCCGGTCTTGTCGAACAGCACGGTGTCGACGAGGCGCATCCGCTCGAGCGCGAGCCGGTCCTTGACGAGGATGCCGGCCCGAGCCGACACCGCCGTCGACAGGGCGATCACCAGCGGGATCGCCAATCCGAGAGCGTGCGGGCAGGCGATGACGAGCACGGTGACGGTGCGCACGACGGCGTCGTCCACGCTCCCGGCCAGCGTCCAGGCGACGAACGTGATGGCCCCGGCCGCGGTGGCGACGTAGAACAGGACCGCGGCGAACCGGTCGGCCAGCGCCTGGGCGCGGCTGCGGCTCGCCTGGGCGTCGGCGACGAGGCGCTGGATCCCGGCCAGGGCGGTGTCGTCACCGATCGCGTCGACGCGGACACGCACGGACGAGTCGGTCGAGACGGTGCCGGCGACCACCCGGTCCCCGTGCGCCTTGGCAACGGGACGTGACTCGCCCGTGATCATCGACTCGTCGACCTCGGCAGCGCCTTCGACGATGACCCCGTCGGCGGGCACGCGGCCGCCGGCGCGGACGAGGACGACGTCGCCCACCGACAGCTCGTCGACCCCAACGCGGTGAACACCATCGCCTTCCACGACTTCGGCGTCGTCGGGAAGCAGTTCGGCGAGCGCCGTCAATGCACCGCGTGCCTGACCGATCGCCTTCATCTCCTGCCAATGACCGAGCAACATGATGGTCACGAGGAGGGCGAGCTCCCACCAGAACTCGAGGTCCAGCCAATCGAGGCTGGTGGCCATCGACGCCGCGTAGGCGACGACGATCGCCATCGAGATCAACAGCATCATCCCCGGCTGACGGTTGCGGATCTCGGCGACGCCGCCGCTCAGGAATGGCCAGCCGCCCCACCAGAACACCGCGGAGCCGAGGATCGGACCGAGCCACGACATCCCGGGAAAGTCGATGGAGTAGTTGAACCACTCCATCACCATCTCGCTGGTGACGACGAGCGGGATCGTCAACAGCAGGGAGATCCAGAAGCGGCGGCGGAACATGTCCGGGTCATGGCCCGCGTGCTTGTCGTGGTGCGCGTGATGGTCGTGCATCGCGGTCCAACATATACCCCTAGGGGGTATATGGCACCCACCGGCACGGTGACGCTGGTTACATTGACCTCCTGTCGATCGGCACCGCCGCCGATCCGCAGACCTGCCAGGGAGGTGGCATGCCCGAGGCCCTCGTGTTCAACGTGCCGGAACCGTCGGCGCGCCCAGGTGACGAGGCTGACTTCTCCTATCTCGACATCCCGTCGGCGGGCTCGGTACCACGCCCCGACGTCGACGTCGACCCGGCGAAGATCCACGACCTAGCCCGCTCGTTGATCCGAGTCCTCGACGACGACGACCAGGCGGTCGGGCCCTGGGCGCCGAACATCGAGACCGATGCGCTGCGCTCCGCACTCGAGGCGATGGTCACGACACGGATCTATGACGAACGGATGCTGCGGGCGCAACGCCAGGGCAAGACCTCGTTCTACATCTGCAGCACCGGCGAAGAGGCGATCGCCGTTGCCCAAGCGCTCGAGCTCGGCGACCGCGACATGTTCTTCCCGACGTACCGCCAGCAGGGTTGGCTGATCGCCCGGCAGTGGCCACTCGTCGACATGATGTGCCAGGTCTACTCCAACGAGCGCGACCGCCTTCATGGCCGTCAGCTGCCGGTGATGTACTCAGCGCGTGACGCCGGGTTCTTCACGATCTCCGGCAACCTCGGCACTCAGTACCCGCAGGCGGTCGGCTGGGCGATGGCGTCGGCGATCAAGGGGGACACCGCCATCGCCTCGGCGATGATCGGGGAAGGCGCCACGGCCGAGGCCGACTTCCACCACGCCCTCACGTTCGCCACGACGTTCCAGGCGCCGGTGATCCTCAACGTCGTCAACAACCAGTGGGCGATCTCCTCGTTCCAGGCGATCGCCGGGGGTGCACGCTCGACGTTCGCCGAGCGGGCGATCGGCTACGGCATCCCGGCGTTGCGCGTCGACGGCAACGACTACCTCGCCGTCGTGGCGGCAACGCGATGGGCGCGGAAACGGGCGCGCCGGAACCACGGGCCGACGCTCATCGAGTGGGTCACCTACCGCGTGGCCGCCCACTCGACGTCCGACGACCCGTCGCGCTACCGCCCCGCCGACGAGTGGAAGGCGTGGCCGCTCGGCGATCCGATCGACCGCCTCGAACGGCACCTCATCGCCCGCGGTGACTGGTCACCGGAGGACGGCACGACGCTGCGCGAGAAGGCGGCGGAACGGGTGCGCGAGGCGGCGAAGGAAGCAGAGGCCGCCGGCACACTGCTCGACGGTCACCTCCCGAGCGCCAAGAGCATCTTCGAGGACGTCTTCGAGACGATGCCCCCGCATCTCGTCGAGCAACAACACCAACTGGAGAGTGGGTTGTGAGCGCGATGCCGATGAATGTCGCGTTGCGCTCGGCGATGGACGTGATGCTCGAACGCGACGACGACGTCGTGATCTTCGGTGAGGATGTCGGCTACTTCGGTGGGGTGTTCCGCTGCACCGAAGGACTCCAGGCCAAGTACGGCGAGCACCGTGTGTTCGACGCACCGATCGCCGAGGGCGGGATCATCGGCACGGCCCTCGGGATGTGCGCCTACGGGCTGCGCCCGGTCGTCGAGATCCAGTTCGCCGACTACGTCTATCCGGGGCTCGACCAGCTGATCTCCGAGGCGGCGCGGCTGCGCTACCGATCCAGCGCCGAGTTCACCGCCCCGCTCGTCGTGCGCATGCCGTGCGGAGGCGGCATTCACGGCGGGCAGACGCACAGCCAGAGCCCGGAGAGCCTGTTCACCCACGTGTGCGGGCTGAAGACGGTGCTGCCGTCGAACCCTTACGACGCCAAGGGCCTGCTCATCGCCGCTATCGAGGACAACGACCCGGTGATCTTCCTCGAACCGAAGCGGATCTACAACGGCCCGTTCGACGGCCACCACGAACGGCCGGTGGTCCCGTGGTCGGGGCATCCTCTCGGCGACGTACCCGACGAGCACTACGTCGTCCCGCTCGGCAGCGCGGCGGTGCGACGGTCCGGCGACGACGTCACCGTGCTGACGTACGGCACGATGGTCCACGTCGCCGAGGCTGCCGCCGACGAGACCGGCGTCGACGCCGAGATCATCGACCTGCGCACGTTGCTCCCCCTCGACACGGACACGATCGCGGCGTCGGTCGCCAAGACCGGCCGGTGTGTCATCGTCCACGAGGCGACGCGCACGAGCGGCCTCGGTGCCGAGCTGTCGGCACAGGTGCAGGAGCGCTGCTTCTACTCCCTGGAGGCGCCGATCGAGCGGGTCACCGGCTGGGACACGCCGTACCCGCACGCCCAGGAGTGGGACTACTTCCCCGGACCCGCCCGCGTCGGCGCCGCCTACAAGCGGGTGATGGAGGCGTGAGTACCTACGTCGTCAAGCTGCCCGACGTCGGCGAGGGCATCGCCGAGGCCGAGCTCGTCGAGTGGCACGTGGCCGTCGGCGACGTCATCACCGAGGACCAACCGATCGCCGACGTGATGACCGACAAGGCGACGGTCGAGCTTCCGTCCCCCGTGGGTGGGACGATCGCCAGGCTCGGCGCCGAGGCCGGCGACGTCGTCGCGATCGGCTCCGAGCTCGTGTGGATCGAGACTGACGGAGGGGACGCGCCTGTTGCGCCCGCCGCCGTCCCTGAGGAGGCGCCGGCTCAGGAGGCCCCAGCCGAACCTCCGGCGGCCGGATCAGACGGCGACCGTCCCGCGTCGGGGGTGGACGCAGCCGCCGCGCCGCTCCGATCCACGGGCGCCCTGGCCGCGCCAGCGGTCCGACGGCGTGCCGCCGACCTCGGCATTGCCCTCACGTCCGTGAGCGGCACGGGCCCCGACGGTCGCGTCGTCCACGGCGACCTCGATCGGCTGATCGCCGAGCGTCCGACGACTGCCCGCGTGGCGGCCACGAGAGTCGCGCCGCAGGTCGTTGACGACGACTTCGAGGCTGTGAAGGTGATCGGGCTGCGCCGCAATATCGCCCAGCGGATGCAGGAGTCGAAGCGGCGCATTCCGCACTTCACCTACGTCGAGGAAGTCGACGTGACCGCAGTAGAGCAGTTGCGGGCCGAGCTCAATCGCCAGTACGAGGGCTCTCGCCCACGGCTGACCGTGCTCCCCCTCCTCATGCGCGCCGTGATCGTCGCCGTCGGAGAGTTTCCCCAGATGAACGCCCGCTTCAAGGATGACGACGGGGTAGTCGAACGCCACGCCGCCGTCCACTTCGGGGTGGCCACGCAGACATCCAAGGGGCTGATGGTCCCGGTTGTCGACCACGCCGAGGGCCACGACATCTGGTCACTGGCTGCGGAGGTCGCCCGCCTGTCGGCGGCCGCCCGTGACGGCACGGTGACGCTCGACGAACTGCACGGCTCGACGATCACGATCACCAGCCTCGGCGCCCTCGGCGGGGTCGTCACCACGCCGGTGATCAACTACCCGGAGGTCGCCATCGTCGGGGTCAACAAGATCGTCACCCGCCCGGCCTTCGCCGACGGTGCCTGGCTGCCCCGACAGATGATGAACCTGTCGTCGTCGTTCGATCACCGCGTCGTCGACGGTTGGGATGCCGCCCAGTTCGTCCAGCGCATCAAATCGTTGCTCGAGACCCCGGCGTTGCTGTTCGTCGTCTAGCCCATCGGAGTGTTTCGTGCGGGACGTGTCAGCACGAAACACTCCGTCAGCACGAAACACTCCGATGGACAGGGCTAGATCAGCGAGATGAGGGAGTCGACGTACGGCGTGGGGTCGGCGTCGACGGCTTCCCCGTAGACCTTCACTTTCGGTTCGGTACCGCTCGGGCGCACCTGCACGCGTACACCACCGGCTAGCTCGAAGCGGAGCAGATCAGCTTCGGGAAATGCCACGACGTCGACGACGCGGGCGCCTCCGATCTCCCCCGGGGGGCCTGCCTGGAGTCGCTCGACGGCCTTCGCCGCGGCGGCCGGATCCATGCGCACCGACTTGTCGATCGTCACGTGGCGACCGAACCTGGCCGCGAGGTCGTCGAGTCGCGCCTGCAGCGTCGTGCCCTCTGCTGCGGCGACGGCGGCAACTTCGGCGAGCAGCAATGCCGCCGAAATGCCGTCCTTGTCGAGCGGCCGTGGCGCAACGAGGTAGCCGAGCGCCTGCTCGTAGCCGAGCACGAAGTGCAGGTGGGGATTGTCGAGGATCGTCCTGGCAATCCACTTGAACCCGGTGTAGGTCTCCTTGGCGTGCACGCCGTAGCTCTTGGCCATGTCGCCGAGCAACGACGATGACACCAGCGTCGTGATGACGAGGCGATCGTCGCCGGTCGTGTTGGCGAGGATGTGGTCGGCGAGCAACCAGCCGATCTCGTCGCCGCCGAGGCGCCGCCACGAGCCATCGGTTTGGGGGATCGCCGCGCCGAGGCGGTCGGCGTCCGGGTCGTTGGCGATGGCCAGGTCAGCGTCGACGTCGTTGGCGAGAGCGATCAACAGGTCCATCGCCCCAGGCTCCTCGGGATTGGGGAACGAGACGGTGGGGAACGTGCCATCGGGATCGAATTGCTCCTCGACCACCGCGGGGCGTTCGAAGCCGGCGAGCTCGAAGGCGGTGCACGCCGTCTCGCCGCCGACGCCGTGCATCGGGGTGTAGGCGATGCGGATGCCGGGCACGTCGGGTCGGAGCCGAACGCCCGCGGTCGAGGCGAGGTAGGCCGCCGTGACGCCGTCGTCGAGCGTCGTGATGAGCGCATCATCCGGCTCGGCAAGGGCCACCGCCGTGGGATCGACGAGGGCGATCTCGTCGGCGATGGCGACGTCGTACGGCGGCACGATCTGGGCGCCGTCGCCGAGGTACACCTTGTAGCCGTTGTCGGCCGGGGGGTTGTGCGAGGCCGTCACCATCACGCCGGCGGCGGCGTCGAGCTCGGTGATCGACCACGCCAGCACCGGCGTCGGGAGCGGGTCGGGGAGCAGCATCGCTTTCACGCCGGAACCGGCCATCACCCTGGCGGTGTCGTGGGCGAACACGTCGCTCTTGCGTCGTACGTCGTAGCCGATGACGACGCCGCGGTCCGCAGCGCGGGGGTCGGATGCCTTCAGGTAGGCGGCCATTCCCGCCGCCGCCTGTCGCACCACGAGACGATTCATCCGCAACGGGCCGGCGCCGACGGCGGCACGAAGGCCGGCGGTCCCGAACGACAGGCTGCCGGAGAAGCGCTCGGCCAACACCGCCGGGTCGCCGTCGAGCAACGCTTGCAGCTCGTCGCGGATGTCCGCGTCCGGCTCGGTCGCGAGCCACTGCTCCGCCACCGCCGAGGCATCGAACTCTGTCACATGACCAGGTTACGCAGCTCGACGAGGGGCCTCGGGCCGACGTGGCTGATCACCTCGGCGGCGGCGATCGAGCCGAGCCGGGCGCAGTCGTGCAACGACTCACCTCTCGTCAGGCCGTAGAGGAACCCGGCGGCGTACAGGTCGCCGGCACCCGTCGTGTCGAGCACGCGATCGACCTGTTCGGCGCCGACACGGACCGTGCCGTCGGGGGTGACGACGCACGAACCCTCAGCGCCGGCGGTCACGGCGACGAGCGGGCACTCCCTGCGGACGGCGGCGATCGCTTCGTCGAGCGTCGACACCTCGTACAGCGAGCACAGCTCGTGTTCGTTGCCGAACAGCAGGTCGACCTGGTCGCGGACGAGGTCCCGGAAGTCCCGGCGGTGACGGTCGACGCAGAACGAATCCGACAGCGTCAACGACACCCGTCGACCGTTCTCGTGGGCGACGTCGGCGGCGCGGCGGAAAGCCGCCTTGGCGTCGTCGCGATCGAAGAGGTAGCCCTCCATGTACAGCACCTCGCCGTCGGCGATCGCCTGCTCGTCGAGGTCGGCCGTGCACAACAGGCTGGAGATGCCGAGATAGGTGTTCATCGTCCGCTGCGCATCGGGCGTGACGACGATGATCGAGCGTCCGGTGGGAACCTCCGCCGCCGCCGCTCCCGGCCGGAACGCCACCCCGACGGCGTGAAGGTCGTGGCCGAACACGGCGCCGAGATCGTCGCTGCTGACCTTGCCGATGTAGGCGGCGCGACCCCCAAAGCTGGCGACTCCGCACATCGTGTTCGCTGCCGAGCCGCCACTCATCTCCACCGCCCCGCCGAGGGCGCGGTACAGCTCGACGGCGCGATCGGTGTCGATCAACGTCATCGAACCCTTGACCAACCCGTGCGCCTCGAGGAACGCATCGCTGGCGTGGGCGATGACGTCGACCAGGGCGTTGCCGATCCCCACGACGTGGTAGCGGGCAGGACGCGTCGACAGCGAGGCGGCGTCAGGCACGTCGTGCAACGCTACCGCTGCGCACGACCCCGAGCGCCGGTGGCGGCTCTCCGCCAATACGCTCGGCCGGGTGACTGCAACGACCGCCGCCGTGCCCAACGGATCCCCGCCCGACGAGTATCGACTCAACAAATCCGTCCTCCCCCGACGGTACGACGTGGAACTGACCCCCGACCTCGACTCCGCGACCTTCACGGGCTCCGTGTCGATCACCGTGGACGTCGTCGAGGCCGCAGAACAGATCACGCTCAACGCCATCGAGCTCGAGATCGCCAGCTGCACCGTCGCCGGCGCGCCCGCGACCTGGGCTCTCGATCCGAGATCGGAGCGCCTGGTCATCTCCCCGTCGCAGACCGTCGCGCCGGGGCAGGCGAGAATCGACATCACCTTTGGCGGCATCCTCAACAACAAACTGCGCGGCTTCTATCGCAGCACCTTTGTCGACGACGAGGGCAACGAGCACGTCATCGCCACCACGCAGATGCAGGCGACGGACTGCCGCCGGGCGTTCCCGTGCTGGGACGAGCCCGAGTTCAAGGCCGTCTTCTCGATCACCCTGGTGATCGACCCGGCGCTCACCGCAGTCTCCAACAGCCCGGAGGTCAACCGTCAGGAACGTTCGGACGGGACCGTGGCGGTCACATTCGGCGACACGATGGTGATGAGCACCTACCTCGTAGCGTTCGTGGTCGGCCCGCTAGAGGCGTCCGACCTCGTCGACGTCGACGGACTGGCGCTGCGCGTGTATCACGTCCCCGGCAAGTCCCACCTCACCGGATTTGCCCTCGACATCGGGGCGTTCGCCCTGCGCTGGTTCCAGGACTACTACGGCATCCCGTATCCCGGCGAGAAGGTCGATCTGCTCGCTCTCCCCGACTTCGCCGCCGGGGCGATGGAGAACTTCGGCTGCATCACGTTTCGCGAGAGTCTCCTGCTGCTCGATCCGGCGACGAGCACGCTCGGCGAACAACAGCGCGTGGCCGACGTCGTCGCCCACGAGCTCGCCCACATGTGGTTCGGCGACCTCGTCACGATGCGGTGGTGGAACGGGATCTGGCTCAACGAGGCCTTCGCCACGTTCATGGAGATCGCGGCGTGCGACGCTTTCCGCCCGGATTGGGAGCGGTGGACGACGTTCGGCCTCGAGCGCTCGGCGGCGTTCGAAGTCGATTCGCTCGAGTCGACCCGTTCGATCGAGTTCGAGGTGCACTCCCCCGCAGACGCCGACGGGATGTTCGACGTGCTCACGTATCAGAAAGGCGGTGCGGTACTGCGCATGCTCGAGCAGTACCTGGGTGAGCAGCGCTTCCGTGAGGGCGTCGGCCACTACCTGCGCACCCACGCCTACGGGAACACCGAGACGAGCGACCTCTGGGACGCCATCGAACACACCAGCGGTCAGCCGGTGCGACGGTTGATGGACTCGTGGATCTGGCAACCCGGCTTCCCGCTCGTCAGCGCCACCGTGGATGGCGACGTGCTCGTTCTCAGCCAGCAACGCTTCGCCTTCGGCGAGACGGCCGACACGGCCTCGTGGGTCGTCCCGGTGATCGTTCGCAATGGCGACGCCACCGAGCGTGTACTTCTCGAGGACGTCGAGGTGCGCGTTCCGCTCACCGACCCCGGCGCCGCCGTTGTCGTCAACGCCGGCGGACAGGGCTTCTACCGCGTCGCCTATTCAGCCGAGTTGCGCCAGCGGCTGTCCGGTGCCGCCCTCCTCGGTCTCGACACGCTGGAGCGCTACAACCTGGTCGACGACGCCTGGGCGGCGGTCACGGCCGGCCGGCTCACTGGGCCTGAGTTCCTTGCCTTCGCCGAGGGCTTCGCCGACGAGCGGGAGTTCGCGGTCTGGCAGGCGCTCCTCGTCGGCCTGCGTGGACTCGGGCGGTTCCTCAGCGACGACGACTTCCCGCGCTACCAGGCCCGCATTGCCGCGTTGCTGCGTCCAGTTGTCGCCGACCTCGGAGATCCCGTCGAGGGTGAGAGTGACCTCACCGGCCAGCTGCGTGGGCTCGTCATCGGGGCACTCGCTGTTCTCGGTGGCGACGAACCGACCGTCGAACGATGCAGGCGGCTCTACGAGGAGAGCGTTAGTGCCCCCGGGTCGTTGCATCCCGAGCTCGTTGCGACGGCGACATCGGTCGTCGCGGCGACGGGCGGCGCGGACGATTTCGACCGGCTGTTCGACGCCTACAAGAACGCCTCGACACCCCAAGACCAGCTCCGTCACCTGTTCGCCCTCGCCGAGTTCGACGACGCGGCGTTGCTGCTGCGCGCTTGCGAGCTCGGCTTCGGTGGCGACGTCAAGACGCAGAACGCCCCATTTTTGCTGCGTGCCTGCATCGCCAACCGTCGGCACGGGGCGGCAGCGTGGACGTTCGTACGTCAGCGTTGGGACGACGCCAACGCGGCGTTCCCCGAGAACTCGATCGCCAGAATGGTGGGCACGGTCACGTTGCTCACTGAACCGTCTGTCGTCGCCGATGTGCAGGGCTTTTTCGCCGAGCACCCGATCCCTCAAGCGGGCAAGACACTCGACCAGATCCTCGAACGACAACGTGTCAACGCGGCTACTCGGCTGCGCGAACGGGAGCGCCTGGCCGCCGCCGTGTAGGCCACGTCGAGGTGGGGACCCGATGCCCGCCCCTCGTCGTGCCTCGGTACAGTCGATGCGATGCGGCGACTCGTGCCCGCGGCTGCCGTCGTAGCGGCCGCCGTCGTACCGTCCGCACTGGCCGTGGCCACCGTGCCACCCGGTTCCGGTGCCGGGATCGCCATCGTCCGCGAGCAGGCCGAGACAGCCGCCGCCGAGTTCTTCGCCACCGTCGACGAAGGTGGGGCGACGCACATCGCCTGCGAGGAGCCGTCGGCGGACAGCGCTGGGGTGACCTTCTATTGCTACGGCGTCACCACCGGCGGGGCGACGATCGTCGCCCTGGCGACGATCAACGACTACGGCACTGCCGAGCTGTCCGCCGTCGTTCCGGGTGCAGCGGCAACGACGACGGCCCCAACCACGACGAGCCCGATCCTCAGTTCCGCCCAGGGAACGGGAAGCCAGGTCGTCCAGGTCGACCCGATTGCCGGGCCGGCCATCGTCGCCGTCACCCATGACGGCGCCGGCACCTTCGAAGTGCAAGCCCAGCAGGGGGGCGTGCCGGTGGGATTGCCGATGGTGTCGGTCACCGGAGCCTGGAATGGTCGATACCTCGCCGGCCTCGGGGGCACGATTTCCGCCTTCGCCGTCACCGCCGACGGCGACTGGACGCTGACCGTGCAGCGCCGCGAAACGGCCCTCGCCTTCGACGAGGCCGCTGGCGTCTCGGGCGAGAACCCCGATGTCGTCGCCTACGACGACGACGCCGTGTGGACTGCCACGGTCACATACGAGGGCGCCGGGCCGATCATCGTCAACGCGGTGACCGTGTCCGGATCGCAGGAGTTGGTCAACCAGGCCGGCCCCTTCACCGGCGACATCGAGGTGCCCGCAGGCCCCGGTTTCCTGACCGTCGACGCCCCCGGCCCCTGGACCTTGCAACCCCCGACGCCATCGTCAACCACTACATCAACCTGACGCCATTGGAGTATTTGCTGTCATTGGAGTGCCACGTGCTGGATTCCCCAGCAGCAAACACTCCAATGAACGAGCGTGGACCCCTGCCCGCGGACGTGGCCGGCAAGGGCGAGGCAAGCCTCCGTGGCGCCTGAACGGCCGCCGGAGGCAGAGATACGGCGGAGCGCAGCTCCACGCCAGGAGCGATGCCGAAGGCGAGCGACGGCGTGGAGCTGAGGGGAATCGAACCCCTGGCCTCGACAGTGCGATTGTCGCGCTCTACCAACTGAGCTACAGCCCCGACGGACTCGCGAGTGTACCGGGCGCAGGTCAGCCGGTTTGCGAGTAGTAGTCCGACGGACTCCGGTCGCCGAGCCCGCTGCACCGGGACCTGACCGGTGGCGTGGCGGCCGTTGCGGGCCGGTGCTCTGCCGCGTCGTCTCGCGCGTGGCGCTGTCCCACCCGTAGGCCTCTCGGCCGTACGGGTCGCGGGGGTCTCGACGAGCGGGGGCGACGGCGCCGCGGCCGTAGGAGATCAGCCCGGACTCGCCGCTGCCGGGTAGCGCCTCGTAAGCCTCCGGCGGGTACTGCATCGGACGCTGACGCGGCGCCGCTCGGCGGGCCGGCGCCGGCTGCCAGTACTCGTCGGCCCGCTCGTCGTAGTCGTCGGCTGCCGCACGCCGACGCGGCGCTCGCTGCTGGGCGGGCTGGGCCGGGCGGGCGGCGAAGTCGGCGCGCTCGCCGAACTGCTGTTGGTTGATCGTCACGAGGAGGTAGACGTAGCCGCCGAGGGCGACCATCGAGACGGCGAACAGGTACACCATCGCCTTGGAGTCGGTGGTCGCGGCGAGGAACCCGGCACACACGGTGGTCAGGACGAGCAGGAACAGCACGTTGGCGCGGCGGCGCTTGGCCTCGGCGGCGCGGCTGCTGGCCAGCGCCGCGGCCATCTGTGGATCGGCGGCGCCGTGCTGGCGGGGGCGCAGCGTGGCCTCCTGCATCCGGGCGTCACGGCGCGCCGGGCGGGCGGTCGGCGACGTCGGCGCGATCCGTGAGCTGACCACGCCGTTCACCCGCGCGCCGTTGCGGGTGTCGGGCCGGCCGGTCGCCGCCGGGCGGCTGAGCATCGACGGCGCCAGCGAACGTCCCATCGAACGCACCGAGACACCGCGCCCTGGCACGGCGCGTTGCAGGCTGGACAGCTGGTTGCGGAAGTCGAGGACCGATGAGTTCGGACGGTTCTCCAGCCGGGAGCGGAGGAGGGGCGGTAGCAACACTGCGGCCCACGCCGCGGCAACGACCAGAAGTACGACTTGTCCCATCAACGACGCCCTGTCATGTCCGCGCCGCTTCGACGCTCCACCGGAAGGATGCACTGCTGCGGTTCAGACAGATCTCCGCAATCGCCGTGCACATTACGATTGTACGACGATTCGACACGCAGAGGCAACAATCCCCAGATTCCCCCGTTCATACGCCGGCCCCCTCGTCGAGATCGTCGAGGATCGCCCGGCGATACGTGCCGGATCGTCCGCCGGTTTTCTCCCACAGGGCGAGGTCACCGACGACCATCCCCCGATCGGCTGACTTGCACATGTCGTAGATCGTCAGCGCCGCAACGGCGCAGGCGTGCAGCGCCTCCATCTCGACGCCGGTGCGGTCGACAGTGTCGACGTTTGCCTCGACGGCGACGAAGTCGTCACCGATCTCGAAGTTCACCGAGACCGCCCCGACGAGCACCGGATGGCACAGCGGGATCGTGTCGGCGGTGCGCTTGGCGGCCTGGATCGCGGCGATGCGTGCGACCGAGAGCACGTCGCCCTTGTTGACCTCACGGTTGGCGATCGCCGCCGTCGTCTCCGGTTTCATCCACACCTTGCAGCGGGCGACAGCACGCCGGTGGGTCGGCTCCTTCGGCGTGACGTCGACCATCCGCGCCCGGCCGAGGGGATCGAGGTGGGTGAAGTCGGACACACCAACAGTCTCGCGCCTGGAGAACCGCTGCACGCGTCTCCCCTGCATCCGCCTAGCCTGACGGGGTGGCCCACGTCGATCTCGTCGATCGCTTCGGCAGGGTGGTTCGCGACCTGCGCATCTCGGTCACCGACCGCTGCAACTTCCGCTGCACGTACTGCATGGACGAGGACATGACGTGGTTGCCACGGACGGAGGTGCTGACGTTCGAGGAGTTCGAGCGCGTCGCCCGGCTGTTGGTCGAGCGCTACGGCGTCGACGGCATCCGCCTCACCGGCGGCGAGCCGACGGTGCGCCACAACCTCTCCGCACTGGTCGCCAAGCTCGCCGCCTTGCGCACCGACGCCGGGCCGATCGACGTGGCGATGACGACGAACGGGGCGACGCTGCGTTCGCTGGCCGGGACGCTGCGGGACGCCGGGCTGCGCCGGGTCAACATCAGCCTCGACACTCTCGATCGCGAGCGCTTCAAGGAGATGACGCGGCGCGACGAGCTCGGCCACGTCCTCGACGGCATCGACGCAGCCTGCGACGCCGGCTTCGATCCGGTGAAGATCAACGCCGTCGTCATGCGCGGAGTCAACGACGACGAGATCGTCGACCTCGCCACGTTCGGCCGAGAGCGCGGGGTCGAGGTGCGCTTCATCGAGTGGATGCCGCTCGATGCCAGCGGCGGCTGGGACGCCGACCAGGTCGTCGGCCAGGACGAGATCGTGGCCAGGATCGACGCCGTGTACCCACTCGAGCAGGTCGCCGCCCGCGGCGCGGCGCCGGCGGATCGCTGGCGCTACCGGGACGGAGGTGGCACCGTCGGCGTCATCCCCAGCGTCACGAAACCGTTCTGCGGCGACTGTGACCGCGTCCGGCTGACCGCCGACGGGCAGTTCCGCACCTGCCTGTTCGCCACCGACGAGACCGATCTGCGCGATGCCCTGCGGCGTGGCGAGAGCGACGACGAGATCGCCGCCCGCATCGAGTCCGCGGTCGCCGGCAAGTGGGCCGGCCACCACATCAACCAAGTCGACTTCGTCCGCCCCGCGAGATCAATGTCCCAAATCGGCGGCTGACCGAGTCTCTCGAACTAGGTCAGGAGGATCGTGGGGACGTCGGCGCCGGGCGGGATGCCGTCGCCGTCGTCGACGACTGCCAGGGCGTTGGCCAGCGCCGTCGCCGCCAGCTGATGACTCCCCTGCGCGGACACGGGCTCGATGTGTAGCCGGCCGTCGTCGCCAAACGTGGCGATCACGCGCACGAGATGGATCTTGCCGTCGGGGCGGCGGCGTATCCCGTTGTCGGCGACCGCCGGGACGGTCGATCGGAACGGGTCGGCGTGGCCCATCATCCGGCGCAGCGCCGGGCGGGCCAGCAACTCGAAGCTGACGAGTGAGCTCACCGGGTTGCCCGGCAAACCGAACACCGGGACTCCGTCGATCGTCCCGAAGGCGAACGGCTTGGCCGGCTTGATGGCGACCTGCATCCAGCGCATCTCGGCGATCCGCCCGAGCACTGCCTTGACCACGTCGTAGTCCCCCATGCTGACCCCGCCACTGGTCACGATGGCGTCGGCGGACTCAGCGGCGGTGCGCAGCGTTTGCTCGAGTGTCGCCTCGTCGTCGGGGACGACTCCGAACGTCTGCACGGTGCACCCTGCCGCCCTCAGCAACGGGGCCAGCATCGTCTGGTTGGTCTCGCGGATCTGACCTGGCGCCAGCGGCGCACCGTCGGTGACGAGCTCGTCACCAGTCGACATCACGGCAACTCGGACGGCCGGGTAGACACGCACCGTCTGCGCATTGATGCTCGCCAGCACGCCCAACACCGCCGGGGTGACCACCGTGCCGGCACGGAAGACGACGTCGCCGCGCCGGACGTCGTCACCGGCGGCGCGAACCGACGTCCCCGGCCCGACGGCCACGCTCAGTCGCACCTTCTCGCCATCGAGGCGCTCGGAGTCCTCGACCATGACAACGGCGTCGGCGCCCGGCGGCATCGGCGCACCGGTCATGATGCGTATCGACCGGCCCGAGGACAGCGACGTCGTTGGCGGCGGCGCACCCGCAGCCAGCTCGCCGGCCACGACCAGTTCGACGGGCGCCCCGGCCGTGTCGCCGGCGATCACCGCGTATCCGTCGACGGCGCTGTTGGCGAACGGTGGGACGTCCTCACCGGCCGCCACGTCGTCGGCCAGCACGCGGCCGACGGCATCGATCGCGGGCATCTCGACTGGCGTCAGCGGCGGGCAGGCGCCGACGACGACACGCTGGGCGTCGGCGAGAGTGATCACAGCATCACCGTAACGGCGCGGCGACGGTTGGCCGATAGACAGGAACTCGATGTCGGATTCCCGCGAACGCCTCGCCACGTTCTCGGCCGACGGGCACGAGACGTCGTGGGCGACATGGGACGGCCACCACACCGAAACGTTGCGCTTGACCTGGGACAACGAAGCGTGGACAGCGATCGGCCGCGTCGGGAAGGAACGGATCGAGTACGTGTTGCGGCTGGCGCCGACGTGGCACGTGCGCCAGTTCCTGCTGTTCCGTGACCTCGACGACCCCGACCTGTGGCTGGCGATCGACGCCCAACACCGGTGGGGTGAGATCAACGGCTCGTACCGTTCCGAGCTCGACGGATGCGCCGACGTCGAGCTCGCCTGCACGCCGTTCACGGCGACGATTCCGATCCGCCGCCTGCAGTTGGCCGTCGGCGAGGAGGCGACGATCGACGTCATCGACATCGACGTCGAGACGCTGGCGACGAGCCGGCAGCCGGTCCGCTACCAACGTGCTGGCCGAGCGAACGTATCGCCGCACAGCGATTCCGACGGGTGCCGTTCGGCAGTTCGACGTCGACGAATTCGGACTGGTCGTCGACGAGGCCGAGCGGTTCCGTCGAACCGACGTCTGAACCCGCGAGTCAGCCCCGCGCGGCGGGTGTCCGCTGATCCAACTCGGCGACGAAGCCGGCCAGCTCGGCGCCGAACTCGGGCCGGCGCATCATCATCATGATCGCCGCCTGGATGTATCCGAGGGGGGTGCCGGTGTCGAAGCGCTCGATCGCGCTGATCACGCCGTGGAACGGCGATCGCGCAGCCTGGGCCCGCAGGGCGTCGGTGAGCTGGATCTCGCCGATCGCCCCGGGCTTCAGCGTGGCGATCTCGTCGAACACGTCCGGGGTGAGCACGTAGCGCCCGATGATGATCAGGTCGCTCGGCGCGTCGGCAGGATCGGGCTTCTCGACCATGCCACCGATGGCGACGACACCGTCTGGGTCGACTGGCGAAAGCGGTTCGATGACTCCGTAGGCGCCGACGGCCTCCTGGGCGACGCGTTTGAGGGCGACGACGCTTCCGCCCGAGCTGACACACACGCCGTTCATGTGGGCCAGCAGCGACGAGTCCTCCATCAGCTCGTCGGGCAACATGACGGCGAACGGCTGATCGCCAACGGCGTCGCGGGCGCACCCGACGGCGTGCCCCAGCCCGAGCGGCTCGTCCTGGTAGACGATGGTGGCGCGCCAATCGGATCCGATGCTGCGGATCCGTTCGGCGAGCTCGTGACGGCCCTGTTTCTCCAACGCCTCGATCACTTCCGGGCGGTCCTCGAAGTACGCCTCGATCCCCGGCTTGGAATGGCTCGACACGACGACGACGTGATCGATCCCGGCGCCGAGCGCCTCGTCGATGACGAGCTGCAGCAGCGGGGTGTCGCCGATGGGCAGCAGTTCCTTGGGGACGGCCTTGGTGGCGGGCAGGAACCGAGTCCCCAAACCGGCAGCAGGAATGACAGCACAGCGAACACTCACAGAGGGTCGACCTTATCGACGGGACGCGCCGGTATCGTCCACAAACCGATGCCAACGTACGTGTACCGGTTCGTGAAGACGGGCGAGACGATCGAGGTCCAGCAGTCCTTCACCGACGACCCGTTGACGGCGGCCGTGCATCCTCGGTCGGGGCGCAAGATGGCCGTCAAGAAGGTGTTCACGCCCGTCGGCGTGACGTTCCGCGGCGACGGGTTCTACAAGACCGACAGCCGGGCCAAGTCGTCGAAGGCGACGCCAGCGAAGGCCGAGGGGACCGCCGGCGACACGAAGAGCGAGGCGAAGAAGGACTCGTCGACGTCGTCATCGAGCACGTCGGAGAGTTCGGCGGCGACGTCGAAGAAGTCCGACGCCAAGGCCACCGCCGCTCCCTGACCCCGATCCACCACCACCGACGGTAGGGTCCACCGCACCGACTCCCCCTGATCCGCGCCGGCCGCCGGTCAGGAGGTCCGATGTCAATCGCCGCTCGCCTACGTCTCGGTCTGGCACGTTCGCCGTGGCTCTACTGGGCGATCGTCGCCGTTCTCGCCGGCACTGCCGGGTTGCTCGTGATGCGCGCCGCCAGCGGTGTCGACGCCGCCCGCCAGTCCTGGGGGGAGACGAGAGAGGTGTTCGTCGCCGGCCAGACGATCGAGCCGGGCGGTCCGCTCGACGGTTCCGTCAGCCGGCGCGAGGTGCCGTCGCCGGTCGTCCCGGCCGACGCCGTCACCGAACTCGGCGCCGACGCCGTCGCCCGGCAGCGCATCGCCGCCGGCGAGATCGTCGTCGCCC
Organism: Ilumatobacteraceae bacterium; assembly: GCA_963733085.1. GTDB lineage: Bacteria > Actinomycetota > Acidimicrobiia > Acidimicrobiales > Ilumatobacteraceae > Desertimonas. Next base: position 671,376 of record CAVTBY010000010.1, read on the forward strand.
ACGACGTCTCACCCAGTGCGGCACCGCAGTCGCTGATCCCGGCCGGCTGGCTCGCCGTCGCCGTCTCCGAGCCGGTGGCCTCCGGTGCTGCCGTCGGCGACGCCGTGTCCGTGGCCACGGGCGGCATCGTCGTGGCCACCGACGGCCTCGTCGTCGGCGTGGTCGGCGAGGCGTTGCTCGTCGCGGTCCCCGCCGACCAGGCAGCCCAGGTCGCCCAGGCCGCGTCGACCGGCGACGTCGCCGTGCTCATCCGCCCGTGACGAGCCGCTTCGATGCGTGAAATGGCGGCATATCGACCAATTCGCGCGTCAAGGCGACAGCGCTCAGGCGCGGTAGGCCACGACGGCGAGGACGAACAGCCCGGCGACGATGCGGTAGATCACGAACGGCATGAAGCTGCGCGTGCGCACGAGACGCAGCAGCCCCCACACGGCGAACCAGCCGGAGATCCCGGCGGTGACGATGCCGACGAGCATCGGCACGGCGAGACCGTCGGGGATCCCGTCGTCGGCGAGCCCGACCATCTTCAGAGCGACGGCGCCGGCGGTCACCGGGATCATCATCAGGAAGCTGATGCGGGCGGCGGCGTCCCGGTCGAAGCGGGAGAATCGGCCCGCCGTCATCGTGATCCCCGACCGCGAGGTACCCGGGTTGAGGGCGAGCGCCTGGGCGGCGCCGATGAGGACGGCGTCACCGACGCGGAGATCGTCGACCTTGCGCTCGCCCGGCATCCGGTCGGCGAGACCCAGGAGCAGGCCGCCGAGGATCAACGAGATGGCGATGATCGTCGGCGTGCCGAGGTTCTCGTCGATCGAGTCCTCGAACACGGCTCCGACCGCGGCCGCCGGCAAGGTCGACAGGAGGAGCAGCCACGCGACCCGACCGTCGGGATTGCCGCGCCCCGCCGGCCGCAGCGCGGCCAACCCGGCGCGGATGTAGCGAGCGAGGTCGTGGCGGAAGTAGGCGACGGCGGCGAACAGCGTGCCGATGTGCAAAGCGACGTCGAACGCCTTCTCGATGCTCTCGTTCTCGAAGTCGTCCCAGTTGAACAGCCAGGGCACGAGCAGCAGATGACCGCTCGAGGAGATCGGCAGGAACTCCGTGAGCCCCTGCACGAGCCCCAGGACGACAGCGTGAAAGATCGGCACGTTGCTGGCCGTTGGTGGAGGACGATCCCGCGACTTCTACGCGCCACTCATGGTGACGTCGCGGATCACCATACTGACGCCGGCGGCGCCCATCGGCAGCCAGTCGACGTCGCCACCGATCTCGACGACGTCGAGGAGCATGCGCTGCAACGTCGATCCGATCGTGAACTCACGCACGGGTGCGCCGAGCTGCCCGTCACCGATAAGTAGCCCGGAGGCGCCGGTGGAAAAGTCGCCGCTGACCGGGTTGACGCCCGAGTGCAGTCCGTAGACCATGTCGACGAGGACGCCATCGTCGACATCTGCGACGAGGGCGGCCTGGTCACGAGTTCCCGGTTGCAGCTGCAGGGCCAGGCAGCCGGTGCCGGTCGAGCTGGCGTACCCGCCGCGCACCGCGTTGCCGGTCGACACCGTGCCGGCCCGGCGGGCGGAGTAGCTGGAGTGGACGAACTTGGCGAGCACACCACCGTCGATCAGGACGTTGCGACGCGCCGCCAACCCTTCACCGTCGACATCGGTGGCGGTGTAAGCGAGCGGGTTCGTCGGATCGTCGACGAGGGTGACGACGTCGGCGGCCACCTGCTTGCCGAGGCGATCGCGGAACAAGCTGCGGCCCTTGACCAGGCTCTCGCCGTTCAGCGTCGAGCCGATGATCGACAGGAACTGCGCCGTCACGAACGGCGCCAGCACGACGGTGGTGCGCTTGCTCGCCGGCTTGGTGGCGCCGAGCAGGCGGGTCGCTCGTTCCGCCGCGTCACCCGCCGCCACAGTCAGGTCGAGCTCGCCGGGGTGTCGCCCGACGCTGAAGCCGAAACCGGTCTGCGTCTCGGTGCCCTCGTCGGCGAGCGTGGACGCCATCACGTAGCACCCGTTCGAGCGACCGCCGCGCAGGATTCCCGTTGTCGTCGCCACCGCGTGTTCGGACCACCCGTCGGCGTAGTTGGCGTCGTCCATGCGGATCCGCGGGTCGGCGGCAAGGGCCAGCCGCTCCAGCTCGAGGGCGAGCTCGATCTTGCGCTCGTTGGGATACGCGGCCAGCTCGTCGCTCCACAACGACTGCTCGGTGACGGCGACGCCGTCGGGCTCGGCGAGGCCGGCCCACTCGTCGAGCGTCCCGAACGTGACGTTGTCGCGGGCGTCGGCGATGACCTCGTCGAGCGCCTGCTCGTCGAGCGTGCCGGCGTAGGCGAACCCGGTGCGGCCGTCGCGGATGACGCGGACACCGACGCCGGCGCTGTCGGCGGACACGTACTTCTCGACGCTGCCCTGGTAGACGCGGACCTGCGTCTCGCCCCCCGCGCCACATACGCCTCGATCTGCTCGCCCGGGTGGGCCCGGTCGATGATCCCCGCCGCTATGGCCTCCAACTCTTGAGACATCACTGCGTTCCCCGGCCACGCAATCTGCCGGCAGTTGCTGGCCGCTCCTCGGCTGGCGCCTCGTCGCTCGCATCGGTGCCAGGACGTCCAGCGGTTCATGCCGCCGTCCCGCCGATGGTCAGCGCCTTGACGCGCAGGGTCGGGCAACCGTCGCCGACGGGCACGCCCTGGCCGTCCTTGCCGCACGTGCCCGGGCGGCCCATGGCGAAGTCGCCGGCGATCATGTCGATGTCGCGCAGCACCTGCGGGTCCGTTGCCGATCAGGTTGCCCTCGCGCAACGGCACCGTGATCTCGCCGTTCTCGATGAGATAGGCCTCGAGCATGCCGAACACGAAGTCGCCGGTGGCCGGGTTGACCTGGCCGCCGCCGAGCTCGGCGACGTACACGCCGTAGTCGGTGGCGCGGATGATCTCCTCATCGTCGTCGGGACCACCCATCACGTAGGTGTTCGTCATCCGCACCATCGGCAGGTGGCGGTAGCTCTCCCGCCGCCCGTTGCCACGGAACGGCTTGCCCTCCTTGCGTGCCCGAATGAAGTCCCACATGTAGTCCGTGAGCACTCCGTTCTCGATCAGCACGTTGCGCTGCGTGGCATGACCCTCGTCGTCGAACCCGATCGTGCCCCACTCGCCCGCCATCGTCCCGTCGTCGATCAGCGTGACGTTGGTGGAGGCGACCTGCTCGCCGACCTTGCCGGCGTACACACTCGCCCCCTTGGCGATGGCATCGGCCTCCAGCCCGTGGCCACATGCCTCGTGGAACAGCACGCCGCCGCTACCGCGCTTGATGACGACCGGCATCGTCCCCGAGGGAGCCGGCCTGGCTTCAAGCTTCGTCGTCGCCATCCGCGCTGCGTCGCGGGCCAGCGCCTCGACGTCGACGCGATCGAACGTCTCGAAGCCGACGGTGTGACCGACCGACTGGAAGCCGGTCTGCATCCCGGTGTCGCCGTCGGCGACGACGCTGATGCGCGCCATGCAGCGGGTGATCGCGTCGTTGCTCAGCACACCGTCGGTGTTGGCGACGAGAACGTCCTTGCGGCTGTCGGCGTACGACGCCGACACCTGAACGACCGACTTGCCCGACGAGCGGGCGGCTTCATCGATGCGCCGCAGCAGCTCGACTTTGGTCGACTTCGGCACACCACTCGGATCGACCTCGACGGCGTTGACGCGGTGCCACGCCGGCTGCTCGAGGGGCGCTGTCACGGCGCCGGTTCCGTTGCGGGCCGCCGCCGCCGCTGCCTCGGCGGCGGCGTTGAGGCCGCGCTCGGTCAGGTCACTGGTGTAGGCGTAGCCAGCCGTCTCGCCGGCAAGGACGCGAACGCCGGCGCCGCGGTCGCGGCCGCTGTTGACCTGCTCGACGCGACCGTCGTCAAGGCCGGCCGACGTCGAGCGTTTGTCCTCGGCGTAGACCTCGGCGAAGTCGCCGCCGGAACGCATCGCCGTCGTCAGCACTCGCTGGAGGATGTCGTGGTCGATCACCTCGGTGACGCTACCCATCGCACCGAGGAGCGACGTGCGGCTGGCCCGAAGTCAGGACTTGGTGAGAACGGTCGACCACCACGTTGACGAAAGCGTGCTCGGCGCTCAGGCGCTGCGGCCGCACTTGCTCATGAAGCGGTCGACGTCGACGACGACACGGACGACCTTGCCGACGGCCACGAGGCCACGGTCGTCGGACGCCGAGACGGTGAACGTGAGACGACGTGCGTCGACCTTGACGAGCACCGCCTCGGCGATCACCTCGGCCCCGACGGGCGACGGCTGGAGATGGTCGAGGCGCACGTTGATGCCCACGGTCGTCGAGCTGGCCGGCAGCTCGCCGGCGATCGCCCGGCAGCTCGCCTCCTCGCACAGGGCGATCAGGCGCGGCGTACCGAGGACCGGCACCGTCCCCGACCCGAGGGCGATCGCCGTGTCCGCCTCGGTGACGACGAGCTTGGCCTCGCCTCGCAATCCAGTCGCGACACTCACGACACCCCAGGCTATGGCGCTACGCCGCCCCTGCGGTGGAACCCGGCTCGGACGCCCAATGTGACAGAACTGCGCGCCTTGTGTGCGCCCCACGGCGTAGCCTCGTAGTCATGCAGGTTGCACCTGCCAGCAGCGACCGGCTGGCGAGTGTCGACGCCGAGGTTCCTCCCCAGCGCGATCACCGCCTGTTCTGGTGGAAAGAAGCGCTGATCGCGGTCGTCTTCTACGCCGTCTACTCGTGGACGCGCAACCAGTTCGGGTCGAATCGGATGGGCGGCGACGACAGTCGGGACAGCACGCCTTCGACAACGCCACGTCGGTGATCGACTTCGAACGGCTCGTCGGCCTGTTCCACGAGGAGTCGATCCAGGAGTGGTTCCTGCTCGGCCCGCGCTGGCTGATCCAGGCCGCCAACACCTTCTACGGCACCGCCCACTTCGTCATCACCCTCGGCCGTGTTCCTGCTGCTGTACCTCAAGCGCAAGGACGTCTTCCCGCAGTGGCGCAACACGCTGGCCGTGACGACGGCGCTGGCAATCGTCGGCTTCGCCCTGTTCCCCTTGATGCCGCCACGACTCCTCGACGCTCCGTGCACCGAGTACGGCGGTGCGTGCATCGCATCCGACCTCCGCCCCGACGGCGGCACGTTCGGATTCGTCGACACCCTGGCGGTGTACGGCGGGCCCTGGTCGTTCGACTCCGAAGGCATGGCCGACATCTCCAACCAGTACGCGGCGATGCCGAGCCTGCACATCGGCTGGGCGCTGTGGTCGGCGATCGCCCTGTGGCCGCTGATCCACCGCTGGTGGCTACGGGCGGTGGTGCTCGCCTACCCGATGGTGACCCTGCTGGTCATCATCGTCACCGCCAACCACTACTGGCTCGACGCCGTCGGAGGCGTCGTCATCTTCGCCGTCGGGGCGATCGTCGGGTGGGGAATCCACCGCTGGAACCAGGACCGGCTCGACCGGGCATGGGAGCGCGACCACGCCCCGCCGGTGCGCCAGCGATTCCGACGCCGCCGCCCATGAGATCATGGCCTCGTGACGGCCATCCCACTGCTCCTCGCCGCCCTCCTCACCCCGAGCATCGGTCACCCGGATGCGCCGTTCGACCAGGCCGCGACGACGATCGACGAGCTTCTCGCCGTTCCACGTCCGATCGTGCTCGCCCATACCGGAGGCGAGGATCGCTTCCCGGGATCGACGATGTTCGCCTTCCGCAACAGTGTCGCAGCCGGCGTCGACATGCTCGACCTCAACGTGACGCTGTCCGCCGATGACGTGCTCGTCGTGCAGCACGACCTCACCGTCGATCGGACCACGAACGGCACCGGGACCGTCGCCGAGCTGCCCTACGCCGAGCTCCACGCCCTCGACAACGCCTACTGGTTCACCCCTGATTGCGGGACGTGCACGGACCAGCCCGCCGAGGCCTACGTCCACCGCGGCGTGCGCACCGGTGACGTCGCTCCGCCGGAGGGGTTCACGGCCGACGACTTCGCCATTCCGACATTCGCCGACGTCGTCGGCGCCTTCCCGGACATCCCGCTGAACGTCGAGATCAAGGGCACGGGCGACCTGGCGATCGAGACCGCCGACGCCCTCATCGCCGAGCTCACCGAGTTCGAGCGCCTCGACGGGGCGGTCGTGGCATCGTTCGAGGACGCCGTCGTCGACCACGTCGCGACGATTGCTCCCGACGTCGAGGTCTCGCCCGGCCTTGCACGCCACCACGGCGTTCGTCGTCGACGGAACCGCCCTGCCGGAGGGCCAACGGATCCTCCAGCTGCCGCCGGTGTTCGACGAGACCGACCTGCTCGCCCCGGACATCGTCGCCGCCGCCCACGAGGCCGGGTACGTCATCTGGGTGTGGCCCAACGACCGGGCCCTCGAGAACGCCACGGCCTACGGCGAGCTGCTCGCCCGCGGCGTCGACGGCCTCAACATCAACGATCCGGCTGCCGGTGTGGCCGCCGTGCAAGCGTTCGTCGATGCCGGCGTGCCGACGACCGGCGGCTGACGCCGACCACTCGGCGAGTGCCGAGGGGCGATAGCGTCACGGGACGATGTGGCTCGAACAGATCGGCGAGCCAGGTGACCTGCGCGATCTGAGCTACGACGAGCTGGCCGCCCTGGCCGGCGAGATCCGCGACTTCATCGTCGCCGCCGTCGCCGAGAACGCCGGACACCTCGGTTCCAACCTCGGCGTGGTCGAGCTGACCCTCGCCCTCCATCGCGTCTTCGACTCACCCCACGACGCCCTGCTCTGGGACACCGGCCATCAGGCGTACGTGCACAAGCTCGTCACCGGCCGTCAAGCCGACTTCGCCAGGCTCCGCCAGACCGGTGGTCTCTGCGGCTACCCGTCGCGGGCCGAGAGCCCTCACGACTTCGTCGAGAACTCGCATGCCTCGACGATCCTCAGCTACGCCTACGGGCTGGCCGTCGCCCGCGACCTCGGCATCGCCGATCATCGTCACGTCGTCGCCGTGATCGGCGACGGGTCGATGACGGGCGGGATGTCCTACGAGGCGCTGAACAACCTCGGTCACTCCGGCAAGCGGGTGATCGTCATCCTCAACGACAACGGGCGCAGCTACGCGCCGACGATCTCCAACCTGACGGCCGAGCGCGTCGCTGGCACCGGACGGCCCGGAGACGGCGCCGATCATCAGCCGCATCGGCGACGCCCTGTCACAGTTCCTCACCGACATCCGCCTGAATCCGGTGTACGTGCGTCGCCAGCGCAAGCTCGAGGAGCTGGTGCGCGACGTTCCGCTCGTCGGCTACCCGGCCGAGCGGGCCGTCGAGGCGGTCAAGGCCGCCGCTCGCGAGCTGCTGCAGCCGCCGTCGTTCTTCGAAGCGCTGGGGGTCCGCTACGTCGGCCCGATCGACGGCCACGACCTCGGCGCCCTCGAACCGGCGCTGCGCAACGCCGTCGAGCTGTCCGCCGAGGGACCGATCGTCGTCCACGTGCTGACGCAGAAGGGCCGCGGCTATCCACCGGCCGAGGACGACGACGAGAAGAACCTGCACGATGCCCCCGTGTTCGATCCGGCGATCGGTCCGCCCAAGGCTGTGCCGACGGGCTACACGCAGACGTTCGCCGAGACCGTCATCAAGCTGGCCGAGGCCGACGACCGGATCGTGGCGATCACGGCGGCGATGGCCGGCCCGACGGGTCTGCTGCCCTTCGAGGACCGCTTCCCCGATCGCTTCTTCGACGTCGGCATCGCCGAGCAGCACGCGGTCACGGCCGCCGCCGGGATGGCGATGGGTGGAATGCGTCCGATCGTGGCGATCTACTCGACGTTCCTCAACCGTGCGTGGGACCAGGTCGTGTACGACGTCGCTCTGCACCGCCTGCCGGTCGTGTTCTGCATCGATCGAGCCGGGATCACCGGGCCGGACGGACCGAGCCACCACGGCGTATACGACCTGGCGATGCTCGCCAGGGTGCCGGGGATGCGCGTCCTCGCACCGTCGAGCGCCCAGGAGCTGCAGGTGATGATGGCCGACGCCGCCGACCTCGCCGACGACGGCCCCGTCGCCATCCGCTACCCACGCGGCCGCGCCCGCCAGGTCGGCGAGCTCGAGGTCGGCTCCGGACTCGACGCCCGGCAGATCCGCCCGCCGCCGAGCCGGCCAATTCGGTCTGCATCATCGCCATCGGCAAGCTCGTCGCAGCCGCCGAGCGCGCCGCCGACGACCTGGCCGGGTCGGGGATCGACGTCACGGTGTGGGACGCCCGCTGCTGCGCCCCGCTCGATCCGGCGATGCTGGCCGACGCCGCCCAACATCGAGCAGTCGTCACGGTCGAGGACGGGATTCGTCGACGGTGGGATCGGATCGACGATCGCGATGCGCGTCGGCGAGCTGGCGCCGAACGTCGTCACCCGATCGCTCGGCATCCCGACGCGCTTCATCCCCCACGCCGGAACGCCCGACGAGATCCTCACCACCCTCGGCCTCGACCACGTCGGTATCGCCGCCGCCGTTCGCAGCGCATCGTCACGGGCTAACCCGTCGCCGACACCGTTCTGGGCGCAGATCCTTGCGAAGTTCGTAAGGATTGGTGCCCAGAAGCCAATCCGCCGCGAGTGGCCGTCGACCGGCCGCTCAGGGCGTGGGCGGCGCGGCGCCCACCTGGGCGTGGTAGGCGGCGGTGACATCCTCGACGGCTTTGCTGTGGGCGGCGGCCAACTCGGGTCGCGACGCCTCGGCCCGGGCCTTTGCCTGCAGGGTGCTCCACGCCTGCCCTTGGAACTGTGGCAACACGTGCTTGGCGATCAGCTCATAGCTGCGATGGGTGGCGGCCGGGTCGGCCCACTCGTGGGCGAGGAGCAGGTAGCAGCCGAAGCCGCCCGACTGCTTGGCGAGCCGGTCGATCTGCGCAATGGCGTCGTCGACAGTGCCGACCGAACCGAGCCCCGAGTCGTTCACGAAGTCGATCATCTGCCGGATCGTGTCGCCCTCGACCGCCATCTGGGGAAAGGCGGCAACCGTCTGGAAGTAGCGGAACCACTGCTCGATGCCGTACTCGACGTCGCGGTATGCCTGTTCGCGGGTCTCGGCGATGTGCATGAGCCCCACGAGCCGCCACTTGTTGCGGTCGACGGTGCTGCCGAAGTGGGCTGCACGTTCCTCCATGACGTCCCAGTGAAGGGCCAGGGCGTCGAAGCCGACGGCTTGGGTGGCGCCCACCGAGAGCAGCCCGATGCCGTGCTTGCCAGCAATCTGCGGCCCGATCGGCGACGCCACGGCGGCGACCGCCACGTCGAAGAGCGGGCTCGAGTACGGCCGCAGGTGCAGACGAGCATCACGAAGGTCCCAGCGCTCGTTGGCGAAGGTGATCGGCTCGTCGGTGGTGAGCAGCTGCATGATGATGTCGACGCCCTGGGCGAGCAACTGGCGCGTCTGGCTCTGATCGAGCCCGATCATGAGGGCGTCGGTGGGCAGCGACCCCGGCCCAAGTCCGAGCATGAAGCGGCCCCGTGTGAGGTGGTCGAGCAACACGGCCCGCTCGGCGACCCACAGCGGGTTGTGATAGCTGACGCTCACCACCCCCGTGCCGAGCCTGATGTGCCGGGTTCGCTCCGCGGCCACCCCGATGAAGATCTCGGGTGACGCGATGATCTCGGTGCCCGCCGAGTGGTGTTCACCGATCCACGCCTCGTCCCACCCCAGCCGGTCGAGGTGCTGAATGAGCGCCAGGTCTCGTTCCAGGGCCAGCGTGGGGTTGTCACCAGCCGGGTGAAACGGTGCCATGAAGATGCCGAATCGGAGTCGCTCACTCACGATGTCCCCCTCTCGCGTCAGCCATGCGGACCCTAACTCGTCGCGGGCCGCGCTTGGTTGGGGCTGGGTGGTCGGGGGTGTTGACAGACCCGGTCACGGACCTCGATGGCGCGACGTAGCAGGCCACCGAAGGTGCGTGTTGTCGATCCGCCGATGGCGTGGAACGGCCCATTGAACAAGATGGCGTTGACGTCGAGGTCACCGACGTAGGGGACGAGCTCGCCCGGTGAGATGACGGTGCCGTCGGAGAGGGAAACTGTGATCGCCACGTCGAGCACCGCATCGAGTGCGTCGCGGAGGTTGTCGACCACACTGCCGCGCCCTCGCTACGTTCGGTGTCATGGACCGCACGATCAACCTCGCAGAGAAGCTGGCACTGTTCGACGAGCAGTGGAGTCCACGCATCGTCGGCTACCTCAACGACTACAAGATCCTCGTCGTCAAGGTGGGCGGCGAGTTCGTGTGGCACTCCCACGCCGACACCGACGACTTCTTTCTCGTCCTCAAAGGCAAGGTGACGATCCAACTCCGCGACCGCGATGTCGAGCTGAACGAAGGTGAACTATTTGTCGTGCCTCGAGGCGTCGAGCACTGCCCTCGCGCTGACGAGGAGGCGCACCTCCTGCTCATCGAGCCAAAGGGAACACCGAACACCGGCGACGCCGGCGGACCACGCACGGCCGAGGAACGCGAGATCTGAGGCAAACCGCGACGATCCGTCGTTCCGTCGCGAGGCAGCGGCCAACGTGCCAGGACAGAACACGTCAAGCCGTAGCTCGGGTGGGCCGGTATCGCAAGGCGACCGCCCCCGACCGGAACTCATGGCGATCCACGAGCTCGAGCTGGATGCGCTCGCGCAGACCGGCGAGCAACGTCGGCCCGTGTCCGGCAAGGACCGGCTGCACAACGAACTCGTACTCGTCGATCAGTCCCAGATCGGCCAACGCCAGGGGAAGCGTCACGCCACCCACGAACAGGCCGTCGCCTGGCTCCTGCTTGAGCCGCTGGACCGCTTGCCCCAAGTCGCCTCGCACCAGCTCGGCATTCCAATCGACCCCGCTCAGCGTGCTCGACACGACGTACTTCTTCGCCCGGTCGATGGTCTCGGCAAACGGGATCTCCCACTCACCCATCCAATCAGGCCACGCGCCCGTGGCCGGCCGCCGCCACGCCGACTCCATCATCTCGTAGGTCACCCGGCCGAACAGCAGGGCATCGGCTCGTTCCATCTCAGCGGTCCAGTAGCCCATCGACTCCTCGTCCGGGGGGAGCCCTGCCTCGTGATGGCAGCAGCCGTCGAGCGTGACGTTGATCGAGTATCGAAGTGGTCTCATCTCGTTGCTCTCCCTTGATGCGCGCCGCGCGTTCAAACCGGACCGTACTCAGACGACTGCCGGCGCCATTTTCCATCGGCGTCCCGATCGCACCTACTCACACCGTCGTGGTGCGAACCAGACCTCAGACCGAGTGCGCGACCGATTCGGCGATCCGGGACGGTCAGCTTGCCGCCATCGCCTCGGTGTCGGCGGCGCGTGTGCACGACAACTGTCCGATCACTTGAGCCGGCTGGCCGATGAGTTCCGGGCAGAGCACCAGTCAGCATGGGCAGGATCCGCACGAAGGAGCCCACATGACCGAGCCGACCACCCACACCCTCGATGTCCCCGGCGCCACGTTGGCGTTCGACGTCCATGAGCCCGATACCCCGAGCGACAAACGCCCGCTGTTCATTTTCGGCTCGCCGATGGGCGCATCCGGCTTCGAGCAGCTCGTCGGTCACTTCGCGGATCGCACGGTCATCACCTACGACCCCCGCGGCATGGAGCGGAGCACCCGTGACCCCGGCAGCGAGCTCGCCGCGGAGGTGCACGCCGAGGATTACCACCGCGTGGTCGAGGCGGCCGGGCTCGGGCCGGTGGACGCGTTCGGGTCGAGCGGCGGCGGCATGTGCGGCCTGCACTGGGTGGTCGTCCACCCCGAGGACGTGCGCACCCTCGTCTCCCACGAGCCACCGGTGATCACGCTGCTCGAAGACAGTCAGATGGCGATCAAGGTGTTCGCCGACATCGTCGACACCTACCAGCGGGACGGCTTCGGCCCAGCCATGGCGAAGTTCATCCAGCTGGTCATGCATCAGGGCCTGCTGCCCGACGACTACCTGGACCGGCCCGCGCCAGACCCCGCGCAGTTCGGTCTCCCTACCGAGGACGACGGCTCCCGCGATGACCTGCTGCTGAGCGGCAACCTCGCCATGCCGCCGTTCGAGCCCGACGCGGAGGCCCTGCGCGGCGTCATCCGTGCACATCGTGCCCGCGATCGGCGCGCTGGGTGAGGGCGGGTTGGCTCGGCGCGGTGGTGAGGCGGTCGCACGGCTGCTCGGGGTCGAGCCGGTGATCTTCCCCGGCGACCACGGCGGCTTCGCTGCCAACGAGTGGTCTCCCGACAACGACCCGGCCGCGTTCGCCGCGAAGCTCCGCGAGTTGCTCGACGAGAACTGACCAGGCTGTCGCGGCCGCGCCCCGACTCGGCGATCTGTCGTCACGGACTCGCTGACGCTTCTCGACTTGTCGCCCCCGCGGGCGAGTTCTGCCGATCACGTTGATCGACGCGCGATCGGGCATGATGTCGGGCCAAATGGTCACGGGGGGACCTGAATGAGTCACGAGATGGTGCGCATCGACGTGTCGACGCTGACACGGTCGCAGCACGACTTGCTGTGGATGCGGCTGCGCGCCGACGACGTGCCGTTCTCGTTCGACGGCCAGGGCGTGGCCGTGCCAGCTGTTCGTGCCCACGACGCCCACGCCGCGGTGGAGTGGACCACGCACCACTTGGCACCGGAGGCGGAGCACTACGAGGCGCCACGTCCGTTTCAGAGGACGCTCGAGGACGGCTCGGTCGTGGCCTCGAGATGGAGCCGGTTGCTTGGCTGGCTCCTTGATGGAGTGATCATCGCCGTGCTCTACGTCGTCGGTCGGCGCGTCGGGATCTCACTGTGGTTCGTCTGGGCGGTCTCGGCGGTCTACGTCGTGGTGATGACGCACCTGTTCGGCCGCACGCTCGGAAAGTGGGCGTTGGGCGTCGAAGTCGTTTCCGCGGAATCCGGCGAGCGGCCGAGTTGGTGGCAATCGGCGATGCGCTGGCTGGTGGTGACGTCGCCGTGGCTGGCGACAACGCTCATGGGTTCGGTTCCGCTGCTCGCGGTCGTGCCCGCGGCAGCGTGGATCGGCATCTACCTGCCGATCCTGTGGGATCCGGCAGGGCAGGGACTTCACGACCGGGCCGTACGCACCTATGTGCTCCGCAGAGCGGTTTCGTTGGCTTCCTCGAAATAGCGGCGGGTGCGGGCGAAGTCGTACGGGGCCTCCCCGCCCCGCTCCCCGTCCCACTCGCTGCGGCCGGAGCGGGTGGTGATGTCGCCGCCGTAGACGTGGATCGCCCCGGCGAACGTGCGGAGTGGGTTGGTCACGGCGTGGATCGTGTCGGCGCCGAGCAGGAGGACGTCGCTGATGCGCAGCTGCCGGCCGCCTGACTCGGCGAGCCCTGTCCCCATCCTCCGATAGAACGCGTTGTCCTCCTGGCCCCCGTACATCCCGATCGCCGCCCACATCAGGTGGTTGTGCGGCCGGAAGTGCATCCCTGGTGCCCACACGACGTGCAGGACGCTGAGGTCGTCGGCGGCGTAGAGCGGTACGACGGCGGCACGCTCGGCCGGCAGCGCCGAGGCGACTTGATCGGGCGCGGCGACGGCCCGCTCGAGGACCTCTTTGATCGCAGCGCGCGGCTCCGCCTCGATGATCGCCGCCCGGCACTCGGCCAGGAACTGGTCGATGTCGAACATTTCCGGTCTCCTCCTCGGTAGTTCCGCCACCACAATGACGCGAAGCCGCTTCCACATCGCTTCCATTTCGGCCACGGCGGTCGGAATCCGCTGGTGGCGGCGATTGAGTACGAGCGAGGTGACGTGCCGACGATCGGTGTGCTTGGCCCCGTGTTGCTGCGGGACGATCAGAAAGGTCCGATCGAGCTGCGCAGCAAGCGTCAGCGCCTCTTGTTGGCCGTACTCGTCGCCAAATCCGGGCGGCCGGTGACGGTCGACGAGCTGATCGACGCGCTGTGGGCGGACCACCTGCCCGAACGAGCGACCGCAGCACTTCAGTCGCAGGTGCACCGGCTGCGCCAACTCCTCCCTGCCGGCATCGCTGTGGTCACCGAGGGCTCGAGCTATCACCTGGACGGCACGCCTGACGACGTCGACGCAATTCGCTTCGAACGACTCGTTGCCGCCGCCCTGGACGAGAGCGCCGACCCGGTGCACGCGATCGCCGAACTCGACGAGGCCTTGCACCTCTGGCGCGGCGCGGCCTACGCCGATGTCGAACACACCGATGCCATCCGGATCGAAGCCGCCCGGCTCGACACCCTGCGCGCCGAGGCGGCCGAGCGGCTCGCCGAGTTTCTGTTCGTCGCCGGGCGCTTTGCCGATGCAGCACACGCCGCAGCCGGGCTGTCGCAGCAACAGCCCTATCGCGAAGGACCGATCATGATCGGCATGCGATCGCTCGCCCGGGCCGGTCGACACGTCGAAGCCCTGCGGATGTACGACGAGTTCCGCCGACGGCTCGGCGAGGAGATCGGCACTGAACCGTCACCCGAGCTGCGTGCAGTCGAGGGTGAGGTCCTTCGCCACGAACGGGGGCCGGGCGCCGTGCTCGGAGTGCCCGGCAACTCGTTCGTCGGACGCGAGGCGGATCTCGCCGAAGTACGCACCGAGCTCGGCCGGTCACGGCTGGTGACGTTGACCGGGCTGGGAGGAGTCGGCAAGACGCGCCTCGCCGTGCACGCCGCAAGCTCCTCTACGGCGGCCTTTCCCGACGGCCTGTACCTGTGCGAGCTCGCCACGTTGAGCGACGATCCCGCTGTCGCCGGAGCGGTGGCGTCGACCCTCTCGCTGTACGAGCGCGGTGACGGCGGACCGCTGACGCGTGTCGTCGAGTTCCTCCAGTCGAAACGTGTGCTGTTGGTTCTCGACAACTGCGAGCACGTGCTCGAAGGCGCCCGCCAGGTCGCCCGCTCGGTGCTGCTGCGCACGCAGTCGGCGGTGGTGCTGGCGACGAGCCGTCAACGCCTCGGTGTCGAGGGTGAGCAAGTGTTCGTTGTCGGCCCGCTGGCCACCGGCGACGATCTCGACCCGGCGATGGACCTGTTCACCGACCGTGCCGTCGCTGCCGGGATGGCGCGGTCGCTGTCCGCGGAGGACATCAGTGCGATCAGCGAACTGTGCCGTCGCCTTCAAGGTCTCCCACTCGCCATCGAGCTGGCCGCCGCACGTTGCGTGTCGCTCACCCCCGCCGAGCTCCTTGCCGAGGTCGGACCGCATCTCGAGCAACTCGGCGACGAGGCGCGAGCGATCGCCCGACATCGTTCGCTGGACGCCACGATCGGTTGGTCGTACGACCTGCTCGACGACGACGCGCGGATCGTGTTCCGGGCGATCTCGGTGTTCGTCGGCGGATGCACGGCGCCAGCGGCGGCGAGCGTGATCGACCGTCCGATCGACGTCGCCGGACTGCTCGGTGCCCTCGTCGACCGTTCGTTGGTCGCCAGCACCGTGACCAGCGGCCGGAGCCGGTTCTCCTTTCTCGAGCCTGTGCGTCAGTTCGCCGAGGCCCGGATGGGTGACCACGGAGAGGCGGGGACGATCCGCGGCCGGCACGCGGCATGGGCCGCCGCCTGGATGGAGCAGGCGGATGCCGGCCTGCGCAGTGTCGACGAAGCGGATTGGGCCGTCGCCATCGACACCGAACTGGCCAACCTCCGCGCCGCACATCAGTGGGCGCTCGATCACGATGTCGGCCTGGCCTGCCGAATCATCGCGGCAACATTCTGGTCCGCCTACCGGTCCGGGCCGGCCGAGGTGTTCGCCTGGGCCGATCGCACCGTCGAACGCCTCGCCGACCTCGGCGAGGGCCGACGACCCTGGGCGTCCGGCGCGTACGCCACCGCCGCCCTCGGCTCGTGGCGCCGCGGCGACCTGCAACAGGCGCGCGCCCTGGCAACGCGAGGCATCGCGCTCGGCGCCGATGATCCCGAGTCGGCTCGCTTCGCCTGGGAGGCGCTGCGGAGCGCCGAATTGCTGCTCGGCAACCACGAAGCGGCACTGGCTGCGCGTGATCACGCCCTCGCCCTGGCCCGCTCCATAGGCGACGTCGTGCACGAGGCGCACGCCCACGTCGCCGGTGCGCTCGCACTCGGCTATCTCGGCCGGCTAGACGAGGCCACCACCGACCTCGCCGCCGCAACCAAGTTGCTCGACGTCTCCGACAATCCGACCGCCCGCTCGTTCCACGACTATGTCGCCGGCGAGATCCGCCTCGACAGCGCGCCCGACGAGGCGCTGCCGCTGTTGCGGCGCAGCAGCGAGATCGCCCGGCGCGTCGGCAACCGCTTCATGTCCGGCATCGCCGGTGCGTCACTCGTGTCGTGCGCCGCTCGAGTCGGCGATGCGACGACGGCGATCGGTGGTTTCGCCGAGGTGATCGACCACCTCCATCGCGGCGCCGCGTGGCCACAACTGTGGACGATGGTCCGCGCCCTCATCGAGACGCTGACACGAGTCGGTCAGTACGAGGATGCTGCCGTGCTGCTCGGCGCCTTGCGAGCCAGCGAGCGCGCTCCGGCGATCCGCGGTGCCGACGCCACGCGTATGCGGGACGTGACCGGCGAGCTACGCACGCAGCTCGGTACCGAACAGTGCGCCCAACTCGAGGCGCGGGGCGCCGACCTCGGAGACGAGCAGGCGATGACGTTCGCCCTCGAGGCGACTTTTCGACCGCATCGCGCGACGTCCAGTGATTAACGTCCGCTGACGGCGCGTTGCGCCCTGGCCGACAAGGAGCGCGATGTCCGCACAGACACCCTGGAAGCAATTGATGCCGAAGCAGCCGGCGGACTTCCAGATGCCGTTCTGGTACTCGTCGGTGCAGTCGATCTGGCTCTACTACCCGGTGCGCCGGGACCTGGTCGAGGCGCTGCTGCCGGACCTGCCCGCGGGGCACGCGCTGCGTGTCGCCGGGTTCACCGAGCTCGACGGCCGAGCGCTGGTGTCACTCGACTTCCAGGCGTACACGTCGGGCGGCGACAGCTTCCTCGCCTTCACCCGCGAAGTCGAGTTCAACGTCTACGTCTACCCGGAGAGCCGGCTGCCGGCGGTTCCGTTGATGTCGTGGCAGGACTATCTGCGCGGGCGCGACCAGACGAAGACGATCGGGGGCTTCCGGCTGCACGTGCCATGCGACAACCCGATCGCCGTGCAGGCCGGACAGCAGAACTTCGGAGAACCGAAGTGGCTGGCGTCGTTCCAGTACTCGGTCCCGTCGCCGAACGCACCCGACGTCCACAAATGGAAGTACGGCGTGTACGAACCGTGCGACCCGACCAAGACCCCACCGCCGAAGTCGATGATCTTCGAGGTCGACGCCGACCTGCGCGGCACCCCGGCGGTGATCTCCAACCTCTCACCACTCATCGAATACGGGACGCGAACGGTCGACGGTCGTGAGGTCGTGGCGGCGAACTTCTGGAACTTCTTCGGGTGGTTCGACACCTACTTCCTCGACGATGACGCGGCCCGCAAGGTCAAGCTGCACCTCGGAGAGTCGATCGACAAGCACCGTCTCCGTCAGGACGTGCAGTCGCTGATCGGCACGACGTTGCCGATCGCCGCCCAGACGTTCTCGTCGGCGCCGGTGTCGAGCGAGGCGCAAGCGTGGTTGGAAGACCCGAACGACTGATGGACCGGCCGCTCGACGACTTCTGCGAGCTCTCGGCAGCGCTCACCGGATATCGAGCGGCCGAGCTGGTCGGCACCGGCATGGCCGAAACGTATCTCGACCACTTCACGGCGATCGTCGGCGAGTCGTTCGCCGCCCGGTTGTTGACGACCGGCCACGACGTCATCCACCGGGCCGGCCGCGACCTGTCGACTCAGCTCGAATTGCGCATCCTCGACGACCCCGACCTCGGCCCGCCCGCCCGCAACCTGATCGTGCTCTGGTACACGGGTCAGTGGGTCCAGCTGCCCGGGCCGTGGCGGGACCGTCACGGCGCCAGCCCCCTCGACGTCGACGAGGTGATCTCCCCGGAGGCCTACACGGCCGGGCTGATGTGGGACGCCATCGGTGCCCATCCCTCAAGGCGCCAAGGCGCCGGGGTTCGCCACGTGGATCGCCGCCCCGGCGCGTAGTCGATGGCTGACCTGACCTGCGACGTCGCCATCGTCGGCGCCGGCATCGCCGGAGCGATCCTCGCTCGCCGGCTCGCCACCGCGGGTGTCGACGTCGTCGTCCTCGAAGCCGGTGAGGCCACCGGGCTCACCTGGGAGGGCTATCAGGCCAACATCCGCCAGTTCCTCGCCGCCCCGGCGAAGGTGCCCAACTCAGCGTGGCCGAACAGCCCGGCCGCGCCCTCTCCCAACGTGCTCGACATCCGGCCGCTGACACGAGACGGGCCACCTGGGACCGCCGGCTACTTCGTCCAGATGGGTCCGCTCCCGTTCGGCAGCGACTACCAACGCAGCCGTGGCGGGACCACGTTGCACTGGTACGGGCACTCGATCCGGATGCTCCCTGCCGACTTCGAGCTGCACCGCCGCTACGGCGTCGGCGTCGATTGGCCGATCGGCTACGACGAGCTGGAGCCGTGGTACGAGCAGGCGGAGTTCGAGATCGGCGTCGCCGCCGACGTCGAGGACCAGGAGCGTGTCGGGTTGCCGTTCCGATCTGGCTACGTGTATCCGATGCACAAGGTGCCGATGTCCTACCTCGACCGGTGGCTCGCTGACCGGCTCGACGGATTCCCGGTCGCGATCGGTGACGGGACCTACGAGACCGGTGTCGTGCCCGTCCCCGGCGGACGCAACAGCACGCCCAACGTGGCTTACGACAACGGTGCCGGCTTCACACCCGTCGGAGCCGTCGGCAGTCCGGAGACCGGGCTGCGCTGCGAGGGCAACGCCAGCTGCATCCCGGCCTGTCCAGCCCAGGCGAAGTACTCGGCGCTGAAGACACTCGCCGCGGCGGCCGCCGCCGGTGCGCGGATCGTCCACCAGACGGTCGCCAACAAGGTCGTCGTCGGCGCCGCTGGCGAGGTGACCGGCATCGACTACCTGACCTGGACGGGCAACACGTTCCCCATTGCCGTCGCCGGAACGATCACCGCCGAGCGCTACGTGCTCGCCGCCCACTCCGTCGAGAACGCCAAGCTCCTACTGATGTCGGACGCCGCCAACTCGAGCGACCAGGTCGGTCGCAACCTGATGGACCACCCGTTCCTCATCAGCTGGGCACTCGTCGACGAACCGCTCGGCACGTTCCGCGGGCCGGGCTCGACGTCGGGGATCGAGACGCTTCGCGACGGGCCGTACCGCGCCGATCACGCAGCGTTTCGCACCGACATCGACAATTGGGGCTTCGGCATCCTCGGCTCCCCGGGCTCGGACGTCAGTGATGGCGTGTTCACCGACGGCCTCCACGGCAAGGCCCTGCGCGCCCGGCTGGCGAATACGGTCCCCCGCCAGCTGCTCCTCGGCTTTGTCCTCGAACAGCTTCCCGAACCGGGCAATCGGGTCACGATCGGCCGCAACGGCGAGTGGAGCGATGCCCTCGGCCTGCCCCGGCCGATCCTTCACTACGACTTCGACAAGTACACCCGCGCCGGCGCGGCTGCGGCCCGCTCATGCGCCGAGCAGTGGTTCGACGTGCTCGGAGCGGACGACCTGACGGACTTCGGCTCAGGTCGCCCCCCGATGCTGCACCAGTCGTTCGACTGGAGGGGTCAGCCACTCGCAACGATGGGCGCCGGCCACTTGTGCGGCACCCATCGGATGGGTGACGACCCCGACACATCAGTCGTCGACACCGATCAGCGCAGCTGGGACCACCGCAACCTGTTCGTCGTCGGCGCCGGCAGCATGCCAACCATCGGTACCTCCAACCCGACGCTCACGCTGGCCGCCCTGGTCTGCCGAACGGCCGAAGCGATACTCGGAGACCTGCGGTGATCCGCACCCGTCCGGGACATCGCCACGTGAAAGCGATCAGCGAAATTGACGAGCTGCGCGGCGCGCTGCAGACCGCCATCGAACTGGAGCACAGCACGATCCCGCCGTACTTGTGCGCCCTCTACTCGATCCGCGCGGGACACAACACCGAGGCCGCCGCCCTCATCGAGAGCGTGGTGATGGAGGAGATGCTGCACATCGTCCTGGCGGCCAACGTGCTCAACGCCATCGGTGGATCACCACGCATCGACCGCCGGAAGTTCGTTCCCCGCTATCCGGCGACGCTGCCGCACAGTGACGGCCGGGTCGTGGTCGGCCTGCGACCCCTGTCGCCCGAGGCGCTGGCGACGTTCCGGCGCATCGAGCGGCCGGAGCCGCCAGGCACGCCACCCGGTGTGGAGGGGTACCACACGATCGGTCAGTTCTACGCCGGGATCGAGCTCGGCCTGCAGCAGCTCGCCGCCAAGGACAAGATCTTCACCGGTGAGGCGTGGAAGCAGATCGACGGCGTCGAGCACGTGTACGGCATGGCCGGCGCGCCGTTCGCTGTCGATGACCTGGAAAGCGCCCTCGCAGCCCTCTCGATCATCGTCGATCAGGGTGAGGGCATCGACCACACGATCCACGATGGCGACACGGCACTCGGCGAGGGCGAGCTGCTCGCCCACTTCTTTCGCTTCGACGAGCTCGCCAAGGGCCGCCGCTACCTGCCCTCGGACACGCCACGCACCGGGCCCACCGGGCCGCCATTGCCGGTCGACTTCGACGCCGTCTGGCCGATGCGCCCCAATCCCCGCGTCGAGGACCTACCGCCCGGCAGCGAGGTGCGCTCGCTCACCGACGAGTCGAACCGGGTCTACACGGACGTGCTGCGCTGCCTGCACCGCGGGCTCAACGGCGAGCCGGGCGAGTTGACCGGAGCGGTCGGGCTGATGTGGGAGCTGCGCTGGCAGGCGGAGGCGCTGATGCGCATCCCGGTGGGCTCCAACGGCGAGACCGCCGGCCCCACGTTCCAGTGGTTCGAGTAGGACCTGCGCGGTAGGTCTGCGACGGCTCATGTGTCGGCGACGTCACGATCGCTTGCTCCTGAAGCCGACGTGGCCGCCAGGCGTAGCGACGGGTCTCGGGTCTGAGTCAGCGAAAGTGACCGATACGGGCACATTTGCTGACACAGATCACTGCCGCCACTCTCAACGTACCGCGGGGCGGGGGGCTTGAAGCAAGGACCTTTCGTGTGCTTTCGATGGTGTCGCGATGACCGAGTATTACGTGCTGGATCTCACGGAGATCGACGAGTCCCAAGTCGCGCTCGTTGGCGGCAAGGGGGCAAACCTTGGGGAGCTCTCGCGGATCGAAGGTGTCCACGTCCCGGCCGGCTTCTGCGTGACGACGCACGCGTTCGGGCGGATCATCTCGGAAGCGCCGTCGATCGACGATCGCCTCGCTCAGCTGACGCGCGTCAACTCGGATGACCGGGCGTCGATCTGCACACTCAGCGCTGAGATCCGCCGAGACTTCGAGGAGACAGCCATCCCCGACGACCTGACCGCAGCGATCACCGGTGCGCTCGCCGGGTTCGGCGGGCAAACTGCCTACGCGGTCCGATCGAGCGCGACGGCGGAAGACCAGCCGACGGCCTCGTTCGCCGGCCAGCACGACACGTACCTGAACGTGGTCGGTCCGGTGGCGATCCTCCACGACGTCGTTCGCTGCTGGGCCTCGCTGTACACCGAGCGGGCCGTCATCTACCGCCTGCGCAACGGCGTCGACCATCGCAAGGTACAGATGGCCGTCGTCGTGCAGCAGATGGTCGTCGCGGGGGCTGCCGGCGTCCTGTTCACGGCCGACCCGGTCACGTCCAACCGGAAGATCGCCTCGGTGGAGGCGACGTTCGGCCTCGGCGAGGCGCTGGTCTCGGGTCGGGTGAACGCAGACGTCTACAGGGTGAGCGACGGCACGGTCATCGCCAAGGTGGAGCGCCACGACCAGCCGGCCCTGACGGATCCGAGTGTCGTGCGGCTCGTGCAGCTTGGCCGCCGCATCGAAGCCCACTTCGGCTGCCCTCAAGACATCGAATGGTGTCTGGTCGACGACGACTTCCAGATCGTCCAGAGCCGGCCGATCACCACCCTGTTCCCCATCCCAGCGATCAACGACGGGGGCAACCACGTCTACATCTCCGTCGGTCATCAGCAGATGATGACCGACCCCATCAAGCCCCTTGGGCTCGCCGTTTGGCAGCTCACGGCGGGCCGGCCGATGTACGACGCGGGCGGCAGGCTGTTCGTCGACGTCACGCAACTGTTGGCCAGGCCGGCGAGCCGCGCCGGCCTGCTGGAGCTCGTCGGCAGGTCCGATCCGCTCATCGGCGACGCGCTGCAGACCATCGTCGATCGCGACTTCATCCCGACCATCCCGGACGATCAGTCCGGCGGGCCGCCGACGGGTGGCCCGCCGGCCGCGGTCGAGACCGATCCGGCCGTCGTCACCGATCTGATCGGACGCACCGAGGCCTCCCTCGCGGCCCTGAAACGCGCCATCCGGACGAAGTCCGGGTCGGCCCTCTTCGAGTTCATCCTGGCGGACATCCAGGAGCTCAAGCGGATGCTTTTCGATCCGCAGAGCCACCAGGTCGTCATGTTGGCGATGGAGGCCACGTGGTGGCTCAACGATCAACTCCAGGCGTGGCTTGGTGAGAAGAACGCGGCCGACACACTCACCCAGTCCGTCCCCAACAACGTCACGTCGGAGATGGGCCTGGCGCTACTCGACGTCGCAGACGCGATCCGCCCGCATCCAGAGGTGGTCGAATTCCTACAACACGTCGAGGACGACGCGTTCCTCGACGTGCTGACGACGGTCGAGGGTGGGCCGGTGGCGCGCGACGCCATCCTGGCCTGGCTCGACAAGTACGGCATGCGCTGTGTCGGCGAGATCGACATCACGAGGCCGCGCTGGAGCGAACAGCCCGCCGCCCTCCTGCCGGTGATTCTCGGCAACATCAAGCACTTCGAGCCGGGCGCCAGGGCGCGGCGATTCGAGCAAGGCCGGTCGGAGGCGTTGGAGAAGGAACACGAGCTGCTCGAACGCTTGCGGGGCCTGCCGGACGGAGCGCAGAAGGCCGCCGAGACGAAGCGAATGATCGACCGCGTCCGGACCTTCATCGGGTATCGGGAGTTTCCGAAGTACGGCATGGTCAGCCGCTACTTCGTCTACAAGCAGGCCTTGCTGGAAGAGGCCCGGCGGCTCGTGCGGGCCGGCGTGCTCCGTGAGCCCGACGACATCTTCTACCTAACGCTCCACGAGTTCCACGACGTCGCGCGCACGAACCACTGTGATCATCGGCTCGTCCGTGAGCGCAAGGAGGCGTTCAGGTCGTACGAAGCGCTGGTGCCGCCGCGGGTGCTCACGTCGGACGGCGAGATCGTCACCGGAACGTACCGGCGCAACGACGTGCCGGAGGGCGCGCTCGTCGGTCTGCCGGTCTCGGCCGGGACGGTCGAAGGGCGGGCCCGCGTCATCGTGGACATGGCGCAGGCCGATCTCGAACCTGGCGACATTCTCGTCACGGCATACACCGACCCCAGCTGGTCGCCCCTGTTCGTCGCGATCACCGGCCTCGTGACGGAGGTCGGTGGCCTGATGACCCACGGCGCGGTGATCGCCAGGGAGTACGGCCTGCCAGCTGTCGTTGGAGTGGAGAACGCGACCCGGCTGATCGAGGACGGGCAGCGGATCCGCGTGAACGGAACCGACGGATACGTCGAGATCCTGCGGTAGCTCGGGCTCACGCCACGACGAGTCGCTCGCGGGTCTCATTGGCACGAGCGACGAGGGCGAGCGAGCCGTGCCGTGCCGCTACGTTGACGGCCTGGATCAGCTCGGCCTCGGCGCCAGCGCGATCGCCCTGCTTGGCGAGCAGCTCGGCACGCAGGCGATGGAGCTCGGGTTGCCAGAATGCCTCGCTCCGCTCGACTGCGATCGTCGTCGCCTCACGCAGGATGTCGAGAGCGTCGTCGACATCGCCCGCCCGCCCGAGGATGTCTGCGAGAAGGAACAGGAAGTAGGTGATGCCGAGCCGTGAGCCGGTTGCCTGCCAATCGGCCAGGCCGGCACGGATCACCGCCGCCCCGCTCTCGGGTTCGCCGGCGGCGCCGATCGCCCAGCCGCGCATGATCGAGGCCCAGCCGCTCCAGAACGTGAACCCCTGCTCGGCGGCAAAGCGTCCCGCCTCCTCGGCTCGCCGGCGCACGCCGTCGACGTCGCCCTGGAACTGTCGCAACCAGGCGTCGAACAACAGCGCCAGGGCGATCGTGAACGGGTGGCCGAGCGCGCGCGCCCCGCGATGGCGCTGGCGCTCATCTCGTTGGCCTCAGCCGTGCGCCCGACCAGCCACAGCGCCCATGACGAGTACGAGCGGCTGGTGATCCCCGCGTCGGCAACGTCGTTGAGCGCCGGCACCCGATTGAACGTGCTCTCGTTCGCCGCCGCCGTGGCGATCGCATGCTGCAGGGCGCGCAGCGTCTCGGCCTTGTCGTCGCCGTAGTAGACGAGGACGCTGCCGAGGGCGCGGCTGGCGGCGATCGTGAACTGCGGGGCATCGGCGCGGGAAGCGAGGCTCGCCAGGCGGTCGGCGACGTCGAGGGCGACGTAGTACTCGGCGCGCAGCAGGTGCATGCGGAAGATCCCGTACAGCGCCTCGAACAGCTGCGTGAGGTCGCCGATCCCGTCACCGAGGGCGAGCGCCCGCCGGTAAACATCCTCGACTTCCGCCGAGCCGTAGCCCCGCGTCGTCATCAGCGGGGCGCCGAGGCGGACGAGCAAGGTCAGCTCGAGTTCGTCGCGTTGGCGACTCTCGGGGATCTCGGGCAGCAGGGCCAGCCCAGCGGACAGGTGGGCGATCGCCTCGTGGTCGGCGGACCGCTCGAGCGCCCTTTCGCCGGCAAGCAGCCACTGCGGCACCGCTCGCTCCGGCAACCCGGCGGCTGAGAGGTGGTGGGCGATGACCTCGGGGTTGACCGCCGTCGCAACGCCGCGCCGCTGCTCCATCGCCTCGGCGATCGCCCGATGGTGGGCTTGGCGGGCGGTCTTCAGCAACGAGTCGTAGGCGACGTCCTGAACCAGCGCGTGTTTGAACGTGATCATCGCGTCGTCGCTTCCGCCCTCGCGTTGCATCAAGCCTGACTCGACCAGGCGATCGAGCTCGTGGTCGAGTTCGGCCGGCGGGCCGCTCCAGATCTCCCGCAGGAAGCCGAGTGGCACCTCTCGACCGACCGTTGCGGCGAGTTGGGCGACGTCCGCGGCCGAACCCTGGCGGTCGAGGCGGGCCATCAGCAGCTCGCGCAGCGTCGACGGCACCGAGCGGTCGGCGGGCAACTCAGCGGTGTAAGGGTCGGACGGGAAGTCGAGGAGCATGTGGGTGAGCTCCTCGACGAACAGCGGCACGCCGTCGGTGCGGTCGGCGATCTGTCGATGGACGGCGACCGGCAACTCACGATCTCCGCACAGCTGGGCGACGACTCGATCGACCTCGGGGGTGAGCAGCCGACTCAACGGCAGCGCCAGCACATCGTCGGGGATCTCGGCCCACGGGAGGGGATGGTCGCTGCGATGAGTGACCACGGTGAACAGCCGATCGGGCGGCTGGTGTTCGATCACGGTGGTCATCAGCTCGACCGTCGTCGGGTCGAACCACTGGGCGTCCTCGCACACGAGCAACGCCGGCTGCTCGTCGGCAAGGCCGCGGAGCAGCGCATTGAGCACGTCGAGGGTTCGCCGCCGCCGGGCTTCCGGCCCCAGTGGCACCTGAGGTCGCTGCTCGCCGGCCTCGATCTCGAGCAGCTCGGCGATCACCTGGACGGCATCGGCAGGAGGACGGCGAGAGCGGCCGACCAACCGCTCGACGGCGGCGAGGGCGGCGGCGTGATCGGTCACCTGAGTGAGGCGAGCTGCCCGCCGGAGATACTCGATGACCGGCTGGAGCGTGCTGCTCTGAAAACGCGGGGAGCCGCGCAACTCGACGACGAATCCATGGTCGGCCCGCACGTGCTCGCGCAACTCATGGACGATGCGACTCTTGCCGATGCCCGGCTCGCCGCTGATCACGGCGAGCTGACCGGGGCCCCTGGCAGTGGATTGCCAGCAGCGCACGAGCAACCCCATCTCGGCGTCCCTCCCGACGAGCGGCGTCAGTCCGCCACGACGTCGGGCGACGTCGACACGGGACTGGGCGCCGGTCTCGCCGACGACGACATAGACGGGTAGTGGCCGGTCGACTCCCTTCAGCGGTGGTGCGCCGAGCGACTCGACCGTGAAGAATCCCTCGACGAGGGCGAACGTGCTGCCGCTGATGACGACGTGACCAGGGTCGGCCAGGCTCTGCAGGCGAGCGGCGACGTTCGGCGCTTCGCCGACCACGTCGGCGCCGAGGCGCGCCGAGCCGGCCCCCATCTCGCCGACCACCACGAGTCCGGTGTGCACTCCGACCCTCGCGGACAGACCGTCCATCGCCAGCTCCTCGCCGAGCCGGTGGATCGCCGCGACCACGCCGATGGCAGCGCGCACGGCCTGACGAGCATCGTCCTCATGAGCGGTCGGAAAGCCGAAGTAGGCGACGATCCCATCGCCGAGATAGTTGGCGACATAGCCGTCGTGGGCGGTGATGATCCGCACACACTGCTCTTGGTAGGCGCGCATCACGCGTCGCATGTCTTCCGGGTCCATCCGGCTCGACATCGACGTCGAGCCGACCAAATCGGCGAACAGCACTGTGAGATGCCGCCGCTCCCCCTCGACCGACTCGACCCGGCGCCGTTCCGCCAGTCCAAGATCGTTGAGCGAGGCTCCGCAGCCGTCGCAGAAGCGGTGCGCCGATCCGTTCCGCCGCCCGCACTCCGCACAGACCCGGTCGAGCGGCGCGCCGCACGAGCCGCAGAACGCAGCGTCGGGCGCCGACAGGAACCCGCACGATGCGCAGGTCACCTCCGCCTGTTGCGCTGTCACCGTTCGGGGACTGTAGACGCTGGGCCGCCCGCTTCCAGCGGTTCTTCGGAGGTTGACCCGCCGTTTCTGACGTCGCTTCGACTCCGAAGTTCCCTGTCAGACGATTGACACTGGAAGGGTGATCGTCACCCTGGCGCCGCCCAGCGGGGAGTCGTAGATGGCGAGGTGACCACCGTGGGCCGCAGCGACGTCGGAAGCGACGGCAAGACCGAGACCGGCACCTCCCTCGTCGCGGCTGCGCGCCTCGTCGAGCCGGACGAACCGGCGCACCACGTTGGCGCGTTGGTCGGGCGGGATGCCCGGACCGTCGTCGTCGACATGGACATCGACCATGGAATCACCGTTGCCCTCGATCGACACGGCAACCCGCGTCGTGGCAGCGCGGGCAGCGTTGGCGACGAGGTGGTCGAGCGCCCGGCCCAAGGCCCGCTCGTCCCCGTGCACGATCATTGGCTCGCCCAGTTCACGCGTCACGGGGACGCGCCGGCGGCGAGACGTCACCTCGTCGACCACCGCCTCGAGATCGACGTCATCACGCGCCAGCGACATCTCGTCGCCGCGGGCGAGCAGCAACAGGTCGTCGACGAGGAACTGGAGGCGGTCGAGCTCGCCGAGCAGGACGTCACTCGTCGCCGACCAGTCGGCGACCGGGTCGCGTTGGGCGACCTCCAACTCTGTGCGCATCACGGCGACCGGCGTGCGCAGCTCGTGCGACGCGTCCGACACCAGCCGCCGGCTCGTCTCGCTCGCCCGTTCGAGACGACCGAGCATCTGGTTCATCGTCCTCGCCAGCTCGGCGACCTCGTCACCGGACTGCGGCTCGGGGACGCGTTCGTGTAACGAGCGAGACTCGATACCGGCGACCCGGGACGTCATCAACCGCACCGGTCGCAGCGCCCGCCCGGCGAGCAGCCACGACATCCCGCCGACGAGCAGCACCAACCCCGGGACGACCACCCAGAGGGCTTGGCGGGTGCGGTCGATCGTCGCCTCGACGTCGTCGAGCGGTGACACGGTCGACAGCAACGCTCCACCGACGGGACGGGCGTCGAACAGAACGTTGGCCGTGGACGGCAAACCGAGCCGTTCGGCCACGACCGCTTGCGAGACCAGCTCCGTTGTTTCGGCCGGGGCCGACAGTAGGTAGTCAGCCGGCGCTCCACCATCGGGGACTGCGATCATGAACGTCCGTCCACCGGCGCCGAACTGCATCGTCACGACGCCGTTCATCTCGACTGCCGACGCCGACGCCGGAATCCCTTCGGACCGCAATGCGTCAGCCTGGCGGGCCAGGGCGATCCGCGCCGCGGCACGTGCGTCGTCGACGAGCACCCGCTCCAGCGAGCGCAACAGCACGACGGCACCGACGATGAGGGCGACGGCGAACACGCCGGCAGCCAGCAGCGAGACGCGCACGCGCACCGAACCACGCAGCCGGCGAAACAGCCCTGCGTTCACGTCAGTTCCCCCAGCGCTTGCCGAGGAGCCTCGCCCAAAACCCGAACTGGCCGCCGCGAGGGAACTGATGTCGCTGAGCGGCCAGATCTGGCCACTTTGCGCGGGAAGATTCCGAAGTGCCGACTGAAACCGACGCTTCTGGAGCCACACGACGTGACGCAGCGCGCGGCCGAACCACACGCTCCCGAGGAGAACCCAAGTGTGGCCGGTCTGCGGTAGTGGCACCGTTCCGCACGCTCGACCTCACGTGACTTCATCCACAGAGTCGACGAGGCGGTAGCCGACGGTGCGGATGGTTTGCAGGGTGTGGCGGGCGAACGGGCGGTCGATCTTCGAGCGCAGGTAACCGACGTAGACCTCGACGACGTTGTCGTCACCGTCGAAGTCGAGGCCCCACACCTCGGCGAGCAGCTCGGCCTTCGATGCCACGCCGCCGTCGCGGCGGGCGAGGGCGACGAGGAGATCGAGCTCGCGCGCGGTGAGGACCAACTCGCTGGGCCCGCGGAACACCCGGCGCTTGATCGGATCGACCCGCAAGTCGCCGATCATCAACGCACCGTCGGGTGTGTTCGTCGATCTGCGGATCAAGGCACGCAGGCGAGCGACGAGCACGACGAAGCTGAACGGCTTGCGCAGGAAGTCGTCGGCGCCCAGCTCGAGGCCCTCGGCCTCGTCGTGCTCGCCCTGCTTCGCCGTGAGCATCAGGATCGGCGTGGTGATCCCCTCGTCGCGGAGCTGCCGGCACAGCATGTAGCCGTTGAGCCCTGGCAACAAGACGTCGAGGACGATCGCCGCGTAGGCACCCTCCTGGGCACGCCACAGACCGTCCGGGCCGGTCGTCGCCGTGTCGACGTCGAAACCCTCGGCGCGCAGCCCGCGAGCGATCGCCTCGGCAAGACGGACCTCATCCTCGACGACGAGCACACGCACCGCCACGAGTCTGTTCGGTCGGCCGACGAATTGGAACGCTCCCTCAGCGTCTCCTCAGCGACGCTCACCCGCCTCTCAGCCCGTCGCCGTCATGGTCTCGCCATGAACCAGATCGACGAAAGCGTCGAGTGCGGTCTCGGCGGCAGTCCTGGCGGTGGCGTTGCTGTCCGCCTGTGGCGGCGACGGCAACGGATCGAGCGGTGACGCGGATCAGGAGGTGGCGTCCCTCGGTACCGAGGCAGAGACGCCTGTCGGCAGCGACGTCACCGCCTCGTCGGCGCCGATGGACCCCGAGGAGGCGCAACTGGCGTTCGCCGAGTGCATGCGCGAGCACGGCATCGACATGCCCGACCCGGGCGCCGACGGCGGCATCCAGATCATGGCTACCCCGGAGACCGAGGACGAGATGGAGGCGGCGATGGAGGAGTGCCAGCCGCTCCTCGAGAACGCTCGCGGCGCCATCGAGATGGACCCGGAGCAGGAAGCGGAGATGCGCGAGCAGATGCTCGAGTTCACCGAGTGCATGCGTGAGCAGGGGATCGACATGCCCGACCCGGTGTTCAGCGACGACGGCGGCTTCTCGGTGCAGGCTGAGCCGGAAGAAGGCGGCGGCGTCGACGGTGGACCGCGGGCCGACGAGGACTTCCAAGCCGCGGCCGAGGAGTGCGGCGGTGGCGGGATGATGATCACCGCTGCCACGGTCGCGGCGGAATGATGCGCGCGCTGGTTGATCGCGGGCGGCACGGCAGTCGCCGTGGCTGCCGCCACCACCCTTGGAATCGCCATAGGCTCCCGCGACGGCGACTCCAACACGGCTTCGGCGACGACACCGGCCGCCGACCTCAACGTCGCCGCCGTCACCCGCCGAGACCTCGCCCGCACCGAAGAGCTCGACGGCACCGTCGGGTTCGGTGACGAGTCGCCACTCGTCCTGCCCCAGGAGGGGACGCTCACGTCGCTCCCGAGCCGGGCACGGTCATCGACCACGGCGACCTGATCGCCGCCGTCGACGATGAGCCGGTGATCGCCATCCGCAGCGACACCACGCTGTGGCGCGATCTCGGTCCGAGCGTCGACGATGGCGACGACGTGTTGGCGATCGAGCGGATGCTCGCCCAGCTCGGCTACGCCGCCGAGTACGACGTCACCGTCGACGGCGACTGGACCGACGCGACGACGGGTGCGGTGAAGGCGTTCCAGGAAGATCACGGTCAAGACGACGACGGCGAGATCACCCGCGGAGAGATCGTCTTCATCCCCGATGCGGTACGTGTCGCCGACGTTGGTGGGGTGCTCGGTCAGCCGGCGAGCGAGGCCGGCGTCACCGTCACCGACCCCGATCTGACGATCAACGTCGACCTCGACATCGCCGACGCCACCCTCCTCGCCGTCGGCGATGCCGTCACGGTCGAGCTACCCGGAGGCAGCACGGTGCCCGGCACCGTTGCCTCGATCGGCGAGGCGAGCACCAGCGAGTCGGGAGCGACGACGATCCCCGTCACGGTCACGGTCAGCGAGGACATCGGGCTGCCGACAGGCAGTCCGGTCGACGTTCTCGTCTCGATCGTTTCTGCCGACGACGTCCTCGCCGTCCCCGTCGAGGCTGTGCTCGCCCTCGCCGAAGGCGGCTACGCCGTCGAAGTCCGCGAAGGCACCGGCACCCACCTCGTCGGCGTCGAGCTGGGCACGTTCGCCGACGGCTACGTCGAGATCACCGGCGACGTCGCCGAAGGCGCCGAAGTGGTGATCGCGTAATGGACGAAAACTCCACAGTCCTCGAACTCGCCGGCGTCACCAAGGAGTACCGCGGAAGTCCCCCCGTCCGCGCCCTTGACGGTGTGAACCTGTCGGTGCACGCCGGCGAGTTCGTTGCCATCGTCGGACCGTCCGGGTCCGGCAAGTCGACGCTGATCAACGTCGTCGGCGCCCTCCACCGCCCAACGACCGGCACGGTGCGCATCGACGGCCGCGACGTCAGCCGGCTCAGCGACGCCCGCCTGGCCGCCGTCCGGGGTCGGCGTATCGGGTTCGTGTTCCAGCAGTTCAACCTCGTCGAGGGCCTGACCGCGCTCGAGAACGTGGCGACAGGACTGCTGTACGCCGGTGTCGGACGGTCTGCTCGCAACGGTCGAGCCCGCCGGCCCTCGAGCGCGTCGGGCTCGGCGACAAGGCCGGGCGACAAGCCCGGCGCGCTCTCCGGTGGCGAGCGCCAGCGCGTCGGCATCGCCAGGGCGCTCGTCGGCGAGCCGGCGATCATCCTCGCCGACGAACCGACCGGCAACCTCGACAGCAAGACGGGGGCGGCGATCGTCGCCCTGTTCCGCGAGCTCCACGCCGTCGGGCACACCGTCGTGCTGATCACCCATGATCGGGACATCGCCGAGCAGGCGCCGCGCCAGGTCTCGCTGCTCGATGGAGCGATCGTCGACGACCTTGCCGCGCGCGTCATGAGCCTCCGGCGCGCCGGATTGCGCAGCAAGCTGCGAGTCGGCGATCTCGGGCGAGTCGGTGTCGTCGGGCTGCGCGCGCGGCGCTTGCGCACGATGCTGACGGCACTCGGGATCGCCATCGGCATCGCCGCGATGGTCGCCGTCGTCGGCATCTCGGCGTCGAGCAAGGCCGACCTGATCGCCGAGATCGACGCCCTCGGCACCGACCTGTCTGCGCGTCCAGCCAGGGCAGTCGGTGTTCGGCGAGGCGACCACGTTGCCCGAGCACGCCCGCGACGTCGCCGATCGGATCGGACCGGTGACGTCGACGGCGGGTGTCACGACCGTCGACGCAACGGTGCGTCGCAACGAACTGATCGACGATGCGGTGACCGGCGGGATCCGCGTCGCCGCCGCGGACCTCTCGACGCTCGACGCGACCAGCGCCGAACTTGCCGGCGGGCGGTTCCTCGACGCGGCGACCGAGAACCTCCCCGCGGTCGTGCTCGGAGCCGACGCCGCCCTCCGGTTCGGGATCAGCGTCGACGGACCTTCGCAGCAATCCCCGCGTCTGGCTCGGCGGCGAGTGGTTCGCCGTGATCGGCATCCTCGAGCCGGCGCCGCTTGCCCCGGATCTCGATTCGGCGGCGTTGATCGGGTATCCGGTCGCCGACGAGTTGTTCGGGACCACTCGTTCGCCATCGACGCTGTTCGTCCGCACGTCGCCGGACCAGGTCGAGGCGGTGCGGGCCGTGCTCGCCCGTTCGGTCGACCCGGAGACACCCGACGAGGTCGAGGTGTCGCGGCCGTCGGATGCCCTCGAAGCGCGGGCGGCGACGGACGAGGCGCTGCGCAACCTGTTGCTCGGACTCGGGCTCGTCGCCCTCGTCGTCGGCGGTGTCGGCATCACCAACGTGATGGTGATCTCCGTGCTGGAACGCCGCGGCGAGATCGGCGTGCGCCGGGCGATGGGGGCCAAGCGCGTCCACATCGCCGGCCAGTTCCTCACCGAGGCGACGATGCTGGCAACGCTCGGCGGTGTGACCGGTGTCGCCCTCGGGGCCATCGTGACGGCCGTGTACGCCGCGCAGCCAGGGATGGCTCGTCGACGTCCCGATCGCCGCCCTCGCCGGCGGCGCCGCAGCCGCGCTCGCTGTCGGTCTCGTGGCCGGCGTGTCACCGGCGATCCGCGCTGCCCGGCTCGACCCCGCCGACGCCCTGCGCCCCTCGTAACGGTGACAAGAGCGACCGATGGGTGTTTTCATGACGGAACGGTCAGGAAAACGCCCATCGGTCGGAGGAGAGCCCGTTAACGCGGCCCCTCTGGCGTCCACGCCCGGTACATTCTCCGCCCGTGACACACCTTCGCTCGGGGA
This sequence comes from Ilumatobacteraceae bacterium, assembly GCA_963733085.1. Classification (GTDB taxonomy): domain Bacteria; phylum Actinomycetota; class Acidimicrobiia; order Acidimicrobiales; family Ilumatobacteraceae; genus Desertimonas. The sequence continues at coordinate 704,435 of CAVTBY010000010.1, forward strand.
TCGCTGTTGCCGCTGTGCTTGCCGTCCTCGGCGCCGCCGGCGCCACGGCCGCGACCGCGGCAACGACATCGACGTCCACCACAACGACGACGGTGACGCTGCCGGTCCCGCAGGACGCCCCCGCCGACAACGAGCCCGAGCCGCAGACGTTCCACGGTCGCCTGCAGATCCCGGCGATCGAGGTCGACTCACCGTTCATCGAGGGCATTCGCATCAACACCCTGGACTACGGGCCGGGGCACTGGCCGGGGACGGCGATGCCGGGTGAGCTCGGCAACGTCGTCGTCGCCGGGCATCGCACCAGCCACAACGCCGACTTCCGGCGCCTCGACGAGCTCCTGCCCGGCGACCAGGTGATCTTCGACCTCGACGCCACCGAGGGCTTCGAGCGCGCCGACGGCGTGCCGGTCTCGGTGCCCAACCCGGACCAGTACACCGGTAAGCACGTCTACCTGGTCCACTCGGTGGAGATCGTCACGCCCGACGCGATGTGGGTCGTGACCCAGGACTACCGGCACTCGGCCACACTGTTCGCGTGCCATCCGCCAGGATCGGTGGCCGAACGGATCGTCGTGTTCCTCGACCTCGTCGACCCGACGACGCTCGCCCCCGTCGACCCGCCGCGGCCGACGACCACGACATCGACGGCGCCGGCCGGCTGACGACGCTCCGCCGGGCGCTCGTCGCCCTCGCCGGAGGGCTCGGAGTCGCCCTCGCCCTCCCTCCTTGGGGATGGTGGCCGCTCGCGTTCGTCGGCGTCGCGCTGTTCGAGCTCAGCCTCGGCGAGTTTCCGACACGTCGCCAGCGTGCCGGACTGGCCTTCGTGTTCGCCTTCACGCTGGCTGGCCATGGGCATGGCGTGGATGTGGCAGCTCACGGCGCCCGGCTATGTCGTCGCCAGCGCCGTGTTCGGGCTGTTCCACGCAGTCGCCGCCGTCGCCTCGCCGGTCGGTCGGTGGAGCACGATCGGCCGGCCGTTCGCCCACACGCTGGCGGAAGCGGTGCGCTTCTCGTGGCCGTTCGGCGGCGTCCCGCTCGCCAGCCTGGGGATCTCCCAGGCTGCCGGGCCGTTCGCCGGCGTCGTTCGTGTCGGGGGCGTGATCCTCCTCACGTGGGTCGTGTTCCAGATCGGGTGCGCGCTCGGCGTCCTCCTCCGGCGCCTCGGCGACGCGCACCATCGACGTGCGTCTGGCCGCCTCCGGGCTGGTCGCCGCCGTCGCCGTCGTGGCGTTCAGCGCCATCGCTCCACGTGCCAACGGCACCGGAGTGTTCCTCGACATCGCCGCCGTGCAGGGCGGCGGCGAGCAGGGCACCCGTGCCGACGATGTGCCGAGCGAGCTGGTCACCCAGCGCCATCTCGAGGCGACCCGGACGATCGAGCCGGACGACGACCTCGACCTCGTGCTGTGGCCCGAGAACGTCGTCGATGTCGCCGAGTTCGCGGGGAGTCCCGAGCTGGATGAGATCACCGCCGAGGCGCAACGCCTCGGCGTTCCGATCTCGGTCGGCGTCACCGAGGACGTGCCGGGCGACCCCGACCGGTTCACCAACGCCCAGGTGATCGTCACGCCTGACGGCGAGATCTCCAGCCGCTACGACAAGGTGCGCCGCGTCCCGTTCGGCGAGTACGTCCCGTTGCGTGGACTGCTCGACGCGCTCGGTGCACCCGTTGACCAGGTTCCCAACGACGCCGTCGCGGGCACCGAACCGGCCGTCCTCGACCTTCCCGACGGCACCCGCCTCGGCGTCGTCATCTCGTGGGAGGTGTTCTTCGGCGGACGGGCTCGTGACGGTGTTCGAGACGGCGCCGAAGTCATTGTCAACCCGACGAACGGGGCGAGCTACTCGGGCACGATCGTGCAGACCCAGCAGGTCGCGTCGAGCCGGTTGCGCGCCCTGGAGACCGGGCGCTGGGTGGTGCAAGCGGCGCCGACCGGCTTCTCGGCGTTCGTGACGCCCGACGGTGAGGTGCACCAGCGCACGGCGGTGAGTGAGCAGTCAGTGATTCGCGAGCAGGTCGAACTGCGCAGCGGCGAGACGTGGTACGTCCGACTCGGCGACGCGCCGGTCATCGCCGTGATGGTCATCGGGTTGGCGGCGACGTGGGGGATGGCGAGTCGAGGAGCACGGTCACGGGTCCGTCGTTGACGAGCGACACCCGCATCGCGGCGCGGAACTTGCCAGTCGCCACCGTGGCGCCGAGATCGCGAAGCGTGCTGACAACCTGCTCGACGAGCGGCTCCGCCTGCTCCGGACGGGCGGCGGCGATCCAACTCGGCCGACGACCCGCCATGGCGTCGCCGTAGAGGGTGAACTGGCTGACGACGAGGATCTCGGCGCCGAGGTCGCTCGCCGCACGGTTCATCACGCCGGCTTCGTCGTCGAAGATGCGCAGGTGCCACACCTTGCGGGCGATCCACTCGGAGTCGGCTGTGGAGTCGTCGTGGGTGACCCCGACGAGCACGCAAAGTCCCGGGCCGATCGCCCCGACGATCTCGCCTGCGTCGACGCTCACGGACGCTTCCGTGACTCGCTGCACGACAGCTCGCACGACCGCGATGCCTACCACGCCGTGCCAGGCTGGGCGGATGACGACACATCGCCAGGTCACCGTCGAGCGCATCGACGCCGGTCGTTTCGCCGCCGTCAACACACGCGGCGGCAAGGTGGCGTTCGGCACGGGGACGGACGCCGACTTCACGCCGACCGAACTGCTCCTCGCCGCGATCGCCGGGTGCACGGCGATCGACGTCGACATCCTCACATCGCGACGAGCTCAAGCAGACGTCGTTCCAGGTCGACATCGGCGCCGAGAAGATCCGCGACGACGACGGCAACCGACTCACCGACATCGCCGTCACGTTCCGCGTGACGTTCCCCTCCGGTGCGGACGGCGACGCCGCCCGCGAGGTGCTGCCGCAGGCAGTGCAACGGTCTCACGACCGGCTGTGCACGGTCGGCCGCACCGTCGAGCTCGGCACCCCGATCACCCCGACAATCGCCTAGCGAGCGCTTGACGCCGCGAACTGGTTGAGGGATAGCCAAGTTCGCGCCTCAAGGGGAGGCGAGCAGGGCCGCGACGCCGACGAGGTCGAGGAGGTCGTGGAGGTCGTCGTCGACGTCTTCAAGGATCACGGCCCAACCGAGTCGCCGGGCAGTGAGGCGCAGCCAGAGCAGACGATCGACGAGGTCGAGGTCGCACGCCACTGCTGAGCCGATGTCGATGAGCATGCGCCGCCCATCGCCGGCGACGACGACGACCACGGCGCGTGGCCGGTCGACGCTGGCGCTCATCACGCTTCAGACACCCGGGCGGCCGGAAAGTGAGCGGTCGCCAACTGTTACCGACGGGTAACAGGGTGCCGGTAGCCTGGACAAATGCCCTCCGCCGGCGACGAGCCACTGCGCATCGCCTACCTGACGTACCGGGGCAAGCCACACGTCGGCGGGCAAGGCGTCTACACCCGTCACCTCACCAAGGCGCTGTGCGATCTCGGCCACCACGTCGAGGTGTTCGGTGGGCAGCCCTATCCGGTGCTCGACGACCGCGTCGAACTGCACGAGCTACCCAGCCTCGACCTGTTCAACGATCAGTTTCCCGGGCGCTTTCCGGCGTATTGGGAGCTCAAGTCGCGCGAGGACCTCCTCGAGGTGTTGCAGTTCTCCGCCGGGACCTTCTCCGAGCCGCTGGCGTTCAGCTTTCGCGCCCTACGCGCCCTTACACCGCGCCTCGGCGACTTCGACCTCGTCCACGACAACCAATGCCTCGGCTACGGCATCCTCCTGCTCGAAAAGAAGATCCCGACCGTGGTGACCCTCCACCACCCGATCACCCGCGATCGCATGCTGGAGATGGACAAGGCGCCGAGTTGGCGCAAGCGGTGGTCCGTCGGCCGCTGGTACTCGTTCGTCAAGATGCAGGGACGAGTCGCCTCGCGGATGCCGCGGATCGTCGTCGTCAGCGAGAACTCGATCAACGACATCAACGCCGACATGGGAGTCAGCCTCGACCGGATGCGTCTCGTGCCGGTCGGCGTCGATGCCGAGCTGTTCCGCCCGCGACCCGACATCGCCCGCCGGCCCGGCTGTTTGATCACGACTGCCTCCGCGGATGTCGCCCTCAAGGGCCTCGGCGAGCTGATCGAGGCTGTCGCCAAGGTCCGGACCGAACGTGACGTGTCGTTGACGATCATCGGCCGGCCGAAGCCGGGCAGGAGCATGGACCTCATCGAACGGCACAGCCTCGGCGATGTCGTCGACTTCGTCTCGGGCGTGTCGGACGAGCGCATCGTCGAGCTCTACGCCGAAGCGGAGTTGGCCGTCGTGCCGAGTCTCTACGAGGGCTTCAGCCTGCCGGCGATCGAGGCGATGGCGACAGGCACGGCGCTCGTGGCGACGGACGGCGGGGCGCTGCCCGAGGTCACCGGTCGCGACGGCGAGACAGTGCTGCAGTGCGCCGCCGGCGATGTCGACGCGCTCGCCAACACGATCCGTCGCGGCCTCGACGACGCCGAATTGCGCGCCCGCGTCGGAGAGGCCGGCCGTCGCCGCGTCGTCGAGCGGTGGACGTGGCGCCGCTGCGCCGAGCTCACCGTCGAGCAGTACCGCGAGGTCCTGGCGATGCCCGAGAACGTGGCCAAGGCACGCCAGAACGGACGTCGCCTGAATGCTCACCGTCCGCTTCGATCGGCTTACCGAGCTCGGCCTGCCGTCGGGTGGCGTCGTCCTCGACGCCGGCTCCGGGTTCGGACGCCACGCTTTCGAGCTCGCTCGGCGCGGCTATCACACGGTCGCCCTCGATCAGGCAGCCGACGAGGTGGAGGCCACCCGTTCGACGATGGCCGCGATGGTGGAGACCGGCGAGGTCGAGGACAAGCACGTCGCCGGCGTCGTGCGCGGCGACGCCACCGCCCTGCCGTTTGCCGACGCCGCCTTCGACGCCGTGATCACGTCGGAAGTGCTCGAGCACATCCCCGACGACATCGGCGCCCTGGCCGAACTGCGTCGAGTGGTCCGGCATGGCGGCCTGGTGGCCGTCACGGTTCCGTCCTGGTTTCCGGAGAAGGTGAACTGGATGCTCTCCGACGAGTACCACGCACCGGCGGTGGCCGGTGGCCACGTGCGGATCTACTCGGCGACCGAGCTCAAGGCCAAGCTGCGCGCCGCCGATCTCGACGTCGTGGGAAGTCACCACGCTCACGCCCTCCACTCGCCGTACTGGTGGCTGAAGTGTGCCGTCGGCGTCAACGACGAGGACCATCCACTCGTCCGCCGCTACCGCCAGTTCCTCGAGTGGGACATCATCCGCCAACCGCGCTCGACCCGCATCGCCGAGCGGCTGCTGTCCCCCGTGCTCGGCAAGAGCCTCGTCCTCTACGCGGTCGCGCGATGAGGCTGGATCTGCCGGGCGTGCTGACCGCCGCCGAAGTCGACGCGACGGCGCAGCACCTCGTGGACCTGCAACACCCGAGCGGGATGATCCCGTGGTTCCCGGGCGGTCATTGCGATCCGTGGAACCTCGTCGAGTCCGCGATGGCGCTCGACGTCGCCGGTCGGCACGCCGAGGCATTCGCTGCCTACCGGTGGCTCGTCGACACGCAACTGCCATCCGGGGCGTGGCACAACTACTACCGGACCGACGGCACCGTCGAGGACGACAAACTCGACACCAACGTCTGTGCCTACCTCGCCACGGGAGCGTTCCACCACTGGCTGAGCACGTCGTCACGCGGCGACGCCGAGACGCTGTGGCCGGCGGTCGAACGGGCGCTGACCTTCGTGCTCGACCAGCGCCGCGACGACGGCCTGGCATTGTGGGCAATCGAGGCCGACGGGACGAGAACCTGGGACTACGCCCTGCTCACTGGCTCGTCGAGCATCGCCCACGCCCTGCGCTGTGGCGCCCGCCTCGGTGCCAGTACTCGGGCATCGACGCCCCCGCTGGGTGCGCGCCGCCGAGCAGATGATGACGGCGATCGTCGAGCGCCCCGACGCCTTCGAGCCGAAGCAACGGTGGGCGATGGACTGGTACTACCCGGCGATGTGCGGTGCGTTCGGTGTCAGTGCCGGCAAGGCGCGACTCGCCGACGGCTGGACGACGTTCGTGATGGAGGGCCTCGGCGTGCGTTGCGTCAGCGACGAACCGTGGATCACGGCCTCGGAGACCGCCGAGTGCGCGATCGCCTTCGCCACGATCGGCGACACCGACACGGCAGCCGACCTGCTGCGCTGGACCCGCAACCATCGACGTCCCGACGGTTCCTACTGGACCGGCATCGTCTACCCCGAACGAGTGAACTTCCCGTTCGACGAGCACACGTCGTACACCGCTGCGGCCGTCATCCTCGCCGCCGATGCGATCGCCGGCACGGGCCCGGCGGCACGGATCTTCGCTCCGCACTCCGAGTACTGACACGGCGCCTCACAGTGGGCAAGAATTCGAAGATGCGAGCGTCGCTGCTCGACAACACCGTGGCCCGGACCGTGTTCAGCGCGTGGAGCTGGCTCGTCCTCGGCGTTCTCCTGATCATCTGGGTGCCCCTCGTCGGGATCGTCTGGGTCGTCACCGTGCCGTTCGACCGCGGCCGCTACGCCGCGGGCTGGTTGTTCCGCAAGATCACCGTGGTCCACCAGGTGCTCAACCCGTTGTGGCGATTCCGCACCCACGGCGAGATGCCTCCCGATCCGCGGCGGCCCTACGTCGTCGTCGCCAACCACGAGAGCTTCGTCGACATCCTGTTGATCTCCCATCTGCCGTGGGAGATGAAGTGGCTGTCCAAGGCCGAGTTCTTCAAGTTCCCGCTCGTCGGCTGGTTGATGAGGATGGCCGGCGACATCCGTCTCGTGCGCGGCAACAGGGCGAGCGTCGCGGCGGCGATGCGGGAGTGCGAGGACCGCCTCGCCAAGCGGGTGTCGGTGATGATCTTCCCCGAGGGCACTCGATCGGCGGACGGCCAGCTCGGTCCGTTCCTGCGCGGCGCGTTCAAGCTGGCGATCGACCGCCAGGTGCCGGTTCTGCCGCTCGCCGTCCACGGCACGAAGACGGCGCTGCGCAAGCACGACTGGCGGCTCGGCGTCTCGAATGCCGACGTCTACGTGCTCGATCCGATCGACACGACGGGGATGACGTCAGCCGACGTCAACGCCCTGCGCGACCGGGTGCGCGAGACGATCGCCGCCAAGCTCAGCGAAGTCGCGTAGCCCGCTCGCAATCGCAACCGATGGGTGTTCAGGGGACCGTTCCGTCCCCAAACACCCATCGGTCATCCGGCGACGGTCGTCTCGACGGGCTCGCTGAGGTCGATGGCCACGTTGGTGTCGGCAGTCTCCACGACCGTGTCCTCAGCGGACGGTAGGCGAGCCGTCGACGAGCACGATGGATTCATCGGGGAGCATCTCGCCCTCGCCGGGATAGGTGACCGGCGGAAGGCTCCAATCGATCGTCTGCCACACTTCGACGAGGGCCGGCCGCAGTTCAGCACTGACCTCCTCGCGCACCTCGTACAACGCTGGTGAACAGGTGGCATCGGCGACGGCGACGCCGATCTCCTCGTCGACCTTCGCCTGCCACTCGGCATGGTTCGGCGAGTCGGCCTCCCACGCCTCGGTCTCATAGAACTCGTCCACCAAATCCTGGTCCCAGACCGAGTTCCACATGTCTTCGTGGTCCGTGAACGGATGGCCGGCTTCTTCCATGCAGGCCTGCCACGCCTCCTGGGCCGCACCCATCCGAGGGTCATTCTCGATGTCGGTCTCGAAGTCCTCCATCGCCTGCTGCACCATCGGATTGCGATACGGATCGTCTTCCATCCACGCGTCCTGGGAGCACCGGTTGTTGAGCTCGAACCACGCGTTCTGCTCCGACGCGCTCAAACCGTCGACGATCTCCTGGTTCGGCCAGACGTATTCCTGGTCGATCTCGGCGAAGGGTTGATTGTCGGGATCCATCATCGTGTAGTTGCCGAACCCCCACTGCTCGGCGTACTCGATCGGCGAGAGGTCGGCAAACGGGTCGGCAGAGAAGAAGTTGTCCTCCGGGACGTATTCGAAGCCGGCCTCGTTCATGCACTCCTGGATCGCCAGCTGTTGGCGATCGTTCTGGTCGTGGTAGTAGTCATCCATCTCGTCTTGGGGGACGAGCCCGAGAATCATGTCGATCTGGAATTCGATGTCCTCCGGCGGCGCCGGTCCGGATGACGTCTCGGCATCGGGCGTCGACGTCTCCGGGGCGGCGCTCACCGGGACCGAGTCGTCAGGTTCGGTGCCGTCCGAGCCAGTCACCAGCCCCACGGGCACAACGATTGCCACCGCAGCTGCAGCACCGTTGATCGCCAACGAACGCAGCATCGCCCGACTGTACAACGCGGGTATCCGGTGACAGGGCGCAGCGTCGCAGATCTGTCACACTCTGCGGTAATGGGGATCGGGTCGACGACGCGGCGCCGGCAGGTCGTCGTGGTGCTCGGTCTTGTGCTCATCACCGGCGTGGCCGTGGCCGGCTGGATCGCCGGCTCCCGGGTGCAATCCCCCGAGACGGCTGCCGCTCGTGCAGCCCCGCCGGAAGCCTCGTTGATCACGGCGCCGGTCGAGCAGCGCGTGTTGTCGTCAAGTGTGGTCGCCCGCGGCGATGTCGTGCCGGGTCAGTCAGCGACGGTTTCAGGACCGGTTTCGGAGGGCGGTTCGACAATCACCGGAGTCTTTGTCGAGGTCGGCGACGAGTTGCTCGAGGGCAATCGTGTCGTCGAGGTCTCCGGCCGGCCGGTGATCGTCCTGGAAGGCGCCGTCCCGGCGTTCCGGGCGATGCGTCCGGCGATGTCAGGTACCGACATCGTTCAACTCCAGACAGCCCTGAGCCGCGTTGGCTGTGACGCCTCGGCGGACGACGGCTCGTATGGAGACGCCACCAAGGAGTGCGTCACCCGGCTCTACGAGGCGCTCGGCTACGACACCGTTCCGACGTCGGCCACCGAGACCGCCGACCTGGCCGAAGCCAACGATGCCGTGGCGGAGGCCGAAGAATCGCTACGGACGGCCGAAGCGGCGTTGGCCGATGCTTCGGCCGGTCCGAAGGCCGCCGAGCTCGTCGAGGCCGAGCTCAACGTTGAGACCGCCAAGCGCAAGATCGACCAGGACGCCATCGCCGGCGAGGCCGGCCGGGCCGAGGCGGGCGCCGCCGTTGATGCAGCGGTGATGGCACTCAACGCTCAACTCGCCAATGCGGCGTCGACGCCGACCGATCGCACCAAGGCCCTCGCGCAACTCGAGACGGACGTGCTCGGCGAGGCGAAAGCGGACGTCGAGGCAGACGAGGCGTCGACCGCGGCTGCCGACGCATTGCGCCTCGCCGAGGCGCAGCTTGCTGACATGACGGCAGCACCGGACGTCGAGTCCGAGACGGTTGGCGTCGAGCAGGCTCAGGCCACCTTTGATCGGGCCACCGCGGCGCTCGCCGACCTCGAGGCGCGGACCGGGCCGATCGTGCCACTCGGCGAGATCGTGTTCGTCGACACCCTTCCGGCGACTGTCAGCACGCTGAACGCGGAGGTGGGTCAGGCAGTTGGCGAAGGTGGAGACACGGGGTTCAACTTCAACGAGCCGGCTCAGTCGGGACTTGCCGTGCTCGCGACTGCCGCGCTGCAGGTTGAGGCGTTCGTCGCCCCGTCCGACGTAGACCTCGTGAAGGTCGGCATGGAAGTCGAACTGCTCGACGAGATCTCCGGAGACACGGTGCCGGCGACGCTGACGTCGCTGGGCGAACAGGTCGAGTCGGGTGATGACGGCGAGGCCCGTGGGTTCCGGGCCGTGATCGAAGCCGTGGATGAGCTGCCGCGCGAGTGGACTGGGCGCAATGTGCGGGTGACGTTCACCGCGGCGGCGACGGAAGGAGAGGTGCTCGTCGTGCCGGTCGCCGCCCTGTCGTCGGGCGGGGATGGCGCAGCGCGCGTCGAAGTCGTCGCCGATGACGGCACCGTTTCTGTCGTCGAGGTCGAACCCGGGCTGTCCGCCGAAGGGTTCGTCGAGGTCGATCCGCTCGACGGAGCGAGCCTCCAACCGGGCGACCTCGTGGTGGTCGGCAGCGCATAGTGAGACCACGGCTGCTGATTGCTGCGGCGGCCACCGCCCTGGTGATGCCGGCTGCGGCGTCGGCATCGACCCCGCCACCGACAACGACGGCACCGACGGCTCCGCAGACGACGACGACACCACCGACAACGACGACAACGACGACAACGACGACAACGCCAGCGACGACGACCACACCACCGACAACGACACCACCGACAACGACCCCCACGACAACGACGACGGTACCGATCTCGGCCGAGGCGATCCGTGCCGCCAAGGTCGGCTGGTCTCGGTTCGTGGCCGACAACTTCGCCACCCCCAATGCCGTCACTGATCCCTGCCCGCTGCTCGTGTCCGACGCCGCCACCTCCGGTGTCCAGGCGCTCGGCCTCGTTCCCAGCGCCCTTCCGTTCGGCGTCGCGCTCTACCGCGACCAGACGGGAGCCGGGATCATCGGCATCCGGTGCGGCGTCGACCTCGCCGCCGCCGCCAATCCGGCCGGGTCGACCGGCTTCGCCGTCGAGGCGACGCTGCTCGACGGCCAAGCGGTGTTCCCGCAGTACGTCGTGCGCGTTGCCGGCCAGAACACCCCGATCACGCCCTCGCCCGAACTCGGCGGCGAGACGATCACCCGCTGCCGGTTCCAGCCGACGGTCTGTGTCGCCTCGTGGCACAACCGCGGGCTCGTCGTCACGGTTCGGCTCGACGGGCCGCGCACCGATGCCAGCGAAACCCAGACCCGCCAGCTGCTCGCCACCGTGGCGCCGCTGGTGGTGACCAACCTCGCGGCTGTCAGACCTCCGCCATGACCAACGGGGGTACCCCGGGTCTGGGCGGTGCCCAGGACTCACGACCGGTGGTCGAGATGCGCGGGATCACCAAGACCTACGCAACCCATCCTCCTGTCCTCGCCCTCCGCGAGTGCGACCTGCGCATCGAGCGTGGCGAATACGTCGCGATCATGGGCCCGTCCGGGTCCGGCAAATCGACGCTGCTCAACGTGCTCGGTTTGCTCGACGAACCGTCGACCGGGGAGTACCGCCTCGGCGGCGAACCGACCGCTGGCCTGTCGGAGCGAGCCCGCTCGGGCCTGCGCGCCTACCTCATCGGCTTCGTGTTCCAAGCGTTTCACCTCGTCGGCTACCGCACGGCGGTCGAGAACGTCGAGACGGGCCTGCTGTATCAGCGAGTCGGTCGCAAGGAACGCCAACGGCGGGCCGTCGAGGTCCTCGGCCAGGTTGGGCTCACCGAACGCATGTGGGCGACGCCAACCCAGATGTCCGGAGGAGAACGTCAGCGTGTTGCCATCGCTCGGGCGCTCGTGCGCCGTCCGGCCCTGGTGTTGTGCGATGAACCGACCGGCAACCTCGACACGGCGACGGGTGCCCAGGTCCTCGAGTTGATCGACGACTTACATCACGAGGGCCTCACGGTCGTCGTGATCACTCACGACCCCGAAGTCGCCGTGCGCGCCCAACGCGTCGTCGAGATCCGCGACGGCGTCGTCCACCATGGGATCGCGTCATGACCGTTAACTGCGTTCCCCGGCCACGCAGGCCGCTGCTGGCCGCTCCTCGGCTGGCGCCTCGTCGCTCGCACGTGTACATGGTGCTCCAGTGACCGTGCCGTCGCCGCGCCGGAAGCGGTTGCGGTCGACGCTCGCTACCCGCGACCTCCTCGGCGAGGCGGGGGCGGCGATCACCCGCCGTCCCGGCCGATCCCTGCTCACCGCCCTCGGCACCGTCGTCGGCGTCGGCGCCTTCGTCGCTACCACCGGGTTGGCCTCGACCGCCAAGGCGCAGGTGAGCGAACGCTTCGATGCCCTTGCCGCGACCGAGGTGCGCGTCGTCGACTCGGTCGACACGGTGTTCGGTGGCGAAGCCGCCGCGGGCGTCGACCACCCGTTCCCCGCTGACACCGAGCAACGACTGGAACGGCTCAACGGTGTCGAGCACGCTGGCCTGTACTGGGAGGTTCCCGACCCTGATCTCGATGTCCGACTGCTGGCGACTCCGTCCCGCCGTCCGCAACAGGCTCAAGTGATGGGGGCCAGCCCAGGTGCGCTCACGGCCGCCCGACCCGACCTGCGTACCGGGCGCCTGTTCGATCAACTGCACGAGGATCGCGCCGAACGAGTTGCCGTGCTCGGGCGCATCGCCGCCGAGCAACTGGGCATCAACCGTGTCGACAACGAGCCGGCGATCTTCATCGGAAACCGCTCCTACATCGTCATCGGGATCATCGACGATGTCGCCCGCAGTCCGGAGTTCGTGCAGTCGGTGATCATCCCGGCGGCAACGGCGACGGCGGACTTCGTCAACGATCAGGCCGACTACACGGTGCTCATCGAGGTTGCCCCCGGCGCCGCCCAGTTGATCGCCTCACAGGCGGCGATGGCGCTGCGTCCGCAGGAGCCCGAGCGGCTCACCGTGCTCGCCCCGCCCGACCCGGGTGAACTCCGCGAATCGATCGAGTCGGACATCACCGGCTTGCTGTACGGACTCGCCGGTTTGGCGTTGCTCGTCGGGATGATCGGGATCGCCAACACGACGCTTGTCGCCGTACTCGAACGGCGCTCGGAGATCGGTGTACGGCGCGCCCTCGGCGCTCGCCGCCGTCACATCGCCATGCAGTTCCTCACCGAGTCGGCGACGCTCGGCACCCTCGGCGGCATTCTGGGTACGAGCCTAGGCATCCTCGCCGTCGTCGTCGTGTCCGCTCAACGCGAGTGGACCACCACCCTCGACCCGCGACTGACCCTTCCGGCACCGATCATCGGAGCAGTCACCGGCCTGCTCGCCGGCCTGCAGCCGTCGTGGCGGGCGGCCCGGATCACGCCGGCGAGCGCGCTGCGCAACGAGTGAGGAGGCGCAGCGAGCCAGCTGTGGCGGTCAGCTCGAACTCACCGCTGGCGATCGCCGGCAGATAGATGTCCTCGTACGGTGGCCGGCCGCCATCAGCGGGATCGGGAAAGACGTCGTGGATCGCCAGAGTGCCGCCGAGGGCGACCATCGGAGCCCAGCCGCGGTAATCGGCACGAGCGGGGTCGACCCCGTGCCCGCCGTCGATGAACACGAGGGCGGCCGGTGTACTCCAGTGGGCGGCGACGGTGGGCGACTCGCCGACGACGGCGATCGCGTAACGCTCGAGGCCGGCCTCGAACAACGTGCGGCGGAACCACGGCAGTGTGTCGATCGAACCGACGGTTGGATCGACGATCTCGGGATCGTGATGTTCCCACCCGGCCTGGTTCTCCTCCGAACCGCGGTGATGGTCGACAGCGAACACGACGGTCCCGGCCTCCCGCGCTGCGGCAGCGAGCCAGATCGTCGAGCGCCCGCAGTACGAGCCGACCTCCACGAACGGCGCTCCGGGCACTGCCTCGGCCGCGGCCAGGGCAGCAGCGTGGAGGGCATCCCCCTCATCGACGGGCATGAACCCCTTCGCCGCCGCTGCGTGCTCGCGCCAAGCCATCACTGACATGATTACCGGCATGACCGCGTTGGACGACCTCGTCGCCCTGCTCGACCTCGACCCCATCGAGGTCAACATCTTCCGCGGGCACTCCACCGATGAGAAGCGCCAGCGCGTGTTCGGCGGCCAAGTCGCCGGCCAAGCCCTCGTCGCCGCCGCCCGCACGGTGGACGAGTCCCGGCCGGTGCACTCGCTCCACGCCTATTTCCTGCGGCCCGGCGATCCGACACGGCCGATCCTCTACGAGGTCGACCGGCTCCGCGACGGGCGCAGCTTCACGACGCGGCGCGTCGTCGCCATCCAGCACGGCGAGGCGATCTTCAACCTGCAGGCGAGCTTCCACGGCTACGAGCCGGGTCCGGATCACCAGCTCACGATGCCGTCGGGCATGCCCGATCCCGAGTCCCTGCCCGACTGGAACGAGCGGCTGTCCCCGTACCGCGAGCAACTCGGCGACCTGTTCGACCGGCCGCGACCGATCGACCTGCGCTACACGGGCGCCGACCCGATGAGTCGCAAGGGCACGGCGGCCGGCGGTCAGCAGGTCTGGCTGCGCGCCGACGGCAAGCTCCCTGACGACCCGGTGCTCCACGCCTGCATCGTCACCTACGCCAGCGACATGACGCTGCTCGACACGGCCGTGATGCCGCTGGGACTGGCCTGGGACTCGCCGGGGATGAAGATGGCCAGCCTCGACCACGCGATGTGGTTCCATCGCCCGTTCCGGGCCGACGAGTGGCTGCTCTACGACCAGCGAGCGATCTCGGTGACGTCAGCACGAGGGCTCGCTGGCGGGGCGATCTTCACCGCCGACGGACGCCTTGCCGTCAGCGTCGTGCAAGAAGGCCTCATCCGCATCGACTGAGGAGGAGTACAACGTGTCAACGACAACGATTCACCGTCCCCGGCTTGTCGCCGCGGTCGCCGTGACGACCCTGGCGATCGCCGCGGTTGCGGGCGGCGCCACCGCCGGGTCGCGACCCGTCGCCGCGCCACCGTCCGTCACGCTGACGCCGGTCGCCGACGTCGGGGCTCCCGTCGACCTCGCCTGGCGCGCCGGCGACGACGGGCTGTATGTCGTCGGCCAGAACGGTCAGATCACTCGCCTCGGCGGCGAGGCGCCGGCGGTCGTCCTCGACGTCGACGACCTCACCGACAGCGGCGGCGAACAAGGTCTGCTCGGTCTGGCGTTCCACCCCGACGGCACGAAGGCGTACATCAACTTCACCGACAACAACGGCGACACCAACGTCGCCGAACTCGCCGATCGGCGAGGACGGCGTCTTCGATCGGGAGAGCCTGCGCACCGTGCTGCTCGTGGAGCAGCCGTACGACAACCACAACGGCGGCGACCTGGCGTTCGGCCCCGACGGGATGCTCTACATCGGCCTCGGCGACGGCGGTGCGGGCGGCGATCCAGAGCGCCGCGCCCTCAACATGACGGAGCTGCTCGGCAAGATGCTGCGCATCGACCCGGCGACGCCATCCGGCGACCTCGGCTACACGATTCCCGCCGGACAACCCGTTCGTCGGCACCGAAGGAGCGCGCGGCGAGATCTGGTCGATCGGGTTGCGCAACCCGTGGCGCTACAGCTTCGACCCGGAGACCGGCGACCTGTGGATCGCCGACGTCGGCCAGGGCAGCATCGAGGAGATCAACGTCGCCCCGGCGACCGACGGCCTCAACGCCGCCCGCGGCAGCAACTTCGGGTGGAGCGGCTTCGAGGGCAGCCAGCCGTTCAACGACGACGTCACCGCCGACAATCACTCCGCTCCGATCTTCGAGTACGACCACAGCGGCGGACGCTGCTCGATCAGCGGCGGCGTGCGCGCCCGCGGCGAAGGCGCCGGGCCGCTCGCCGGTTGGTACGTGTACGCCGACTACTGCACCGGCGAGGTGATGGCGATCTCGGTGACCGGGGAGGGCACTGCCATCGCCGTCGGCCCCGAACCGGCCGCGCTCGCCAACGCGGGCGACTCCGTGTCGGCGGTGGCGTCGGGCCCGGACGGCGCCGTCTACGTGCTCACGTTCGGCGACGCCGTCTACCGCCTCGACCCGGCGTAACCGGAGCCCAAGCGTTCTGTGTCAGCGAACACGACGCCGGCGGTCGTGTTCGCTGACACAGACAGAACTCAGCTGACGCGCTGGAACTCGACGGTCCTCGCCTCGACGTCGGCGGCGACCGCGGCGGACGCGGATCTCGTCGCCGGGGTTGACGCGGGCCGCGTGCACACGAGCGAGGATCGCCGGGTCGGCGATCTGCATCACCGGACCGTGGCGGTCCTCGTCGACGATGACGGCATCGAACAGGTCGCCGACGCGGCTCGCCAGCAACACCGCCTCGGCGAGGTTGTTGACGGCGTTGTCGACACGGTTGCCCCGCTCGTCCGACTGCGCCATCACTCGCGGGAGCTCGGAGAACGCCGCTTCGACGTGGTCGGGCACGGCATGCCCGTTGGCGACGGCGAGCGCAGCCTCGACGACGTAACGGTCGGCGAGTCGCCGCAACGGGGCGGTGGCGTGGACGTACGTTGCCGCCATCGCCGCGTGCCACGGCGTCTCGCCCTCGCGTGTACGGCTGGTAGCTCGCTCCGCCGGCGGCACGTCGAACGGCGAGCAGGAAGGCGGCGCTGCGTTGATCGCCCGCAGGCAACGACCGCTGGAAGCGGGCGAGCGACATGCCCGCTGGCCAGTCGAGCTCGAACGCTTTGGCCGTGTGACGCAGCCGGCGGATCGCCCAGTCGGGGACGTCGGGCATCACCCGGAACAGTCCAGTCTTCGCCGCGTGAAGGGCGTCGGCGACGGCCAGGTTGGTGGCCAACGACATCCCCGCGTTGCGATCCTCGCTCTCCAGCCGGGCGTCGAAGCGGAGCTGCCAGCCGTCGTCGGTGAGCTCGAGCACCTGTTCGGGGAACTCGACTCGCGGTGCGTCTCGACGATCCTCGGCGGCGACGATGCGCCGCGCCAGCTCGGCGAACGTCGGCGGGAGCGCGTTCATGTCGACGTCCTCGTAGGCCAGCTTCCTCCTGCTGTGGATGACGGCGCGCTCTGCTCCGTCGAGCCGGGACTCGCCGGCGGCATCGATGCGCACGATGAACACAACGGCGGGCCGCGGGCCCGTCGGGAGCAGGCTCGCCGCCTCCTCGGACAGGGCTCGTGGATAGAGCGGCACCTTGCCGTCCGGCAGGTACACCGTGCCACCGCGCTTCCAGGCCTCGCGATCGAGCACGCTGTCCGGGTCGACGAAGAAGCCGACGTCGGCGATGGCGTAGTGCAACACGATGTCGTCGCCGGCCTGCTCGACGGCGAACGCCTGGTCGAGATCGGTGGCCGTCGCCGGATCGAGCGTCATGTAGTTGACCGACGTGCGATCGACGTGGTTGGCCCCGGGTTGCCGGGCTGCCGCCTCATCGGCCGCAGCGACCACGTCGCTCGGGAAGTTCCCCGAAACGCCGGCCTCGGCGCGGATCGCATCGAAGCCTGCTGAAAGGGCATCGTCGACGGCGGCGCCGTCGGCGATGTCACGACCGCGGTCGCGGACCTTGACCATCGGTCAGCGGCGGGCGCCCATGTGCAGACTCAACGCCTCGCTCCCATGAACATGCCTTTGAGCGCCTCGTAGTGCTCGATGACGTGGCCGGCGCCGAGGACGACGGCCTCCAACGCGGCAGTCGACTGGCGCACGGGCACGCGGGTCTCACGTTCGATGCGCTCGCGCACGCCGCGCAGCAGGCTGCCACCGCCGACGAGGTACATCCCCCGTGTGAGGAAGTCCTGGGACAGCTCGGGCGGGGCCTTGGCGAGGCAGCGGATGACCGAGGCGACGATCGACGAGACGACGTCCTCGATCGCGAAACGGATCTCCTCGGGGGTGAGGATCACCGTCTTGGGCAGTCCGGTCATCAGGTCGCGGCCGCGGACTTCGGCCTGGCGGTCGTCGCCGATCGGATCGGCCGAACCGATCTCCTTCTTGATCTCCTCCGCCGTTCGTTCGCCGATGGCGATGCCGTGCTCGCGGCGGACGTAGTTCTGGATCGCGGCGTCGATGTCGAACGACCCGATGCGCACGGCCTCGAGGGCGACGATGCCGCCGAGGGAGATCACCGCCGTCTCGCTCGTGCCACCACCGATGTCGATGACCATGTTGCCGACTGGTTCGTCGATCGGCAGGTCGGCGCCGATCGCCGCCGCCATCGGCTGCTCGATCAAGTTGGCATCGGCTGCCCCGGCGCGACGGGCCGCGTCGGTGACGGCCCGGCGCTCGACCTCGGTGATCGCCGATGGCACGCAGATGACAACCTTCGGCCGGGTGAACCGGCTCACCCCGACCCGTTGCAGAAGCAAGCGGATCATCCGCTCGGTGATCTCGAAGTCGGTGATCGCCCCGCCACGCAACGGACGCACCGCCACGATGTATCCCGGCGTGCGGCCGATCATCTGCCACGCCTCGTGCCCGGTCGCCAACACCTCGCCGGTCTGGCGGTTGAGGGCGATCACGGACGGCTCGTTGAGCACGATGCCGCGACCCTTCATGTAGACGAGGGTGTTGGCCGTGCCGAGGTCGATCGCGAGGTCACGGGCCATCGAGATCGGGCCCTTCTGTGGGTTTGCTCTCGTCGAGCTTCTGGACCCGGTCGACGACCGAGCGCCTGGCCTCGGGTGAGAGGGCGTCGATCTGTCGCTGGAACGTCGTCACGCCGTCGGGCGACCGGCGCCTGCTGAGTACGAACAGCACGAGGCCGGCGACGACGATCGCCGCACCGACGATGATCCAGGTCATGTGGCTCGGGTCATCCCGCCTGGCCGCCACCGACGTGCTGGACGTCACGGATCGGCGCCGCCCCGGTGCCCCAATCGGCACCGTCGCGCCACGTCTCGTGCTTCCAGATCGGTACCGTCTCCTTCAGGGTGTCGATGACGAAGCGCGCCGCTTCGAACGCTTCGTCACGGTGCGGCGACGAGACGGCGACGACAACGGCAGATTCGGACACGGCGAGCGGACCGAGGCGGTGGACCATCGCCAGCCGCCCGATCGTCGGCCATCGCAACCGTGCCTCGCCGGCGATCGCTGCGAAGCGCGTCAGAACGGCTTGCTCGTAGGCCTCGTACACCAACTGCTCCACGCCATCGCGACCCTCGGCGTGGTCGCGCACAGTGCCGGAGAACACGACGACCGCACCGCAATCGGGCCGCACCGCCCAGTCGTACAGGGCGGCCACCGGGAGCACCTCTTCGGTCAGGGCGAACCAGTCGTCGCCGGAGGCGGGAGCGAGCACGAGGATGCATCGTAGCTGGACGTCCAGGGGGCGACCCCTGCGTGACGACGGTGCTCGGTAGATTTCGGTTCTGTGACGCCCCCACCGTTGCCTCCCCACGAGCGGCCGTGGCGCCACCCGTCCGAGCTTCCCGCTCCGCCCCACGAGCCGCCGACGCGGGGCGGACGCCTGCTCATCGTGATGACGGCCGCGGTCGGCCTCGCCCTCGTCGGCGTGATGGCCATGCGGATGACACCGGGCAGCACCACACATCGCGATGCCCTGGTGACGGCATCGACGGCGGCGGTGTTCCCCACCGTCAGCGCCGACACGTTCGGCGACGTCGCCGGCGCGGCGTCGAACGGCGGTAGGCGGTTCACCGACCTGGTCGGACGGACCCTGTCGTCATTGGTTTCGTCGGTGAACCGCAGCCAGGTCAGCGCCTCGACGCTCTCCGGAGTGTCGCCGCCAACGGCCGCCGATGGCTCCGAGCTCGCCCTCGTCACGCCGATCGACGACGACGGCCTTGGGGTCACCACCGCGGCGGCCGTCGAGGGTCAGACAGGGGCGATCGAGGCGATGCTTCCGTCGGGGTCGGTTGTCGCCGCCGAACTCGTCGGTCCGACAATGGCGTTGCCGTGGTGAGATTTCCCGAAGCCGCCGTGGAAGACGCTGCGGCGCTCGCCGAAGTCCCAGCGGACGAGTGGACGGTGGTCGCCTTCGGCGACGAATTCGACATCAGCGACGACGGCGACGACTTGCAGACGCTGGCCGTGCCCGAGGCGGCACCCGTCTTCGACGCCAACGGCGCGCTCGTCGGTCTGTGCACGATCGGACCGGACGGTGTCGAGTTGTTGTCCGTGACCTCGCTCCCCGATGTCGAGCTGCCCATGTCGGGCCCTGACTCGACCGACGTGGACTCGACGGTCGCCACGACCGAGCCGGACGACGGCGGCACCACGACGGTCGAGAACGTGCCACCCGCAGCGACAGGACCGTCTCGAGCACCCCTTCGAGTACCAGTGGGCCGGGTCGAAGACACCGGACAGCAGTGTCGTGCCGTCGTCCGAGCCTGCGGACTCGTCGACACCCGACACGTCAGACGCCGTGTCAACCACCTGAGGCCGCCCGCTTCGAGCGGTTCATCGGAGTTGAACCGTCGTTTCCCGACGCTTCGGCTCCGAGGCTCAGCCGCGGCGTCGCTTGCGCCACACCCTGAAGCCGAACAGCGCGGTCGCGGCGACGACGAAGGCGCCACCGATCATCCCTCCGAGGGTGATCTCCTGGCGGCGCTGCGGCGTGATCATCGTCCACCAGCGACCCTCCGTGCCCTCGACGTAGGCCTGCTCGTTGGTCACCGTTGCCTTCCAACCGTGCCGCTTCAGTCGATCGTTGGCGACGACCCACGAGTGCCGGGTGTAGCTGCGCAGACCCGGCGGGATCGGCCCGCGCTGGAACCGCCAGCGGAGGGCGGCGAGCACCTCGGCGACGCGGTCGGGCAGCTTCAGGCGCGGGCGCTCCCCGCTCAGGGCACGCACACGCTCCCCGGCGATCCACCCGTCGGGCGCGACGTTGAACACTCCGTCGAGACGCTGGCGGACGGCGAGATGGACCGCCGAGGCGAGGTCGTCGAGGTGGAGGAACTGGGCGGCCGGATCGTCCTCACCGAAGCGCTCACCGAGCCCCGCCGCCAGCGATCTAGCGAGGTGCGACGTGCCGTCGGCGGCCATCGGCACGACCGGCCGGAGCACCGCCACGGTGCGACCCGGCCGTTGCCGACGCCAGCGGTCGGCCATCGCCTCGGCGGCGGCCAGCTGGCGGGCGTAGACGAATCCGACGTCGGGTCGCAGGATGGCGTCCTCGGTGAGGGGAACAGGATTGTTCGGCCAGGCGCCGTACACCATCGCCGACGACACCAGCACGAGGTGGTCGGCGTCGCGGGAGATCGCCTCGGCAAGCGTCTGGTCGACCCCTTCGGTGACGTTCTCCCGGCGCTGTGCTCGGGCCTCGGGATCGCCGGAGCCGAGGTGGACGACGACGTCGATCGAGCCATCAGTTGACGGGAGGGCGATCGCCGGGTCAGCCTCGAAGGCGGCCAGCACACGCCCGCCGAGGTTGCCTTCGGCACCGCTGATCGACACCGTGATCGGCTCGCTGTCCCACTCCACCGCGACACTCACGCAGCACGGACGGTAGTGGATCGCTCGTAGCATCAGACCCATGTCTGATGGCCAGCCTCCGGCGGAGCGGCCGGATGACGACGACACGCCGGATCCGGCCAACCCGTTCGCCGGCCTGCCACTGTTCGGCGATCTCGCCAAGGCGCTCGCCGGCCAAGGTCCGCTGAACTGGGACGCGGCCCGCCAGTTCGCCGTGATGGGCGCCACCGGCGGGACGCCTGAGGCGAATGTCAGCCCGGAGCAACGCTTCGCCTACGAGGATCTCGCTCGCATCGCCAGGATGCACGTCGCCGACGTGATCGGGCTGAGCCATGAGCTCGGAGGGGTTCGTGCCGTGACCCGTTCGCAGTGGGCGACCGAGACGCTCGAGGCCTACCGCCACCTGTTCACCGAGATGGCGACGTCGCTCGGGCGGACGGCTGACACGGAGGACGAGGACGTCGCCGTCGACCCGATGATGTCGATGATGGCCGGGCTCTCGCGGATGATGGCACCGGCGATGCTCGGGATGTCGATCGGGTCGATGGTTGGTCGCCTCTCGACGCGTGCGTTCGGCAGTCACGATCTGCCGATCCCCCGCCAGCCGTCGACGGTGACCCTCGTTCCGGCGAACATCGAGGCCTTCGCTGCCGAGTGGGAGATCCCCCTCGACGAGATGCGCCTGTGGGTGCTCGCCCACGAGATCGCCGGGTTCACGCTGTTCGAGGCGGCCCACCTCCGCGACGCCTTGGCCGATCTCGTCCGTCAGCACGCCGGCGGTTTCCGCCCCGATGCGTCGTCCGTCACCGACAAGCTGACGATGCTCGACGACGACGCCGCTGACCCGATCGCCGCCCTGCAGCAGGCACTCAGCGACCCGGAACTGCTGCTCGGAGCCGTCATCTCTCCCGAGCAACGGGAGCTTCGGCCGCGGCTCGACGCCCTCGTCGCGGTCGTCGTCGGCTACACCGACTGGGTGGTCGATGCGGTCGCCGTACGGCTCGTCGGCGGCAGCGCCCTGCGCATCGCCGAAGCCGTGCGACGGCAGCGGATCGAGACCTCCGACAACGACGCCTTCGTCGAGCAGTTGCTCGGCATCCGCATCGGCGAGGCCCAGGTGGCCCGCGGCAAGGCGTTCGTCCAGGGTGTCGTCGACCGCGCCGGCGACGACGGCCTGCTCCCACTGCTGGAGCGTCCCGACGCCATCCCGACGCCCAACGAGGTCGACGCCCCCGGCCTCTGGCTGGCCCGCATCAGCGACTGATCAGGGCGCCGGACGTGCTGCAAGCCGCGGCTTGAGCAGGATGTAGGTCAGGCCTCCGCCACAGGCGACGAAGACGAGGATCGCGCCGACGCGATCGGAGATCGTGATCATCACCGGGATCAGCGCGGCGACGACCCAGGAGAGTTGGAAACGGGTCTCGAACGTGGCGATGGCGCGACCGCGGTTGGCCTGCGGCGCGTCGCGTTGCAGCGTCGACTCGAACCCGAGGCGGGCGATCGCCCCGGCGAGGTTGACGGCGAAGGCGAGGCCGACGAGGGCCGCCGTGCCGCCGACGATCGCGGCGATGACGGCGGCGGCGGCGGACAGGACGAGCGAGCCGATCAGCATCGTCCTCTCGCTGGCGTGGCGGCGGATCCGCGGCGCCGTCGCGTTGCCGACGACCGTTCCGAGGGCCGCCAGCGCCAGGGCGACGCCGAACAAGGCGGTTCCGGCGTCTTGCTGCTTGAGGACGAAGGCGATCAGGAACAGCACGAAGCCGACCGAACCGCGGATCAGGATCATCACGATCGAGCCGCTGAGCACGGACGGCGAGTGCAGCTGGATCTCCTCGGCTGGGGTGGCCTCGTCACGGGCGACGACGTCGGCGGACAGGAACGTCGACGCCACGAGGCCGGCGGTGAACAGGAGGGCGGCAGTACACCAACGTTCCCTCGCTGTTGGCCGGGGTGAGTTGGATGATCGTCGCCGGGATCACGGCGACGAAGCCGACGATGCCGGAGATCAGCCCGAGCTTGGAGTTGGCCTCGACGAGATCGCGCTCGCTGCGCACGACGGATGGGACGAGCGCCGACTTGCACACGACGTAGGTCTTCTGCAGCACGAGCGAGGCGAACACGACCGGGAACAACGCCAGGTTGTCGATGACCACGACCATCAGCAGGCACAACCCGATGCGACAGGCGGCGACGAACATGATCGCGGCGCGGCGACCACCGGCGACCCGGTCGAGGGCCGGACCGATCAACGGGGCGAGCACGAGGAACGGCGCGAAGCTGAGGACGAGGAAGAGCAGGACCCGTTCCCGCGCCGCGTCGGGATCGATCGAGAAGAACAGCGAGTCGGCGAGGGCGACGACCATCGCCGCGTCGCCGGCCATCATCAGGGCGTGGGTGATCGCCAGGCGGCGAAACTTCGAGTAGCTGGCCAGCGGCAACGCCCGCCCGCCGAACGAGATCGCCTGCGTCCCGTCGCTCACACCCGCGATCCTACGAGCGAGGTCGCCGCGCGAGCTCTCGAACCGCCGGGTCTGTTACAGCATCCGCGCCGCATATGGCGCCACTGTCGTATCGAAGCCGCGACCGACCGACTGCTCGGGCGGCGCAGGCAAGGACTAGCTCCGCTCGTACTTGTAGCCGAGGCCGCGGATCGTGACGATCCGTCCCGGCGCCGAGGGGTTCGGCTCGATCTTCGAGCGCAGGCGCTTGACGTGGACGTCGAGCGTCTTCGTGTCGCCGACGTAGTCGTTGCCCCACACCCGGTCGATCAGCGTCTCCCGGGGCAGCACTCGGCCGGCGTTGGCGATCAGCACGTGGAGCAGCTCGAACTCCTTGAGCGGCAGGGCCACGACCTCCCCGTCGACGGTGACGATGTGCTCCTCGGGATCGAGGACGACGTCGCCGACCTCGATCGCCGCCGGTCCGATCTCGCCCGCCGGATCCCCCGCCGAGCGGCGCAGCACGGCGCGCATCCTGGCGACCAGTTCACGGAGCCGGTACGGCTTGGTGATGTAGTCGTCGGCGCCGACCTCGAGGCCGACGACGGTGTCGATCTCGGCGCCCTTGGCGGTGACCATGATGATCGGCACCTGGCTCTTCTTGCGCAGCTGCCGGCAGACGTCGATGCCACTGACCCGGGGCAGCATCACGTCGAGGAGGACGAGGTCGGGGCGCACGGCATCGAAGCGCTCGAGCGCCTCGATTCCGTCGGTCGCCACCTCGACACGAAACCCCTCACGGCGCAGGCCGAGGGTCAGCGCCTCGACGAAGCTCGTCTCGTCCTCGACGACGAGGACGGTCTGGGTGCTCTCGCTCATTCGCTGACCTCACTCGCGGGCACCTGTCGGACTGTCTCGGAAGCCTGCCGTCAGCGGATCGCGGCGCACAGCGAGCGGTAGGCGGATGACGAACGTCGAGCCCTCGCCCTCGGACGAGGAGACGAGCACCTCGCCTCCGTGGTTGGTGGCGACGTGGCGGACGATCGCCAAGCCGAGGCCGGTCCCGCCGGTGTCCCGGCTCCTGCCCTTGTCGACCCGGTAGAACCGCTCGAAGATGCGATCGTGGTCGGCCGCCGGGATGCCGATTCCCTGGTCGGCGACCATCAGCTCGGCGAAGTCGCCCTCCACCCGGACGCGGATCTGCACCTGACCGCCCGGCTCGGAGTACTTCACGGCGTTCTCGACGAGGTTGCCGAGGGCCGAGATCAGCTGGCGGCGGTCGCCGACGACGGCGACGCCGTCGGGAAGGTCGAGCACGGCGATGTGCATGTCACGCGTCTCGGCCAGCGCCGCCGTCCGATCGATCGCACCCGGACACGACATCGAGCACATCGACGGTGTCGCGTATCGACTCCTCGCCGAGCTCGATGCGCGACAGCTCCATCAGGTCGTCGATCGTCCGCGCCACGCGATGCGCTTCGGCGACCATTCGCTCGGACACACGGCGAACGACGTCGAGGTCGGCCTCGTCCGCCAGCGCTTCGGCGAGCACGGCGAGCGCCCCCACAGGCGTCTTCAGCTCGTGGCTGATGTTGGCGACGAAGTCGGTGCGCATCGCATCGACGCGACGGCGCTCACTGACGTCCTCGATCGTCGCCACCGCCGAGCCGCCGGGAAGCCCTTCGGCCGTCACCACGACGGCGACCTGGGGCGGGCCGTAGAGCTCGAGCAACTCCCGCGAGCGGCGGCCATCAACCGCCTGGCGCAACGCCGCCTGCACGGCGTCGTCGATGAGCAACCCGGTGTACGTCCCAGCCACCGCCTTGGCACTGGCGTTGCGATAGAGCACCTGGCCGCTCGAACCCATCACCACGACGCCAAGGGGAATACGGTC
This sequence comes from Ilumatobacteraceae bacterium, assembly GCA_963733085.1. Taxonomy (GTDB): domain Bacteria; phylum Actinomycetota; class Acidimicrobiia; order Acidimicrobiales; family Ilumatobacteraceae; genus Desertimonas. The sequence goes on from CAVTBY010000010.1 coordinate 729,721, forward strand.
GACCACCGCAGACCAGGTCGGCCCTGTCGTCGACGCAGCCGTAGAGCCCGTCGCCTTCCTCGGTGCAGCCGGAACTGGCGTCGGATCGTCGTCGACGACCTCGGGCGCTGTGCGTTTCGCGAGTCGCCGGATTGCGGTGGGCGATCATCCACGTCACCGATGCCGCGATTACCGCAGTCAGCACGACGATGAGGATGATCAGTGCGGCCATGTCAGTCCAGGTCGCTCGCCGCCTGGCGTTCGGCGTAGCGCGCCGCGCCGTCGAACTCGGGAATGGATCCGGTGACGACGAAACGAACCCGCGAGCCGATGTTCACGGCGTGGTCGCCAATGCGCTCGTAGAAACGGGCGACGACGGCGAGCTGGACGGCAACCTGCAACTCGATCTTCTCCGTCGTGTGACTCGTGAAGATCGCCTGGACGAACTCTCGCTGCAGATCGTCGAGGTAGCTGTCCATGTCGTCGAGCGCCGCGGCGCGGGAGGCGTCGTCGGTGAGATACGCCTCGGTGGCCTCCTTGAACAGGGTGTGCGCCTGCGTCCCCATCTTCTGGATGATCCCGCGCAAGCGGGGATCGAGCTGGTGGCCGTAGATCCGCCGTGCCGCCTTGCAGACGTTGACGGCGAGGTCGGCGGAGCGCTCGATCTCGGCGATGATCCGCATCGCCGCGACCACGCGGCGGAGGTCGCCGGCAACCGGTGATTGCAGGGCGAGCAGCTCGTAGCACGCCTCGTCGAGCTCGAGCGACTTGGCGTCGATCTCGTCGTCCGCCAAGACCATCAGCTCGGCGCCCTCGAGGTCTTGAGCGAGGAGGATTTCGGTCGCCCGCGGGATGCTCTCGGTCACCTTGGCGGCGAGCTTGGCGATGCGGTCACGCAACTCGTCGAGCTGGCTATGGAACGTCCGGCGCAGGTCACCACCGGGATCCGGGGCGACACTCTCGTCCGGGAATGGCGCCGCGCTCATCCAAACCGCCCTGTCACGTACATCTCGGTGCGCTCGTCCGATGGGTTGGAAAAGATCTTGGTGGTGTGGTCGAACTCGACGAGACGGCCGGTTCGGCGATCGCTCTCCGGGTTCAGCTCGGTGGTGAAGAACGCCGTGCGGTCGCTGACGCGGGCGGCCTGTTGCATGTTGTGGGTGACGATGACGATGGTGTAGTCGGTCTTGATCTCCTGCATCAGCTCCTCGATTCGCGCCGTGGCGATCGGGTCGAGCGCGGAGCACGGCTCGTCCATGAGGATCACCTCGGGCTCGACGGCAACGCAGCGGGCGATGCACAGGCGTTGCTGCTGACCACCGGAAAGGCTCATCGCCGAGGCCTTCAGCCGGCCCTTGACCTCGTCCCACAACGCCGCCCGGCGCAGCGAGTGCTCGACGATGTCGTCGAGTGCGGCTTTCTTCTTGACGCCGCCGAGCTTGGGCCCGAAGGCGAGGTTGTCGTAGATGCTCTTCGGGAAGGGGTTCGGCTTCTGGAACACCATGCCGATGCGGCGGCGGACCTCGACCGGATCGACCGAAGGGCCGTACAGGTCGATTCCGTGATAGGTCAGCGTGCCCTCGACCCGGGCGCCGTCGATGAGGTCGTTCATCCGATCGAAGCAACGCAGCACCGTCGACTTGCCACACCCAGACGGGCCGATCAGGGCGGTGATCTCGTGCTGGCGGATGACGAGGTTGACGTCGCGCACGGCTCGGAAGTCGCCGTAGTACACGGCAAGGTCCGTCGTCTCGAACACGACAGCGCCTTCGGGTGTCGGACTCTCCTCGTGGACGGCGGGGGCGAGGTCGACGACCGTTCGCGGGTGCCGCCGTGTCGCTGTACGAGGTCATCGGGTCATCACCACTTTCGTTCATAACGATTCCGCAGCCAGATGGCGAATCCGTTCATCAGCAGTACCAGTACGAGGAGCACGAGGGCAGCCGCGGCAGTGACGGCGCGGAAGTCGTCGCCGGGGAGGCGAGCGTAGGAGAAGATCACGGCCGGCAGACCCGTGAACGGACCGGACATCTGCTCGACGAAGCCCTGATTGCCGGTGATCAACGTTCCGGTGACCGCACCAACGATGAGGATCGGCGCCGCCTCCCCTGCCGCCCTGGCGAGCGACAGGACCGTCCCGGTGAGGATCCCGGGACTCGCGGCTGGCAGAACATGATGGCGGATCGTCTCCCACTGCGTCGCGCCGACTCCGAGCGCTCCTTCGCGAATTGCCCGTGGCACTGCCCGCAACGCCTCCATCGTCGTGATGATCACGATCGGTAGCACCAATGCGGTGAGGACCAGCCCGCCGGCGATGATGTTGCGGCCGTTGTTGCCGGACAGCCAATCCAGCCCGTTGCCGATCCAGCGGAACCCGATGAAGCCGCTGTCCTGGAGCTCGGCGCCGGGCTCGCCGAGGCCGTTGAGGATCTTGACGAAGATCCCGAGGCCGAGCAGCCCATAGACAACCGACGGCACGCCGGCGAGGTTGCGCACATTCACCCGCGTCCAACGAGCGAACCGCGTGTTGCCGGCATATTCCTCGAGATAGACCGCACAGGCGACGCCGAGCGGGAAGGCCAGAATGACGACGAGGAACATGAGGACGATCGTTCCCTTGATCGCCGGCCAGACGCCTGCCGTTGAGGCGTCGGTGATGCTCAGACCGCTGGTGAGGAAGTCCGTGCCCCGGTCGGTCCAGACGCTCCAACTGCGCTGCACCATGTCGCCGATCAGCACGGCGAGGATCAGCAGTGAGAAGGCGAGTGAAGCGATGAGGAGGACCTCGATGACCTTGCCCTTGACGTCGATGCCGTGCTTGGTGAGCCCAGCCGTGACGTTCCGAGCCGCCGACCCCCCAGCCGAATCGATGGTGGTCAGCGCCATTAGGCGACTCCACCGATGCGAGCGACGAGGCGCCAGCCGAGGAGCGGCCAGTAGCGGCCTGCGTGGCCGGGGAACGCAATGATCGTCAGGGCCATCTCAGTACGCTTCCCGGACTCTGTTGACGAGCTTGTCGCCGAGGACGTTGAGCACGAGCGTCATGATGAACAGCAGGGCTCCGATGAAGAACAGGCTCTGGAACGCCGCTGCGTTGCCGGCGACCTGATCACTGCCGAAGCTCAAGCCGGCCATCGCCGCCGTCATCGTCTGACCGGGTTTGAGGGGCGAGAAGTGGAACAGCGCTCCGCCGACCGCACCGGCCGCGATGGCGACGACCATCGTCTCGCCGACCGCCCGAGAGATGCCGAGGATGAGGGCGGCGACGATTCCGGAGACACCCGCCGGGAACACCACGCGGAACGTGGTCTGGGCCCGCTGAGCGCCGAGCCCGAACGACGCTTCGCGCAGCGACATCGGCACGGCCCGCAAGGCGTCTTCGGCGACGGAGGCGATGATCGGAACCGTCAGCACGCCTACGGCGATCCCGGCGGCGAGCATCGAGAACGCCCGGTCGGGAGGGTTGAAGAAGCGCACGACGATGTTCGGGTTGATGAACGTGATGGCGAAGTAGGCCAGCACGACGCTGGGGATCCCGGCGAGGATCTCGAGGATCGGCTTGACGACGCGCCGCACCCGCGTGCTGGCGTACTCGGACAGATAGATCGCTGCACCAAGACCGAGCGGTATCGCCACGACCATCGCGATCAGCACGATCATGAACGTTCCGACGATGATCGTGCTCATGTCGAACAGGCCGCGGCGGGGGAACCATCCGACATCGGTGATCTCCGTCCCGAGCCGGTTGAGCATCCGCCAACCGCCGATGATGGTCAGCCCAAGGGCCGCCACGCCGACGAAGCACAGTATGCGAAGCCCGAGCCCGAGACGGGCCGTGCTGCCGCCGCCCGAGCGGGCAACGAGCCAGCCGACGCCGGCGGCGGCGCCGAAGGCGGCGAGCACGACGAGGACGATTTGCCAACCGAGGCCGGGTTCCGCCTCCGTGACCTGGCGGACAAAGTCCCAGGCATCGAACGCCAACGTGCCGATGATCAGCACGGTGATGGCGAACGTCGTCAACGCCCCACACGTGAGCACGACCCTGGCGAGCCGGTCGCGAAATCGACGTCCGCGGCTGGTCTGCAGCCGGACGGGCAATGGAGTCGGGGTGGTGACGGCGGTCAAGCGCTGGTTCCTCGGTGGTCAATGGGTCTCTAGCAGCGTACGGCACGGCCGGCGAGCGCTCTCGCGTCTCGCCGGCCGCGCCTCCGGGGGGATTGGGACTGGTTACTCGCCGCCGTCGCGGGTGCCGACCTCACGGGCCTCCCAGACGGCCTGCGTGGCTGCCGCATCCTCAGCGCCCAGCGCCACGTATGGCACCTGGCCTTCGTCGGCGCCGACGAGCGTGAACATCGCCGAGTTGACGTAGTAGTCGACGAACCCTTCGAGCGCCGGGTTCTCGGCGAGCTTGCTCGTACTCACGTAGATGTAGAGGTCGCGGGCGATCGGGTATTCGCCGCTGGCGATCGTCTCGGTGGTCGGCTCGATGCAGCCTGCCCCACCGTCGACGGAGATCGGACGCACCGTGTCGAGGTTCTCCTCGACGAAGGCGAAGCCGACCCACCCGAGCGACGTCGGGTTGGCGGCGATGCCTTCGATGATCACGCTGTCGTTCGGGCTCGCCGTGTAGTCGAGGCGGGGAAGGGCGTCCTCGACCCCGAGCGCCTCGCCGACTTCGGCAATCACGATCTCGACGAAGCTGTCGAACGTGCCCGACTCTTCACCAGGCGCTGTGACGACGAGCTCAGCGTCCGGGTACGGGGTGTTGACCGCCCCGAGATCGGTCACCGTGCCGGCGATCTCGTCGGCAGCTGCGGAGGCGTCCGCCCAGTTGGTGACCCCTGTGGCATCTGGGCCGAGCAGGGCGTAGAGGTCGACGAACGAGAGGCACTCGACGGCCGTGTTCTCGGCCGAGGTGATCACCGAGAGTCCGTCGATCGCCACCTTGAGCTCGATGAACTCAACGCCCGCTTCCTCACAGAGGGCGACCTCTTCAGCGCTGATCGGACGGGATGCATCGGAGATGTCCGTCTCACCTGCGCAGAATCGAGCGAAGCCGTCTCCGGTTCCTGGGCCGTCGACGGTGATCGCCACGTCCGGGTTGGAGGCCGCAAACTCCTGGGCGGCGGCAGCGGAGATCGGCTCGACGGTCGACGATCCGGAGACGGCGATCGACCCTTCGAGTCCCGTTGGGATCGAATAAGGAGGTGCCGACGCCGCCGGCGCCTCGCTGCCCATCGGCTCGCTGCCGGCCGGTTCTGTTCCCATCGGCTCCGTGCCCGCCGGCTCGGTCGCCATTGGCTCACTCGTTGGTGGCTCCGTTGTCGCCCCGGCGACTTGCGCCGAAGCGATGACGAAAACTGATCCGGCCAGCGCCACGGTCAGCTTGCCGCGCCGCGAGCCTCGAAGTCCTGAATGTGTGGTCATGTCGCGCACCGTAGGAAGCCGAGATGACGCGCCGTTCGGGACTGGGTGAACAACAGATGAACGGCAGGGGGCGTAACGGCGAAGAAGGAGCCCTAACCGCGCACACCACCGGATTGGCGGTCGACGACCCATTGGTAGAGGCGGGCTTGGGCATTCGGCTCGAACGTTCCAGTCGGCCCGCGGCGTTCCCAGGTGTCGTCGGGCTGCAGTTCCCAGCGCACGATGTCGTCGGCGAGGAGGAAGTCGAGCACGGCGTCGATCCACTCCTGGTGTTTGGGGTGCTCGATCGGGACGAGCACCTCGACACGGCGGTCGAGGTTGCGCGGCATCAGGTCGGCCGAGCCGATGAGGTACAGCTTCTGGTCATCGACATCGCCGTGGTCGAAACGGTAGATCCGGCTGTGCTCGAGGTAGCGCCCGAGGATGCTGCGCACGCGAATGTTGTCGGAAAGGCCGGGAACTCCCGCCCGCAGCGACGAGATGCCGCGGATGACGAGGTCGATCTGCACACCGGCCACGCTCGCTCGGTACAACGCCTCGGCAATCTCGGCGTCGGCGATGGCGTTGGCCTTGATGACGATTCGACCCTCCCTGCCGAAGGCGATCTCTCCCTCGATCAGGTCCAGCAACCGGGGCCGGAGGTCTCGGGGGGCGACCACCAAGGTGTGATAGACGTCGTCGCGGCTGTAGCCGGTGAGGTGGTTGAACAGCTTGGCGACATCTGCTCCGACGTCGATGTCGCACGTGAGGATGCCGAGGTCCTCGTAGATGCGCGAGGTCTTGGTGTTGTAGTTCCCCGTGCCGATGTGGCAGTAGCGGCGTAGTTGGTCGCCGTCGTCTCGCACCACGAGCACGCACTTGGAGTGTGTCTTCAGACCAACCATTCCGTAGATGACGTGTACACCGGCGCGCTCCAGTTGCTTGGCCCAGTTGACGTTGTTGGCCTCGTCGAAGCGGGCCTTCAACTCGACGAGAACGGCAACCTGGACACCGCGCTCGGCAGCACGGATCAACGCCCGAATGATCGGGGAGTCGCCGCCGGCGCGATACAGGGTCATCTTGATCGACTGGACTCGCGGGTCGGCGGCCGCCTGCTCGATGAAGGCCTCCGTCGACGTGGCAAAGCTCTCGTACGGGTGGTGGACCATGATCGCCCGGTCACGCATCACCGAGACGATCGGCCGTTCCGCCTCGAGACCTACGGAGATCCGTCCAGGTGTGATCGGGGGCCACGGGCGGTCCTTGAGATCCGGGCGCTCGAGGCCGTGCAGCTGCCACAGGAACACGAGACCGAGCGGGCCGCGTTGGCGGTACACGTCATTGGGGTGCAGGTCGAGCTCGCGCACGAGCAATTCGAGCATCTCGTCGCTCATCGAGTCGGCGATCTCGAGGCGTACAGCGCGGTTGAACCGGCGGCGGCGCAGCTCCATCTCGACGGCCTCGAGCAGGTCGTCGGCCTCCTCCTCCTCGACGGTGAGGTCGGCGTTGCGGGTCACCCGGAACGCCGCCGCCTCACGGATCACCATCCCGGCGAACAGGCTGTCGAGGTGGGCGATGACGAGCTCCTCGGCGGGCAGGTAGCGGCGTTCGTCGACCGGCACCAGGCGGGGAAACAGGTCGGGCACCTTGACCCTGGCGAAGCGGTGCTCGCCGGACTCGGGATCGCCGACGAACGCGGCGACGGAGAGGGCGAGGTCGGAGATGTACGGGAAGGGATGGCTCGGATCGACCGCCAACGGGGTGAGCACGGGGAAGACGCGTTCCTCGTAGACCTCGGTCATCGACTTGCGATCGGCCTCGGAGAGATCGCTCCAGCGCACGATGGCGATGCCCGCCGCCGACAGCGCCGGCGCCAATGAATCGACGAACACCTCCTCCTGGCGCTCGACGAGACGGCGTGTCGCATCGGCGATCTCGCCCAGTTGCTGCGACGCCGTCCGCCCGTCGGGGGTCGGTTCCTCGATGCGAGCGGCGACCTGGTCCTTCAGCGCGGCGACGCGCACCTGGAAGAACTCGTCGAGGTTGGACGACGTGATCGCGCAGAACTTGGCCCGCTCGAGCAGGGGGATTCCAGCCTCGGTAGCGAGGTCGAGCACGCGCTCGTCGAACGCCAACCAGCTCAGCTCGCGATTGATGAACCGGTCGTCAACCATCCATCAATTCTCGCACGCGCCACCCCTGCGTGCCCTGGTTGTACGAACGCGCTACTCGAAATCGGGGATTCCGAGATCCCATTCCAACGTGATGTGCTCGCGTTCGGCGTCGCGGATGACGCGCTCGCGGTTGCGGCGAAACTGCGGATCATCGCGGGGCAGCAGCACCAGGCGGGCGAGCACGCGGGCGCGGAACTCCTCGAGCAGGCTGCGATCACCCCAGTCGCCGTAGACCTCCCAGTGCGGTGACACCGGACCGAGGTAGACGATGCGAGCGTGCGCACGCGGCGGCACATCGGCGACGATGTCAGTCATGTTCGGCGAGGCTAGCCAGCATTTGCGCTCCCCACTTATGTTACGGTTCGATGGCGAGACGTTACGATCTGATGAAGGAGTGGCCGTGGTGCGAACCGCGGCCGGTACTGCCTCCGAACAATGAGGTGAAGCGATTTGACGGGTTCGATGCTCTGTAGGACCGTGGGAACGGAAGTGCATCGCCAGCCGTCATATACAGCAGTTTGAATCCACCCTCCGCCACCGGGAGCACAACGATGGACGACACGCAACCTTTCAACGACGGCGCGACTTCCTGGATGATGCAGGGAAACTGCCGGCTCTATCCGCCCAAGGTCTTCTTTCCGAGCGACGGTGTCGGCGTCGACAAGGCCCGCAAGATCTGTGCCGGCTGCCCGGTGACCGAGCAGTGTCTCGAGTACGCCTTGGAGCACCGCATCGACCACGGCGTGTGGGGTGGCTGCAGCGAACGCGAACGGCGTCGCATCCTCAAGCGGCGCCGCCTGTCCGTCGCCTCCTGACGACGGCACCGTCTCCTGGGCCGGCCCGAACTCCTCCCCACCGGGCCGGCCCAGGCGGCACGGAGGTCGACTCAGCTCGCCGAAGGGCTCGAGCTGTCTGTCTTCGAGTCGTTGGACACGGTGGTATCGGTGACACTCGTCGCCGAACGCGAGCCCTCGTCGATGCCGTCCTTGAATTCCTTCTGGGCACGGCCGAGGTTGCGGGCCAGCTTGGGAATCTGCGAGCCCCCGAACAAGACGAGGACGATCACCAGCACGATGATGGCCTCAGGCCCCCCGATGTCGAATCCGATCATGGCGCCACGCTACACCTGCGGATGCGGCGCGCGGCCTCGGGCGGTCAGACGGCGGTCAGGCGCCGAGCACGCTGCGTGCGGCCTGCGCTCGCTGGCGACGGATGCGCCGGCGCTCCCGCTCCGACAGCCCACCCCAGATCCCGAACTTCTCACCGTTCTGGAGGGCGAACTCCAGGCACTCGGCGCGCACGACGCAGCCGCGGCACACCTCCTTGGCCTCCCGAGTCGATGCGCCGCGCTCCGGAAAGAAGAGGTCGGGATCGACACCGAGGCAGTTGGCGTGGTCCTGCCAACTGTTGTCCTCGTCGTGGTGTGTCGCGTTGTCGAGATCGTCGAACATGGTGTTGGACCCCCTGGCGTGGTCCCGCTCCGTAATGACGCCAACCGGGTGTTCCGGGTGACGTCGGCGTAATTACACGCCTGTGATTGTCGCATACCACATCACGTCCGCGCAAGGGGGCATTTCGTAGGGCGGTGATCAGGCGAATTTGGAAGTCGGCGAACGCGCGTCATTCTGCGGAGCCGCAGCGTCGGATTCCGACGGTGCGGCTCCGGAGGTCGGCACGCGCCGCCGTGACAGCTGATGACCGCCGCTTCACGCGGACGACTTCGGAGTTGTCCGGTCGTGCGGTGACGCTGCGGCTCCGGAGAATGCGACCGGTCAGGCAGAGCACTGTTTCCAGAGCAAACGCGCTCGACACGCGCCGCGCGTGAGCCATGGAAAGGTGAGGAGCCGAACGCGCGGATCAGCTCGCCCGACCGCGGCGAGGTTGAGCTCGCCGATGCTCGATGTAATCGACGAGCACGTAGTCGCCGAGATTCTCCGGGGTGGCGAAGAACGCCCTGCCGCGGTTGATCTGCGAGATCCGCTCGACGAATGCTTTCAACGACTGCGTCGCGCCGAGCATGAACGTGTTGATGCGGATCCCCGCGTTCGTGCAACGGACGACCTCGCGCAGCGTCGCCTCGATCGTCTCGCGCACGGGCGGATAGTGGAAGTACACCTCACCGTCGGGCAGCACGTGGGCCGTCGGCTCGCCGTCGGTGACCATGATGATCTGCTTTGATCCATGCTGCCGACCGAGCAGCTGACGAGCGAGCGTCAACGCGTGGTGCATGTTCGTCCCGTACACGTAGTCCCAGCTCGCCTCTGGGATCTCGGTGGGGCGGATCACCCGGGCGGTCTCGGAGAAGACGATGACCCCGAGATAGTCGCGTGGGAACTGCGACGCGATCAGCGCATGTAGCGCCATCGCCACTTTCTTCGCCGGAACGAAGCGCCCTTCCATCGGCATCGACATCGACAAGTCGAGCATCAGAACGGTCGACGACCTCGTGAGGTGCTCGGTCTGCTCGATCTCGAAGTCCGCCGGGTCGAGCTCGACGGGGGTCCCGATCCCCCGGGGGCTGCGCCCCCGAACCCCATCGCCGGTCGGGTCGCTGCCGCTCGCTCGACCGGCCGCCCGGCGTGGCTCGGCAGTGGCCCGGCGGACGAGGGCGTTGCGGATCGTTCGTTGCAGATCGAGCCGGAAGGGATCACCGAACTCGTAGCGCTTGCTCTCCGGCGTCCGTTCGTGCCCGTAGCCGGTGCGCACCGTCTGGTGCTGACCGATCTGGTCCTTGTTCAGACGCTGGAACACGTCGCTCAGCGCCTTCGCACCGATCTGGCGGATGCCCCGCGGTGTCAGCCGCAGGCCGGTCTCCGTGTGCTCGATCAACCCGGCCTCGGCAAGGCGGCGGGACAGCTCGGCCAACCGTTGCAGGGAACGCATCGCGTCGTCGCCGAGCAGCTCCCCCACACGCTCGGAGTCGACCTCCGCGAGCGCGGCGGGAGACGTCACCCCACGAAGCAGCGATTCCAGGCGATCGAGATCGGCGAGCTCGACCATCGTGTCGAGGGCACCGCCGAGCCCGAGGGCGTCGGGGCCGGAGAAGTCCGCTGACGTCGGCCACCCGCTGCCCGGCGCCAGCGCCCGCAGTTGCTCGCCGAGCTGGCTGATCTGCTCGCGCAAGCCGGCTTCGTCGAGCAACGCTTCCGACAGCCGGGCGAGCTCATCGCGTTGCTCGGGTGTCATCGAGCCGAGCAGGGACTGCATCGCCGCCGCCCGCCGGGACAGCGATTCGAGCAGCTCGTCGAGGGTGCCGGGCTGCTCGGGAAAGAAGTCACCGTGGCGGGCCATGAACTGGTCGAACCGTGGGTCCTCACCGCGACGCTGGCGTTCGAGCATCGCGTTGAGATCGGCGAGCATGTCCCGGAGACGAGCCTGCGACTGCGGGCTCATTGACTGCATCGAGCCACTCATCTGCTCGAACGCCTGATTCGCAAGACGCGATCGGAGACGATCGACGAGCGCCTCGAAGCGTCGCTCCGCCTCCCCGGACACGAACTGATGCCGTTGCAGTGCCTCGACCTTGCCGGCGAGGTCGTCAGGCAGGAGGTCGAGGTCGAGTCGCCGCTCCTCGGCACGTCGCGCCGCTTCCTCGGCGGAGCCTGGGTCGGCACGTCGCTCCGCTTCGTGGCGCTCGTCGATCTCGGCGAGGTCGACGCCATGGCGTTCCTCGTCGACGATGTCGGCCAGCTCCCGGGCGATCTCGTCGTAGACACCCCCGAGGTCGAAGCGCTCGAGACGCTCGCGCCGGGCATCACGCAACCGCTCGAGCAGCTCACGCAACCCCGCGATGGCGTCGCCGTCGGCACCGAGCAGGCCGTCGTTCATCAACCGCCTCAGCGCGGCGTTGACGTCACCGTGCTCAATCAGGTCGTCGTTGACGGCGGCAAGGATGTCGTCTGCGTCCGGTTCGAAGCCGCGCTGGGTGCCGTCCCAACGCGAGTACGTGTAACGCACCGACACGTCCCCACCGTACCGGTGCTCAAACCCTTAGCCTGGACGGGAATGCGTGTCCCCCGCACGTTCGTGTTCATCGACCTCTCTGGCTTCACCAACTACACCGGCGCGTTCGGCGACGATGCCGCCGGACGACTGCTCAGCGCGTTCCGCACGATCGTTCGGCAAGTGGCGTCGGAGCGAGGTGTGCGCATCGCCAAGTGGCTCGGCGACGGCTGCATGATCGTCGCCGTCGACCAGCCGGAAGCGATTGCCTTCACGCTCGACCTGCGCGCCCGCTCCGCCGAGGTGTGCGCGCCGCTCACCGTACGCGGCGGGATCGCCACGGGATACGCCCTGCTGTTCGAAGGCGACGACTACATCGGTTCGGCCGTCAACCTGGCCTCGCGGTTGTGTGACGCCGCCGACAAGAGCCAGGTGCTGATCCCGGCGATGGGGGTCGAGCGCCTCCCCGAAGGCGTCACCGCGGCACCAGCCGGCTCGCTCGAGTTGGCCGGCTTCCCGGGAGAGGTCGAAGTGCTCGAGCTCAACGGCATCCCGGCGCCCGCCGCCCACAACGACACGGGCGAGCTCTGGAGTAGAAGCCCGTTCCTGTAACCAACCGATGGGTGTTTTGATGACCGAATCGTCAGGAAAACACCCATCGATCGTCGTTCAGCGGGCGCGGTAGCTCGCGCGGCGGTGGGCGACGTCCTTGTTGAGTCGCTTGGAGAGGTGCAACCCCTCCAGCACGAAGGCGATCGCCGCCGCAATCGAGGGCGGTGAGTCGTCGCCCGACGTGAGCACCTCGACCGGGCGCGCCAGGGCAGGGACGGTCGCCACCTGATCGGCCAGCTGGGTCGACGGCACATCCTCACCAATGTCGATAACCGCGCCCTCCTCAAATGCCTGGGTCACGGCACGAGTCAGCTCGGCGGGTACGCGCTGGCGATACACGGTGAGAACAGCGGTGCGGACGAGGTTGTCGAAGATGGTGCCGTGGGCACCGTCGTCGAGCGTCTCGATCTCGATCTTGCCGCTGCTGCTGGCACTCATCGCCGACAAGTCGTCGACCCGTGCCACCGCGGAGGTTTCCCCTGCCTGCAGGCCGCGGCGCAGGGCGTTGGCGGCCACCGCCTCCAGGTTTGTGACGGACAATCGAACGCTGACTCCGCTGCGTTGGTTGACGTGGGCACTCGCCCGGGCGACGTGGCTGACCGTGGCGATGACTTCGCGGAGATAGTCGGGCACGGCGACGTCGACGTGGGGACCGTCGCCTTTGGTGTCGATGAACTGGCGCGACTCGCTGGCCATGATGTCGAGCTCGGTCACGACGTCGAGTGGATAGTGCGTACGGATCTGCGAACCGAAGCGATCCTTGAGTGGCGTGATCAGGCGGCCACGGCTCGTGTAGTCCTCGGGATTCGCCGAAGCGACGAACAACACGTCGAGCGGTAGGCGCACCTGGTACCCGCGCACCTGGACGTCACGCTCCTCGAGGGCGTTGAGGAGACCGACCTGGATCCGTTCGGCAAGATCGGGGAGCTCGTTGACGGCGAAGATGCCCCGATTCGTGCGGGGGACGAGGCCGTAGTGCAGGGTCAGTTCGTCGGAGAGGTAGCGCCCCTCGGCGACCCGTATCGGATCGACCTCGCCGATCAGGTCGGCAATCGAGGTGTCCGGCGTCGCCAGCTTCTCGCCGTAGCGATGATCACGCTGGATCCAGCTGACCGCTGTGTCGTCGCCGATCTCGTCGACGAGGTCGCGGGCGTAGCGCGACACCGGAGCGTACGGATCGTCGTTGATCTCGCTGCCGGCGATGATCGGCATCCACTCGTCGAGCAGGCCGGTGAGGGCGCGAATGATCCGCGTCTTGCCCTGGCCTCGCTCACCGAGGAAGATCACGTCGTGGCCGGCAAGCAGGGCGTTGGCCAGCTGCGGAAGGACCGTTTCGTCGTAGCCGACGATCCCGTCGATGAGCGGCTGGCCGGTCGCCAGCTTGGCGACGACGTTGGCGCGGATCTCCTCCTTGACGCTGCGTGACGTCCAGCCCGAAGCCCTCAACTCGCCAATCGTGCTCGGCCGGTCCGACATGGTTCGACCCTAACGCCAACCGCCTAGCCTCACTCGTCGTGGATCTCGCTGGCCCCTGGCGTGCCCGGGAGGCCGACGACGAGCTGCGGCGCACGGGCACTGGCCTGGATCTCGACGACTCGGGCTGGGCCACTCTCGTCGTCCCAGGGCACTGGCGGGGCGACCCCGAGTTCGCCACGAGTGACGGTCCGGTCTTGTATCGGCGGCGCTTCGAGCAGGCTCCCCCGCCGCCAGGGACTCGCCGCTGGGTGACGTTCGACGGCGTCTTCTATCAGGCTGACGCCTGGCTCGACGGTGCCTATCTCGGCGACCCGGAGGGCTATTTCTTCCCGCACACCTTCGAGATCACCGGGCTCGCGGCGATGTCGCACGAGCACGTGCTGGCCGTCGAAGTCACCTGCTCCCCCGAGCGTGGTACGTCCGGGCGGCGCAACATCACCGGGATGTTGCAGCACTCCGAGGCCGTCGACCGTGAGTGGAACCCCGGCGGCCTGTGGCGCACCGTGCGCATCCACGAGACCGGCGCCGTGCGCATCGACCGCCTGCGGGTGCTCTGCCGCGACGCGGACGAGAGCCGTGCCCACCTCCGCCTGCACGCCCGCTTGGACGCCTTGGCGATCGACACCGTGCGCGTGCGCACTTCAGCCGATGGCGAGGTTGTCGGCGAGACCGAACACACCCTCGCCGCCGGAAGCAACGACATCGAGTGGTCGCTCGACATCTCCTCGCCGGCGCTGTGGTGGCCGCATTCCCTCGGCAGGCAGCCGCTCACCGACATCCGTGTCGAAGTCGTCATCGACGGCGAGGTCAGCGACGGGATGTCCCGCAGGACCGGGTTGCGCGAGGTGGCGTTCTCCGACTGGGTGTTCTCGATCAATGGCGAGCGGATGTTCCTCAAGGGCGCCAACCTCGTCCCGGCCCGTCCCGGGCTGGCCGACGTCAGTCCGGAACTGGTCCGCGCCGACGTCGAACGTGCCGTGGAGGCCGGTCTCGACGCGCTTCGGGTCCAGGCGCACGTCGCCACCGACGATCTGTACTCGGCAGCCGACGAGCTGGGCGTCGTTCTCCTCCAGGACTTTCCCCTCCAGTGGGGCTACGGACGCCATGTGCGTCGGGAGGCGGTTCGTCAGGCGCGCGAGGCGGTGTCGGCGCTCGGTCACCATCCCTCGATCATCCAATGGTGCGCCCACGACGAGCCGGTGGCCGACGCTCCCCAGCTCGATGGCGACTCGACGCGGACGAGACTGCGCCGGTTCGCCCGGCAGCAACTCCCGACGTGGAACAAGTCGGTGCTCGACCGCTGGGTCAAGCGGGCCTTCGAACAGGCCGACCCGACACGCCCGACGATCGCCCACAGCGGAGTCTTGCCGCACCTCCCCCAGCTCGACGGCACGGACAGCCACCTGTGGCTCGGCTGGCATCGTGGGCACGTCGACGAGCTCGCCGAACGGGCCCGCACCGTGCCACGGCTCGTGCGTTTCGTCAGCGAGTTCGGCGCCCAGTCGGTTCCCGACAGCGCCAGCGAGTTCGTCGACGCACTGACGTGGCCGGACCTCGATTGGGACGGCCTCGCCGAGCATCACGGCCTCGAGGCGGACGTGATGCGGCTGCGCCATCCACCCGAGCAGTACCAGTCGTTCGCGGCATGGCGGCGGGCGACGCAGCGCTACCAGGCCGACCTGCTGCGCCGCCAGATCGAGACGCTCCGGCGGCTCAAGTACCATCCGACCGGCGGGTTCTGCTTCTCCTGGTTCGCCGACGCGATGCCGATGATCTCGGCGGCAGTGCTCGACCACGACCGGCGGCCGAAGCCCGCCTGGATGGCTGTCGTCGAGGCCTGCCGCCCGGTAATTGTCGTCTGCGACGCGTTGCCCGACGAGATCGTGCCGGGTAGGTCGTTGACGCTCGACGTGCACGTCGTCAGCGACCTCCGCGAGCCGCTCGCCGCAACGGTGGCAGCGACCGCGTCGTGGCCCGGTGGGTCGCGGCAGTGGGGTTTCCGCGGCGAGATCGAGGCCGACGACTGCGCCCTCGTCGGGCGAGTCACGATCGACGTCCCCGACGTCGCCGGCGAACTGCTCGTCGGGCTCGCCCTCGACGGACGCACCGCGTCGGGCGACCCGGTCACGGCAACGCGCCGAGCCGGGGCAACGATCATGGCTCGCTGACCGCAGGTCCCGCCAACCGCGACCGAACTAAGCCCCTGCGGCGGGCAGGTCGGGGCGCAGTTGGGCGCGGTCGGCGGCGAGGGCGCCACGGTCCCAGCCGAGAGCGTCGTAGGTCCGGCGCGCCCGTGACGTCGTCAGCGGTCCGAACGTGGCGGCGATCTCCTCGTCGATCGCGTCGGCTCGCGCCGCGAGCACCGGCAGGAGATCCGATGCCGTGTGGGAAGTCGCCTCCGCCTCGACCGCTTCGTTCACCTCGCTGAGGCGCCTGTCGATGCGGCAGGCGTAGGCGAACAGGAACGACGAACGGAAGGCGCGGCCACGGGTGTGCGCTCCCGGCAGGGCGTTCGCCGCCTCGGCCAGCATCGCCGCGTGCGACTGCACGAGCAATGACGTGAACAACACTTCGGTGGCAGCGATGTCGCCGGGAAACCCGACAACGGACACCAACCCGAGGCCCTGGTGGGTCACGGCCTTGCAGCGCGAGTGCTTGGCGACAACGTGAAGGAGATGCGATTTCTGGTCGGCGTATGGATCGTCAATTGAGAGTCGAATCGTCACCGGTCGGTCCGATCGGTCCGACCGCGACCACAACACGGCGGCGTCGATGGCATGACGGGCCATCAACTCCTGCGCCTTCGCCGTGAACGTCTCGGCCTCGGCTTCGAACGTCGTCGACTCGGCCTGGGCGAGCAGAGCCCGGACCTTGGCGAGTATCGGATCGTCGGTGACACGACCGTCGTCGCGGCGATTCCACGTCGATGGGTCAGTGCCGGGCGGCGGCAGGATCGTCGGCAGGTACGCAATGTTGGCAAGTAGCTCGAGCGACCGAATGATCAGCAGCACACGGCTGGGCGGCACGTCCTCCGCCGACTCGACCACTGATCGCAGCCATCCTGGCTCTGCGACGATCCCGGAACTGACGGCCACAGCCTGCTCCGACCACTGCGGATGCATTGTCTCCCGGTCACGCCGAGCATGATCGTGAGCGATCAGGAGGCGAACAATGCGTCCGATCTGCTGGTCACGTCGGCAGGCATAGCGGGCGAGCTCGCTCGGCTGCCACCCGCGTTGCCAAACCTGACCGATGAGCCACGCCAGCTGCAACTCCGCCTCGGCCACAACATCCACAAAGACGGCGTCGTCGAACACGATGCCGAACGACTTCGACGAGTTCTCGGCCCGGCGCAGGCCGACGAGGTCCCACAACGCCTCCCGAATCTGCTGCGGGTTCGGCTTCGTCCCGCTGGACGGTGTCGCCGCTTCATCGTCTCGCACCCACGAGTGAGCGGCCTGTCGCCGGCCGTGCTCGGCCCGCCGTCTCGCCTTCTCCCGCCGCCGTTGCTTGTTGCGCACTCCCATGACGCCGACCGTACGCGTGGGGTGTCAGGGCCCCGCGGATGCTGAGTGGGGCGGATCGCCCAGCCCGCGCCAGGTTCGACTAACATGCAAAATGCATGTGAGCTATGCTCTGTGCATGACCGTGAGCGTGCAGATTCGCAACGTCCCGGAGGAGCTGGTCGCCGAGCTCAAGGCCCGCGCTGCCGCGCGTCGACAGAGCCTCAGCGATTACCTCCTCGGTGAGCTCGAGCAGATCGCCGCCGTTCCCGCCTTGGATGACTGGCTCAAGGAACGGCTGGCAGCGCCGAGGCGGAAGGTGGGCGTGTCGGGTGCGGAAGCGGTCCGCGAGGCACGCGCCGAGATGGGCTGGGATTGATCGTCCTCGATGCATCGGCCGCCTACGAACTTCTGACCGACACGGCGACGGGAAGTGGCGTCGCGCATCGTCTTGTCGGTGAAGCGCTACACGTTCCGGCCCACTTCGAGATCGAAACAGCCGGCGCCATTCGACGGCAGACGTTGCGCGGCGAGCTGAGCGCGGCCGACGAGCAGCGGGCGTACGAGGCGTTGCGGCGGATGCACGTGCGGAGCTGGACCGCCGAGTCGGGCCTCGATCGCGCCTGGGCGCTACGACACTCGCTGACGATCGCCGATGGGCTGTACGTCGCCCTCGCCGAAGCGTTGGGCGTTCCCCTGCTGACGTGCGACGAGCGCCTCGCACGCGCTCACGGCCACGACGCGGTGATCGAACTGGCGACCTGACGTCCGGAACGTCGACCGATGGGTGTTTTCATGACCGAATCGTCATGACAACACCCATCGGTGCGCTCAGGTGCGGCTGAGCAGGCGGCGGTTCTTGAACTTGGCCTTGAGGTAGTCGGCGTTCATCAGGGCGATGACGTCAATCGAGATCTCCTTCGGGCACGCCACCTCGCACTCGCCGTGGTTGGTGCACGAGCCGAAGTACTCCTCCATCGTCTCGACCATCGCCTCGGTGCGGGCGAACCGCTCGGCCTGGCCCTGCGGGAGGAGGTTGAGGTGGGTGATCTTGGCGCCGGTGAACAGGTTGGCGGCGCCGTTCGGACAGGCGGCGACGCACGCCCCACAGCCGATGCACAGGGCGGCGGCCTCGGCGGCGTCGGAGACCGGTTTGGGGATCGGGATGAGGTTGGCGTCGGGCGCGCCACCGGTCGGGGCGGTGATGAAACCACCCGCCTCGACGATGCGATCGAAGGCGCCGCGGTCGCACATCAGGTCCTTGATGATCGGGAACGACCGCGCTCGCCACGGCTCGACGACGATCTCGGCACCGCTGTCGAACTTGCGCATATGCAGCTGGCACGATGCTGTCCCCCGCTGGGGTCCGTGAGCCTGGCCGTTGATCATCAGCGAACACGTCCCGCAGATCCCCTCACGGCAATCGTGGTCGAACGTGATGGCGTCCTTGCCCTCGGCGATCAACCGCTCGTTGAGGATGTCGAGGAGCTCGAGGAACGAGGCTTCCTCGGAGATCTCGTCGACCTGAAAGGTCTCGAAGTGACCGGCGTCGTCCGGTCCGGCCTGCCGCCAGATCCGCAGTGTGAGGTTCCTGACAGAACCGGGCCCGTCGGCGTCACTCACTTGTAACTCCGCGTCTGGAAGTGCGTGTACTCGTACTCCAACTCCTCTTTGTGGCGGGCCGGAACGTTCGGATCGCCGGTCCACTCCCACGCTGCGACGTGGGCGAAGTTGTCGTCGTCGCGCAACGCCTCGCCTTCCTCCGTTTGGAACTCGGCCCGGAAATGGCCGCCGCAGCTCTCCCGCCGTTCGAGGGCATCGCGACACATCAGCATGCCCAGCTGGAAGAAGTCGTCGACGCGGCCGGCCTTCTCCAGCGTCTGGTTGATGGTGTCGGCGGGCCCGGTGACGCGCAGGTCCTTGCCGAACTCCTCGTACAGCGCGGGGATCTCCGCCATCGCCTTCTCCAGTCCCTCCGCTGTGCGCTCCATGCCGCAGTAGTCCCAGATGATCTTGCCGAGCTCGCGATGGAACCAGTCCGGCGAGCGTGTGCCGCCGATCGCCAGGTATCCGGCGAAGCGCTCCCGCGCCGCCGCCTCGGCGGCTGCGAACTCGGGGTGGTCGGTGCCGGGAATCGGCTTGTTGAGCATCGGGGCGAGATAGTTGGAGACCGTGTTCGGCACCACGAAGTATCCGTCAGCGAGGCCCTGCATCAGCGCCGACGCGCCGAGGCGGTTGGCACCGTGGTCGGAGAAGTTGGCCTCACCGGCGCAGTACAGCCCGGGGACCGTGGTCATCAGCTCGTAGTCGACCCACAGCCCGCCCATCGTGTAGTGCGACGCCGGATAGATGCGCATCGGTATGGCGTAGGGGTCCTCGCCGGTGATCCGCTCGTACATGTCGAACAAGTTGCCGTAGCGCTGACTGATGACGTCCTTGCCGAGGCGGCCGATTGCGTCGGCGAAGTCGAGATAGACGCCGTTCTTCTTCGGGCCGACACCCCGGCCAGAGTCGACGGCACGCTTCGCCGCCCGCGAGGAGATGTCCCGCGGGGCGAGGTTGCCGAAGCTCGGGTAGAGACGTTCGAGGTAGTAGTCGCGCTCGGCTTCGGGGATCTGTGCCGGCGGGCGGTTGTCGTCGATCTGCTTGGGCACCCACACGCGCCCGTCGTTGCGCAACGACTCGGACATCAGCGTCAGCTTCGACTGGAACTCGTCGGACTGGGGGATGCACGTGGGGTGGATCTGCGTGTAGCACGGGTTGGCGAACCATGCGCCGCGACGGTGCGCCCGCCAGATCGCCGTGACGTTGCACAACATCGCGTTCGTCGAGAGGAAGAAGGCGTTGCCGTAACCGCCGGTGCACAGCACCACGGCATGACCGGCATGGGAGCGCACCTCGCCGGTCAGCAGGTCGCGGGTGACGATCCCGGCGCAACGCCCGTCGACCACAACGACGTCGACGAGCTCGACGCGGTTCCAGAGGTTGATGTTGCCGAGCCCGACCTGGCGGGCCATCTGTTGATAGGCGCCGAGGAGCAGCTGCTGGCCGGTCTGCCCGCCGACGTAGAACGTGCGGCTGACCTGGGCTCCACCGAAGCTGCGATTGTCGAGCAACCCGCCGTACTCGCGGGCGAATGGCACACCCTGGGCGACCGCCTGGTCGATGATGTTCACGGACAACTGGGCGAGGCGGTACACGTTGCCCTCGCGGGAGCGGAAGTCGCCGCCTTTGATCGTGTCGTAGAACAGGCGGTGGACGCTGTCGCCGTCGCCACGGTAGTTCTTCGCCGCGTTGATCCCGCCCTGGGCGGCGATCGAGTGGGCCCGCCGCGGCGAGTCGTGGAATGTGAACGCCTCGACCTGGTAGCCGAGCTCGGCGAGCGTGGCGGCGGCCGACGCTCCGGCCAGGCCGGTGCCGACGACGAGGATCTTGAACTTGCGCTTGTTGTTCGGGTTGACGAGCTTGGAATCGGCGATGTAGCGGTCCCATTTCTCGGCCAGCGGCCCCTCGGGGACCTTGGCATCGGGTACCGAAGCGATCGTCGTGGCGACGGGAGGCTCAGTGGTCAAGGTCATTGCTTGCTCAATCGACGATGCCGGCTTGCACGGCAATGGGGAACGACACGTTGCCGACGACGATCAGCGTGGCGATGCCGACGGCGGCGGCGCGGCGCCATTGGTTGAACCGTGGCGAGTTCCATCCCATCGACTGGAACATGCTCCAGAAACCATGGAAGAGGTGGATGCCGAGCACGATGTTGGCGACGACGTAAAAGATCGCCACCGGGAGTCGCGACAGGCTGGCGTCGACGTTGTGGTACACGGCGCCACGCACGAAGTCGGGGTTGACCCAGCCCCACGTGAGGTCGGCGAGGTGCCAGGCAATGAACAGCAACACGATGATGCCGCTCCAACGCATCGTCCGGCTGGCGAAGTTGGCGGCGATGTACTCGCGGGGCGACTGGTAACCCTGCGGGCGGGCCCGCCGATTGATGATCGTCAGGGTGTAGGCGGCGTGCAGATGGAGGGCGAGGGAGACGATGAGGACGATGCGCAACAGCCACAGCGTCACGGTGCGGGGGAAGAACGGAACGAGCAGCTCACGCAGCCACTCGCCGTAGTGGTCGATGTCCTCCGGGCCGAAGTACATCTTGAGGTTGCCGATCATGTGGACGACGACGTAACCGACGCCGATCAGCCCCGTGATCGCCATCACGTACTTCTTGCCGACCGCCGTCGAGTACAGGTCGAGGAGGAACGGCTTGCGCTTGCGTCGCTTCGTCGCCGGACCGCTGACCGGTCCGCGGGCGACGACCTGTGCCATGGGCCGAAGGATAGAGGCGCGCGGCGCCGCCCCCGTAAATCAGCACCGTTACGACCCGACCCGGGTCCAACCGTTGGGTGTGTAGGGGACGCTTCGGTCCCCCTGGCACCCATCGGTTGCGGCAGGAGCACGCGAACGCACGCACGGGGGATCAGCTCGGCGTCACGAAATCGAGCAGCTGTTCGACGGCGCCGACGAGCTCGGGACGGAGGTCGGCGTAGGAGCGGACGCGGTTGCGCAGGCGCGGCCAGAACGAGTCGACGTCGGTGCCGAGGGCCCGGCACAGACCTTCTTTCCAGGGCACGCCCGGCGGCACCTCTGGCCATGCGTCGATCCCGATCAGGTGCGGGCGGATCCCCTCCCAGACGTCGACGAACGGATGCCCGGTGACCAGGATGTGTGGCCCGGACACCTGATCGGCCAGGCGTCGCTCCTTCGATCCCGGCACGAGGTGGTCGAGCAGGACCCCGAGTCGCCGGCCGGCGGACGGCGCGAACGCGCTGACGGCGGTGGCGAGGTGGTCGGCGCCGTGCAACGGCTCGACGACGATGCCTCCGTCGCGGAGCTCGTCGCCCCACACGACTTCGACCAGCTCGGCGTCGTGGCGGCCTTCGACCCAGATCCGGCTCGCCGCGGCGACACGAGCGCTGGCAAGTGCGGTGCTGACGGACCCCGATGCCGTGACTGCGCGGGACACAACGGACGCTTCGCGACGCGCTGTCGGCCGGCGCAGCGTGACCGGACGACCCTCGAGCAGGAAGCCACCGGGTTTCCACGCGAAGTGCCGTTGGTGGTTGTGCCGATCGCGCAGAGTCACCGCTTGCACCGTCCAACGCACGACATCGCCGCAGTACCCGCTGGCGCGGTCCTCGACGACCAGGCCGAGCTTGACCTCGACTTCGGGGTAGCGAGGCGGTCGAGTGTGCTCAGCAAACTCCTCGAGGATGTCGCGCTCGTAGGCCATCGTCGTAACTGTGACAGCTGCGCCGAACCAGGCGGCGTCAATCCGCGTCGCCACGTCGGACACGCCAGCCGTCGGGAGTGAGCACCCAGTCGACAGTGGTCTGATCGGGGAAGGCGAACGGAGCCCGCAGTCCGGTGTGGGCGAACGCCTCCGGTAGTTCGACGGGGCCGAACTGGTCGCCCCACCGGTGCCAGCGATGTGCCGGCGCCTCGCCGAGGTGGATCGGGTTGGTGCCGCCGATCTCGATCACGCCGTGAACGACGCCAGTCTGTTCGTAGCCGTGGGGCACCGTGCGCGGCTCCGACACCGCATACCACTCGAGGTCCCAGGACAGCGCGGTCGGCACGCCATAGGCCCGTCCCAGCGCGTCGTCGGGGTCGTCGAGCGCCGCCGCGTAGGTCTCGTTGGCCACGGTCCACTGTTCCATCGGGGCGTCGCACGTGTGCTCTGCCCACAGGCCATCACCTTTGACGAGCAGCGGATCCGATCGCAACGGAACCCGCCAGTCGGCGACGTGGAGCAGCGGCTCGCCGGCCCGCGCCAGCGCCGCCCAGTACCAGGCCCTGTCCCCGACGATGCGATAGCCGGAGATGAGGCCGGTCGCGGGCTGGACGAGCCGCCCACTCTGGGCACCGCCCAGACCCCAGGCCGTGAACAGCCACTCTTCGGATCGCGCCCACGAGTGACGCCGTTCGTCACTCGGTCCCGGAGACTCGGACGACGTCATTCCGGCAAACTACGTACGTGCGCTATCTCAGCCTCGACTGGATCGACGCTGTCGATCAGGCCGTTGCCGCCAACGAGCCGATCCAGGAGCTCGTGCCGACCCACGAGATCGGCGTCACTCAGGTCGTCACGGACGGCCCAGAGGGCGACACCACGTATCACCTCCAGGTGGGCGATGGAGCGATCGCCTTCGCGGCCGGGCCTGCCGATCCTGAACACGTGCGCATGGAACAATCGTGGGACACGGCGGTCGCCGTTGCGACCGGCACCCTCAACGCCCAGGAGGCGTTCGTGTCCGGGCAGATCCGGTTGCACGGCGATCAGCAACGGTTGCTCGACGCACAGCCGCTGTTCGGCGCCCTCGACTCCGTGTTCAAGGCGGTCAGAGAAGAGACGGTGTACGAGTGACGGAGTTACGGAGCTAAGCCCCATGCCCGAGATGCCCGAGGTCCAGGCCCACGCCGAGCGGCTCACCGAGCAGTTCGGTGGGCTGCGTCTCAAGCTGTTCCGCCCGTTCACGTTCACGGCCCTGAAGTCGGCCGTCCCGGCCCCCGACGAGGCATACGGTCAGCCCCTGAAAGTCGTCGGCCGGCGCGGCAAATTCCTCCTCCTCGAGTTCGAGCCGGTGACGTTCGTCGTCCACTTGATGCAGGGGGGCCGGCTGCTCGTCGACGAGAAGAAGTCGGCGAAGCCACGCGCCGGCCAGGCCCGGTTCACGTTCGAGCGGCTGCCCGGGGGCACCGACCCGCCCGCCCTGTTACTCACCGAGCAGGGCAGCGAACGCAAGGCCGGCGTGTGGTGCGTGCCGACGGAGAAGGCGCTCGCCAGCGAACCACTCGACACGCTCGGCCCGGAAGCGGCCATGATCTCGGCAAGCGAATTGGCGGCTCGATTCAACGCGATGCCGAACACGCGGTTGCACTCGTTCCTGCGCGACCAGCACGCCGTCGCCGGTCTCGGTCGTCGCCTCGCCAACGAGGTGTGCCACCGCGCCAAGCTCTCGCCATTCGCGATGACGCACAAGCTCGAACCGGATGCGGCCGACACGATCGTCGGCGCCATCCACAATGCCGTCGAGGAGGGCCTCGCCGAGGAACGCCAGCGGCCCGACATGTCGTCGTCGAAGGAGCGACTTTCGCGAGTCCATCAGCGCACCGGCCAGCCATGCCCGGTCTGCGGCGACGCCGTGCGCGCCGTCGAGTACGCCAGCTACACGGTCAACTACTGCCCCACCTGCCAAACGGGCGGCAAAGTCCTCGCCGACAACACGACGAGCAAGTTCTTGAAGTAGCCCGTCCTCGACCGCGTGTGCGCAGCGGTGCGCTACGCACTCGGCTGCTGAATCGTTGCCGATCAGGCCGCATCGGAGTGTTTCGTGCACACCTGTCCCTCACGAAACACTCCGATGGCCAACAACTATGTGACCGGCCGCAGGCTCCTAGGCTCGACGCTCGTCGATGAGCTGCCTCCGGTGTCGGCGTCCTCGTCGACTGGAACGGCGCCGACCTCCAGCGTCGAGATCCCCACGAGTTGGGCGAAGTTGCCGCCGAGCTGGGCGACCCACCAGGCGTCGCCGTAACGGACCACGCTGAAGAAGGCGAAGAACTCGCGCCCGCCGACGGTGAAGCGGACGACGAGGTCGGTCATCTCGTCGGCGCCGAGAATCCCGCTGAGTTCGTCGAGGTTGGTCTGGTTTTGCTCGGACTCGTAATCCTCGGCAGCTTCCGCATCAACCTCCGCGAGGGGAACAAACGTGAACGACGCAGCCTCCGACGTGTCGAGAGCGGCGGCTGCCGCGGCGAGGTGGTTATAGAACTCCTCGAGCTCGGCCGGGTCAGTGAGGCTGACTCCCTCGGTCGGCTCGAGGTCAGGATCGACGAGTCGAAGCGCCTGGAAGAGAACCTGATGGAAGACGGTGTCGTGTCGTTGCTCGACCGCCAACGCTTCCGTGAACAGTGAGTCCGGGGGGAGGTACAGCGGCATCGCTCCCAATTGGTAGATCTGGATTCGCTCGAGGTAGGCACGCATGTCGAAATTGTCGACGTAGGTCTCGATTGCGAAGCTGCTCACCATCGCGTCGAGATCGGCCGCCGCGAGCCCGTCCATGTACGTCGTCACCGCATCCTCCGGCGACGCGGCCCCCGGACCTTCGTAGGTCGGCGTGCCACTCGTCGCCGCGACGCTCGGTGCAACCGAAAGGGTGACGGCGAGCGCGGCCAGGCTCGCTCGCAGAACTCTCGGCACCGACATCGCAGAACACCTCCATCGCAGACTGCCCGGCATGATGGCACACGCGACACGGCGAGCAACTTCACCGACTCATTAGTGTTCGACCGATGCCGATCCACCTGCGCGCCGAACGCGGCGACTACGCGGCAGCGGTGCTGTGTCCCGGCGACCCACGGCGGGCGACGTACATTGCCGAGACATTCTTCGCCGATGCCAAGGTGGTCAACGAGGAGCGCGGAATGGTCGGCTACACCGGAACGTTCGAGGGGTCGCCGATCAGCGTGCAGTCGACGGGGATGGGCTGCCCGAGCGCTGGAATCGTGTACGAGGAGCTGATCCAACTCGGTGCGACTCGCCTGCTTCGGGTCGGGACGTGTGGCGCCATCGGGGCAGGAATGGCGATGGCGGACGTCGTGATCGGCGTGACCGCGTCGGCGGTCGACACCACCGCACTGCAGTACGCCGGCATGGAGGGGTACGCGCCGGCGGCGACGTTCACCCTCGCCGAGACGGCGGCACGCCTGGCCCGCGAGAGTGGCGCCCGCGTGCACACCGGCCCAATCATCACCTCGGCGTTGTTCTACGACCCGGATGCGGACAACATCGCGCGCTGGAAACGCACTGGACACCTTGCCATCGAGATGGAGGCGGCGATGCTCTACACCATCGCCGCCGTGAAGGGAGTGGAGGCGCTGGCGATGATGACTGTCAGCGATCTCGTCACCGAGAAGGAGTCGACGCGCATCTCCGACGACGAGCTCAAGCGCGGGGTCGACGACATGATGCGTATCGCCTGCCGCGTCGCCGTGTCCTGACGCCGTGCCACGACAGCCCGTTGCTCCGCTGGACCCTGGGTGGGTGATCGTCGACGACTTGCCGATGTTCCACCGGCATCACACCGACGCTGGACACCGACGCGCCGAACATCGTCCACGTCCACGGCTTCGGGATCTCCGGCACGTACCTCGAACCAACGGCGGCACTGCTCGCCCACCGCTACCGCACGTTCGTCCCCGACCTCCCCGGGATGGGGCGCAGTCACCGGCCGGCCAGAACGCTCGACGTCCCTGGCCTTGCCCACGCCCTGATCGGATATCTCGACGCTGTCGGCGTGGAGCGGGCCACGTTCGTCGGCAACTCGCTCGGCTGCCCGACGATCGTCGAGGTTGCCGCGACGCATCCAGACCGCATCGAGCGGACCGTGCTCGTATCTCCGGCCGGCGGGCCGAACAACCAGCCACTTGCTCCGCGCGCTCCGCCAGATGGCCACCGATGGGCTGCGCGAACCGATCTCGATGTTGCCGATCGCCGTTCGCGATTACCTCCGCTTCGGCGTCGTTCAGAGCATCTCCCTGTTCCGGGCGATGACTCGCTATCCGACGCTCGAACGGATCCACCACCTGACGATGCCGACGCTCGCCATCGCCGGTGAGCGCGATCCACTGGTGCGCATCGATCGGGTACGCGTGCTCTCCGAGCTGCCCCACGTCCAGGCGGTGAAAGTGCCGGGCGCCCATGCCCTCAACTTCAGCTCCCCGGAGATGGTCGCCGCGCTCATCGACGCCCACATCACCGGTGCGCCGCTGACGGCGCCGACCGGCCCGCTCAGCGAGGTCGAAGTCCTCGACACCTGAGAGGCGCGGTCAACGCCAGATTGGCAAGGGTTAGCGTGCGCGCCAATGAAGCGGACGATTGCCGGCCGCTACGAGATCGGGGTCAGACTCGGCAGCGGGGCGATGGCTGACGTGTTCGCCGCCTACGACCTTCGCCTTCATCGCGAGCTTGCGGTCAAACTCGTGCCCGAACAGGGGATCACCGAAATCGCCCGGACGCGCTTCGTTCGAGAGGCCCGCGCGGCGGCACGTATTGCTCACCCAAACGCGGTCGCTGTCTACGACGCCGGGAACGCCGACGGATTCCTCTACCTCGCGATGGAGCGCGTCGAGGGCCGCACACTCGCCGACCGACTCGCCCACGGCGGCCCGATCTCCGTACCGGAAGCAGCTTCGATCGCCGGCGCCGTGCTCGATGCACTCGGTGCCGCCCACACGGCGGGCGTCGTCCACCGCGACGTCAAGCCGGCGAACATCATCGTCGGACCTGCCGGAGTAAAACTCGTCGACTTCGGCATCGCGACAGTGGTGGGCGATGCAGCGAGCAATCTGACGGCTGCCGGCGATGTGGTCGGGACTCCGAAGTACCTCGCCCCGGAACAGATCGCCGGACAGCGAGCGACGCCGGAGACCGACCTCTATGCCACCGGCGTGGTGCTGTTCGAGATGCTCACCGGGGTGACGCCGTTCGACCGTGGCACGCCGGTGGCGACGGCCCTCGCCCACCGTGACGAGCCTGCCCCGGACGTGCGCACACTCATGCCGGATGTCCCGCCGCGCGTCGCCGCCGTGATCCGGACCGCGTTGCAGAAGCGACCCGCCGATCGATATCGCTCGGCGGCGGCGATGGGGCGTGCGCTCGCCCCGGCTGCGGCGGCGGACTACGCAGGCGACACCGTCGCGTTTGCCGCCCCGGGCGCGATCGCCTCTACGCAGCGTGGCCCTCGAGCGTGGTGGTTGGTGACGGCAGCGGTCGTGGCCATCGCCGGCGCGGTGGCGGCCGTCGCCGTGGTCACTGACGGCGACGATCCTGATGCAGCCGCGACGTCGGTGCCCGCCGCCCCTGCCCCATCGAGCAGCCCGGCACCGACAGCGGCATCGACCACGACTTCTACGACGACGACGACGATGGTGACGACGATGGTGACGACTGTTCCGGTTGCCGCGATCACGCCGGAGTCGCCGGCCTCGGTCGAGCAGTTGATCGCCGTCTTCTCCGCCGACCCCGCCCGTTACGGCCTGGCCACGCCCGAGGTGATCGACCGCCTGGGCGAGATCGACAACCGTGGCCGAAGATCACGCGAGCGCGCCGCCGAGTTGCTCGATGCCGCTCACACCTGGACGGAGGAGGATCAGCTCAGCGATGAGGCGATCGGGCTCCTCGAACCCGTGCTCGCGCCGCTCGTGGGTGACGGAGACGACGACGAAGGCGACGACGAGGACGACTGAGCGCTTCTCGTCAGATGAGGGCGAGGGCGGCGACGGCGTCGCGCTCTTCGACGAGCTCGGCGACGGAGGCGTCGATCTTTGCGCGGCTGTAGTCGTCGATGTCGAGTCCATCGACGACCGTGTAGTCGCCACCCGAGCACGTCACGGGGAAGCTGGAGATGATCCCCTCGGCGACGCCATAGCTGCCGTCGGACGGGATCCCCATCGACACCCAGTCACCATCCGGTGTGCCCTGCACCCACGACCGGATGTGGTCGACTGCGGCGTTCGCCGCCGAAGCGGCCGACGAGGCGCCGCGAGCCTCGATGATCGCTGCTCCCCGCTTGGCCACCGTCGGGATGAACACGGTGTCGACCCACTCGTGATCGTCGACTGCCTTGTACGCGTTGCGTCCGCCAACCTCGCAGTGAAATAGGTCGGGGTACTGCGTCGTCGAGTGGTTGCCCCAGATCGTCATCCGCTTCACGTCCGTCACAGGGGCGCCGAGCTTGGCGGCGATCTGGCTGACTGCCCGGTTGTGGTCGAGGCGGGTCATCGCCGTGAAGCACCGCGGGTCGAGGTCGGCGGCATTGCGTTGGGCGATGAGGGCGTTGGTGTTGGCCGGGTTGCCGACGACGAGGACCTTGACGTCGCGCTTGGCGCTGCGCGACAACGCCTCGCCCTGCGGCTTGAAGATCCCGCCGTTGGCCGACAGCAAGTCGGAGCGCTCCATCCCCTGCTTGCGCGGCATCGCCCCGACGAGCAGTGCGATGTCGACGTCGCCGAACGCCGTGTCGGCGTCGTCGGTACAGACGACCTCGGTGAGCTGCGGGAACGCGCAGTCGTCGAGTTCCATGCGCACGCCTTCGAGGGCAGCGAGGGCCGGCGTGATCTCCAGCAGCTGCAGGGCAACGGGGGTATCCGGGCCGAGCATCGAGCCGGAAGCGATGCGGAAGAGCAGGCTGTAGCCGATCTGGCCGGCAGCCCCGGTGACGGCGATACGCGCGGGTTCACTCATAGGCCGCCGAGGCTAGGACACGTTCAGATGCCAGCCCACTCGGTGATCAACGCCGTGTAGTAATCGGCGCCATCGGCACTGAGGTGGAAGCCATCGGAAGCGGCGTAGCAGTCGCCAGGACACTCCGGGGCCAGGGTGTCCCACCACCCGGCAGTGACATTGCCGTACTCGGCATCGATGGCGTTGATCAGCTCGTTGTTGGGGGCCGTCCAATCGCGATCGACCCAGTTCCGCAGCACGATGACCCTGGGGACGTCGGCGAGGAGGTCGAAGAAGTCGCGGGCGTCATCCTCGTTGATGTTGCCGTTCGTTCCGAGATGGACGACGACAACCTCCGGGGTCTGGCCGCTCGCCTTGATCGCCTGTAGCTGCGGGAGGTAGTCCCCGAACTGACGGCTTTCCTGGGCGTCGACGGTGAAGCCGGCGGCCTTCAGCGGGCTCGCAGCACCCGCCATCACCGAGTCGCCGATGGCGAGATACGGGCCGATGGCCTGCGGCGCCGCGGTCGTCGTGGCCGCGGCTGTCGTCGTGGTGGCTGCCGGATCTGCCGCCGCATTGGGAGTCGTCGTCGGCGCAGCAACCGTCGACGTCGGCTGAGCGTTCGCTACGGTCGTGCTCGACAGAACCGCACCGATGTCGGTGACATCAGCTTCGGCAGCATCGATCGTCGCCTGGACCTCGTTCTGCTTGAGCGGGGCGGTGAACATGCTCACGGCGGCGAAGCCGAACAGGGCCACGCAGCCGACGGCGCCGGCGGCGATGACCTGGCGCTGTCGCTGGTCGGTGACGTCACGGGCCCGGTCCCACCACTTGCCGAGTTGCCTGCGGCGGATCGGCATCTCGACGTAGCGGTAGGACAGCTCGGTGATGATGCACGTCAGCACCATCGCCCCGACGAACTCGGGGACGGTGAGCTTGGCTCCGGCGGTGCCGCGGATGATCTGGAAGATCGGCCAGTGGTAGAGGTACAGCCCGTACGACCGCGTGCCGATCCAGTTCAGCGGTTGCGCCCCGAGGAACATCCCCATCTTGGCGCCGCGGTGTGTGACGGCGACGATCACGAGCAACGTGGCGAAGTCGACGGCGAGGAACCCGCCACGGAACAGCCACGGATCGGCGCGGCCGTCGACCTGCACATGCAGGAACCACGCCAGGGCACCGAGTGCACCGAGGCCGAGCACGGCGAGGAGGTCGAGCATGGGCCCCTTGTTGCGCATCGGGCCCCGCATCACCGCCACCGGCCGCCAGATCATCGCCAGGGCGGCGCCGAGCAGCAGCCCGGTCGCCCGCGTGATCGTCGACAGATACAGCGCGTCCATCTTCGAGATCGGATGGCCGCCGATCGACCAGTAAGCCTCCGGCGCCACCTCGGCCGTGCCGATCTGGCCGGGGTGGAAGAGCAGCGCCGTCACCACGGCGATGAGCACGGCGGCGAGCACGAGCCAGCGGCTGATCTCCGGCAGGCGGCGGCGACCGAGGCGCATCAGGGCGAGCATGATCAGCGGCCAGAGCAGGTAGAACTGCTCCTCGACGGCGAGGCTCCAGAGGTGCCGCAGCGGCGCGAAGTCGAGCAGCGCCGTGTACCCGGCGCCCGTCCAGATCTGGTACCAGTTGGTCACGTAGGCGACGCCGGCGATGACATCGCCGCGCAGCTTGCCGAGCGTGTCACGCTCGAAGATCGCCGAGTAGATCATCAGCATCGCCATCATCAAGAACAGCGCGGGGAGCAGCCGGCGGGCCCGGCGCAGCCAGAACTGCTTGAGGTCGATGCGACCCGTCTTCTCGTGCTCGCCGATGAGCAGCAGCGTGATCAGGTAACCGCTGATCACGAAGAACACCTCGACGCCGATGAACCCGCCCGTTAGCCATCCGTTGTTGGTGTGATAGAGGATCACGGCAACGACGGCGAGGGCGCGCATCCCGTCGAGACCCGGGAGATACGGAACGCGGGAGATCGCTTCTCGCGGAGGGTTCCACTCGAGCGGGCGGGCGCTCAATTCCTGTGTCGCCACCGTCATCGTTCCTGCGTGTCCATCGTCTGCCACAAGCGTGGCAGATCGGAGCGGGCCAGTTCGGCCATCGCCTCGTTCAGATGCCGATCTGGTCGAAGATCAGCTGGGCATAGTACTGGCGACCGTCCGGTGGCAGATGGATGCCGTCGTCGTACAGACAGTCACCGGGGCAGCTGCCGACGGCGGTGTTCCAGTCGATGAGCTGGACGTTCGCGTACCGCGACGGGAGCGATGCGATCAGCTCGTTGTTGTTCCGGTGTACCCACGTTCGGCATGCACGTTGAGCACGACGACTCTTGGGACGTTGCGGAGGGCCTCGAAGAACGCCGTCATCGTCGACTCGCTGAATGGGCCGTTGGTGCCGAGGTGGACGACGACGACGTCGCCGAGGCGGTCCTCGGCGGCGAGTGTCTGCACCGTCGGCACGTAGTCGATCATCTGGCGGCTGACGGCGGCGTCGACGATCACACCGCGGGCAGCCAAGTTCTCGGCGGCGCCGAGCATGACCGAGTCGCCGATCGCGACGACGACCGGGGGTCGGGCGGTCGTTGTCGGCGCCTGGGTCGTCGTCGGCACGGTGGCAGCGACGGTTGTCGTCGGAGCCAGGGTTGTCGTCGGAGCTGCCGTTGTCGTCGGAGCTGCCGTAGTGGTCGTCGGCCGTTCGCTGGTCGTCGGGGCATCGGTGGTCGTCGAGGCATCGGTGGTCGGCGGCGGGTCGGTGTCAGGTGGCGACTCCGTTGTCGCCGTTGCCGTCGTCGCCACCTCGGTCGTCGCCACGTCGTCAGCCGCGGCGATGACGCGGCGTTCGGACAACGGCGGCGCTCCGGGGGTGATGTACAACGGAGGCTCGGTCGTCGGAGCGTCGGTTGACTCGACGGGCAGCGTCGTCTCCACCGCCAGCGTCGTCTCCACCGCCTGCGTCGTCTCCACCGCCTGCGTCGTCTCCACCGCCTGCGTCGTCGCCACGAACTCAGTGCTCGCGATCGGCTCGGTCGTGTCCACGACCGCCGTCGTGGCGACGACCTCGGTGGACTGGACAGGCGGTGGCACCGTTGGCAACGGCGCCTCGGCGAGATCGACCACGGCGTCACGGCCCTGCTGCAGCGACTGCTCGATGTCGGTCGGTTCCAACTCGGCGGTGACCATGCTGGCGCTGGCAAACCCGACGAGAACGATGCTCCCGGCCATCCCGAAGCCGATCGCCCGGCGCCCGATCGGGCCGGCGCGACGGCCCAGACGGACGATGATCGGACCGATCCGACGGCGGCGGATCGGCATCTCGAAGAGACGATACGACGCCTCGGTGACGAGCGCCGTGGCGACCATCGCCAACGCGAACTGGCGGAAGTCGAGCGGCGTACCGGCCACGCCACGGATCATCTGGAAGATCGGCCAGTGGAACAGATACATCCCGTACGACCGAGTTCCGATCCACAACAACACCGGCATGCCGAGGATGCGACCGGCGAACGAGCGGCGATGCGACACGGCGGCGATCAGCAGCATCGCGGCGAGATCGACGGCGAGGAATCCACCGCGGAACAGCAACGGGTCGGGACCAGCATCGGTGACGATGTGCAGGCGCCACGCCAGCACCAGCAGCGAGCCGATCCCGATCAGCGCCAGACCGTCCAAGGCCCTTCCCTTGCTGCGGAGCGGGCCCCGCATGACGGCCACCGGTCGCCACAACATCGCCAGGGCGGCGCCGACGAGGAGGCCGGTCGACCGGGTGATGGTCGACAGATAGAGGGTGTCGGCTTTGGCGATGGGGTGCCCGCCGACTTGCCAGAAGGCGTCGGGTGTCGTCACCGGATCGATCGCCCTGGTGGGCTCGAACAGCAAGCCGACGGCGACGCTGATCGCCACGGCGGCCAGCAATAGCCAGCGGCTGTACGAGGGCAGACGCCCCTTGCCGACGCGGATCAGGGCGATCATCACGATCGGCCAGATCAGGTAGAACTGCTCCTCCACGGCGAGGCTCCACAGGTGCCGGAGCGGCGCGAACTGCCCCTCAGCTGTGTAGCCCTGGCCGACCCAGATCTGGAACCAGTTGGACACGTAGGTGAGGGCGGCGAGGACGTCGCCGCGCAGGCGTCCGAGCTCCTCGCGCTTGAACAGCGCGGCGTAGACCACGACCATCGCCAGCGTGAGAAACAACGCCGGCAGCAGGCGGCGGGCCCGCCGCAAATAGAACTGCCCAAGGCTGACCCGACCCGTGCGCTCGTGTTCGCCGATCAGCAGCAGGGTGATCAGGTAGCCGCTGATCACGAAGAACACCTCGACGCCGATGAAACCACCGGGCAACCACGAGCTGTTGGCGTGGTACACCATCACGGCGATCACCGACAGGGCGCGCAACCCGTCGAGCCCGCGAAGGTACGGCACGCTGGAGAGGTTGCGGCGGCGCCGCCGGCTCGTCGCCCACCCTCGGCGAGCGATCCCGTCCGCCACTGCCACTACGACACTCCGAGGCCGAGGTTGGTAGCGATCTCACGAGTCGCCGTCGAGCGGTTCATCGTGTAGAAGTGCAACCCCGGGGCGCCTTTCTCGAGCAGTTCCGCGCACAGCGTTGACGCGATCTCGACGCCGACGCGGCGAACGTCGGCAGGATCATCGAAACGGCTGACCGCGTCGACCACGAACGCGGGAACGTCGGCGCCACTGAGCTGAGCCATTCTGGCGATCTGCTTGAGGTTGGTGATCGGCATGATCCCCGGGATCACCGGCTTGTCGACGCCGAGGTCGGCGAGCTCGGCGACGAGACGCACGTAGTGCTCGGCCTCGAAGAAGAACTGGGTGATCGCGAAGTCGGCCCGAGCCAGCTTGGCAGCGAGGTGACGGCGGTCGGTCTCCCGGTCGGGGGACTTCGGGTGGACCTCGGGGTGAGCGGCGACGCCGATCGAGAAGGTCCCGGACTCGGCGACGTGGTCCAACAGGTCGGCGGCGTAGGTGTAGTCGCTCGGCCGCGGCGCTGCGTCGGCGGGTGGGTCGCCGCCGAGGGCGAGGATGTTCTCGATCCCGGCGGTGGCGTATTCGGCGAGGATCTCGTCGATCTCGGCGCGGACGTGGCACTGGCAGGTGAGGTGGGCCATCGGCGTGATCGCCGTCTCCTTGGCCACCCAGATGACGACGTTGCGCGTCCGTTCCCGGGTCGACCCACCGGCGCCATAGGTGACAGACACGAAACTCGGCTGCAACGGCTCGAGCTCGGCGATCGTGTGCCCGAGGGTGAGCTGGCTGGCGTCGTCTTTGGGTGGGAAGAACTCGAACGAAACCGTCCGCCCCGCGGCGAGGAGGTCCGCGATTCGCGCCATCCAGAGATGTTACCGATTGATGACAACCAGCTCCGAGCGCGGGAGGCGGAAACCCCGGCCGTTAGTGGCGGAAGTGCCGTTCGCCGGTGAAGACCATGGCGATGCCGTGTTCGTCGGCGGCGGCGATGACCTCGTCGTCGCGGACGCTGCCGCCCGGCTGGATCACCGCCGTCACGCGGGCGGCGACGACCGCGTCGAGGCCGTCGCGGAACGGGAAGAAGGCGTCGCTGGCACAGACGCCGCCGGCGACCCGGTCACCGGCGCGCCCTGCGGCGATGCGCGCCGAGTCGAGCCGGTTCTGCTGGCCGGCGCCGATCCCGAAGGCTTGACGCTTGTGAGCCAGCACGATCGCATTCGACGACACTGCGGCACACACCACCCAGGCGAACTCGAGATCCTCCCACTGATCCGGCGATGGCGCTGCCTTGGTCACGACCTGCCACGAGGTGCGATCGGTACTCACCGGATCCGACTGCTGAACGAGCAAACCGGCGTCGACAGGGCGTACGTCGAATCGCCACGGTCCTGGCGCTGACCCACTGAGGACGCGCAGGTTCTTGCGCTCCCTCAACGTCGAGAACGCGTCCGGTTCGTAGTCCGGGGCGACGACGACCTCGGTGAACACCGGAGCGAGGGCCTCGGCCATCTCTGCCGTGACCGGGCGGTTGACGGCGACGATTCCGCCGAACGCACTCACCGGATCACAGGCGTTGGCCCGGACGTAGGCATCCCGGATGTCCTCGGCGACGGCCACCCCGCACGGGTTGGCGTGCTTGACGATCACGCAGGCCGGCTCGCCGAAGCGGTGGACGAGCCGCCACGCCGCCTCCGTGTCGTAGAGGTTGAGGTAGCTGAGCTCCTTGCCACCGTGTTGCACAGCCTCGTCCCACCACCCGCTGGCACCATTGAAGCGATAGCGGGCCGCCGACTGGTGCGGGTTCTCCCCGTAGCGCAGCTCCTGCACCCGCTCGAGCCGCAGCTCGAGTACCTCCGGGAGAGTTTGGTGAGCTCTGGCAGCGGTTTTCTGCTGGCTGGGCTCACCAATATTGGAATCGAGCCACGCCGCGATGTCGGCGTCATAGGCGGACGTGGTGAGGAAGGCCTTGCGCGCCAACTCGACCCGCGTCTCGAATGAGACGCCACCTTCGGACTTGATCTCGTCGAGCACACGTGCGTAGTCCGCCGGGTCCACGACGACGGCGACGCGGTCGTGATTCTTGGCCGCCGCCCGAACCATCGCCGGGCCACCGATGTCGATCAGCTCGACCCCTCGATCGATCGCGAAGGGGTAGAGGTTGACGACGACGAGGTCGATCGGCTCGATTCCGTACTCGGCGAGGTCGGCGCGATGTGACGGGTCCTCCGTGTCGGCGAGGATGCCGCCGTGGATGTTCGGGTGGAGGGTCACGACACGATGGCCGAGAATCGCCGGAACGCCCGTGAGCTCGGCAACGTCGGTGACCGGCACCCCGACGGCGGCGATCTCCGTGGCGGTGCCGCCGCTCGACAGCACCCGCCAGCCGGCGGCGTGCAAGCCCTCAGCGAGCGTGGCGATCCCTGACTTGTCGTAGACGGAGAGCAACGCAGTCGGCACGGCGGCACCGTAGCGGCACGGATGCTGGGCCGCCTCGGGCGGCGAGAGTACCGTTCGGCTCGTGAACAAGCTCAAAGCGCTGTCGGTGAGCGACTGGATAGTGGTCGCGGGGAGTGCCCTGGTTCTCATCTTCGGCTTGCTCCGGTGGTTCACCTGGGAGGCGTCCATCGACAATGTGGTCGTCATCCCGGAACAAACGAGCAACGCGTTTGACTATCTGCTTACCGGGGTCCTGCCGTGGCTGTTGCTGGTCGGCTCCGGCGTCGTGGTCATCCTGCTCGCCACCGGCGCGCTGCTGCCCGGAAAAGTGCCGTGGCCGATGGTTCTGGCCGGGGTGACTGGGCTGGCCTTCTTGCTGATCCTGATCCGCCTCA
Organism: Ilumatobacteraceae bacterium; assembly: GCA_963733085.1. GTDB lineage: Bacteria > Actinomycetota > Acidimicrobiia > Acidimicrobiales > Ilumatobacteraceae > Desertimonas. The sequence goes on from CAVTBY010000010.1 coordinate 766,411, forward strand.
TCATCGGTCAGGACGTCGACGCCGAGGGTGACGTCGACGTCGACGTATCCCGCGGCATCGGCATCTGGATGAGCGCCCTCGGTGGACTCGTTGCTTTCGTTGGCGCCTTCATCGGGTTCCGCAACACGGGTCTCGACACCGAATACGCACCGGTCGCCGGGCAGCCGCAACCGGACCGGGAGATCCCACCGCCTGGCGACGTGGCGGCGCCCTGACGCCATGGACACCCGGGCGATGGACTTCAGCACGTTCAAGACCGCCGACTGGCTGGTCATCGTCGGCGGGGTGATGATGCTCATCGCCGGGTTTCTGGAATGGTTCGACGCCGGTCCGGTGAGCCCGAACGCGTTCGACTTCACGGTCACCGGGCTGATCCCCTGGCTGCTCCTGGTTGCCGCTGCCGTGCTGGCGTTCCTGCTTGCCGCCCAGGTCATCAAGGCCGGCGCCACACCGTGGCCGATGATCCTGCTCGCCCTCACCGCGCTCGGTGCGGTTCTCGTCGTCGTCCGCCTGGTCATCGGCGCCGACCTGAGTGACGTCGTCGACCTCGGCGGCCAGCCGGATCAGGCCCTCAGCCGGTCCGGCGGCTTGTGGGTGGCGGCGATCGGCGGTGGCGTTGCCGCGGCCGGCGGCCTGATGATGTCCAAAGCGGCCGCGGGACGCCCCAGCGACCTCCCCGACCTACAGAAGATCCGCGACGCCTTCAAGTCCTGAGCTAGAGCTGCTTGACGATGTCGGCCATCAACTCGCCGGCTTCCGTCGGGTTGAGCCCGATGCGGACCCCGGCGGCTTCGAGCGCCTCCATCTTCCCCTTCGCCGTGCCCTTGCCGCCGGACACGATCGCCCCGGCGTGGCCCATCTTGCGACCGGGCGGAGCGGTGACCCCCGCGATGTAGGCGCTCATCGGCTTTGACACGCCAGCGCGGATGAAGTCGGCGGCCTCCTCCTCGGCCGACCCGCCGATCTCGCCGAACAGGATGATGGCGTGCGTCTCGGGATCCTTCTCGAACTCGGCGAGGCAGTCCACGAAGCTCGTCCCGGGAACCGGGTCGCCGCCGATCCCCACGCACGACGACACCCCGATGCCGTTCAGCTTGAGTTCGTACAGGGCCTGGTAGGTGAGCGTGCCGGAGCGACTGACGATCCCCACGTTCGGTCCGTCGGGGCTCGGTGGTTGGGCGATGTCGGTGGGGGTGATGCCGATGTTCGACTTGCCGGGGCTGATCACTCCCGGACAGTTCGGGCCGAGCAACCGCGTGCCCGGGTGGTCGCGCACGAGCAGGTTGTAGGTCCGCGCCTCGTCCTGGGCGGGGATGCCCTCAGTGATGCAGACGACGAACGCGATGCCAGCGGCGGCGGCCTCGACGATCGCCGCCGGCGCGGCCTTCGGGGGGACGGCGACGAACGAAGCGGTCGCCCCGGTCGCCGCAATGGCCTCGGCAACGGAGTCGAACACGGGGATCCCGTCGACGTCCTGGCCCCCCTTGCCGGGCGTGACGCCGGCGACGACTTGCGTTCCGTAGTCACGGTTACGCAGACCGTGGAAGCGTCCCTGCCCGCCGGTCAAGCCTTGAACGAGCACCTTCGTGTCAGCATCGACGAAAATGGCCATCGGACTAGGCCCCTCCCTCTGAGCCGTTGGCGATTCGTACTGCCTCGCGGGCAGCGTCGAGCATCGTCGGTTTGCTGATCAGCTTCGACGGCGGGATCCCGGCGTCGAGGATGATCTGGCGGCCCTGTTCTGCGTTCGTGCCGTCGAGGCGGATGACGATCGGCGCCCGCAACTCGACGCGGCGCAGGCCTTCGACGATGCCGTTGGCCACTTCTTCACCCCGTGTGATTCCGCCGAAGATGTTGATCAGGATCGAGCGGACGTTCTCGTCGTGGTTGATCACGTCTAGCGCCGCGGCCATCACATCCGCGCTCGCCCCACCGCCGATGTCGAGGAAGTTGGCGGCCTGGCCACCCACCTGGTTGACGACGTCGAGCGTGCTCATCGCCAGACCGGCGCCGTTGGCGATGATTCCGACTGTTCCGTCGAGGCCGATGTACTGGAGATCCTTCTCCTTGGCCAGCCGCTCGCGGTCGTCGAGGACCTCGGTCGCCTCCCATTCCTCCCACTCGGGATGACGGAAAGCCGCGTTGCCGTCGAGACTGACCTTGGCGTCGAGGGCATGGACCTCCCCGTCGGGCCGGAGGATCAACGGGTTGATCTCGGCGAGGTCGCAGTCGCCTTCGGTGAAACAGCGGTACAGCTTGACGAGCATCGCCGCGACTCCGTCGACCGCACGTTCGGGGATCGCCGCGTCGACCGCCGCCTGCCGAGCTGTCTCTTCGCTGATCCCGTTGACGGGGTTGACGTGGAGCTTGACGATCGCCTCTGGGTCGGTGGCGGCGACCTCCTCGATGTCGACTCCTCCCCGGGCAGACAGCATCAAGAGGTGCTGTTTGGCGGCCCGATCGAGCGTGAAACTGGCGTAGTACTCCTCGGCGATATCGGAGGCGTGCTCGATCCACAGCCGCTCGACGATGTGACCCTTGATGTCCATCCCGAGGATGTTCCCGGCGTGGAGGCGCACCTCGTCGGCGTTCTCGGCGAGCTTGATGCCGCCCGCCTTGCCGCGGCCACCGACTTGGACCTGGGCCTTGACGACGACCGGGTAGCCGGCCGCCTCGGCGGCAGCGACGGCGTCTTCGACGGTGAGGGCGACACCACCGGGGCTCACCGGGATGCCGAAACGGGCGAAGTACTGCTTGCCCTGGTATTCGAACAGATCCACGCGGCGGCACACTAGCCAAGTGCCTCTCCCCCGGCCCTCTTCGGTGCTTGGCCGCGCGGTGCTGCCGGTTGTCGGCGGCGCGGCCATGCTCGCGGCGATCTTCGCGGCGACGCTGGGTATCGCCGCGTGGAACAGTCGCGGCGGCGGCGAGCCAACCACACGGTTGGCGCCGCGGGAGCTACCCGTCGGCAATGTCGACTCGGTTGCCGAGACGATCGCCGACACGGGGCCGATCCTGTTCCCCGGCCTCAACACCACAACCGGCCGCCGAACGATGGTTCTCGATCACGAGGGCGACGACCCGACGAGTGGCTGGCGGGTGTATCTCGCCTACCCCGCCGACGCCGATGCGTCCTGTGCGGTCACGCAGATCCGCGGCACGGATCGCTTCACCGATTGCCACGGCGACGAGCTCGCCGTCGGCGACCTCGCCAGACCCACCGACGCCTGCCCGATCGTCGAGCAGCGCCAACGAATCTCCATCGGTCTCGTCGCCGATGTATGTCGCGGCGATTAGCTACGGCGACCTAGCTCGGTGCAACTGCGTCAACAAGGCGCGAGCAGAACTCCTCGCTGTGTGCCTCGAGCTTGCTGCGGTGCAGGGCCAGCCCACCGACGACTTCTGCGCCGGTGGCCTGCACGGCACCGGTGAGTCGGTCGAGGCTCTTGCCCGGATTGAGTGCGAACGTACAGAACACGGCGGCTCGCTTGCCGCGCATAGCCGGCAGGTTGGAGATCTTCGCCGCCGCCCATGGTGTCTGACCGACGACGAAGAGCCCGTGCACCCACGTGCCGACGAGCACGATGTCGGCGTCCTGGATCGCCGCGTGGTCGGGCTGGCCGACCGGGGCCAGCGACGTGACCGACCACCCCACTTCATCGAGCCCGCTGGCGATCAGCTCGGCGGCCTTCCACGTGTTCCCGGTGAGGCTCTCGACGAGCATGGCGGCCCGCATCGCCCCCACAGTAGGGGAATCCCTCCGTCAGCTCTTGCGCTTCAGCGGCGCCCAGGCCAAGTCGAGATGCTTGACGCCGACCCCGGGAAAGTTGATCGCCGCTTCGGCGTTGCCGCCACGCTGAGTGACGTCGATCACGACGCCCTCCCCCCATGCCGGGTGCTCGACGTCGTCGCCGATGCGCAGGCCGAGGCCGGCGGCATCACTCGGCTCGGGCGGACGGCGACCGGCTGCGATCGCTGCCTCGACGACACGATCGCGGTGAGCGTCGCTGCGATCGCCGCCGGGGTCATCGTCCCGGCCAGCGCGGCGCCGGTACGGCGGTGGGTTGCGGAGGTCGCGGGCGAGATGGCGGCCGCGAACGCTCTGACGACCGTACGACGTGCGGCCGGACACGTTGCCCTGTGAGTCGACGAGATCGTCGGGGATCTCCTCGAGGAACCGCGACGGTGGGTTGTAGGCGGTCGTGCCGTACAGGCTGCGACTCCACGCGTGGCAGATGAATAGTCGTCGCCGAGCCCGAGTGATGCCGACATAGGCGAGGCGGCGTTCCTCCTCCATGTCGTCGGGTTCGGTCAGCGCCCTTCCGCTCGGGAACACGCCCTCCTCGGCGCCGACGAGGAACACGACCGGGAACTCCAGACCCTTGGCTGAGTGCAGCGTGAGCAGGACGATCTGGTCCTCGACTTGCCCGTCCGGCAGTTCGTCCGTGTCGGCGACGAGTGACACCTGCTCGAGGAACTCGTCGACACGGGTGAACTCGTGAGCTGATCCGATCAGCTCATCGAGGTTCTCCAGGCGCCCGTGAGCCTCGACCGTGTCCTCGGCTTCCAACTCGCCGCGGTAGCCGGAGCCTTCGAGCGCCGCCTGGAGGAGCTCGGCGGGACCAACCTCGCCGGCGAGGCGATCGGCGAGGGAGTCGAGCAGCGTGACGAACGATGCGATGCCACGCTGCGCCGGTCCAGTGACGCCGGCGTCGTCGGCGTGACGCAGGGCATCGAGGAACCCGCGGCCCGACGTCGCGGCGTAACGGTCGAGCTTGTCGACGCTGGTGTCGCCGATGCCCCGCTTGGGGACGTTGAGGATGCGCTTGACACTCACCTCGTCGGCCGGGTTGACGGCGGCGCGCAGGTAGGCCATCGCGTCGCGGATCTCCCGACGGTCGTAGTAGCGGGTGCCACCGACCACCTTGTAGGGGACGCCGCTGCGCATCAGCGCTTCCTCGATGATCCTGCTCTGCGCGTTGGTGCGGTACAACACGGCGATCTCGCGCCAGTTGAACGCGTCCGCGTTGCGCAGATCGTGGGCCGTTCCGGCGACGAAGCGGGCTTCGTCGTGCTCGTCTTCGGCCCAGAAGCGGACGATCCGATCGCCGCGACCGACGTCGGTCCACAGGTGCTTCGGCTTGCGGTCGATGTTGTTGGCGATCACGGCGTTGGCGGCGTCGAGGATCGTCTGCGTGCTGCGGTAGTTCTGGTCGAGGACGATCGTCGTGACGCCGTCCGGGAAGGCGTCCTCGAACTGCACGATGTTCCGCAGGTCGGCACCCCGGAAGCGGTAGATCGAGTTGTGAACGAGAACGCCGTCGGCCACGTACGAGTGCGTCGGCTCGACTTCGAGGTCATACACCGGACCGGAGTAGTCGACCGTATCGACCGCCGTGACGATGGCCGGCAGCAGTTCTCCACCGACCTCGACGGTCACCTCCATGTCAGGGCGCACGGCCGAAATGGGCATGACTTCGAGCTCGCGCCCGCCCACGTCCCACTGTGTCTCTGTGTCACGACAAACGACGTCCTGTCGGCGTATGTCGTGACACAGAACGGGAGATCGGACGGGCAGCCGATGCTCGGTCGTCGCCCGCAGTTCGAAGTTCCGTCCATCGGCACAGGCCAACAGGCGAAGGACTGGGCCCGAGGAGTTCGCCAGGTGGACATGCGTGACAGTTCCTCCTGCCACGTGCGAGCCACCAATGCAGCCGAACACGACATCACCGACCCGGATGTCTTCGATCGGTACGTCACCAGTCGGCGTGCGGATCAGCGTCCCGGGCGGAAGGCATTGGTCGCCGTCTCCAACCACCGTCACGTTGCCGTGACCACCGCTGAGCTGGAGGACGAGCTCGTTCTGAGCGACGTTGGTGTCCTGGTACTCGTCGACGAGGACGTGCTGGAAGCGCTCGCGGTAGGCCTCGAGCACGTGCGGATGCTCGCGGAAGAGGACCACGGTGTTGACGAGTAGGTCGTCGAAGTCCATCGCCCCGGCGGCGTGCAGTCGGCGCTGGTACTCGGCGTACACCTCGGCGTGCTTGCGGTCGAAGATGTGCTGGGCGCGGGCCGCTGCGGCGGGCGGGTCGATCAGCTCGTTCTTCCAGAGGCTGATCGTGCCCTGGACACCCCGCGGTGTGAACCGCTTGCTGTCGAGGCCGAGGTCGCGGATCACGTACCCGGTCAGGCGGGTCGCGTCGGCTTGGTCGTAGATCGAGAACTGCCGGGGATAGCCGAGCAGGTCGGCATGGGCGCGCAGGATGCGCACGCATGCCGAGTGGAACGTGGAGACCCACATCGCCTTGGTGATCGGCCCGACGAGCTCGGCGACGCGCCGGCGCATCTCGTCGGCCGCCTTGTTGGTGAACGTGATGGCGAGGATCGCCGTGGGCGGGACCCCCTCGTCGATGAGGTGGGCGATGCGATGTGTGAGCACCCGCGTCTTGCCCGAGCCGGCGCCGGCGACGACGAGCAGCGGCCCGCCGCGGTGGACGACCGCATCGAGCTGGTCGGGGTTGAGCCCGGCGAACGCGTCGCGCTCAGGTTCTGCGTCGGCGCTGGGTTCGAGCTGATCGGTCACGGGAGACTCATCCTACGAATTGGCTGTCACACCCGTCGTGGACGCCGGCCGCAGGGGCAACTGTGACATCTGAGGCCTGTAACGGGTCCGAACGGTCACCGTTCTCGGCGACCCCGGGTCCTGAGCCGCCAGCCGTGACGTTCACCCGTGCACGATCACCGCGACCCCCTGGAATCGCTCGTCTAGCGTCAGCGCCGTCCGCGGGACAGCATGGACGGCGTAATCCGGCTGCCGGAACCCGTTCTCGTGGTCCTCGTTGGGCCGGCCGGGTGTGGGAAGTCGACCTGGGCGGCTCGCTGCTTCCGACCCGATGAGATCATCTCGTCGGACCGTCTGCGGTCGATGGTCGGCACCGGCGAGCGCGACCAGCGCGCCGGGAAGGCAGCGTTCGAGGTGCTCGATCTCGTCGTCGATCATCGCCTCCGCCGGCGACTGACCACGGTGATCGACTCGACTGCCATCGAGCCGGGACGTCGCCGGGTCTACGTCGACATGGCGCGAAATCGCGGCGTCCCGATTGTCGCCGCCGTATTCGAGGTGCCCGACGCTGAGGTACGGCGACGCAACCGTCAACGTACCGACCCGGTGCCTTCCGCCGTGCTGACGGCGCAGTTGCGCAGCCTGCCGGCCGCGCTCGCCGCGATCCCGAGCGAAGGGTTCGACGCGGTCGTCGCGGCACACGAGCACGACGTCGTCATCGTCCCGCCGCAACTCGTCGACGCGCCCGTCCGCGGCCCGTAGACAACAGGAGCAGCCAATGCCACTCACGTTCGGACTGCAGGTTGCCGCGCTTCACGTGGCCCGGCGGTAGCGACGAGATCGCCGCCAACCTCGCGGCGATCGCCGGCGCGGCCGAGGAGGCCGGGTTCACGTCGATCTGGGTGATGGACCACTACGTCCAGATCCCCCAGGTCGGGCGCGAGTGGGACGACATGCTCGAGGCCTACACGACGCTCGGATACCTCGCTGCCCACACCCGATCGGTGCGCTCGGCACGCTGTGCACGGGCATCACGTACCGCAACCTCGCCGCCCTCGGCAAGATCGTTGCCACGCTCGACGTGCTGTCCGGTGGACGAGCCATGGCTGGGCTCGGCATCGGCTGGTTCGAGCGGGAGCACCTGCTGTACGGATGGGACTTTCCGCCGCGCCAGCGTCGCTACGAGATGCTCGAGGACGCCCTCCAGTTGCTCCCCCTGCTGTGGGGCAAGGGATCACCGCGATTCGAGGGACGGACCGTCACCGTGCCGGAGGCGATCTGCTATCCGCGGCCGCTGCAAGACCGCATCCCGATCCTCGTCGGCGGCTCGGGAGAACGTCGCACGCTGCGCCTGGTCGCCCGGTACGCCGATGCCTGCAACCTGTTCGGCGACGGCGCCACCGTGGGACACAAGGTCGACGTGCTGCGCCGGCACTGCGCCGACCTCGATCGGGATCCCGACGAGGTGACCGTGACGAACCTGACGTCGGCGGACGTCATCGACACAGGGGGCGAACGACGGACCGATGGATCCGGCACGGTCGAGGAGCAGATCGGTCGATACCGGGAATTCGCCGAGGCGGGTGTGCACACTGCGATCGTCTCACTCGCCGACGTCGCCGAGGGCGGAATCGAACGGTTCGCCCCGGTGATCGCCGCGTTCCAGGCTTGATCAAAGTCCTGGCAAGTCGGGTGCAACCTTGGGCGGGCGGTCGGACAGTCCGTCGAGGGCGATGTCGATCGCCCGCTCCAGTTGTGGATCACGTCCGGCGGCGATGTCGGCCGGCGTCCGTTGCACCTCGATGTCGGGGTCGACACCGTTGTTCTCGACGCCCCACTCGTAGCCCTCGAGCCAGAAGGCGTAGCGCGGTTGCGTCACGCTGGTGCCGTCGACCAACTGGTAGCGCCCGTCGATCCCGACGACGCCACCCCACGTTCGCGTGCCGACTACTGGGCCGAGGCCAAGGATCTTGATGGCTGCCGTGGCGATGTCGCCGTCCGATCCAGCTTGCTCGTCGACGACGGTCACGACGGGTCCACGCGGCGCGTCGATCGGGTATGACTCGGGCTCGTAGCCGCGTGGGCGGTCCCAACCGATGATTCGGCGAGCGAACTTCTCGACCACGAGTTGCGAGATGTGGCCGCCGGCGTTGAAGCGCAGGTCGACGATCAAGCCGTCGAGTCCCATCTCGAGTCGCAGGTCACGGTGGAGCTGGGCCCAGCCCGGACTCATCATGTCGGGCACGTGGAGATAGCCGAGACGTCCTGCTGAGCGCTCGTGGGTGAATGCCCGGCGGTCGGCGACCCACGCCTGATAGCGCAATGGGGTCTCGTCGGCGAGCGGAGTGACGACGACGTTGCGCCGCTCGCCGCTGGTTGCCTCGACAGTGAGGGCGACGGGTTTGCCGGCGGTGTCGACGAGATACTCGGCCGGACCCCAGCGAGGATCGACCGGATGGCCGTCGACGGCGACGACGACATCACCGATCGCCACGGCGACGCCGGGAGCGGTCAGCGGCGACCGAGCCCGCGGGTCGGACGGGTCGCCGGGCAGGATCCGCGTCACTGCCCAGCGTCCGTCGCCGTTCGGGACGAGGTCGGCGCCGAGCATCCCCTGACTGCGCGTCTGCTCTGGAGGAGGCGCAGTCACGTACGCATGGGACGTGCCGAGCTCACCCTGAACCTCCCACAACACGTCGACGAGATCGTCGGTGCTACCGAGTCGTTCCAGCAGTGGTGCGTAGCGGCCGAGGGCGGCGTCCCAGTCGATGCCGCCCATGTCGGCCCGGAAGTAGTGGTCGCGCATCAGGCGTCCGGCCTCGGCGTACATCTGCCGCCACTCCTCGGCAGGCGTGACCGTGACGCGCAGACGCGAAAGGTCGACCGTGACGACGTCGTCGGACTTCTCCGCCTCGTCTGGGGGCACCTTGCGGTCGGCGGGGACGACTCTCAACTCGTGCTTGTCGACGACGACGAGGCGGGACCTGTCGCCGGTGGGAACGAACCGGTCGACAGCCTCGACCAGCATTTCGACCCGCCGCGATGTCAGACCGAAGTGCTCGAGGGCGGACCGCGGCGGATCTGCGTCGATGCGAGGCAGGTCATCGCCGAGCTCGCCCATGATCGGCGCCCGCAGCCAGGCGAAACCTCCGCTCACAGCCTGCAGCGACGCATATCTGGCGGCCGGTACGGGGAACGGGACGACCCGCTGGTCGAGACCGGCGGGGTCGATCGTCACCACGGGCGCGCCGAGCTCGGCGGCACCCGCATCCTTCGGTGGCGCCGGCGCTCGACCGGCGACATCCGGATCGAACGGTGACGGAGTCGTCGCGGCGAGGGCGACGAGCTGGGGCCGGTTGCCGTTCGGGAAGGACAGGTCGAACACGAAGGCGTCGTAGATCGGGTCGAAGCTCCGCGTCGACAGGAAGGCGAGGTACTTGCCGTCGGTGCTGAACGCCGGCGCCGTGTCGGCGAAGCGCAGTGGCGTCACGTCGATCGGCGTCGCGGCCGGATCGGCCACCTCGGCGACACGGATCTGAGCGAGCGGCGAGCGGCCGGGGTGGGACCACGCCAGCCACCGTGAGTCGGGCGAGAACGTCAATCCAGAGACGTCGCCGTTGGCCGTTCGATCGACTTCACGGAGTGCACCGGTGGACACCATCGCTACCCAGAGACGGCCGTCGTGGCTGGCACCGGCCAGCAGCTCGCCGTCGGAAGAGGCGACCAACTCGAGCACCCGGCCGACGCCGCCGGGAACGATCGTGCGGGTTGTCTCGTCCTGCGCACTCCACACTTCGACAGCATCGTCGCCCGCCGCGTCGGTCACCCACGCGACGTCACCGCCGGACGAGAGCACAACCGGAAGGCGCCGGCGCACCGACGATCCGGAGGCGAGGGCGCGCACCGGGCCATCGCGGTGTGTCAGCCACGACACCGTGCCGCGCACCTCGACCGCGCTCGCCCGGCCATCAACGGCAGGCGAGATAGCGCCGAGATGATGGCTGGAATCGATCGATTGGACCATCGTCGCCCGGCGTTCGCCGCCGAGCTCGATCTCGATTCGGCTGGCGATAGGAGTGGTGTCGTTGGCTTCCCACCGCCACAGCTCGCCACCACGCTGGAAAACAGCCCGCCGCCCGTCGGACGTCGCGTGACGAACGTAGAAGGCGGAGCCGCTCGACGCGCTGTCGGTCAACCTGCGCAGGTCGTCGACGACAGGCAGCCGGTCCGCAGGCAAGGCGGCCGCCCACAACTCGCTCGTACCGTCGCGGTCGGATACGAAGCCGATCGTGGCGCCGTCGTCGAGCCACAACGGCGACTCGAGCGGGGCTCGCTCGTCGGCGAACAGCCGCTCGAAGCTTCCGTCGCCGTTCCGGTCGAGCCACAACTTCGGCGCCGTGCCACCTCGATACCGCTTCCACCACGCCACCTCGACCGTGCCCGCGGTGGCGGCGAGCACGGCACCGCCGGGCGCCGAGGCGACGTCGCTCACGAAGCCGTAGGGCAAACGCTCGGGTGGGCCACCCTCGAGCCCGACGGCGAATGCGACACGTCGTTTGCGGTTCTCCTGGCCGGCATGTGAGGCGACGATGACCCGACCGTCGCCGCGTCCAGCCGAGTACGACAGTCGTGGCAACCCCGAAGTAGGTGAGTCGTCGCCGCAGACCACCGTCGAGTTCGACGACGTGCGCTTCCGGTGCGCCGTCGCGTGTGCTCGTCCAGGCGACGCGCTGGCCGTCGGGCGACAGGCGCGGCCTGCTCACGGGGACGTTGTCGGTCGTCAATCGCCACGCCTTGCCCCCGGACGCCGGTACCAGCCAGACGTCGTTCTCGGCGACGAACGTGAGGAGTTCGCCGGCGATGTGGGGGAAGCGCAAGTAGCCGCGAGTCACGACGCCGCAACCTACCTACTCGAGCGAGGCACGTGGATTGTCGGAATCCGACAATCTCGGTGCCTGGCTCGATGAGTTCGGTGCGAAGCTGGACCTCGTGACCACGCACGAGGTCGTCAACCAGGCAGTGCCACTGGAGGGGCACGACGTCGCCGTCGCCGACGTTGCCCTGATGGACGGGGTTGCCGCCTTCGGCGGTGAGTGGGGTCTCGCCGGCCTGGAGTCATGGGGGCGGCGAGCCGGTGATCCGGAGGTGATCCGCTGGGGTGAGTTGGCCAACACGCACGATCCTGAGCTGCATCGCTACGACCGGTTTGGTCACCGCATCGACACCGTCGAGTACCACCCCGCGTACCACGCTCTGATGACCGAAGCTGTCGCCGGTGGGCTCCACGCCGCGCCCTGGGCGGACGATCGACCCGGTGCGCACGTTGTGCGGGCCGCCCGCTTCGCCGTGTGGACGCAGGTCGAGGCAGGACACGGATGCCCGATCTCGATGACCTACTCGATCGTGCCGGCGCTGCGTGCCGACCCCAAGCTTCTCGCCGAGTGGGAACCACAACTCACGTCGCTCGTCTACGACCACCACGACGAGCCGGCGGCGACGAAGCGTGGCGCCCTCGCCGGGATGGCGATGACCGAGAAGCAGGGCGGCAGCGACGTTCGTGCCAACACGACACGGGCGGTGCCTGCGGACGGCGGCTACGCCCTCACCGGGCACAAGTGGTTCTGCTCGGCGCCGATGAGCGACCTCTTCCTGATGCTCGCCCAGACGACGGCTGGGCTGTCCTGCTTCGCCGTACCCCGCTGGCGACCCGACGGCTCGCGCAACGCCATCCGCATCGAGCGGCTCAAGGACAAGCTCGGCAACCGATCCAATGCATCGAGCGAGATCGAGCTCGACGGCGCCTGGGCCACGCTCCTCGGCGACGACGGCGCCGGCGTGGCGACGATCATCAGGATGGTCAACCACACCCGCCTCGACTGCGTCATCGGGGTCACCGGGCAGATGCGCGCCGGGCTGACAGCAGGCGATCCACCACACCCGTCACCGTTCGGCGTTCGGCAAGCGCCTCGTCGATCAGCCACTGATGCGACAGGTCCTCGCCGACCTCGCCATCGAGAGCGAAGCCGCGACGGTGACGATGTTGCGCCTCGCCGCCGCTTACGACGCCGGTGACGACGTGTTCAGCCGCCTCGCTACCGCCGTTGCGAAGTACTGGTGCTGCAAACGCACGCCGATGTTCGCCGCCGAGGCGCTGGAGTGCTTCGGCGGCAACGGCTACGTCGAGACCGGTCCGATGGCCAGGTTGTTCCGCGAGAGCCCGCTCAACGGGATCTGGGAGGGAAGCGGCAACGTCATCGCCCTGGACGTGCTGCGGGCGATCAGCCGTGAACCGGACTCGCTGACGGCTCTGCTCGCCGAGATCGAAGCCGCCGGCGGCGCAGATGCCCGGTTCGACCGCTTCGTCGCCGATCTCCACGCCGAGGTCGCCGAACTCGGCGAAGGCGACCCCCAGACCAAGGCGAGGCGGCTGACCGCGCGATTAGCCCTCGCCCTCCAGGCCTCGCTGCTCGTGCGCCACTCGGTCGCCCCGGTGGCCGAGGCGTTCTGCGCGTCGCGGCTCGGCGATGGTGGCGGGCTGATGTTCGGCGCCCTGCCGGACGGCGTCGATGCCGGCGCGATCGTCGATCGCGCCTGGCCCGACTAGCGGGCCGTCAGTGCGGCGATGCTCGCCGGTGGCGGCGGCCGCGCAAGATGTAACGGTCGACGTAGACCGAGCTCGGGCGGCCGAGGAAGTACGCCGGTGTCGAGGAGAAGCGGAGTCGGGCCAGGGGGATATTCATCGTTGGAACCTCGCGAACGCGATCAACTGGGGGAAGGTCCATCATCGGCGAGGACGTCCGCTAAGTCTTGGAGGACCTGTCACGAAGTCGTGATGAAGTCATGGAGACTCGGTTGGCAGACCACCGGCGGTGGGTACTTGACTCCACGACGTAAGTCGAAGGAGGAACCATGGCTGACCTCACCGCCAAGAAGCGCGAGAAACTGCCCGCCAAGGAGTTCGGACTGCCCGAGAAGGCACGGACGAGCGCCGCCAAGAAGGAATCGGGCAACTATCCGATGCCCGACAAGAAGCACGCTCAGAATGCCAAGGCGAGAGCAGCGCAGCAGCAGAAAGCCGGCAACCTCACGAAGAACGAGAAGCAGCGCATCGACCGCAAAGCCGACAAGGTCCTCGACAAGTAGCGGTCGTGCCGATTCCATCGACGGTCGCGCGATTCAACAACAAGTGGACGAACAAGGTCACGCGGCACTTCGCCAAGTGGCTGCCAGGTTTCGCCGTCGTCACGCACGTCGGACGGATGTCCGGTCAGCGCTACCAGACCCCAGTCAACATGTTCCGCCGGGCCGACGACTACGTGTTCGCGATGACCTATGGCCCTGACGCCGACTGGGTGAAGAACGTCGATGCCGCCGGCAAGTGTGACATCACGACTCGCGGCCGCACGGTCCGCCTCGTCGAGCCACGCCACTACACCGACCCGGAGCGCGGCGACGTTCCATCCCTCGTCGGCATGGTGCTGGGATGGCTCGACGTCGACGACTTCATGTCGATGCAACAGTCCTCTGGGAGTGAACCCGCGTCAGGGGATGCGTAGCGGCAGCACCCGCGGTCCGCGTATCTGCCCAACACTCCACACGACGCCGGCGCCGGTGGGGTCAGCAAGCTCGAACTCGGGGATCCGGGCGAGGAACTCCTCGATCGCCACGCGTAACTCGAGGCGGGCGAGGTTCGACCCGAGGCAGCGGTGGATGCCGAGGCCGAAGGCCGCGTGGCGGTTCTCGAGCCGGTCGATGACGACTTCGTCCGGCCGGTCGAAGGCGTCCGGATCACGGTTCGCAGCCGGGAACGGCAGGAGGACCCACTCGCCCGTCTTCATCGGATGGCCGTGGAAGTCGTGATCCTTGGCGACGAAGCGAGCCATCGTCACCGGGGCGTAGGCCCGCAGCAGCTCCTCGACGGCCGTGGGGATCAGCTCCGGCTCGGCGACGAGGCGCCGCCGGTCCTCGGCATGCGTGGCGAGATGCCAGAGGCTCGAGCCGATCGCGCTCCACGTCGTGTCGATCCCGGCGAGGAGTAGGAGGAGAACGCACCCGCGCACGTGCACGTGGCTCAACCGTTCGCCGAACAGCTCGACACCGAGCAGGTAGGAGATGAGGTCATCGGCCGGCTCGGCCACGTGCTCGGCGATGCGCTCGTCGAGGTAGGCGTCGAGTTTGTCGCTGTAAGCGGTCCGCTCGTCAGGCGAGACGTCGATGGCTTCCAGCGCTTGGTGCACGAATTGGCGGAACAGCTCGTCGTCGGCCAGCGGTAGCCCGAGCATGCGAGCGATCACGTTGACGGGGATGTGCTGGGCGTACTGCAACGACGCGTCGAAGACGGAGCTGCCGCCCTCGACGATCGCGGCTGCGTAGCCCGCGCACAGGTCGCGCACCTCCGGCTCCCAGCGCTCGATCGCCTTCGGTGAGAACGGGGGCAAGAGGATTCGCCTGGCGTGGTGATGAAACGGCGGGTCGCTGGTGATCGGCGGCGCCCCGCCGACCGGGCCCTCGGGGAAATCGTCCATCACCCCCCGACTGACCACGACGCCCCGGCTGGTGAAGCGCTCGGTGTCATAGGCGACCTCGGAAACGTACTCGTGGGTCAGCGGCACCCACATGCCGTGGTAGCGATCGGAGTGCGCAACGGGACATCCGGCCTCGCGGATCGAGCGCCAGATCTCCGGGGCGTTGCGGTTGTACGTCCGGATCGGCGTGGTCGAGGTCGGTCGCCCAGTCCGTCACCGGTCCGAATGTCGAGCTCACTGGTTCTTCTTCGATGCTGATGGCGAATTCGGGGCAGTTGGCGACGGCGAGGCGCGCCTTCTCGGCGAGGTCGGGCGGCACCGTGCCGTCGCCGATGACGACGGACTGTCCGAAGTCGTCGACGTCGAACAGCTCCGGCGCCAGGGCGTAGCACCGGTTGTGCCCTTGGCACTTCGCCCCGTCGACGGCGACCCGCACGACCACGACTGTACGGACGACGGGGTGGCGACGACACACTGGAGTCGGTGGGCAGTGACACGATTCACGTGACGCGATCCGTCTCGCTACCCCTCGCCGAGATCGAGCTGCGCTTCTCGAGGTCGAGCGGTCCCGGTGGACAGCACGCCCAGAAGACGGCGTCGAGGGTCGAAGCGACGTTCGACGTCGCCGCCTCGACGGCGCTCAGCGAGGCGCAGAAGCAACGAGTCCTCGCCCGTGTCGGTCCAGTGCTCCGGACGGTCGCCCAAGACGAGCGCAGCCAGCTGCGCAACCGCCAACTCGCCGTCGAGCGTCTCGTCGACCAGCTGCGCACCGCCCTGCGCGTCGAGCGACCCCGCCGGCAGACGGCGCCGACGAAGGCGTCGCGGGAACGACGGCTGGAGACGAAGCGCCGGCGCACCGAGACGAAGCAGCTGCGTCGACGGCCCGAAGAGTCCTGATTCACCAACAGCGTCCGGCAGTAGATGGTGCGCGTCGGGTCCGGCCCCGCGACATTCACGGTTGTTTGCTCTTGAAGCAGGTGTTGGCTGGCTCGTCCGACGGGTCCGGCGTTTGTGTCAGCAAGAGCGCCATCTACGGGCACATTCCCTGACACAAAGCTCGGCCCGACGCGCACCACCTATTGCCTGATCGTCTGACCTGATTCTGCCGTTCGCCATCTAACGTCAACTCCTGTGGCACACACGTGGTTCGAGTCCGTCGCCGTCGCCCAGCGGCGGGCCAGGCGTGTGCTGCCGAAGTCGGTGTACGACGCCCTTCTCGCCGGCTCGGAGCGCGGCTCGACGATGATCGACAACGTGTCCGCCTTCGCCGAGATCGGCTTGCTGCCCGTCGCCGTCGATCAGCCCGCCGAGCGGCAGATGGCGACATCCGTGATGGGCCAGCAACTCTCCATGCCCGTCCTCATCTCGCCGACTGGTGTCCAGGCCGTCCATCCCGACGGTGAGGTCGCCGTGGCCAGAGCGGCGGCGTCACGGGGTGTCGCCTATGGGCTCAGCTCGTTCGCCAGCAAGCCGATCGAAGAGGTCGTCGCCGCCAACCCGCAGACGCTGTTCCAGACGTACTGGGCCGGTGGGCGCGACGCCATCGTCGCCCGCATCGATCGCGCCAGGTCGGCCGGAGCCGTCGGGCTGATCCTCACCACCGACTGGTCGTTCTCGCACTCCCGGGATTGGGGCAGCCCGTCCATCCCCCAGCGCATCGACCTGCCGACGATGATCCGCCAGGCGCCGGGTGTCATCTCCAGGCCACGGTGGCTGCTGCGTTGGGCGCGGGCCGGGCTGCGACCGCCGGGCCTGGAGGTGCCGAACTTCGCGCCACTCGGCCAGCCGGCACCGGCATTCTTCGCCGCCTACGGCGAGTGGATGCAGACTCCGCCACCGACGTGGGACGACGTCGCCTGGCTCGTCGAGCAATGGGGCGGATCGTTCATGCTCAAGGGGGTGATGCGCGCCGACGACGCCAAGCGCGCCATCGACGTCGGTGTCACGGCCGTCTCCGTGTCCAACCACGGGGGGAACAACCTCGACGGCTCGCCGGCTCCGATCCGCGTCCTGCACAGCATCGCCGAGGCAGTCGGTGGTCAGATCGAGGTGGTCATGGACGGTGGTGTGCGGCGCGGAAGCGACGTCGTCAAGGCCGTTGCCCTCGGCGCCCGCGCCGTGATGATCGGACGCGCTGCGCTGTGGGGGCTCGCCGCGGCGGGACAATCCGGGGTCGAGAACGTGCTCGACGTCCTGCGTAACGGCATCGACTCGACGCTGCTCGGCATCGGCAAGGAATCGATCGACAAGCTCTCTCCCGCCGATCTGCTGATCCCGGCGGGATTCTCACCCGGATAGCGTCCCGCGCGTGATGAGCACCCCCCTGCTCGGCAACATCGTCTCCGAGCTGTTCAGCTCGATGGGCGACGCGATCAGTGCCCTCACCGACTGGCTCGACGACATCGCCGGGGAGTGGTGGTTCCTCCTCGTGATCCTCGGCATCGCCTTCTTCGACTCGGTGATCCCCGTCGTGCCGAGCGAGACCGCCGTCATCATCGGCGGCGTCGCCGCCGGGTCGGGCGATCAGTCGCTGCTCCTGGTGATCCTGTGCGGTGCAACTGGGGCGTTCCTCGGCGACAACTTCGCCTACACGATCGGGCGGCGGTTCAGCCCGGCGATCAACCGGCGCGCCGAGACACCGCCCGAAGACGGCTAAGCGATTGGACTGGGCGAGCAACCAGATCCGCACGCGAGGCGGGCCGCTGCTGATCACGGCCCGGTTCATCCCCGGCGGACGGACGGCCCTGACCCTGACCTCGGGCCTCACCCGCCAGGACCACGGCTGGTTCGCCCGCTGGATCGCTCTCGCCGCGGTGATCTGGGCGACCTATGCGGCCGGCCTCGGCTACATCTTCGGCAATCGCTTCAAGGACAACCACACGGTCGCCTTCGTGCTCGCCTTCGGTGCCGCCCTCTCGATCACCCTGATCATCGAGCTCGTTCGCCACGTCCGCAAGGGCCGGTGCACCTGCCGAGGAGGCGGTGGTCGCCGTCGCCACCGAGGCGAAGGAAGCCGCTGAGGACGCCCTCGACGACAACGAGGAAGTCGTCGACGAGCCGGCGGGCGACGCGGCACGGGAGTGACGCAGACGACGCGGCTGGGCGAGCTGGCGAGCCCGGCACTCGCCGGACGTCGCCCGGTCCTCGCCCTACCGCTCGGATCGTGTGAACAGCACGGGCCGCACCTCCCCCTCGGCACCGACACGTTCGTCGCCGCCGAGTTGGCGCAGCGACTGGCCGAGCGCAGCCCGGCATCGTCGTCGCCCCGCCGGTGGGAATCTCGGCGAGCGGCGAACACGCCGGCTTTCCCGGCACGCTCTCGATCGGCACCGACGTCACGGCCGCGGTGCTCGTCGAGATCGCCCGCTCGGCCGAGTGGGCGGCCGGCATGGTCATCGTCAACGGGCACGGGGGCAACGCCGAAGCGGTCGAGCGGGCGGTTGCCGACGATTCGCGCCGAAGGCCGCAACGTGCTGGCCTGGTGGCCACGAATTCCCGGCGGCGATGCCCACGCCGGACGGACCGAGACGTCCCTGATGCTGGCGATCGAACCCGCCCTGGTCGACGTCCGGGTGGCCTCACCTGGGGAGCTGCGGCCGCTGGCGGAGATCACCTCCGAGCTGCGCGCCGGCGGGGTCGGCGGCGTCAGCCCCAGCGGTGTACTCGGCGATCCCACGGATGCCACACTGGAGCACGGCCGCGACCTCCTCGACATCTTGACCGACGACCTCGTCACCGCGGTCGATGAAGCCCGCAGATCATGGTGATGGAACCCAACTCGCAAGCAAGCGCCTCCCGACGCGACGATCGGTGACGCCGACGCACTGGTGCGTGGTTACCGGCTCGACGCCTCGACGCGGATCGTCGGCGATGTCGGCGAGGGCGATCAAACGACCGTCCTCGGCGGCTCGCCGCTGCGCCTGTTCCGTCTCTCGACTGCCGGTCGGCGAGCATTCGACGAGATCGCCACCGGCGCCTCGGTGGCGCCGTCGCGGCTGACCGAGCAGCTGCTCGACGCCGGAGCGATCCACCCGGTCCGCCCGGATCCCGACGCCCTGCGTCACCACCGCTTCAACGCGAGCGACGTCACGGTCGTCGTACCGACCCACGAGACGGCGCCGGCACCGCGTCTACGGACTGCTCAGCCATTGTCTCGACACGGCTGGGGTGACGTTCGTCGACGACGGGTCGGGAACGCCACTGAGCGGCGTACGGGGCGCGACGCTCTTGCGCCTGCGCCACAACTCGGGACCGGCGGCGGCGCGCAACGCCGGCGCCCGCGCCGCCGAGACGCCGATCGTCGCCTTCGTCGACACCGACGTCGACCTCCATCCCGGATGGCTCGACGGCTTGCTCTGGCACTTCGACGACCCGCGGGTCGGCTTCGTGGCGCCACGAGTGGCGAGCGGTCCCGCTGTCGACGGTGGTGATCGCCGCGTCGCCCGCTACGAGGAACGCCACTCACCGCTCGACCTCGGCGAGGAACCGGCGCGCATCGTGGCCGGCACTCGGGTCAGCTACGTGCCGGCAGCGGTGCTGCTGGTGCGCAAGGACGCCCTCGACGAGGTCGGCGGATTCGATGCGTCGCTGCGCTGTGGTGAGGACGTCGACGTCGTCTGGCGCCTCGCCGACGCCGGCTGGCGTGGTCGCTACGAACCGGCCGTCGTCGTCACCCACCAGCCCCGCCGGACGTGGCGCGACCTGGCCGCGCAGCGGCGCGCCTACGGCGGGTCGGCGGCGGCCCTCGCCGCCCGCCACGGCAGTGCCGTGGCGCCGGTGCGGATGAGCCCGTGGAGTCTCGGCGTCTGGGGACTGGCCGCCGCGGGACGCCCGTTCAGCGCCGCCGGCGTCGCCGGGGGGACCGCACTCGCGCTCGTCCCCAAGCTGCGCGGTGTGCCCGCCGCCGAGTCGCTGCGCCTCGCCGGGTTCGGTCACCTCGCCGCCGGCAGCTCGCTGCTGACAGCCGCCCGCCGGGTCTGGCTGCCACTCCTCGGTGTCGGTGCGTTGTGGTCGCCGCGTGCCCGGTGGGTCGCCGCCGCGGCGCTGGCGCCGGCGATCCTCCGCGGCGGTCCGGCCCGCCTCGTCGACGACGCGTCGTACAGCGTCGGTGTGTGGCAGGGCGTGCTCGGCCGGCGCCGGCTGGCGCCACTGCTCCCCGCCGTGTCGTCCTGGCCACGCCCCGACGATCTCGTCGCCTCGGCGCGGCGGAGCATCCGCAGGCGCGGGTCGGCCGCTTGACGCTGCGCCTCACCGTCGAAACCGCGACGTGGCGCGCCCACGTCGATCACGTCGTCTCGTCGTACTCGACCGGCTCGCCGATCGTGCCGGTGGTCAAGGGCAACGGCTACGGCTTCGGCCGCAGCGTGCTGGCGCGACTTGCCGACGACATCATGGCGAGCCGGCCACGCCGTGACGGACCGGCGGCGATCGCCGTCGGCACCGTGCACGAGCTCGCCGGCCTGCCGTCGCGAGTGCGCCCCGTCGTGCTCACACCTCCCGGCGCGGGTGCGACCCGGAAGTGGCGGGAGTCGCCGAACCGTCCAATCGTCACGATCGGCGACCCGGCCCACATCGCCGCCCTCGACGGCTGGCGCGGCGACGTGCTCGTCAAGCTGGCGTCGTCGATGCGGCGCTTCGGCGTGGCCCCGCACCAACTCGACGATTGCGAGCGTCGCGCCCGTGCCGCCGGCCTGACCGTGATCGGCCACAGCATCCACCTGCCCCTCGCCGGCGACGATGCCGACCGCGCCGGCGAGGTCGAGCGCTGGCTGAGCGCACTCGACACGCGCCATCGGAGAGCGGACGACCGACCGAACCTGTGGGTCAGCCATCTCGGTCCCGACGCCCATGCCGCGCTCGCTGCAGAAGTGGCCGAACTGGACGTTTCCGATTCGTCTCGGCACGACGCTGTGGCACGGCGACAAGTCGATGCTGCACCTCGGCGCCGACGTCGTCGACGTTCACGCACGTGTCCGCCGGCTCGGTCGCCGGCTATCACGGGACTCGGGTGATCGCCGACGGCACGCTTGTGGTCATCGGCGCAGGCTCGACGCACGGCGTGACGGTGCTCGACGACGGGCGCAGCCCGTTCCACTTCCAGCACCGCCGTCTCGCCCTGTTGGAACGGCCACACATGCACACGTCGATGGTGTTCATACGTACCGGCGAGCCCTGCCCGGCGATCGGCGACGTCGTCGACGTGCAGAAACCGTTGACGATGGTGGCGGTCGACGAGCTGATCTGGCAGGAGTCGTGATCGCCGCGATGGTCAGCCGGGTCACGAGCGTGCGAGTCTGTAGGCCGACATGACGGTCGAGGCTCCGACTACTTCTCTGCTCCCACCGCCGGTGAGTGACGCCGGCCGCGCCGATGACGGACCGCGTGCGTCTCGTCGGACCCGACGTCGTCCGCGCCGTGGCGCTGATCGGCGTCTGCGTGATGAACTACCACGGCTACCTCATCAACCAGGGCGGCGAGCTGTCGGGCAACTTCTGGGGACGGTTCTTCCATCCGTGGCAGGGACCACTCTCGACCCGCTTCGCCGCCACGTTCGTGCTCACCGCCGGCGTCGGGGTGACGTTGCTCACCCGTCGTGCCACCGCCAACCGACACGACAACCCCGCCGCCGTCTCCGCCAAGCGGTGGACCCTGGCTCGCCGCGGCCTCGTGCTGTACGGGTTCGGGCTGATCTTCTACGAGATCTGGTCGGGTTCGATCCTGCCCTACTACGGGGCGATGTTCGTCATCGCTGCCTTCATCTTCACGTTGGCGACGCCGTGGCTGGTCGCCATCGGCGTGTCGGCCGCGGTCGCCGGAGCGGGGATCCACTGGTGGGTCTGGGAACGCCGAGCCGACGGCCACGCCGACGCGATGGCTCACCAACCCGCCGACCGAGCTCTCCTCGGGGACTGGTGTTCAACGCCTTCATCAACGGCACCCACCCCTTGCTCCCTTGGCTGGCGTTCCTGTGCGCCGGGATGATCCTCGGCCGGATGCTGCGCGGTGGCACGTCAACGGCCGATCCGCGCAAGCCGGAGTGGTGGACGCCGGCCGTGCTCGGATTCGGGCTCACGCTGTTCGGACTCGCCACGCTGCTGTCCGATGCCATCGGTGGCGAGGGCGCCACACCCCTCGCCGCTGAGCTGGCGAGCCGGCATCCGTTCGACCGGGGGCTGCTCTACACGGCCAGCGCCCTCGGCACTGCCCTCGTCGCGTTCACGCTGATCTACACGATCGCCAACCGATTCGCCGGGCGCGGCGGTCGTGCAACTGCTCGCCCACGCCGGGCAGATGAGCCTCACGCTCTACGTGATCCACGCCCTCGTGTTCAACTTCGTCGTCAACTGGCAGGGCTGGATCCGCCCCGCCGGGCTCGACCTCGCCCTCACGTTCGCCGCCGGGTTCTGGATCGTGGCGATCGCCGCCGGCTCGCTCTACCACCGCCGCTTCGGCATCGGCCCCGTGGAGTGGCTGTACCGCAAGCTCGGGGCGTAGCCGCTCACATCTCGTCGAACGTGTTGCACTGGGTGGGATCGCCGGTCTCGTAGCCGCGACGGAACCACATCTCGCGCTCCGCTGATGTCCCGTGGGTGAACGACTCGGGGTTGACCCGGCCTTGGGTCTGCATCTGGATGCGGTCGTCGCCGACGGCGGCTGCGGCACCGAGCGCCTCGCCGAGCTCCTCGTCCTCGATGAGTGACTCGCCGGCGTCGGTACGACGCTGCATCGCGTCGTGGACCCACGCTCCGGCGTAGCAGTCGGCTTGCAGCTCGAGGGCGATCCCCATCAGCCGCTGCGTCTCGCCGCTCGCCTGCTGCACGGCGGCGTTCTGCCCGGTGAGGTTCTGCACGTGGTGGCCGAACTCGTGGGCGACGATGTACGCAGTGGCGAGATCGCCAGGAGCGCCGAAATCGGACTGCAGCTGGTCCATGAAGTCGAGGTCGATGTACACGAGCGCGTCGGCCGGGCAGTAGAACGGGCCGGTCTCCGAAGACGCTGCGCCGCAGCCAGTGTTCGTCCCACCGGAGAACAACACCAGCTCGGTGTCCGTGTACGGCTGGTTGAACGCTTGCGGATAGGCGGTCTCCCAGTACGTCTGGACGTCCTCGTTGGCACCGCAGACGATCTGCTCGGCCTCCGACTGACAGGCCTCACCCTCGACCTCGACACCTTGCTCCTGGGCCGCATCCGGCGTGATCAAGTTGGTCCCGTCCCCACCGCCCAACAACCGCGGAAGGAACACGATGGCGGCGATGACGATGAGCCCGATCAGCCCGCCGCCTCCGGCCTTGCCGCCCGGAATCGGGATGCCGCCGGCACGGCCGAACCCGGGGATCGATGAGCCCCCGCCGCCCTGCCCCCGTCGGTCTTGGATGCGACTGTCGTCGGTGCTGCGGATCTTCGTCATCTCGACGCTGCTCCCTTCCGTGCGGTCCGGCTGCGGTCGCGGGACCATCCCCGGATCCCCACCGCCCCGGCGCCGATCAACGGCGATCGGTCCCCAAGTCGAGTCGGCGTGATTCTTGCCTGCCGACTGTACGGCAAACGTGCGCACGTACTCAGCTCTTCCTGGGCGGCGTTGAAGAATGTCGCCGCAAACCCGAGGGCGACACCACCACCGACGACGACGAGATCGAGATCGAGGAGGTTGCACAGCGACGCTGCCGCTCTCCCAACGAGCCGTCCGGTGCGTTGCATGATCTCGTACGTCGGCTCGGTCGGCGAGCGGCCGGTGATCGCCTCGATCGCCAATCCTGACGCCTCGGCTTCGAGGCAGCCGCGCGCCCCGCAGCTACACCGACGACCGTTGGGGTCGACGATCAGGTGGCCGACGTGGCCGGCGTTGGTCGACGCGCCGTCGAGCAGTTCGCCGTCGAGGACGATGCCGCCACCGATGGCCGTCGACACGCTGATCACGCAGTAGTTGTCGTGACCCTTCGCGGCCCCCATCCAGCCCTCGCCGAGCGCCAGTGCCTTGCCGTCGAGGTCGCCGTAGACGCGCTTGGCGGTCAGCTCGCGCAGGCGCTCCCGGAGCGGGAACTCGCGCCACGCGGACAGATTGACCGGCGACACGGTCTCGCAGTTGCCCGTGATCGGTCCCGGACACCCGACACCGACAGCCGCGACGCGCAGGTCGTGACGGTCGGCGAGGTCGAGCTGCTGTTCGACGATCGCGGCGAGGCTGTCGAAGTGCGCCTCGGCGCGGACGTCCTGATCGACGACCGCCGCCGAGCGGTCGACGAGCTCGCCCTTCGTCGTGACGAGCCCGGCCTCGAACCTCGTGCCACCGATGTCGATCGCCAGGATCGCCGGGGCCAGTTGCCGCGGTGGCTCGAGCTGCTCCGTCGGTTCGTCGAGATACTCGCCGAACTCTGATTCGTTCATAGCGTTCCCCGGCCACGCCATAGTCGGCCTGCGCAGATCCTGGCCGATCGTTCGCTGGCGCTCACTCGCTTGCTCAGTGCGACGGGTTCAAACTCGACGGGCGTCTTCGACGAGGTTGATCTGGTAGAGCACCTCGTCGAGGGCGTCGGCCGCGGACAGGGCGTGGAACCGTTGCGGCCTGTCCGGCGTGCAGCAGCTCGGCACCGGCGACAGGATCGTCCACGGCCGGGGATGGCAGAACTGCACGACGCTGTACCGCTCGCCCTCGAAGCCGGGGGCGGCGACGACACGGTGCCATCCAATCGGGATCAATCCGTTTGTCAGCCGTTCGAGCATGATCCCGGTGTTGATGATCGCCTGGCCGTCGGGGGCAACGGCGTCGACCCAGTCGTCATCGACCTTCACCTGCAGCCCAGGCGCCGTCGCTCGCGGCAGAGCGGTGATCAAGTTGATGTCCCCGTGCTCGGCGGCCCACACGTAGTGCCCGGAGTCAATGCCCTCCGGCGACTCCGCCATCGGTGGGTAGCGGATGGCCCGAGTCAGCGTCGGTCCGTCGGCGACCATCTCGTCGAAGAACGTCTCGTCGCAGCCGATCCCCACGGCGATGATGCGCAAGAAGCGCCGCTGCAACTCGGCGATCGTGTCGTGGAACTCGTAGAGCACCTTGGTGATGCCCGGCACGGTCTCCTCGGGGAGCACCTGGTCGGGATATGCCTGGGAGAACTTGCGCTTCAACGGATGCCCCGGCTCGATCGGCGTCGACCAGTTGAGCATCTCCTTCCAGTCCGGCGTGTCGCTCGACGCAGCCGTCTCGACGAGCACCCCGGTGTATCCCGTCTGGCCGTGGGCACCGGGTACCGTCCAGCGTTGCTTCTCCTCGGTCGCTGCCGTGAAGAACTGGCTGAGCATGCCGTACGCCGTGTCGAGGAGGTCCTCGGACAGGTCGTGGCGGGTCAGCACGAAGCCCGTTTCCAAGCTCCGGCGCACGCCGTCGACCACGGCCTTGCGCTGGTTGCCGTCCCCACGCTCGAACGCCAGCAGGTCGACTTCGAGGATCTCACTCACAGCACGTAACGCTAGTGACGCCAAGGCCTCCCGCGGACCTGACAATCACCGACGACCGATGGGTGTTTAGGGGACCGTTCCGTCCCCTAAACACCCATCGGTCGGTCTTGCGGGAGGCCGTTGGCGGTGAACACCGACGGCAGTCCGCCGGTGTGGATGAACACGACGTCGTCGCCGGCTGACCATCGGCCCGCCGCGGCGTTGCCGAGGAGGCCGGAGAAGCCCTTGCCGGTGTAGGTGCGGTCGAGCACCCAGCCACCGTGGCGCGCCGCCCACTCGATCGCCTCGTCGCCGGCGCGCGTCGGCACGCCGTACTCGTCGCCGAGCCAGCGGACGTCGAGGTCGACGTCGGTCGTCGGCGACCGCGGCGTCGCCGGCACCGAGCAGCACCAGCGCCTCCCCCGCCATCTCGGCGACATCCGGGTGACCGGCGATGACACCTTTGGCGACGCCGATCGCCAAAACCGGCGGCGTCTCGGGACGCCCCGCTGCCCGCATCAACGCTCGCCCGGCGATGAGCCCGGCGTGCGTCCCGCCACTCGACGACGTGAACACGATCGCCCGCGGGTTGACCTCGCCAGCGTCGCATTGCTCGACCAGCTCGGCGTAAGCGGCTGCGTAGCCGATGGCGCCGGTCGCCGTGCTGCCGCCGATCGGGATCGAGTGCGGCGCCTGCCCGTCGGCGACCAGCTCTGAGGTGACCTGCTCCCTGGCGATCTCCAACTCGCCCCAGTGGTGATCGGGGGAACCGACGAAGTGCAGCTGAGCGCCGAACAAGGCGGCCAACGCGGTGTTGCCCTCCAACCGCTCCGGCCGATCGCCGGACAGGACGAGATGGACCTCCAATCCGAGCCGAGCACCGGCGGCCGCGGTCATCCGGCAGTGGTTCGATTGCGCCGCACCGACGGTGACGAGCGAGCGAGCGCCGGCCGCCACAGCCTCGGCACACAAGAACTCCAGTTTGCGCGCCTTGTTGCCTCCGGCGCCGAGGCCGGTGAGGTCATCGCGCTTCACCCACAGGCGCGCACCGCCGGGAAGCTCCGGCCCGCGTTCGAGCGGAGTCGGCAGCGTCGCGAGGGCCACTCGCGGGACATGAACCAGTTGATCGGCGACGGCGCGCACTGCAGCATGCTCGCGCGGAGCCGGGCCGCGTGCGCCGACGCCGGTCGGCTGCGCAGGCAGTATGTGGCGTGGCCGGGGAACGCTAGAAAGGAGGGCGTGGCGGGGAAGACCGACTGGAACCCGGTACTGCGAGCCGAGTTCGCCAAGCCGTACTGGTCCGAGCCTGCAGACCTTCGTACGCGCCGAGCGCGAGCACCACCGCGTCTACCCGCCGCCGGATGAGGTGTTCGCTGCCCTCCACCTGACGCCCTACGCGGACACCCGTGTGGTCATCCTCGGGCAAGACCCGTACCACGGCACTAGCCAGGCCCACGGTCTCTGCTTCTCGGTCCGCGACGGCGTCGCCCTCCCGCCGTCGCTCGTCAACATCTACAAGGAGCTGAGCGACGACCTCGGCATCCCGGCGCCGCACCACGGCAACCTCGCGTCATGGGCGCGCCAGGGCGTCCTGCTGCTCAACACGACGTTGACGGTTCGCGCCGGCACCGCCGCGTCGCACCAGGGCAAGGGCTGGGAGACGTTCACCGACGAGGTCATCCGCGCCGTCAATGCCAAGCCTCACCCGGTCGTGTTCATCCTCTGGGGCAGCCATGCCCGGCGCAAGCGGGCGCTGCTCGACAGCCGGCACGTCGTCATCGAGTCGGCCCACCCGTCGCCACTCTCGGCGCACAACGGGTTCTTCGGATCGAAGCCGTTCTCGCGCGCCAACGCGGCCCTCGAGCAGGCCGGTTTGCCCCCGATCGATTGGCGGCTGTAGGAACCTCAGGCCTCGATCGTGCCGGCATCGGTGAGGTCGCGGGACGACCGCCCGACCCACACGCGATACGTACTCGGCGGCGGGGACCCACCCGCCGTCGCGCCACACTCGGAATGCCGTGGGCGAAACCTCGATCTCGACACGCTCGGTGTCGCCCGGGTCGACCCGCACCTTCCGGAAGGCGGCGAGCTGGCGAACGGGACGGCGGAGGTCACCCTCGATCGGTTCGACATAGACCTGGACGACCTCGGTGCCTGATCGCTCACCGGTGTTGGCGACATCGACGACGACCGCGACACCGTCACTCGGCGAACCGGTGATGCCGGTCGGCGCGATCGTGAACGTCGTGTAGCCGAGGCCGTGGCCGAACGGGAACAGCGGCTCGACGCCGGTGCGATCGAACCAGCGATAGCCGATCAACTGGCGTTCGCCGTACACCGAGCGCCCGTCAATCGGCGGGTAGTACGGCGCCGCCGGCGTCTCGTCGAGGTTGCGCGGGAACGTCACCGGGAGGCGGCCGCCCGGCTCCTCGTCGCCGGAGAGCACATCGGCCAAGGCGCCACCAAGCTCCTGACCGGGGAACCACAACTGGACGACGGCGGCCACGTCGTCGAGCCACGGCATCGTGACCGGTGACCCCGAGTTGAGCACGACGACGGTGTTGGCGTTGGCCGCGGCGACCGCGGCGACGAGGGCATCCTGGTCACCAGGGAGCGACAGCGTCGGCCGATCCTCACCCTCGGTCTCGAAGTACTCGTCGGTCCCGACGACCACGATCGCCGCGTCGGCTGTGGCAGCCACCTGCGCCGCCCGGTCGATCGGGTCACCAGGATCGATGAAGCGGGCGCCGACGGAGAAGCCGCGGAACACTTCGCCGGCGGCGAACGGATACTCCAGCGCGATCGTCATAACTGCGTCCGGCTTCGAGCTCGATGGTCGTGCGCCGCTCCGGCGAGGCGTAGCCGAAGACAGTTCCGCCGCGTTCACCAGCGGCGATCTCGACCACGACGTCGCCGTCGATCCGCAAGGTCGACGCCCCGAGGGAGAGCAGTCCGATCTCCCACGAACCGCTGTCGCTCGGGACGAACCGGCCGTGCGCTCGTCCACCGAAGTCGAACGTCTTCAACTCGTGGCCATCGTCGCCGACCGGCGGTTGTTGCCACAGCCACTTCAGCCGCGGCCCGGCGATCCCGACGGTGTTGCCCGAAGCGTCACTCAGCTCGACGACGAACTCGCCGTCGGCCTCGAGCACCGGCAGCGTCTTGCCGATGAACCCTCCGGCCTCGAACGTCACGTCGTAGCCGCGAGCGCGCAACGCATCCAATGGCCCAACGGTCCGTTCCGGGCGGACTTGGGCGCTGCCGCCGCCTTGACCCTTCCCCTCGGCGGCGTTGGGCCCGATCAGCGCCAGCCGTTGCGTGGTCAGCCCGAGCGGCAGCAGCCCACCGTCGTTCTTCAAGAGCACGGTGGCAGCGACGGTGGCGCGACGAATCAGCGTCCGTGCCGCTTCGACGTCACCGGCGACCGGCTCAGGCTGCTGCGCCGCGCCGACCCACTCGGCAAGGCCGGCGATCCTGGCGACGGCGCGATCGAGCGCCGTCCTCCGACGCCGCTGCCGGCGGCGATCTCGGCGGCGAGGCCGGCGCCGCGATGGAGTGGCGGCCCGGGCATCTCGACGTCGAGTCCGGCGCGCAACGACGGCGCGCCGCTGTGACACCCGTGCCAGTCGCTGACGACGACACCGTCGAAGCCCCAGTCGCCGCGCAGCACGTCGCTGAGCAACCACTCGTGCTCCGAGCAGAACGTGCCGTTCAGCCGGTTGTAGGCGGACATCACGCAGCGCACACCGGCACGCGTCACTGCCGCCTCGAACGGCACGAGGTAGAGCTCGCGCAAGGTCTCCTCGTCGACCTCGGCGGAGACGGTCATCCGCTCGAACTCGGTGTCGTTGGCGACGAAGTGCTTGATGCACGCAGCCACTCGACGCCGCTGCAGTCCGTCGATGTAGCCGACGGCGAGCTCGGCGGTCAGCAACGGGTCCTCGCCGAAGCACTCGAAGTTGCGCCCACCGATCGGCGTGCGGGCCAGGTTGACCGTCGGGCCAAGCAGCACGTGGACGCCGCGGGCGATGCACTCGTCGGCCAACGCGTCGCCGATCTCGGCGACGAGCTGAGGGTCGAACGTGGCACCGAGGGCAGCCCCGCAGGGAAACGAGAGCGACGGCGGACCGGTCCAGGACGTACCCCGAACGCCTGCCGGTCCGTCCGACATCCTGATCGCCGGCACGGGTGGGTCGTCGATCCGTGCCGTGTGCCAGACGTCGGCACCACCCATCAGGGCGATCTTCTGCTCGAGAGTGAGCGCCGCAGCCACATCCAAACCATTCATCGGGGCGGGACCGTACCAGTGCGCCAGAAACGGCTCAGCCGGTGCCGGCCGCGAGGCGTGTCTGCAACGGAGTCGGGAACCGCGGCGTGACGCGCACGCCGGCGAACCAGTCGGTCAGCGTCTCGGCCGCAGCCTCGACACTACGGCGTGCGTCGGCGCCGACCGGGCGCAACAGCTCCGTGACGACTTGTCCGCCGTCGAGCTGTGCCCACGCCCCGACCGCTGCGCCATCGACGAGGACGATCGGCCCGGCGTTGCCGTTGCTGTCGAACAGCTGCGGGCCGAGTCCGTCGAGGATCCAGTCGCGCTCCTTCCACCCCATCACGGCTGGGTCGAGCGAGGGCAACAACGCGACGGCCCGGTCATTGTCGGCCGTGTCGTCGTCGAGATCGTCGGGGAGGACCCACGCCGGTGCCGGCGGCGCGCCCAGCGCCCGGTCGACGGTGACCTCGACGGCGCCGAGCTCCGCCAGGGCGCCGGCGACATGTCGCTTCGTCCACTTCGTCCACCAGGCGATGTCGTTCGTCGTCCCCGGTCCGTACGTGCGCAGCCAGCGGCGGACCAGCTCGGTGCGGGCGACGTCCACGGGGACGGCGCGGCCATGGTCGGGGAAACCAGCGGTCCGTCGTCGTCCACCGGTACTGGCTCGAGAGCCACGTCCCGAGCGGACGGGTGCGCACGATATGGCCCTCGATCGACAGCTGCAGGAGGATCCGGTTGGTGATCGACACACGCGACTCGTAGCGCTTGCCCTCGGCAAGCAGCACCTGTTGCTGCAGCTCGGAGACGATCGGCGTCAACGCCCGCCCGGGCAGCGGCTCGCCGGCGCGCAGCGCCGCGAGCGTGGCGGCGCAGGCGTCCTCGATGAGGGCATCGGCTCCGTCGATGCCCTGCGCCTCGACGAGTTGCACGGTGCGGCGACGCTCCGGTGCGACGAGCGCCTTCGTGCACGACGCGTCGATCTCGGCGGCGATGTCGAGGGGAACGACGAACATCGTGCGCCGCATCCCCAGCAGGCGCACGAGCGACCGGCGTTCGTACAGCGCGTCGTCGAGATCGCCGATCGTGAAGTTGGCGAGACGTTGCTGCAACGACAGGTACACCGTCGCCGGATCGGTGGCGTGCAGACCGACGAGGTCGCCGGCAACCGCCTCGACGCTGTCCGCCCGGAGCGGCGAGCTGGTGCCGGGCCAGCAGCCGTCGACGCCGTTCGGCGACGTCGAAGTGCCTCAGAGCGGGTCTCCATCGACGAACTCGGCGATCGCCGCGGCGAGCTCGACCGGCATGTCGCCTTGCACGCTGTGGCCGGCGTCGGCGAAGTGCACGATCGTCGCTGCCGGGAGGCGGCGCAGCAGTTCCGCCTCGTCGGCGTCGGCTACGACCGACTGCGGCAGCATCCCGCGAGCCAGCATCACGGGGACGGTGACGTTGCCGAGCGCATCCCACAACCGGGCCGACGTGTCGATGTCGGCGTCGGACGCGAACACGTCCTCGTGCCGGCGGTAGCGCCAGCGCCACGAGCCGTCGTCGAGCTGTTCGGCGTTGTGCAGGATGCCGCGACGCAACGACGCCTCGGTACGCGTCGGGTTGTGCTCGATCGTGCGGGCAAGGATCTCGTCGAAGCTGGCGAACGTCGCCGGGCCGCGGACGAAATCGGTGATCGCCTTGGCCTTGTCGCGGTCCACGCCGGGAGTGATGTCGACGAGCACGAGCTTGCGGACGAGATCGGGACGACGATCGGCGAGAGCGATAGCCGTGAGCCCGCCGAGTGACATACCCACCACGGCGCGGGCGTCCGGCGCCAGCACGGCGATCGCCGCTCCGACGTCGGCGGCGAGCGACTCGGCGCGGTGATGACCGCCGGCTGCCGCGGCACCGTCGGAGTGGCCGTGCCCGGGCAGGTCGACGGCCACGAGCGGCCGGTCGAGGGCGAGGGCGACGGTGTCCCAGGTGTGGGCGTTCTGGGCCCCGCCGTGGATGAGCACGAGCTCGGGTGGCGACGATCCCCACACGAGGGCGCTGATCCGCCGGCCGGGAGCGACTTCGACGGACGCCCGGCGAACGGTGGGCGGGCCGTCGTAGGCGATCCCCGACTCGGCGGCGTTGTCGGCGAAGTAGGCGAACTCGTCGTACGGGACCCGTGCCGAGGGAGCAGTCATCCTGCGGCGGAGGGAGGCGAGAACTGGGCAGCCACGTTGGCGACGGAATTGGCGACGTTGGACTCGTGGCGTTTCGGATAGCCGATCGCGCGCAGCAGGATCGGCACCTTCGCCGTCGATTGGTCGTACGTCTCGGTCACTCGTGTCTGCCGCTTGCCGACCGGCTCGAGCTGCCAACGCCAGCGGTGCCCGCTGAGGTGACACCAGGCGATCACCCGGTCCTGATCGAACTCGACCACCTTGCTGGAGATCCGGTAGGGCACGCCAACCTTCATGCTCATCCCGAACCGGCTGCCCGGCTCGAGCAGTTCAGGCCCCGAGATGGTGCCGCGAACGGACTCGTCACCGCTGATCAGGGGATGGTTCTTGGGGCGGCGAAGGAAGTCGAAGACCTCTGCGGGTGAAGCGTCGACGACGATCGTGGCGCTCACCGAGTCGTCGTCGAGCGACGTCGTGACGCCGTCGGGGATGGTGTCAGGCATCGCCTCATATGAAGCAGGGAGGCTCTGCGATCATGTGATCGTGATCAACGCGACGCCATCGATGTCGCCCGGGGAGATCGAGCGGCCGCGGCTCGCCGAGCTGGCGCCGGGACTCGTCGTCGTCGCCGTGATGCTCGGCGTGATGTGGGCGGTCGAGATCGTCGACCTCGTGCCCGGCACATCGTTCGATCGGTGGGGAGTGCGACCCCGCTCGCTGCGTGGACTGTTCGGCATCGGCTTCGCCCCGTTCCTCCACGTGTCGTTCGGACATCTCATCGCCAACACGATCCCGTTCGTCGTGCTCGGCGTCGCGATCGCCGTCAGCGGTGTTCGCCAGATCGTCGAGGTCACGGTGATCGTCGCCGTCGTCAGCGGGCTCGGGATCTGGTTGTTCGGCGGCGCCGCCACGGTGCACCTCGGGGCCAGTGGCCTCGTGTTCGGGTATCTCACGTATCTCGCGGCGAGGGGCGTGTTCGCCAAGAACCTGTGGTGGGTGCTCGGCGGACTCATCGTGCTGGCGTTCTACGGCAGCCTGCTGTGGGGAATCCTGCCGACGCCACGCGTGTCGTGGTTAGGGCACCTCTTCGGCGCGATCGGCGGCGTGCTCGCGGCATGGGTCCTGCACGGCGAGTCTGATGACGCATCGGCGCCACCGGCGGCGCCGATGCCGTAGGAAACCCGGCAAGCGCCAGGTTTTCGAGCGCTTGCGGACATGTTCTGTCCACAACGTTTGGGAACATGGAACCATGACGTTGGGAGCATTCTCCACACAGCTGCCGACCGCGAGCGTGATGCTGATGCGCTACGCAGACATCGCCGCCGAGCGTGACCTCGACTCGACTGCCCACCATCGCACAAACCTGGAGACACCATGCCCGCCATCGCCACCTTCGCCGTCGCTGCCCTCGACTGCCCCGATCCGCTTGCCCTCGCTCGCTTCTACAGCGACCTGACCGGCTGGGACGTCGCCGCCGACTCGGACGCCAGCTGGGCGCAGCTCGACAGCCCAGCGGGAGCGTCGCTCGCCTTCCAGGGCGTCGACGACCACCGGCCGCCCGAATGGCCGGGCAGCGAGCACCCCCAGCAACTGCACCTCGACTTCGACGTGCCCGACCTCGACGCCGGCGAACAGGCGGTGCTGGCGATTGGAGCGACGAAGGCCGAGCTACCAGCCGGGCAAGTCCTTCCGAGTCTTCCTCGACCCCGCCGGCCACCCGTTCTGCCTCTGCAAGCAGTAGAAGACTCAGAACTCGTCGTCGAACTTGACGTCACCGCTGACGCCGACCTGGTAGGCGGAGACGGTGCGCTCGAAGAAGTTGGACAGCTCCTGGACGTCTTGTAGCTCCATGAACCCGAACGGGTTCTTCGAGCCGAAGCGCTTCGGGAGGCCGAGCCGAACGAGTCGCTGATCGGCGACGAACTGCAGGTATTCACGAGCGTCGGCGCTCGACAGGCCGGGCACGCCGTCGGACAGCATGTCCTGGACGAACGCCATCTCGGCCTCGACGGCGTCGGCCATCATCTCGTCGATCTGGCGGGCGAGCTCGGCGTCGAACAGCTCGGGCTCCTCGCGGCGCACCGTGTCGACGACCGCGAAGGCGAAGTCCATGTGCCCGCTCTCGTCGCGGAACACCCAGTTGGTGCCGGCGGCGAGGCCGTTGAGCAGCCCCTTGGAACGCAGGAAGTACACGTAGGCGAAGGCGCCGAAGAAGAACAGCCCTTCGATGCAGGCGGCGAAGCAGATCAGGTTGAGCAGGAACGTGCGGCGATCGTCCTCGGTGCGCAGCTCGTCGAGCGAGCCGATCGAGTCCATCCACTTGAAGCAGAACTCGGCCTTGGCGCGGATCGACGGGATCGTCTCGACCGCCTTGAACGCCTCGGCCCGCTCGTCGTGGTCGGGCAGGTAGTTGTCGAGCAGCGTGAGGTAGAACTGGACGTGCAGCGCCTCCTCGTACAGCTGGCGGGACAGGAACAGCCGTGCCTCCGGGGCGTTGATGTGCTTGTACAGGTTGAGCACGAGGTTGTTGGCGACGATCGAGTCACCGGTGGCGAAGAAGGCGACGAGTCGGCGGATCAGATGGCGCTCGGCGGGAATCATCTTGCGCAGGTCGACGAGGTCGTCGGAGAAGTCGATCTCCTCGACGGTCCACGTGTTGCGGATCGCCGCCCGGTAACGCTCGTAGAACTCCGGGTAGCGCATCGGCCGCAACGTCAGGTCGAGCCCCGGATCGAGGATCGCCCGGCGCGCCGCCGGCGGGACGGCAACCGGACCGGTCGGGTCGACGTTGACGAGTTGTTCGGCGAGAGACATCAGGAGCAAACCTCACAGCTGGTCGGATTCTCGAGGGAGCAGGCGACGGCGGCCTCGTCGGTGACGGGCTCCGAGTCGGCGTCGCCGTTGATCGGCGACACCCCGGCCACCGGCGTGTCGTCTTGCGCCTTGGCCGTGCCGTTCGTCGTCGTCTGGGTGATGCGTGTGGCCGGGCGGGAGCGCAGGTAGTACGTCGTCTTGAGCCCCTGCTTCCAGGCGTGCAGGTACATCGACGAGAGCTTGCCGATCGTCGGCGACTCGATGAACAGGTTGAGCGACTGGCTCTGGTCGATGAAGGCGCCGCGCTCGGCGGCCATGTCGATGAGCGACCGCATCGGCAGTTCCCAGGCCGTGCGGTACAGCGCCTTGACGTCGTCGGGCACGACGTCGATGCCCTGCACCGACCCCTCGGCCCGCTTGACGGCGTCACGCACCTCGTCGGTCCACAGCCCACGCTCCTGGAGGTCGCGCACGAGGTAGGTGTTGATCTGCAGGAACTCGCCCGACAGCGTCTCGCGCTTGAACAGGTTCGACACCTGCGGCTCGATGCACTCGTAGGCGCCGGCGATCGAGGCGATCGTCGCCGTCGGGGCGATGGCGATGAGCAGCGAGTTGCGCACGCCGTGTCTCGGCGATCCGCCGGCGCAACTCTTCCCAGCGCTCGGCGTCGGTTGGCTGATGGCCGGCGAGCTCGAACTGGAACTTGCCGCCGGCGAGGCGTGTCTCGGCGAAGGCCGGGTGCGGACCGGCGACGGCGGCGATGTCGCACGACGCCGACAGCGCGTTGAAGTAGATCTCCTCGGCGATCCGCCGCGACAGGCCGCGAGCCTCCGGTGTGTCGAACGGCAGGCGCATGCGGAAGAACACGTCCTGCAGGCCCATCACGCCGAGGCCGACGGGCCGCCAGCGTGCGTTCGATGCGCCGGCCTCGTCGGTCGGGTAGTAGTTGATGTCGATCACCCGGTCGAGGTACTGCACGGCGGTGCGGGCGACGTCACCGAGACGCTCGAAGTCGAAAGTGGCGACACCGGTGTCCGGGTCGACGACGACGAAGTGGCCGAGGTTGATCGACCCGAGGTTGCACACCGCCGTCTCGGCGTCGTTGGTGACCTCGAGGATCTCCGTGCAGAGGTTGGAGAGGTGGACGACCCGGGGCTGCACCGGATGGCCGTCGGGACCGTCGACGACGCCGTCGGCGGTCTGGTTGCAGCGAGCGTTGGCCGGGTCCTTGAACGTCATCCAGCCGTTGCCGGTCTGGGCGAGCGTGCGCATCATCCGGGCGTACAGCTGGCGGGCCGGCACCTGGCGCTCGTACAGCTTCTGGCTCTCCGCCTCGACGTAGGCCCGCTCGAACTCGGCGCCGAACAGGTCGGTGAGATGGGGGACCTTCTTGGGATCGAACAGCGACCACGTCCAGTCCTTCTCGACGCGCTCCATGAACAGGTCGGGCACCCAGTTGGCGAGGTTGAGGTTGTGCGTGCGTCGCGCCTCGTCGCCGACGTTGTCCTTGAGCTCGAGGAACTCCTCGATGTCGGCGTGCCACGTCTCCAGGTAGACGCACGCGGCGCCCTTGCGTTTGCCGCCCTGGTTGACGGCCGACACCGACGAGTCGAGCGTCTTCAGCCACGGCACGATGCCGTTGGACAGCCCGTTGGTGCCGCGGATCAGCGAGCCGCGGCTGCGCACGCGGTGGAAGGCGAGGCCGATCCCGCCGGCGAACTTGGACAGCCGGGCGACGTCCTTGTAGCGGTCGTAGATGGCGTCGAGCGTGTCGGTCGGACTGTCGAGGAGGTAGCAGCTGCTCAGCTGCGGGTGCGTCGTGCCGGCGTTGAACAGCGTCGGCGTGGCCGGCAGGTAATCGAGCGAGGAGATCAGCCGGTAGAACTCGATCGCCTCGTCGGCGGTGGACGACAGCCCGCAGGCGACACGCATGAACCAGTACTGCGGGGTCTCGATGACGAGGCGGCGGTCGGGATGGCGCAAGAGGTAGCGGTCGTAGACGGTGCGCAGCCCGAAGTACTCGAACAGGTAGTCGCTCGACGTGTCGATCGCGTCGTTGAGCTTGTACGAGTGGTTGGCGACGAGGGCGGCGGTGTCGTCGGCGATCAGCCCGGCCTCGTGACCGGCGGCGATCGACTGCGAGAACGAGTGGATGTTCTGGTTGGCGACCTCCTTGTCGATGAACGTGGCGAGGAGGCGGGCGGCGAGGCGGCTGTAGTTCGGCTCCTCGCTGACGAGGGCGGCGGAGGTGCGGATGCTCAGCTCGTCGAGGTCCATCGTCGTCGCCCCGTCGTGGAGGCCGCTGATCGTGCGTGTGGCGACGCGCATCAGGTCGACACGGTCGAGGCCGCGGGCGGCCCGCCCGACGGCGCGCACGATCTTGTTGACGTCGACCGGTTCGAGCGTCCCGTCGCGCTTGCGCACGCGCATCGTGCTGGCGAGCCCCCATGGCGTCTCGTCGATCGGCGTCGAGGTGGCCTCGGAGGAGGTGCTGGCGGGACGCTCAACGATTGTCATGGCAGTGTCCTCCCCGGTGGCGTCTCGGCCCGCTGACCCAACATGTAGGTGGTGGGCGCACACCCTGACGCACGATCTTGTGTGGGCTGTGAAATTACATCGGGGAAATTACGCCCGCAAGACTTGTCTCGAGAAACGGCCGCGACCAGGCTCTCCAGCTAGAACGGCGGCGTGGATTCCGACAAGCTCGCCAGTCTGTTCGGGCCGATCACCACCGTCTTCGCGCCTGGGACCGACGACGTCGGCCGCTTCGAGGAACCAGCTCGGGGCGAACGCGGGCACGCCGCCCTCGTCGTCGCCCCGGCAACCGTCGACGAGGTGCGCGCGTCGTCCGCATCGCCGCCGGCGCCGGCGTTCGACTTGCTCCCCCAAGGAGCCAACACCGGACTGGTCGGCGGTTCCGTGCCTCCCGTCGATCCGCCGACCGTCGTGCTGTCGACCGAGCGGCTGCGCTCGGCGGTGACGATCGACGTCGACGACGCGACGGCGACGGTCGACGCGGGAACGCGGTTGTCGGAGCTCAACGCCGCGGCCGCCGAACACGGCCTGCAACTCCCGATCGATCTCGGCGCCGACCCGGCCGTCGGCGGGATGATCGCCACGAACACCGGCGGCAGCCGGGTGATGCGCTACGGCCCGATGCGCCGCTACGTCCTCGCCACCGAGATCGTCGCCGCCGACGACGACGCATCCGTGTTCGGCTCTCGGTCGGCGCTCCGCAAGGACAGCCGCGGCCTCGACGCCACACAACTCGCCGTCGGCTCGGGCGGGACGCTCGGGGTCATCACCGCCGCAGTGATCGATCTCGTCGCCCTGCCCCGATCGACGCAGACGTGGTGGCTGGCTGTCGACGACACCGCACGCGTCGATCGAGCTGCTCGCCGTGTTCGAACGGCAGCGTCCCGGAGCGATCAGCGCGTTCGAGTTCGTGTCAGGTGCCGCCCTGGTGCGGACGCTGAGCGTTGCCGGAGCGCCGCCGAACCCGTTCGGTGACGGCATCCCGAACGCCGCCGTGCTCGCCGAGTGGTCGCTCGACACCGACGACGTGACGGGCGTCGAGAACGACGTCGACGCCGCCTTCTCGGCAGGGCTGCTGGTCGACGGCCGCCTCGTCGACCCGGCCGCGGCATGGGGGCTCCGACACCGCGTCAGCGAGAGCCTGCGCATGCTCGGCGTCGTGCTCGGACACGACGTGTCCGTGCCGCGATCGGCGCTGATGGACGTCCGCCGGCGGGCGATCGACGCCGTAGCAGGACTCGCTCCGGCGCGGTGATGTGCGACTTCGGCCATGCCGGCGACGGCGGTCTCCATCTCAACGTGCTGTTCCCGACTGCGTCCGGCCCGCCGAGCGAGGAGCAGCGAGCGGCGATCCGCCGCACGATCGACGACCTCGTCATCGCCGCCGGCGGCAGCTACAGCGCCGAGCACGGACTCGGTCCACTCAACGCCGATCGCTGGCTGGCCACGACGCCGCCGGTCGAGCAACGCCTCGTCGCCGCCCTCAAGGACACCGTCGACCCACACCGCATCCTCGGCCACCCCGCCCACCCCTACAACCGCCTCTGACGCTCCTCCCATTGGAGTGTTTGCTGCATTGGAGTGTTCGCCGCGGGGCGTGTCGGCACGTAGCACTCCATCGGCAGCAAACACTCCGACCAGGAGTGCGAGAATCGTGTCGTGGATCGCTACGACGTCGTGATCGTCGGGGCGGGGTTCGCCGGGATGTACGCCATCCACCGTCTGCGCCGGCTCGGCTTGGCCGTGCGCTGCTTCGAAGCCGCCGGCGGCGTCGGCGGGACGTGGTGGTGGAACCGCTACCCCGGAGCACGCTGCGACATCGAGTCGTTCGACTACTCCTACTCGTTCTCCCCGGAGTTGGAGCAGGAATGGGACTGGACGGAGCGCTACGCCACCCAGCCGGAGATCCTCCGCTACGCCGATCACGTCGCCGACCGCTTCGACCTCCGCCGCGACATCCAGTTCGACACGCGAGTCTCCGACGCCGTGTGGGACGACAGTGCCGGCCACTGGCGGGTGACGACCGATCGTGGTGACCACGTGACGACACGATTCTTGGTGATGGCCACCGGATGCCTCTCCGCCCCGAAGCTCCCCGAGCTGCCGGGAATCGACACGTTCGGCGGGACGACGTTGCACACGGCGCAGTGGCCGCACGACGGCGTCGACTTCACCGGCAAGCGGGTCGCCGTGATCGGCACCGGATCGTCGGGCATCCAGGCGATCCCGATGATCGCCGAGCAGGCCGAGCAACTCACGGTGTTCCAGCGCACTGCCAACTTCTCGATCCCGGCACGCAACGCGCCGCTCGACCCGGAGATCGTCGCGGCACGCAAAGGCCGGCTATCGCCACTATCGCCAGCAGGCTCGGCACACGCACATCGGCGTACTCGATTGGGTGAGCGACGATCTGGCAACGGCGACCGATCCCGAGGAGCGCAACCAGCGCTTCCGTGCGCGCTGGGAGCAGGGAACTCCGTACGGAGTGACGTTCTCGTTTGCCGACGTTCTGATCGACCCAGCCGCCAACGAGCTCGCCGCCGACTTCGTGCGCGACCGCATCCGCGAGCGGATCGATGACCCCGCTGTCGCCGACGCGTTGACGCCCACGAGCTATCCGTTCGCGACGAAGCGAGTGTGCCTCGACACCGGGTACTTCGAGACGTTCAACCGTGCCAACGTCACGCTCGTCGACCTCCGATCTACGCCTCTCGTCGAGGTGACGGCGACTGGTCTGCGCACCACCGCCGAACACCACGACGTCGATGCGATCGTGTTCGCCACCGGATTCGACGCTCTCACCGGCCCGCTGCTCGCCGTCAATCCGGTCGGCCGCGATGGTGTCTCACTCGCCGAGCGGTGGGCCGAAGGGCCGCGGACGTATCTCGGCGTGGCCACGGCCGGCTTCCCGAACCTGTTCATCGTCGCCGGACCGGGGAGCCCGTCGGTGTTCAGCAACATGATCGTGTCGATCGAGCAGCATGTGGAGTGGATCGCCGACTGCGTGGCGTCGATGGACGACACGCGGCGCCACCGTGATCGAGGCGACCGAGGCCGCCGAGGACGAGTGGGTCGCCCACATCGCCGAGGTCGCCGATCTCACTCTCTTCCCGCGGGCCGACTCGTGGTACATGGGTGCCAACGTGCCCGGCAAGCCCCGGGTGTTCCTCGCCTACCTCGGCGGAGTGGGGACCTATCGCGACCTCTGCGACGGTGTCGCCGCCGACAGCTATCGGGGGTTCACCTTCCGATGAACTGGCAGGCGGCGGTCGCCTGGCTCGGTGCCGCGGCACTGCTCACGCCCGCACGCCGGTAACGCACCGAACGAGCCGCCACCGCTTGGGCCGTCCTCCCCTGCGACCACGACGACGGCTATGTGCGCTTCCGACGTATCCCGATACAGGTCCCGGCGGACGACCTACCGGTTGCCGTCTGCGTGATCGGCAGCGACGAGGCCGGCAACGAGGGTGCGCCGTATCGTGAGCTGATCGAAGCAGATGTTGCGTCAACCCTCGAGGTGTCCGGAGTCGTGCGCTACCGCGAACGTATGGCGCTGCCTGAGGGGGCGATCGTCACCGTCCGCGTCGAGGATGTCTCGCTCGCCGACGCCCCGGCAGCGACGATCGCCGAGCAGGTGATCGAGCCGACGCATCAGGTGCCGATTCCGATCGCCATTTTTCTCGACCCCACCGAGCTCGACGAACGCCGTCGCTACGCGGTGAGGGCCGAGATCACCGTCGACCATGACCTGCTGTGGACGTCCGACACGAATGTCCCGGTGTCGTCGTCGAAGCCGACCACTGGCCTCGATCTCGTCCTCGTGCGGGCTCGTGACTCGGCCCAATCGGAATGGCCGGCGAGGCGTCGACGTTGAACAACCCATGAGTGGAGGACACACCGTCACCGTCACACCCAGTGACGCCCACGTCGAGGTGAGACTCGAGGGCGAGCTGTTGGCCACGACCGATCGAGCGCTGCGGCTCGAAGAGACCGGGCTCCCGGCGCGCTACTACCTTCCGAAGGAGGACGTGCGGATGGATCTTCTCCACCCGACCTCGTTCCACACGACGTGCCCGTTCAAGGGAGAGGCGTCGTACTGGTCTGCCAACGTCGGGGGACGGACCCACGACGGCATCGTGTGGGCGTACGAGTCGCCGCTCCAGACGGTCGCCGAGATCGCTGGCCACATCTCGTTCTACCCCGACCGCGCCGAGGTCACCGTCGACGGCGAGCGGATGTCCGCCTAATCGCGAGGCCACTGAAGCTGTTACACCCCATCTCTACGATGGGTACATGAGTATTGCGTATCCCCTTAAGTCCAGCGGGGCCTAGATCTTGTGGGTGATGACGTCGTAGGGCTGAGGGTCGGTGTTCACGGCCTGCTCGACGAGGCGATACCACAGCAGCCCTCGGGATCGGCTGGTGCGCCGGTTGAAGCGGAAGGTGAACTCGTCGAGGTAGTAGTCGAGGTGCTCAGCGGACTGGCCGAAATGCATCGTCCCGGCGAGCCACCGTTTGAGCAGCGAGCTGACCCGATGGACGCCGGGGAGCAGCTCGTGGGCAGGGTTCGGGGACGAGTGCACGACGATCGGGACATGCTGGAGATGCAGCTTCTTGGCGACGAAGGCGTAGGAGGACTCGCCGTCGGTGTAGAGGATCGTGCCCGCCGCGATCGAGTCCTCGGAGAAGCGCAACAGCTCGTACTTGCGGTCGGTGGTGTCGATGCTGCGCATCCTGAGCCGCCCCAAACGACGTGGTGGGAAGCGCTCGACGGCGATCGCGACCTCCTCCTTGTTGGCGTAACGCGGCCCGCCCCTGCCCTGGCCACGGCCACCGATGAAGGTCTGATCGATCTCCACGGCGACGCCATCGCCACCGAGACGCTCACGATCCGGGCGGACCATCGCTCGACGCAGCTTGTGCATCCACGCCCACGCCGTCTCATAGGAGCCGTGACCGAGCACACGTTGCAGACCGAGCGCCGAGACACCGTGCTTCTGGGCGCACACGAACCACATCGCCGAGAACCACACGCGCAGCGGATAGCGGCTGCGGTGAAAGATCGTGCCCGCCGTCACCGACGTCTGACGGCCACAGCGGCGACACATCCACAGGCCCCGCGCCGTCGTCCACGACTCGTCGCCCCCGCAGTTCGGGCAACGGAACCCGTCTGGCCAGCGCACCTTGGCGAGGAACTGCCGGCAGGCGTCGTCATCGGGAAACCAGGCCTCGAACGACTGCCAGGTACCCGGATAGTGCACCCCGGCCTTTGGCGTCACCGACTCCACGAATCACAACATATAGGAGTGACTGGACTCAAAGGGATACGCAATACATGAGTTCGGTGCGGCCGTTGGTGTGGGGGGATGAACCCGATGACGGGTCGGTGCTGGACGCGTTCGTCAAGTTGCTGGTCGCCGACCCCAACGAGCGCAACAGCGAGGGGTTGGCCGGGTTGGTGCGTCGCTCGTTGCGGGTGCGTGGCTGGCTCGACGCCGTCGACGCACGGATCGCCGGGCGCGCCGCCGAGCTGGCCGCGGCGGGCGAGAGTGAGGCGCCGTCCGCGGTGCTGGCCGGCGGCGGCCGACGCGCCAAGCGGGACGCCGAAGCTGCGGCGGCACGCGGCGGTGTGTGTCAGCGGATGCCCGAGCTCGGCGCGGCGCTCGGCTGACGGCACGATCGGGGCCGGTCACGTCGACGCGTCGTCAACGCGGTGAGGCATCTCGACGACGACGCCAAAGAGGAGTTGGCCGGGCACGCCGAAGCGTTGGTCAACGCCGCGGCGACGATGACACCCGAGCAATTCGACCGCGAGGTCCGTGACCTCGCCCGTGACCTCGCCGGTGACGGCGGACTGTCTCGTCACGAACGGCTGCGCCGGCAACGCAACGTGCGGCGTTGGGTCGACAAGCACACCGGGATGTGCAAGACGCTGCTCAGCTTGGATCCGCTCGACGACGCCAAAGTGTGGACAGCGTTCAACGCCGCGGTCGGCGCCGCCCGTGCCGTCAACCAGGACGACGACGAGCGCACCTGGGACCAGCTACAGACCGACGCCATCGTCGACCACATCACCCGCCCCACCAGCGATCGAAGCGACGGCGGTGGCGGGCAGGGGGCGGAAGTGTCAGTGCTCATCGACTACACCGCCCTGTTGCACGGCGGAGAAGCCAAGGTCGCCGAGACCTCCGACGGCCAGGACTTGCCGGTCGAGGTGATCCGCCGGCTGTGCTGCGACGGCACGATCGTGCCCGTCTGGCTGAGCGGCGAGTTCGAGGTGCTCGCCGTCGGCCGCCAGTGCCGGCTGGCGACACGGCCCCAACGCCGGGCGTTACGGGCGATGTACCGGACCTGCTGCATGCCCGGCTGCACCGTCGAGTTCGATGCCTGCCGGATCCATCACGTCACCTTCTGGGAACACCTCGGCCCGACCAACCTCGACAACCTGGTACCGATCTGCGAGCAGCACCACCACCTCGTCCACGAAGGCGGCTGGACCCTGCAGCTACACCCGGACGACGAATCACCCTCCACCGACCCGACGGCACCCTCTCCTTCGACGGCATCACCACCGACCGCATCTCGCCGAAGACCATCGACGTCGGCGTCAAAGACCTTGCCGTGGCGGAGCCGCCGCCGTCGTCAGCGCCCTGTCAACGCAAACGGCCGCCACCGAGCACTGCCGCCGAAGTCGCCGAGGAACTCGAACTCGCCCTCCACCACATCGCCGCCAACGCTCCGTGAGATCCGGTTACGTCAGGCCGACTTTGCCCGCCAGACGTTCGAGGATGAGGTAGACCAAGTAGCCGAACCCGGCGAGGACGGCGGCGGGCAGGATCCACAGCGCGGCGATCGCAGCGACGAGGCCGGCGCCGTATTGCTTGCCCCACAGCGGCGCGGCAACGAACGGCAGCAACACGGCGACGACGAGGAGCACCGCGGCGTCGACAGGGCTGCTCCATTCAAGGAGCGCCGCCCCGACTCCCCAGACGATCGACACGATCCCAACGATGGCGAGAAGGAGCCATGCGATCACCGATAACCGACGCGTCCCACCGGCAGCCCAGCGCGAGCGCAGAGCGACGGCGGTCCACATGATCCATCGCTTGAGGCACGGCACGCCCGCTGCCTGCATCATCTCCCGGAAGAACCGGTCGGCGAGTGTGTCGCTGCCGAGTGCGCCCGCGTTCGGCTCATCAACGATCAGGTTGTCGTGAATGATCGCGGCCAGCGTGTGGGCGCCGTAGGAGCTCTCGAACCAACGCATGTAGCGAGGCACTGACGCCATGTCGGTGGGATTCTCGGCGGTCGGGGTGAACGTCCTGGCATCGTCAACGGCCGCGCGCGCCTCCTGCGCGGTCTTGCCATCGCCAACGAGCCGGTCGATGAGCAACTGCTCCATGTCAGGATCGCTGAAACGGAACGCGTCTCGCACCAGGAAGCGCTTCCTGTCGATCTGGATGAACCCGACATTCCCGTGCGGCTCGTCGACCTCGAAGCCCGACATGGGCGCGACGCGCCAAGGCGTCCACGTCGCCGCCGAGGTCGAGGGAGCGGTCATGGGAGGGGTCACCATGACCGCCAATATGACAGCTCGGGTTGGCGGTGACGCCGAAATACTCAAGACGGAAATACTGGACCG
Organism: Ilumatobacteraceae bacterium; assembly: GCA_963733085.1. Classification (GTDB taxonomy): domain Bacteria; phylum Actinomycetota; class Acidimicrobiia; order Acidimicrobiales; family Ilumatobacteraceae; genus Desertimonas. The sequence goes on from CAVTBY010000010.1 coordinate 811,343, forward strand.
ATGATGGTTCTCACCGACAGCGCGGCGGTACTCGCTGCACTCGAGGAGTCGGCGCTGTTACCACATCCGAGCGCAGACCCGTCGACGGGATCGACGATGCGACTTCGCGCCGCGATGGCTCGCTTCAGCGGGCCGGACCACCATCCCGACCGGCACGACGCGGTGCTCGAGGCGATCGCCAAGATCGTCCCGACCGAGACACTGGGCACCGCCCTGGGACTTCGTGGCTCGCTCGACGAGCTGATCGCCGACGTCGAGGCAGTGGTGCGGGTGATCGGACGCGCCGAACCGGCGACCACCGAGGCCGATGCCGCGACCGACCGTTTGCTCGACCGATGCGCCGACCTCGCGGCGGGCGCGGTACCGACCGCATCGTTGCGGTACCAGAACCTCGACGCCACCGCAGCGTGCTGGATCGGACGTCACCATCGAGATCGGCACCGCTGGCTTCCCATTTGGCGCAGGACCTCACCAGTGCCCTGGCCGGCGCATGGCCGAGCTGATCGTCGCCGGCGTCGTCGTCGCGATCGATGACGCTGGCTACTCGGTGGTGGTGTCCGACGGGACGGTCGATGCCGACGAAATGCGGGATTCTCGATCTCGCGGTCGTAGGCCTCCTTGCCGCTCAACCGGAAGTAGCCGAACACGGTCCACTCGATGTCGTCGGTGAGGCAAGACAGGATTTGGGCGTGGTCGGACTTGTTGAAACCGTCGATGTACGTCTCGACCGTCTTCTTGTTGCGGGACATGGCTCATTCTGAGGTCGCCGAGGCGGTCGACTCATCGGTGAGAAGACTCCGGTCTGAAGACTCATCGGTGCGAACCAGAACGCTGCCATAGCGGTGCAATGTTCGGCTGATCGCCTGCTCGCGCAACCAGCGCGGCAATTCGATCGATCCGTCGGCACTGACCGGTGAGCGGTCGACGGCGACGTCGAGGCGATGGCACGCGGCGGCCAGCTGGTCGCCGACGTCAGTGAGGGCGCGCAATCGGACCACACCGAGGCTCCCGAGGCGGGCAGCGAGGTCCGGCTCCGACTCCGTACGAGCGTCGGAGACGATCGCGACGACACCGCACTGCCGGGCCGCGGTGGTCGCTGCCTCCTCGGCGCCGTCGGGTGTGTCGTCCCCAACACGCACGACGACGACGCCGGCGACAGGAAGGTGGCGCAGGACGTTCGCCTCGCTGCGCAGTCCCGTGGCGTCGTGGCCGGTGGCGAACTGTTCGTTCCATGCGACCGCATAGCTGGTGGTCGCGGCGGCAACTTCGATGGCCACAGGAACGCTGCGCAGGAGGGCATGGACGTAATGCGGTCCGCCCGCCTTCGGAGCACCGCCGATCGACGAGCGCTTCCAACCGCCGAACGGCTGGCGGCGGACGATCGCCCCGGTGATGTGGCGGTTGACGTAGGCGTTGCCGACCTCGACGTGATCGAGCCAGTAGCGAATCTCGGCGTCGTCGAGCGATTGGACGCCACCGGTCAGCCCGAACGGGGTGCCGTTCTGCAAGCGCACGGCGTGGGCCAGATCGTCCGCCCGCATCACGCCGAGCACGGGCCCGAAGCACTCCGTCTGGTGGAACCACGACCCCTCCATCACTCCGACGCGGACACCGGGCGTCCAGCATCGGCTCATCGTCGCCTCGGCGTCGTCGCCGTGGCGGGACCCCGGCCGCTCGCGCGGCTCGACGAGCCAGTGCTCACCCCCGTCGAGCACCGTCAGCCCGCGCAGCAAGGGGTCCGACGGCGCAGCGATCAGCGGCGCCATCATCGTCGCCGGGTCGCCCGCCGCGCCGACACGCACGCTGCGCACGGCCGCCGCCAAGCGAGGGAGGAACTCGTCGCCGTCGTACACAGGCGCGGTGAGGATCAGCAGGCTCGCCGCCGAGCACTTCTGACCGGCGTGGCCGAATGCCGAGCGGACGACGTCACGGATCGCCGCGTCCATGTCGGCCGCCTCGGTGACGACGATGGCGTTCTTCCCACTCGTTTCGGCGAGGAGGCGCAGCTGCGGCTTCCAACCGAGGAACAGCTTTGCAGTGTCGTACGACCCGGTGAGCACGACGGTGGCGACGTGGTCGTGGGTGATCAGCCGGCGGCCGACCTCATCGTCGGGACAGGCGATGAACTGCAGGACGTCACGCGGCACACCGGCCCGCCAGCACTGGTTGACGAGCAGCCAGGCTGTCTGGCGGGTCTCAGGCGGCGGCTTGAGGATCACGGTGTTGCCGGCCATGAGGGCGGCGAAGACACCGCCGGCGGGGATCGCGTACGGGAAGTTCCACGGCGACGCCACGACGACGACGCCGTAGGGCGCTGTCGACGGAGGGATCGTTGTGGTGCTGTAGTAACGGGCGAAGTCGATGGCTTCGGAGATCTCTGGATCTCCTTCGCGCACCGTCTTCGCCGCCTCGGCGGCCATCTGGGCGAGCGTCGCCCAGCGCTCGGCGTCGATCTGCTCGGCGACAGCCCGCAGCAATGTTCCCCGCTCGGCCGGCGAACGAGCCGACCACCGGCCAACGGCACCGGCCGCGGTACCGACGGTCGCGTCGATCGACGCGACGTCCGTCGTCAGCGGGTACTCGCCGTCGGGACACCCGTTGACTGCGTGCTTGGCGATCGCCGCGACGATGTCGGTGCGGCGATCGCTGTCGGTGAAGTCGGTGTCCGGGTGATTGACGAACACGGAGGGGTCGGGCGATCCCGAGACATCGATCGGACGGCGCAGCCGCTTCGTCGGAACGTCGTGCCGGGCCAGGACCGCCGAACGGAACCGTTCCGCCTCGGCGGCGAACGCCGGCGAGCCCGGTTGCATCGCGAACATCGCCCGCAGGAAGTTCTCCGGTGCCGTGTTCTCGTCGAAGCGGCGGGCGAGGTAGGCGAGGCTCGCCTCGATCTCCTCGCGACGGACGATCGGGCAGTACAGCAGCATCGACCCGGACCGTTGCTGCACGGCTCGGGACTGCGCCGGCACCATCCCCTCCAACATCTCGATGTCGAGGTCGATGTCGACGTCGCCCCGCCGCGACGTCGGCAGCTCATCGCGCAGCGTGAGCGCCCAGGCGAGATCGAAGAGGTTGTGGCTGGCGACGCCGAGTCGGATCGCCCCCGCCCACTCCGGACGCAAGCAGGAGTCGAGCAAGCGCTTGTAGCTGGCGTCGGTATCCGCTTTCGTCGCGTACGGCGCCTGGACCCACCCGTGCTGTTCGGCGTCAACCTGCTCCATCGCCAGGTTGGCACCCTTGACGATGCGTACTTTGATCGGGGCCCCGCCGGCAGCGACCCGGGCGGCCGCCCACGCCCCGATGCGGTCCATCACGTCATGCGAGTCGGGTAGATACGCCTGCAGCACGATGCCCGCCGGCATTTGCCGGTACGCCGGCTCGTCGAGGACGCCCAGGAACGCTTCGACGGTGAGGGCAAGGTCGGCGTACTCCTCCATGTCGAGATTGACGAAGACCGCCGGTGTCGCGGCCATCGCCGCGTCGTAGATCCGCCGCAGAGCAGCGCTGATGCGGTCGACGGAATGCTCGAACGCGTAGACGTCGAGAAGGGCGCAGATCGCCGAGATCTTCACCGAGATGTAGTCGACGTCCGGGCGTTGCACGGTGGCGATGACCCGGGCGATGCGCTGTTCGGCTTCGGCGTCGGACAGGATCGCCTCGCCGAGCAGGTTGAGGTTGAGTTGCACGCCGGCCTTCGTCCGCCGGCGGATGTGGCGGCTCAACGCGGCATTCTCGGCAGGAATGACGAGGCCGCGAGTCTCGGCGATGATCCGCCGGCGCACGAGCGGCATCACGACTCGAGGGACGAGCGGGGCGACGCGGACTCCGGCCGCCATCAGCAGCCGGTCACCGCGCCCGAGCGAGCGCGGGATGCCGGCGCTCGCCAGCGCCGCGAACCGCTTCGCTGCGGTGCGGGGACGATCGAACCGCAGCACCTCGTCGGTGAGCCTCTGGACGAGCTCCCGGCCGGGCGGGTCGGCGACGAGCCGTCCGAGGCGATCCTGCCGGCGGCGTTCGGACCGTGTGGTCGTGGCAACCGCAGCCCGCAACAGCTCGTCGGCGATCTCGATCGCCCGGGCGACTCGTGCGCTGTCGTCCACCGGTTCATCATGCCTGCCTCAAGCGTCGCGTCGTGCCATCACGACGCCGATGACGCCGGCACAGACGGCTGCGTAGACGGCGAGCGTGGCGACGGCAGTTCCGGTGGCGATCGACCCGGGGTTGTCCGGCTGCAGCATCGAGCGCAGGAGCAGGCCGGGGAACCAGCGGTCCGCCCACGCGCGGCCCTCACCGATGACGTTCTCCAGCGGGCCGAACCAGACGAGGCAGATCGCCAGGGCGATCGGCGTCGACCGCACGAGGATGGCGACCGTCGTCCCGATCAGGGCGTACACGACGACGAACCCGAGGAGACGCACGTAGTCACCCGCAGCCTGGCTGAGGGCCTCGCCGCCGAACCAACCGGTGGTGTCGATGTCCTGGGCGGGCGCGACGATTGCGGAGGTGGCGGCGCCTACCACCAAGGCGAGCGCCATGAGGATGGCCGCCACGGTGACGCGGGCGGCGAGCTTGCCACCCATCAGCGCCCAACGCCGCGGCTGGTGGGTGAGGGCGGCGCGCAACGTCCCCCTCGTGTACTCGTTGCCGGTGCTGCTGGCAAAGGCGGCGAGCACGAGGATCGAGCTGAAGGCGACGGAGAAGATCACCGCGGCGGTGGCTCCGCCCGACCCGATGAGTGCCTCGAGGACGAGCCCGGCGTCCGGCGATTGGAGGAACGGCTTCGCCGTCGAGATGGCCAGCGCCGTGGCAACGACCGTGAACACGACCGTGGTCAGGCCGGCGGTGATCCACAGCCGCCAGCGGTTGAGAAGGACCCATTCTGAGCGAAAGCTTGCGAGCATCACATTCCTCCTTGGATGACATTGCGGTTGACGAGTTCGAGGTAGCGAGCTTCGAGGTCGGCGCGCCTGTAGTGGAGTTCGGCGAGGACGATCCCGGCGGTGTGGGCCCGGCGGTTGATCTCGGCGGCGAGAAGTCCGGCATCGACATCGTCACTGAGGGTGACGACGAGCTCGTCGTCATGGCGCTCGACGGAAAGGCCGGACGAGCCGGCGATGACCGCCAGGTCGTCGAGCTGGCCCGGTCCGTCGGCCCGCAGCACGATCGCGTCGCTGGTGCCGCCGAGGGACTCCGGCGTGCCGAGGTGGACGAGTCCGCCGTGGTCGAGCACGATCAACCAGTCGCAGACCTGCTCGAGCTCGCCGAGCAGGTGCGACGACACGATCACCGTGCGGCCGCCGTCGGAGATCTTCCGAATCAGCGTGCGCACGTCCTGCATGCCCACGGGGTCGAGGCCGTTGGTCGGCTCGTCGAGGATGACGAGGTCGGGATCGCCGATCAGGGCGGCGGCAATGCCGAGGCGCTGCTTCATCCCGAACGAATACGACCCGACGCGGTCGTCGCCGCGCCCGGTCAGCCCGACGAGGTCGATGAGGTCGATGAGGTCGTCGAGTCCAACTGTCGGGTGGCCGCCGAGGACGGCGAGGGCGCGGAGGTTGTCCATGCCCGACACGCCGGGATGGAAGGCCGGAGCCTCGATCAGCGCACCGACGCGCGGGAGGTACTCGGTGCGCTTGCTCACCGGGCTGCCGAGCACCGTGGCCGACCCGCCCGAGGGTCGGACGAGGCCGAGGAGCATCGCCATGATCGTCGTCTTGCCGGCGCCGTTGGGGCCGATCAGGCCGGCGACGGCGCCGACCGGCACGGAGAACGACACCTCGTCGACGGCGACGCGGCTGCCGAATCGCTTGCTCAGCCTGTCGACGACGACGGCGTCATCGGTGGCAGTGCCCGGCGGGGGTTCAGTCCGAAGGAGCGTGGTGGTGGTCATGTCTCCAGGGTGAACCGACGCGGGTGTCGCGTCGTCGCCCGACCGTGGAGATCGCGTCTACGTCAGGTGTTGAGATGTCGTCAGACCTGCTCCGCAGGTTCGTGTGGGTCGGGCGCGCGCTGCGTCACGGTGGATAGGCAGCCACGACTGTTTGGTGCCAGGGGGACCGAATCGTCCCCTACACACCCATCGGTTGCCGGTGACCGTCCCCCCACGCTGCGTCGCAATGCACGATGGCGCTCGGCGCCGCTTTCCAGAGCATGCAGTCGTGTCACCGTGGGCGTGGAGGTGCGACCCTTGACGACACCGAGGGACCGAGCGAGTCAGGCCGTCGACTCGGGGCGGGAGATCGACGCCAACCCCGCGCGGTACGCGAACACGACGAGCTGGGCGCGGTCACGGGCGTTGAGCTTGGTCATCGCCCTGCTCACGTGCGTGCGCACGGTTGCGTTGCTGACGACCCACCGCTCGGCGATCTCGTCGTTCGACAAGCCGTCTGCCACCAGGGTGACGGCTTCGCGCTCGCGCGCCGTCAGCAGCTCGACGACGCGGGAGTCAGGATCGGCAGGCGATGTGGTCGCGGGACGATCGGCGAACGTCGCGATCAGGCGTCGTGTCACACCGGGTGAGAGCAGGGCGTCACCTGCCGCGACCACGCGCACGGCGCGGATCAACTCGGCCGGCTCGGTGTGCTTGACGAGGAATCCGGACGCGCCGGCCCGCAACGCCTCGTAGACGTACTCGTCGAGCTCGAACGTCGTGAGCACGAGCACCTTGACGGCCCCGAGGTCCGGATGTTCGGTGATCTGGCGGGTGGCGGCGAGCCCGTCGACGTCGGGCATGCGGATGTCCATCAACACGACGTCCGGGCGTCGCTCGAGGGCGAGGGCGAAGGCCTCGGCGCCGGTGCCTGCCTCACCGACCACCTCGATGTCGGCCTCGGCGTCGAGCAGGGCCTTGAAGCCAGTACGCACCAGCGTCTGGTCGTCAGCCACGAGAACGTGAATCATCGGGCGCTCCAATGAGCAGTGACCTCGAAGCCGCCCTCCGGTCGAGCGCGGGCCTCCAGCATCCCGCCCGTCGACTCGACGCGTTCGCGCATGCCGAGCAGGCCGAAGCCGCGACTCGTCGGTTCGGTGTGTCGCGCCGTTTGTGGCGGGTGCCTGCCGCCGTCGTCACTGATGTGGACAGACAAGGCACCGCTGTCGCCGACGTCGATGGCGACCTCCGTGCGCGCCCCCGGCCCGGCGTGCCGGCGGGCGTTGGTGAGGCCCTCCTGTACGACCCGGAACGCCGCCACGCTCACGGATGACGCGACGCCGGAGATGTCGCCGTGCACGGTGGCCGTGACCGGCAGGCCGTCGCCGTTGGCCCGCTCGAGCAACTCGCCGACGTCGGCCAGCGTCGGGAGGGGCGACAAGGGCACTGGGCCATCCGGTTCACGCATCGCCGACAGGATCAACGTCAACTCGTCGAGGGCATCGCTGCTGGCGGCGCGGATCGCCTCCAGCGCCGCTTTCGCCTGCGCCGGGTCACTGTCGAGAAGGTGGGCTGCCACGCCCGACTGCACGTTGATCGTCGACATCGCGTGGGCCACGGAGTCGTGCAAGTCGCGGGCGATGCGCAGGCGTTCGTCGGCTAGGGCCCGCTCGGCTTCGTGGGCGACGCGCTGACGTTGCGCTGCGGCCCGTTCCTCGCGCGCGGCGAGCGCCTGACCGGCGAGCACTGCCGCCGAAGCCCAGCCAACGAGAATCAACAACTCGCCGAGGACGGCGTTGTCCGCGGCGAACCGAACCAAGATCGTGACCACCACGTAGCTCGCCGCGCCGATCCAACCGACCCGCCGGGGAGCGGTGTAGCCGAGGGCGAGCAGCGCCAACGGTCCGGGCAGCAGGGCCGGCCCGCCGGCATAGTCGCGGGCGCTGTAGATGGCGGTCGTGATCAGCACGACGCCGACGACCGCAACAGCCGACCGCCGCCAGAACACGAGCGACGCGGCGCCGACGATGCCGCAGACATATGCCAGTGCATCCATCGGGCGATCGCCGGGATCAACTGGGATGTGGATCGTGCCGAGGATGACGACAGCGATAACCGGCACGACGAGCGCGAGGTCCACCAATCGCGGAACGCGGCGGCTCGCGGCCCGGACGTCCTCGGTCATCGAGGTCGATGGTACGAAGCGGAACGCGCCGTGTCGTCAGTCCAGCGTTGAGATCATCGCCAACTCGTGGCGACCGTCGCGAGCACCTCGATGAGGGCCCGCGTCGGCTGCGAGAAGCCGTCGTCCCCGGGCGGCGGGCTGAGCGGGCTGAGGCCACGCACCCGAGGTGGCAGCTCGAGCTGAACCCCCTGAGCCGGCGGGAGGTTCACGGGGTTGCGGGCACTGATTCCGCGCAGTTCGACCGGGATGCGGTCAAGCTCGGTGATCACCTCGTAGTCGGGGAGCCGCGCCGCCGCCTCGTCGGCAACGGCTGTCGCCAGTCGGCGGTTGCGGCCACCCGCGAGGATCGACATCCAGCTGCCCTCGCGGCCGTAGCCGTGGATCGACACGACGACGTCCACGTGCTCGACAAAGGCGGCGAGCGTCGGCGATTCGGCGACGCGGTAACGCAACGACGACAGGTGGTGGTCGACGTCGACCGGATGGACCACTGCGTAGTACGAGGCACCGGCCAGTTCGGCGGCGCCCGCGGCGATGACGTCTGTCATCTGTTCGAGTCCCCCGCCGTGGATCGCCATCATCCCGAACGACGAACGCAACTCGCACTGCTCGACGACGTCGGGGTGAGCGAGCAGCTCGGTCAGGGTCGTCGGTGGCACGCACCTCATCGTGTCATCGACCAGCGCAGCTCGGACGGATCGTAGGATCAACCGCGTGGTCACCAGCCACCACGTCCGTCAATGAGCAACGGGTGGCGGCACCCGGGCCGCACCGGTGCGCTGCTGTACGCCGCCGCGGCCGCAGTCGTCGGTGTTGTCGTGACGACGGTGAGCCGGGTCTCCGTCGAACGCCAACGCAGCCGGCGACGCGCGGCGCAGCGCCTACCGGCCGGACCGATCATCGTGATCGCCAACCACACGAGCTATGCCGACGGCGTCCTGCTCGCCCTCGCTTGCCGGCGCCTCGGCAGGTCATTGCGCTTTCTGGCGACGTCGGGTGTGTTCCGCGTGCCGATCCTCGGCCGCGCGTTCAGGCGCCTCGGATTCATTCCCGTCGCCCGCAGCGGCCCCGGCGCCGCCGCCGCCCTCGATGCCGCGGCCGAGGCCCTTGCCGCCGGGGAAGCAGTTGGTGTGTTCCCCGAAGGACGAATCACGCGCGATCCGAACCGTTGGCCCGAGCGCGCCAAGACCGGCGCGGTGCGTCTCGCGTTGCGGTCCGGTGCCCCGATCGTCCCGGTAGCGATGGTCGGTGCTCACGAGGTCGTCAGCCGGAAGCGGATCGTGTTTCGGCTGGTCAAGAACCTCCTGTTGCGACCACGCGTCGACGTCCTGGTCGGTGATCCGATCCACGTGCGTGCCCTTGTCGGCGGCATCGACGACCCATCACCCGAGGCCGTGCGCCGGGCCGCCGACCTCGTGATGGGCGAGCTGATCGGACTCGTCGCCGAGCTGCGCCAGCTCGATCCCGAGCACGCCGTCGGCGTGCCGCGGGTGGAGGGCACCACGGCCGAGTAGCGGCGCGCGTGGGTACTCTCGCATCGTGCCCGCTCGCGAGCGCAGGCTCTCCAAGTACGACTCGATGCGCGACTTCACGAAGTCGCCCGAACCGCCGGGCAAGGTGGCAGGGAGCGCAGACGGCCGCAACCGCTTCCTCGTCCAGCGCCACCGCGCCCGGCGGTTGCACTACGACCTTCGCTTCGAGGTGGACGGCGTGTTGGTGAGTTGGGCGGTCCCCAAGGGGCCGAGCCTCGATCCGGCGCGCAAGTCGCTCGCCGTCAAGGTCGAGGATCATCCCTACGCCTACGGCTGGTTCGAAGGGATCATCCCGAGCGGCTACGGCATGGGCGATGTCGTGCTGTGGGACGACGGATGGTGGGAACCGGACCCGGAGTATCCCGACGAGCCGCCGGCGGCGAAGGCGATCGAGGGGGGTGAGTTCAAGTTCGTGCTCATCGGGCGAAAGTTGCGCGGTCGCTTCCTCCTCGTGCGCACGGGCAAGCAGGGCGCAGACGACGACCAGTGGCTGCTGATGCACAAGAAGGACGACGCGGCGGTGCCGGGGTGGGATCCCGAGGACTTTCCCCGTTCCGTGCTCAGCGTCCGCACCAATGAGGACATCGCCAAAGGACAGCCGGGTCGGTGGCCGGCTGCGACGGACGGCGAGCTCGCCGCCCTGCGCAAGTTGCCGGCGGCGAAGGCCGACTGGACCGTCGGCGGCATCACCCAGCAGATCACCAACCTCGACAAGGTGCTGATGCCGGGTCGCGGGACGGCGAAGCCGATCACGAAGCGGGAGATCATCGCCTACTACGCAACCGTGGCGCCGTGGATGACGACGGCGTTGGCTGGCCACCCGATCAACCTCAACCGCTTCCCCGACGGCATCGACAGCGCCAAGGGCGGCTTCTACCACAAGGCGGTTCCGGCCCACGCTCCGCTGTGGGTCCGCCGCTGGCCCAATCCGCGGGCGAGCACCGGCGAGACCCGCGAGTACCTGCTCATCGACGGCGCTCCGGCGCTGGTGTGGGCGGCCAACTTCGCCGGCTTCGAGATCCACCCGTGGACGTCGACGGCGGCGTCGCCCAGACGAGCCCTCGTACGCCCTCGTCGACATCGACCCCGGGACGGAGACGACGTGGGACGACACGCTGACGATCGCCAGGCTGTACCGCGTCGCCCTCGACAAGCTCGACCTCGTCGCCCGGCCGAAGGTCACCGGGCAAGCGCGGCATCCAGATCTACATCCCGGTCAAGGCCGGGTACTCGTTCAGGGAGACGTCGGACTTCGTCGAGGCGCTGTCACGGACCGTCGGTGGCGTGGTGCGCGAGATGGTCAGCTGGAAATGGCAGAAGAACGCCCGCGGCGGCAAGGCCCGCCTCGACTACACGCAGAACCAGGTGAACAAGACGCTCGTCGCCGCCTACAGCATCCGCCCGGCGCCCGGCGCGCCGGTGTCCGTGCCGCTGGAATGGGACGAGCTCGACGATCCGAAGCTACGTTCCGACCGCTGGACCATCCGTGACGTGCGCAAACGCCTGGAAACAGTCGGCGACCCGTTCGATGCCCTGATCGGCCAGGAGCAGACGTTGCCGGAGCTGTGACAACGAATACTGACCCGGATACTGTGGCCGGCGACCGAACACGAGTACTCTTGTCGGCATGCCTCGTCCAGTGTGGACGGGCGCGATCTCGTTCGGCATGGTCGCCATCCCGATCAGGCTCGTGCCCGCCGTTCGCAAGAAGAGCATCTCGTTCAACCAACTCGACGACCGCAACATGTCGCGGATCCGCTACCGCAAGGTCAACGAGGAGAGTGGTGAGGAGGTGCCGTCCGAGCACATCGTCAAGGGCTACGACATCGGCGGCAGCTACGTGCTCGTCACCGATGACGACCTGGCGCCGCTGCAGCCGGTCAAGTCGAAGGAGATCGACCTCGAGACGTTCGTGCCCGAGTCCGACGTCAACCCGTTGATGTTCGATTCGTCCTACCTCGTGCTGCCGGACAAGAACGCCAAGCCCTACGCCCTGCTCGCCGACGCCATGGCCGGGTCCGGCCGCGTCGGCATCGGACGCTTCGTGATGCGCCAGAAGGAGTACCTCGCGGCGATCCGCTCCGACGGCACCCACCTCACGTTGTCGACGCTCGTGTTCCCTGACGAGCTGGTCGAGCCGGCATCGGTCGAGGAATACGCCGAGCTGGAGGACGTGGAGATCTCCGACAAGGAGCTGAAGATGGCCCAGGGCCTCGTCGAGGCGCTGAGCGACGACTTCCAGCCAGAGCAGTACACCGACGAGTACCGCACCGGGGTCGAGCGGATCATCGAGGAGAAGGCCGCCGGGCGCACCCCGGTGTTCGAGGCCGAGGCGGCGCCGCGGGCCGCCGTCATCGACCTCGCCGCCGCCCTCGAGGCCAGCCTCGCCGAGGCTCGGGCGGCCAAGCAGCGCCATCCGTCGACCAGCGCCCCGGCGAAGAAGTCGACACGGTCGAAGAAGGCCGCCGCCGCCTCCGCGGCCGAGCAGACGCGACGACGCCGAGGAAGCCCCCAAGGCCCGCAAGACCCGCGCCCGCAAGTCCGCCTGATTCTCCATTGGAGTGTTTCCTGCTATTGGAGTGTTTCGCGCGGGGCGTGTCTGCAGTTGACACTCCAATGCAGCAAACACTCCAATGAGAGACGGGGATCACGTTTCGCGGACGACTTCTTTCGGGGGTTTGTCGTCGCGAAGGCCGAGGAACACGGGGGCGCGCAGGCCACCGCCGTCGGTCCATTCGAGGAAGCCGACCTGGGCGACGAGCTCGGGGCGTACCCAGCGATAAGTGCCGCGCGGCAGCTTTGGCGCCACGGCGAACGGGCACTCGTCGGTCTCCAACTCGCGGAGCTTGGCCATCAGCGCTGTCAGCGTCCGTTCGTTGAATCCGGTACCGACGGCGCTGACGAACTGCAGGCTCCCGGACTCGTCGTGGACGCCGACGAGCAGCGAGCCGAACAACCCGGCGCGGTTGCCCTCGCCGAGCTTGTAGCCGCCGATGACCATCTCCTGGGAGTTGGTGTACTTGACCTTCACCCAGGCCGGAACTCGCCGCCCTGACTGGTACGTCGACGAGGCTCGCTTGGCGATCAGCCCCTCGAAGCGCTGGGCACGCGTCGCCGCCCCCATCACCTCGGCGTCGTCGCTCACCGGTGTGATCGACAGCGGCGGCGTCGGCCGCACCGACTCCTCGAGCAGTGCGCGTCGTTCACTCCACGGCCGGCCACGTAGGTCGGCGCCGTCGAGAACGAGCAGGTCGAACACGACGAACGCGTGCTGGCGGTCGGCGCGACCGACGCTCTGGAACGTGTGCCGGCCGTCGGCGTCGTAGGCGATCACCTCGCCGTCAACGACGACGTCGTGGTCGGTCGCCGCAACCACCGCCGTTCGCAGCCACGGCCACTGCGGGAGCTTCGGCTTACCGGTCGAGCTGACCGCGTCGAACGTGTCGCCGGCGCGGCGGGCGAGCACGCGGTGGCCGTCCCACTTCGGCTCGTACACCCAGTCGTCGCCCCGCGGCACCGCCCGCGTGTTCACGGCCCGCATCGGCGCGATCGGCCACGGGATAGACATGAACTCAATGATGATCGAAGTCGTGCAGGGCGACATCACTGCCGAGACCACGGATGCCATCGTCAACGCGGCGAACGAGTCGCTGCTCGGCGGTGGCGGCGTCGACGGGGCGATCCACCGAGGCGCCGGCCCGGAGTTGCTGGCGGCCTGCCGCGAGCTCGGAGGCTGCGCCACGGGTGACGCGAAGACAACGCCCGGCTTCCGACTCCCCGCCCGTTGGGTGATCCACACCGTCGGCCCGGTCTGGCACGGTGGCGGCGCCGGCGAGGCCAATCTGCTGGCCTCGTGCTACCGGCGCTCGCTCGCCGAGGCGGACCGCGTCGCCGCCCGTTCGATCGCCTTCCCGGCGATCTCCACGGGTGTCTACGGCTACCCGGCGGCGGCCGCCGCGGCGGTCGCTGTTGACGCCGTCCGCGCGACCCGGACGTCGGTCGAACGGGTTCGCTTCGTGTGCTTCGACGCGGCGACGGCAGCGATCTACGGCGAGCTGCTGAACGTCGCCGAGTGACGGGGCCAGGCTTTCAGTCCGCCGCCGGGCCGGACAGGAGAACCGGACATGGCGCGTTGCGAACGAGGTGATCGGACACCGATCCGAGCACCGCGCGTTTGAGCCCACCGCGACCACGCGATCCCGCAACGATCACGGTGGCGCCGCTCTCGGCCGCCAGATCGCACAGCGCACGGCCGGGGTCACCCTCGATCGCGACTGTCTCCACAGAGGCGTTGCCGTCGAGTCCGAGTGCCGACACCGCCACGTTGAGGATCTCGTCGGCGGCGTTGCGGTGGGCCTCCACCGTCTCGGCGTACTGCTGCTCGTCGATGACCCCACCGGCGAAGCCGGACGCGCCGAGCAGCAACGAGGCGTCGACGGGTTCGACCACAGTGACGACGACGGTGCGCTCGGCTGGGCCGAGGACTCGGAGCCCGGCGACCAGCGCCTCGGTGGCGAGATCGGAGCCGTCCGTGCAAAGCATGTCAGCGAGGTCAGGCGCATCCGTCGTGCTCGTCGGCGCGAGCGCATCACCGAACTCCTGGACGATACGGGCGACCGACGAGATCGGGGCGAGCGCCGCCCTCGTTGGCGAGGACGACGACGACGAGGTCGAGCTCGGGAACGATCGTGATCGACTGGCCGTTGAACCCATTGGCCGGAACGCAGTCGGGGTACGCGTTCTGCCGTTCCGGTGAGCCACCAGTGGGCGCCGTAGACGGGCTCATCCGGGGACCGGCATGCGGGCGTAGTCGACCCACTCCGTCGGGCACGATCTGGGTACCGTCCCACTCCCCGCCGCGTAGGTACAGCAGCCCGAAGCGGGCGAAGTCAGCGCCGTCATGTCGATCGTCCGAACCGCCGCTCATCACGCCGATGCCATCGAGGTCGTGGACCACCGAGGTGATGCCGAGCGGGCCGAACAGCTCGTCCTGCGCCCAACGGTGCGTTCCGCGTCGAAGTAGCCGACCTGTCGGCGATGATCCGCGACAGGATCATCGACGTCCCGGTCGAGTAGTTCCACACCGTCCCCGGGCGGGCGACGAGCGGCCGATCGGCGGCGAAGTGGGCCCGGTCGGCGCTGACCGTCGCCGAAGAGCATCTCGATCACGTCGCTCGTGCCCGTCGTACTCCTCCTCCCACTCGAGCCCGGAGCGCATGTGCAGCATCGTGTCGATGGTGATCTCGTGGCGAGGGTCGCTCGGGTCCGACCACTCCGGCACCTCGCGCCGGCGCGAACACGTCGAGCCGACCCTCGGCGACGAGGATCCCGACCATCGCCTGGGTGATCGACTTCGCCATCGACCACGACACATGTGCCACGGCGGGATCCCATTCCTCGCTATAGCGCTCGATGACGAGCTCACCGCCCTGCACGGCGAGGACGGCGTCGATGCAGCAGCTCTCTCCCTCCGGCGGTGCGAGCGCCCATGTGAGGAACTCGTCGATCGCCGCGGCGTCGAACCCGGCGGGCAACTCCCCGACCGGCCACTCGCTCGTCGGCCACGGCACCCCGTCGGGCTGGGCGGGGTACGCCTCGCCGGCGAACATCCATCCGAGACCCGGCCTCGTCGAGAGCCGTCCCAGCGTTCCTCGGGGATCTCGAACGACGGCGCTGCCGGTGGCTCGGTCGTCCCCGATGCCATCGACGGGACGAGCGTGGCCCCAGGCGCCACGACCGGGCATCAACACGAGTCCGAGTTCTCACGGGCCATCCTGCTCACTTTGCGTTCCGGGGCCACGCGGGTCACCACTGCGTAGCGTGAGGTGATGGCCAACGCTGTGCTGCTCGTCGCCTGTCCGGATCAACGCGGCATCGTCGCCGCTGTGGCGTCGTTCGTCACGGCCCACGGCGGCAACATCGTCGACCTCCAGCAGCACACCGACCACACCGACGCCTTGTTCATCCAACGTGTCGAGTTCGAGCTCGACGGCCTCACGTTGTCTCGCGAAGAGATCGCCGCCGCAGCCGCGCCGATGATGGAGAGGTTTGCGATGCGCGGGACCTTGCGCTTCATGGACGAGCGCCGGCGCGTCGCCGTGCTCGCCTCGCGAGAGTCCCACTGCCTCAACGACCTCCTCCACCGTCGTCGCAGCGGCGAGCTGGCGATCGATCTTCCGGTCGTCATCAGCAACCATCCCGACCACATGGAGATGGCTTCGTGGTTCGATGTCGAGTACCGCCACCTTCCGATCGTCGGCGGCGACAAAGCTGCCCAGGAGGAACTCGTCGCCGCCGTCCTCGCTGAGCATCAGATCGACCTCGTGGTCCTCGCTCGCTACATGCAGGTGCTCTCACCTGCGTTCTGCGCGGAGTGGGCCGGCCGGGCGATCAACATCCACCACTCGTTCCTGCCATCGTTCAGTGGTGCACGGCCGTACCACCAGGCGCACGAGCGCGGCGTAAAGCTGATCGGCGTGACCGCCCACTACGTGACCGCCGACCTCGACCAGGGGCCGATCATCGAACAAGACGTGATCCGGGTCAGCCATCGCGACGATGTCGACGAGCTGCGCCGCAAGGGGCGCGACCTCGAAGTCGCCGTTCTCGCCAGGGCCGTGCACGCCCACATCGAGCACCGCACTCTCATCTACGGCCGGCGCACCGTCGTCTTCGATTGACGCGGCGTCAGCCGCTCGCCATCGCCGACGCCTGAGCGGCCACGAGCGAAGTGAACGGACTGCCCAGGAACCATCGCGGCAGCGCCCGGACGAACCGCGGCGGACCATCGACGCGTATCGACCCGGTGGTGATGGCGTGGCGCCATGACTCGACCCCGCTGAACACGCCGGACAGGGTCGGCGTCGGGCACGACACGATCACGTCGCTGTCGTATCCCGGGTGCTGATTGCACACCGACGCCTCGCCACGGTCGAGCACGATCCACACCGTCAACCGCTCGGGCGCGGTGTGGTCGAACTGCACGACAACCCGACCGGGCGGCAGGGCGGCGGTGTCGACGCGGTGGTGCATCCACCAAGTCAGCGTGATCGGATCGATGGCGCGGGGTTCCAGCTCGTTGTACAGCCACTGCACCGACCACTCGCCGAGCGCCATGACGACACTCTCGAGGTCCTTGCCGGCCGGTGTCAGGTGGTACTCGCTACCTCGTCCACCCGCTATCGGCCACCGCTCGAGGACACCTTTGCGTTCGAGGTGCTTCAGTCGTTGCACGAGCAGCGACCGGGAGATCCCGGGCAGGCCGCGAGCAATGTCGTTGAAGCGGGTGCTGCCGAGGATCAGCTCGCGCAAGATCAGCGGCGTCCAGCGGTCGGCCACGACCTCGGCGCCCATCGACACCGGACAGAACTTTCCGTAATCCGGCATTCGGCCACCGTAGTCCCCACATCAGAGTCGGAGTCCAGAATTCGAACCGGTTTGGTTCAGAAAATCGACTAGCCGTCCGTTCGACAAACGGGACAATGACGTCATGACGACAGTGATGGAGACCCACGACGCCCAGGCACGGGAGGCGGAGCTCGTTGCCTGGGCGGCCGGCTTCGGGCCGGTCCTTGCCGAACACGCCGCCCGCCACGACGCCGAGGGCTCGTGGGTAGAGGAGTCATTCGAACTCCTCCGCGACGCCGGCTTTCTCGCCCTCGCCGTGCCGACCGAGCTCGGCGGCATGGGTGCGACGATACGCCAGACATCGATGGTGATGCGCGAGCTCGCCCACTACTGCAGCTCCACGGCACTGGCGATGTCGATGCACCAGCACGTCTCCACCTTCACGGCGTGGCGCTATCGCCGCGATATGCCGGGCGCCGAGGCGACACTGCGGCGCATCGTCGACGATCGCATCGTCCTCGTCTCGACGGGCGGTGGCGACTTCGTGCGGCCGCGCGGCGAGGCGGTACGCGTCGAAGGCGGCTACAAGGTCAGCGGAACCAAGATCTTCGCCAGCCAGTCGCCGGTCGGCACGGTGATGTCGACGATGTTCCCGTACGAGGACCCCGAGCGCGGCCTGCGCGTCCTCAACATGGCGGTGCCGTTCAATGACCCTGGCGTCACGGTGCACGACAACTGGGACACCCTCGGCATGCGCGGCACCGCCAGCAACGACGTGACGATCACCGACGTGTTCGTCCCCGACGAGCGAGTGGTCGCCGATCGTCCCTATGGTGTCGTCGATCCGCCGTTGCAGGTGATCGCCAGCATCGCCTTCTCGATCATCGACGGGGTGTACCTCGGAGTCGCCGAAGCGGCTGCGGCGGCAGCGATCGATCTCGTCACCGGCCAGGCCAAGGGCGACGACCCGTCGGTGCAGCGACTCGTCGGGCTGATGCGCAACCGCCTGCAGGTTGCCGGGTGGGCGCTCGACGGCTCACTCGCCGTCGTCGGCGACGACCCTGGGCCGTCGATGGAGACGGTGGCGGCGGTGATGGCGACCAAGCGTGAGATCAGCCTGGCGGGCATCGAGGTGTGCGACCTGGCGATGGAGGTCGCTGGTGGTGCGGCCTTCTTCAAGGGCTCGCCGATCGAACGGGCCTACCGCGACATCCGCGGCATCAAGTTCCACCCGTTCAGCATCGAGATGACGCTGCTCCATGCCGGCCGCCTCGCCCTCGGCCGTCCCTGCGACGTCGTCTGATCGCCCGAGCGGGTTCTCACGGGTTGCAGCGGCTAGAACCTCGGCATGAGTGAGAACGTGCTGACCGCCGACGACATTGCCCTGATCAACGAACCGCACCTTGGCCTCGTTGCCTCGGTGATGCCGGACGGCTCGCCGCAGATCACACCCGTCTGGGTCGACACCGACGGCGAGAACCTGCGTTTCAACACCGCTCGGGGCCGCGTCAAGACGAACAACCTCGAACGAGACCCACGCGTCGCCGTCGTCGTCGTCGACGAAGCCGACCCCTACCGGTGGATCAGCATCCGCGGCACCGTTGAGCTCTCCAACGAGGGCGCCGACGAACACATCGACGCCCTCGCCAAGAAGTACATGGATGTCGACTCGTATCCCGGCCGCAACCCGGCGGAGCAACGCGTCACGGTGACGGTCCACGCCCAACACCGCAACACGTACGGGCGCTGATTCCGGCTCTGTGTCAGCGAACACGACGCCGGCGGTCGTGTTCGCTGACGCAGACGCCCTCACCCGACGTTGCGGCGCATTGTGCGGACGGCGACGACGACCGCCACGGCGGCGACGAGGGCGGGCCACCACAGGGCGTGCGGATCGTCGGTGGAGCCGAGCCAGGACACGCGCAGCCCGCCGATGATGTGACTCAGCGGCAGCACGTCGGACACCGTCTGCATCGCCCCGGTCATCACCTCGCGAGGAGGGCCGCCTCCGCCAAGGAGGAACATCGGGACGAACAACAGGTTGCCGAACGCGGCCGCCGCCCGGCTGCTCGGCATCACCGCGCCGAGCGCACCGCCGATGGCGATGAAGCACAGCAGGCCGGCGACGAACCAGGCGGCGACGCGGAGCGGATCGTCCGGCATCGACACGCCGTAGGCGGCGGCGCCGATGGCCAGCACCACCGCGCTGGCGACCGTGCCGAGCACGGCCCCGAGGGCGATGTGGCTGCCGATCACGGCGCGGGCGTCGAGTCCGGCTGCGCGGTAGCGGCGCAGCACGCCGAGCTCGCGGTGTGACGCGAGGTGGGCGGGCAAGGTCACGAGGCCGAGCGAGGCGAGCACGACGCCCACGTAGCCGACCACGTAATGCTCGCTCGGGATCACCCCGCCGAAGTCGGGGTCGGGGTCGGAGCCGAAGACCCCGGCGAGCACGAGCACCGTCACCGCAGGGAAGGCGACGAGGCCGACGAGCACACCGGGCTCACGCAACAGCAAACGCAGCTCGAGGCCGGTGAGCCGGACGATCGTCCGCAGCAATCCGTCCTGACGGCGGCCGGCATCTGTTGAGATGCTCGGGGTAACTACGACATTCATCACGCGGCCTCCTCGGTCCTTCTCTGGGTGAGCTTGACGAACTGTTCTTCGAGCGATGGGCGGTGCACGCGCAGGTCGATGGCGGGCCGGCCGATCTCGACGAGGTGCGCTCCGACGAACGCCAGCACCGGCCCGGTTCCGGCGACTCGGACCTCTGGGCCGTGGCGTTGCACGCGCTCCACGCCGGGCAGGGTGTGCAACGTTCGGACGTCGATCTCGGCGTCGGTGAACCGTACGGTCGCCGCCCCACCGAGCTCGTCGACGATCCCAGCCGGTGAGCCGTCGGCGACGACCCGGCCGCGATCCATCACGACGATGCGGTCGCACAGTCGCTCGGCCTCTTCGACGTCGTGAGTCACGAGCACCACCGTCGTGCCGCCATCGCGCACCCTGCGGATCACGTCCCAGGTGTGCCGCCTGCCGACGGGATCGAGGTTCTGCGTCAGCTCGTCGAGGAACACGAGCTGCGGGCGGCCGACAAGAGCGAGGGCGACGAACAGACGCTGCCGCTCGCCCCCGGACAGCGCACCGAATGAACGTCCCCACAGGCGGGCGAGGTCCCACTCCTCGGCGAGCTCGCCGAGTGGCCGGGGACTCGCATGCAGCGACGAGAACAGCCGCAGCGCCTCGCCGACACGCATCCGGTCGGGTAAAGCCGCGTCCTGGAGCTGGGCGCCGATGCGCCGGCGCAAGCGGTCGCCGGCGGTGGCCGGATCCAGGCCGAGCACGGTCGCCGACCCACGATCGGACCGGCGCAAGCCCTGGAGGATCTCGACCGTCGTCGTCTTGCCGGCTCCGTTCGTGCCAAGGAGGCCGAACAACTCGCCACGACGGACGACGAACGACACGTCAAGGAGAACCTCCGCGGACCCATAGCGCTTGCCCAACCCATCGACTTCCACAAGGTTGATCGTCATCGGTCGATCGTGCGCCACGAATGGCTCGAGCACATCGCCCGACGGTCCCGATGACGTCTCCGCCCACGGTCGGAGTTGGCAACAGCCGGATCGGCTGGTCAGCGCTGCGGGTCGACGAGTCCGTGGTCGAAGGCGAAGATGATCGCGGCAGCACGATCGCGCACACCGAGCTTCGTGAAGATGGCTCCGACATGGGTCTTCACGGTCGCCTCGCTGACGAACAGCTCGGCGGCGATCTCGCCGTTGGTGCGGCCGCGGGCCATCAAGCGGAGCACGTCATGCTCGCGCCCCGTCAGCTCGTCGATCTTGACCGCCTCGGCGAGGCGCGGACGGACGTTGCTGCGGAACGCGGTGAGCACTCGCGGCGTGACCTTGGGGTCGAGCCAGGCGGCGCCGCCGGAGACGGCCCGTGCCGCGGCGATGAGATCTTCTGCGCTGGCGTCCTTGAGGACGAACCCGGCGGCACCGGCGTCGAGGGCGCCCCACAGGGCGTCGTCGTCGTCGAACGTGGTCAGCACGAGCACCGGCGGACTGGATCCGGCGTCGTTCAGCGTCCGGGTCGCCGTCACGCCGTCCATCCGGCGCATGCGAACGTCCATCAGGACGAGGTCCGGGCGGTGCTCGGCGACGGCGGAGGCAACCTCGTCGCCGTCGCCGCACTCGGCGACGACCTCGAACCCGTCGTCCGGTCCGAGGATGCGGACGATCCCGCTGCGCACGATCGGCTGGTCGTCGACCACGACCACGCGGATCATGATCGGGCGAGCTCGCTGCTTGGCGATGCCAGAACCGGAAGGCGGGCATCGACTCGCCAGCCGTCGGCCGTTGCTCCGGCATCGAGGTCGCCGCCGATGGCGCGGGCCCGCTCGCTCATGCCGATCAACCCGAAGTGACCGCTGTTCGGATCCGGTGGCGCCGCCGGCTCACCGTGATCGGCGACGACGAGTCGCACATCGCCGTCGACCAGATCGGCGTGCACCTCGACCGTGTTGCCTGCCGCATGACGGGCGACGTTGGCCAGCGCTTCCCGCATGATGCGGTGCACCGCGGTACCGGTCGGCCCGGCGAGGTCGACAACCTGGGGCGAGATCACCGTGGCGATCACCACGCCGGCGCGGCGGTACTCGTCGACGAGGGCGTCGAGGTCGGCAGAGCCGGCAAGCGCCGGATCGGTCCCCCGCTCGTCTGTGCGCAGGGCCGCCACGGTTGCGCGGATCTGGTCGAGGCTCGCCCGGCCGACGCTCTCCGCATCCTCCAGGGCTCGCTCGGCGTCGTCGATGTCGCGGCGCAGGACGTGCCGTGCACCGGTGACGTGGAGAAGCATGGCGGCCAGTGTGTGGCCGGCCAGATCGTGGAGCTCGCGGGCGATCCGCCGGCGCTCTTCGGCGACCGCCTGTTCGGCAAGCGCCTGACGCGCCTGTTGCAGTTCGGCGATCAGCTTGCCCTGACGCTGCACGACGCGACCGATGAAGAACGTGAAGGCGTGGGCCAGAATCCACGAGTGCCAGCCGATGTCGTCCCCGGGAGCGAGGAACTCTCCGATGACAAACGGGGAAGCGGCCGCTACGGCCGCGATCACGCCGGCGCGAACGATCGATTCGACGTTGGCCGAGACGTAGAGGACCATCATCACGCTGAGGAAGAGCATCGGCTCGAGCACTTCCTGGACACCGACGACGACGAAGATCGGGCCGATGATGAGGGCGGCAAACACCTCGGGAACGCGCGCCAACCGATCCTGGAACACGAACGCGACCAATGCGGGTGAAACGAGCAACAGATCGAGCGCAGTACCCGCGTCGGTCCATTGAGAGATGGCGGTGACGAGCGCTGCAGTGGCGAGAAAGAACCCGCGCCCGTCGCGAAGAAACGCCGAGCTGTCGTTGGTGCCGGCGTTCCGAGGCGTCACCTCCACGGTCACGAGGTTACGACGGACCCGTGATCACACCCTCAGCCCACGGTCGTAACTCGCGTTCCTACCGTGGGACGACGTTCAGGCGCCGAGGGCGATGAGTCGTTCGCCGACTCGGCGGGCACTCACCCGCTCGCCCACACCGAGAGGTTGGGCGAACACACTCATGCGCAGCTCCTCGAGAAGCCAACGAACCTCTGCGGCATCGGGTCCAGGGCGGGCCCGGCCGAGGCGGCGGAGGTAGGCGTCGTAGCGTCGTTCCAACGGCACGACTTCGTCGATCCTGCGCAGGTCGCGGGCAACGTCGTCGGCGAGGCGGTCGAGGCGGTAGTCGATGCCGTCGACGTAGCGGCGGACGTCGCCGAGCCGATCGGCACCGGCGATGATCACGAAATGCCGTCCCGTGAGTCGTCCGAGGTGAGCGCTTGCGTCAGCGACTGAGCGCTCCAGCGACGCCGATACGAGGCGGTCGAGCCGTCGGCGGACCCGGCCGGCGGCGACGAGGACGTCGGCCGCCGCGCCCAACGCCGCAGTGGCGATCGGTCCACCGCGGCGCGCGGACCATGCCCTGTAAGGAGGCGAACGCGTCGCCGTCCCACGGAAGCTCGGCACCATCGAGGATCGCGTCGACGGCAGCGAACCGGCAGTCGGCGGCGAGCTCGGTGAGCGACACGTCACTAGCGGCGATCGCGAGGCGGGCGTTCTCGTCGAGTCGCCGGGCTGCCGTTCCAACCGACGGAGCGGCGCTGAGCAGCAGCAGCCGGCGCACCCCGCCGCGCATGACGCGCTGTTGCACGTCGGGATTGGTGAGGATGCGCAGCGACACGCTCTCGTCGTCGTCGAGCAGCGCCGGATAACCGATCACCCGGTGGCCGGCCTGCTCGGCGTCGACGATCTGCGGAACGGCACCGAGGTCCCACGACGTGATCCCGGTGCGCTCGGCGAGCGGAACGGCGTCGGCGATGGCCTCGCGTGCGGCTGAGGCGAGGCGGGCGCGGATCGCCGCGAGGTCGGTGTCGACGTCGCGGGCCTTGCCGTGCTCGTCGAGAACGAGGACGTGCATGCGCAGGTGCGCAGGGACGGCTGATGTGTCGAAGTCGTCGCCGCTCACGTCGACCTCGCTCACCTCGCTGACGGCTTTGGCCAGGGCATCGACGAACCGGCCGGTGGGCGGTCCAAGCCGTTGCGCCGCGGCGCGTGCTGTGTCGGCGAGCGGGATCAGGGCGCGGCGCAGATCCTTGGGCAGCGTGCGCACGAGCGCTTGGACGAGCTCGCCGCGGTGACCAGGGATCTGCCAGTCGAGCGCCGCCTCGTCGACCTGGTTGAGGGCGGTGAGCGGCACCCGCAGCGTGACCCCGTCGAGGGGCTCGCCAGGCGCGAATCGGTACGACAGTGGGAGGTCAAGCTCCCCGGCGCGCCACGTGTCGGGGTAGTCGGCGAGACGGATCACCGCCCCGTCGGCGTCGCGCAGGTCGTCGGCGGTGAGCTCGAGGAGTTCCGGATTGGTCGTTGCGGCGTCGCGCCACCACCGGTCGAAGTGCCGCCCCGAAACGACGTCGAGTGGGATCCGCCCGTCGTAGAAGTCCTGGACGGCGTCGTCATCGAGGAGGTGGCCGCGGCGCACTCGTGCCTCCAGCTCGCTGACCTCGGTGACGAACTCGCGATTGCGTTCGAGGAACCGATGCTGCGAGTCCCAGTCGCCGAACACGAGGGCGTTGCGGATGAACAGGTCTCGCGCGGCAACCTTGTCGACACGGTCGTAGCCGATCGTTCGACCGGCGACGATCGGCAGGCCGTAGAGCGTCACGGTCTCAGTCGCGATGGCGCGACCGGCCCGACGGTCCCAGCGCGGCTCGCCATACGACCGCTTGACGAGGTGAGCGGCGATCCGCTCGGCCCACTCCGGTTGGATCGCCGCCACCCGGCGCGCCCACACGCGATTCGTCTCGACCAACTCGGCGGCCATCACCCAGCGCGGCGGGCGCTTGGCCAGCACCGACCCGGGAGCGATGACGAACTCGGCGCCACGGGCGCCGCGGAACTCGCGGGCGTCGCGCTCGCGGAACCCGAGGTGCGAGAGCAGCCCCGCCATCACCGACTGATGGACGTGGTCGGGCTGACCGGCCTCAGAACCGGCCCGAATGCCGAGGTCGCCGGCGACGCGGCGAAGCTGGCTGAACAGGTCCTGCCACTCGCGGACGCGGAGGTAGTTGAGGTACTCGGCGCGGCACAGCTTGCGGAACTGGTTGGACGATCGGGCGCGCTGTTCGGCGCGCAGGTAGTCCCACAGGGCGACGAGCGACAACAGATCCGAGCCGGCGACGTCGAACCGGCGATGGGAGGCATCGGCTTGCGCCCGTTCATCGACGGGACGTTCCCGCGGATCCTGGATCGACAAGGCGGCGGCGATGACGAGCACCTCGCGCACGCACCCGTGGCGATCGGCTTCGAGAACCATCCGGCCGAGGCGTGGATCGACCGGCAAGCGGGCGAGTCGCCGGCCGATCGACGTCAGCGGGCGTATGCCGTCGTCGCTGGCTGGCCCGATCGCAGCCAGTTCCTCGAGCAACAGGTAGCCGTCACGGATGGCGGCGGCATCAGGTGGTTCGACGAATGGGAAGGCGGCGACGTCGCCGAGGCCGATCGCCGTCATCTGCAGGATGACCGAGGCGAGGTTGGTGCGGAGGATCTCCGGTTCGGTGAACTCCGGCCGGGCGGCGAAGTCCTCCTCGCTGTACAGGCGAATGCACGTCCCCGCCGCCACACGCCCGCAGCGCCCTGCCCGCTGGTTCGCCGATGCCTCGGAGATCGGCTCGATCGGCAACCGCTGCACCTTCAGCCGCCGGCTGTAGCGAGAGATCCGCGCCGTGCCGGCATCGACGACGAAACGCACGCCGGGCACCGTGAGCGACGTCTCGGCGACGTTCGTGCTGAGCACGATGCGGCGAGCCCGATGCGGCTGGAAGATGCGGTGCTGTTCCGCCGACGACAACCGGGCATACAGCGGGAGCACCTCCGTATCGCGAAGATTGCGGCCGCGCAGAGCATCGGCGGTGTCGTGGATCTCCCGCTCGCCGGAGAGGAACACGAGCACGTCACCGGGACCTTCCCGCTCGAGTTCGGCGACGGCGTCGGCGATCGCCTGCACCTGATCCCGGTCGTCACCGACGGGTCGGTAGCGGACCTCCACCGGGTAGGTCCTGCCGGTGACCTCGATGACGGGCGCGTCAACGCCGTCGGTGGCGAAGTGGTTGGCGAAGCGGGCTGTGTCGATCGTCGCCGACGTCACGATGACCATGAGGTCGGGTCGCCGTGGCAGCAGCTGGCGGAGGTAGCCGAGGATGAAGTCGATGTTGAGGCTGCGTTCGTGGGCCTCGTCGACGATCAGCGTGTCGTAGCGGCGCAGCATCGGGTCGCGTTGGATCTCGGCGAGGAGGATGCCGTCCGTCATCACGCGCACGAGCGTGTCGTCGCCGATGCGATCGTCGAACCGGACGGAGTAGCCGACGGCGGCGCCAATTGAAGTGTTGAGCTCGCTGGCCAAGCGCTCGGCGATCGTCCGGGCGGCGATGCGGCGGGGCTGGGTGTGCCCGATCAATCCGGCGACGCCGCGACCGGCCTCGATGCACAGCTTGGGCAGTTGCGTGCTCTTCCCCGACCCCGTCTCGCCGGCGACGATCAGCACCTGGTGCTCGGCGATCGCAGCGAGCAGCTCGTCGTGCCAGGCGGTGATCGGCAGCTCGGCCGGGTACTTGATCGCCTCGGCCGCGATGAGCGCGTCGCGGACGGCGCCACGGCGAGCTACGGCGGCGCGACGGTCCACGCCGCCCAGTCTGCTTCCCCCGCCCCGCTATGAGTGGTTGGAGATTCGGCCGACGGGACCGCCTTCCGGCGTGGCAGAGTGGCGGCAGCGTGCCGAACGTCTACGTGCTCCCCGATCAACGACTCGTCCAATGCCGGCCAGGTGAAGCGATCCTGCCGGCAGCGCTGCGCGCCGGAGTCGCTTTCACCCACGCCTGCGGCGGTCGGGGCAAGTGCTCGACGTGCCGGATCGTGGTCGTCGAGGGGTCGCAGGCCTGCGCCGATCGCACCGCGCGGGAGCAGACGATCGCCGACCAACTGAGCTTCGGACCGACGTTCCGACTCGCCTGCCAAACGGTGGTCCAGGGCGACGCGACCGTCCGCCGCTTGGTGCTCGACGAGCGCGACGCCGAGCTCGCCGACATGCGCATCAAGCCGGCGCGGCATCGCCGGCGTGGGCGTCCGCCGTTCGACCGCCAGCCTGGGCGGCGCGCCAGGCCAATCGGCGACGAGCTCGACGTCGCCGTGATGTTCGCCGACATCCGTGGCTTCACGACGTTCGCCGAAACCGTGTTGCCCTACGACGTCATCCACGTGTTGCAACGCCAGCTGCGCGACGTCACCCAGGCGACGGAACGGCACGGTGGCGTTGTCACGAGTTACATGGGCGACGGCGTGATGGCCCTGTTCAGCGACGATCCGGCCAGCGCCGGTGAGCCGGCGAGCCGTCGCGCCGTGCGCGCCGGGTTGGCGATCCTCGCCGGCGCCGATGCGGCGCGGCCGGGCCTCGAGGAGCTGTACGGCCGTTCGTTCGACATCAACGTCGGCGTCCACTTCGGGCCGGCGATCGTCGGCAGCCTGCTCGGTGAGCCGGCGACGATGACGGCGATCGGCGACACGGTGAACATGGCCAACCGCATCGAGCAGGCGAACAAGGAGTTCGGCACGCGACTGCTCGTGTCGGACGCGGCGCGCCTCCATGCTGGCGCCGACCTCGTCGTCGGTCGCTCGTTCAGCTGCTCACTGCCCGGCAAGGCCGGCGAACACGCACTGTTCGAGGTCCTCGCCCTCGCCGACTGACCAACGGATGGGTGTTTTGATGACCGTTCCGTCATGAAAACACCCATCGGTCGCAGCGGGCTCAGGTCGGGGTGAGCTCGATGAGGCTGACGGCGGGCATCGGCAGGGCGAAGTGCAGCTGCAGGGCGCCTTCGACCGGTCGGACGTCCGCGGGCGGGACGAGATCGGCCAACCGGTCTGCGTCGTGCAGCGTTCGCCAGGTCGCGTCGTCCGGCCACGGCCGGCCACCCGAAACTCTGTCCCACGCAGCGTTGAGGTTGGAATGCTGCTCGTCGAGGCGACGGTGGCGGATCCGGTAGGCGGGCGCCGACAGCCCGACAACTTCGATTTCGATATCGCGGTCGAGACGCTCGTCGCCGCCGGACTTGGTGACGTCGACGGTCCCGTTCCACACCACGATCGCCAGCGATCCGTCCGGATCGGAGCTGCCGACGGCGTTGACCAGATCGCCGGCCCCGTCGCCGTCGACGTCGACCTGCAGGCGTTGCTCTCGCAACTGCTCGAGCATCCACAACGCCCACCATCGCGGCTTGCGCAGGTTGCCGATGGCGAGCAGACCGAACCCGCCATGGAGGAGCTCCGACGCCCGGCCGAGCTCCTCGAAGTGGTCGGAGATCGTCCAGTAGGCGAGTGCATCGATGCGTCCCATCGCGCTGACCATGCCACGGGCGAGGTAGGCGGCGCTCCACACCGAATCGTGGGCGCGGTTGAAGTGTGTGGCATGGGCGCCCCACTCGGTCCACCAAAGTTGCAGGTCAGGGCGGCCGTGACGGGCGGCGACCGGACGCAGGTCCAGCGGGGCGTTGCCGTAGGTGTGCGTCGAGAGGAAGTCGATCGGTGCCGACGCCTGATTCACATGGACGAGTAGCTCGTCGATCCATGCCGCTGCCGCTGACGCAGGTCCGCCGACGGGTAGCACGGCGTCGACGGCCTTGACGGCGCGGACGCTCACGTCGTACAGGCGCAGGTACTCGTCGCGCGTGCCCGACCAGAACACCTCGAGGTTCGCCTCGTTCCAGATCTCGAACCCCCAGGTGCGAACCTCCTCAGGCCCGTAACGCTCGACAAGGTGGGCGGTGAGGTCGCCGACGAGCTGCTCCCAGCGTGTCCAGTCCTTGGGCGGCGAGACGATCGCCCCGTAGTGGAACACGGTCTGATCGGGATCGCTCGCCAGGTC
This sequence comes from Ilumatobacteraceae bacterium, assembly GCA_963733085.1. Classification (GTDB taxonomy): domain Bacteria; phylum Actinomycetota; class Acidimicrobiia; order Acidimicrobiales; family Ilumatobacteraceae; genus Desertimonas. The sequence goes on from CAVTBY010000010.1 coordinate 839,779, forward strand.
GCGGGGCATGAAGCTGATCTCGACGATCGGTCGGAGACCGAGGTCGAGGACGCGGTCGTAGATCCGGTCGACCCCGGCGAAGTCGATGACCGGTTGGCCGTCTACGTCGCGGTACACGCCGAGGTCGTCGTGGAGGATCGCGTGGGCGCGCACTGCTCGCACGCCGAGCTCGTCATGGGCCAGCCGCAGGGCTTCGGCGAACTCGTCGCCGATGTGCCGCCCGCCACCACCGATCCCGTGGTCGAGCTGGGAGAGACGCTCGGCCCCGATCATCGGCCGCCACGGGCGATCGAGCGCTCCGACGACCTGGTCGGCGAGCACTGTGATGCCGCAGACGCCATCTCCATCCCTCGACGGCGTGGCGACGATCGGCGGGCTGGACGGCTGCTCGTGGTCGTCGACGGCGGCGACAGCGGCGACCTGGTACCACGCCGGAGACCCCACAGTGCCGGTCGTGTCGGTGAGCGGCGGATGGGGCACGGGGCGCACCCACGGTTCACCGATGTCCAACGGTGCGAAGTCGCCGTCGGGACCATCGGCGCGGCGGACGAGATAGCCGGCCGCTCCCTCGACGGGTTCCCAGTCGAGCGTGACCTGCGCCCGCCCTGGTCGGGCGACGACTCGCTGCGGCGCCGCCAACTGCGGCCGCCCGAGCTCGCCACCTTCGCGGCGCTGGGCGGTGAGCTCCTCCCAGAGGGCGCCGGCGCCTGTTGCCCGCTCGCCGTCGGTCATTTCAACCCCGTCGTCGCGATGCCCTGGATCACGTAGCGCTGGGTGGCGAAGAACAAGATCACCACGGGAAGCACGACCACCGTGGCGCCGGCCATCTGCAGGGCGACGTTGGACTCCTGCTGCCCGATCGAGAACAACGCGAGGGCGACGGGCAGCGTGTACATGTCCTCGGAGCTGGCCACCACCGACGGCCACAGGAAGTTGTTCCAGCTCGTCAGGAACGTCAGGACGCCGAGCGTCGCCAGCGCCGGGCCACACAGCGGGAGCACGACACGGAAGAAGATGCGGTACTCACCCGCGCCGTCGACCCGCGCCGCGTCGAGCAGGTCGTCGGGGATGCCGAGCATGAACTGGCGCATCAAGAACACGCCGAACGCGCCGGCCACGGTGGGCAGGATCAGTCCGGCGTGGGTGTTCGTCAGATTGAAGTTGGAGACGAGCACGAACAGCGGAACGAGGGTGACGACGCCGGGGACCATCAACGTGGCGAGCACGACCGCGAACAGCGCCCGCTTGCCGGGGAACTCGAGCTTGGCCAGTGCGTAGCCGAGCATCGAGCAGAACAGCAGGTTGCCGGCGGTCACGGCAACCGCGACAAAGGTGGAGTTGAAGAAGTACCGCGGGAAGTCGAGCCGGTCGAACAGGTCGCGGTAGTTCTGCAGCGTCGGCTCCTCGGGGATCCACCGGCTCGGCGCCTGACGAATCTCCCGCGTCGTCTTGAAGGAGCTGAGAATCATCCACACGAACGGGATCGCCATCAGCACGAAGCCGACGATGAGGGCCACGTGCAAGCCGATGGATCGCGAGCCGCGCCGCGTTGCCAGGCGCGGATCCACGCTGGTGGTGGTTGCGGTCGCGTTCACTCGCTGCCTCAAACCTTCGGACGGAGGACTCGGAACTGGAACAGGGCGAGCAGGGCGGTGGCGAGGAAGATGATGTAGCTGATCGCCGCCGTGTAGGCGTAGTTGCCGAAAAGAACTGGTTGTAGGCGTGCATGTAGACCGACAGCGTCGAATCGAGCGGGCCGCCCTGGGTCATCACGAACGGCTCCTCGAAGAACTGCAGGAGGCCGATGCTGGCGATCACCGCCGAGAACAGCAGAGTCGGCCGCAGCATCGGCAGCGTCACGTAGCGGAACCGTTGCCACCGTCCGGCGCCGTCGATCGCCGCAGCCTCGTACAACTGAGTGGGGATCGCCTGCAGGCCGGCGAGAAAGATGATCATCTGAAAGCCGAGGCCGCGCCACGTCGTCATCAGGATGATCGACCACAGCGCGTAGCGCTGGTCCGTCAGCCAGCCCGGACCGTCGATCCCGAAGCCTTCGAGGATGCCGTTGACGAGACCTGCGTCGGTCCCGAGGATCAGCCTCCACACGACAGCGATCGCCACGATGCTCGTCACGTAGGGAAGGAAGAAGCCGAGCCGGAAGACGCTGCGCAACCGAACCACCCCCTGGTTGAGGGCGAGGGCGGCGAGCAGCCCCAATCCGATCGTCAGCGGCATGGCGAACACGACGTACACGACCGTGTTTCGGACCGCCTTGCGGAACGTCTCGTCGCGGAACACCTCGAAGTAGTTGTCGAGGCCGACGAAGCCGACGTCGAACGGCGACCGGATGTCGGTCACGCTCATGTCCGTGAAGCTCGTGATGAACGACACGAGAATCGGCCCGGCCATGAACACGAAGAACAGCAGGACGAAGGGCAGGGCGAAGCTCCACCCGATCAGCCACTGGCGCCACGGGCGGCGCTTGCGTGGGACGGCGGCCGTCAGCGCCACGGCCAGCCGCTTCTGCTACTGCAAAGCGGCCGGCAGTGACCGCTTTGCAGTAGCGAACCTGACGACGCCCGGCTCGGCGCCCGGGTCACAACCCGGTCCCGATCGAGTCGGCCTCCTCCTGCATCGCCTGGCATGCCTCCTCCGGGGTGGCGTCGCCGAGGGCCACGCGCTCGATCTGCCCGTCGATTGCCGTAGCGACCTCCTCCCAGGTCGGGATCGCCGGCGGCGACTTGGCGTCTTCGAGCTGTTCGCCGAACGCTGCCAGCAGCTCGTCGCCGGCCAGCGCCTCGTCGTCCCAGGCCGCCTGCACGGCGGGCAGATCGCGCACGGTCTCGTACCACGTCACCTGGACCTCGGGCCGGGAGGCGAACTCGACGAACGCCCAGCCCGCTGTCTTGTTGTCGGCCTGTGCGAACACTGCGAGGTTGCCACCGCCGACGAACGACGTCCCGGTCGTCGCCGTGGGTTGGTGGGCGACGGTCCACGCTTCCGGATCGGCGCCGGCGTCGTTGACGATCCCGATCATCCACGGACCACTGATGAACGCACCAACGGTGCCATCGGTGAACTGCGCCTCGACGGGGACGTCGGAGACCGACGACGACGCCAACTCGCTCTCGAAGAACGATTGATAGAAGGTCATCGACTCGACGCAGGCCTCGGAGTCGAGCGTGAAGTTGTTGTCAGCGTCGACGATCTCGCCGCCTGCCTGCCAGAAGAACGGCATGTACGTCTGCCACGCCCCTGTCCCTCCGGGTTGCAGGCTGATCCCGTACTCGGCACCGGCGTCGATCATCGCTTCGGCAAGCTGGGTCAGCTCGTCCCAGGTCGCCGGCGCTTGATTGAACCCGCCTTCCTCGGCGAGGTCGGTGCGGTAGTAGATCAGTCGAGTCTCGACGTACCAGGGCACGCCGTAGCTCGTCCCATCGACGACGGTGGAGTTCCACGCACCTTCGAAGAACTGCGCCGGATCAATCGTGTCCGGCGTCGGCTCGAGGCCGCCCATCGTGGCGAACTGTCCCATCCAGGTGGTACCGATCAGGCTGACGTCGGGAACGTCACCGCCGGCGATAGCGGCCACCAACCGGTCGTTCGCGGCATCCCATGGCACAGCCGTCACCTCGACGGTGACGTCGGGGAACTCCTCCATGAAGGCGTCGGCGAGGACGCCGAGATTCTCGCCCTCGGCGCCCATCGCCCAGACCGTGATGTCACCTTCGGGCGCGCTGTCCGTTCGGGGCGAAACATCGTCGGTCTGGGGTCCAGCAACGCCGAGCGCAGTGCCGGCGAGGGCGATGGCGCTGAGAGCACCAAGTGTTCGGTTCATTGGTTGACCCCCTTGTCGGGTGTTCGGTTGATGGTGCAGCCGCAGCTCTCGCGCACGACGAGGGTCGTGCGCAGGACCACGGAAGTGCTGGCCTGGCCGCCGTCGATGCGGTCGAACAGCGACTTCGCCGCTCGTCGACCGAGTTCGTGCATCGGTTGGCGGACCGTCGTCAGCGGTGGATGCAGGCGCGCCGCCATCGCCGTGTCGTCCCATCCGGTGACGATCACATCCTCGGGAACCCTGAAGCCGGAGGCAGCGGCCGCCCGCACCACCCCGTCGGCGATCTCGTCATTGGCGCACATCACGGCGTCCGTACCGTTCCCGCGGGCGAACAGTTCGAGACCTGCCTTGTATCCGTGCTCGACGTCGAACCCGCCGCACGAGACGAGCGCCGCGCTGGTAGCGATCCCGGCCCGCTGCAACTCCCGGCGAACCCCTTTCCACCGCTCGCTGACATCCGAGGATCTGGCAGGGTCCCCGAGGAATATGGGACGCCGGCTGCCGTGGTCGAGCACGTGTCTGGCCAACGATTCGGCGGGCGCAGTGTTGGCGGAGCGGACACTGGCGAGACCACCGACCGGCGGGCGGGCGAGCAGGATGATCGGTCGATCAGCGTCGGCCATTGCCGCGACTGTTGCGTCGTCGACCGTTCGTCCCATCACCACGAGTCCGTCGACGCGGTCGGCGAGGTCGGCGACGAGGTCGCCGGCGTCGGCGCGGCCGTGGGTGGCGAGGATCAACACGGCGGCGCGTCGTTCGGCGGCGGTCTCCTCGAAGCCGGCGATCACCCGCGAGTAGTACGGCCCGCCGAGGTCGGGGAACACGATCCCTACGGCACCGTGACTCTGGGCGACGAACGCCCTGGCGAGCCGGTTCGGGCGCCACCGCAACTCGTCGGCGGCGGCGAGCACTCGTCGTCGCGTCTCCGCAGCGACAGGGCCACTATCGCCCAGCACCCTGGAGACGGTGGCGATCGAGACGCCTGCTCGGTCAGCGACGTCGTACACGCTTGACCGCGGCTGGGCGCGCCGCCGACGCCGACTGTCGCCGCTGCGTTCATTCGCCGACACCGGACCCCCTGTCGCTGTAAGCACTTACATGTAAGCACTTACCGCACGAGCGGTCAACGAATCGTGACCGTGGCATTGATCCGTCAACCGGTGCGAGCGAGTGAGCGCCAGCGAACGAGCGGTCACAAGCGGCCTGCGTGGCCGGGGAACGCAATGAACGTCAGGCTGCAGCGCGGAACGTGTCGATGAACGCGCTGTAGCGGGCGGCAATGTCCGACCGGGCGGACGCCGCATCGATCTCGATCCGATCGTGAGCGAGCACGGCGTCGGCCCAGATGCTGCGCCCGACGGCGAATCCCGAATAGCCACCGGAGGCTGCGGCCGTAAGCCACCGATTGACCGTTTCCGTGCCCGCTCCGGCCCCGAGGACGACAACGCCGGTGCGGTCACGGCCGTCCCGCCGCGCTGCGTCGGCGATCGCCGCGCAGCCGTCCGGGTCGGCGACCCCCTCGACCTTCCACACGTCGGGGGCGACTCCGGCGTCCTGGATCTGGGTGATCGCCTCGACCACGAGGCGCGATCGGACGGTCACCTCGAGCTGCTCGGCCGTCGACTCCGATCGCTCGGCGTCGGAATACGGGGTGAGCAACTCGAGCAGGAACCCGGCCGGACTGGCTGCGCATGCGTCGCTGATCTCGCCGAGTCGTTCGAGCTGGGTGGCGACGTCGTCCGGATCTCCGTCGGCGCGATGGCGGATCAACACCTTGACGAAATCCGGCGGGTCAGCCGCAAGCCGATCTCGCCAGTCGTCATGCTCGAAGCCGAGCAGGGCCTGTCCGCTGCGCTCGATTGCCAGGGCGACAGCGACGCCGGTTCGTCGCGCGGTCGCGATGGCTGCACCGCCGTAGTGATCGTCGATCAGGATGCCGAGATTGCCGGACTCGCCGCGTCGCGCCTCGGCCACGTCGCCGAGCGCTTCGGCGACGAGGGCCTTCGCCCGTGACAGCCTTTCGAAATCGCGTCCGCTCACCGGCCCATCCATGTCGAATAGTCGCTCGAAGGAACGCCGGTGGTCGACGGCCAGTAGGAACAGGTCGTCGGCTCCTGTCACGAAAGCGCCGCGGCTGCGCTGTCGGTCGACGCGTCGTCGTGGATCAACGCCTTGAGCGCCGCCGCCATCGCCGTCGGTCGCTCGTGCTGAAAGATGTTGCGGCCGAACACCACGCCGGCGGCGCCGCAGTCGAGGAGGTGACGGGTCAACTTGAGCACCTCGAGGTCGTCCCCTTTGGAGCCACCGCGGGCGAGGTACGGGACGTCGCCGCATACCCGGATCGCCCGTCGCATCGACGATTCGCTCGGGAGGATCCCGGCCTTGACGATGTCGGCGCCGGCCTCGACGGCCTGACGCACGAGCGGCACGAGGCGCTCCTCGTCGGCAACGTCGTGATACTCGCCGTCGCGGCGCTCGAACGGGATCGGCTCGACCATCAGCGGGAGTCCGAAGCGCTCGCACTGCGCCTTGGCCGCGAAGACGTTGCGCAAACAGGACTGGCGCACGGCCGGGTCGTCGTCGGCATCGAGCAGGTTGATCAGCAGCGCGGCGGCGTCGAGGCGGATGGCACGGAGGGCGGCGTCGTCGACGATGTCGCTCTCGGCGCGGTCCGGCGATCGGTAGAGGTTGGTCACGTCGCCGCGCACGGTGAGGGCCGGGAGCGCCCGCCCTTCGATCCCGGCGAGGAGGCGGGCCTGACCGGCCGACATCAACACACCGTCGGGGCCGACGGCGGTGACGGAGTCGAGCACGGCCGGCAGATCTTCGATCGCCGTGAGGTCGCTGGGCACGGCGAAGAATGCGTGGTCGAGGGCGACGACGAAGCTCCGTCCCGACTTCGGTTGCAGCAGTCGGCGTAGACGGATGGGGTGGGGCATCGGCGGATCCTTCCTCGACGGACGTCTTGACATCGATGTCAGAATGTGACATCGATGTCAAGCCGGCGTCGGAAAGGGGGACCCGGGCGCATGCTCGTCGTTGGCCTCAACCAGACGATCGACCGCACGATCCGGCTTCCCGTCTTGGCCGCCGGCCACGTGCTGCGCGCCGGTGACGTCGCGGTCACGCCAGGCGGCAAAGCGGTCAACGTCTGCCGGGCCGCGATCACGCTCGGCGCGCCGGCCCGCCTCGTCGGCCCGTTCCCCGGCCGGCTCGGCGGCGTTGCCGTCGCCATGCTCGAAGCCGAAGGGCTGCCCGTGACGCCCGTGCCGGTCAGTGGCGAGTTGCGCGGCACGACCGTTGTCATCGAGGCGGACGGGCGAACGACGGTGATCAATGAGCCAGGCCCACCGCTCAGCGACGCTGAGTGGCACGACGTCGTCGACGCCGTGGCCGCGGCGACCGACCGCGATACCTACGTCGCGATCAGTGGCAGTGCTCCGCCCGGCACGGTTGCCGGCGCCCACCGCACGCTCATCGACTTGGTCCACGAGCGCGGCGGCCTTGTCGCCGTCGACGTCACCGCCGGGCGCCTGATCGACGCGGCCACTGCCGGCGCCGATCTCGTGAGTCCCAACCTCGCCGAAGCCGAGCAGGCTCTCGGTATGGAGCCTGCGACATCAGCGGGTGAGTCCGGGGAGGCGGTCGATGTCGACCATCTCGACGGCGCCGAGGTCGCGGCCCGGTCGCGGGTGGCGGCCGAGGCGTTGGTCGACGCCGGGGCTGTTGCCGCACTCGTGTCGGCAGGCCGTCACGGTGTCGCCTGCCGGTCGGCCTCCGTCGACGCGTTCGTTCCCGCTCCCACCGTCGATGTCGCCAATCCAATCGGCGCCGGCGACGCTCTGCTCGGCGCCACCCTCGTCGCCCTCGGACGCGGCCGTTCGCTGGAGGATGCCGTCGCCGACGGTGTCTCGTACGCCGCCGCGTCGGTCGCCCACCCGGTCGCCGGCTACGCCGACCCGGCCCTCGTTGATGAGCTCAGCGCCGGCCGCGCAGTGGTTGACCGGTGAACGCCGGCCCTGCTCCGAGCCGGCGGGCGCCGACGGCGAGCGACGTCGCCGGTCTCGCCGGTGTCTCCCCGAAGACGGTGTACCGCGCCCTCAACAACGAGGGCAACGTGCGCCCGGACAAGGTCGCCAGGGTCCGCCGGGCTGCCGCCGAGCTCGGCTTCCGGCCAAATGAGTTCGCCCGCCTGCTGCGCAGTCGCGGCGTGGCGTCGATGGTCGGTGTCGTCACGGCAAGCGTCGGCGATCCGTTCTGGACCGGCGTGTTGCAGGGGGTGGAGTCGGCGATCGGCGGCGGCGACCGCTTCATTCTCTCGGCATCGACGCGGGACCGCTCCGACCGCGAGCCGGAGATCGTTGCGGCGATGGTCGAACGGCGGGTGATGGCGCTGCTCGTCGTTCCGACCGCGGTCGACCAGTCGTATCTCGGCGGGATCGTGGCTGACGGGACTCCGGTTGTGTGCCTCGACCGTCCCGCCGTCGGCGCTGCTGTCGACGCGGTCGTTGCCGACGACATTGACGGCGTGCGGCGCGGCATGAGCCTGCTCCTCGCCCAGGGCCACCGCCGCATCGCCTTCATGGGAACGAGCTCGATCTACACGACAGGGCAGCGGATCGAGGGCTACCGCCAGGCGCTCGTCGGCGCCGGCATCGACTACGACGACGAATTGGTCCATGCCGCGATCATCGAGCAGGCGGACGCCGATCGGGCGGTCGACGCTCTGCTCGCCCTCGCCAACCCTCCGACCGCCGTCTTCTCCGCCAACGTCAGCACGTCGGTCGCGCTGCTGGCCCAGCTGCGCCCGCGGCAGTGGTCGCCGGCGATCGTCGCCTTCAGTGACTTCGACGCAGCCCGAATCCACGACCCAACGGTCACCGTCGTCGACAACGACCCGATCGAGCTGGGCCGGCGCGGCGCCGAGCTGGCGCTCGAACGGCTCGACGGCTACCGCGGTCCGCCCCGCCTCGTGCACATCGACACCCCGATCATCGAGCGAGAGAGTCACCTGGTCGGTCCTTCATGACAGCGCTGACTCCGCAACCGCATGTTCTGTCGCCCAACGTGATCGAGCACTTCTACCGCGGCGGCGAACGCATCGCCGCCCTGCGCGGGACAGAGTCGCCGGCATCACGCGGCGAACCGCTGCGCCGCCCCGAGGAATGGCTGGCCTCGACCGTCACGAGATGGGGCACCGACGGCTCGGGGCTCACCGAGCTAGACGGATTCGGGATGCTCGCCGAGCTCGTCGCCGCCGACCCGGACGGCTGGCTCGGCGCCGGCCACGTCGCCCGCTGGGGGTCGTCGCCGGCGCTGCTCGTCAAGCTCCTCGACGCCGGGCAACGGCTGCCCGTGCACGTTCACCCCAACCGCCGCTTCGCCACGGAGCACCTTGGCTGCCCGTTCGGCAAGACCGAGGCATGGGTCGTGCTCGATGCACCGGCAGACGGCGGAACCGTGTTCGTCGGGACCACTCGGCCGGTTCGCCGTGACGAGTGGGCCGAGCTGGTCGATGGACAGGCGGTCGACTCGATGCTCGAGCTGCTCCATCCGATTCGCGTCAACGCCGGCGACGGTGTCCTCGTGCCGGCGTCGACCCCGCACTGCATCGATACCGGTGTGTTCATCGTCGAGCTGCAGGAGCCGACCGATTTCTCCGTGCTGTTGGAGTGGGACGGTTTCGACATCGACGGGCGAGCGGATGGTCATCTCGGGCTCGGCTTCGATGTCGCTCTCGCTGCCGTGCGCACCGACGCGCTGAAAGCTTCGGACCTTGACCGGCTCGTCCGACGGGCGGCGGCGGAGCCCGGTACGGCACGGTCGTTGTTGCCCGCCGGCGCCGATCCCTATTTCCGGGCCTGGGCGGTCGGCACCACCGCCGCCGCCGTCACCGTCCCGGCCGCGTTCTCTGTCGTCGTCGTCACGGATGGAGCAGGCACGCTGCGCTGGGCCAGCGGTCACTCGACGGTCACGCGCGGCGACGCCCTCGTCGTCCCGTACGCCGCCGGTGCGCTGACGTTCGACGGTGATGTGACAGCCGTCGTCGCCCAACCGCCCGCACCTGACGTTCCCGAGCCAATCGAGGTTCGGGTGTGAGCGAGCGAGTCTTCGAGCGAGCGAACCAGAACTGCGGCGCCATTAGCTCAGTGGCGCACCGCCCGTCGCCGCCGGCGATCGACCACGTGGCCATGGTGCGCCAATGAGCGGGCCGGGCAGTCTCGTGGGCATCGACGTCGGCTCGACCCGGGTGAAGGCCGTCATCGTCGATCTGGCCGGTCGGGAGCTGGCGTCGGCCGCCGCCGAGACTCCGTGGGTCGTGCACGGCCACGCGATCGAGATGGACGCGGTGTCGTTGCTGCGGACGGTTCAGACCGTCATCGCTCGCGCGGTCAAAGAGCTCGCAGACGATGATCGTGTCATCGGCCTCGGCGTGACGAGTGTCGGCGAGTCGGGCGTGCTCCTCGATCGGCACGGCGAGCCGGCCGCGCCGGTCATCGCCTGGTACGACCAACGCGGCGACATCGACCTCGTGGCCAAGGAGCTCCCCGACCTCGTCGCACGGACTGGCGTCCGCTTCGACCCGGTGGCGTCGATCTTCAAGCTGCCGGACCTCCTCCGCCGCGGCGGCGGGGCGCGCTGGCTCAACCTCGCCGAGTGGGTGGTCCACGCCCTCGGCGGCGACCAGGTCGCCGAGATGAGCCTCGCCGGGCGCACCGGTCTGTGCGACCTGCACAACGGGATGTGGTGGCCGGATGCGCTCGACTTCCTCGGCGTCGACGACACGTTCCTGCCCGGCGAACCACGGTTCGGCATCGACGGAGCGGGACTCGCGTCGTTCGCACCGATCGCCGGTGCCAGCCTCGCCGTCGCCGGCCACGACCATCAGGTCGCCGCCTACGTCGCCGGGGCGATCGAACCGGGCTGCCTGTTCGAGTCGTTGGGCACCGCCGACGCCCTCACGCTCACCGTTCCGGCCCCGCTCGACGCGGCCACCGTCCTCGGCGCCGCCGACGCCGGAGCAACGGTCGGACGGACCGTCGTCGCCGACCTGCTGATGGTGATGGCCGGCCTGCGCACCGGCCAGATCCTCGAACGGATCGGCCGCCTCGTCGGCGTGGTCGATCGTGCCGAACGGTTGGCACTGTCAGCCCGTGCCGCCCACAGGGAGCCCGATCCATCGCTCGAGGTCAGCCTCGCCGACGGGTTGCTGGCAATCACCGGGATCGGCGACGACACCGACGCCGAGGCGTTGTGGCTCGCTGCCGTCGCCGCCGCCGACGACCGCACGATGGACCTCGCCGGTCGCTACGCCGAGCTGTTCGGCCCGGCCACCGGCGTCGTCGTCGGCGGCGGCTGGCTCAACGACCCGACCATCGAAGCCGCGGTTGCGCACCGCTTCCCGAACGCCCGGCGCAGCCGTTTCGGCGAGCCAGGAGCCGTCGGCGCGGCCTGCCTCGCCGGGATCGGTGCGGGCGTGCTCGACTCCCCATTCACCGACGCCGCCTGACGACCGAGCTACGTCGTGACGAGCTCGGGGACCTCGGGTTCGGGGCGGAACTGGGTGCGGTAGAGGTCGGCGTAGCGGCCGCCTTCGGCGAGCAGTTCGACGTGGGTGCCGCGCTGGACGATGCGGCCGGCCTCGATGACGAGGATCTGATCGGCGGCGATGATCGTCGACAGGCGGTGGGCGATCACCAGCGCCGTGCGCCCTTCGAGAGCGACCGAGAGTGCAGCCTGGACGTCGGCCTCCGACGTCGAGTCGAGGCTCGACGTCGCCTCGTCGAGGATGACCACCGGTGGCTTGGCGAGCAGCAACCGAGCGATCGTCAGTCGTTGGCGCTCGCCGCCCGACAGCCGGTAGCCACGCTCACCGACCACCGTGTCGAGGCCGGCTGGCAGCGACCGCACGAGCGCCTCCAGGCGGGCGCTCCGCAACGCTGCCCACAAGTCGTCGTCGCTCGCCTCCGGGGCGGCGAAACGGAGGTTCTCGCCGATGCTCTCGTGGAACAGGTGACCGTCCTGGGTGACCACGCCCACCGTCCGTCGCAAGGACTCGAACGTCAACCGGCGGACGTCGACGCCGCCGATCGATACCGAGCCGGCGTCGACGTCGTACAGCCGCGGGAGCAGTGAGGCGATTGTCGACTTGCCGGCGCCCGACGACCCGACAAGGGCGACGATCTCGCCCGGTTCGATGGCGAACGAGACGTCGTGGAGCACCTCGTCGCCGCCACGGGTGTCGAGTGTGGCGACCTCCTCCAGCGAGGCGAGGGAGACCTTGTCGGCCGTCGGGTAGGCGAAGCTGACGTTGTCAAAGGCGACGCCGACCGGCCCCGGCGGGACGGTCGTCGCGTCGGGCGCCTCGTCGATGAGTGGCTCGAGATCGAGGACTTCGAAGACCCGCTCGAAGCTCACGAGGGCGGTCATCGCGTCGACGCGAGCGCTCGCCAGCGCGGTGAGTGGCGCGTAGAGCTGGCCGAGGAGCAGTGCCATCGTCACCACCGTGCCGGCATCGAGGCGATCGTGCACGGCCAGGTAGCCGCCGAGGCCGTAGATCAGGGCGAGGGCGAGCGCCGAGACGAGAGCGAGGGCGGTGAGGAACACGAACTGGCCCATTGCCGAGCGCACGCCGATGACGGCAACCCGCTCGGCGCGCTGGCCGAACTCGGCCTCCTCACGGCGTGGGTCCCCGAACAGCTTGACGAGGGTCGCTCCCGGCGCCGAGAAGCGCTCGGTCATCTGCGTCGTCATCGCCGCGTTGTGGCCCGCCGCCTCTCGCTCGAGCTGGGCGAGCCGCGAACCCATCCGCCGCGCCGGGATCACGAAGATCGGCAGCAGCACCAGCGTCAGCAACGTGATCTGCCAGGAGAGGCGCAGCATGACCGCGAGGGTCAGGACGAGGGCGATGACGTTGCTGACGACGCCGGAGAGCGTCCACGTGAACGCCCGCTGCGCGCCAATCACGTCGTTGTTGAGGCGGCTGACCAACGCCCCGGTCCGCGTGCGCATGAAGAAGGCCACGGGCATCCGCTGCACGTGGGCGAACACGGCCCGGCGCAGGTCGAGGATCACGCCCTCGCCGATCTTCGCCGACTGCCACCGCTCGGCGAGACCGAAGGCCGCGTCGGCGACGGCGATGATGGCGATCAGCACGGCTAGGGCGACGACGGTGCTGGCATTACCGGACGATGTGATCTCGTCGATGACCCGGCCGGCGAGTACTGGCGTGGCGACGGTGAGCAGCGAGCCGATGATGCTGAGCACGATGAACCAGACCAGCGCCCGGCGGTGCGGCTTGGCGAAGGCGAAGATTCGTCGCAGCGTCTCCCTGCTGACCGTGCGCCGGCGGCGCTCGCCGTGGATGGCGCTCTCCATCGCCATCCAGTGGCTGAAGTCCATCTGCACCAGTGCAAGGATGCCAGTGCAACCGAGCTTGAGGTCAACGAACGAGCGGTGTCGTTGGGCACACTGCCAGGGTGACCTCGGCCGATACACACCTCGAGCACACGATCACGGCGATGGCCGGCGATGGGGCGATGCCACGCCCCGACCAACGCGTCGCCGTGCGTGCGCTCGTCGACGACAGGGCGCGGGTGCTCGTGGTGCAGGCGACCGGCTGGGGCAAGTCGGCGGTGTACTGGGCGGCGACGCGAGCGTTGCGCAGCGACGGCGGGGGCTACACGATCGTCGTCTCGCCGTTGCTCGCCCTGATGCGCGACCAGATCGCCGCCGCCGGGCGCGCCGGGCTCGTCGCCGCGACGGTCAACTCGACCAATGTCGAGGACTGGTCGGACGTGCTCGACGGCGTGCGCGGCGGGTCGGTCGACGTCCTCCTGATCTCCCCGGAGCGACTCGCCAACCCGCGCTTCGCCGCACAACTGCCGGCGTTGCTCGCCGGTTGCGGACTACTCGTCATAGACGAGGCGCATTGCGTGTCGGACTGGGGCTTCGACTTCCGCCCCGACTACCAACGTCTGACCCACACACTTCTCGCCCTCGCGCCGGGGACGCCGGTGCTCGCCACCACGGCGACGGCCAACTCCAGGGTCACCGAGGACGTCGCCACTCAACTCGGTGAGGACACCGTGACGCTACGCGGTTCGTTGGCTCGCACGTCGCTTCGCCTCGCCGTCGTACCTCGCCTCGACGGCGTGCAGCGGGCGGCGTGGGTCGCAGACGCCCTCGGTCGGCTGCCTGGGTCGGGCATCGTCTACGTCCTCACGGTCGCTGAGACGGACCGCGTCGCCGGCCTGTTGGCCGACCGCGGCTACGACGTCGCCGCCTACTCGTCCGCCGTCGGGACCACCGAGCGCGAAGCGCTCGAAGATCGCCTGCGGCGCAACAAGATCAAGGCGCTTGTCGCCACGTCGGCGTTGGGGATGGGCTTCGACAAGCCGGACCTTGCCTTCTGCATTCACGTCGGATCGCCGGCGTCGCCGGTCGCTTACTACCAGCAGGTCGGGCGGGCCGGGCGGGCGCTCGACGACGCAGTCGCAGTGCTGCTGCCGTCGGCGGCCGACGAACGGGTCTGGGAGTACTTCGCCACGTCCGGAATCCCGGTGCCCGAGCACGTCGATGCCGTCCTCGGGGCGCTGGACGCAGGGGCGTCATCGGTACCGGCGATCGAGTCGGCGACGAGGTTGCGGCGGGGCCGGGTCGAGGCGCTGCTCAAGATCCTCGCCGTCGACGGCGTCGTGGCGCGGGGCGTCGATGGCTGGGCGCCAACCGGGACGCCGTGGACCTACGACGCCGCCAAGTGGGCGGCGTTGCGACGGGTCCGCGAGGCCGAGGCCGACCTGATGCGGCACTACGCGGCGGGCGACGGGTGCCTGATGCAGTTCCTGCAGCAGGCGCTCGACGACCCGAACCCGAGCCCGTGCGGGCGGTGTTCCGTGTGCACCGGCGAGCTCCCCTACCCCGGGGTTACTGCTAGCGACGTTTCGACCGAGGCGACGCTGGGCTACCTGCGCACGCTCGACGTCGAACTCGAGCCGCGCAAGCTGTGGCCGAGCGGCTTGGCCGATCGCAAGGGCAAGATCGCGGGTTGCGGAGTCGGCCGGGCGCTGGCCTTCGCCGATGACGCGGCGTGGAGCGATGCCATCGCCGCCCTCGGCGACGGTGACGGTCCGGTCAGCGCCGAGATCGCCGACGCGATGGTGGCCGTGCTGGGCCGCTGGAGGCATTCGTGGGAACGACCAGTCGCCGTCGTCCCGATGCCGTCACGGCAGCGTCCGCAGCTGATCCGCTCGCTCGCCGAGCACCTCGCCACCGTCGGCAAGCTCCCGCTTGTCGATGCCTTGGAGGTCGGTGGCCCGCCACCGCCGAGCGACGTCGCGTCAGCTGCCCGAGCATCGGCGTTGCTCGGCTCGATGCGGCTCGTCGACGGCGTCCGCCTGCCGCCCGGCCCAGCGCTGTTGGTCGACGACACTTATCGCTCCGGCTGGACGGCAACGGTCGCCGCCGGTCTGCTCACCGAAGCCGGTGCGACGTCCGTCCTCCCGCTGGTGATCCACAAGCTGCCCTGAGCCCCCGTCCTCGTAGGGATAGCCGTACTCAGCCGGGCGGGGATAGCCCGGTTCCCGGCGATCGTTCGGTCTGGCACCGTGCAAACCATGATTCGGCGGCTGCTCATCACGGGGTGCGCGGTGACGGTAGGCGTGATCACGGTGCCGGTGACCTCGGGGGCGCACCCTGCGCCGACGCTCGCCTCACCGACGACCACCACGACAACACCGCAACTCGCAACCCCGACGTCCACGACGACCACGACGACGCTGCCCCGGCTGATCGCCAACCCATCAACGACGACGACCACCACGACGACATCGGCTCCGGTGGTGATCGACGACCCAGTCGTCCCGCCACCGGTGATCGCGACGCCGACGATTCCTCCTGACGAGGATCCCGCCGACAGGCCGCTCGGAGCGGTCGACACGAGTGGGGTCGTCCCCGATGGCCTCGACCTCGAGCGCGATTCCCGGCATTCCCGCGGCGCCGACCGCCGACGGTGCCGACGGACCAACGTTCTCGGCCGGGCAGACGTGCTTCAACCAGTGCATCAAGTCCGGTGTCGCGTACCCGCGGGGGTTCGGTGCGCTGCTGGTCGTCGAGACGTACGTGCCTGCGCAAATTTGGCTGGGCGTCAGCGCCGACTCGGACGGTGACGGTAGCTACGACTTCAACGACCACTCCAGCAGCGACGGCATGATGACCGAGTTCAGTTGGGCGCTCGACCACCTCGATCCCGGCCAGACCTACCACGTGATCGTCGCCGCCACCGACGAGAACGACGACACGGCGCATGCCTACGGCTCGTTCACGACGCTGTCGCAGCGCACGATCACCCTGTCGATCGGCCTGCCGACGGTCTCGGGCGGACCGACGAACATCGTCGACAACTACACGTTCCTAAAGGTCGCCGACCTCGACTTCCGGTGGGTGGCCCCGCCGGAGAACCTCGTCTACTACAGCCTTCCGAGGCACCTCGATCTCGCCCTGCAGCTGTTCCGTGGGTGGGAGACGTCGCAATACACGATCTGCGAGGGCTTCTTTCCCAGCCTCGACCACGTTCCGAACGGCGACAGCGATTCGCTCTGCGGCACGTGGAACACGGCGATGCTCGCCGACGTCGACATCGACGCCGTCCCCGAGGATCGGTCGAGCTGGACCGAGATCTCGATCACGAGGATGCTGCAGACAGGGTCCGGCGACGGAGCACTTCCACCCGGGCATGGCGATCCGCGCTACTTCGACTTCAACGCCACCGTGACGCTCACGGTCGAATACAGCTGACGCCGGCCCGCTGCGGCACGCGCCCACCATCTCTCCATCGGAGTGTTTGCTGCTATCGGAGTGTTTCGTGCGGGACAGGTCGTCACGAAACACTCCGAGCGCTTCGCAACGACCCCTATCGTGCCCGTCGATGCTGATCCGCCAAGCGCTTCCCGCCGATCGCGACGCGCTCTACGACATCTGCGTGCGCACCGCCGACTCCGGTAGCGACGCCCGGCCGTTGTACCGCAACCACGAGTTGCTCGGTGAGCTGTGGGTCGGTCCGTACCTCGCGCTGGAACCCGGGCTGGCGTTCGTTGCCGAGGACAGCGAGGGCATCGCCGGCTACGTGCTCGGCGCCGAGGACACTCGGAAGTTCGAGGAAGCCTGCGAGCGCGACTGGTGGCCGGCGCTTCGTGCCCGCTATCCCGATCCGTCCGCCGACGCCGACCTCAGCGCCGACGAGGCATTGATGCGCCGGATCCACCATCCCCAACCCACGCCCGCCGACGTCGTCGAGCGGTATCCCGCCCACCTGCACATCGACATCCTTCCCCGCGGCCAGGGCCACGGCGTCGGTCGCCGCCTGATGACGGCGTTGTTCGATGCCCTGCGCGATCGCGGTGTCTCCGGTGTCCACCTCGGCGTCGGCCCGACCAACACGCGGGCCATCGGCTTCTACCGCCATCTCGGATTCCGCTCGGCAGACCCGACCCAGGACACGAGCGCCGGCGGCTGGCTCGGCCTCGACCTCACGTGAACCGACGCCGCACGATTCTCGGGCGCCGTACACGACAAATCTGTCTCGTTCGTGGCGGTAGAACGCGGCGCCGTCGCGATTCATGGCCCATCGGGAGCGCGTGGTGAACGGCCGCCGCGCGAGACTCGCGTCCTCGTGGAGGAGCTCATTGCGCTCGGCGTCGTCGAGGCCGCGGCGGCGATCGCACGACGGGAGGTGTCGGCAACGGAGCTGACCACCGCGTGCCTCGACCACATTCGCGAGGCCGACGGCACCCATAGTCACGACGGCGACCCGGGCTCGATCAACGCCTGGGTGCGGGTCTACGAGGAGGACGCAGTAGCGGCGGCAGCTCGCGCCGACGAACTGCTCGCCGCTGGCGGTGATTTGCCTCCGCTGCTCGGCGTACCGATCGGACTCAAGGACCTCTATGGCGTGGCCGGCAAGCCAGTCACAGCATCGAGCAGCCTGCTCAACGACGTGCCGAGCGAGGACTGCGACGTGTGGCAACGGCTCGCGGCGGCTGGCATGATCCTTCTCGGGCATCTACACACGCACGAGTTCGCTGCCGGCGGCACGACCGATCAGGTGGGAAACCCATGGGATCTCGCTCGAACCGCGGGTGGCTCGAGCGGCGGCTCGGCGGCGGCGTTGGCGGCGCGGATGGTGCCTGCCGCGACCGGGTCCGACACGGCCGGCTCATTACGCATCCCCTCGGCGTGCTGCGGAACGTCCACGATCAAGCCGACCCGTGGGTTGGTGTCGACGAGGGGTGTCGTTCCGCTCTCGTGGAGCCTCGATCACGCCGGGCCGATGGCGCGATCAGTGGCCGACTGCCGGGCGCTGCTGTCGGCGATGGCCGTTCCGGATGAACGAGCAACAGCGTCGACGTTCGACGGCGCGCGGATCGCGGTTTCCCCGCGACTCACCTCGGTCGCCCTCGACGACGACGTGGCGGCGGGCTTCGAGCGTGCCGTCGAGGCCTGTCGGCAGCTGGGGGCGACGATCATCGAGCTGCCAGCACCCGACTGTGGCTTCGACGTCGCCGACGCGTTCCGCGACGTGATGACCACCGACATGCTGGCGTACCACCGGCGCTTCGACGGCCACCGCGAGCGCTACCGCCCCGCCCTCCGAGAGTGGCTCGAGGTGGGCGAGGAGCGGGCGGTGTCAGGCGAGCGTTACGCCTCGCTCCAGGCCGGCAGGCGAGCGATGACGGCTGCATGGTCGGATTGGCTAGGCGAGCACAGGATCACCGCAGTCATCGAGCCGACGATCCCCGTCGTCGCTCCGCCGACGGGGAGACGGCTACGAGCACGCTGGCACCGACTACGTGCTGATCTCGCTCACCCACTTCTGGAATTGGACCGGTTTCCCGGTCGTCGCCCTGCCGGCCGGTGTGGGACACGCCAGCAGACTTCCGGTGAGCGTGTCGCTGATCGGCGCCGCCGGCACCGACCAGCAACTGCTCGGTCTCGGCATCCGACTCCAGGCCGAACTCGGCGTTCCCGACTGGCCATGATGACGCCGCGCCGCTTCGCGGCTGCGCCCGGTCGCCGCGCTCACGGAATTCCTGTGGCCACGGACGTTCACGACCGGTGAACCAGTGATACACTGATTCACGTGACCACACGGAACCTAACGTTGGCACTCCCCGACGAACTCGTTCGCCGCGCCAAGGTGCTCGCCGCTCAACGCGACACATCGCTCTCCGCCCTCGTCGGTGCGCTGTTGACCCAGGCGCTCGGCGACGTCGAACGGTACGACGAGCTTTGGGACGCCGAGGAGGCGGTGATGGCCTCGGGCCCGCTCCGCGTCGGCACAATCAGCTGGGATCGCGACGAGTTGCACCGGCGCTGACTGGAGTGGACTTCGTCGACACCAACGTCCTCCTCTATGCGTATGACGCCTCGGCAGGCGACCGACATCGACGTGCCCGTGAGCTGATCGGGCGGCTCGGCCGGCAGCGCACGGGGGCGCTCAGCGTCCAGGTCCTTCAGGAGTTCTACGTCAACGCCGTCCACAAGATCGCCGAGCCCCTCGCCCCGGCCGACGCCCGGCTACGGCTCCGAGCGCTGGGCCGGTGGCCGACTCATTCGCCGATGCTCGCCGACGTCGTCGCGGCCACCGTGATCAGCGAGGACCACAAGCTCTCGTTCTGGGACGCCATGATCGTGCGAAGCGCCGCTGAGTTGGGCTGCCACACGTTATGGAGCGAGGACCTCAACGACGGCCAGGTGATCACAGGCGTTCGTGTCACCAATCCGTTCGCCTGACGATCATGAGGCGAACACCCGCCGGTATCGGACGCGCAGGCCCGCCCGTGCCGACCACCGACGGCCCCGAAAGGTCGAACCGACAACCGTCACCGTGACCGCCGCCGGCCAAGCCGCCCCCTTTGGCTCCACCACCGCACCACCGGACCTCAACGCCGCTTCTGATACGACCAACCGACACCCTTGAGGATGAGGACCGATGCGGGGGCCGCGCACGCATGCCGGCGTGCCGTCAGCTCAGTCGTCGGAATCGTCACCGATCGTCCCGACCCCGGTCGCAGAGAAACCACCAGACGCGTCCACGACGAAGCCCCAGGCCTGTGACCTGGGGCTTCTTTGGTGGCGGGGGCAGGATTTGAACCTGCGACCTTCGGGTTATGAGCCCGACGAGCTACCGGACTGCTCCACCCCGCGTCGGAGTGAGTACCAATCGTACGGGCCCGGTCCCTCGTTCGGCAACCCCTCGGGAGCGGACGAGTCGTTTGTGTCAGACGGACGTGCGGTTTCGACGCGTTCGGCTGACACAAACAACCGGGGACACGTTCAGCCGTCGGCGAGGACTGTGCGGGTGTACTCGACGACGGCGGCGATCTCGTCGGGGGTGAGTTGCTCGCCGAACGCCGGCATGCCGCCGCGGCCGTTGGTGACGACGGCGATCTGGTCGGCGGGGTCGGGGTAGACGGTGACGACCCGTCCGCCGGCGAGGCGGGGGCCGATGCCTCCGGAGCCGTCGCCGCCGTGGCAGACGGCGCAGTTGTCGCCGAACACCGTCGCCCCGTCGACCCCGCCGGCGGCCTCGACGGCGGCGGCCGGGGCGTCGGGTGGCTGCTCGGGGTCGTTGGCGAACAGCAGCACGACAGCGACCACGACGGCAACACCCACGAGCGCCTCGACGATGTACGAGATCCGCCGGAGCATCAGCGCTCGACGCCGATCGTCCGGAAGAACCACAACGAACTGGTCAGCCAGATCAGCACGAGCACGGTGAACAACAGGCCACCGACGATGGGAAGCGCCCAGTCCGGCATGCGCCGCGATCGCACGACGAGGATCTTCGTGGCGAACGCCCCATAGAAGGCGCAGCCGAGCACGGAGTGCCAGAACCGCCGGCTCCCACCGGGATCAGGGTTGAAGCCGAGCGACCACAGGCAGTGGTAGGCCACCGGCAGCGAAACCAGTAGGGCGAGGCTGCCGGCGATCCGATGGGCAGGCCCGACCCACAACGGCGCCGGTCCGCCCGGCAGCTTGCCGAACATCCAGAGCCCGCCGAACAGCTGGCCGATCGCCAGCAGCACCGCAACGGTGGTCATCCACGCCTTGAAGTGCAGCGTGGTCGAGAAGATCCAACGGATCGTCGTCTCCGATGCCGGGTCGTGCAGTTGGCCATAGACGCCGGCGGCGACGGCCACGAACGCGCCGATCAGTACGGCGCCTCCGAACCGTACGCCCGGGGCCGGCGCGGCGGCTGATGTGCCGCGAGCGGTGTCGGTCATGAGCACCCCCCATTCCGATGCCCGTCCCCGGGCGACCTGAACGGTACACCGGACCGAGGGCCGCCCAGAACGAGAACGGTCAGGACGTGGCTGGGCGCTTGAAGCCGCCGCGCTCGGCGTTCTGGACGATCGCCTCGACGATCTCGCCCCAGCGCGGGCGGGGCAGATCGTGACCCATTTCGGGGAACATCAACAGGCGCGAGCCGGGAACGGCCTTGGCCGTGGCGATGCCACCACTCGGCATCACCAACGGGTCGCGCAGTCCGTGGATCACGAGCGTCGGGACCGTCACCGACCGCAGCGCCTCGCTGCGATCGGGACTCGCCGCGATCGCCATCAACTGGCGCAGCACGCCGGCGGGGTCGTAGTCGCGGGCCAGCGACTCGGCGGCAAGGGAGCGAATGTCCTGCTCGTCGAAGTGATCACCGGAGATCATCCGGAACGTCAGCACCTGGGTGTCGATGTAGTCGTCGCGGGACTTCGACCGCAGCTTGCGTGCCTTGGTGACCAGCTTCGGACGCACTCGACCGTGCCTGCGATCACCGGTGTTGGACATGATCGACGTCAGGCTCGACACCCTCGCGGGATGTTGGATCGCCACGGACTGGGCGATCATTCCGCCCATCGACACGCCCACGACGTGCGCCCGCTCGATCTCCAGGCAGTCGAGTAAGGCAGCCGCATCGTTGGCAAGGTCACTGATCAGGTATGGCGCCTTCGCGAAGCGTCGTGACAGCAAGGCGGCAGCCATGCGGCCGTACCCGGGCACCTTCCCCGCCGACTTCGACGACAAACCAACGTCGCGGTTGTCGTAGCGGATGACGCGGAAACCCTGCTCGACGAGCAGGTTGACCCAGTCCATTGGCCAAGCGACGAGTTGGCCGCCGAGTCCCATCTCCAACAACAACGGCTCGCCCTCGCCGAAGGTCTCGAACTCGATCGCGATGCCGTTGCACGTCGCCCTCGTCATGCGTCGCCAACCTAGACGGGCGACCCCGATGTCCCAACCAATCGGCGGCGACTAGGTTCAGCCTCACCATGAGTTTCTTCCGCCGGACCACCAAGAACTCGGAGGATCTCGACCGCGTCAAGTCGGAGATCGGACGCCTCGACGAGTCGCTGAAGCGTTACGACGAACGCACCAAGCGGTTCGAGGACGCCCTCGCCGCCAAGCCGGAAGTCGACGGTGCCGGCGCCGTGGAGGCCCGCGTCGACGCGATCGCCGAGCGGCTCGATGCACTCGAGGGTCGGCTGACGTCGGTGTCGACGGAGCTGGCCAACCAGCTCTCCGAGCTCGGCAACGACATCGAGGCGCTGAACAATCGGCCGCCGGGCACGCCGGTCGACGACGGGACGATCGACGAGCTCCGTGACACGCAGACCCGCCTCGCCAGCGAACAGGCCCGCTACCAGATCGCGTTCCGCGAGGATCTCGCCCGCCTCGCCGAGCAGTTGCGCCGACCGGCCGACCCGCGGCGCCGCGCTTGAGGATCAGCCCGACGCGGGAGCAGTCGACTCCGTCGGCACACTTGCCGTCGCCGGGTCAGTCGGAGCAGTCGACGCCGTCGGATCGACACCGAGCAAGGTGAGCGCCTGGTCGACGAGCGCCGCCGCCTGGTTGACCCGCTCTTGATAGGCGCCAAGGTCGCCATCGAGGCGAAGCTGTTCGTCGGCGGTGCGCAGCAACTCGTCGGCCTGGGCGAGCAGATCTGCCGGCTCGCCGGTCGGGCTCGGTCCGTCGGTCCCGGCGTCGGCGGAAGGCGTATCGGCGGTACCGACCGGCTGATCGGCGCCACCCGGCACCTGTACCTCTACGGACTCGTCGAGAGCGACGACGGGGTCGACCTGGGTGTCCGACCGCTCGCCGATGTTGGCGTTCAATCCGGGGAACAGCTCGGCGAGGACGCCGCCGAGCGTCAGCGAGTAGGCGGAGCGCTCGTCGTACGTCGCCATCACGAACTCGTACTCCGTCACTGAGGCGACCGTCCCCGAGTCCTGCTCGACGCTGACGTAGAACGGGCGCACCCACAGCAGCCCGCCGGCGATGTTGACGAGCTGCAGGTCACCGAACCGCACTCTCGAGCCGCCCCGCTGTTGCAGGGTGATCTGCTCGTTGATCTGCGCGTCCGCCTGCATCGAGTTGGCAATCGCCAGGGGACCATCGGGCAGGCCGCGGTCCCCCGGCTGGACTTCGTACACGGTGAGTTGCCCGTAGGTGTCGGGATCGCTCGAAGCCGTCATGAACGCCTGCAGCTCGCGACGCTGGTCGTTGCGGGAGAACGGCACGAACGGACGCAGCAGCACGAAGTCGCGTTGTTCGCCCTCGCCGAACATCGTGTAGTAGGGCACGAACCGGACGTTCGAGGCCTCCGTCACGAGGGCCGGTTCGGGTTCGTTACTCGCCGCGCTGGCCTGCTGCTCGCCCTCGATCGTCGCCGTTTCCCTCGGCGCCACCGACGGCGCCTGGGAGACGGACCACGCCCCGTCACGCTCGAAGAACAACGCCGGATCGAGCTGGTACTTGGAGTAGACGTTGGTCTGCACCCGGAAGAGGTCCTCGGGGTACCGGAGGTGGGTGCGCAATTCGTCGGGCATGTCCGCACCGGGCGTGAACAGGTCGGGAAACGCCGACATCCAGGCCTGCACGATCGGGTCCTGCTCGTCGACCACGTAGAGCGTCACCGACCCGTCGTAGGCGTCGACGACTACCTTGACGCTGTTGCGCACGTAGTTGGCATCGCGGGGGATCCCGCTGTTCGCGCTCAGGGCGACGTCATCGCCGACCGCCTCGGCATACGGGTAGCGGCTCGTCGCGGTATAGCCGTCGACGACCCACTGCACGGTGCCGGCGATCACCACCGGATACGGGTCGCCGTCGAAGGACAGGAACGGCGCCAGCTTCTCCACCCGATCGCGGACGTTGCGCACCCACAGCATCTGCGAGTCGGAGTCGATCGCTCCGGACGCGACGACGTTGTAGTCCATGAACGCCAACCCGAACGCGAGGCGACGCACGAACGACGACATCTGCACGCCATCGGTCCCCGCGTACGGTCGGTTCTCGTCGCCGCACGGGCGTTCGCTCTCCTCGGTGCCGGCCACGGCGTACCCGGACAGGCTGGGGCTGAAGTACAGCTCCGGGCGGGTGAGGGCGACGTTCTGGTAGGCGGGGAAGCCGCTCTGACGGACTCGTCCTGCCGGCGCCATGAGAATCCCGCAGCCACGGGTGTTGATCAGGTGACGCCCCTGCCAGCTGCGGTTCGGGACCCCCTCGAGGTCGAGCTCGCGAGCCGCGATGAGAACCTGGCGCACGTCGCCGTCGAGGTCGTAGCGGTCGACGTCGAGGTCGTCGATCGTCAACCCCGCCTCGTCGCCGCCGTCGATCTGGAACTTGCTCTCGAACTCGGCGGGGTTGAGGAGACGCACGTCGACGAGCGGTTGGAGGTCGCCGCTCTCGGCGATCGTCGCCGCGCTCAGCGTGTCGAACGAGATCGGCACCGTGGCAACCTGTTGCTCGGTGAGGCCCATCGCCTCCCGCGTCGCGAACACGTTGCGCTCGATGAACGGCGCCTCGCGGGCCTTCTGGTTGGGGTTGACGACGAGTCCCTGGACGGCGGCCGGATAGATGTAGCCGGCGAGCACGGCCAGAACGAGCCAGATCGCCGACGAGATCAGCGGCAGCCGCCACGACTCGGTTCGCAGCGTCGACAGATACAGCGCGGCCGTGACGATCGCCACCACGGACAGCAGCAAGAGCGCCGGCAGCTGGGCATGGACCACCGAGTACGTCGCCCCCTGGACGAACCCACGCCGTTCATTGGTGGTCTCGTACCGGCGTACCCAATAGTCGGCGGCCTTGAGGGCGGCAAGCACCGCGAGCAGCACGGCGATGTGGCCGCGGGCCCCCGAGCTCAGCGTCGGGATCGGGGAGGCGAACATCACGCCGCCGTTGAGCACGTGCACGAGCACGGTGATCAACAGCACGACGATGATGGCGAAGAACAGCCAGTCGAGCACGAAGTTGATGAACGGCAACTCGAAGACGTAGAACCCGACATCGACGTCGAACTCGTCGTCGGATGTGCCGAAGCTCTTGGCGTTGCGGTAGAGCATCCAGGCCTGCCACTGCGTCGACGCCGGGAGGGCCATGAGCAGGGCGAAAACACCGGCGACGGCGTAGCGGTAGAGATTCAGGCGGCGTCCGAAGACTTCGTGCAGGCGTTCCACGAAGGGGTGCGGGTTGGCCGGATAGCGCGACGGGGCGAGCTTGTCGGCGATCGCCACGTTGCCGGCGGCGATCGCCGCGAAGGCGACGAAGAACAGCACGAACAGCGTCAGCCGAGCCTTTATCACCCCCCAGAAGACGCCGGACTGGCCGAGGCCGTCGAACCACAGGGCCTCTATGTAGAAGCGGGCGACGGCGCGGCCGAAAATGACGACTACGACGACGAACAGGGCAGCCGCGATGAGGGCGACGCGACCCGAGGCACGCAGCCACGAGCGGCGACGAGGAAGTTCAGCGGCTCGCCGCACAGGCGCAACCTACCTGCCAGGACCGACGAGTCGACGTCACGTGTCGAGGTCTTCGGCGGGGGGTCCGGGGGCGGAGGCTCCTGCCGGAGCCCCCCGGCTGCTGGTCGATCCGGCTCCGCCGGTCGACCAGCTGAGAGGATTTCAGTGCCGGCCGAAGGCCGGCGCATCGAGCTCGACCGAACGGAGCGAGCGAGCGCAGCGAGCGAAGCGAGTGAGGTCGAAACGCCGACGTCAGTCGGCGGGAATCACGAGGCAGCGACAGCCGGCGTGGGCCGGGGGGCACGTGCTGCCGGTCGGGAAGGCCGTGCCGACAGCGACCGCCTGCTGCAGCGAGTTGTCCTCGCAGTCCGAGCAGGCGCCGACAGCAGGGTCGAAGATCCACCGGACGAGCTGGCCGTCGCTGAACGCCGAGCACGCGCCGCGGCTATAGGCGTGGCGCAAGAGATCGTCGAGCATGTCGTCGATGCGCCGGGTCTTCCACTCGCGGTAGATCGCCCTGGCCTTCTTGGTGAGCTCCTCGTTGTCACCGTCGACAGCCTCGATGCCGGTGAGCAACCGATCGCGCAGCGGCCCTACGAGATCGCTCGCCAGCGCCTCCCGAACGGGTGCGATCGCAGCATCGTCGATCCGGCTCGCGGCGTGTGCGTCGTCGCCGATGGACGCGGCGCCGGCGGCGGCCGCGGCCCGGAGATCCCCCGCCAAGGCATCGAAATAGCGGCTCGACTGCTCGTCGGCAGCGGGCAGGACGTCGTCGATGGCGCGCACCGCCTTCTTGCCCCGCAGCTTGTCGAGCACGTCGTTCTGCTCGTCGGCGAGGACGCGCTTGAGCTTGCGGCCGCTGCTGACGATCAGTGGCGTCAACGCCTCGTCGCGGACGTCGAACGGTGACGGTGCCGCCGGCTCGTCGGGCGCGTCCTCGGTCGGGGCGGCCGGCGGCTCGGTCTCCACGTTTTCCGTGCGCAGCCGGGCGAATAGGTTGTCGACGTCGGTGGCCGTGATGTCGTCGTCGTCGACTTCCTCGTCGTCGACTTCCTCGTCGTCCCCTGAGGTGACGGTTGGATGGCCGTCCGCTTCGGCGCCGACGCCCGCCCCTGTCGCGCTCGGGTCGTCGACCGCATCGTCCCCGACCTCGTCGTCGGCCTCGGCTTCGGACCCGGGTGCGATCACCACGGTGTCGGCGCGCCGGTCGGGGAACTGCAGGACCGTGGCACCGGCACCGGCACCGGCGGGCGGCTGCGGCCCGGCAGGCGGTTCCTCGACCACCTTCGCCTCGGCGCCGGAATCGTCAGCCGTTGATTCGGCGGCATCCGTGTCGTCTTTGGGAGTGCCGGCGAGACGGGAATCGATCGCCTTCGTCTCGTCGGAGCCGTTGGGATCGAGCGCCGGATCTTCCGGATCGTCGCCGGCGCGGGCTGCAAGCACGTCGTCGCTGATCGAGGAGATCTCCCCGAGGCGGGACGCCGGAACCATCACCGGGACGGGGCCGGTCGTCGGCGACAGGTTGACGTACTCGCTCAGCTCGCCGAGCGGGGCGAGCTCGGCGACGACGTCGGCTGCGACGAGGCGGGCCCGCTCGAACGCCTGCACGAGCCGGTCACGACCGTGGACGAGTTGGTCGATCTGCTGGCGGGCGAGGTCACGGCGGCGGGACAACTCGCTGAGCACCCGCTCGCGGTAGGCGCGGGCTTCCTCGACCATCTCCCGACCCTGCTGCTTGGCCATCTCCAACTCGGCCTCGGCGTCCTGTTCGGCGTCGCGGCGGCGGCGGGTGACCTCGCTGTCGGTCTCGTCGCGGAGGTGTTGGGCATCCTCGCGTGCCTCGCGCAACATCCGTTCGGCAGCCTCCTCGGCCTTGGCGCGGATCGCCGCCGCGCTCTCCCGCGCCGCTTGCAGGATGCGGGTCGTCTCCTCACCGAGGAGACGGGCCAGCGTCTCGTCGTCGAGCTCGGGAGGCGGTCCCGGCCGGTGCAGCCGCATCGACCGCAGCTCCTGGTCGAGATAGCGCTCGCGCTCCTGCATGCGCGCCAGCTCGGCGGCGACCATGCGCAGGAACTCGCGGACCTCGGATTGATCGAAACCGCGGCGGCTGGTGGGGAAGTTGGCGTCCCGCACCGACGCCGGCGAAGACGGGTCGGGGCGCGAGAACGAGATGGCCACATCCCCAGCGTAGATGGGATGTTTGCGGAGTTGGTGTCAATCAGGTGCCGGCAGCGGATCGCCGCCCAGCCGTTGGAGGGCGTCAAGGGCCTCCTCGATGTCGGCGACGACGATCAACTCGACGTCGTCACCGGCGACTTCCCTGGCGCTGGCCAGCTCGGCTTCGGTCTGCTCGGCGGGCACGATGAAGTGGTCGATCCCAGCCTGGCGGACCGCCGAGACCTTCTGCGGCAGCCCGCCGATCCCCCCGACAGTGCCGTCGAGTCGGATCGTGCCGGTCACGGCGACGTCCTCGCCGCCGAGGAGGTCGCCCTCGGTCAGCTCGTCGAGCAGCGTGAGCGTGAACGCCAGGCCGGCGCTGGGCCCACCGATCTGACCAGTGTCGAAGGCGATCTCGAACGGGAGGCGCACGGACCGGGTGTCGAACGGGACGATCCCGAGTGCGGCCTGCCCCGATCCGTCCAGCGACTCGATCAATTCGACCTCGACGTCGACCTCACCGACGTCAGGACGGTCGACGGTGACGCTGACGACGTCGCCCGGCTCGTGCCGCTCGAGCACGGCAAGCAGCTCGTCCAACGTTTCTACGTCGGTCCCGTCGACGGCGACGATCGTGTCACCGTCGTCGAGCTGCTCGGCGGTCGGCACGTACTCCACGCACCGTTGCCCTTCGAACTGCAGACACCCCAGGTAGTCGATCTGCACCACTCCGGGGACCAACTCCGGCTCGTAGCCGGCGAGCGTGAGGGCCACGTACTGGGCGACCTGGCTGGACGTGCGCATCATCTGCAGACCGACGGTGCGCCGCTGCGACGGCGTCTGCGAACCGAACTTCTCCTCGTTGGTGAGGAACTGGATCTCCGGCTCGTTCTCGGCCACCCACCGACCGAGCAGGGACTGCGGAGGCTCGCTGACGGTGACGAAGAACACCCGTCCGTCCAGATCGGTGTCGATCGTGACGTCGGCGCCGGCAGCTTCGTAGGACACCCGGTCGGCGACGGCGTTGACGGTGGCGGGGACACGGGCGTACGGCGTGGCCTCCTCGACGACCTCGCCGTCCCGTTCTACGTCCTTGCTGGCGACGAGACGGGCCGGGAGCAGCGCCAGGACGACGATCGCCACGAGCGTCAGCAGCGAGATCACCGCCAGGGGTACCGCCCACAGACGCCGCCGGCGGCTCGGCGACCGGGGGTACGGCTCGATACCGGCCGCCGCCGCCTTTGACGGCGGCGTCATTAACGTTTGGGGTTGCGTGTCGGTCAACGATCTCACCATTCGAGCGGCGATCATCGCCGGGTTGGCGATTGTCGCCCTCGTGCTCACGGGCTGGCGTAAGACTGCCAGGGCTACGCCGAAAACGTCGCGCGGGACGGCCACGACACCGCGCCAGGTGCCGATCGAGGTCGAACGCCAGCCGACTCCCGCCTATCACGCTCCCAATCCGGTGCAACGGCTCGTGGCCCTGCTCTCGAGCGGCGGGCTCGCCCTCCTCGTCGGGGCGGTCATCGCCACCGTCAGCGCCTTCGCCATCGCCGTCATCGTCACGACGATGACGAACCTGCTGAAGGACTGAGCTGCCGGTCGAGCCGACGCGGCGCAGCGTCTCCATCGCCGGGCACCAGGGCGACCCGGACACCGCGAGGGCCGGGCTTGCCTCGACCGACCCGGCCGTGCGCGCCACCGCCCTCGGCGCCCTCGAGCGCCTCGGCGCCGCGTCCGACGGCGACATCGTCGCCGCTCTCGCCGACGCCGACCCCGGCGTCCGGCGGCGGGCTGCGACGATCGCCGCCCGCCATCCGGGCGTCGACTTGACCATTGCCCTGGCCGATCCGGACAGCACGGTCGTCGAAGTCGCAGCATGGGCGTGTGGCGAACGGAGCGAGGTCGGCGACGACGTGCTGCACCGGCTGATCAGCCTGGCGACGGACCTCGCGGCCGACCCGCTCGCTCGCGAGTCGAGCGTCGCCGCCCTCGGCGCGATCGGCGACGAGCGCGCACTCGATGCGATCCTCGCGGCGACCGGCGACAAGCCGGCGATCCGCCGTCGCGCCGTTCTCGCCCTGGCACCATTCCTCGACCCCGGGCACGCCCGGGCCGGCGAGATCGACGCCGCCCTGCAACGGGCCCTGAGCGACCGGGACTGGCAGGTGCGCCAGGCCGCCGAGGACCTCCTCCCCCGCGACTGACCTGACGCCCGTGACAAGCCGCCATTCTTGGCGCGGTTCAGCACCAAAACGGTGCTGAACCGCGCCAACTTCGAGAAGCGCCGACAAGTCCCGACGCAGCGGTACGAAAACGGCCCGTTTCGGGGCCGCGGCGATTCCGATGCCGTAAACCGGTCACCACTGACCGCTTCGCGGTACCAGAGTCCGGAATCGGCTGAGGCGCCGGTTCTGAGGCCGCAAACCGGACACAGTTGTCCGGATCGTGACCTCAGAATTTGGGCACTCGCCGCAACGATCCCGCAGCACGACCTCTCCTCAGAGCCGTGCAACCGTCACGCAGTGCCCGACCCACACAACCCGAGGAGAACCGTTTCGTCGGCACTTCGGGCTCTGCCCGCGCAAAGCGGCCAGATCCGGCCCCCGAGTGACATCAGTGTCCTGCCCCCGTCGCATCGCAGCTACAACCTCCTGCTTCCGGAGCCAACGCGCCCGCCCGGCGCAACGACTGGACCCGCGGACGAGTGAGAAGCACCAGAAATGCTTCGTGCGGCCGCAGGCCGCCTGCAACGAACTCGAGCGGAAACCTCCGGGTTTCCGCTCGAAGCCACTACTCGAACTCGAACCGATAAACGTTGGTGTTGCGCTGGACGAAGCCCATGCGCACGTAGAGGCGGTTGGCAGCGTCTCGTTGCGGCCGCGACGTGAGGTCGACCTCCTTGGCGCCGCGTCGGCGGGCCTCCTCGAGGGCTGCCCGGTTGAGCGATTCGCCGACGCCCTGACCGCGGGCGGTTTCGTCGACGACGACGTCGTCGATCCACGCCTTCACGCACGTCGGCAACGGGTACATCGCCAGTGTGAGGCTGCCGACGATCGCCCCGTCGATACGGGCGACGAACAGCGCGCAGTTCGGATTGCCGACTATGGCCTCCAGGCCCGGCGCGCCCCGGTGGCGGCGCCGAGGACGACAGCTGCGGGACCAACCGGTCGAATGCGGTGACGAGATCGTCGCCGACCTCGGTGACGATCTCGATGTCGGCGCTCACAGCGCCGCGAGGCTAACGGGGGCGTAGGGTGTGCCGGTGGAGGACGTCCGGTTGCTCAGCGACCTTCGGTTGCGCCAACCCGTCCTGCTGTTCGCGTTCACCGGTTGGAACGACGCCGGGGAGGGCGCGTCGGGAGCGATCCGGGTCCTCGCCGAGCACTGGGACGCCACGCACATCGCCGAGTTCGACGCCGAGCCGTTCACCGACTTCGCCACCGTTCGCCCGTTCGTCGTCATCGACGAAGGCCGCCGGCAGATCGTCTGGCCAACGGTCGACGTGTGGGCGGCGTCGCTTCCCTCGACCGACGTCTTGCTCGTCATCGGACCGGAACCCGCGCTGCAGTGGCGACGGTTCTGCGAAGAGGTCGTCAGCTTGGCCGAGCACTACGACGTGTCGATGGCGATCGGCCTCGGCGCGCTCCTCGCCGAGTACCCGCATCGCCGGCCCGCACACCTCACCGCGACGTCTACCGACGAGGCGTTGCGTACCCGCTTCGGCCTGCGCTCCCCCAACTATGAGGGCCCGACCGGGATCGTCGGCGTGCTCAGCGACGCCATCTCGGCGGGAGGGACACCCACCGCGTCGTTGTGGGCGGCGGTACCGACGTACACCGCGCAGTTGGCCGCCGCCAAGGCGACCGCCGCCCTCGTGCGCGCCGTGTGCACGATGATCCGCGCTGCGGTCCCCGTGACGGCCCTCGCCTCGGCGATCGCCGACTACGAGTCGCGAGTCGCCGACTTACTAGAGGACGACAAGCTGGCGGCCTATGTCAGCCGACTCGAAGAAGCGATGCCAACACATGTCGATGAGGACGACGCCGGCGACGAGCTGTCCGGCGAGCTCGACGCCGACGGCGACTCACGCCTCGTCGCCGAGGTCGAGGAATTCCTGCGGGAGTCCGGCGACAGTTAGGGACAACCGATGGGTGCCAGGGGGACCGAATCGTCCCCTAAACACCCATCGGTTGACGTCAGCCCCTCCAGATTGGGGAACGGACGCCGTCGAAGGTGGTGTGGTAGCGCTCGCCGCGGATCGCCCCGAACGCCTTCGGGCCCCACCACTGGGCGCCGACGGTGGCGGCGGGGAGGGCGTCCTCGGTGAACCAGCCGACGTCGGCGGTCTCCAGCGGGTGGCGGACGAGTTCGCCTCCGGTGGCCCTGCAGTGGAACAGCAGCATGTACATCGCGAAGCGGGTGAACCCCATCCGCTGGCCGTCGACCACGGCGAGCAACTGCTCCGGCTCGCACACGATTCCGGTCTCCTCGACGACCTCCTTGACGGCCACCTCGGCCGGCGAGTAGCCGACGTCCGCCCAGCCCGTCGGGTACAACCAGAATCCGGAGTCGGCGCGCTGCACGAGGAGGATCTCACCGCGGTCGTTGCCGACGACGGCGCCGATCGCCACCTTCGGAGTGACGTAGCCGGGCACGTCCACGCCGATCGACTGCATCCACTCCTCGACGAGATGGGTCTGCTCGCGGCGTTCCTCGGTGGCCACGAGCACCTCGTCGGCAGCCATCTTGATGTCGGCGGCAACCCTCAGCACCTCCTCGAAGCGCTCACGCTCGTAGAGGTTCTGGGTGAACCCGAGACCGGTGCGGGCGATCGCCGCCAGCGTCTCACTCCAGCGCACGAGGTCGCGAGTCGAGAGTGGGTCCGTCATTGCGTTCCCCGGCCACGCAGGCCGCTACTGGCCGCTCCTCGGCTGGCGCCTCGTCGCTCGCATCGGTGTGCCGCTACCCACTCGACCGTCACGGCGTTCACGCTACTGCTGGTGCCTGCCGCACGCCCGGGAGCTGGGCCTAGGGTTGTCTCGATGAGCAGGGCCGCGACGTCGAGCTTGGTCGCTCTGGTGCTCGTCGCCTCGACTGCGGCGTGTGGGGGCGAGGCCGGTGAGGGCAGTGCACCAGTCAGCACATCACCGCCCTCCTCGCCCGATTCGACGCCGTCCACCGATCTGCCGACCTCGTCGTCGCCGGCACGAGCCGACGGGATCTTGACAATCGGCACGTTGCTGCCGGACACCGGGCCGGGCGACCTGATCGGCCTCGCCGGGATCAACGCGGTCACCGTCGGCATCAGTTCGATCAACGAGGGCGGCGGCGTGCTCGGCCAGCCCGTGCAGTTGGTGACGGCAAGCGAGGGCACGTCGGTCAACGACGCCCGCGCCGGAATCCAGAAGCTCCTGGCCAGCAACGTCGACGCGATCATCGGCCCGGGATCGTCGCTCGTCACCCTCGAGGTGCTCGACGAACTGATGGAGGCCGGCGTCCTGGTCTGCTCCCCCACGGCGACGGCGCTCGCCCTCAACGACTATCCGAATCGTGGCCGCTTCTTCCGCACCGTGCCGAGCGACTCGTTGGCGGGGCAGGCGATGGCGGTCGTCGCGCTGAACACCGGCGTCGACTCGTACGCAGTCGTGTACCTCGACGATCAGTTCGGCCGGCCCTTCGCCCGTGCGGCGATGAGTCGCCTCGACGGGCAGGAGGTCGATGACCTCTACGAAGTCCCATTCCCTGCCAACGCCACGCCGGAGGAGCTGGCTGAGATCGCCACCGCCGTTGCCGGCCGCTCGTCGCGGACGATCTTGTTGATCGCCGACTCTGAGAACGGCTGGGCGATGCTCCAGGCGCTCGCTGCGGTGTATGAGTCCGATCCCGATCCCCCGTTCATCTTCGTCAACGACGCGTTGCGCGGGCCGCCCGATCCGGAGATCGTCATCGACCTGCCGGCGGAGTTCCGCGCCGCCATCGTGGGCGTGTCGCCGGTCGTGCCGCCGGACGTGCGCTTCGAGCCTCCCGGCGCTTACGCGACGAACGCCCTCGACTGTCTCAACCTGATTGCCCTGGCAGCTCTCGAGGCGGCCACCGACGAACCCGCGGAGATCGCCGAGGAGATGATCGACGTGTCGATCGTCGGCACCGTCTGCAACTCGTTCACGCAGTGTCTCAACATTGTCGAGCAGGACCGCAACATCAATTATCAGGGGCCGAACTCGATCGACTTCTCGGATCGCAACGACCCCAGGAGCGGCCGAATCGGGACGTTCACGTTCGACGTCACTGGACTCGATATTCCCTCCGTCGGGGCGCTGGTCACGGAACAAGCGGAGGACGAGTAGCGCTCGACGCGATCGTCAGTGGGCCGCCGCGGTGAGGACGGCGCCGATGTCGGTGAGGTAGCCGACGTAGAAGCGGCCGAACTCGCCATACAGCGCCGACGCCTTGTCGAATCGCATCGTGTAGACGACGTCCTTGACGACCTCGGGGCTGACGGCGAACAGCGTCACGCCCCATTCGAAGTCGTCGAGACCGGTCGACCCGGTGATCAATTGCAGGACTTGACCCGTGTAGCGACGCCCGCTGCGGCCATGCTCGAACATCATCTCCTGGCGCTCGGCGAACGGCGTTGCGTACCAGTTCGCCGCCGCGCCGCGGCGCTTCGTCATCGGGTAGAAGCAGAAGACCTCCTTGCCGGGCGGTGGCAGCGTCGGGTACAGGCGCTCGTTGAGCATGTGCTCGGGCATGCCCTTGGCGTACTCGCTGACCTCGGTGAGGCTGACGTAACTGTCGACGACGCGCAGCCCGGCCGCCTGCAGGGCGCTCTGCAAGGCACGCAGCACGGTCCAGTCACGGTGCAACGCCATCACGGCGACATCGGCCTTGTGTCCGAGGATCGATGCCACGACCACCTGCGCGTCGGCGGAGGTCGCGGCCTTGACAGCCGCCTCGGCGGCCTCCCGATCGACGTGGGGCTCGGGAACACAGAACAGGTGCAGGACGCCGAGGCCGGTCTCGATTCGCATCGGATCAGGCTACGGGCGGCGTGCCCGGCCGGCCGGCGAGTGCGGCGATCACCTCGGCGTCGCTGGTCTGGTCGAAGTCGTCGTAGAACTGCCCGACCGCCGAGAACCAGCGTGGCGTGTCGAGGGCGACGAAGTCGTCGGCATGCGGCGTCACCCGGCGCTCGATGCCGTGCGGAGCGACGGGTGTCGCGAGGACGGTCCGTGACGCCCCGAGGGCGCGAGCGACCTGGAGGGCGGCGATCGCCGTCGACCCCGTGGCGATGCCGTCGTCGACGACGACAGCCGTCTTCCCGGCGAGATCGAGGCGGGGGCGATCGCCACGGAAGCGGCGAGCCCGACGGTCCAGCTCGGCGCGTTCGGCTGCCTCGACCGTCGCGAGTTGCTCGGCGCTCGCCCCCACCGTGCTGACGATGTCCTCATTGAGGACGCGCACTCCGCCCTCACCGATTGCCCCCATGCCGAGCTCCTCGTGCCCGGGCGTGCCGAGCTTGCGCACGACGATCACGTCGAGCGGCTTGCCGAGGGCGGTGGCGACCTCAGCGGCGACGGGCACGCCGCCTCGCGGCAGTCCGAGCACGACGACGTCCTCGTCGCGAAGATGGTCGAGCGCCGCAGCCAGTCTCCGCCCGGCATCGACGCGATCGGCGAACCTCACGACACCAATTCAACTCGCATCAGCTGTACACATTGAAGCCGTCGGCGCGAACGAAGCCGACGAGCGTGAGGTTGGCCTGGCGGGCGGCGGCGACGGCGAGCGAGGTAGGCGCACTCACGGCGACGAGCGCGCGGAAGCCGCCGGCCCACGCCTTCTGGACCATCTCGATCGACGCTCGGCCGCTGACGAAGAGGCCGGCGACGCCACCGGTCTGCGCCGGCAGCCGTCCGTCGAGGAGCAGGGCGCCGACGACCTTGTCGACGGCGTTGTGCCGGCCGACGTCCTCGCGGGTCGACACGATGTCGCCGTTTTCGTCGAAGGCGGCGGCGGCGTGCACCGCGCCGGTTTCCCCGAACAGACCCTGGCCGCCGAGCACCGTGGTCGGCACCACCGCCAACACGTCGAGTGCGATTCCGTCGTTGCCTTCGAACGGCTTGAGCCGATCGGTGAGGGCGTCGAGCTGGTCGCGTCCGCACAGTCCGCAGCTCGAGGACGTCATCCCGAGACGTGGGGCCGGAGCCGGGGCGACGCCACCTGTGTCGACGGTGACGACGTTGAACTCGCTGTCGATCGCCGGGCCGTCGGCGCAGTAGCGCACGCCGGTGACCGGCGCCCCGGCGAGGAGCCCTTCGCTGAAGCAGAATCCGGCGGCCAGTTCGAAGTCGTTTCCCGGCGTGCGCATCGTCGTCGTGACGATCTCGCCGTCGAGCTGGATCGTCAGCGGCTCCTCGACGATGACTCGGTCCGGACGTCGCGACTGTCGGCCGTCCGCGTCGATGCGGGTCACCATGATCCGCGCCACGTGCTGTCGTGCCACACCGCGACGCTATCGAGGGCCGAAAAATGAACCGCGGAGCGGAAAGCACCGATTCGGTACTTCCCGCTCCGCGGAACGGAATTCAACGGATCAGAAATCCATGTCGCCGCCACCACCTGGCATGGCAGGCGCGGCGGGCTCGGGCTTGTCGGCGATCACAGCTTCGGTGGTGAGGAACAGGGCGGCGATCGACGCCGCGTTCTGCAGCGCCGAGCGGGTCACCTTGGCGGCGTCGATGACGCCGATCTTGACGAGGTCCTCGTACTCACCGGTGGCGGCGTTGAGGCCGTTGGCACCCTTGAGCGAGCGGACCTTGTCGACGACGACACCACCTTCGTGGCCGGCGTTGTCGGCGATCTGCTTGAGCGGCGTCTCCAGCGACTTGAGCACGGCAGCCGCACCCGTCGCCTCGTCACCGGTCAGCTCGTTGATCGCCGCCTGCACGGCCGTCTGGGCACGCAGCAACGCCACGCCACCGCCGGGCACGACGCCTTCTTCGATCGCCGCCTTGGTGGTCGACACGGCGTCTTCGATGCGGTGCTTCTTCTCCTTCAGCTCCACCTCGGTGGCGGCGCCGACCTTGAGCACGGCGACACCGCCGGACAGCTTGGCGAGACGCTCCTGCAGCTTCTCGCGGTCGTAGTCGGAGTCGGTGTTGTCGATCTCGGCCTTGATCTGGTTGATCCGGCCCTTGATGTCGTCCTCGGTGCCGCCACCTTCGACGACCGTCGTCTCGTCCTTGGTGATGATCACCCGCTTGGCCGAGCCGAGCAGGTCGAGCGTCACGTTCTCGAGCTTGAGGCCGACCTCCTCGGAGATCACCTGGCCGCCGGTGAGGATGGCCATGTCCTGGAGCATCGCCTTGCGCCGCTCGCCGAAGCCGGGAGCCTTGACGGCGGCCGACTTGAACGTTCCGCGGATCTTGTTGACGACGAGGGTGGCGAGGGCCTCGCCCTCGACGTCCTCGGCGATGACGACGAGCGGGCGACCGCCCTGCATGACCTTCTCGAGCACGGGCACGAGGTCGCGGACCGTGGAGATCTTCGAGGAGACGAGCAGGACGTAAGCGTCCTCGAGGCTGGCCTCCATGCGCTCGGGGTCGGTGACGAAATACGGCGAGATGTAGCCCTTGTCGAAGCGCATGCCCTCGACGAGGTCCATCTCCATGCCGAACGTCTGGCTCTCTTCGACGGTGATGACGCCGTCCTTGCCGACCTTGTCGATCGCCTCGGAGATCATCGCTCCAATCTCCTCGTCGGCGGCCGAGATGCTGGCGACCTGAGCGATCTGCTCCTTGTCGTCAACGTCCTTGGCCAGCTTGCGGATCGACTCGACGGCCGCTTCGACACCGGCCTCGATGCCCCGCTTGAGGCTCATCGGGTTGGCGCCGGCGGCGACGTTGCGCAGGCCCTCGTGGACCATCGCCCAGGCCAGCACGGTGGCAGTCGTCGTGCCGTCACCGGCGACGTCGTCGGTCTTCTTGGCGACTTCCTTGACGAGCTCGGCACCGATCCGCTCGTAGGGGTCCTCGAGCTCGATCTCCTTGGCGATCGACACACCGTCGTTGGTGATTGTCGGAGCGCCCCACTTCTTCTCCAGCACGACGTTGCGGCCCTTGGGGCCGAGGGTCACGCGTACGGCGTCGGCGAGCTTGTTCATTCCCGCTTCGAGCCGGCGACGGGCGTCGCTCTCGAAGGCGATCAACTTGGCCATCTGTGTCCTCCGTTGGACTCGGGTTTTAGCACTCAAACGGTGAGAGTGCTAGCACTCTAGACGACCGAGTGACAGTGGACAACCGGCCGTTCACTGCGTTCCCCGGCCACGCAGGCCGTTGCTGGCCGCTCGCTCGCTAGCGCTCGCTCATTCGCATCCGCGGCAACTCAACCACCGGCGACGGCGGGGATGATCGACACGGTCTGGCCGTCGGGGACCTTCGTGTCGAGGCCCTGGAGGTAGCGGACGTCGTCGTCGTCCACGAAGACGTTGACGAAGCGGCGTAGGGCGCCCTCGTCGAGAAGTCGCTCGGAGAACCCGGGATGGAGCTGTTCGAGCTCGGCGATGACGTCGCTGAGCGTCCCGGGGGCGACGTCGATCGTCGAGTTGCCGCCCGACAGCGGGCGCATGGTGGTCGGGATTCGCACGGTGACGGCCATACCGAAACCTTACCGTGCAGGTCAGGAATCAAGGCGAACGACGACCGATGGGTGTTTTCCTGACGGAACGGTCATGAAAACACCCATCGGTTGGTCATTACGGTGGCGGCGATGCGGGTCGTCGCCGCCCTCGACAAATTCCGCGGGACGTTGACCGCTCGGGAGGCGACGGCGGCGGTCGCCTCGGCTTGCTGGGAGCTGGGCTTCGACTGCGACGAGGCACCGCTGTCCGACGGCGGCGAGGGACTGCTCGACGTGTTCGGAGGCGGTAATCGCGCGAGCGTGGTGACCGGGCCGCTGGGCTCGCCGGTCGAGGCGGCGTGGCGGATCGATGGCCGCACGGCTGTCGTCGAGATGGCGCTGGCGAGCGGACTTGCGCTTGTCGGCGGAGCCGACAGCAACGACCCGCTGGCGGCGACCACACGCGGCACCGGCGAGCTGATCGCCAGGGCGATCGACCAAGGCGCCCGCACTGTGCTCGTCGGCCTCGGCGGCTCGGCGACCACCGACGGCGGCCTCGGCGCCATCGAGGGACTCGGCAGCACGGCCCGCCTCAAAGCGGTCGACCTCCAGGTGGCCTGCGATGTGCGCACTCGCTTCGTCGACGCGGCAGCCGTGTTCGCCCCACAGAAGGGCGCCACACCGACGCAAGTCCGCCTGCTCGAGAAGCGCCTGGAGCAACTCGCCCAGCGCTACAACTCCGAGTTCGGCGTCGACGTGGCCGAGGTAGACGGCAGCGGCGCCGCCGGCGGTCTGGCAGGGGGCCTGCTCGCCGTCGGCGCCCGGCTCGTCCCCGGCTTCGACCTCGTCGCCGAGCACGTCGACCTCGACGAGCGGATCGCCGGTGCTGACGCCGTCGTCACCGGCGAAGGATTCCTCGACGCCCAGAGCCTCGACGGAAAGGTCGTCGGCGGCGTCTGCGACCTCGCCGCGGCACACGAAGCGCCGGTGATCGTCATCGTCGGAGACGCCGATCCCGCCGCCGCGTCGAGCCTCCACGCCGATGTGGTGTCACTGGTCGAGCGGTTCGGCGAGCAACGTCCGTTCAACGAATCACGATGGTGCCTGGAACATGCGACCCGCGACGCCCTTGCGACGCTCGCCAGCCGGCGCTGATCAGGTCGTCGTGGTCGCCCCGCCCGCTGGGGCCGGCGCCTGGACGTTCGCCGCAGCGGCGCCGCCGAGATCTTCGATCGTCTCACCGGCGATGTCGTTGCCGAGCATCACCAGCACGGTCGCCGTGCCGATGCTGCCGCCGTCGACCGGGATCGGAGACGGCATCGCCTCAACCGTGAGCCCACCGAGGTCGCGGGCCACCGAGTCGGCCACGGCCTTGATCTGCGGCGGGGCGGTGACGTAGTAGACGATCGAGGTGTCGAGGTTTTCGTCACCTTCAGCCTGGTCGGTTGGTTCGGCCATCGTGTAGCCAGCGGACTCGAGCTCGCTCGACATCTCGGTGGCGACGCCTCCGGCGGCGCTGGCGTTGGCGACGATGACGGTCGCCCCGTCGGTGACCCGACCTGCCGCGACCGTTGTCGCCGGCGCAGCTGTCGTCGCCGTGCCAGCGACCGTCGTCGCGGTCGTCGGCACGGTTGTCGCCCCGTCCGTCTCGACACCGCCGGCGTCGCTGTTGTCGATCGAGCGGAAGATGAGGAAGCCCACGACGACGGCGATCAACGCCAGCACGATCGTCAGCGGTGAGCCGACCGGGGATCCCGAATCGCCGACTCGCGTCGAACGTGCTCGCTCGGCGTTGGCGCTCACCCCGCCCGGATCAGTCGGATCGCTCATGTTTACCTGCGTCTACCCATTTGTCGTGTGTGGTGTGCCCTCGATCAACGTGCGCCTGCGGCGCAGGCGGCGTCGCTGGAATCGTCGCACCACGAGCGGATCGTGGCGCATCGCTCCGGGATGTTCGAGTACGTCGTCCAGCTCGGCATCGTACTCGTCGGGCGCGCAGCCAAAGCGCGCCCTGATCAGCTCGTCGCGGCTCTCGTCGAACTGCCACCACGTCCGTTCGAAATCGAGCACTTCACGCTGGCGGTCGGTCAGCTCATCGTCAGGCAGGTCCACGGGAACAGTCTGACCCGCGTGCACACAGAAGTGGAGGATGGCGGGGGAAGTACATTCCGACCGTGACCGCCCTGCCGTCCCGGCCGTTCCTCATCGGCGTCGCCGGTGGTTCGTCGTCCGGCAAGACGACGGTGGCGGAACGGCTCGCCCAGCTCGCCCCCGCCGAGCACCTCGCCCTGATCAAACTCGACTCGTACTACGTCGAGTTCCACGACAAGCCGATCGAGGAGCGTCGGGCGTTCAACTACGACCACCCCGACGCCTTCGACTGGCCCCTGCTCAACGACCACCTCGCCGCCCTCGCCGCCGGGGCCCCGATCCCGGTGCCGGTCTACGACTACGTCGACTT
The DNA here is from genome assembly GCA_963733085.1 of Ilumatobacteraceae bacterium. GTDB lineage: Bacteria > Actinomycetota > Acidimicrobiia > Acidimicrobiales > Ilumatobacteraceae > Desertimonas. The sequence goes on from CAVTBY010000010.1 coordinate 880,649, forward strand.
CAACCGCACGAGCGACGTGCGCATCGTCCACCCGGCCCAGATCGTCGTCGTCGAAGGGATCCTCGTCCTCTGGGAGCCGAGTCTTCGTGAGCGCTTCGACCTCAAGGTGTTCCTCGACACCGACGCCGACCTGCGCTTCATCCGCCGACTACAGCGCGACGTCGCCGACCGTGGGCGCAGCCCGGACAGCGTGATCGCCCAGTACCTCGACACCGTCCGTCCTGCCCACGAGCAGTTCATCGAGCCATCGAAGCGATATGCCGACGTGATCATCCCCAACGGCGGGCTCAACCGCCCGGCACTCGACGTCCTTCTCGCCCGGGTGCGCGAGTTGGCCGTCTGAAACCTTTCGATCGAGTCGCGTATCAACGACCGAACGGGCGACTCATCTATGTCAGACACCACACGTGTGGCGACGAGATCGAGTGGCAGGCGGAGCCACTCGGCTCGCGGAAGCGAGCCGATCGCAGCGGGGATCCAGGCGGAATCCCCGCTGCGAACGCGCCGGTCATGAGCAATTTCACAGTCGACGGCACTGATCTTCCTTGTTGCCACCGACGACGTTGCCCCCGCCGCTCGGCGCCGGGACGTTCGACTTGCACTGCAAGTTGCCGTTGATCCGGTTTCGCGAGATCGCCTGGGCTCCACGGTTGCTGAACGACTGGACGTCCCCAGTCACACGGTTCGACCCGATCGACGCGGCACCTCCCTGTTTCAGTTGCACGCTCCCGCCGATCGTCGATGACGACACCGACACGCTGCGATGACCCTCGGCCTGGATGTTGCCGATGACCCGGATCGAGCCAGCCACGAGCGTCGCCCGCGACTCAACCTTGAGCGTGCCCTTGACCACCGTGCCACTGAGCCGACACGTCGCTCCGGCCGGCACTCGGAGATTGTCGACCGTGACGGCGCCGAGGCTGCCCCGGCAGGACCGTTCCTCGGCGTTCGCCGCTGGTGCCGCGAAGGAGAGACCGGCGACGACGATTCCGACGCCGGCTGCTGTCCATGCGATGCGCTTCATTTCTTGTCCTCTTTTCCCGACACCTGAAAAGTGCCGTCGGACCGAACCATGGATCAGCGGCGTGAGGTCGTCATGAGGCGACCGTGAGGGTCGGCTCATGGTTGGATGACGAGTGATGACGGGATCGCAAGGTGTTCCGCCAAACGACGCCGGCGAGACGGAGTTCGACGTTGACGTCAACGTGATCGTCGGCGCCCTCGCCGATCCAGATCGGCGCCGGTTGCTCGCCGCCATCGAGCTCGGCGCCACGTCCTTGCTTGACGCCGGCCGAATCAGCGACCTCCCGGACCAGCGCGCCGCCAAAGCCCTCGGCCGACTCGTCGACGCTGGCCTCGTTGTCGGCGAACCCGGGACCGGATTGCGAGTCGACGGCAGCGTGTACACCCGGGCTGCCCGCGCCGCCCTCTCCAGGCCACCCTCGGACGAGCACGCCGGCGAGCCTCCAGCGCGGCGCAAGGTTCTCGACGCCTTCGTTCGCGATGGTCGGATCAGGTCGATGCCGACATCGCCGGGCAAACGGGAGATCGTCCTCGACTGGCTGGCCGGCACGTTCGACGTCGGCCGCCGCTACACCGAGGCGGAGGTCAACGCCGCCCTCGACGGCCACGCCGAGGACCACGTGTCGCTACGCCGGGCGCTCGTCGACGCCGGGATGCTCGACCGCGACGATGGCGCCTATTGGCGCAGCGGCGGCACCGTCGTGTGACCACGTAGCGGGTACAGGAGTTGGGCCACGAGCCCACCCGGTAGCGGCGGGGTCACGCCGTACACGCTCGGGCGGCGTCCGGCGGGCATGAAGTAGGTGCCGAACAGGAGGTCCCACACCGGCAGGAAGATCGAGTAGTTCGTGTTGTGGGCGTCGGCCTCGTTGGCGTGGTGCCAGTGATGGAACTCCGGGGTGATCACGAGGCGATGGAGAGGCCGCCACCGCCAGCGCACGTTGGCGTGGAGGAACAACCCGGTGACGATCTGCACGACGGCGAGCACCCCGGTCAGCTCAGCCCCGAACCCGGCGGCGATGAGGAAGACGAACGGTGGGGCCAGCAGGGCACCGTCGAGGGGGTGGTTGCGCAACCCACTGACCCAGTCGAGGTGCACGGTCGAGTGGTGGACGGCGTGGAACCGCCACAGCAACGGGACTTCGTGGCTCGCCCGGTGAGCCCAGTAGGCGACGAGATCGAACAGCACGACACCGAGCACGGTGCGTGCTCCGGGCGGCAGCGCCTCGACGAGCGGGCGCACGGCGAGGCCTGGCAACCACGCCAGGCTGAGCACGCCGACGATCAGGGCGACGGCGATGCCGACGGGGACGAGCAGCGGCTGGGTCAACCCGTAGGCGATGTCGGTGGCCAGCCCGGGGCGGCGCAGACGCTGGCGGTGCCGCGGGAACAGCTTCTCGAACGGCACGACGAGCACGAACAGCACGGGTACGAGCAAGGCGGCCGTGACGTCGAGGGCGAGCGCACCAGCGATCGCGGCGAGCACCAGGCCGGACCTGACGAGCCGGCCGACCGACCCGCGGGACCTCTTCTCCACCATGATTTCGACGGTAGAGATCCGCGTCGTCGCCGTCGTCCGCCTCGATGCTGATCGCCAGCTCCACCGTTCGACGGAGTCGAGCCTCTCGGCGATCTACGGTTAGGGGCGATGAGCGAGCGAGTCTCCGAGCGAGCGAATCAGCATTACGGCGCCTGTAACTCATTGGTGCACCGCCCGTCGGCCAAGGCGATCGACCACGCGGCCGTGGTGGACCAGTGAGCGCGACGCCCGAAGCGATCGCCGGTGACTTTGCCGAACCCGCCAATGCCGACGAGCAGGAAGAGCTGCTCGATCGCGTCGACGCCCTGCGCGTGTTGCGTGCCGACACCCCTGAGGAGCGCGGCCGCCTGCTCGAGGAGATCGGTGGCAGCGGCAAGGTCGAGCAGGACATCGTCCTCGAACTGTCCAAGGTGCGCCCGCTGTGGAAGCCGGCCCAGTTCGAGCGCGTCCACCAGCTGGCGATGCGCTCGCTCGAGGTGCTCGACCGCAACGGCGCCCGCCAGGCGGTGATGCCGAGGCAGATCGGCCCACTCCGGCCGGTCGCCGGCTTCCTCGTCCAGCAGGTCACCCGGTGGATCGTCAAGGGACACCAGAACACCCTCGTGACGGCGATCCGCCGGCTCTACGAGCGCCGCGAGGCGAACGCCCCGTGGGACAGTGACGAGCACCACATGTTGCGCCGCGCCCGCATCGACACGGCACGGGTCGAGGCGGGGCTGCGGACGAACCCGATCGGGCTGCCGGCGTTCCTGCTCGGCGGCGCCTTCCTCTCGGGCATCTTTTCGGGGCTGTCCAGCCTCGGCAGGGCGGCGATAGGCAATCGAGTGCTCGTCGTCATCGTCGCCGTCGCCATCGTGCTCGTGCTCGCCGCACTTGCGTGGATCGCCCTGTACGCGGCGAGCGTCGCCCGACGTCGCATCCGGATGTCGACAGACCAACCGATGCGCGCCCTGTGGGACGCCGTCGGGGCCGCCGGCAACCCGCCACGCGACGAGTCGTACAACTTCGCCGTCTACGCCATCGCCCTGTTGATCGTCGCGGCCGTCGTGGTGCCGGCGGCGATCGCCCTCGTCGTCGGCCTCAGCTGAGAGCGGGCGTCGTACGCTGCAAGCCGGTGGCGACGGTCGACGACGTGCGCCCGCTGGCGCTGAGCCTGGAACGGTCCTACGAGGTGTTCGTACGCGACCGGCGCAAGTTCCGCGTCGGCCAGATCGTGTACCTGGCCTTCTCCCGTGACGAGTCGATCATCGGCTTCGCCTTCCCGAAAGAGGAACGCGCCGCCCTCGTCGGCGGCGATCCGGACACGTTCATGATGCCGTCCGAGACCGACATGCGCTTCCACTGGGTGCACGCCCGCCTCGCCGCCCTCGATCCCGCCGAGGCCCGCGAGCTCGTGGTCGACGCTTGGCGGATGGTCGTCCCCAAGAAGCTGTCACGCGCCTACGACGAGGCGCACCCGAACGGCCCAGGCTGATGCGGGCTGCGCAGGTGGACTGGCGACGACTCGACGAGTCGTTCTTCGCTCGGGACGCAACCGTCGTCGCCCCGGAGTTGCTGAACAAGGTGTTCGTCGTGGACGGATGTTCCGGACGCATCACCGAGGTCGAGGCGTACACGTCCGACGACCCGGCGAGCCACTGCTATCGCGGGGTAACGCCGCGCAACGCCGTGATGTTCGGTCCGCCGGGCCACCTCTACGTCTACTTCACGTACGGGATGCACCACTGCGTCAACATCGTCACGGGTACCGATGGCGACGGGCAGGCGGTGCTGCTGCGGGCGATCGAACCGATCGGCGGGCTCGAAGCGATGCGCGCCCGCCGTGGGCCTGTTCCGGCGCGAGCCTTGACGGATGGCCCGGGCAAGCTGACCCAGGCGCTCGGCCTCGACCTCACCGACAACGGCCGCCGTGCCGACGTCTTCGAGGACGGCGTCGCGCCACCGGATCACCCACGCATCGGCCCGCGGGTCGGCATCAAGCAGGCCGTCGACTGGCCCCGACGGTTCCGCCTCCCCGCGTGACATAGCTCTGTGTCAGCGAACACGACGTCGGCGGTCGTGTTCGCTGACAGCAGACGGATTGCGCGGACGGCGGTCAGGCCTTGACGAGGCGTTCGATCGCCCCGGTGGCCTCCGTGAGCAGCCGCGCCGACTCGTCCTCGTCGCCGGAGGCGACGGCGCCGGCGACACAGTGGCGGAGGTGGTCGTCGAGGAGGCCGAGAGCGACGCTCTGCAACGCCCGCGTCGCGGCACTCACCTGGGTGAGCACATCGATGCAGTACTGGTCGTCCTCGACCATCCGCTGCAGGCCACGCACCTGCCCCTCGATGCGCCGCAGGCGCTTGAGGTAGGCGTCCTTGTCGGTGGTGTAACCACGTTCGAGCATGGTTCGAAGCATACCCCTGGTGGGTATAGTTGGCGGCGTGCGAACTGCCGCCGGGGTCGCTGACGACCGCCGCTTCGACGTCGATCTGCAGATCGAGGGGATGACGTGCGCGTCCTGCGCGGCACGAATCGAGAAGCGGCTGAACCGGCTCGACGGCGTCGAGGCCACCGTCAACTTCGCCACCGAAGAGGCCAACGTGCGGTCGTCCGCGCCTCTCGACGTCGACGACCTCGTGGCCGCTGTCGCAGCCGCCGGCTATCAGGCCCATGTGTCCGGCGCGGCAGCGTCCGAGAGCGAGGCCGGCGACGCCAACGGTCAAGCGGCCGAAGCCGCCCGCCTTCGCCTCATCGTGTCGGCGATCCTGTCGCTGCCCGTGATCGCCCTCGGGATGTTTCCGTTCCTCCAGTTCGACAACTGGCAGTGGTTGTCGCTCACGCTGGCTGCGCCGGTCGCGGTGTGGGGGGCATGGCCGTTCCACCGGGCGGCGTGGACCAATCTCCGTCACGCCGCGGCGACGATGGACACGTTGATCTCCATCGGCGTGCTCGCCGCCTTCGGTTGGTCGCTGTACGCCCTCTTCTTCGGTGACGCCGGAGAACCCGGTCTGCGCCACGGCTTCAGTCTGATCGCCGACCGCGACATGGCGTCGAGCCGGATCTTTCTCGAGGTCGCCGCCGGGGTGACGACGCTCGTCCTCGCCGGCCGCTACCTCGAGGCTCGGGCCAAGCGCGACGCCGGAGCTGCATTGCGCCACCTGCTCGAGCTCGGCGCCAAGGACGTCGCGGTGATCCGTGACGGATCCGAGCAACGCGTCGCCATCGACGCCCTCCAGGTCGGCGACCGCTTCGTCGTGCGTCCTGGTGAGAAGGTCGCCACCGACGGAGTCGTCGAGGACGGGACATCGGCTGTCGACGCGTCGCTGCTCACGGGCGAGCCGGTCCCCATCGAGGTCGGACCGGGCGATCCGGTGACCGGCGGAACCGTCAACGCCGGCGGCCGGCTCGTCGTCCGCGCCGTCCGCGTGGGCGCCGACACCAAGCTCGCTCAGATCGCCCGCTTGGTGCACGACGCCCAGGCCGGCAAGGCCCCAGTGCAACGCCTCGCCGACCGCGTCGCTGCCGTGTTCGTACCCGCCGTGATCGCAGTCGCCGCCGCCACCATGGCGTTCTGGCTGATCGCCGGTGAATCGCCGTCCGTCGCCTTCACCGCCGCCGTCGCCGTGCTGATCATCGCGTGCCCGTGCGCCCTCGGACTGGCGACGCCGACCGCCATCATGGTCGGCACCGGTCGCGGCGCGGAACTCGGGATCATCATCAAGGGGCCGGAAGTCCTCGAGTCGACGCGCACCGTCGACACGATCGTTCTCGACAAGACCGGCACCGTCACGTCCGGGGCGATGAGCCTCGTCGCCGTGCATCCCGCCAACGGCACCGAAGCTGGCGAAGTGCTCCGCCTCAGCGGATCGCTCGAGAACGCCTCCGAGCACCCGATCGGAGCGGCAATCGCCGCGGGAGCCGAGGCTCAGGGCTACTGGCTCGCCACCGTGACCGGCTTCGCAAGCGCTCGCGGTCTCGGCGCCCGCGGCACGGTCGAGGGGCACGACGTGATCGTCGGGCGTCGCCGGTTTCTCGTCGAGCATGGCATCGACCTCGACAAGAGCCTCTACCAGGCCTACGACGCCGCCGAGGCAGCGGGACAGACGCCGGTGCTCGTCGGTTGGGACGGCGAGCTGCGCGGAGTCGTCGTCGTGGCCGACACCGTGAAACCCGGGAGCGCCGCGGCGGTGGCCGGACTGCGCGCCATCGGGTTACATCCGATGATCGTGACCGGCGACAACCAGCGGGCCGCAGAGTCGGTCGCCACTGCCGTCGGCATCGAGCCCGCCGACGTGATCGCCGAGGTGTTGCCCGAGGACAAGGTCGCCACGGTTGCCCGGCTGCAGGCGAGTGGGCGGGTGGTGGCGATGGTCGGCGACGGCGTCAACGACGCCGCTGCGCTCGCTCGGGCCGACCTCGGTATCGCCATGGGCACGGGAACCGACGTGGCGATCGAGGCCAGCGACCTAACGCTCGTACGCGGCGATCTGCGAACCGCCGTCGACGCCATCAACCTCTCACGACGCACGCTGCGGACGATCAAGGGCAACCTGTTCTGGGCGTTCGCCTACAACGTGGCGGCGATCCCGGTCGCCGCCGCCGGACTGCTCAACCCGATGCTCGCCGGCGCGGCGATGGCCGGCTCGAGCCTGTTCGTTGTGTCCAACAGCCTGCGCCTACGCCGCTTCCGATCGTCGCTCGAACCCTGACCACCACGAGGAGCAACAGAGAACTGATGGAGACGATCACGCTGTCCGTGCCGACGGTGCACTGCCACGCCTGCACGATGAACATCGAGGAGGCCCTCGACGAGCTCGCCGGGGTCGACACGTGCAGCGTCGATCTCGCGACGAGGACAGTGACCCTCACCTACGACCCCGATGTCGTCGAGCTCCCGGAGATCATCGAGACACTCGGCGACGCCGGCTATCCCGTGAGCTGACGGTCTCGTCGTCTGTGTCGGGAAACGACGTCGGCGGTCGTGTTCGCTGACACAGAGCGGAAGGTTCACGCCGGCAGGGCGCGGACGAAGGCGACCTTGCGCTCGAAGTGCACGGCGGCGGCGCCGTCGTGGCCGTTGAACTCGTAGACCTCGATCGCCTTGTCGCCGGCGTAGTGGTTGAACGCCGAGAACACGGTCGACGGCGGAGTGACGAGATCGGCGAGGCCGACACTGAACAGTGCCGGCACGTGCAGCCGGCGAGCGTGATTGACGGCGTCGAAGTACGACAGCGTCGTGAAGACCTGGTCGACCCGGCCCGGGTACAGGCGGCAGTACTCGCTGATCTCGGCGTAGGGCGTGCTGTCGGTGACCGCGACGGCTCGGCGGAAGTTGCACAGGAACGGCACGTCGGCCGCCACCGCCGACACCCCACCGTGAAGGTGAGCCGCGGCGAGGGCCAGCCCGCCGCCCTGGCTGACTCCGGTGGACACCAATCGACGTCCGGCGAGGGCGGGGATCTCGGCGGCGGCGGCCAGCGCGCGAGCGGCGTCGACGAACAGCCGTGTGTAGTAGTGCGTCTCGGCGACCGCCAGCCCACTCGTCAGGAATCCTCTGGCGCCCGGCTCGCCGCCCGCTCCGGCATCGACGGTGTCGGCGCCGCGCCAGCCGCCGCCCTGGCCGCGCGAATCCATGACGAGGTACGGGAATCCGGCGCACGGCCAGTTCAACCACTCCGCCGGCCGGCCCCGTCCCCCGCCGTACCCAACGAACTCGACGACCGCTGGTGTGTCAGCGTCGACGTTCGGCGGCACGAGCAGCCAGGCGGCGATGCGTGCCCCTCCGTGTCCGCTGAAGCGAACGTCGAAAACGTCGATCGCCGTCACGACGCTGTCGGCGCGCTGTACCTCGACGTCGACCGGGTACACCGTCGCTTCGTCCACGCGCTCGGCCCAGAACTCGTCGAAGTCGGCGGGCTCCTCGACGATCGGCCGGTAGCGCCGCAACTCCTCCAACGACAGGTCGAACTGCATCGAACGCTCCCTCAGGATCCGATCGCCGTCAACGGCCTTGGCGTGTGATCAGCCAGGTGGACGCCGCCTCCGCAGCCGCGGTGGTCGCCTCGCCGACCGTGTCTGTCGCCGGGAACGCCCGTACGTGCGATGAGCCGTTGATCTGGTTAGTGCGTTCGAGCATCTTCATCATGTCCGGGTCGACTCCCCCGAGGTAGAGCCGACCGCCCGCCTGGTGTAGCCGATCTGCGTACTCGTCGACCACCGAGACGAAGGTGGCGCCGAGACTGCTGCGACCACGGAGACGGAGCACGACAACCGGCCGGGTGGTGCCGGTCGGGTCGGGCAGCTTCGCCCTCAGCGTCTGCGCCCCGGCGTAGAACAGGCTCCCGTACACGTCGAGCTCGGTCACCGTGTCACTCGCCAGTCGAGATGGGACGGGGTGCTCGTCGATCAATCCGTCGGCGCGATGGACGCGCTGGACAACTCGGAGATCGAGCGCCTCACGGTTGAGCTGGAGCAGCAGCGAGAGGACGAGTCCGACGGCGACGGCGACGGCAACAGGCAGCAGCAGCGTGGCGACGAACGTCGAGATCATGGCGATCTGGGCGATTCGGTTGGTGCGCACGATGGTGAACATCTGGCTGAAGCGCAACGAGCTGTAGGCGGCGTAGACGAGAACGGCGGCGAGTGTCGGCATCGCCACCTCGCCGACGAGGCGGGACAGGAACAGGAGGATGACGAGCATCCACACCCCGCTGAAGATCGCCGCCCAGCGAGTACGTGCCCCGGCTGTGACGTTGAGGGCGGTCTGTCCGACCGACCCGCCCACCGGTTGGCCCTTGAACGCTCCGGCGGCGAGGTTGGCGACCCCCTGGGCGATGAAGTCCTGGTTGGCGTCCGGGACGCCGCCGCCGGTGTTCGGCGCCGACTGCGCCACGCCGGCACCTTGCACGAGCACGATCGCGGCGACGGCGAGCGCGCCGAACACGAGGTCGAACGACAGCAGGCCGAGGTCGGGGAACTGCGGCAGGGGAAGCCCTCGCGGGATCTCGCCCACGTCCTCGACGCGTGCGACGCTGTCGAGCCCGGCGACGATCATCACGATCGTCGGCACGACGAGGGCGACGACGGCGCTGATCAAGCTGAACTTCGTGCGGTCGAGGACGACGACGATGACCAAGGCAGACATGCCGATGAGGAACGTCGCCAGGTCGGCGTCGCCGATCATCGACAGCGCGTCGATCGCCTTGCCGATGTTCGTACTTCCCGAGGCGGACACGCCCAGCAGGTCGGGGATCTGGCCGAGGATGATGTTGACGCCGACGCCGGTGAGGAACCCGATCATCACCGAGTGCGAGACGAAGCGCGTGTACCGACCGAGACGGAACGACGCCGGCGACGATCATCGCCGCGCCGGCGAGCACGGTGAGCAGGAAGAGGGCCTCGGCGCGATCGGCATCGGCGACGCCGGACAACGTCGAGCCGGCCGCCAGGGCGGCGGCACTCGTCGTCGTGATGACCATCAGCCGGGTGTTCGACGTCAACCCACCGGCGATCGGGCCGAAGCCGCTGGCGTACAGCCCGTACACCGGGTTGACGCCGGCGAGGACGCTCGCCGCCATCCCGTCGGGGACGCTGCTGATCGCACCCGGCAACCCGGCGACTGCGTCCTCCTTGACCGTCGCCCGGTTCGGCTTGACCTCGGCGAACCACCGGCTGAGCGTCGCCCGTACGATCGACCACGCTCACGAGTCACTCACCTCCTCAGTCGCCGGGACGTCCTCGAGACGGAAGACGCGTCGCACCAGTTTGGACTTGCGCAGCACGCGGATCAGCGGCCAGGAGAACACGAAGTTGGCGATGTTCCCGAAGCGCTCGTGGATCACGGCGTTGCAGACGATGCCGAGCACGATGGCCCGACCGAGGATGAAGAACCAGCCGAGCGTCACGATCGTCGCCCCGAACGTCCCGTACAGCGCCGACGCCCGGCTCAGCCGTCCAGGGATGAGCAGCTGGCTCACGGCCTGCATCCCCGTCAACGTCAAGGCGACGATCGCCGCCCCCGGCAGCAACGCGCCCGGGTCGTTGGTCCCCTTCGGCAACACCATCGACACGATCAACCAGGCGACGACGTAGAAGACGAAGGCGGCGAGGAACGACACCGATGCCACGCCGAGCCCGAGTTCGGCGCGGATCCGGTTGATCACGAGCGCCACCAGGCCGACACCGGCGATCAGCCCGACGAACGCGCCGACGACCTTCGGTGAGGCCTTCGGCCGATCGGGCAGCTGCCATCCCAGGGCGCTCGACGCGACCATCACCTTGCTCAGCGAGTAGCCGGCCGTGGCGACGCCGAACAACCCGATCAGCACGGCCAGCCACCGCGTTTGCGACGGTTGCGACAGCGCCGTGTCGATCTGGGCGGCGAGGCTGCCGGTCAGGCCGTGCTTCCTCGTTGAAGTCGTCGGCGTCGACGACGTGCGAAACGAATCCGGCGACACCGACGAGGAACAACAGCAACGGGACGAAGAACAGGAACAGCCGGAAGGCGATGGCGCTGCCGACGACCGTGCCGCTGATCTGGCGGTCACGTTGGTAGATGCGCATCCCGAAGTCGACGAGGGGCATCGTCTCGTAGCGACGGAACCGCTCGGTCAGCGATGCCTTCGTGCGCTCGACGAAGCCACCGGTACGGTCGTCCGAAGGCGCGGCGGGCACGGCGGGCACAGTATCCGCTGTCATCGGCGCCGATCGGAACCTGTCAGGATGGCCGCCATATGGCTGATGACGTGGTACTCGAGGAGGTCAGTCCGAAGACTGGCGGCGGTTGGCGCAGCGTCGTCGCGGCAGTGTGTGGCGTCCTTGCCGTCGTCACGCTGACGCTCGCTCTCGTCGGCATCTGGGCCAGGGCGACGGTGTTCGACAGCGACAAGGTCGGGGACATCGTGTCCTCGGCGCTGACCGATCCGGAGGTCCAGGCCGGGCTCGCCACGTGGGTGACCAACCAAGCCTTCACCGCCGTCGACGTGGAGAGCGGCCTGACCAACGTGCTGCCCGGGAGACTCGACCGATTGGCTCCGACCCTCACCGCCGGTGCGCAGACCGTCGTCGACCAGCGCCTGACGAATGCGCTCGCCAACCCCGACGTTCAGCAACTGCTCACCCAGGCGGTCGAACGAGCGCACTCGGCGCTGATGCAGCTGCTCAACGGTGACGGCTTGGTCGATGGCATCACGGTCGAGGACGGGGCGGTGACCGTCAACATGCTGCCGCTCGTGTCCCGCGCCCTGACATTCGTCCAGGGCCTCGGCGTGCTCGATCAGCTCGAGGTACCCGAGCTGACTCGCGCCGGCGACCCGGCGGCGCAGATCGCCGAGCTGGAATCGGCAACAGGGCGCGATCTTCCGGAAGACTTCGGCCAGCTCACCGTGTTCGAGAGCGACCGGCTCGCCGAGGCCCAGGCGTCGGTGCAGAACGCCCAGCGCACCGTCGCCCTGCTCAAGCGGGCGACGTTCGTGCTCGCCGCCCTGGCGGTCGTGTTCCTCGTCGCCACCATCGTGCTCGCCCGCAACCGCCTGCGCGCCGGCCTGTGGCTCGCCCTCGGCTGCATCGTCGGGATGGTCCTGTCACGGGCGGTGGTGCACCGTGTGGTTGACGACGCCCCGAGCCTGGTGCCCGGAGCGGCCGGTCGGGCAGCCATCGCCGACATTCTCGGCCAGGCGACGACGGGCTTGCTGCGGCTCACCGGACTGATCGCGATCATCGCCGCCCTTGTCGTCGTGTGGACGCTGTTCCAGCGCGGCTGGATCGGCGCCGATCTGCTCCTCGTCGGTGCCGTCGTGCTCGGGTTGGCGGTCGTCGTCGTGCTCGGCTTCAGTCTCTGGTCGGTGCTCCTCGGACTCGTCCTCGCTGTTGCCGCAGTGGTGATCGTGCCGCGTGTGGTCGCGTCACGACGTCAGGTGGCGCCGACCACCTGACGTCACGCTCAGCGAGCGAAGCGAGCTGCGTTAGGCCTTGAGCTCGCCGCCGTGGACGATCAATGCGTAGAGGACGAAGAAGCCGACGGCGATGCCGACCATGCCCCAGAACGGATACAGCGGCAAGTAGGCGAACTGGGCAATGAGGTTCAACGACACAAGGGCGATGCCGAGGACTCGGGCGAACGTCGAGCCCTTGAGCAGCAAGTAGCCGACGAAGATCGAGAGGATCCCGAGGATGAGATGGATCCATCCCCACCCGGTGATGTTGAACGTCAGCACGTCGCCGCCCTGAGTCACCCAATAGGCGTCGTCGCGGAGCAGCGCTGAAAGACCCTGGATGGCGTTGAATGTGCCGTTCACCATCAGGATCACCGCGGCGAACACGATCCAACCGACCCACCCACTCATTTCCCGATAACCGGCGTCGTATCCGGTCTGGCCGGTTTGGTAGTTCGACATGGAGGAACCCCTTTCGACTGTCCAATCTGGACGGGCGAGATTCAACCACACGGCGATCGGTGATTGGTGGATTCTCGGAGGTGGAAACAGACCGTTACATAGTTGTAACGACGCGGAATCCGAGGTTCCCGGTCGAGCTGTCGGGCGTGTTGGCGCTGCGTGCGGCGACGCGGTAGCGACGGCAATACGACGCGTGACAGAGATAGGAGCCGCCGCGCATCACCCGGTGCGTGCCGCGGTCGGGACCTGGCGGATCGTGCCGAGGACTGCGGGCGTAGTACCCGGGATCGAACCAATCCGCACACCACTCCCACACGTTGCCGGTCATGTTGAACAGGCCGTAACCGTTCGGCTGGAAAGCGTCGACCGGCGCCGTGCCGACCCAGCCGTCTGTCGCCCAGTTCTCGGTTGGAAACGTGCCCTGGAACACGTTCATCCTGTGGTCGCCGCCGGGTTCGAGCTCGTCCCCCCATGGGAACACGGTTGGCGCCGAACCGCCTGACGCGGCGTACTCCCACTCCGCCTCGGTGGGCAGGCGCGTCCCGCTCCATTGACAGAACGCCTGAGCGTCGGACCACGACACGTGGATGACCGGATGATCGTCACGTCCTTCGATGTCGGAGTGTGGGCCCTCCGGGTGAGCCCAATCGGCGCCGTACACCTGCCGCCACCACGGCGCGCTCGCGACCGATCGCGTTTCGGGGAAGTCGTCAGGGAGCAAGCCGGCGAAGACGAACGACCAGCCGAACCGCTGCGCCTCGGTCACGAACCCGGTGACGCCGACGAACTCGGCGAACCGGGCGTTCGACACCGCGAACGGATCGATGCGAAACGGGCTCAGCTCGACGTCGTGAACTGGTCCCTCACCGTCTTCCGGATAAGCCAACTGCCCAGTCGAACCCATCGGGAACGATCCACCTTCCAGGTCGACCAAGGTCGCGGCCCGCCCACCCGGCTCGACGTCGGGATGATCGTCAGCACTGCTCGATCGACCAGACGAGGGCGCACAGCAACCAGTCACGAACGCCAGTCAAGCAGGGCAGGACGACAGCGTCGAACAGGCCGCGGCATCCCCGAATGCAGCGCAGACCCGACCTTATGATCCGCTCTATGCCGAACACGGCCGCGGCCAATGCGTCACGGCGCTTGACCGGCAGGGGATTCCAGCTCTACGCATCGACGCAGGCCGAGTCGCGGGCGCGTCGCCCGACCGACATTGCCCTGGCGATCGTCAGCGCGACCACCGTTGCGGTGTGCGTCGCCTTCGCCGAGGTGGCGTCGACGTTCGAGGCCGAGGTTCTCGTCCTCATTGACGCCATTCCGAATCTCTTCGAGCCGCTGTGGCGAATCGCTTTCTGGGCCCCCGTCGCCTACTCCGTCGTGCTCGTCGTCGTCGCTGTCGCGCGGGGCCGCCGTGCCCTTGTTCGCGACTCCATCGGCTCCGTCGTCCTGGCGATACTCGTCACCGCGGTGATCGCCGCGCTGGTGATGGACGACGACCGAGGAGTCTTCGAGCTGCTCTTCGACGTCGACGGCCCGCCAGTGTTCCCACCGGGGCCAGTCGTGCTCGCCACGGCCGTGATCTCGACGTCGTCGCCTCACGTGAGCCGGCCGTTCCGGCACTTCGGGCGGTGGCTTACAGCTTCGCAGGTGCTTGCCGCCCTCTTCGTGCAGGCTGCCGTGCCATCCGGCGCGGTCGCCGCCGTCGCCATCGGCACGCTGTCGGCCGCGATCGTCCACCTCATCGCCGGCTCACCGGGAGGAAGGCCGACCGAGTCGCGGATCAAGCGGGCCCTCGCCGAGCTCGGCGTGTACGTCGACGACCTCGCCCCGGCGGCGATGCAATCGGCCGGTGTCGTGCTGTTCGAGGGCCGCGACCGTCACGGCTCGCTGCTCGTCAAGGTGTACGGGCGTGATGCGTGGGACGCCCAGCTGCTCACATCACTGTGGCGCAACCTGTGGTATCGCGGCGGCGAGCGAGGGCCAGGGCGCAGCCGAGTCGACCTCGTCGAACACGAGGGATTCGTCACCCTGCTCGCCGAGCGGGCCGGCGTGCGCGTACCGCACCTCGTAACCGCTGGCAGTGCTGGTCGAGGTGATGCCCTCGTCGTCGTCCGGCCCGAAGGCGTGCCGTTGACCGAGCGCCTTCGACACGCGTCTGATGACGGGCGCGACGCCGACGTCAACATCACGCCGCTGTGGCACGACTTGGCACGCCTCCACGATGCCGGAGTCGTCCATCGCCGTCTCGACCTCGACCGGATCGTCGTTCGTCCGGACGGCTCGCTCGGCTTCGGCGATCTCTCATCGGCGTCGGTGGCCGAAGAGGCCCACGCCAAATCCAAGGACCGAGCCCAGCTGATCGGTCTCGACCTCCTGCTGAGCGGCGAGGAGACCGCGACGACGACCGCCCGCGGCGTGCTCGGCGACGAGAGCCTCACCGCCGTACTGCCGTTCCTACAGGAAGCGGCGATGCCGCCGATGCTGCAGGACGCTCTCGAAGACACCGTCGAGCTGGACGACGTGCGCAAGCGAATGGGCGCGACGCTCGGCGTCGGCGAACAAGACCTGATCAAGCTGCGCCGGGTCACCCGGGGGTCGATCCTCAACCTGGCGCTGCTCGTGTTCGCCGCCTACGCCCTCATCGGCCTGCTCGGCGACGTCGATCTGGACGAGTTCGTCGACGCCCTCCGCGACGCGAGCTGGTGGTGGCTGGTCTTCGCGCTGATCCTCGCCCAGGTCGCCCGCATTCCAGCGGCCGTGAGCACGATGGGTGCGATCAACCGACCGTTGCCCCTCGGGCCGCTGACGACGCTGCAGTTCGCCATCTGCTATGTGAATCTGGCGATCCCCAGCACGGCGGCGCGGGTTGCTGTGAACATTCGATTCTTCCAGCGCTTCGGTGTCGAACCGACGAACGCCGTTGCTGCGGGAGCGATCGATTCGGTGTCCGGATTCGTGGTCCAGATCGTCTTGTTCCTCTCGTTGTCGCTGTTCTCCGACATCGACTTCGACCTCTCCGTCGACAGCGGCGACATCAGCGGACTGGTCACCATCTGTCTGATCGCCCTCGGCGTCATCGTCGTTGCCGCGGTGGTCGTCCTCGTGGTGCCCTCGTTGCGTGCCAGGTTGTGGGCGGCGCTCGTGAAAGCACGGCACTCCTTGGCGGTGCTCAGATCACCGACCAAGTTGCTTCAACTGTTCGGAGGCAACCTCGTCAACCAGGTGTTGTTCGGTGTGTCGATGGCAGCCTGCGTGGAAGCGTTCGGACAGCACATTCCGCTGACCCAACTCGTGCTCATCAACACTGTGGTCTCGCTGTTCGCCGGCCTGTTACCGATTCCGGGAGGGATTGGAGTGTCCGAGGCCGGGTTGACCCTCGGGCTGACGGCAGCCGGGTTGACCTCGGAGGTCGCGTTCGCGGTAGCGCTCGCCTATCGCTTCGTCTCGTTCTACCTTCCACCCATCTGGGGATACTTCTGCTACCGGTGGTTGATCCGTCGGCGTTTCCTGTGAAGGTCTCGGGTCGGCGCATCTCGACGAGGCGATCTAAGGTGTGTCGTCGCAACCGGCGACCGAATGGAGGACGAGGATGGGCATTGCCGACGAGATCACTGCACCAGTCGATCTGGTGCTGCTGGGGTTCCCCGGCAACAAGTTCACCGGCGACGTCGCCCCCGCACTCGCGGACCTCGTGTCCTCGGGCACGATTCGGATTCTCGACCTCGTGTTCATCACCAAGGATGCCGATGGCAACGTCGCCGGGATCGAGCTCGATCAGCTCGGTGACGTCGCCGCGGGGTACGAAGACGTCGACGGCGAGGTCAGCGGGTTGTTGACGGACGAGGACATCGCATCAGCCGGCGAGGAGCTCGCGAACAACTCGTCGGCCGCCCTGCTGCTGTTCGAGAACACCTGGGCGTCGAAGTTCGTCGCCGCGGCCCGAGCCGCCAACGGTGAGGTCATCGCCCACGAGCGCATTCCTGTCGCAGCGTTCGCGGAGTTCATCGCCGGCGTCAACGACTGACCACCATCGCAAGACAACCAACAAGGAGATCGTCAACATGATGCGTCGGGGAATTGGCCGAGTCGGCCGTCCGAGCCTGGTCGGCACGATGGCCCGCACCGCTGTCGTCGCCGGCACAGCGACCGCTGTCGCCGGCGGGATGAGCCGCAGGCAGCAGGGGAAGCAGCAACAGGCCGCCGAGGCCCAGGCCTACGAACAGCAGCAACAGCAGGCCCAGATCGATGCCCAGGTCGCTGCCGCCGTCGCCGCGCAGGCGCCGCCGCCCCCACCCGCCGCACCGGCGGCCGGCGGCGAGGACGTCGTCGCCCAGCTCACCAAGCTCGGAGAGCTGAAGGCCCAAGGCATCCTCACCGAAGAAGAGTTCGCCGCCCAGAAAGCGAAACTCCTGGGCGGCTGACGCCTTCGACCTCACTCGCGTCGCACCCCCGCCGAGGAGCGTTGACAGTCCCTGAGCGGATCGGACGGCGCTACTAGGTTCGCGGCGGTGAGTCGCTGGGAGCCGCCACTGTGGTTCGACCGACTCAGTGGGGTTGCATGGCGCGGCATTGCCATCGTCGCCGCCGGAGTCCTCCTCGTCGCTGGCATCGTCGGCCTCAGCGCGGTGATCCTGCCGGTCGTCCTGGGGCTGCTGTTCACCTCCGTGCTGAGACCCCTCCTTCTGTGGTTGCAAAGTCGGGGGATCCCCACGTCGATCGCCGCCGGGCTGTCGGTGGTGGCCCTCACGGTCGCCCTCGTCGGAGTGGTGTGGTTGACGGTCAATGCAGTGGTCGACCAATGGCCGGAGATCGAGACCCTGATCGATGACGCCCAGGCCACCTTGGCGGACGTCGCCGAGGACAACGGCTTGTCCGATCAAACCACGGAGACACTGGAGCACGGCGCCTCCGACGCGGTCGGCGAAGTCGTCGACCTGTTGTTTCACGGAGTGATCCAACTCGCCCCGACGATTGCCGCCCTCATCACGGCGATCATCCTCAGTCTCCTCGTGACGTTCTTCTTCCTCAAGGACGGCACATCGATGTGGCAGTGGATCGTCGCTCGATTCGACACCCAGGACGGCGTCGTCGATCGAGTCGGCCAGCACGTTTGGCCGGTGGTCACGGGGTACATGCTCGGACAGGCGACGATCGCCGCGATCGACGCGTCGATGATCGCGCTCGGTGCCCTCGTCCTCGGTGTGCCGAACGTCGGAGCGATCCTCGTGATCACGTTCTTCGGCGCCTTCATCCCCTACATCGGGGCGCTGGTCGCCGGGTTCGTGGCGGTGATGCTTGCGGTCGCCGAGGGCGGCATCAGCCGAGGCGTGGCGATGCTGGCGGTCGTGGTGATCGTGCAGTTGATCGAGGGCAACATCCTGCAACCGTGGATCCAAGGACGGGCGGTGAAGCTGCACCCGCTCGTGGTCGCCCTGTCGGTCGCCGCCGGAGGCGCCCTCGCCGGCTTCCTTGGCGTGTTCCTCGCCGTTCCGGTCACCGCCGCCGGGTTCGTCGCGCTGTCGGAGTTGCGCGCCGCTGGGGTCCTCGGGCCGAGCGTCCCCACGACCGACTCGGACGCGATCACGCCTCCAGCCAGTTGATCCCGAACGCCACGGCGAAGCCGACCACCGTCGTCAGCCCGACTGCCCGGCCGGCATGTTCGAACGCCTCCGGCATCATCGAGGTCGCCAGCATCGTCAGCATCGCTCCGCCGGCGAAGGCGAACATGAACGCCAACGTGTCGGGGGACGCACCGTCGAGCAGCGCAAAGCCGGCCGCCGCGGCGATCGCCGACGCCACGGCGATCGTGCCCCACAGCACGTACACCTTCGACAGCGACCACCCACCGGCGCGTAGCCCGACCGTGGCGGCGATCGCCTCGGGAACGTTGGAGACGAACACGGCAACCAACATGGCGACGCCGATGTCGCCTGTCTCCAGCAGCGTCAGCCCGAGCACGGCGCTCTCGGGGATTCCGTCGAGCAACGTGCCGAGGACGATCGTCAGGCCACCGGCGTCCGCGGGCGTGCCACCGATGTCCTTTCGCTGGGCATAGCCGAGCCGACCGATCAGCACGTCGCCGGCGGTGAACACGAGGGCGCCGACAAACAGGCCGAAGAACGTGCTCCCCAACTGTCCCGACGTCTTCGCCGCCTCTTCGACGAGCTCGAAGGAGATGGCGCTGAGCAGCACCCCTGACCCGAACGCCATCACCAGACCGAGCACCCGCGTTCCAGGAGGGCGGACTTCGGCGATCGTCGCCCCGAGGACGAGCGAACTGGCGGCGAACAACCCCCACAGGCCGGCTTCGATCATGTCGGCGGCGACGGTAGTCGCCTCGCTCTACGCCCCGACTCAACCGATGGGTGTTTTCATGACCGTTCCGTCATGAAAACACCCATCGGTCGGGATCGCTCCTCTACTGGCGGGCCATGGCGATGCGGAGGCGTTCTTCGGGGTCGATGAAGTGGTCGTGGTCGTCGGTGCCGACGTCGAGCTGCACCCATTTGAGCTTGCCGGTGAACCGGCTGCTCGTGGGCGGTGTAGTCGGGTGTGACGGTGGTGCCAGATTCGTAGCCGATGTCGGTGGTCTCGTCGGCGGAGAACATCATCGGTTGGGTGTGCTCGACCCGTCCGGTGCCGACGGCGTTGCCGTCGTAGTAGAGGGTGACGCCGCCGCCCTTGGCGAGCCCGCCGCCGTCGTAGGCGAACTCCATTCTCACCTGGTGGCTGCCGGCCGGGATCGGCTCGGTCGGCCGTCGTTGCGTACTCGTGGATGCCGAGCGTGTTGTAGACGAACTTCGCCGCTCCGTCCTTGACGTAGACGGCCCAGCCACCGAACCGGCCGCCCTGGGCGATGATCACGCCGTTGGCGCCGCCGTCGGGGATGTCGACCTCGGCCGTAACGGAGAACGACTTGTTCTTGATGCTGACGACGCTGTTCTCCGACAGCCTGCCCATGCCGGGGAAGAACAGCTGCGAGTTGCCCCGAATCAACGTCGGACGACCGGCCATCGTCGGTTCGAACCGCTCCTGTCGGGGATCGGCAACATCGTGCGGGCATGCCGGTCAGGGCTCATCAGGTGCTCTCCTCATCGGTTTGGTGTTCATCGGGGTGCTCGGCGACGAGCCGAACGTCGAGCAGGTCGAGGCCGAGCTCCTCGATCCGGTCCATCACGCCGCGCAGCTCGTCGTGACCGCACCGCACCACCGTGGCCCCGGACCCGTCGTCGAGCTCGCAGTCGATGAAGGCGGCGCGCAACGTCGGACTCGCTACCCCCTTGAACGACACCTCGTAGCGCAGATCAGCCATCGGACGCCCGGCAACGCATGTGGCCATCATGAGGACGATCGCCCGGTTGTCATCACCCGCACCGGGGTGATCCGGCACGATGCCGAACGATCGACCACCCCGCCGAGGGTGATGCGCGAACCGTCGACTTCAGGCACAGTCGGTGGATGACCGCGCTGAGGCACCGGTGAGTCGGCAGGCCTTCATCATCACCGTCGCCGGAGAGATGGACGAGCGGCTGCGCGAGCAGGTCGACGACCTCGAGATCACGGTCGCTCACAGCGTTACGACGTTGCGGTTCACGAGCAGGGACGCATCGATGCTGCACGGCATCCTCCACCGCCTCGACGCCGCCGGCATGGAGCTTCTCGATGTCCACCAGACCGACGAAACCTCGACATGAGACCGCACGATCACCCGGCTACGGGTGAGGCGTCCACACCCCACGCTGTGCGTACCGTCGTCGGCAAGGGCCCGGCAGCAACGACTATCCCCCAGCAAGCACCCCCTGATCGACTAAGGAGACAACCATGATTGCTTACGACTACCCCATCCTCGGCCTGTTCTGGACGATGCTCATCTTCTTCCTGTGGTTCGCCTGGATCATGCTCTTGTTCCGGGTGTTCGCGGACATCTTCCGCAGCAAGGACATGGGCGGCTTCGCCAAGGCACTGTGGTCGATCTTCGTCCTGTTTGTGCCGTTCCTCGGCGTGTTCATCTACCTGATCGTGCGCGGCAGGGCGATGACCGATCGGGACATCGAGGATGCGCAGGCCCGAGAAGAACAATTCCGGTCGTACGTTCAACAAACAGCCGGCACCGGTGGTGGAGCAGCCGACGAGCTGACCAAGCTCGCCCAGTTGAAGGCCCAGGGCGTCATCACCGACGCCGAGTTCGAACAGCAGAAGGCCAAGCTGCTCGGCTGAACCCGGCTCTCCAAACAGCCCAGCGACCGAGCAGCGTCGATGAACATCTTCTGGGCCGCCCTCATCGTCATTGCGGCGACGGCGATCGCCGTCGCCGCAATGATCGTTGTTCGGCGCGGCGCGCCCGAAGGCGGGTACTACAGCGACAGTGACCGCGCCTCCGGAGTCTTCGGCGTCCTCGCCACTGGGTTCTCGGTGCTTCTCGGCTTCCTCATCTTTCTCGCGTTCGAGAGTTACGACGCCTCGCGTACCGGCGCCGAGACGGAGGCACTGACCGTCGTCCAGCAGGTCCAGACGGCGCAGCGGTTGACCACGGGTGAGGTCGGCGCCGACCTCACCGGACAGTTGGTCTGCTACGCCAGGTGGGTCATCGAGGATGAGTGGGATCGAATGGAGGCGGACACCCTCGGCGAGGACATCAACCCGTGGGGTGCGGCGATGTTCGGGACCATGCAGGGATTCGAACCGGCCTCGGCGGCAGAGGAAGCCAACTACTCGAAGTGGCTCGATCAGACCGAGGCTCGGGAGATCGCCCGGCAAGACCGCATCCACGGCGCCGCAGGAATCGTTCCCGTCCCGCTGTGGATCGTCCTGTTCTTCATCGCCGCGATCATCCTCGTGTTCATGCTCGGTATGGCCGATCGCGGCGAGCGACCCTGGGTTCCGCCACTCTTCATCGGCAGCGTGGTCGCTGTGATCACGGCAATGTTGTTGCTGCTCAGCTTCTTCGACGATCCGGTCCAGAGCGGGGTCGGCGGGCTGCAGCCCGACGCAATGGAACGCACCCTGGTGCTCATCGACCAGTCGCTCGCCGTGATCGGCGAGGACGTGCCGATCCCCTGCGACGACACCGGCGCACCGACGTGACGGCGACCGCGTCGGTTGAATCCGCTCGCTCACCGGCGCGGCGGGACTGGGTGGAAGTCGTCGCCACCGTCCTGCTCGCGTTCGCCGCCGTCGCCACCGCGTGGAGCAGCTATCAGGCGAATCGGTGGAACGGCGAGCAGACCAAGGCGTCCAGTCGCGTCAACGCCCTGCGCATCGACGCCGCCCGCGCCCAGGGGCTCGCCGAGGCCCAAACCGAGGTCGACATCGCGATGTTCTTCCAGTGGGTCAACGCCACTGCGACAGACGAGGGCGATCTGGCCGATTTCTACGAGGCACGGTTCCGACCGGACTTCCGCCCGGCGTTCGACGCGTGGCTGGCCACCGATCCGCTCACCAACCCCGACGCTCCGCCGACACCGTTCGCGATGGACGTGTACGAGCTGCCTCAGGAGGACACCGAAGCACGCCAGGCCGATGCCGCCGCCGAAGCGGAGGCCGCCAGGGTTCGGCTCAACATCCAACGATCCGCCAACTACGTCCTCGGTGTCGTCCTCTTCGCCGTCGCCCTGTTCTTCGCCGGGATGAGCACAAAGCTGCACGGCGAAGGCCCCCGCAAAGTCATCCTCGCCGTCGGCTGCGCCGTGTTCATCGGCACTGCTGTGTGGATCGCCACGTTCCCGGTCAGCATCTCCGTCTAGGCTCGAGCGAGGGACGGCCAGCGGCGGCCAGGCCGGAGGCTCTGATGCGAGGTGCGTGACTCGGCGGCGGTGAGTCGTCTGTGTCAGCGAATTTGCGGATCGGTCACTCTGCTGACACAAACCGCCGGCGGTGACATGACCCACCGCAGTCGTATCCGCGGAGGTCTAAATGGGTTCTGGATACGATTGCCGCCGGCGCGCTTCGACAGGAGCTGGCCACGCCGGTCGGGCGCAGAAGTGGAGAGTGCAGAGTGCGCGCTGACGCCGTCACCGTGGGCGCTCGGGTCGTGAGCCAACGGTTCGTCGCCTCCGCCCGCTTCCGCGTGCCCGAGCTCCCGCCGGCGGTCGTCGAACGGCAGCGCCTGATCGAGCCGTTCCGCGTCGGGATCAGCCCCGTCGGCCTCGTGGTCGGCTCGCCGGCGCGGGCAAGTCAGCGGTGCTCACGGCGTGGGTCGCCGAGCGCTCCGGGCCGATCGCCTGGCTGTCGTGCGACCCGACCGACGTCGACCCCGTTCGCTTCTGGGCGCCTTGGCGATGACGATCGACCGCTGCGTCGACGGCGCCGGCGGCGACACCCTCAAGCGTCTCGACCACGATGGCGGCGAGACCGTCGACCTCGCCGCCGAGCTCGCCGAGACGTGCTCGCTGGGCGCCCGACTCTGACGATCGTCATCGACGACTTCCACCACGCCGCCCCGGCGTCGGCGGCGCTCTCAGCGTTCATCGCATCGCTCCCCGCCGGCGTCGCCTGATGATCGGCTCGAGACGAGACCCACCGATTCCGATCGGCCGGCTGCGGGTCCATGGTCAGCTGCTCGAGCTTCGCGACGACGACCTGCGCTTCACCAGCGACGAGGCCGCGCGAGCTGTTCGACCGGCTCGGATGCGACGTCGACGACGACGACATTTCCCGGCTCGTGGATCTCACGGAAGGTTGGGCGGCCGGCCTGCACCTCGCCGCGTTGTCGCTGGCCGCCTACTCGCGACGTGGCCGAGCTCGTCGACGCATTCGCCAGCTCGGACCGTGGCGTGACGGACTTTCTCGATCAACGAGGTCATCGACGCCCAGCCGGCAGACGTCGCCGACTTCCTGATGCAGACATCGGTCCTCGAGTCGCTCGACGGGACGCTGTGCGAGCACGTCACCGGGCGGGCCGACAGCGGCGAACTGCTGGAAACAATCCACCGGTCCAACCTGTTCGTCATCGCGCTCGACCGCCGGTCCGGTGGTACCGCTACCACCACCTGTTCGCAGCGTTCCTGCGCGCCCGATTGACGGGCGACGTCGCTCGACGCGCTCCGTCGCGCCCACCGGGCCGCGTCGATCGGCTACGTCGATCAGGACGACCTGATGAGCGCAGTGCGCCACGCCATGGCGGCGGACGACGTGGAGCTGGCATTCCGCCATCTCCACAAGCTGACCGTGGCGCGCCTGGACGTCGAGGGCCGGCAGGAGGCGATCGACACGGCCCGCGCCTGGCTCGCGCGAGTTCGGGGCGAGCCACGTCTCGGTGGAGCCGAGCGCGATCATCGAGTGCTGCCTCGTGCTCATCGCCCTCGGCGCCCCAGACGATGTCGAGGTGTGGTTCCGACGGGTCGAGCAACTCTCCCTGACACCGGACGATGCGGCGATGCATGACGGTCGTCAGCGGCATCCAGGCCCTCCACGAGGGCGATCCTGAGGCGGCCATCGAGCTGGTCGGTGAGCGGTCAGGCCGGTCTCGGGTGCGATACACGCCGAACCACCGGTGGATCTCCCAGTCGTCGGTCACGACGTGTCAGTCGTACCTCCTCATGGACGATCTCGGCGGGCTCGGCACGGACGATCGAGCAAGCGCGCCGCAGCGCCCTTCCGATCTCCGTTGGTCGACTCGGTTCGCTTTCCGGGGTATCTGGCGTGGGGAGAGCTGACGGCGGGCGAGCTCAACGACGCCGCCCACCATGCCGACGAGGCGATCGACGCTGCCCG
The DNA here is from genome assembly GCA_963733085.1 of Ilumatobacteraceae bacterium. GTDB lineage: Bacteria > Actinomycetota > Acidimicrobiia > Acidimicrobiales > Ilumatobacteraceae > Desertimonas. The sequence goes on from CAVTBY010000010.1 coordinate 905,303, forward strand.
ACGGGCTGGGCTCGATGAGTCGAATCTCTCGCGGTGCGTGCCGCGGCTGGCGCGCGCGGCGTTGCTCCGCGAGCGCGACGATCTTCAGGCAGGCGGACGCGAGCTGGCGACTCGCCACGGAGATCGCGCGCGCCTCGCACGGCGACCACGACGATCTTTCTCGCTGCGCTCGAGTCGGCGCGCTACGCCCTCGCCGACGGGCAGCCCGAGGACGTGCCGGGCTACCTCGACGAGGCCGCGGCGCAGCATGCCGTCGCCCACGCCAATCGTGCTGGACCAGATCGGCCGGCTCGAGGCCCGCGCTGGCCGTGGACGAACGGCGACGTCGGCCGTGCGAGCGGCACGTCTCCGCACTGCTACCCGGTCCGGATCGGACGCTGCTGCAGTGCCGCTGGGCGCTGGCCGGCGGCGACACCGTGGAAGCAAACCGCCTCATCGATTCGCTGTCAGAGCACCGCTGACCCGTCGTCAACAGGTGCAACGTGGCGCGCTGGTCGCCCGCGCCCTCACGGACGACGCGACGTGTCCGACCGCGCTGATCTCGCTGCGCGACGGCGGTGCGTCTCGCTTCCGAGGTGGGTCTCGTGCGTTTGCTGATCGACGAAGGTCCCGAGGTCCATCGCCTGCTCGACGCCCTGCCGGCCGATTCCGAGCTCGACGTCTTCGTCGGCCGCGTACTCGATGGCGCGCGTCTGCGACCCGCTCCAGCACGCCGAGTCGAGCGGCGCCAAGCTGATCGAGCCGATCAGCGAGGCGCGAGCGCGACGTCCTGCGCTACCTCGCCAGCCGCCTCACGTACGGCGAGATCTCCGGTCATCTGTACATCTCGGTGAACACGCTCAAGTCGCACGTCAAGGCGATCTACCGGAAGCTCGACGCATCGAGCCGGGACGTGAAGCCGTCGAACGAGCCCGCCAGCTCGGCCTGCTCTGACCCCGCGTCGAACAAACCGATGCGGTGTCGTTTGTGTCAAGATCGCGCACCAATAGGTGGTGCTGCGGGTTCGAGTGACTCGTGAGCACAGGCTGCGTTGCTCTGGAAGGGGAGCGTGCCAGGCCACCAGACGGGCCGACTCGTTTGCGTCAGCGAATGTGCCCGTAGGGGCCACTCTTGCTGACACAAACGAGCGGCCGAGCTTTGTGTCAGCGAATGTGCCCGTAGATGGCACTCTTGCTGACACAAACGCCGGACCGGTCGGACGAGCGCCCCGCCGCGCGGCGTCGAAAACGCGAAACCGGCCGCGTCATTAGACGCGGCCGGCTTCCCACCCCCCGGAAGTCTGTTGCGCTACAGCGCTGCTTTCGTCGAGCGGAAGCGGTGGAACACTCCGAGGATGACGAGGACGAGCATCACGCCTGACGCAACGAATGCGGCGACGGCGGCGATGCCGGCGATGGTCCCGATCGTCGACCAGGCGAACGTCGACAACAGCAGGCCACGCAGCGTCTCGCCACGGAACAGCGAGTCACGCTGGCCGGTGATCTCGTCGACGGTCCCTTGCAGTTCGGCGATCGTCGCCTCGTCCTCACCCGCCTCCTCGGCGGCGGCGAGAGCTTCACGGGCCTCGCCCTGCGGCCCGCCGAGCTCGGCATAGGTCATGCCGTCGGCGATGCCTTCGAGGTGGCCGCCGATGAAGCTGGCATAGGCCTCGGCCTCGGCACCGGTGGTCACCTGCTCGTCGGCGTACTTGACGAGGTCGTCGCGACCTTCCTCTTCGAGGGAGGCGGCGTCGGGGAAGAAGATGTTCTGCGAGGACAGCTCGTCGCCGACATAGTCGTCGGCGAAGTTGCTGCCCCACGTCAACAGCACACCGGCAACGGCGAGTACCGCCGTCATCACGATTCCGGCGGCGATCAGCACGGTGTCGATCGTGCGCCGGCGGATCACGACGGCGTCGGGCACGGGAGGCGGCGCGGTGGCAACGGGTGCCGGCGTCGATCCGTTGGTCACGGTGATCGGCTCTGTGTCCATCAGTTTCACTGGTCTCTCCTGTCTTGTGCGGGGGCACGTAAGCGGTCACTTCGACGGTACGAATTCGCGCCGGGTGCCCGCCTGGGCCGAAGGTCCCGTCTCGCCGGGCCACGGTCCCGCGCGTTCATGTCCGCCCCTGCGTCTATGTCGAGCCAGAAAGCTCAAAGTGGCTCTTCTCACTCATCCGTGGGTCCGGCCGTCGGCGGCGATGACGCTGCCGCGATTCTCGGGCGCCGCAGACGACAAATCTGTCTCGTTCGTGGCGGTTGAACGCGGCACAGACGACATCACGTGGCACTCGGGGATCGACGCCTTCG
>CAVTBY010000011.1:0-34795 GCA_963733085.1 Ilumatobacteraceae bacterium
TCGAGGCTTCCAGACTCGGGACAGTTCAAGTTGGGAGTGGTCGGTGGCGCCGGAAATGCGTCGCTCCGGCGGGCGGCGTGCCGACGTTGAGGTGTGGTCCGCCTGTGCGCGTGAAGGACTCGCGCCGTCTGGCGCGAGTCCTTCAGGGGGGCGCAGGGCGGGGTCGAACGAAGGTCAGCCTTGGTGGATGATGCCGCAGGCCATGCGCCCGCCGCTGCCGCCCGTCGGCTGGGTGACGAACTCGTCGGGGAGGGCGTGCACGACGAGGGCGCTGCCGTCACCGTCGAAGATGGCAGCGTCGTCGTTGAAGCTGAAGTGCTCGATGGTGGCGTTGAGGTGACCTTTACCGGCTCCGTTGACGACCAGGTTGGGGAGGTCGCCGGCGTGGTTGCCGTGCGCCGCGCCCCGGGGGTTGTGGTGGCTGCCGGCGTCGGCGAAGCCGTTGCTGCAACTGCCGATGCCGTGGATATGGATGCCGTGCGGGCCCGCTGACATCCCTTTCACGTGCACGTTGACGTGCACGGCGCCAGTGGCGTCTTCGGTGAAGCGGGCGTTGCCGACCTCGTTGCCGTTGATGTCTTCGAGGACTGTCGAGCCGTGCTTGGCCCCGTTGCCGGAGGGCGTCGCGACGGCGACCGCTCCGCCTCCCAGCAGCACTACCGCCGCCGCCACTGCTGTCCCTCGTCCGACGTGCTTGATCCACCGACTGTCCATGTCACCCTCCTCGGGTCCCTGAACCGACCTCGGTGGTTGGCCTTACGTAAGGACGGACGCACGAAGGGCTGTCGCGGATGACAGGGCATCGCTCTCTCTCTTCCATGTCGCCCGCGATGGCTGCAGGTTCCTCTGTCTATGCATCGCAGCGGTGATCTCGCCCGGTTCTCCGCAGCACGTCTTACGCCGGGCCGCGAGTGGCGGGGGTGCGACCTAGGGTCGATCTATGACGTTCTGCGTCGGGATTCGAGTCCGCGACGGTCTCGTCGCCTTGGCGGACACTCAGATCGTGCGCGGCCAGGAGTTTTCGAACAAGGCCAAGTTGTCGTTGCTCGAGCATGCCGGCTCCGCGATCTTTCTGATGACGTCGGGGTTGCGGTCCATTCGCGACAAGGCCGTGCTCCGGCTCGAGGACGAGCTCGCTGCGCTGCCCAGCCCTCACACCCGGCTCTACCGTGTGGTCACCGACTTCGGAGATCAGATCAAGCGGGTGCGTGACGAGGACGGGCCGTCGCTGGACCACAGCGGACTGCGTTTCGATTCTCACGCGATCATCGGTGGCCACCTTCCCGGCGACGACGAACCCGGCTTGTTCATGGTGTATCCGGAGGGGAACTGGATCGACGCCACGCCCGATTCGCCGTACTTCATCATCGGGCGCACCTCGTACGGCAAGCCGATTCTCGACCGACTGTTGCACTATGAGACGCCGTTGCCACAAGCGGTTGCGTTGGCCTACCTCGCCTTTGACTCGACAAGAGCCAGCGTCGTCGACGTCGAGTTCCCGATCGACCTCGTCCTGCTCGAGGCGGCCGGAGGTGGGCTGCGTCAACATCGTTTCGCCGCACTCGACTTGAGCGCCGCCCACCGTTTCTGGCATCAGCACCTACAGAGCGCACTCGACGAGTTCCCGATGACGTGGGCAGCGCCGATCTGGCCCGAGTTCAAGGAGGCACCATGACCAGGATCAGCACCCACTGCGAGATCCACTACACGGTCACGACCCGCAGCAGCTTCTCCTTCGCCGTGCTCGCCGCCCGCAACCCTCACCAAGAGGTCACCGCGGAGCGTTTGATCATCACCCCTGAGCTGGCGACAACCCGAACACCACTGGAACCTTCCGGTCACGACCTCATCCGGATCGTTGCCGAACCCGGGCCGTTATGGCTGCTCTATGACGCAACGATCGAGCTCGCCGCGTTCGTCCCCCCTGTCGCCCCAACGGTCGAGACGCCGTTCGCCGACCTGCCAACTGACGTCTTGGAGTACCTCCATCCCAGCCGCTACTGCCCGTCCGACCTGTTCACCCGCCTGGCAAACAAGGAATTCAGAGACGTTGCACCCGGGTTCGAACGTGTGACAGGCATCTGCAACTGGGTGTACGAGCACCTCGAGTACCTGCCGGGCAGCACCGACGTCTCGACCAGCGCCGTCGACGTCCTCGTCGGCGGCGCTGGCGTCTGCCGCGACTACGCCCACCTCAGCATCAGCCTGTGCCGGGCCCTCGGCGTCCCCGCCCGATACGTGTCCGGGTACGCCGTCGACCTCGATCCCCCTGACTTCCACGGCTTCTTCGAGGCCTACCTCGGCGGTGCCTGGTACCTGTTCGACGCCACCCGCATGGCACCCATCGACGGTCTCGTCCGCATCGCCGTCGGACGAGACGCCGCCGACGTCGCGTTCGCCGTCCTCGTTGGGGCAGCAACCCTCGACTCGATCGTCATCTCCACGATCGACCTCGACCGCGTCGACCCGAACCCGACACGGACCACCGCCGCAATCTCAACCGCCTGAGCCATTCCCGACGAGGGCCGAGTTGCTCGCGGTGCGGGTCGCGATTTCCTACGGGCTGGGACGTGGTAGCCATTTGGAGAAGGGTGTTTCGGTAAGCGAGGTTGTCCCCACGCGCCTGCTCGATACGACTTCGGTCATCCATTGATTGATCGCGACGTGGATTGGTGTCTGGCTCTCCGTTGACCGAGCCCTGCGCATCGCCGACAGCCACCAGCCCTCCCCGGGACCGGCCGTGGCCACAGTCCCGGGTGACCATCTGGTGGCCCGACTGCGCATCGTCGGTGCAGCCATCGATGTTCGGTCTGTCCGCCAATGGCCGGCTGGTACCACAGGCGACCCGACGACGGCGTAGACACCCGCGCCGCTTCCCCTACCGAAGGTACGATGCGTCGTAGGTGCGACCGGACATCGGATCACCCGTGTGCTGGCCTTCGGTGCGTCTGTCCGATTCGACGAGGATGTCGAGGACCTCGCCGATGGTGCGTTGCTGGGTGATGGCTTCTCGTAGCGGCAGGTGAGCCTGGATCTGGTAGCGGTTGCGTCGGCCGTCCTTGGCCTTGACGACGTAGCCGCTGGCGGTCAGGTCGGTGACGATGCTGTAGGCGCTGCGTTCGGTGATGTCCAGCGTCGTGGCGATGTCGCGCAGGCGGACCCCGGGGTCGTGGGCGATGCACACGAGGACCCGAGCGTGGTTGGTGAGGAAGCTCCACTCCGTCATGGGCGCAGAGCCTAGCCACATATTTCTAGAAGTACGTTGCTAGTTTTACACATCCGGCATACGATGCAGGTACACCCCGAGATTGCCGGTCGCCGACCGTCAGCTGCTCGGGTGATCGAGAGGATCTGACATGTTGATTCGATCCGAGCCATTCCGCGAGTTCGACCGGCTCACCGAGGCGATGCTCAATGAACGCCGGGCCCGCCAAATCCCCGTCGACGCCTACCGTCGGGGCAACGAGTTCACGGTCTCGTTCGACCTGCCCGGCGTCGATGCCCGCTTCATCGACCTGACCGTCGAGAAGGATCTGCTCACCGTGCGGGCGACGCGCTGGCTGGGTCCGCGCCGAGGGCGATCAGATCCAGATCGCCGAACGGGCCCAAGGTGAGTTCAGCCGCCAACTGTTCCTCGGCGAGGGCCTCGACCGTGACCACCTCAGCGCCACCTACGAGAATGGTGTGCTGACCCTGACCATCCCCGTCGCCGAGGAGGCCAAGCCCCGCAAGGTCGAGATCACCAACGCCGGAGACGTCGTTGAGGCCGTCACCGCAGGCTCCGTCGCCGAGTAGGCACCGGCCGGGGTGCAACGGCACGGCTCCGTCGCGAGCCGTGCCGTTGCAGGTCTGCGCTGAGCGACGGCGTTGACGCCTCGGGTGTCTGGATCTGCACGAGTCCCGGTGAGCGACACGGAGGAACGATGAGCGCACAGCGAACACCCGCGAAGTCGGCGATGTGCGCCACGGCACGACAGAACCCCGACGAGCGCGCGCATCGTCGATGACCATGACCGCCTTGCTCCACGAACGAGGCCGGTTGCCACGCCATCGACGCCTTCCGAACGTCGCTTGCGACTCCCGGGGCCTCGATGCGCCAGCCCAGCAACGCGATCGCCGCCCGCTCGTGGGACGGCACGGACTGATGAACTCACTCCGATGAGTCACATGTCCGATCCGACCGACTGGCGCGACGCCCTTCCGGGACCCACCGAGGAGCTCTATGAGGCCGTCGGACGATTGCGACATGCGTTACGGGCCATCACAGTGGCCACGGGAGACTCGCTGGTCGAAGCGTCGGCTCGCGAATGGGTGATCACCGTTCTGCGCGAAGAGGCCGCCAACGAACTCGGTGAGGAGTGGATGTCGGACGCGGAGCACGACCACGGACCCCGACACGGTTGAGCCGGCGGTCAGCGACTCCTGCGGTTTCGGTCTGACGGTCGCCCCTGAGCGGCCTACACGCTCAGCCCACGCCGGGGGCGTCGTCGCCACGCCGGCCTCGACCACCCGAATGCGATTCGAGACCGTCATGCTCCACCCGGTCCGGCACCTCCGCAACACGTTCGTGGTCCCCGCCGTGTTCGTCTTTGGACTAATCGTCAACGATCTCCAAAGATGATGTCACCGAGGATCAGCGCCACTGGCGGCGTTCGTTCGCACTCGACGTCACGGTGTTCGCGACTACCGCCCGCGCCGTTAACATTGCTGAAGACCGGCGCCAACACAGGAGGTGGCCCCACGGGTCCACACCTGCGGCACGCCCACGCCCCGCGACGCTCATGTCGTTACGCGTCGGTCATGGTCAGCGATTGGTCGGCGTTCGGGCGCGTTGTTCAGTCGCGTGGGAAGCGGCCGTGACGTGGGCGGTCTCAGTACGGCGCGACGGCCGGGGCGTCGAGGATGGTCGCTCCAATGCGGGCCGCAGCGCTGTCGCCCTTGCGGGTGGCGGGAACGTGCCGTGCCGCCGCGGCCAGCCCGAACACGGGCATATTGCCGTAAACCGCCTCGTACTCACCCGCTCGCACTCGATAGGTCTCGTGCCAGATGCCAACGTCGCCGGAGTCGCGGATCACCCGGTTGAACCGTCGCCAAGGCTCCAGGTGCGGCAGGGCTTTGTCCCTGGCGAACCGGTCGAGGTCCTCGAAGCTGCGCCAGTACTGGACCAGGATCGTCGTGCGACCGACCCAGCTGTGGAACCCGAGGCAGCCGAGCTCAGGATGTACCGACAAGGTGCGCAGCATCTTTGGCATGGCAGCGAACACCGGCCACCACTGGCGGACCTTCCAGGGCTTGTTGAAGCGCATGCCGATCAGGAACACGACGAAGTCACCCTCGATGTCGGCGGTGTAGCGACCCGGTTGCACAGCCATTGACCGAGCGTAGATCCCGCGCACCAGGGCCGGCCCGTGGTGTCGCGATTGTCAGGCGCCACGGAGCCAACACAGCCGATGCTCGGTGTCGCGAGTATGTGTGCGTCAGCGGCTTTCATCGTTCGCTGATGCGGGAGGCGGAGACCTCACGCGGGTGGCGCGGATCGCCGAGTCGGGACCGAGCCGATTCGCGCTGCAGTGCGGCGGACGATGGTGGTGAAGCGCAGCGCCTTCGGAGTCTCCATGACATCGTCCACCAGCTTCCTCGAGACGCTTGAGATTGTCGTCGCTGGTCCGGGCCGAGCGCCGGGTTAGGGCGGCGGTTGAAGCGCCAGTGCGGCGGGCAGGGCGCTGGAGTCCGGGAGTCGACGAGCAGCAGCCGAGCCGATGGCGTCAGGCAGGACTTACACCGTCGAGCCCAAGTCTCATTGCCGGCGCTGGGGTCTGTCTCGTCGGCGGCGACGAAGGTGGTCCGCTTGCTACCGTCCGGCTGATGCACCGGCTTGATCAGCGATGAAGGCGGCGGTCTGCGAGCGGTACGGGCCACCCGAGGTCGTGCAGATCAAGGATGTGGCGATGCCGGTCCCCGAGGCTGGTGAGCTGCTGGTGGAGTCCCGTGCGACCACGGTCAACTCGGGCGACGCCCGCTTGCGTGCGCCGCGTGTGCCTAGGGGGATGTCCGCGCTCGTGCGGCTGACGATGGGCGTCACCAAGCCGAGAAGGCCCGTCCTCGGCTTCGAGGTCGCCGGCCGGGTCACCGAGGTGGCAAGCGGCGTCACCGACTTCCAGCCCGGCGACAGGGTGGTCGCCTCACGCGGGTTCAAGTTCGGCTGCCACGCCGAGTACATCACCGTCGCCGAACGCGGCCAGGTCGCCAGGATCCCCGACAACGTGAGCTTCGACGAAGCGGTGTCGCTGTGCTTCGGCGGCTCGACGGTGCTGCACTTCTTCGAGCGGGGGAAGCTGGCCGCCGGTGAGTCGATCCTTATCAACGGCGCGTCGGGAGCCGTTGGCACCATCGCCGTCCAACTCGCCAAGCATCGCCGTGCCGAGGTGACAGCGGTCTGTAGCCGCGCCAACGTCGACATGGTTCGCGACCTCGGCGCCGATCAAGTCATCGACTACACGACGCAGGACTTCACGCAGAACGGGCAGCTCTACGACGTGATCATGGACACCCACGGCAACGCCCCGTACACCCGGATCAAGGACTCGTTGAAACCCGGCGGCCGCTTCCTCATGGTCGTCGGCGACCTGTTCCAGACCGTTGCCTCGACGTGGCAGCAGGCAACGATCGGCGGCACAGCCAAGGTGACAGGCGAGAGCTATCGAACCCTGATGTCGCTCGCCCAGCAAGGTGTGCTGAAGCCCGTCATCGACGCAGTCCTGCCGTTCGAACAGATCGTCGAGGCCCACCGCCGGGTCGACGACGGTCACAAGGTCGGCAGCATCGTCCTGACCTTCGGCAAGGATGCTGACCCGCCGATGTTGGGTAATTGATGACATGGTCGCGCCGATAACGGCCGCCGTCGGGATCAGGCCTACTGGAGGCGGACGATGGCGCCGTAGACGAGTCGGGCGACATCGTGCAGAGCCAGTCGACGACCCCCGGGCACTCTGGACGCAGCCCTGGCGGATCAGCGGGACGTGGGTACGCATCGATGCCGTTCTGGCGCGGCTGGCGCCGGTGTGAGGGTGTCGTTCGGTGCCGAAGTTATGGCGCGGGCGAACGGCAGCCCGGCTGGACACGTACGTTGCTAGGTGCGGGTCGCTCCGAGCATCCGAGTAAGGGCTCGCGCGAATAGGCCCTGGCGGCTCCGCCCGCTCTCCAGCTTCGCCTCCTCCAAACCGGGCGCGATCCCTGCCGAATCGCACTTTGGGCATGTCTCCGACGTCACGCGTCGAGATCGCGCCGGGTTCCCGACGCTTGCCGCACACCAAGGTTCAGCGGTGAACCGCTCTGATGCTAGAGACAATCTGCGGGTCTGAGCGCCGGCGCAGCTGCGATCATCTTCGTCGTCGCGTGGGTGACGACGAGGAGGTCGGAGTGAACCAGATCGGTTTGACGGAGACAATCGACGCGCTGCGGGCTGAGCTCGGCGAGGCGATCGAGAACGCAGCGGGCCAGGCCGTTCAGTTCCCGGTTGGGGCCGTGGAACTCGAGTTCCATGTCGGCGTCACCCGCACCGCAGAGGGCAAAGCGGGGATCAAGTTCTGGGTCGTCGAGTTCGGAGCGGGCGGCAGCTACGTTGCCGAGTCGATCCAGCGGGTGACCATCAAGCTCGACCCGCCGGTCGACGCCACCGGCAATCGCGTCCTGGTGGCCCGCGGTTTTGACCGCAAGCCATGACCGTAATGAGGTTCGCCGGCCTCGGGACGGTGCGCCGGTGAACGTGGTGGCGCGGTCTCGTGCCGAGGTGACCGTCGACCGTGCCGTCGAGGTGCTCCACGATCGGGGGCCGACGGTACGCCCGCAGTGGACGGTCGGGTCCGGGTTCCTCGTCGGCGGCCGCATGGTGCTCACCGCAGCCCACAGTGTGGGCCGTGGCGAGCACCTCGTGCGTGCCAACGGCGGGGTCGAGTACCGGGCCGAGGTCCGGTGCCGGGGACGCCCCGGCGAGCTGAGCGATCTTGCCCTCATCGAGATCGTCGACCCCGGGTTCGACCATGAGCTCGCCGCGGTGCCGTACGCCGACGTCGACCGCACCGCCAGCGAGACGATCGAGAGCTGCTGGGCGGTTGGATTCCCGGCGTTCAAGGAGCGCTCGCGCCACGACACGACGCGCCCGTCGCTCCGCGACACCGTCCAGGTGGATGGGCGGATCGCTCCGGGCACCAATCGTGAGAGCGGCCTGCTCGGCCTCGACGTGACCCAGACGCCGCGCAGCCTCCCAACCGGCGCGCTCCTGGACACGCCGTGGCAGGGGATGTCGGGCGCCGTCGTCTTCGCGCGGCATCCGGATCGGGGCAGCGTGGCGGTCGGGGTGGTTAGCGAGCACGCACTGGCCGAGGGCGAGTCATCGCTCACCGTGGCACCGATCAGCGCGGTCACTGGGCTCGACGACGCGGCGCGCTGGTGGGAGCTGCTCGGGCGGAAGTCGGCCGGCGAACTGCTCCGCCTTCCCGCTGCATCGGTGGTCACACCGTCGCGCTACTGGGCAACTGTCGACGAGATCGCCCGCTACACGCCGGTGCTCCTCGAGCGGGATCAGGAGCGAACCGACCTACGCGTGTTTGCGACGGGTGCCGAGGGCCTCCGCTGGATCATCGGTCCGCCGTGGTCCGGCAAGACAGCGCTCGTCGCCCACCTGTCGCGGAGCGTGCCTCCCGATGTCGACGTCGTCGCCTTCTTCCTGGTCCGTCGGCGGGGCGACGCCGACGTGACGCGATTCGCCGCAGCGGTCAACGAACAGCTTGCTCGTCTCGTCGGCGTCGAACCTCCGAGCCCGCTGGACGACGTTCACGCCTTGCGCGACCTCTGGCGACAGGCTGTCGACCAGGCGAGGGAGTCAGCTCGCCACGTTCTGCTCATCGTCGACGGGCTCGACGAGGACGTCGGTCCGGCGGCCGGCCTTCCATCGGTCGCCGGCGTCCTGCCGACCATGGTCGGCGAGCACGCCCACGTCCTCGTGACGAGTCGGCCCTACCCCGAGCTGCCCGACGATGTCGACGTCGATCACCCGCTGCGGCGGGTGACGCCAGTGGTGCTCGCGGCAACCACCGCGGCCAAGGACCTGGAGCAGCGGGCGACCCTCGAGCTCAGGGCGGTCCTGCAGCCAGGCGGCAACGACGACCGCGACGTGCTCCAGCGTGGGAGGCGCGTGCTATGCCTGCTCGCCGCCGCCCGCGGCCGGCTTGCTGCCGATGACCTGGCGACGCTCGCTGGGGAGGACGTCTTCGACATCGAGGACGTCCTCGCCAAGCGTGTCGCACGGATCGTGCAGCCGGTGGGCTCGACCCCGGCGACGCGGTTCACGTTCGCCCACGAGACGCTTCGTGAGCGCTGCGAGCAGTTCTTCACCGACCACGGCCTGATCGAGGAGGCCGCAGCCAGCGTCATGGCGTGGGCGACCAGCTACGCCGACAAGGCGTGGCCTCGTGGCACGCCCCCGTACCTGCTCGATTCGTACCCCGACCTCCTCGCCGCACGTGCGCCGGACCGGCTCGGTCCGCTCGTCCACGACCTCGCATTCGTCGAGGCCGCCGTCGGGCGCCACGGCGTCGATCAGACCGGAGCGACGCTCGCTATGGCGGCCGCTGCATCCAACGACGGCGTGGCGATCGCGCGCCTGCACCGCCTCCTGCTGCGCGAGTCACCGCATCTTCGACCGCCGCGGCCGGTGAGCCGCGAAGGGTACGTCACCCAGCAGCTCTGCCTTGCGGCGCTTGTGGCAGGCGACGCCGACCTCGCGACGCGGGCGCGGGCCCGACTGGACAGCCTGGAGACGCCCTGCCTTGCACCGCAATGGACCACGCACCGGGATCCCGATGCGCTCGTGGGCAGGTTCGGCCGGCACTTCCGCGGGATCCACTCGATCGCTATCACCGCCGACGACCGGATCGCCGTCACCGGTGGCGAGCACGGCGACGTCCGCCTGTGGGACCTGATGACGGCGGCGCCGATCGGCGAGCCGATGTCGGTCGGCAGACAGGACGTCGTCGTGGCCATCGCCCAGAACGGCCAGCGCGTCGTCGGCGGTGGACAGGACGGCACGGTGCAGGTGTGGGACGTGGCAACCGGCGCTCCGGTCGGACCCCACTTCGACTCCGATGACGCCATCTGTGCGGTCGCCATCAGCCCCGACGGCAGTCGTGTGGTGTCCTGCAGCAGCCACGGCGACGTCAAACGGTGGAATGGCCCCGGCACCGCCGAGAGCCTCGGGTTGGCGGTCTGTGGCTCCGACCACGACGAAGTGGTGTCGGCTCGGATCACGGCCGATGGCTCGCTCCTCTTGAGCATCACCCGAGAGGGCGGTCCGCAGTTGTGGGACATGGCCACATGTGAGTTGCTGGTCGCATGGCCCCGTGGAACGGGCGACGAGACGTGCTTCGGTCTGTCCGACGACGGCTCGACGGTCGTGGCTGGCGGCGAGGATGGCGACGGCGCCTTCGTCCGCGTCTGGGACATCACCCGCAGGCGCCTCGTCGCAAGGCCGATGATCCGTCTCGATGACGAAGTGCACCGCGTGGCGCTCTCCCCGGACGGAACCTGCGTCGTTGTCGGAACGAGGGACGGCCTCCAAGCGTGGGACTCGACGGGGACGCCGAGGTCCGCTCCGATCGCCACTCAAGCGGGCTACGTGTACTCCCTCGCGATCTCGACTGACGGTCGGCAGGCGATCAGCGGCCATCTGGACGGCATCGCCCGCCAGTGGGATCTGACCGTCAGCCCACCCGGCGACGAGGTCGTCGGCCACACGGACACCGCTCGTTCGGTGGCGATCAGTCCGGATGGCGCTCACGTCGCCAGCGGCGGCTGGGACGGCACGGTCCGGGTCTGGGATCGACAGACCGGAGCGCGCATTGCGCGACCATTCGTCGGAGGAAGCGGTCGCGTGAACTGCGTCATGTTCTCGCCTGACCGCGACATTGTCGTGAGCGGAACCGCGGGCGGCGTGGTGCAGCGTTGGGATGTCTCAACAGCCTCTCTGGTCGGCGGTCCGATCGTTCACTCCGATGCCGAGCGCCGGCACGATCGCGAGGTGCTGGCTGTTGCTCTCGCCGGCGATCTCATCGTGAGCGGGGGCGCCGACGGCGCCATCAGGTTCTGGGAGGCGGCGACCAACACGACAGTCGGCGAGCCCATCGTCCCCCCCGCATCGCCTTGGCGCCGGCGTGTCTATCGCGTGGGCATCACAGCCGACGGCGAGCGGGTCGTGGGCGTGACGGCCGACGGAATCGTGGGCGTGTGGAATCTCTCCACCCACGAGCAGGCCCGCCTGATCAAAGCCACCAACGTCGCGATCTATGCGCTGGTGATCGACGGTGGGCACGTGCTCATCGGTGGCGCCCGTGGCGTGATCTCGGAATGGGACCTGGCGACTGGGGACGAGGCTGGCGAGCCCCTCGTGGGCCACGAGGACTGGGTGCTCTCGCTCGGTCTCATCCCGGACACCAGGTGGCTGGTGAGCGGTAGCCGTGACACGAGCGTTCGCGTTTGGGACCTGCGCACGCGCAGGTGCGTGGTCGAAGTGTGGCTGCCCGCCTGGGTCATGGATGTGGCGATCTCTCCAGCTGGCGACGGCACGACGTGGCACCTCGCCGTCGGTGACCAGTTGGGCAGCGTCTCGATGTGGAGCCTCGCTGGACTCTGAGCGCTCGAATCCAGGAGCACAACTGTCAGCACTGGGGACAGAGATCCTCCCCAGATGGTAGGTGCGGGGTCAGGTGTCGAAGCCGACGCCGAGGCGGTCGAGGGCACGGAGCCAGAGGCTGCGGCGGCCGGTGACGTCCTCGCGGACGAGGGCGCGCTTGGTGTACTGGATCACGGCCCAGCGCAGCGGCTCGGGCGGGAAGGGGATGGGCTGGCGGCGGACGAGCGCGAGGTCGGTGCGCTCGGTGCGCCGGCCGAGGAGGAGATCGAGGGCGGCGAGCGCACCGAAGCGGCTGGCGCCGACGCCGAGGCCGGTGAACCCAACGGCCCAGCCGATCCGTCCGCCCGCCGCCGTGTGCATCGTCGGGGTGAATCGGCTCGTCGAGTCGACGGGGCCACCCCAGGCGTGCGTCACGGTGACGCCGTCGAGAGCGGGGAACGTGTCGACGAGGTGGCGATGAAGCAGCGCGTGGACGGTGGCGTCGCGTTCGTAGCGCTCGTCGAACCCGCCCAGCCGAAGTGGTACGTGGCCTCCCACCCACCGAACAGGATTCGCCCGTCGGGGGTCGGCCGGTAGTAGTGGAATTGGTTGCCGGCGTCGGTGATCCCAACTCGCTCATGCCAGCCGATCGCTCCGCCACTGCTCGTCGGACAGCGGCTCGGTGACGATCACGTGGTCGTACACCGGGGCGACGAACGCGCGCAGGCGACGGAGCAGTGGGGGCGACGCGTTCGTGCACAACAGGACCTTGCCGGCGCGCACCACGGCACCATCGGCGAACGTGGCGTGGACAACATCGCCGCGACGTCGCAGTCGGGTCGCCCGCGAGTGCTCGGCGATGCGCCCTCCTGCTGACTCGACAAGGTCAGCAAGCCGCCAGGCGAGACGAGCCGGGTCGCACAGGCCGTTTGCCGAGCGCAAGTGGTAGCCGCGCGAGGTAGGTGGCCGAGCCCAGCCGTTCCTGGATCTCACCGCGGTCGAAGGAGGCCACGTCCTCGCCGTAGCGGCGCAACAGCTCGACGGTGCGGGCGATCGAGTCGACGTGGTGCGCCCGAGTGGCAACGGTGAACTTGCCGACGGGCTCGATCACGTCGGTCGCCACCGACGAGACGAACCATGTCGTCCCACAGCGCCCGCTGGATCGCCAGGATCGCCTGCATCTCGTCCGGCCAGCGGGCGTGGCCGTGGGGGATGCCGTGGGTGATCGAGGCGTTGATGAACCCGCCGCAGCGTCCCGACGCCCCGGAGCCGATCGCCCCGCTGTCGACGACGAGCACGTCGTGGCCCGTCTCGGGCGGCCTCGAACCCAGCCCACAGTCCGGTCAATCCAGCGCCGACGACGAGCAGCTCGACATCGGACGCGCCGTCGATCGGCGGTCGCGGCGGCGGGGCCGCGACGTCGTCACGATCGAGCCAGTACGGCCGCGGGCTGGCGGCGCCGCAGCATCGACGTCGTCACGTCCGTCCGGCGTCGCGCTCAGCCGGCGACGCGCTCGATGCGATCCGCCGCCAACGTGACGCCGTCTCGCGCCCGCACGCGAGCGCCGATCGCTGCCAGCCGCGATCGCAACGCGTCGTCGGCGAGCAGACGATCGACGGCGCCGGTCAGCTCGTCGTCGGCGAAGTCGTAGGTCGCCAGGCGGATCCCGAAGCCGAGCTCGTCGACGCGCTGGGCGTTGTCGTACTGGTCCCAGAACAGCGGCAGCACGATCATCGGCTTGCCGAAGTGGATGCTCTCGGTCGTCGTGTTGTTGCCGCCGTGGCTGATCACGACGTCGACGAGCGGCAGCACCGACGTCTGCGGCACCTGGGCCTCGCCCCACATGTTCGCCGGCAGCTCGAGCTGGTCGGCGAGCGGCCCCTTGCTGACGATGTACCGGTGGCGGGTCCGACCGAGCACGTCGACGAGTCGGCGCATCAGGTCGATGTCGGCGGAGCCGAGCGAGCCGAGCGACAGGTAGACCAGCGCGCTGTCCGCGTCGGGCCGTGTCGGCAACGACTCGGGAATCTCGAACTCGGCGTCGGTCGTGCGCACCGACGGAGTCGAGGCGCTGCCACGTCGCGTCGAGCGGTCGTCGGTCGATGTAGTCGAGCGCCTCCGGGTAGAGGTAGAGGTTGAGGTGCTCGCTGGCGTGGATGAAGTCGAGGTCGGGCAGTGGCGGCGCGCCGCAGCTGCGCACCCACTCGTCGTACTCCGTCCCACATCGGCCGGTGCGTGCGGTCGTACTCGGCGCGGAACTCGTCCCATCCGCGCGCGGTCGTCGCTGGCGTAGCCGCTGAACACCGGCGGGCACATCGGCGCCGCGCACCTCCAGCGGGTTGCACGACATGATCCGCACGAACGGCACGCCGGCGGTGAGCAGGGCGGGGAAGCAGCACGACGTTGTCCTCGACGACGACGTCGGGACGGTTGCGCTCGATGATCTCGCGTGAGTTGCTCGTGGCTGTAGCGGGCGCCGTCGATCAGCGCCTGCCACGTCGGGCGGATGAACGAGTCGAGCTGCTCGATCGTCGGCTTGCGGAACTCCGGCGCCGTCTCGCGGATGAAGTCGGTCCAGAACTGCCCGGCGTCCTGCTCGCCACCGTCGTCGGCGTCGGGCGGCGCGGCGAGATCGACGAGGTCCTCGACGAAGCCGAACGGCTGCGAGCCGTCCGGCCCACGACGCCTCGGCGGCGAACACGACTCGGTGGCCGCGCTGACGCAGCACGTTGCCGATCCCGATGCAGTTGTTCGTCGGCCCGTAGGCGCTCTCGGGCATGAACAGGAACGTCTTCGGCGTCAACGCTGTTTCCCTCCTGCCCGCGCCGGGCGGGCGCGCTTGCCGGCCGGCCGTCTGCCGGCGTGGCTTCCGGCGTCGGCCACGGGGACGCCGGACTCGCCGGCACCCCATCCGTAGGCCATCTTGTGGATCTCGAGGATGAGGAACGACTCCGTCGACTGCACGCCGGCGACCGACTGCAGCGAGTCGACGAGCACCTCTTGGAAGTGCGCCGAGTCGCGGCAGACGAGCTCGACGAACACGTCGTATCGGCCGGCGACGGCGGCCACGTAGCTCGTCTCCGGGCAGCTTGGCCACCGCCGTGCAGACCTCGCCGAGCATCCCCGGCGTCACGCGCAGGCCGACGAGGGCCATCAGGTCGAAGCCGAGCTTCAGCGGGTCGGCGATGCCGACGACCTGGAGGATCCCGGCCCGTTCCATCCGCTGGGCGCGGTAGCGCACCACCGACTCGGCGACGCCGAGCTCGTCGGCGATCGACGAGAAGGTGCGGCGCCCGTCCGCCTGCAGGGCGGCGACGACCTGCCGGTCGATGTGGTCCAGCGACGCCGAGCGCCGACTCGGCGAGTCATGCTGATTTCGCAAAACTACGGCGTCCCTCTTGCGGAATTCGTCACCATGACTACGATGCGTAGCGCGTCGAGCAATCGAGGTCAAGGGACTCGACGCCGGAACGAAGGGGAGCGCACATGGGCGGATCACGTATTGCACGACGGACGACCGGCATCGTCGCCGTCGCCGGGCTGGCACTCGGTGTGGTGCCATCGCTCGTCGCCGGCGCCGCTGAGCGACACCACCGAACCGGCAGCCGAATCGCACTGCGCCGGCGAGCGAAGGCAGTGCGCCGGCCCCGCCACCGAGCTGCCCGACCTGTCGGGGCAGTCGCTGACGATCTCCAACTGGGACGCCTACACGCCCGAGGACCTGATCCCCGGCTTCGAGGAGGCGACCGGCGCCACCGTCGAGTTCACCACCCACGCCACCAACGAGGAGATCGTCGCCAAGCTGCTCCAGGGCGGCGGCGAGGGCTACGACGTCGTCTTCGTCTCGGCGCAGTTCGCCCAGCAGCTCGACGAGGCCGGCCTGCTCCTCGACATCGACCCCGAGCTGGTCCCCAACCTGTCGCAACCTCGCGCCCGAGGCGCTCGAGCTCGCCTCCGATCCCGGGCTGACGCTTCTCGGTGCCCGTACACCTGGGGCACGACCGGGCTCTGCTACCGCAGCGACCTCCTCACCGAGGCGCCGACGAGCTGGAACGACCTGCTCGACGCCGAGCCGAGGCGCAGGACGGCAGGGTGACGATGATGGCAACCGAGCGCTGGCTGTTGCTGCCGGCGCAGAAGGCGCTCGGCTTCTCGGCCAACACGACCGACGAGGACGAGCTGGAGCAGGTCACCGAGCTGCTCATCGAGGCCAAGGACCACCTGCTCGCCTACGACGACACGACGTTCTACAGCCGCCTCGTCAGCGGCGAGGCCGACCTCGTCGAGGCGTGGGACGGCTGGTGCAACTACGGCATCGCCGAGAACCCCGACATCGAGTTCGTCGATCCCCGAGGAGGGCAGCGACCTGTGGCGTCGACACGATGGTGATCCTCAACACCTCGGAGAACCAGGAGGCCGCCCACGCCTTCATCAACTGGGTCCTCGACCCGGTGAACCACGCCTAGGTCGCCGAGAACGTCTTCTACAAGGTGCCCAACCCCGACGCCATGGCGCTGGTCGACCCGGCGCTGCTCGAGCAGTTCCCGAACCTGTCGATGACCCCGGCCGAGCTGCTCGAGCAGGAGCAACTCGTCGACCTCGGCGAGGCGACGCTCGAGTACACCGACATCGTCGCCGAGGTCACGTCGAGCTGACTCACCGGTCCGGCGAGCGCGGTGACTGCGTCGTCGGCCGGGCGCCACGAGCGGCAGGCGTCGTCGCCGGCGCGATCGCCGCGCCGGCTGGGTCGAGCGTGTCGTGCTGCTCGGTCCCGGCCTGCTCTACACGGCCGCCTTCGTCGCCGTCCCGCTCGTCCTCCTCGTCGTCTACTCGACGCTGACGGCGAAGCGCTTCGGCGACGTCGGCCGCCCGTTCACGCCGGAGAACTTCGCCAAGCTCGGCGAGCCGGTCTACCGCAGCGTGCTCTTCACGTCGGTGCGGCTCGCGCTGATCGCCACGCTGCTCGCGCTGCTGATCGGCTACCCGACGGCGTACGCGATCGCCGGCTGTCGCGGCGCTGGCGGACGGTCGCCCTGGTCGCCGTCGTGCTGCCGTTCTGGACCAACTTCCTGATCCGCACGTACGCCTGGATCGTGCTGCTCAACAACGAGGGGCTGATCAACAAGCTCGCCCGCAGCCTCGGGCTCGTCGACGCCCCGCTGACGCTGCTCAACAACCAGCCGGCGATCGTGCTCGGCCTCGTCTACGCCTACCTGCCGCTGATGATCCTGCCGCTCTACGCGGCGATCGAGCGGCTCGACCCGCAGCTCCGCGAGGCGGCCACCAACCTCGGCGCCGACGCCGTTCACGCGCTTCCGCACGCGTGACCTTCCCGCTGACGGCCCAGGGCGCGATCACCGGCTCGCTCTTCGTGTTCGTCCCCAGCCTCGGCAACTTCGTCATCCCCGAGCTGCTCGGCGGCGGCAAGACGGTGATGGTCGGCACCCTGATCCGCGACCAGTTCCTGAAGGCGCAGAACTGGCCGTTCGGCTCGACGCGTCGCCCTCGTCGTCCTCGCCTTCGTCGTCGTCATCGTCGTCGTCCAGAACGTCCTCGCTGAAGCGATGGAGCACGTCGTCGTGCGCAGGTACCTGCGGCTCCACCTCGCTCTCGTCTACGTGTTCCTCTTCCTGCCGATCGCCGTGCTCGTCGTGCTGTCGTTCAACCGCTCCGGTCTGCCGACGTCGTGGGGCGGGTTCACCACCGACTGGTACGGCGAGATGTGGCGCAACGCGGAGATGCGCGAGGGACTGCGCAACACGCTGATCGTCGCCGTCGGTGCCACCATCGTCGCCACCGTGCTCGGCACGCTGCTCGCCGTCGGCATGCAGCGCTACGTCCGCAGTCGGTCGGTCGAGGTGCTCATCCTCGCCCCGGCCGTGCTGCCCGACATCGTCCTCGCCGTCGGCCTGCTCACGCTTCTACACGTTCCTCGACACGACGCTCGGACTGCGCAGCGTGCTGCTCTCCCACGCCGTGTTCTGCATGGCGTTCGTCACCGCCGTCGTGCGGGCCCGCCTGCAGAGCGTCGACTCGTCGCTGGAGGAGGCCTCCCGCGACCTCGGCTCGACGCGCGCCGGATCGTTCGTGCGGATCACGCTGCCGTCGCTGCTGCCCGGGATCATCGCCGGCGCGCTGCTGTCGTTCACGCTGTCGCTCGACGAGTTCGTCATCGCCTTCTTCACCAACGGCCCGACGACACCGACGCTGCCGCAGGTGATCTACTCCAAGGTCCGCTTCGGCGTGAAGCCCGACGTCAACGCGCTGGCCACCGTGCTGCTGCTCGTGTCCATCGTCGCCGTGCTCGCGGCGCAGCGACTGACCCGGCTCACCGACTCGATCGAGCGGTGAAGCGATGACACGTGCGCTCGTGACCCTCGGCCGGCGTGACCCGCGCCTTCGGCGACGTCACCGCCGTCGACGCCGTGACGCTCGACATCACGGAGAACGAGTTCTTCGCCCTCCTCGGCCCGAGCGGCTGCGGCAAGACGACGCTGCTGCGCATCATCGCCGGCTTCGAGCAGCCCGACGCCGGGACGATCACGCTCGACGGCGCCGACCTGCTGGCGATGCCGGTGCACCGCCGCCCGGTCAACCTGATGTTCCAGTCGTACGCGCTGTTCCCGCACCTCAGCGTCGCCAAGAACGTCGCCTACGGGCTCGAGCGGGAGCGACGGCCGAAGGCGGAGATCCGCGAGCGCGTCGCCGAGGTGCTCGAGGTCGTCGGCCTCACGCCGCTCGCCGCTCGCCGCCCGGCACAGCTCTCCGGCGGCCAGCGCCAGCGCGTCGCCCTGGCCCGGGCGATCGTCAAGCGGCCCAAGCTGCTGCTCCTCGACGAGCCGCTCGCCGCGCTCGACCGCAAGGTCCGCGGCCAGATGCAGATCGAGCTGAAGCGCCTCCAGCACGAGGTCGGGATCACGTTCGTCGTCGTCACCCACGACCAGGAGGAGGCGATGTCGATGGCCGACCGCATCGCCGTGATGAACGACGGGACGGTCGAGCAGCTCGGCTCGCCGACCGAGCTCTACGAGCGCCCGGCCAGCCGGTTCGTCGCCGACTTCATCGGCTCGACCAACCTTCTCGACGGCATCGTCGCCGCAGGTGGCATCGAGATGGCGTCGGGGCGTTGTGTAGCCGCCGACGTCGCAGGCCGGCCGTCGGGATCGAGCGTGTCGGCGTCGCTGCGCCCCGAGCTGATCCGCTTCGACGATGCCGGCGGTACGGAGCCGACGGCCGCCGGGACGATCCGCGACGTTCAGTTCTTCGGCGGCACGAGCCACGTGATCGTCGATGTCGACGGCTTCACTGTTCCTCTGGTCGCCACCAGCGTCGGGCCGACGTCCCGGCGACCGGGCGACGACGTCGCTCTGTCGTGGCGGCCGACCGATCTGGTCGTTGTCGACGGGTTGAACACCGAGGATGGAGCGCATGAGCACTGAACTGATCACCCGCGTGCTGGTCGATCCGGCGACCGGCGAGCCGGTCAAGGAGATCGCCGACACGCCGTTGCCCGATGTCGCCGCAGCGGTCGATCGAGCCGTCGCGGCGCAGCGGACGTGGGGAACGACGCTCGCCGGCGAGCGTTCGCTGGCGCTGTCCCGCCTCGCCGACCTCGTCGAGCGCGAGGCCGACGAGCTGAGCCGCGCCGAGGTGGCCGAGACGGGCAAGCCCTGGGCTGTGATGCGCGACGGCGAACTGCCCTTCGCCGTCGACAACCTGCGCTTCTTCGCCGCCGCCGCCCGCTCGGTCGACGGCACCGCCGCCGGCGTGTTCAGTGCCGGCTACACGTCGATGCTGCTGCGCCGCCCGGTCGGCGTCGTCGCAGCGATCACACCGTGGAACTTCCCGCTGGTGATGGCCGTGTGGAAGATCGGCGCCGCCCTCGCTGCCGGATGCAGTGTCGTGCTCAAGCCGGCGCCGGCGACGCCATCGACGTCGATGCGTCTCGCCGACCTGGCGCTCGAAGCCGGCGTACCCGCCGACGTGTTCGCCGTCGTCACCGGCGACGCGGCTGTCGGCGAAGCGCTCGTCGCCGACCGGCGCGTCGACATGATCACGGTCACCGGCTCGACGGCAACAGGGCGGCGAGTGATGGGCAACGCCGCGGCCCGCCCCGCACGGGTGCACCTCGAGCTCGGTGGCAAGGCGCCGTTCGTCGTGTTTCGTGACGCCGACGTCGAGGCGGTGGCGGCGGCCGCCGCGCTGGCGGCCACCTACAACACCGGCCAGGACTGCACGGCGGCGACGCGTGTGTACGCCGAGGCGCCGATCGTCGACGACCTGCTCGCCGCCGTGCGGGCGACGATGGACGGCATCTCGATCGGCGGCCCCTACGACGATGCCGACATCGGACCGCTGATCTCGGAGGCGCACCGCGAGCGGGTGAGCGGGTTCGTCGACCGCGCCCGTGCCTCGGGCGCGCAGGTCGTGCGCGGCGGCGCCACCATCGATCGCCCAGGCTGGTTCTACGAACCGACGTTGGTGACGGCGACCGAGCAGTCGAGCGAGATCGTCCAGGACGAGGTCTTCGGGCCGGTGCTCACCGTGCTGCCGTTCACGAGCGAGGACGAGGCCGTCACCCTCGCCAACGACTCCGCGTACGGTCTGGCGTCGTCGGTGTGGACACCGCAGGTCGACCGCGCACTGCGCGTCGCCCACCGCATCGAGGCCGGAGTCACGTGGGTCAACGACCACCTGCCGATCGCCAGTGAGATGCCCCACGGGGGGCGGCGGTCGTCGGGCTTCGGCAAGGACATGGGCCACGACTCGGTGCTCGACTTCACTGTCGCCCACCACGTGATGGTCAAGCACGCCGAGCCGGCGCCGCGCACAGGCTTCCGGCCGGCATGACGGACGCCCCGGCGGCCGGCGCGTCGGTCGCCGTGGCCAGGCGTCTCGCCCCGGCGGTCGTCGCCGCCGATGCAGTCGAGCGGCCGATCACCGTCGACCAGACGAATCACAGCGTCGTCGTCGGGGAAGCCGTGGTCGTCAAGTGGCTGCGCGATCCGGCGCGGCCGCCGCACCGGGGCGCCCAATTGCTCGGCCACCTCTCCGCCAGTGGGTTCGCTGAGGTGCCGGCGCTCCACGGCGTCGAGGAAGTCAGCGGACGGATCGTCGCCATCGTCACGGCGTACGTCGCCGACTCGCAGGACGGTTGGCAGTGGTACGTCGCCGACATCACTGCCGACCTCGACGCTGGCGACGCCGCGCCGTCCGTCGCCACGGCGCGGCGGCTCGGCTCTATCGCAGGACGGCTGCACGCGGCGTTGACGACATCTTCAACCGTGATCCGCGAACCTGTGCGTCACCGCGGGCTCGCCGGCGAGGTCGCCCGCGGCGCCCGCCTGCTCGAGCAAGCACAGCGGTTGGCGACCGGCGCGGCCCGTGAGTCGTTGGAAGCGCACGCCGGTCGAATCGCCGCCGACCTCGCCGTCCTTGCTGCAGCCGGCGACGTGCCGGTGCAGCCGGTGCACGGCGATCTCCACGTCGGCCAGATGTTGCGCAGTGGCGACGAAATCGTCGTGATCGACTTCGACGGCGATCCGGTGTCGACGCCGCCGGGCGGGTTCGATCCCGCCGATGGCGTGGAGCGACGACCGGCGATGGTCGATCTCGCCGCCCTCGTGCAGTCGGTCGATCACGTCGCCCGCGTCGTGGCCAAGTACCGGCCTGAGCTTGGTGCACCGCTCGATGAGTTCATCACGGCGGCAACCGCCGAGGTCATCGACGCGTACGGCGAGATCGCCGCGGTGGACCGCCGCATACTCCGCCCGCTGCAGGTGATTCAGGAGCTGCATGAGTTCGTCTACGCCGCCACGGTGCTCCCAAGTTGGAGCTACGTCCCGGAGGCGGCGCTGGCCGCCCTGTACCGATGAGTTGGGCACCGGACCGGCTGGTCGAGGACGTCGAGGCCAAGCCGCAGATGTTGCGCGCCCTTGCCACCCGCCTGCGGCAGGGGTCGGCGTGGGACGAGCTCGCTGCGCTCGGCGACGGCGGGTCGGTGCTCCTGGTCGGCATCGGTTCGTCGCGCTACGCCGCGGAGGTGGCAGCTCGACGACTCCGGCGACGCGGTATCGTCAGCCGTCGCCGAGAGCTCGGCCGTGGCCGAGCCGTCGCCGTCGTCGCTGAACGTCGTGATCTCGGCCGGCGGGACATCGGCGGAGACACTGGCTGCCGCCGAATCACTTCACGCCGCGGGACCGGTCGTCGCCCTGACGAACGACACGGCAAGTCCGCTCGCCGGGCTGGCCGATCACGTCGTGCCGTTGGATGCCGGCATCGAGGTCAGCGGCGTGGCGTCGCGGTCATTCGCGGCCACGCTCGTCCGCCTGCTCGAACTGGAGGCCGTACTCACCGGCGCGACGTTGGCGCCGCTGGCATCGCTCGTCGACCGCGCGGCAGACTGCCGTCGACGACGTGCTGACCCGCCGCGGCGACTGGCTCGACGACGCGGTTGCCGCGTTGGCCGGACCGGATGGCACCTGGCTGCTGTCGCCGCTGGAGCGGTGGTCGTCGGCGATGCAGGGTGCGCTGATGCTCCGCGAGGTGCCGCGTCGACCGGCGGTCGGCTGCGAGACAGGGGAGTGGAGCCACGTCGACGTGTACCTGACGAAGACGCTCGACTACCGGGCGCTGGTTTTCACGGGCTCACCGTGGGACGCCCAGGCCGTCGACTGGATGACTCAGCGCGGTTCGACGTTCTGGGCGGTCGGCGGAGCATCTGCCCGGCGCGGCTCGTGTCGTCCGCTACGCCGGCGACGAGCGATCCCGACGTCGCGCTGCTCGCCGAGGTCACCGTCGCCGAGCTGCTCGCCGTCGCCTTGGGCGCGGTCGGCTGATCTTCATGCACGGCCGGCGACGAGCAGCGCTCGACCCGGCAACGCGAGCCCGGCGTCGGTCGTGTACGGAGCGGCGAGGTCGGCGGCGGTGCGGCGGATCGCCGCTAGCTGGTCGGGGGATGCGGCGCGGAAGGCGGCCGCCAGTGGGCCTGCCAGCGAGCTCACGCGGCTCACATGGCTGTCGATGTCGTCGGCGCGGAACACGACGTCGATCTCGTCGGTCGTGACCTCCTGGAAGCCGGCGTCCTTGGCCAGCGACGCGAGGACGGTCGGGTCGCCGAGCGAGAAGATGGCGCCAGGCCCCACGGGTGGGCCGCCGGTGACGACTCCGTTGATCATCGCCGCCATGCCGACGCACGTGATCCACGTGTTGTGCTCAGGCGCGGCCCACGTGAGGGCGGCGAAGCGGCCGCCGGGGGCGAGCACTCGGCGGATCTCGGCGAAGGCGACCGCCGGATCGGGCGTGAACATCAGCCCCATCCGTGAGGCGACGACGTCGAAGGAGCCGTCGGGGCGGTCGATCGCCGAGGCGTCGATGGCGGCGACTTCGACGTTCGCCAGTCCGGCGTTGCGACGTCGGGCGATGTCGACCATGCCGACGGCGATGTCGCTGACCACGACCTTGCCCGACGACCCGACGAGCTCCGACCACGTGGTTCCGAGTACGCCCGGACCGGCGGCGAGCTCGAGTACACGATCCCCGCGACGGACGGCAACACGATCGAGCAACGCCGCCGTCGCCGCAGCGGTTGTCTCCTCGACACCATCGACCTTGGTGTCCCACGCGTCGGCCACCGTGCTCCAGTCGGACGCCGGATCGTTGATCGTTGTCATCACTTCCTCCATACTGGATGCAGTCGTAATGTATCCAATACGGTAAAGGTGTAGTGAAATTGGCGAACAAAGTCAAGCGCCGCTACGACTCGTCACGCCGCCGGGCACAGGCCGACGAGACCCGTTCGGCGATCGTCCGCGCGGCGCGGGACTTGTTCATCGCCCAGGGCTACGGCCGCACCACGATCGCCGACATCGCCGGCTTCGCCGGAGTGTCGGTGGAGACGATCTACGCCGCTTTCGGAAACAAGGCGGCGCTGTTGCACAAAGCCTGGGACATCACGGTCGGCGGCGATGACACCGACATCGTGTTTCACGAGCGGCCGGAGGTGCTGGCGATCCGCGGCGAGCCGGATCTCGCCAGGCGACTGATGCTGCACGCCGCCTTCTCGACGAAGACCGCGCAACGGATCGCCCCGTTCCAGCTGATGGTCCAGTCGGCGGCTGGCGCCGACCATGCCGCGGCGGCGATGCTCGACGAGATGGGCCGCCAACGCCTCGCGGGGATGACGGTGATGGCGATGGAGGCCGCGGCGACCGGCCAGTTGGCCGTGTCCGTCGACGAGTGCCGGGACGTCACGTGGTCGATGACCGACGGCATGTTGTGGCATCGCCTCGTCACCGAGCGCGGCTGGACGAACGAACGCTTCGCCGACTGGCTCGGACGGATGTGGGTCAGCCTGCTCGTGCGCTGAGGTCTCGGGCAGTCGGCTGACACCCCCTCGGTACGATGCGCTCATGAGGGCCGTGATGCTCGACGTCCCGGAATCGCTGCTCGACGAACGTCGGCGCCTGGGGTTGGACGTCTTCGACGAAGTCTGGGAAGGGGTGCTGCACATGGTGCCGCCGCCTTCGGGAGAGCATCAGCGCCTGGGATCGGAATTGATCGCCGTGTTCCTGCGCGCCGCCAAGCGTCATGGACTGATCGCCTCGCACGAGACTGGTCTCTTCGCCGCAGATGACGACTATCGGGTGCCCGACCTCATCGCGTCGCTGCCCGGCAATTGCAGCAAGCGCGGCGTCGACGGCACGGCCGAGCTCGCTGTCGAGTTGCGCTCACCCGGCGACGAGTCGTACGAGAAGCTGCCGTGGTACGCGGCGCGGGGTGTGATCGAGATGTTGATCGTCGATCTCACGACGCGCCGGTTCGAGCTGTACCGCAACGACGGCGGCACTGCTGTCGCGGTGGTGCCTGAGGCTGATGGCAGCGTCACGCTGGACACGATCGGTGTTCGCCTGATCACCGTGGCCACCGAGTCCGGACCACGGCTGCGGGTCACCGCCGAGGACGTAGCGACCGACTGCTGAGGCAGTGGCCCAAATCGCTGTCACACCTCATCTCTAGAGTGCACCGGGTGGACACCAACTCCGGCACCGACGCCCTCGACCGTGCTGTCGGCGCCCTGCTCGGCCTGGCGTGCGGCGATGCCGTCGGAACAACGCTCGAGTTCCGGCAGCCCGGCACGTTCACCCCGATCGACGACATGGTCGGCGGCGGTCCGTTCCGGCTCGAGCCCGGGGCGTGGACCGACGACACGTCGATGGCCCTGTGCCTGGCAGAGTCGCTCCTGGACACCCGTGCGATGGACCTCGCCGACCAGCTGCGTCGCTATCTGTTGTGGTGGCGGACGGGGTACTTGTCGTCGACCGGGCGATGCTTCGACATCGGCAATGCCACGCGCAGCGAGCTGTCGCGCTTCGAGCAGACCGGTGACGCGGTCAACCCAATGCCGGACGAGGAGGCGGCGGCCAACGGGTCGCTGATGCGGCTCGCTCCGGTGGCGATCCGCTGGCACCGCGACGTCGCCGAGGCGGCCGAGATGGCGGCCGAGTCGAGCCGGTCGACCCATTCCGCGAAGCGTCCGGTGGACGCCTGCCGTGTGCTCGGGGCGATGACCGCAGCATTGATCGCCGGCGCGCCGGCCGACGAGGTGCTGGCACCCGAGTTCTGGCGCTGGGGCTCTCTGCACCCGGAGATCGAGGTGGTCGCCCGGGGGAGCTGGAGCGGCAAGGAGCCACCGGCAATCCGTGGGACGGGGTATTGCGTGGACGCCCTGGAGGCGGCGTTGTGGGCGGTCGGCGGGGCGTCGGACTTCGCCGACGCGGTGCTGAGAGCAGCCAACCTCGGCGACGACGCCGACACAACGGCAGCGATCGCCGGCCAGCTCGCCGGGGCGCGGTGGGGCGCGGCCGGGATCCAGCGGCGATGGCGTCGACTACTGGTCCTCGAGCCGCGCATCGTCGAGCTCGCCGCCGGGCTGTTCCGCGCCGGGCACGGCGGGCCGTTGGAAGCGCGGTGGCCCCACGACGACTTCGTCCACGCCTGGTGGGTCGAACCCGGCAAGGTTCTGGCGGGGGAGTATCCCGGTGACCGCAAGCCGGCAGTGGCAGCGACGCGGATCAACCTGCTCGTCGATGCCGGGATCCGTACGTTCGTCGATCTCACGACACCGGAGGACCGCCTCGAACCGTATGCCGAGATCGTCGCTGCCGCGGCCACAAGTCGCTGCCTCGATCTCCGCCACTGCAACGTCGGAATTCCCGACTTCAGCGTGAGCGACGACGCGACCTACGACCAGCTCGTCGACCTCATCCACCGCGAGGCCGATCGCGGCGGAGTCTTCGTGCACTGCTGGGGTGGAATCGGGCGCACTGGCACGGTCGTCGGTTGCCTGCTCGCTGCCAGCGGACTCGGCTACGACGACATCGTCGACCGCCTCGCCGCCCTCCGAGAAGGCACACGGAAGGCGGTCAGGCCGGCACCCGAAGCCGACAGTCAGCACGAGGTGTTGCGCCGACGTAGCGCCTTGCCGCTCGTCGCTGGCCCCGAAGGAGGCAGATTCGACGTGGAACTCGGCGGCTGTTGACTCTGTGTCAGCGAACACGACCGCCGGCGTCGTGTTCGCTGACACAGAAACCTCATGAGGTTCACGAGTACGATTCGCCGCCATGGCGCTGTACGAGTTCCGCTGCCGGATCTGTGATCGGCGCTTCGAGGTGCGTCGGCCGATGAGTGACGTCGCCAAGGTCGCGACGTGCCCCGAGGGCCACGACGACACCGTGCGCTTGTTGTCGTCGTTCGCTACGGCCGGCATCGCCGCAACCACGGGTCCCGCTTCGGCGAGCGGCTGCTGCGGGGGTGCGTGCGGCTGCAGGAACTGACGGTCCGGCGTCGATCGTGTCTGTCCAGGAGGGGTAAACGGGTACCGGGCGTCCATGCTCGATCTCCGCTTCCTGGTTCGACCGATGTTGGCTGCCCCGTTCGTCGTCGGCGGCCTCAACGTCCTGCGTACGCCCAAGACGTCGGCTCGCGCCGCCGCTGACGTCGCCGAGCCGATCGCCAACGCCGTCGGCCTCGACCCCAGCTCGGAGGCGCTGGTGAAGGCCAACGCCGGCGCCCAGGTCGGCGCTGGGGTCGCCTTGGCCCTGGGATTCTTCCCCCGAGTCGCCGCCCTGGTGCTGAGCGCCTCGGTTGTGCCGTCGACGATCGCCGCACATCGCTTCTGGGACGAGCGTGAGCCGGCCAAACGCGAGGAGCAGATGCTCGCCTTCGCCAAGAACGCCGGGTTGCTCGGCGGCCTCCTCGCTGCCGCCCTCGACACCGGCGGCCGGCCGTCCGTGTTCTGGTCCGGTCGCCGGGCCGCCGCCCGTGCCGCGCAGAACGTCGCCGGGACCGTCGGCGGAGCTGCTCAGACCGTCACCGACACAGTCACGGGCGCTTACCACAGCCTCCCCGTCGTGTCCTGACCTCCGCCGCCGTTCCGCGGCGCCGTGTGAGACATTTCTGTCTCACATGTGGCGGGAGAATGCTGCGAGGTCGGTGAAGCGGTCGACGAGTGCGGTGTACGTGTCGCGGTAGACGGCGTGGAGGGCGTCGAAGCGGTCGGCGTCGGCCTCGTTGGGGGTGAACGTGCGGGCGACGGTGACGACGTCGGCTGCCCACGACTCGAGGTCGGTTGCCGCACCGGCGGCCACACCGCCCATCAACGCGGCCCCGAGGCAACCCGTCATCGTGCTGGCCACCTGTTCGAGCGCGCAGCGGTGAGCGTCGGCGCGGATCTGGTTCCACAACTCACTGCTCGCCCCACCACCGGACAGGCGCAGCGTCTCGGCACGGAATCCGGCTGCCACTTCGCACGACTCGCGCAGCTGACGCGCCGCGTGGGCAACACCCTCGAGGACCGCGCGCACGAGGTGGCCAGGCGTCGTGTGCGCCGTCATGCCGAGGAACACCGCTCGGGCGTCGGGGTTCCACAGCGGCGCCCGCTCGCCGGCGAGGTGGGGAAGGAAAACGAGCGGCTGAGGATCGACTGCATCCGCTGCTGCCAGGGCCTCGGAAATCGACAGGCCGAGTAGGCCAGCGATCCAACGCAGGGCATCGCCGCCGGCCTGCGTCCCGCCAGCGTGGAGATAGCGATCGCGCACCGGGGGAAACGAGATCACGCCGTCGGCCGCCCCGGGCGCCGCCGACAGGAGCCCGACGATCTCCGACGTCCCCGAGATCTCCGCGCCCTGGCCCGGCCGGACGACGCCTGAGCCGTAGATCGAGCTCCACGCGTCCATCGTCCCGACACTCACCGGGATGCCGGTCGGGAAGCCCTGCGTCCCGACCGTCAGCCCGGCCAGCGCGTCGAACTCGTCGAGGGGTGGGAATCGTGACCCGGCGCCATCCACGAGTACCAGCGCGTCGGCGAGGTAGCGCCCGTCCACTCCGACGAGGCCGACGGGAGACACCGGGTCGGAGCGCAGCTCTCCCGTGATGGCGGCGACGCAGTAGTCCTTCGGCGACAGGATCCACCGCGTTCTGGTCCAGGCTTCCGGCTGCGTTTGCTGCAGCCACAAGGCGCGGCTCAGCGCGTACGACGCGTCGATCGAGAACGGCCCACCGAAGATGCGCAGTTTGTCGTCGCCGGCACGTCGTTCGAGCTCGGCCGCCGCGTCGGCGCAACGCTGGTCCTGCCAGCTGATCGCCGCGTGCACCGGTGTCAGCGCATCGTCGACGAACACGTGGGTGTTGACCTGCGAGCAGATCCCGATCGCCGCGACCTGGACGGTGGGTTCCGCCCGGGCGAGCCGCTCTCGACAGGCACTGAGCCCGGCGAGGAAGTCGGCCGGGTCCTGCTCGGCGTGGCCCTCACGTGGCCGGCTCAATTCGTAGTCCCACGACGTCTCGGCGACGACCCGCCGGTCGAGGACATCGAAGTAGATGCCCTTGACCGCGGTCGTACCGACGTCGAAGCCGGCGAGGATCATCGTCGCCGGGACGTGTTCAGGAGCAGGCGTTCTCGGCGGTGATCAGCACCGCCGGCACGAACACGAGGTCCTCGGCAGGTGCCTCGCCGGCGGCGTTCGCCTCGACCAGGTCGAGCACCGTGGAAGAGATCACCGGCCAGTCTTGACGCACGGTGGCGATCCAGTTACCGCCCTTGGCGACCTCGGCGATCGCAAACTCCTGGCCGTCGACGCCGGTGACGATGACCTCGGTGCGGTCTGCGGCCACGGTCGCCTGGTAGGCGCCGAGTGCCGAGGCATCCCAGCCGGCCCAGATGGCATCGAGCTCGCCCTCCGGGTACTTGGAAAGGAGATCGCCGACCGTGGCGCTGGCGAACCCCGTCGAGTCCTCGGGGTCGCCTTGTACGTACTCGACGACCTCGATGCCATTCTCCTCGAACAGAGCCCTGGCGGCTTCGGCGCGCAGGCGGACCGGCTCGAACGGGTCGAAGTGGATCATCGCAACAGTGCCGCCCTCGCCGATCTCGTCGATGATCGCCTGGGCACTCTGCTCGCCGAGAAAGCGGTTGTCGGTGGTGACGTTGACGAGGATCCCCTCGACGACGCCACCGGTGTCGAGGCCGAACACCGGGATGCCGGCCTCAGCGGCATCGGCGAGTCCGTCGCCGAACTCCTGCGGCGTGCCGAAGGCGACGACGATGGCGTCCACACCTTGCGAGACAGCGGTCGTGAGCTCTGCGTTCATCGCCGCGTTGTCGCTGTTCGTGTCGACGACCGTCACCGTGTGCCCGTTCGCCTCGGCAGCAGCTTCGAACAGGTCGATCGCCTCCTTCGCCGCCGGCTGGGCGGCGTAGTCCGGCGACAGCACGGCGATCTCCAAGGCCTCACCCGACGCTGCGCTGCCGACCGGCTCGCTGGCGGCCGGTGCACTCGACGCCGGGACCGACGTTTCCGGACAGGCACTCTCGGCGCTGTCGGCAGCCGATGTCGCCGTCGGCTCGGAGGATGGAGGCACCGTTGCCGGATCGGCACCTGCCGCGCCGGCGAACGCGGTGATTGCAAAGGTCGTTGCCAGGATCGCCGCCGCTGCCCTGCTCAAGGTTCGTGTCATCGTTGCCCGCTCTTTCCTGTGGTGGACGGATGCGTGTTCATCGAGCCGCTCTCAACCGTGCCAGTGCCGGAGGCAGGACCGCAAGCACGATCGCTGCCCCGGAGATGGCGTTCTGAAGGTAGTCGTTGAGGTCGGTGAAGTTGAGACCGTTGTCGAGCGTGCGCAGGAGGATCACGCCGAGCACGGTGCCCGGCAGGTTCGGACGCCCGGAACGGAACATCGCCATGCCGAGGAACACGCCGGCGATCGATTGCAGCATCCACGGTTGCGGTGCCGACGTGTTGGCCGTCGCCGTCGTCGCCGCCTGAAGGATGCCGGCCGTCGCGGCAGAGAAACCGGCCGTCGCGAACGCGGCAAGGCGGATCCGTTTGGCGTTGATGCCGGAGAGGTAGGCGGCGTGAGCGTTGCCACCGACGGCGTACATCTTGCGGCCGATCGTGGTGCGGTCGAGGAGCAGCCACACGGC
This sequence comes from Ilumatobacteraceae bacterium, assembly GCA_963733085.1. Classification (GTDB taxonomy): domain Bacteria; phylum Actinomycetota; class Acidimicrobiia; order Acidimicrobiales; family Ilumatobacteraceae; genus Desertimonas. The sequence goes on from CAVTBY010000011.1 coordinate 30,148, forward strand.
ACCGGCGAACGCCATCGAGATCCAGATCTTGTTGGAGACTCCGAGCAGGTCGCCGCGGGCGATGTCGACGAAGTTGTGCTCGACGAGGCCGAACACCGGCTGGCCGTCGACGCGGTGGTTGGCAAGGGCGGTGAACACCTGGGCCATGCCGAGCGTGGCGATGAAGGCGAGTACTCCGAGGTAGGCGACGAGCATCCCGTTGAGCAGCCCACACCCGATGCCGATGAGCAGCCCGAGGGCGACCGACCAGAACACTGACCCGGGCGTCTGCGGCTGCCCATCGAGCGTCGACGTGGCGATGAACGACGCCGTGACCGCGGTCGACAGGGCGGCGACACCGCCGACGGACAGGTCGAACTCGCCGACGACCATGACGACCGTCTGCCCGGCGGCGACGATGAGCAGCACACCAACGACCTCGAGCACGTTCGTGACGAGGTTCGTGCGGGTGAGGAACGTGTCGGGGTAGAGGATGCCGAAGAAGGCGACGATCACGACGAGTGCGATCGGCCCCATCATCGGTCGGGCGTAGGACGCCATCGCCACGCGGCCGCCTCCGTCGCCGGAGTCGTCAGGCGGACCGAGCTCGGGTGCCGCCGTGATGTCGTCAGTGGCCGACATCAACGGCCTCCTGCCCGAAGCAGGCGCTGAGGATGCGACCCTCGTCGAACTCGCCGTGGTCGAACTCGGCGACGCGGCGCCCCCCGTGCAGCACCACGATGCGATGGCACAGTCCGATCAGCTCGAGCAGCTCGGAACTGACGATCACGACGGCCGTACCGCCGGCGGCGAGGTCGGCGATCATGCCGTAGATCTCGACCTTGGTGCCAACGTCGACGCCATGCGTCGGTTCGTCGAGGAGCACGACGGCGGGCGTCAAGGCGACGAACTTGGCAAGCATCACCTTCTGCTGGTTGCCGCCCGACAGTTGCAGGACCGGCTGCGTAACGACCGGTGCCGCGCACCCCGAAGCGGGACCACAACGCGGCTGCGTGGCGTCGCTCGGCGGTCGTCGACACGAATGGGCCGATCGCTGTGTGCCGACGGATCGTCGTGGCGTTGAGATTGCGTTCAGTCGTATCGGGGATCAACCCGGCTTCGCGTCGGTCTTGAGGTGCGTAGACGATGTTGCGGCGGTGGGCCTGGCGCGGGTTGGAGACACCCAGCTCGGTGCCGTGCATGGTGAGGCTTCCGCCGGTGCGGTGCTGGGCGCCGCCGATGATGCGCAGCAGCTCGCTGCGACCCGAGCCGGCCAGCCCGGCGACACCGACTACCTCGCCGCGGCCGACGTCGAGGCTCACACCACGGATCCGCCGCCCGTCGAGGTCGCGAACAGCGAGCATCGGGCGTCCGTCCGGCTGCTGCCGCTCGGGGAACACGGCGTCGATGCTGCGCCCGGTCATCGCCGTGACGACTTCGCTCGTCGTCGTGCGCGGAGATCGTGCCCGAGGCGACGACCTCACCGTTGCGGAGGATCGTGTAGGTCTCGGCGATGTCGAACACCTCGTCGAGGCGGTGGGAGACATAGAGCACGCCGACCCCCAGGCTCGCGGCCCGACGAATCGCCGTAAACAGCTTGCCCCGCTCGACGTCGGTGAGTGACGCCGTCGGCTCGTCGAGGACGAGCAGGCGGGCGTCCACCGACAGGGCGCGGGCGAGAAGGGTCATCGTCCGCTCGACGGGGCTGAGCGTCGCCGCGTCTCGGCGGACGTCGAGAACCACGCCGAGGCGTTCGAAGATCGCCCGTACGTCGCGGTGCAGTGCGTGCCACCGCACAAACCCGCCGCGCTGCGGTGTCCCATGCCCGAGCATCACGTTCTCGGCCACCGACAGCCCTGGCACGACGGCGAGTTCCTGGTGCTGGGTCGCTACGCCGTGACGCTCGGCCTGATGCGGATCACTGAACGGACCCATGGCGTTGCCCACCCTGATGGCGCCGGCGTCGGGTTGGATCACCCCGGCGATGATCCGGATCAGTGTCGACTTACCAGCGCCGTTCTCGCCGAGGAGGGCGCGCACCTCACCCGGCGCCACCCGGACGCTGACGCCGCGCAGCACGCGGGACGCGCCGAACGACTTGTCGATGCCCGACGCCTCGAGCGCCGCCTCCTGGACCTGTGCGACGGTTCCGATCTCGATGTGCAGAACCTAGGGCAACGGGTCAATCCGGACCGGTTGCCACCTCGTGCTCCGGATCGGCGATCCATCCGGACCACGACCCCGGGTACAGCGAGGCCCGCACGCCGGCGAGCTCCAAAGCGAGGATCTCGTGGGCGGCGGTCACGCCGCTGCCGCAGTAGACCGCGACTCGGGTGCCCGGTCGGATGCCGAATTGATCGAAGCGGGCGCGCAGCTCGTCGGCGGTGCGGAAATGTCCATCGTCCGTGAGGTTGTCGGTCGTCGGGGCGCTGATCGCGCCGGGGATGTGCCCGGCCACGGGGTCAACCGGCTCGTGCTCGCCCCGGAAGCGCTCGGCGGCGCGGGCATCGAGGACGACCTCGACCCGGCCGCCGGTGATGTCGTCGGCATCGACGGTCGGCATCGAGCCGCGGTCGCCGACCGTCGGCGACACTTCAGCCTGCTTGTGCGGCTCGGTGTCCGTCAGTTGTCCTCCGGCGGCGCGCCACGCACTCAGCCCGCCGTCGAGCACTTGGACCCGCTCGTGGCCGATCCAGCGCAACAGCCACCACGCCCTTGCCGCGCTCATCCCGGCATTGTCGTCGTAGACGACGACTACCGAGTCCGGGCGAATGCCCCAGCGGGCGACCGCCCGCTCGACGTCCTCGGGTGACGGCAACGGGTGACGACCCTGCCGTTCGTTGGCCCGACCGGAGAGGTCGGACTCGAGGTCGACGTAGATCGCCCCGGAATGTGCCCCGCGGCGTATTCGGCGCGTGGATCCTCGGCGCCGAGCTTCCAGCGCACGTCGAGCAGGACGAGGCCGCGCGGCGTCTCCAGCAGTCGGCGCAGACCTTCGACGGACATCAACGGCGAGGCAGCCACGGGCGCCACGATAGGCGTCGCCACCGCCCCACTCCGCCGCCGTCTCTCAACCGATGGGTGTTTGGGGGACCGTTCCGTCCCCTAAACCTCGATCCACCGTTCGGCTTCGGCGGTGGGGTGGTCGGGGGGTGTCGGTGTCGGATGGTGGTGGGGTGGGGCGTTTTGCCGGTACCGGGCGCGTTGTGGCAGGTTTCGTGTGTTGGTGGTTGTGTCACACGCGTGTTCGGTGTGCGGCCGCGCCGGTCCGCGTTGTGATGTCAGGTGATAGTCGTAGGCCGCGGATCCGGTCCAGCGCGGTGTGGAAGGTGGTCGCCCATGGCCATCGGGCGGGGAGACGCAGGATCGATCGTCTGCTGCGGTTGACGAGCCGGCCGGGCAGGCCGAACAGCCGGTTGCGGATGGTGGCGGTGACGGTCAGCTGGTGTCGGGGTGGACACCGCCGAGGCGGGCGGTCCAGCGGCAGACGTTGTGGGCGAGCACGGCGCAGCCGAGCCAGGCGGCGTGGCGAAGAACCGGCCCGACGGGCAGTGTTCGAGGCCGGCGCCGTCTTTGAGGTCACGGATGGCGAGTTCGATGGTGGCGTGTTGGCGGTGGAACTGGTCGACGGCGACGACGGGGTGTTCGAGGTTGGTGATGAAGGCGTGGTAACGCCAGTCTGGCCACAGTTGGGCTTGGTCGGGGTCGTTGAGTCGGGTGCGGCGCACGACGAGGCGGACTTGGTGTTGGGGTCGTTTGCGGTCGTAGCCGCCGGTGACGTAGGTGGTGTCGGCGACTTGGGCGTGGCCGCCGTCGGGGTACACGATGTCGACCCAGTCGGCCTCGTCGATCGCCGTGATCGCGGTTCGCACGCTGGTGTTCATCGACACGGTGATCGACCAGGTGACGTTCAGCCGGTTCAACGTGTCGACCAGTTCCCAGCTGCCAGAAGCCGGCATCGGCGCGCAACGTCAACGGTCCGTCGGCGCCGGCTCGGCGGACCCGGGCGATCAACTCTTCGACGAAGCGTCGATGGGCCGCGCTGGGACGAACCCGTTGCGTAGCCGGGCGTGCAGCACCTCGCCGCTGTCGGCCCGGGTGGCGACCAGCGGGTGGTAGCCGAACCGGCGGGTGTAGCCGTAGGCGGCAGCTTGTTTGGCTTTGCCGTAGACCTCGCAGATCGTCGAGTCCAAATCGATCGTCACTGGCGCTGAACCGGGTCCGGCACCCAGCGCGCCAGGCACGGCGGATTGTCTCGGCGATCACGGCGTCGAGCTGGCGGACATGCCCGAACGTGAACACCCGCAAGAACGTCCCCAACGTCGAAGGAGCCATCACCCGGAACGGCAACACCCGCTGGGTGCTCCAGCACGGAGCCGGTCGACGTGATCGATGTGGCTCGCCTCGCGCAGCAGCGCCGCCACCAACGTCAACACCTTGCGGCCAGGACGGCACCGCCGACCCGATCGCCGAGCCGCACCCGCTCGTCGATCAACTCCTCGAGCCCGAGACGACACATCAACGTCGCCGGCACGATCAGGCCGGCATCAGCGACCAACGTGTCGTCATCGAAGATCGCTTCGACGCGATCGATCGCACGTGCGATACTGGCGTCACTGGAAGTGCCTCCCGAGTTGGTTACAACGACGTCGTCGAACACCGTCATTGT
>CAVTBY010000012.1:0-263968 GCA_963733085.1 Ilumatobacteraceae bacterium
ATGCCGGCAGGTTGTGGTCCGGTTCTGGTGGGGCGTTGACGTAGGGGGCGCCGACGATCCAACCGCCGAGGTGCGCTGGATGCTCGTCGGTGGTGACGAGCCGGGCGGCTTCGCCTTGGTGGATCGTGCCTGGCCGGATGACCCAGCAGTTCAGTGCGAGTTTGCCGCCGAACTCATGCCGGATGCGGCGGAGGATCTCGACATCACGCTGGCCGGTGTCGGGGTCGACGGTCGTGACCACGCACCGCTCCCGCATGGAGTGGATGCCGATGAGGGCGTCGCCGACGGCCAGAGCGCGGCCAGGCCACGTCGCTTCGGCATCGGCGGGCACCCCAGAGATGACGAGGTTGGGGCGGAGCCGGCGGACGTCGTGGCCGAACACGTCGACTGCACCGTCGGTGGCGACGAGGAGGTTGAGAACATCGAATCGCTCAGGGCCGGTGTAGGCCGCGAGTTGGGAGTCGGCGCCGGCGTGGGTCTGGATGATCTGGTTGGCCTCGACGGTGGTCCAGGTGTGGCCTGCCACTCGTGGGACACCGTCGGGCCCGGTGGTGGCGGGCACGGTGAGCAGTCGGTGTCGGCTTCGTCCGGTGAGCGGGCCGCGGGAGTTGTGGACGTGAACGATGCGATCGCCGACAATGCCGTCGGCGGTGAGCTGGGCCGATCGGAGGGGTTCAGCACCGAGGGACTTGATCGGGTAGCGCCAAAGCTGTGAGACGTGCACGTCGACCACTCTCTGGTTACTGGAGCGGGAAGGTGTGGTGAGATTCGTTGGACGGGCGAGGCCCAAAGAGGCGCCGCTCGGCGGCGGTGATGGCGATGTCGTTGATACTGGCCTCGCGCCGATTCATGTAGCCGTGGGCGTCGAACTCCCAGTTCTCGTTGCCGTAGCTGCGCCACCAGCGACCGGTCTCGTCGTGCCATTCGTATTGGAATCGCACGGCGATGCGGTCGCCGCTGAACGCCCACAGGCTCTTGCGCAAGGCGTAGTCCTGCTCGTGCTGCCACTTGCGAGTGAGGAAGGCGACGATCTCATCGTGGCCGTGGAGGAACTCGGTGCGGTTGCGCCAGAACGAGTCCGCGGTGTAGGCCCCGACGACCCGCGCCGGGTCCCGTGTGTTCCAGGCGTCTTCGGCGGCTTGCACCTTGTGGCGGGCACCAGACTCGTCGAACGGTGGCACGGGAGATCGGTCCGTTGTGGGGCGGTCGGCCACGGCGGTCAGACCGTCACGACGGGGAAGTCGACATCGACGCCGGCCGCCTTGGCGAAGTAATTGGTGAGGACGGTGAGCGCGACGTGCCCGATGGTCTCGGCGATCTCCTCGTCGGTGGCGCCCGCGGACCGCACCGCGTCGACGTCGTCGGCGGCGATGGCGCCGCGGGTGTCGTTGACGGCGGCGGCGAAACCGAGCAGGGCGGCCGTCTTGGTGTCGGGCGCCTCGGAACGGCGGGCGGCCGCGATGTCGTCGGCGCTCAGGTGGGCGACGTGCTCGGCGATGTAGGAGTGCGCCGAAAGGCAGTAGGAGCAGCGGTTGACCTGAGAGATGGCGAGCGCGATCTGCTCCTGGGTGGCCCCATCGAGCACACCGGAGTTGAGGGCGCCGGAAAGCTCCAGGTAACCCCTCAGCACGGCGGGGCTGTTCGCCATCGCCTTGGTCAAGTTCGGCGTGACGCCAAAGCGGCGCTGCACAACGGCGAACAGGCCGGCGGTGGTGCCGACGGCCGTGTTGGGGTCGACCAAGGGGAGGGTGTTCATACGGATCCTTCCGGGACGGCGCAGGCATCATCTAACGTCTGCGATCGGTTTTTCCGTTAGGTAACGTAGCGCTACGTTCTCACGGAAGCAACACGGTGATACCATTAGAACGTGCGCCGGTCATCGACAGGGATACGTGAGCAGGCGAGGTCGTGGGTGCTGCCCGACGAACCAGCACCGGTGCGACTCATGAACACGATCTGGGCCGACCGCACTGGCGTGCACGACGACCTCCGTACAACCAGCGACCTGGCGGAGTGGCTCGTCGCGATCAACGCGACTGACCGCCCAGTACGGGTCACCAGGGATGACGTCGCCCGTGCGCGGCGGCTTCGCGATGCCCTGCGACGTATTGCCACGCTGTGCACCGACGACACCCGCGTCGCGGCCGCCTCGGCGGTCGAGGACATCGACGTCGCCATCGCCGACATCAACTCGCTCGTCGCCTCCTGCACGCCAACACCCCGGCTGGCGCTCATGGACGGAAAGCTCATCGGGGACACGGCCACCGTCGGGCCGCCGGTGACCACAGCCCTCACCGCTGTCGCCACCGAGGCCATCGAACTGCTCACCGGTGCCCACAGCCCGCAGCTGCGGGCCTGTCAGGCGCCCGGCTGCGTGCTCTACTTCCTGCAGGATCATCCGCGCCGCGAGTGGTGCTCCACCGCCTGCGGCAACCGTGCCCGGGCCGCCCGCCACTATCGCCGCCATCGCCGCCTTGCCCGAGCTGACTCGACGTCGACCACGTCCTGATCGACGCCAACCAAGGCCGGGCGGGCTGCACGCCATTCCGGGTGCGAATTGGGCGGCTGGCCGCTCCCGTACCGTGTCCTCGTGCGTCGACAGGCGAAGGCAGACCGGATTGGGCGGGTGCTCGACGACCTCTACCCGGATCCGGCCATCCCGCTCGCCCACGCCGACCCGTACACGCTGCTCGTCTCCGTCACTCTGTCGGCGCAGACGACGGACAAGAAGGTCAACGAAGTAGCCCCGAGACTGTTTGCCATCGCGTCAACTCCGGCACAGATGGCGGCGCTCGATCCGGACACGATCCACGACGTGATCCGCGAGGTCGGGCTCGCCCCGACGAAGGCGCGGAACATCTGGACCGCCGCCAACCAGATCGTCGATTCCGGTGGCGAAGTGCGGCCCGACTGGGCGTTCCTCGAGTCGCTCGCAGGCGTCGGCCACAAGTCGGCAAGCGTCGTGATGGCCCAGGCGTTTGGCGTCCCAGCCTTTCCCGTCGACACGCACATCCATCGCCTGGCCGCGAGGTGGGGTCTGTCCGACGGATCGACCGTCGTTCGAACCGAGCGCGACTTGAAAGCGGTGTTCGCGCAGGAAACGTGGAACACCCGTCACCTGCAGATCATCTATTTCGGCCGCGAGTACTGCCCAGCGTTGCGCCACGACTTCGCGTCCTGTCCGATCTGCTCGTTTGCCGCCAGAAAGGCGACCATCCACGGTCGCTGACGTCCCGGCAACATCTGAGCGGGGTGTCCGGGGCTCGTCACCCTTGTCACCCCCGCCGTCGTCGACCCGAGCCGCGATGGCGCCGCCGTGACGTCGCCATCGATCACCCCCGTGCCGACCGACGGAATCGCCTACACCGAGTCCGGGGACAAAGTGCATCGTCGTCTCGGGAACACCCGGGGCAGTGACCGTCGCCGTCGAGGACGATGGCCCCGGAATCCCAGCCGGCGAGCATGAGCGCATCTTCGAACGGTTCGCCCGCCTCGACGAGGGCCGCGCCGCGTCCGATGGCGGCACCGGCCTCGGCTTGGCGATCGCCCGCGACATTGTCGAACGGCACGGCGGCGCCCTGACTGTCGACACCGCCTACACCGGCGGCGCGAGATTCGTCATCACCCTCCCCACCGCCAACGACATCCCCGTACCGGGGAATCGTCCGGACGCGGGCGAGTGATGAGCGGTCCGAACGCGACGGTGGCGCCCGGACCTCCACGATCGTGTTCGCCGCGTGTGAGCGTCACTCGTGGTCCAAGTCCTCGATGGTTGTGCCAGACGACGTCGCGAGTCTCAAGGCGGTGCCCTGACGATCGGAGCAGTCATGTCCCGGACTCGAGCGTTCATCGTTGCAGTGAGCCACGTGCTTGCGCTTGGCGCCTGTGGCTCGGGAGTCGGGAGCGATGCCTCGCCCTCGACCGCCATGGCTATCAGACAGGTTTCACCTACCTCCTCGCCGTCGACGTGACCCCGACCGGCGACGACCGCCGCGTATCAGCCGGAGATCGATCCTGTCGACTTCGTCGCCGAGGTGCCCAATCCGTAGTTCCCGTTCACTCCGGGAGCGACCCATGTGTTCGAGGGGACGCGGAACGGCGTGCCCCATCGGGCGGAGGTGATCGTCACCGATGACACGAGAGAGATCATGGGGATCGCGTGCATCGTCGTGCGCGACACGGTCACGAGTCCCGGTGCGCTCGTCGAGCAGACGACCGACAGGTATGCGCAGGCGTCCAACGGCGACGTCTGGTACTTCGGGGAGGCCACCGCGGAATTCGAGAATGGCTTCGTCTCGAACACCCACGGTTCGTGGGAGGCCAAGGTGGATGCCGCCTGCCGAGGCGGTGGTCGTCGCCGCGGGCCTCAGTCGCCGGTACCGCGACGGCGCCGCACGCTGGATGCGGTTGCCGCACCAAACCTCGCGACGTTGACAACCAGTCGGGCGCGCGACCGGCGCGACGCCGCACTATGAGGCCTCGGTGGTGTCGCTCTCCGTGCCTTCGTCCTCCGTGCCTCCGTCCTCGGTGACCTCGTCCTGCCCGTGGGTTTCGCTGCTTGAGTTGTCGAGGCTGAGCGTGCGGACGTCGTTGGCGAGTCGAGCCGCTTCGTCGGCGGCAGCGGCGAGGTTGCCAGTGTTGACCGCATCCCGTAGCTGGGCTAGTTCGTCGTCGACCGTGGCCAGTTCGGCGGGAGTGAGCGTGCCGACGATGCGGTCGCGGATCCACTCCAGCGTGGCCACCTCGGTGGTGACTCCGGCAGCGTCACCGGCGGCAGCGCCGATGCGGAGTTGTTGCGAGTGGAGGTGGAATCGTTCGACGTCGAGGGCGGCAGCCGGCCGGTAACGCAACTGGAGGTCGAGTGCAGACTGGGCGACGTCGACGGCGGCGTCGGTGATCGCCGCCGAGTCCCGTGTCGCCACCGCATCGGTCAACGTCGCCAGCGCAGCGTCCATGGCATCGGCGACGCGAGCCGGTGTGGGCGCGGCGTTCACGACGTTCCAGTCGTCGGTGATCCGGACCAGTGTCGCATCGACGGCCTCCCAGTCCTCCAGCCGAGCGCTCTCGACGAGTCCCCAGGTTCCGGTGAGCAATTGGGCCAGCTCGGCCGGTTCTGTTCCCGTGTCGCGGTCGGCCGGAACAGCGAGCGAGAGCGCTTCGACATCGGCGCCGTCCGCGGTGTAGAACTCGCCATAGCCGGGCGCAAACGTCTTGTCGGACCTCGTTCCGTCGAGATGAAGTTCTGAGGCGACGATGGCGCCTTCGACAGGCCCGAGTGGTCCGTCGACGGTCACGCCCACCTCGGTGATGGTGACCTCCTCGAACACGATGCCCGGTATCTGTTCGGGGACGAACACCTGGCCGACCTGTGGATCGCCGGGCATGATCATCGCCGGGGGCCCGTCCCGCCCGGCCAGCCAGGTTCCCTCCGTGACGACAACGGTGCCGTCTTCGTAGTCGTACACATCCTCGCCGAGGTACCACACCGAGCCGTCGTCGGCCTGGGCATAGCGGTCGAGCGCAACCTCAGTGATCCGGCCGTCGAGATACGCCATGTACTGCGACAGCAGGACCTCGACCGGTTGACCCTCGATCACGACGACACCGGTGTAGGGGAGGAGCGTCGTTTCGGAGCGGAACGCCTGTCCGTCGACTTCGCCGAGGAGCACCGCGGCCTCGAGTCCGCTGATCGGGAACAACGGGTTCGTGATCTCCGTCGGGTTGGAGAATTGCGGCGGTTCGAGGTCGATCCGGCTCTCCAGGGGTGCACATCCTTCCCCGCTGTAGGTTCCGCAATCCTCTTGGGCGGTGGTTCCGCCAGCACTGATGTGTGTGGATGCTTGCCCTACGACGCCCCCAGCGGTGGCGATCGTGGCGGTGGCAAGCACCGCAGCGAGTCTGTTCTGGGTCCGAGTCATTGCGGGTGTACCTCCTGTTGGGAGTGAGCGTCCGCCGAGTCGCGTTCGCATCGCTGCAAACGATTGTGAGCACCCACGCTGAACCGGTGCTGAGAATTCACCCCGGGGCTTCAGCCTGGATTCAGGCCGAGAACTCAGGCGTCGCTGTCTGAGCCGGCGTGCTCCGTGCGAACGCCACGCCGAGCCTGGCGCCGCCCCGGGGTTCTCGAATTGGTCGCCACGCGTGAGCGATCGAAGCCTCGATCGCCATGCCCCATTCAGCTGAACGTCAGGCATTGTCAGCGTCCATTCGGCTTCGGTGGCGCAGCCTCGGGCGGCAGGCCGCACCGTGCGGTCCGCAAAGGAGCAGCGGCATGACGACAGGTACGAATTCACGGTCGAAGCGCCGCCCCCGTCGCGCGACACTGACGTTGATCGGCGCCGGCCTCACCAGCGCCTTCCTCATCGCCGCCTCCGGCGAGAGCAGCTCGTTGGGTTCGTCGGCGGATCCACCACCGATGACCGGTGCGGCGTTCGGCACGCCGATGGCAGCATCGCCGACAGCACCCCGGACGAGCGCTCCGGCATTGACCGACTCCACGGAGTCCCCGGATAGCAGCGCGGCATCGATACACGACACGACCCTGGTAACGGCACCCGAGAGCGCGCGGGTCGATTTGGCCGTGCCCACGTTCTCCAACCCGACTGTCGTCACCAATCCCCGATTTCCCATCGCCGAGTTGGATCAGGTCATCCAGCTCGGTGAAGAAGCGGGCGCCACCCTGCGGTTCGAGGTGACCCTGCTGCCCGACACGAAAGTGATCGAGTGGAACGGCCAGCAGGTCGAGACCCTCGTGTCGCAGTTTGTCGCCTACGAGAACGAGCGGGTGCTCGAGGTCGCCGTCGACTTCTTCGCCCAGGCCGACGACGGAGCCGTCTGGTACTTCGGTGAGGACGTCGCCAACTACGTCGACGGCGCGATCGACAACACCGACGGCACCTGGCTAGCAGGCAAGGACGGACCTCCCGGGATGATCATGCCCGCCGATCCCCAGGTCGGCGACGTGTACCGCCCGGAGAACATTCCCGGCTTCGTGTTCGAAGAAGTCACCGTGAGAGCCGTGGACGAGACGGTCGAGGGACCGACTGGTCCCGTCGAGGGCGCAATCGTCGTCCAGGAGCTGTTGATGGACGGCCTGCTGGAGGACAAGACGTTCGCCCCCGGTTACGGCGAGTTCTTCTTCGCCGTCGAGGCCGAGGACGAAGTCGTTCAGATTGCCCTCGCCGTGCCTATTGACGCCGCAGCCGGTGCCATGCCCGCCGAGTTGACGACCATCTCAGCCGGCGTCGAGGACATCTCGGGGGCGGTTGCAGCGGAGGATTGGGAGGCGCTCTCGGCAACACTCGAAACCATGACCACGGCGTGGGAGACCTATCGGGTCGGCGACGTGCCACCGCTCCTCGAGACTCAGATGAAAGACGCCCTCGATGTCCTCGCTGCGGCAGTCGACGCCCGAAACGCCCCAGCGGTCGCCCAGGCCGCCATCGATGTAGGCCACGCCACCCTCGACGTCCAGCTCCAGTTCCGGCCACCAGCCGATGTCGACCAGGACCGCCTCGAGCTGTGGGCCTGGCAACTCGAGATAGACGAGGCGGTCGGTGACCCCACGCTGACGGCCGGTGACCAGGTGGTCATCGAGACCATTGGGCAACGAATCGGTAGGGCGTAACAGGGGAACTCGCCGGCGAGGATGATGACGTCGGCCAGGTGCTGACGTCGATCCGGGTCGTGGGCGATGCCGGACAGGCGACGAGCCCGCCAGCGGGTGAAGTCGGCAGGCCCGGCCCCCATCGTACGCCGGCCACGGTCCGGGCGATCTCGAGATCCTCGATGATCGGCGCCCGACGTCGGGCGCCGGCGCGCCGCATGGCGACGATGGCGATCGCCCGTTCGGCGTCCTGCCGTCGCTCGACCAGCTCGAGCACGACGTACTCCTCGGTGAGGTGCGCGAGCAGCAGCGCGTAGCCGGCTGTCCGGGCACGGAAGGCCGAACCCTGGGACCGCGAGGGGCGGCTGCCGGGTGGGAGGAGGCAAACTGGCTCTGTGTCACCGAGTCCGCGGTCGACGACGAATTCGGTGACACAGCGTGCTGAGCGGTGGGCCGGGATCCCGAGACTTACGCCGATTCGCCGCGTACCGCGGCGAACGGTCCGCCAGGCCCGCATGGCGAGCTGCAGGTTGAACTGCACCTCGGGCGAGCCGAGATCGTGGCCGGAGATCTCGCGGATCCGCTGCAGGCGGTACTTCAGCGTGCTGCGATGCACCGCGAGCGCCTTGGCGGTGGCGTCGTAGCTCCCGCCGTAGTCGAGATACTCCCCAAGCGTCGTGACCAGTTCGGATCCCTCTTTGTTGGCGTCGTACTCGAGAAGGTCGCCGAGCCACAGGCGCACGAACTGGTCGACGCCTTCGAGGTCGTCGACGCCGGCGAGCAGCCGGTACACGCCGAGTTCGTCGAAGACGGTCGCGTGGTCGCCACCGGCCGCCGCCTGCACCCGCAACGCCAGCACGGCCTCGTGATGGGAGCGAGGGAGGTCGGCCACACGATCACACAGACCGCCGACGCCCACCCGGTGTTCGCCCCCACGCAGCTCGCGTCCGACAGTCGACCGGAACACTTCCCACGGCCGATCGGTGTCGGCGAGCACGACGACGGAATGGCCGCGGGTGGCGAGCAGCGTGCCCACTCCGCAATCCCGTGCCGCCCTGCGCACGGCATGGAACAGTTCGTGGCGATCGGCGTGCGGGCCGGCCTTCACGACTACGACGCGGTGGGGTCGTTCGAGGTCGTAGCCGAGCGCTTCGGCACGGGCGATCGCGCTCGCTTCGTCGGTCCCCGTGAGGAGCTCGTCGACGAGGTCGCGGCCCAGGCGCAGCTCCGTCTCGGCGAGGCCCGACAGCCGGGCGAGCTCCATCGCCAGCACGGTGGCGCCGTGCTCGATGGCGACCTTCGCGTCGTCGCCAGCCTTGTCGTCCGGGTCGATGAGCGCGATAACGCCGACGACGTCTTCACGAGGATGGGCGACGACCAGCAGGCGACCGCCGTGGCGGATCGGCCCCGCGGCATCGAAGGCCCGGCGCACCACCGCCTCGCGGTCGTCAGGTGACTCCTTCGGGTACGGATCGGGACGGCCCGATCCCGCCCACGCCCGCGGGTTGCCGTAGCGGTCCTCGACGGCCACCGCGAAGCCGGTCAGCTCGTGCACCGCCCGGGCGATGCCCTCTTGGCCCTCGCCGGCCGCGGCGACTCGGGTGAGGCGGTCGTGGATGGCGGTGCTGCGCTTGAGCGCGGCGACCGTGTCGGCCAACCGGCTGTTGATCTCGAGCAGCTCGGTCGCCTGCCCCCGTTGCTGCGTGTGGAGGCGGGCGTTGGCGAGGGCGACGCCGGTCTGCTGGGCCAGCACGCGGAGCACGAACTGCTCGGCCGGCGACGGCTCGTCGGATCCGGTGACGGCGAGGAAGCCGAAGTGGCGGCCGAGGCTGCGCAGCGGGAAGGCCCACCCCCATTTTTCGCGGCCGACAGCGATGGCGCCGCCAGCGGTGCTGACGACGGCGAGTTGCATCTCGACCTCGGCCCGAAGCTGCGCATCGGCGACATTGGCCTTCGTCGCGTGCCAGCCATCGTCGGCGAGGTAGGCGCCAACGAGCCGGCAGCGAGCCAGCGACGGCACGGCTGATCCGGCGAGGCGCAGGATCTTCTCCTCGTCCTCGCTGTCGGTCATGCGCATGGACAGGGCGAGCAACGCCTGGAGGTTCGACAGCTGCTCGCGCAACAGCAGGTCGGTCGCCGTCCCCCCGGACGTGGGGAGGTTCATTCCCTGGCCACGAACTCGTCCGGCGAGAGCGCGTGCGGGTTCTCCAGCAGCATCCCGCCGAGCAGCAGCTTTGGATGGGTCTTGAGCAGGTCGACGAGGATGCCACCACCGAACACATCGAGGTCGTACAGGCACAGCACGGAGACGGGGTGCCGCTGGACGAAGCGGTTGAGCTCTGACTCATAGCTCATGAACTCGCCGATCGTGCCCTCCAGCGCGCTGAGCATCCAGGTCGATTCACCCGTGACCCTGACTGCGTCGAACGACCCGCCGCCGAGCGCGGTCGTGACGGCATCGCTCAAGAAGGCGAGCATCTGGACCGAGGAGAACTCGACGGAGCGACAGGTAGGTCTCCCACGGCGTCAACATGTCCAGCGGCGCGGGATGGACGGCAGTTCGAACCGATCGGTCACCCAGGTGGGCGCGGATCACCTGGTGCTCGTCCTCGTCGAGGATGCAGATGCACTTGTCTCCTGCGGCCAGCCCGCGGCGCAGGAACTCCACCACGATCTCGTCGCGGGCGTCGGCGCCGAGGTACAGCGCGCAGACGTGCTCGCCCGGGTGCAGCTCGATCCCGCCGGGGTCGGTTGCGGTCTGCGCGCTCACGGCCGTCCCCGTTCAGTGGCCCTCGAGAGATGGACACACAGCTCCGCTGGATCGATGCCGTTGACGACGAGGTCGAGAGAGTTCGACACGAACGTGCGGCCCCCTTTTGTGACACCGCGGTCGCCAGCGTGAACCTGCGGATTTCAGCAGTCTAGGCACGAAGCCTCGCCGGCAGCCCTTCCGTCGATCGTTCACCTCGTCCTCTGGGGACGAATACACCGACCCGATTCGTCCCCTGGCCGCGGCGCACGCCACCGTCCCTGCGCATTTCTGCCCCGACGGGCCAACGGCGCGCCGGCGTTCTCGCCCGGCGAGGGCGTGGTTCTGCTCCCTGCACTCGCGCACTCTGAAGTCATGACGTGCGCGCCTCCCATCGCCGACGTCGCCGATTCGGCCGTCGACCGGGCGCAGCTGCACCTCGCCCTCGCCTCGGTCTCATACATGAGCGGGCAGGTCACCGACACCCTCGTTGACGAGGCGTTCGCCGACGAGGCGGTGCGCCGGCTGGGCGCGGGCGGCAATCCCCCGTAAACCCGAGAACAGGAGAGAAGGAGAACCACCATGGCCAAAGCGGTCGGTATCGACCTGGGAACGACGAACTCGGTGATCGCCACCGTCGAGGGCGGCCAGCCGACAGTCATCCCCAACGCCGAGGGCTCGCGTACCACGCCGTCGGTCGTCGCCTTCACCGAGCAGGGTGAGCGGCTGGTCGGCCAGCTCGCCAAGCGGCAGGCGATCATGAACCCGAAGGGGACGATCTCGTCGGCCAAGCGGTTCATCGGTCGTCGCTACAGCGAGGTCACGAGCGAGCTCAACGCCGTCACGTTCGACGTCGTCGAGGGGCCCGACGGGGTCGCCCGCTTCGACGTTCGCGGCAAGCCGTACGCGCCCGAGGAGATCTCGGCGCTGGTGCTGCGCAAGCTCGCCGAGGACGCCGGCAAGTTCCTCGGCGAGAAGGTCACCGAGGCGGTGATCACCGTGCCGGCGTACTTCAACGACGCCCAACGGCAGGCGACCAAGGATGCCGGGAAGATCGCCGGCCTCGAGGTGCTGCGCATCATCAACGAGCCGACGGCCGCCGCGCTGGCCTACGGACTCGACAAGAAGTCGAACGAGACCGTGCTCGTATTCGATCTCGGCGGCGGCACCTTCGACGTCAGCATCCTCGACGTCGGCGACGGAGTCGTCGAGGTGCGCGCCACGTCGGGCGACACCCATCTCGGCGGCGACGACTTCGATCGTCGGCTCGTCGATCACCTCGCCGACGAGTTCCAGAAGGACAACGGCATCGACCTGCGCAAGGATCCGCAGGCCCTCCAGCGGCTGTTCGAGGCCGCCGAGCGGGCCAAGGTCGAGCTGTCGTCGGTGACCCAGACCCAGGTGAACCTGCCGTTCGTCACGGCCGACGCCAGCGGGCCGAAGCACCTCGTCACGACGATCATGCGCTCGACGTTCGAGTCGATCACCGCCGATCTGATCGAGCGCTGCCTCGGGCCGGTCGAGCAGGCGATGGCCGACGCCAAGGTCACCGCCAACGACATCGACGAGGTCATCCTCGTCGGCGGCTCGACCCGCATCCCCGCCGTCCAGAACCTCGTGCGGCGGCTCACCGGGGGCAAGGACCCGAACATGACGGTGAACCCCGACGAGGTCGTCGCCATCGGCGCCGCGATCCAGGCCGCCGTCATCAAGGGCGAGGTCAAGGACGTCCTGTTGCTCGACGTCACGCCGCTCTCGCTCGGCGTGGAGACGCTCGGCGGGGTGATGACGAAGGTCATCGAGCGCAACACCACGATCCCCGCCCGGCGCACCGAGACGTTCAGCACGGCGGAGGACAACCAATCGGCCGTGGACATCGTCGTGCTCCAGGGCGAACGGGAACGCGCCGCCGACAACCGTGTCCTCGGACGCTTCCGACTCGAGGGCATCCGCCCCGCTCCCCGCGGGGTGCCGCAGATCGAGGTCACCTACGACATCGACGCCAACGGCATCCTCAACGTCACCGCACGCGACAAGGACACCGGTGCCGAGCAGGCGATCACGATCAGCCAGAGCTCGAACCTCGACCAGAGCGAGGTCGAGCGGATGGTCGCCGACGCCGAGGCCCACCAGGCCGAGGACGCCCGGATCCGCGCCGAGGTCGACGCCCGCAACGAGCTCGACGCGGTCGTGCACCAGGTCGAGCGGCGGCTGGCCGAGCTCGGTGACCAGGTACCGGTCCACGAGAAGGCGCGCGCCGAGAACCTCATGGAAGACGCCCGCAAGGCCATCCAGGAGCAGGCACCGCTCGACCGTCTGCGCTCGTTGAGCGCGGAGCTGCAGCAGGTGTTCCACGGGCTCGGCGCCAGCCGGGCGGCCGGCGGCCCGCCACCGACGGAGCCGTCGGCAGCCGATGACGACGACGTCATCGACGCCGACTTCACCGTGTCGTCGTGAGGAGATCGTGATGGCGAGCTCTTTCGCCGAACGCCAGCCTGACGGCCTCGAGCCGGCCGGCGGCGAGTCCCCCTCGCCCCCGGCCGCCGAGGCCCGCGCCCAACCGGCGGCGCCAGCGGAGAGCGACGAGCGGCTGCTGCGGGCGATGGCGGACCTGGACAACCTGCGCAAGCGGTTCCACCGCGAGGTCGTGCGGGAACGAGAGGCCGAGCGGTCACGGGTCGCCGTCGAGTGGCTGCCCGTTGTCGACGATCTGGACCGAGCGCTCGAGCACGTCCTCGACGATGAGCAGGATGGTCTGGCCGCCGGTGTGCGCGTCGTGCGCGATCACGCGCTCGACGTGCTCGCCCGGCTCGGGTTCCCTCGCTTCGAGGACGTCGGCGAGCGCTTCGACCCCGCCCGGCACGAGGCCGTCGGTGCGATCGAGGCCGACGCCCCGCCAGGCACCATCGTCGCCGTCGTGCGGCCCGGATACGGCACGCCGGAGGTGATCCTGCGCCCGGCCGCGGTCGTGGTGGCGAGGTCCTGATGGCCCGCCGGGACTTCTACGAGGTGCTGGGAGTCGGCCGCGACGCGTCGGCCGACGACATCCAGAGCGCGTACCGCAAGCTGGCCCGCACCTACCACCCCGACGTCAACAAGGAACCGGGTGCCGAGGACCGCTTCAAGGAGGTGTCCGAGGCCTACGACGTGCTGTCCGATCCCGAACTGCGCCGCCGCTACGACGCGTTCGGCCACGACTTCCGGCAGGTGCCCGAGGGGGTCGATCCGCAGACCTGGGCGCGCGCCCAGGCCGGGGCCTCCCGCTCTGGCGCGAGAGGAACCAGGACGGGCACCGCCGAGCCCGGGGAGGAGTGGTTCACGAGCGGGGTGGACTTCGAGGAGCTGTTCGGCGACATGTTCGGCGGCGGCCGGCGACGGTCGTGGGGACCGATCCCGGGCGCCGACCAGGAGGCCGTGCTGACGCTCACGGTGGAGGAGGCCTTCCGGGGCGGGCCGCGGTCGATCACGCTGACCGGCCCCGACGGTCCGCGCAGCTACGACGTGACGATCCCGCCCGGGGTGACGGACGGGCAGCGCATCCGGTTGGCCGGCCAGGGCGGCCAGGGATCGGGGCAGGCGCCGGCGGGCGATCTCTATCTCGTCGTGCGCCTTGCCCCACATCCTCGGTACCGCGTCGAGGGCCGTGACCTGTTCGTCGAGCTGCCGCTGGCGCCGTGGGAGGCGGCGCTCGGCGCCACTGTCGCCGTCGACACGCCGGGCGGCGAAGCCAAGCTGCGAGTGCCCGGCGGGACCTCGAGCGGCCGGCGGTTGCGGCTGAAGGGTCGCGGCCTGCCCAGCCGGAGCGGCGAGCCCGGCGACCTCTACGCCGAGGCCCGCATCATGGTCCCGGCGACGCCGAGTGACGACGAGCGCAGACTGTTCGAGGAGCTGGCACGCACGTCGACGTTCGATCCGCGGAGGCGCCGATGACGACCTACGCGCTCGCCCGACCGTGGCGCCTCGACCTCGACGCGTTCGCGCGCGCCGCCGGTCTGCATCCAGACGTGGTCCGTCGTTTCGTCGCCCTCGGGCTGATCGAGGCGTCCCGCGACGCGGCGGGCGCGCTGTGGTTCGCGCCCAGCCAGCTGCCCGCGGTGGCCCGGCTGCAACGCCTCCGCGCCGGCTTCGCGCTCAACTACGCCGCGCTCGGCCTCGTCGTCGACCTGCTGGACCGCATCGCCCGGTTGGAGGCCGCGCAGCGCCGAAGGCCACCTGAACCCACCCCGCCCCGAGGAGGACGACCATGGACATGAACCGCCTGACCCAGAAGTCGCAGGAAGCCCTGCACGACGCGCAGACCAAGGCATTGCGCTTCGGCCACACCGAGGTGGACGGCGAGCACCTCCTCCTCGCCCTCTTGGACCAGCCCGACGGCCTCGTGCCGCGACTCGTGACCCAGGCCGGGGCCGACGCGGACCGCCTGCGGGTGGAGCTGGAAGGCGAGCTGTCGCGGCGTCCCCGCGTGTCCGGGCCGGGCTCGGCGCCCGGTCAGGTGTTCCTCACCCAGCGGCTCGCTCGCCTCCTCGACGCGGCCGACGGCGAGGCCAAGCGGCTGAAGGACGAGTACGTGTCGGTCGAGCACCTCGTGCTGGCGCTGCTCGCCGAGGGCTCCTCGACGGCGGCCGGCCGGGTGCTCGCCGCTCAGGGACTCACCCGCGACACCTTCTTGAAGGTGCTCACCGAGATCCGCGGCAACCAGCGGGTGACGTCGGCGATGCCCGAGGTGACCTACGAGGCGTTGGAGAAGTACGGCCGTGATCTCGTCAACGAGGCCAGGACCGGCAAGCTCGACCCGGTCATCGGGCGGGACACCGAGATCAGGCGGGTCATCCAGATCCTGTCCCGCAAGACCAAGAACAACCCGGTCCTGATCGGCGATCCCGGGGTCGGCAAGACGGCGATCGTCGAAGGGTTGGCCCAGCGCATCGTCAACGGCGACGTGCCGGAGGGCCTGCGCGACAAGACGATCTTCGCCCTCGACATGGGGGCGCTCGTCGCCGGGGCCAAGTACCGGGGCGAGTTCGAGGAACGGCTCAAGGCCGTGCTGAGCGAGGTCACGCGGTCGGAAGGCCGGATCCTCCTGTTCGTCGACGAGCTGCACAACGTCGTCGGCGCCGGCGCCGCCGAGGGCGCGATGGACGCCGGCAACATGCTCAAGCCGATGCTGGCCCGGGGCGAGCTGCACATGATCGGCGCGACCACGATCGACGAGTACCGCAAGCACGTCGAGAAGGACGCCGCCCTGGAGCGACGCTTCCAGCCCGTCCTGGTCGACGAGCCGTCGGTGGAGGACACCATCTCCATCCTGCGCGGCCTGCGCGAGCGCTTCGAGGTGTTCCACGGCGTGAAGATCCAAGACGGCGCGCTGGTCGCCGCCGCGACCCTCAGCCACCGCTACATCACCGACCGGTTCCTGCCCGACAAGGCCATCGACCTCGTCGACGAGGCGTGCGCGATGCTGCGCACGGAGATCGACTCGATGCCGGCCGAGCTCGACGAGCTGACCCGCCGGGTGACCCGCCTCGAGATCGAGGAGGCGGCGCTGGCCAAGGAGAAGGACAAGGCCAGCAAGCAACGGCTGGAGGAGTTGCGCAAGGAGCTCGCCGATCTGCGGGGGCAGGCGGACGCGATGCGGGCCCAGTGGGAGGCCGAGCGCCAGGCGCTGAAGAAGGTGCAGGCGCTGCGCGAGGAGATCGAGCGGGTCCGCCACGACGCCGACCAGGCCGAGCGGGCCTACGACCTGGAGCGGGCGGCCGAGCTGCGCTTCGGCAAGCTGGCCGAGCTGGAGCGCCGGCTCGCCGCCGAGGAACAGCAGCTGGCCGCCAAGCAGGGCGGCACCCGGCTGCTGCGCGAGGTGGTCACCGAGGAGGAGATCGCGTCCATCGTGTCGCGCTGGACGGGCATCCCGGTCAGCCGGCTCCAGGAGGGCGAGCGGGAGAAGCTGCTGCGCCTCGACGAGATCCTCCATGAGCGCGTCATCGGCCAGGACGAGGCGGTCCAGCTCGTCGCGGACGCGATCATCCGGGCCCGGTCGGGCATCAAGGACCCGCGGCGGCCGATCGGGTCGTTCATCTTCCTCGGGCCGACCGGGGTCGGCAAGACCGAGCTGGCCCGGGCGCTCGCGGCCGCCCTCTTCGACACCGAGGAGAACATGGTCCGCATCGACATGAGCGAGTACCAGGAGCGGCACACGGTGAGCCGCCTCGTCGGCGCGCCGCCCGGCTACGTCGGCTACGAGGAGGGCGGCCAGCTCACCGAGGCGGTGCGCCGCAAGCCGTACTCGGTCGTGCTGTTCGACGAGATCGAGAAGGCCCACGCCGACGTGTTCAACACGTTGCTGCAGGTCCTCGACGACGGCCGCCTGACCGACGCCCAGGGGCGCACCGTCGACTTCCGCAACACCGTGGTGATCATGACGTCCAACATCGGGTCGCCGTACCTGTTGGAGGGCGCGACGTCGTCCGGGGAGCTCAAGCCGGAGGCACGGGAGCTCGTCCTCGCCGAGCTGCGCCGCCACTTCCGCCCGGAGTTCCTGAACCGCGTCGACGACATCGTGCTGTTCAAGCCGCTGACCGAGCCGGAGATCGAGCGCATCGTCGAGTTGATGTTCAACGACCTGCGGTCCCGGCTGGCGGGTCGGCGGATGACGCTCGAGGTCAGCGAGGACGCCCGCCGGCACATCGCCGAGCAGGGCTTCGACCCGGTGTACGGCGCCCGTCCGTTGCGCCGGTTCATCGCCCACGAGGTGGAGACCCGGATCGGCCGGGCCCTGCTCGGCGGCGACGTGCACGACGGCGCCACCATCCGCGTCGACCTCGTCGAGGGCGAGCTCGCCGTGACGTACGAGAACCCGACCGCGGAGGAGGCCGCATGAGCAGGCAGCCGCCGGCGATCGTGGTGTGCCCGAACTGCGGGCGCAAGAACCGCGTGCCGGCGGCCGCCCGCGGGGTGCCTCGCTGCGGGCAGTGCCACACGTCCCTGCCGTGGATCGCCGCGGCCGACGACGGCTCCTATCTCGCCGTCGTCGACGAGGCCGCGCTCCCCGTGCTCGTCGACCTGTGGGCACCGTGGTGCGGTCCGTGCCGCGTGATCAGCCCGGCGCTCGAGGAGCTCGCCCGATCTCGCGCCGGCAGGATCAAGCTCGTCAAGGTGAACGTCGACGAGTCGCCCCAGATCGCCGGCCGTCACGGCGTGCAGGGCATTCCCACGCTGCTCGTCGTGGACCACGGGGAGGTGGTCGCCCGCCAGACCGGAGCCGCCCCGGAGCACGTCCTGCGCTCGTGGCTCGACGAGGCCCTCACGAGGACGCGCTCGCCAAGCTCCTCGACGGCCGGGTGACCGGCGCGGACCGGACGTCGTCCGGTCCGACCACCTCGTCGAGGTACTCGTGCACGAGGCGCACGACCATCGAGCCCTCACCGACGGCGGACGCCACCCGTTTCACCGAACCTCGACGTACGTCACCGACGGCGAACACGCCCGCGACGGTCGTCTCGAACAGGAGTGGACGGCGTAGTGAACCGTCGCGGTGGGGCACGGCCGCCACCGCGTCGGCGCCCGGCGAGGACGAAGCCGCGCTCGTCGACGGCGACCTCGTCGCCGAGCCAGCGGGTGTGCGGCTCGGCGCCGATGAACACGAACACCGCCCGGGCGTCGACCCATTCCCGCTCGCCGGTCCGGGTGTTCTCCACCTCGACCCGCCGGAGGAACCGGTCGCCTTCGAGGCGCCGCACCTCACTGTCCAGGAGGATCTCGACTCCGGGCATCCGCTGCAGCCGGTCGACCAGGTACCGGGACATGCTCGCGCCGAGGTCGGACTCCCGTACCACCAGCCGCACCTTCGACGCCCTGGCGGCGAGGAACACCGCAGCCTGGCCGGCCGAGTTGCCGCCACCGACCACGACAACGGGCTCGCCGACGCAGAGGTGGGCCTCCACCAGAGTCGCCGCGTAGTAGACGCTCGTCGCCTCGAACCGCTCGACGTCCGGCACGGGGAGGCGCCGGTAGCGGACCCCGGTGGCGATGACCACGGCCCGCGCCGTCATCGTCGACCCGTCGCTCAGGCGCACGGTGTGGAAGCCGTCCTCATGGCTGAGGGCGACGGCCTCGGCCGGGACGCACAAGTCGGCCCCGAACTTCTCGGCTTGGAGCACGGCCCGCTCGGCGAGCTCGGCCCCGGACAGCCCGGCGGGGAACCCGAGGTAGTTCTCGATTCTCGTCGAGAGACTGGCCTGACCCCCCGTCGCGATGCTGTCGAGGACGATCGTCGCGAGACCCTCGGAGGCGCCGTACACGGCGGCCGCCAGCCCGGCCGGGCCGGCCCCGACGATCAGCAGGTCGTACACGTCAGCCCTCGGCTCCGGCGCCGGCAGGCCGATCACCCGGGCCAGCTCGGCGTTGCTCGGGTTGCGCAAGACGCAGTCCTTGCGCCAGATCACGACCGGCGTCTCCTCCGGCTGGACGCCGAGCTCGCGCAGCAGCGCCTCGGCCGCCCCGTCCTGGTCGAGGTCGACGACCAACGCGTCACACACCGGCCGCGCCGTCGCCCGAGCGACGAGGCGGGCACAGACACAGAACCGGCTGTGGTCATCGACACCGGTGACCGCCGACAGCTCGGTTCCGTCGGCCAAGAAGATTCGTCCGACGACGTCAAGCTGCCACAGCTCCATCGACCGTGACCGTTCCCAGCGGCGATAGTCCTCCCGACGGCGCTTGCGTTTCCCGGTTCGATCAGACCGTGACGCAGCAGTGCCCGATGCACCGAGGAACGTCCCGGCAACGGCTCGACACCATCACGGGCCAACCGATGAAGGATCGTCCGCGGTCCCCACGACGGATGAGCCCGACGCAGCTCGACGACACGGGCTTCCACATCGACCGGCATCTGATGAGCACAACGATCCGGCTTCGGGCTGCGATCAACGAGTGCGGCAAGACCACCGTTGGCGTATTTGACGAGCCACACATGCACCGTCTGACGAGCCACCCCATTCCGCCTGGCGACGTCCACCACCGACGCCCCCTCGAGCACCTCCCGCACCGCTGCCAACCGCTGTTCCACGAGACCCAACTCCACCAACACGACCGACTGACCTCCCTCGACGTAGACGTGAACGACCACATCGAGACAGATGGCGACCAGCCGCGCGCGGACCCCAAGAGTCAGGCAGGAGCCGGAACCACTGTCAGCCAGCAGGCGGAGCCACTGTCGCCCACCAGTCGGGACCGGATACCGGAACTGTCACGCAGGAGCCGGAGCCACGATGTCCATCATGAGCCGGGCTCTTACAACGGGCGGCCGACCGCAGTTGGCTGTCAGGGTGGCTGTCACCGGGCTAAACACTGATCTCTTTAAATGACATCTGGTCGTCATCAACGCAGGTCATGGCCACGATCGTCGGAGCCGGGTGTGGGAATCGAACCCACGACCTCATGATTACAAGGGACCTCCGAACGGTCCGACTGGTGCCGTCGGGTGTCAGCTTGTGCCGTTTAAGCAGGTGTTTCGCGACGATCATGTCCGGCTGGTACCAGCCCGTATCGGACAGTTTCGCTTCGTTCGTGGACAATCCGTGGACACTCGGCGGCGGCAACACCGGTGTACGTGAGGGCATCGTCGGCGTTGGATTCGCCCGCTCGGCCGACTGTCGGCCCCGAACATTCTGTCGCGGTTCGTTCGCACCGACTGCGGGCTAGAGCCGACGTTTCCGCATACTCGGGACACCTCGGAGCCCGCGATTCTGGAACGCCGTCACCGTCGATCAGGGGCGAATCCTTCCGCTGCGCGACCGTGGCGAAGGAGGGCTCAGTACGTGCTCTGCGGCGGCCGCACACCCGCGTTCGTCTGTTTGCACAATGTGGTGTCTGCGACGTTGCACTTCGTCGGGTAGTGCCTCTGCTGTCGTCGCCGCGGTTCTCAAGTGAGCGCCGCTGACTTTGGCGTCGATTGAACGGGAGAAGCTGAATTGGCGTGGCCGCCGCCGTCAGTCGGGCTGAGGTGCGTCATGCAACGTCAGATCCCAGCGGCAGCTCGCCAAGGTGAGGGGTACCGGTAGCCGTGGTCCTGGCGCGCGAACTCGGCAGCGCCCGACAACCGCGCCCCTTGATCGGTCGCACCTGCCCGCGCCGCGCAGATCGCCAAGTCCTCAAGCGCATCGACCCAGAGCAGACCGAAACCGTGGTCGCTCGACGACCACCAAACCACGCGCCCGAACGACGCTTACAGCAACACGCCATCCGCGCTATTGCGGCATTTCCGCGGCCGGTGTCAATGGCTCTGCATTCAGCCGCTCTCTGACGAGATCGTCGTGGCTGCGTCCGTCGAGTTACCGCCCTGAGTATCGTGCTGAGACGATCCACACTGCCGCGAGATGGGCTCCCGCTGCCGTCAGGGTGCACAGGTGCCAGACCTCGTGGTAGGAGAAGACGGCTGGCTTGAGGGTCGGCCAGCGACGGGCGAACCCGAGCGCGCCCGCGGTGTACACGACGCCGCCGAGTAGCAGGAGTACGGTCGGCACCACGAGACCTGCAGCGGCGAGTGTGGGGAACAGCACCAGCCCAGCCCACCCATTGGTGATGTACATCGTCCTGGCCACCGGGTCTGCCCGCTGCCAGTTGGTGAGTTTGATCGTCGCCCCGACGAGGGCGGCACTCCAGACCACGGCGAGCGTGGCGATCGCCGCCGGCGTCGGTAACAGGGCCAGGGCGAGCGGTGTGTACGTCCCGGCGATTGCGGCGAAGATCATGGCGTGGTCGGCTCGACGCCAGATCTTCCGCCAGCGCACGGTGTGCACCCAACGGTGATAGGTCGTCGAGGCAAGAAGCATCGAACAAAGGCTCCCCGCATAGATGAGCAGCCCGGCGCCCGCTCGGGCTCCGTCCGCTCGCATCGACATCACGGCCAGCAACGGCACAGCAACAACGAGTGCGAACAGATGGCTGCGTCCACGCCACGACGGACGCGTGACGCTTCCGAGGGGTACGTCGAGTACGCGCCGCGAAAATCGACCATCGAGCCCCGTCGCACCGCCCGGTATCCACGTCAAACCAGTGTCAGCACCGTCTCGGCGCTTCGACACAAGGTCGCGTGCTCCGCTCACACCGCCTCCTCGGGCGCTGTCGATCGAAGTCGCCAGGGACCAGAGCGACACCGAGCGGGTGCCCGGCCTGAGCAACGTACCCGTCCGTAACGCGTGGCACAAGGCGACTGAAACAGCGACCTGACCATTGTCGATCAGCACCCGTCAAAGTCGTTGTCTCCCATCTTCCTCGTCGGTCAGAGTTCGATGGGTGGCGTACCGCCGCTCGGACGCCGTTGAGCACGGGGGCGCCAGCTTCGGCTACTGGACGTACCTTACGACGGGCCACTTCGCCGAGGCGATGCTGAAGAATCGGGCGAGCGACTTCGTGCAGACGGCCTCGGTTGTGGTTGCGGCTGCCCTATCTGGCACAGCACGGATCCGGGAATCGAAGACGAAGCATGACGACCCACGCGACAAACAGATCCGCGTGGCCATCAACGACCCTGAGGCTCCATCGCCCGCTCGCGGGCCAACGTCGGCGGAACACCACAGCACCACCGCGTGGTCGCATCGGTTATGCGTCCGTTGGTCGAGGCGAGGTTCGCCCACCAGCTGCGGCGCGTTATGCAGGCTCGTTCGGTTCGGGAACACTGGAGGCGTCCTCGTCGTTGACGTAAGCGCCAGGCGCTTCCGGATCCAAGCCGTCGGAGTGCTTCGGAGGTTCGTGCTCGTCGTCCGCAGGGCGCTCGCCATTGGTCCGATCGGCGCTCGCCATCTCCTCGTCAACCTGGTTATCGCGTTCGCCCTGACGCTCAGGATCGCTACCCATCACCACACCTCTTCAGCGTTGCCGGTTCGTCCCGGCCGATAGCACTCCCATACACGTTGGCCGTGGCACGCAACCAGGTCACGTGCTCGCGACTCGGCGCGCGTGGGAACCCGAGGAGACGATCGCTGCCCGAGGAGCACCCTTCCGTTCTTGGTTCGGTTGGCCCCGCCTGTGGTGACGTCCTGGCGCAGGTCCTCTGGCTGGGCGGCTCAGACTCGCATAGGCGAGGATGCGTGTCTGACGTGCTCCGCTCACCCGGGTGCACGTCGGCGTTGAGGGCGCATGTCCGATTCGACGAGCACGTCGAGTACCTCGCCGATCGTGCGTTGCTGGGTGATCGCTTCTCGTAGCGGCAGGTGCGCCTGGATCTGGTAGCGGTTGCGTCGGCCGTCCTTGGCTTTGACGACGTAGCCGCTGGCGGTCAGGTCGGTGACGATGCTGTAGGCGCTGCGTTCGGTGATGTCCAGCGTCGTGGCGATGTCGCGCAGGCGGACCCCGGGGTCGTGGGCGATGCACACGAGGACCCGGGCGTGGTTGGTGAGGAAACTCCACTCCGTCATGGCCACACAGCCTAGCCACATATTTCTAGAAGTAGGTTGCTAGTTTCCTGCAACCGGCATACGATGTGTTTCGACCGCCACGAAGGGAACGTTCAGATGAATCGCAGAATCCACAAGAGTGAGTTGTCATGTTGAGGAAGCCCCTGGGACTACTCGGGATCTTCTTGGTCATTGTTGGGATCGGCTACTTCGTCGGCGCCGGCGTCGCGTACAGCAAGGTTCAAGGCGGCTACGGAGCGTTGCAATCGTTCAGCGAGGTTCAAAATGTCGAACTCAGCTACAACGACGACGGTCAGCTCGTCGACCGTGGCGAAGTCGAAGGCGGTCTGGCGATCAGATCCTTGTTGGAAGACGATTGGGGCTTCCCGATCGTCGAGTCCGACCTTGATCCCAACGATCCCCTCGTCAATAGTGCCACCGAGTACATGTACCAGATGGCGACGATCTCGTATCACACCTTGCACGGCACCCAGCCTGTGGTGTTGAGTGAGGCTGACCTGACCGGTGACGACGGGATGGCGACCGAGTTCGACTGCAACGGCGAGATGGTTGCAGTTCCAGATCCATTCCCGGCCGAGGGTGTGACCTGCGATTTCGAGGTCGACGGACGCTACTGGACCGGGTTCGACCGTGACGTTCCGGTCGAGGCGGCGGCCCGTGACATGGCCTGGAGTGGTACCGCTCACGCCCTGGTGGCCGAACTCGGTGTCGGTGCGGCAACGCACAGTACGTTGCAGTTGGCTCTCGGTGTGTCGGCGTTGCTCGCCGGTTTGGGCGTGGTGTGCACAGTGATGGGCGCCGCGTTCATCTGGGAGACCCGCCGTCGCAACAAGGTCGAAGTACCGGACACGATCCCAGAGGCGTTGCTCATGGACAGTCCGGGCCAGACGCCGGCGGCTGTCTAACCGTCACGACCGCGTCGATCCGATCGACCACAATCCAGTGGGCCCTTCCCCGGAGGGGCCCACCCACCACACAACCTCGACCGCTCGCGCTTGGTGATGGGCACCGACCAAGTTCGCCACCGACGCGAGTCGGCTGGAGGGCAAGCGCGATCGGGGTGGCCGTGTCTTACTTTCACACGGTGATCAGAACCTCCGCCGTTCTGTGATCGGAGCCGGGGGCCATGTCAGCGGTCCCAGCGCCGTGCTCGGATCGAGCAGGGTGCCCGCGTACGCACGACTTTAATCTTCACCCTAGTCCTGCTACTGATGGGCAGTTTGTGGAGCGCTTGCGGCGTCAGATCGAGACTTCTCGAGGCCGAGTCTCATCGGCTCCTTGCCCCGATGTGGAGCACAACCACGCCATCATCGCTCTGCCCGTGCTCGTCGTATCGGTCCCGGCGTCTGGGCTGGCGCCGATGGTGAGTGGCGGCATGGCCAACACCGTTGGACCAATCGTCTTCCTCCGTGATCGCCCCGATCCGCGACCCCAACGTGTTCGTCATCCACGAGGTCTGGCACGCCATCGCCACCGCGGGGCCGGTCAGCCACTTCGCCATGGTGTGCATCCTCGGGTGCGGTGATCGATCTTGGGTCTGTCCGGCAGTGGGCCCGTCACAACAGGCGACGAGACGACGGCGTCCGAACGCCCCGCTTCCCTGACGAAAGTCGGATACGTCGCAGTACGTGAATGCGGCAGCACCCGGGCGAGCGATGTGACCGGACCGCAGCTCACCCGGAGGCTTGTCGGTCTTGGTTGAGCATGTCGGATTCGACGAGGATGTCGAGCACCTCGCCGATGGTGCGTTGCTGGGTGATGTCTTCTCGTAGCGGGCAGGTGCGCCTGGATCTGGTAGCGGTTGCGTCGGCCGTCCTTGGCCTTGACCACGTAGCCGCTGGTGGTCAGGTCGGTGACGATGCTGTAGGCGCTGCGTTCGGTGATGTCGAGCGTCGTGGCGATGTCGCGCAGGCGGACGCCGGGGTCGTGGGCGATGCACACGAGGACTCGAGCGTGGTTGGTGAGGAAGCTCCACTCCGTCATGGGCGCACAGTCTAGCCACATATTTCTAGAAGCAGGTTGCTAGTTTTATACAACCGGCATACGATGTGGGTACACCTGGAGCTTCGCCGGTCGCCGACCGACTGCTGCCCAGGGTGATCGAAAGGATTTGACATGTTGATTCGATCCGAGCCATTCCGCGAGTTCGACCAGTTCACCGAGGCGATGCTCAACGAGCGCCGAGCTCGCCAAATCCCCGTCGACGCCTACCGTCGGGGCAACGAGTTCAAGGTCTCGTTCGACCTGCCCGGCGTCGATGCCCGCTTCATCGACCTGACCGTCGAGAAGGATCTGCTCACCGTGCGGGCGACGCGGGGCTGGGTCCGCGCCGAGGGCGATCAGATCCAGATCGCCGAACGCGCCCAAGGCGAGTTCAGCCGCCAACTGTTCCTCGGAGAGGGCCTCGACCGTGACCAGCTCAGCGCCACCTACGAGAACGGTGTGCTCACCCTGACCATCCCCGTCGCTGAGGAGGCCAAGCCCCGCAAGATCGAAATCACCAACGCCGGAGACGTCGTTGAGGCCGTGACCGCAGGCTCCGTCACCGAATAGGAACCGGCCGGGGGGTACAACGACACGGCTCGCAATGGAGCCGTGCCGTTGCAGCTCTATACAGCGCGACAGCACCGTCGCTCTCAGCAGGCCCTACGGCAGAGACTCAAATGGCACGACCATGCGAGCGGCGAACGTGACCCTCAGCGGCGACGGCGACGGCGACGGCAGTGTGCCGCACCACCCATCCACTCGACAACGAAAGCGACGCCATGGCTGACAAATCAACGCAGAAGTTCAACACTCAGCGAGTCGGCAAGTCGCTCAAGGCCACGCCCGTCGCGAAGAAAGCGAAGAAGGCGCAACGGGTCATGAAGGAACCCGCGCCGTGAGCCCTATCAGCGACGAGCTAGCGGTGTTGCGCTCCGGCCCGAGGCTTGACCATTTCGTCACGATGGTGGCGCACACCGATGTGCCGCGGTGGCGGCCCCGCCTGCAGAGATTCCCGGTGACGCGACGCGGGTGCCACCCTGCGACACCGAAACCGTGGCTGCGCGATCCCTGGGACCGCAAGCTCGGCCCGAGTGATCGGTCGGCGAGATGCTGAAGTTCCAGTGGAACGCCCTCCGGCGTGGCGATCGCGTGTTCGTCCACGACCCGGCTGACGCCAACCTCGATCTCCGCGCCGGAACCGTGATGCTCACCGACACCGCACGGTTTGGCCACGACGTGGGCATCCGCGTCACGAGCGGAACGCACACGAGCCGCGTCATTCGGCCCGGAAGGTTCGCCGTCCACCTCGACAATGACTATGACTACAACTGCTGGCGCTGCACCGACAACCAGTCTCAGACACACGACGGCAGCGCTGCCGACCAGAAATCAGTCGTCACTCGGTACGGCGAGGGCGCGATCAACGCGGAAGTTGCGGCGACCCAGCTGAATGGCCGTACCGGGCACTCAGCGCGAGTGGTCGTGTCGGTGGTGTAGGTCGGGAACGTGCGGGTGTGAGTGCACGAGTTCGCGGTGGTCGTGGACGTGACTGTGTCGACCTGCGAAGCCATCGGCGTGTTCGTGGTCGTGGTGGTCGTCGTCGTCGTGACAGTGCTCGTGGATGTGCTCAACCGCGCCGTGCCGATGCCCGTGCTCGTGGGCTGATCGAAGCGAGAGGGCGACGCCGACCGCGGCGAGCGCCATGGCGATCAATTGAACGACCTCGATCGAGTCGGTGAGCACGAGCCACGACAGCACTACACCGAGGAACGGTGCCATGGCTGATCCATCGGCGAGCACAGCTACAGGCAAGGCAGGACGTTTCAGTGTGGCGCCACGTTGGCGAACGTCTCATACTGATGGCGTGACGACAGACGTCAGCGGTACCACCATCCTCGATAGCCACGCCTGTATCGGTCTGCTGCGAACCTGCGACGTCGGTCGCCTCGCCGTGTCGATCACCGATCACCCCGACATCTTCCCCATCAACTACGTCGTCGATCACGGAAACCTGGTGTTCCGCACCGCTGAGGGCACCAAGCTTGCGGCGGCGCTGGTGGGGCGTGGGGTGGCATTCGAGGTGGACGGCTACGACCCCGCTGCGGGCGAGGCGTGGAGCGTCGTGGTCAAGGGCTACGCCACCGAGATCGAGCAGATGCACGAGCGCTTCGATGCGCTCGAACTGCCGCTGTTTCCGTGGCACGCCGCTCCGAAGCACCGGTTCGTGCGCATCGAACCCGTTGAGATCACTGGTCGCCGATTCCACGTTCTGGGCCGCGGAGCGTGGGGCGGCGAGCGCCCGGCGGTGGCCCGCGCCGCTGAGGAGTGATCGGACCACGCGATGATCGAGTCCGTCGTGGCCTTCGCCGTGGCCGCGGCGCCCGGCCGCGTGGCGGGTGGCGGTGCCCGGATCCCGCTCACGCACACCGCCGCATGAGCGGCCACCACCTAGATGATGATGCCGTCCCGCACCGTGTACGCACATGACCTCAGGGTCTCCGCGCGGCCCGGACGACGCGAATCGTCGGCACCGGTGATCGCACCCGCCGTCGCTTCGTCCGTCTGAGGCGAGCTGGGATGGGGGCGCTCGTCCCGGCGCCATTCGTGCAGCAGCTTGGCGATCGTGTCGGCTCGCATCCCGGTGTCGCGTTCGAGCACGCGGGCTGCTTTCGCCGTCGGTGCCAACCCGAACACCGGGCGCCGCTGCCGGTGTATATCGTCGACGACGGCGGCGAGCATGCGGGTCTTGCCGGCACCGGCCGGGCCGACGACCATCACGAGGCGGTCGTGACCGGCCACCGATGCTGCCGCGTCGGCTTGCAGCACATCGAGGCCGTCCCGCTGGATGGTCGTCGACGGTGCCGGTGGACCGGTCTGGGCGTCGATCGCCCAGGTGATGATGTTTTCCTCCTCGGCGAGCACGGCCTCAGACGTGAACCGCGGGGCTGTTGGTTCGATCCACAGCGAGCGTCCATCCGACGCCCGTCGCCGTGTGGCGTCGGGCGGGTCGAGATCGACACAATGTTCGAGCACCCGGTCAGCGGCCCGCTCGACGGTGTCGAGCCAGCGGCGTCCCGACATCTGCGACACGGGACGTTGCACGTCACAGATCGCCCTCAACACATCGGCCCTGCTCCACGACGATTGTTGCGCCGACACCATCGTCACCACGTCGGCGACGGTGATCGGCGATGGCGGCTCGGGGCTACGAGCAGCATCCTCCACCATGTCGAACAGCAGGTCGATCGTCCAGCCGGCATCGGCAGCTTCGCGCTGCCCACCGGGCGACCAAGTCGGCAGGACCGTGAGCTGACTTGCGGCCCCTCGTGTCCTCTGACGCTTCACGGCCCATCGCCCCGCGTTCTCGCCGAGACGGGTTGCGGCCTTCGCGCTGGCGGAACTCGTCGACCTTGACGGCGACGGCGACGTCGATGGCGGCGGCACGCTTGGAGAACACCGCCAACAGATCCTTAGGGATGCCGGTGATCTCGGCCTGCCCGTTGACGATCGGCCCCCACCCGACCCCGAAACGATGGGTCAGCTCGCTACGCAGCACCGACTGGTACAGGCCGCCGAGCATCCGTTGATGCCGCTTCAGATAGCGGGCATCGAGCGCCCGCCAGCGACCGTCGTCGGTCTGCACTTTCGGGAGACGACGGCGTGGGTGTGGATCTGCGGGTCATCGGCCCGCGACGTCGTCTGCCGAAACGTCGCCATCGTCAACCCATCCGTGTCGGGATGCAGTCGGCCGCCATCGCGACGGATCCGTGTCGTCGACCCGAACCGCTCCACATGCTCGAGCACCGCGTTCACGGCGACGTCGTGGGCCTCCAACAGGCGACGGTCGCCGGTCAGCCCCCACCACACCGACACCGACTTCGGCGCCGAGAACGTCGTATCGAACCCCGACACCGCCTTCACCACCCGACCATCACGAGTGACCCGGTCGACCAGCTCGCGCCCGAGCGGTGTCCCCGAAACAGGGTCACGGCCCGACAGCAACAACTCCAGCGGCTCGTCCTCGACGGTGCCCGACACGCCGAGACCGGCGGCCTGCCGCATGCACCACACACCTGGCACCTCACCCGGCGCCGCGGTCAAGTACCGCGTGTAGTACGCCGCCGACTTCGCCGCCGACGACGCATGAATCGTCGTCACCCGCAGCATCAGACCCGACACCCGATCGCCCACACGGGCACTTGTCTGCAGAAACCAGATCGGGCGGACGACGCGAGGTACACGAACACGGCGCTCAGGCCTTGACGAGGAGCGGGATCTGATCAGGCCGGGGCACGAGGCGGGACGAACCGACGCGGCCGGCAGCCTCATTGCCGCCGCACCGAACGCCCGGCCGGCGCCAAGCGCCGCCACAAGTACGGGCGCCATCCGCGTTGGGGCGCAGGGGCGGCACGGCCTCGTCTCCCACACGAACTAACGAGCGGGCGACGCAACCATGGCCAAACCGCTGGAGCGGGTGGTCGCCCATACTGCTAGTTACATCGATGCCATCCACCCCGGCAAGGTCTCCTCGAAGGGTCCCACTCACGCGCTGGCGGACGGAACGGCACAGCCCGATCCGGTTCGGCGCGAGGCGATACCAAACGTCGGCGGACCTGTGACGAACTTCACAGGAGCGTTGGTCGCTGCAGTGGCCGTCGGGGTGTCGAGATCCGTGATTCCGTCGGGCCGAGTCACGATGAGCTCACACGGCTGGGAACAGCGGCGGCTGCTCGGGCGGTGGCTCGCCGCGCCTCGCTTCCCGCGGAGGAGCGCTGTCGTCGTCGGTGCGCCGGCGGGGAGCTAGCTCGTCTCGCGCCGTTGCCGACGGGATGTTCATGCACCCGCGACCGATCCACTCGAGTAAGCGGTCGCGAGGGACGCGTTTGCACCTCCCGATCCGGACCGCCGGGATGCCGTCGACGGCTACGCCTCCGCTGTCGAGGAAGAGCTTCGTCTTCGCGTGAGCAAGGGTCCTACCGATGCTCAGCAAGTCAGCGGTCTGCTCGACAGTGAGCAGGTACGGCTCGCCATCGGGGCCGGAACTGTGCGTTCGGTTCGTCTCAGCCATGACGGCGACTCACCCGATCGCACAGACTGGACAAGGCGACACGCCGTGGCCACAGACCCAGACGAGGGGGCACGCCACCGTCCCGCGACGGCTCGAGGCGGTACTGGAGTCGACAGGCGGACCGTGTCGCTCGTCCCCACGCCGGCGACCATTCGCCGCCGCCGTGGACCACCCGAAGGGTTCAGAGATCGCCGACGGCTGAATTCATTCTGGCTTCCCATACTGTGTTAAAGGTCGGCCAGCGACACAAACCGCGACATCGCCGCGCGGTGCCTGAGGAAGTGGACCCGGATGAACTCCTGACGGCGGAAGTCCGGGTTCTGCGCCTCAACAAGACGTGACGCTCGGCGCGTGCGGTCCATCGCCGTACGCCCTGACACCAGCTAACCACCCCGGCTCCGAGCGGTACGTGCCGGTCCCAACCAAGATTCCGTCGGCCGAGCGGCGACGTCGCGGACGACCTCAAGCGGCGCCCCCGTGTTCGATCAGGATGTCAACTGCGCCTGCCCAGCGTCCCGCAATCGGTCGAGCTCGGGGAGCGCCTCGCGGTCCTTGACTCGGTCAGCGAACGTCTTCGACTCGATGATGTCGTGAAGGCTGGCGAGACGGACGACGACACCGACAACCTCGATTTCGACGGCACGTCCCTCGATGTCGGCGATGGTCAGTCGCGCGCCACTCGAATCGCGGATCGTCACCAGAACGTCGATGTCGCCGGCATCGGTGCGCCAGGTCGAGGTCTCCAGACGCGTCAAGGTTTCGGCATCGATCACAACAGGCAGAGCTCGGGCGGTCTCGTCGTCGACACCACCGACACGTAGATAGGCGCCCAACTCACGCAACGCGCGCGGCCAGTCGATCGAGGTTGTCTGGGCCAGCCCGCGTCAGGATGTCGAGGTCGTTCGTGCCCCGCTCGGCTCCGTGATAGCGAGCCGCAAGACCTCCAATGAGCAGATAGTCGACGTGGTGCTCGGCGAGCACCTGGACGATGCGCTCGACGTCAAGCGGTGGGGCGTCGCCTTCGGCGTCAGCGCTCACGTGCGGCGGTGACACGTTCGCGGGCGACTTCCTCGACGAAGGCCATCACGGCCTCGACACTGTCGAGCCGTCGACCATCCGTCGTGATCGACACGTCGTCATCCGTCGGAGCGTCCATGTCGGCGAAGAGCGCATTGAACTCGTCTCGCTCGAACACCTGCCTCACGCTCTCCAGGCTACCGATGCGCCTCTGCGGGTGCTGTGTCATTCACTGCTCCCAAACAGGCTGGCGATCTTGCTCGCGCTCTCGCGACGCACGGCTTGCGGCACGTGCGAGTAGACGTCCATCGTCACGTTGATCGCCGAGTGACCGAGCTGCTCCTGGACGACCTTCGGGTGGACGCCTGCCTGGAGCGCGAGCGTTGCCATCGTGTGGCGCACGTCGTGCAAGCGGATCTTCGGGACGCCGGCACGCTCACACGCGGCGTGGAACATCGGGAGGTAGCGCTGCGGGTGATACGGGCTGGCCGGCCTCGTCGACGAACACGTAGCCGGTGTCGGTCCACGCCGGTCCGAGGGCGAGCCGCTCGGCGCGCTGGCGTCTGCGGTGAAGGCTCAGCGCGGCGACGGTGGGCGGCGCGAGCACGAGCTGTCGCTGGCTCTTCGACTTCGGCGCCGACACGACGACTTCGTGGTTGGCGTTGGTGCGCTGCTGGGCGACGGTGAGCGTTCCGGCATCGAGGTCGACGTCCTTCCAGCGCAGGCCGGCGAGCTCGCCGCGCCGCAGTCCGGTGTGCAGGGCGAGGATCCACAGCGCCGCGAGGCGGTCGTCGGCAACGGAGGCGAGGAACGTGGCCGCCTCGTCGGCGGTCCAGACGTTCATCTCCTTGCGCTCGCCTCTTGGCACCCGCGCTCCGGACGCCGGGTTGGCCGGGATGAGGTTCCAGCGCACGGCGTCGGCGAGCGCGCGATGCAGTATCCGGTGGGCGAGCTGCACCGACGCGACGGCCAAGGCACCGCCGTCCATGCGTCCGTGATCGAGCAGCGCCGCGTGCCACGCCTTGACGTCCAGTGGCGAGAGGTCGACGAGCCGCTTGGACCCGAGGTGCGGAACGACGTAGCGACGGATGATGTCGCCGTAGTTGGTCCACGCCGTGATGGCCAGCTCCGAACGTGCTCCGTCGATCCACAGCTCGAGGAACGCCGCAACCGTCTGGCGCGACGGCGCCACGTAGGTGCCCCGCTGCAAGCCGGCGAGCGCCTCGTTGAGGGCGGCTTGGGCGTCCTTCTTCGTGCGGAAGCCACCGACCTGCTTCTGTTGCCGGCGTCCGTCGCTATCGAGGCCGAGGTCGACGCGGTAGCTCCACGTGCCACCGGCGGTGCGGGGCCTGCGGACGGCGCCCTTCATGGACGGCGACGATAGTGCGCTTCACGACAATCCGTGGACAATCCGTGGACACGAGATCGTCTTGTGCGATTGTGAACGGCCCGCTATAGCGATCTAGCTGGCGCTTTAGTGGAGCCGGGTGTGGGAATCGAACCCACGACCTCATGATTACAAGTCAAGTGCTCTACCAACTGAGCTAACCCGGCGTACCTCTCAGGTTACGGCGACGCCAACGGTGACGGCTGGGCGGCGAGATCGGGCCCGAGCGGTCACAGATCGGCTTTGAACCGATGCAGCAGTTCGTCAGGCTGCCGGGTGGGGGCGTCGCAACGAGAGGTCGGCGCAGGCTGCGCACACGGTGTCTGGAATGACGCCAACTCGGATCAGCAGGGCGAAGACCTTGCAACCGATGCAGAATCCGAAGACCGACTCCAGCGTCGCGGCCACGGTGATGAGGGCGACGAGGGCAAGGGCGAGGGTCGTCGCCCCGAAGGCGAAGTGAGCGACCATCGCTGTCACCGACAGGGTCGCGCCGATCCCCTGGGCAAAGCGCTTGGGTGGGCCGTCGACCGGGCGTGCCGGGATCGCCAGCGTTGGAACGATGACGCCAGTCGCCAGGCGGCCGAGCGGGCTGAGTGTCGGCCCAGCGGCGACACGCGCCACGAAGCCGTACGCCAGCGGAATGAGCACCCACGTCCAGCGCGGAATCAAGATCAGCAGCGTCATCACGACGACCCCAGCGGCGACGACCCGCGCCGCCACCTCGTTGACCGGGTTCGGGAAGCGGAAAAGCCGACTGATTCAGTCGACTTTATCAGCGGCTACCCCACCTCGCATCAGCCCCGAGGGAGCTGCATCATCCCGTAGGCCCGGCCGGGGCGGAAGCGGGCGATGACTCGCTGCTCGTCGACCATCGCCTTGCGGTAGGCGTCCCAGTCGTCGTGCTGGCCGATCAGCTGCTCGTAGTACCACACCAGCTCATCGACCGTCGCGTCGTCGGCGTCGGCGGCAGGCTCGGTCAGCTCGACGTCGCCTTCGAGCACGGTGTAGGCGTAGAAGTCCTGCTGGGTCACGTGCAGCGCCGCCCACGGATCGCGGCGCAGGTTGTGGTACTTCGCCCGATTGGCAGTGATCGAGATGCGGAACACACCCTCGTCGTCGACGTGGTACATCACGTTGGACAGCTGCGGCTTCCCGTCACGTCGGAGCGTGACGAGCACTCCGTGGCGGTTGCGGCGAGCGAATTCGAGGGCGTCGGCAAGTTCCATACCCACGTGCAACGCTCAACGATCGGATTCTCATGCCGAATCTGTCGCGCCTGCCGCGACCAAATCGGCATGAGAATCGGGTTCAACGGTGGCGGGCGACCTCGTAGGTCGCCAGGGCGGCGGCTGCCGACACGTTGAGCGAGCTGATCCGGCCGCGCATCGGGATGCTGACGACGGCGTCGCACCGCTCGCGCACGAGTCGGGAGAGTCCAGCGCCCTCGGCACCGAGGACGAGGCAGATCCCCTCGGCAGCGAGGTCACCGAGGTCGAACAGCGAACGGTCGGCGGCGTCATCGAGGCCGACCACCCAGATCCTCGCCCCGCGCAGGCGCGTCAGCGTCGACGGAAGGCCACCGACAAGTGCCATCTGCACGTACTCGACCGCCCCGGCGGCAGCCTTCGCGACGGTAGGCGTGACGTGGACGGCGCGGTGCCGTGGGATCAGCACGCCATCGACGCCGGCGCCATCGCAACTGCGCAGGATCGCCCCGAGATTGCCGGGATCGGTCACCCCGTCGACGGCGACGAGGAAGGGTCGGCGGCCGTGCCGGCCTCCGAGCAGATCGTCGAGGTCAGCTTCGGGAATCTCGGCGGCGAAGGCGATCACGCCCTGTGGTGCCTCGCTCTTCGCCCGCGCCTCGAGCTTGGCTTTGGCCACGTGAGCCACCGGGACCCGTCCGACCCGCGCCAGCTCGACGAGGTCGGCGACACTGTCGTCCCCTGCCAGGTCGGCCGACAAGCCAGATCTCGCTGACCCGTCGGCGGCCGGCAACGAGCAACTCACGCACCGCTTGGCGGCCCTCGACCTGCTGACCACCGAGCCCCTTGGCGTCGCGCTTCGGCGAGTCATCCCCGAGCCTGCCGGTGCGACCTGCCGCCTGCGACCTCGTGACGCCGATGCGCGAACGGGCCGATCGAGTCGGCACGACCTTGGCAGCCGGTGGCCGTGCCGTTCCCTGGGCGCGCGACCGCGCCGGCGGCTGCGATGACTGCTTGCCGCGACCACGCTGATCACCCTGTCGCCCTCGACCGGACGGCGGCGCTTGTCGTCCTTGACCACGCGGCGGTTTGCCGCCCGGTGCCTGGCGCTTCTTGCCGCCACCGGATCGCGGCGCGGCACTCACGACCCGCCCCGCAGGACCACGACGACGGCGAAGCACACGACGCCTTCGCCGCGCCCGATCGCCCCGAGGTTCTCGGCCCGACGGCCCTTCACCGACACCGGCGCGCCCACCGCGTCGCTGAGGCGCTGCTGCATCTCGGCACGGCGACGGCGCCAGCCGAGGCGACTCGCACACGACCGAGCAGTCGGCGTTGCCGATCGACCATCCTTCGCCGGCGACCATCGCTGAAACACGGCGTAGCAGCGTCGATCGAGTCGGCGCCCTCGAGGGCGGGGTCGGTGTCCGGGAACAGCTCGCCGAGGTCGCCGAGGCCGGCGGCACCGAGCAACCCGTCGGCGACGGCGTGGGCGATCGCGTCGCCATCACTGTGGCCGACGAGGCCCGGCAATCCAGGGAACACACACCCGCCGAGAACGAACGGCCGCCCCGGGTCGGTGCCGGCGCGGTGGACATCGAATCCATGACCGACCCGTATCTCCAAGGACCCTGTCACGAGCCGACCTCGGTGGCGAGCCAGTCGCGAACCCAGTCGAGGTCGTCGCGCTCGGTGATCTTGCGGTTCCAGGCCTCGCCGGCCACCGTCACGACGCGGCCACCGTGGCGTTCGACGGCGGCAGCGTCGTCGGTGTCGTCGGCACCGACAGCGAGGGCGTCGCGGAGGGCCGCAGCGCGGAACGCTTGCGGAGTCTGCACGGCGACCAGCGACGTGCGGTCGAGCGTGCTCACGACGACACCGTCGTGATCGACGACCTTGACCGTGTCGGTCACGGCGACGGCCGGGACCGCCCCGTCAGCGCCGGATCGCACCGCGGCGACCACGCGGGCGAACAGCTCGGCGCTGGCCAGCGGGCGGGCGGCATCGTGGACGCAGACAATCTCCACCGCGGCGGGGACGGCGTCCAGCCCGGCGCGCACCGACTCGCTTCGTGTATCACCCCCGACGACCGCCACGTCTGCGTGTTCGTTGGACCACCGTTCGGCCTCGGCGGCCGACGGAAGGACGACGACAACCCCGTCGCTACTCCGTCTCGCGACGTCACACGCCTTGTCGACGACGCGCTCGGCACCGATCAGCTCGAACTGCTTGGCCGAGCCGAAACGCGCCCCCGACCCCCCGGCGACGACGATCGTCCACGTCGCGCCGTGGAGGCTCACCGTGCCCGCAGCTCGAGGCGGTCGCGCTGGGTGATCGTGTACTGGCGGTCGTGCTGCTCCAGCCAGCCGAGGCGGATGAAGCTGGCGATCGCCTTGTTGACGCGCTCCCTCGAGGCGCCGACCATGCCGGCGAGCTCCTCTTGGGTCACGGGCAGCGTGAAGTGGTCGACGCCGTCGGCGAGCTCGAGGATGCGCTTCGCCGTACGTCCGGTGACATCGAGGAACACCGAGTCGGCGAGCGCCTCGTCCATCACCCGGAGGCGCTGGGCCAACAGGCGGGTGACGTTCCACAGCATCGTCGGGTGCTCGTTGAACATCTTGACCACCGGCGCGTACGGCACGGTGAGCACGCGAGACGCCTCCAATGCCCGAGCCATCGCCGAGCGGGGCCGGTCGTCGAGCAGGCCGAGCTCGCCGAACAGGTCGCCCTCCTCCATCAGGGCGATCACGCTCTCCCGCCGGTCGATCGGGTTGCTGAGGGCGATCGCCAGGCGGCCTGACGTCACGACGTACAGGGCGTCGGGCGGATCCCCCTCGTTGAACAGCACGTCGCCGCGCACGAGCTGGCGTTCCTCGCCGTGGGCGGCGAGGGAATCGAGGACCTCGGCTGGGGCGTCGGCGAAAAACTCGGTGCTCGCCAGGATGTCACGGAAGGCAGCGGTGTCGTTGGCCATGCAGCGTGCGAGGGTAGTCGGTCGAGCGACCGGGTACCTCAGGCGTCGCTGCGCTCGGTGCGGATCAGGCCGAGCACAGCGATGGCGATCACCCAGGCGAAGAAGTACAGCCCAGCACCGAGGCGTGACATCAGCTCGGCGTCGTCGTCACCGCGATCAGCGATGGCGAGCGTCAGACCCTGGGTGAACGGCAGGTACTTCCCCCACTCGAGGTCGAGCGCCGCGAACAGCAAGCGGGCGAGGATGTTCTCGACCACCAGGGGCCATATCAGCAAAGCCGCAACGGCGGCCGGGGTGTTGCGGATCAGGTTGCCGAGACCGAACCCGGCGATCGTCACGCCGATCGCCAGCAGGGCGAACCCGATCAGCCCGGCCCGTGGCGCATCGACACCGAACTCCCCCGACTCGGACAACGAGAACGACCCGTCGAGAAGGTTCGTCGCCAGCAACCAGGCGGCGGCGATCACCAGGGCGATGAGGATCGCCGTGACGAGTAGGTGGACGCTGAGCTTGGCGAACAGCGGCTTGATGCGTGCCGGCTGCGCCGCGAACGTCGGGCGGATCGTGTTGTAGTTGAACTCTCCGGACATGCCGATCGTGGCGAGCACTCCCAACAGCAGCGCGCTCAGCCAGCCCAACCCGCCGATCAGGTCGGCGACGTCCGCAGAACTGAAGAACTCGTCGCTGAGCCCGGCAACGAGCGCGGTGACGACGACCGGGAAGGCGACGGCGATGATGACCAGCACCTTGTTGACCGTGAGCGTCGTCAACTTGACCCACTCGCTACGGATGGCGTCGATCATCGTCCGCTCCCCGGAGCCGGCGGAGCCGGGGCCGGCGGGGATCCACCGGATTGGTACTCCTGCGCTCCCGCCGTTGCCTGGAGGAACGCCTCCTCCAACGATTCGCTCTGCGGCGAGAGCTCGTGGAGCACCGTCTGGGTCTGCAGGGCAAGGTCACCGATCCGTTCGATGGCCAGTCCCTGGACGTCGATGCCGTCGGATCCGTACGGCCGGTAGCGACCCCCGGCGCGTTGAAGAACGTCGGCGAAGGCCCGCGGGTTCGGCGTGCGCACGCGCACCCACCGCTGTGCGTAGCGGTCGATGAACTGAGAGACCGGTCCCTGCTCGATCAGTTGACCCCGGCCGATGACGACCAGATCGTCGGCCATGAGCGCGATCTCGGCAAGGAGGTGGCTGCTGACGAGGATCGTCCTGCCCTCGCGGGCGAGGGCGACGAGGACGTCACGAATCCACCGCACGCCCTCCGGATCGAGCCCATTGGCGGGCTCGTCGAGGATCAACGTGTGCGGATCACCGAGCAGCACCCCGGCGAGACCGAGGCGTTGGCGCATGCCCAGCGAGTAGCTGCGCACCTTGCGCTTGGCGACGGAGGTCATCCCGACGAGCTCGAGAACGGTGTCGACCCGCGACGTGGCGATGCCGTTGCTCGCGGCCATCCAGCGCAAGTGGTTGCGGCCCGACCGCGCCGGGTGGACGTAGCCGGCATCGAGGAGGGCCCCGACCTGGTACATCGGCCGATCGAGTTCGCGATACTGCTTGCCGTCGAAGCGTGTCGAGCCGCGCTCGAAGCGGTCGAGTCCGAGCATGCAGCGCATCGTCGTGCTCTTACCCGAGCCGTTCGGCCCGAGGAATCCCGTGACGCGCCCGGGGTGGACGTCGAAGCTGAGGTTGTCGACGGCCACGGTGGTGCCGAAGCGTTTGGTGATCTCGCGGATCTCGATCATCGCTGCCGTGTCATGTCCATCTGTCGGGCGGGTCTTTCACGCGACCGATGGCCGGCCGCCCCCTGTCGGACGTGCCGGCCACCGGATCGGTTCGCGAT
Organism: Ilumatobacteraceae bacterium; assembly: GCA_963733085.1. Lineage (GTDB taxonomy): Bacteria > Actinomycetota > Acidimicrobiia > Acidimicrobiales > Ilumatobacteraceae > Desertimonas. The sequence continues at coordinate 38,251 of CAVTBY010000012.1, forward strand.
CAGCCGCCGAGCGACTCGAGGAAGTCGGCGGCGACGACGTCGGCACCGAGTTGATCGACTGACGACCTGGGCGAGCAGCGCGGTCAGCGTCTCGGTGTCGAGGGCGGCGTTGACCTCGTCGAGGGCGGCCGTCATCTCGGGCGTGACGAGCTCGCTGCGCACCAGCGGGAGAACCGCTTCGTTGGGGACGATCGTCTGGTCGTCCTCGAGGGCGACGAAGCCGCCCGTCTCGATCGCCGGGTCGGTCGAGAAGATGTTGCCGCAGTCGATCTCTCCGCCTCGAGGGCGGCCGGGATGTCGGCTGAACGCCAACGGCACGAACTCGGCGAACTCGGCGTCGTAGATCTCGCGAGAATCCGGCGAGACCGAACGGTGTAGCGAGTCTCGAACTCGGGCGGGGCGCCGAGCGTGATGTCGTCGCTGTTCTCGAACAGGCTGGACAGGTCGGTCAGGCCGAACTCGTCGACAACCTCCTGGGTGCACACGATCGTGTCCTTGTCCTCGGCGCGTCGACGGCGTCAGCACCTCGAGCCCTTCGGGCAATGCCTCGCCGAGGGCGGCGACCTGCTCCTCGACGTTGGCCGCCTCGGGCGGCTCGGCGCTGTCAGGAACGACAGCAACGATCCGGTGTACTCGGGAACCAGTCCGACCTCACCGCCCTCGACGGCACCGAAGTACGCCTCGCGGGATCCGATCGCCGAGCTCGTAGCTGACGTCGAAGCCGGCGGCCTCGAGCGCCTGACCGTAGATCTGGGCGAGCAGCTGGCTCTCCGAGAAGTCGGCCGAGCCCGACCGTGATGGCACCGGGCTCGCCGGCCGGCACGCTGCTGCCGGGTGCCGACGTGCGCGGGCGCCGACCCAGGTGCCGACGACTCTGGCGCCGCCGTGGTGTCGGCCGCAGCTTCGGTCGTGTCAGCGGCCGCTTCAGTCGTTTCGGCAGCAGGCCTCCGTCGTCTCAGCGGCGGCCTCGGTCGTCTCGGCGGCAGCCTCTGTCGTGTCAGCGGCGGCCTCGGTCGTCTCGGCGGCAGCCTCTGTCGTGTCAGCGGCGGCCTCGGTCGTCTCGGCAGCCGCTTCAGTCGTCTGGCGGCAGCCGTCGGCGACCTCTGTCGTCTCGGCAGCCGTGGTCTCGACCGCAGTCGTCTCGACCGCAGTCGTCTCGACCGCAGTCGTCTCGACCGCCGCAGTTGTCTCCGCGGCAGCAGCCGGAGCGCTCGTCTCGGCACCGGCAGCGGTCGTCTCCGCGCGCAGCCGCCGTCGTCTCGGTGGCGGCAGCGCCGGGAGCGCTCGTCTCAGCGCCAGCTGCCGTCGTCTCCGCGCCAGCCGCCGTCGTCTCAGCGGCGAGAGCGGCCGTCGTGTCCGCCGCCGCAGTGTCGTCTCAGCGCCGGCAGCCGTCGTCTCAGCGCCGGCGGCCGTCGTCTCCGCTCCCGCTGCCGCCGGCTCCGTTGCCGGAGCGGGGGCGCCGACCACTCCGGTCGTATCGCCGCCGGCGTCCTCGTCGTCGTCACCGCAGGCGGCGAAGATCAGTACGGATACGGCCGCGAGGGCGGCAAGGGAACGACTGCGCATGGGCGGACCTCTCTTCGGAGTGAAGTTCAGCAAACCATAGTCAGACCGACAGTCACCTGATGCCAGTGTCACGTGCCACTACATCGCCAGCGAACCGCCGGCACTCGGGGCACGCACGCCCGGAGAAACGACAAGGCGTTGCAGCAGCGCGAACAACGCCTCGACGACCAACACGAGAGTGATCACGGCAATCGACGCTCCGGCGACCACCTCGTACTGGCGTGTTCCGGTACCCGAGAAGATGAACACGCCAAGCGTGCCGAGGCCGACGAAGCCGGCGATCGTCGCCGTGGCGATCACTTGGTTCGCCGCCGATCGGAGCCCGGCGATGATCAACGGCAGGGCATTGGGGATCTCGACCTGCCACAGCGCCTGCATGCCCGTGAGGCCCATGCCGCGGGCGGCGTCGCGAACGTCAGCCGGGATGCTGTCGATCCCGGCGGCGGTGTTGAGGACGATCGGCGGCACGGCGAGGATGGTCAGGGCGACGAGCACCGGCCACAGGCTGAGTGGGCGCCACGTGAACAACAGGCCGACGACGCCGACGGTCGGGATCGCCCGCCACAGTCCGGTGACGTTGGCGGCGAGGAAGCGACCGCGGCCGGTGTGCCCGATCGCCAGGCCGACGGGCAGCCCGATCGCCGCCGCACCGAGGAGGGCCAGGAGCGAATACCACAGGTGCTCGCCTACGGCCACGGCGATGCCGTTGCGGCCCCACCAGTTGTCGGCGAGTCGTCAACCAACCGAGGCCGTCGAGAATCGTCCTCATGTCCGTCGCTGCCCGACTCGCACGCCATGGCGTCGCCAATCGTCCGGCGAGGACGAGCAACGCGTCGAGCACGAGGGCGAGCACCACGACGGCGATCAATCCAGCCCACAGCTCGACGACGATGCCGCGTGCCCGACCGTCGGAGAACAACCGGCCGAGCCCGCCGCGCCCGATCAGCGCGCCGACGCTGATCAGCGACACGGTGCTGACCGTCGCCAGGCGCAACCCTGCCACGATGCCAGGGAGGGCGAGGGGGAGATCGACGGTGGTGAAACGGTGGAGCCGCCGATAACCCATTCCATCGGCCGCGGCGACGACGGCGCCGGGCACGGAGCGGACCGACTCGACGATGTTGCGCACGAGGATCACGAGCGTGTACAGCGTCATCGCCACGACGATCGGCTTGTCGTTGGTGAACCCGAGCCATGGCCCGAGGATGACGAACAGTGCGATCGACGGAATCGCGTAGATCACGTTCGTCGCCACGAGCAGCGCCGGATAGATGCTCGGCCGGCGCAACGCGAGGTATGACAAGGGCAGGGCCACGGCTGTCCCGATCGAGACGGCGATGACCGTGTAGCGCAGGTGCTGCACCGTGTAGTACCAGATCACGTCCCAATTGCCGGCGAGCTGCGGGCCGCTCCAGATCGGCGCGTTGGCAAGTAACCCGGACAACATCACACGTTGAAGGGAGTGTCGACGCGATAACCCGTCGGCTTGCCGGCTTCGTCGAAGACCACGTCGCGGCGACCGATGAAGTCCTGGATGTACTGCGTGGCCGGAGCGGAAAGGAGCTCGGCAGGCGTCGCCAGCTGGGCGATATGCCCCGGGGTCTGCATCACGGCGATGCGTGTCCCGAGGACGATGGCCTCGTCGACATCGTGGGTGACGAACACGACCGTCTTGCCCATCTCCTGCTGGAGACGACGGAACTCCCGCTGCAGCTGGGCCCGCACGATCGGGTCGACCGCACCGAACGGCTCGTCCATCAACAACACCGGAGGGTCGGCAGCGAGGGCGCGGGCGACGCCGACGCGCTGTTGTTGGCCGCCGGAGAGCTGCGCCGGATACTTCTTCGCCAGCGCCCCATCGAGTCCGACGATCTCGAGCAGTTCGTTGGCTCGGGTGTTGCGCCGCCGCTTGTCCCAGCCGAGCAGGCGGGGCACCGTCGTGACGTTGTCGATGACGGTGCGGTGGGGGAACAACCCGCTCTGCTGGATCACGTAGCCGACACCACGCCGCAACTCGTGACGGGGCATCGTCAGCACGTCGCGGCCCCCGATGCGGATCGTCCCCGAGGTCGGTTCGACGAGGCGGTTGATCATCCGCAAAGTCGTCGTCTTGCCACAGCCGGAGCTGCCGAGGAGGACAACGATCTCGCCCTCGTCGACCGTCAGCGACAGATCGTCGACAGCGAGCACCCCGCCGAAGCGCTTGGTGACCCGATCGATCTCAATCATCGCGATCATTGCGTTCCCCGCCCGGTGCTTCGGCGGGGGTGCGAAGCATTCACCGGTGGCGGGCGAACGTCTCGATCATCAACCCGACGTCGGGACCTAGGGGGTACAGGATCGGGCAGGTGCAGCCATTGGCGACATACTCGTCGACCTTGGCGACGACCTCCTCGGGCGATCCGGAGGCCGTGCAGCGTTGAACGACTTCGTCGGGCACGAGGCGACTCGCCGCCGCGACCTGCTCGTGCGTGGCCGGCCATGTCAAGACCGTAGCGATCTCGTCAAGCAACTCCTGAGACACGCCTGACGCCTTCATGATGTGCGGCTGCTGACCGAGGTACTGGGTGACCATCAGCCGAGCGGCATCGAGGGCGGCCTGGCGATCGGCGTCGACACTGCACACCACGAGCTGCGGGCGGTCGACGTCGTCGACGCTGCGCCCGGCCTTGGCCGCACCACGCGCCAGTGCCTCCATCGCCTGCACGTTGTAGGCGGGATCGACGAGGTAGTTGAGGACGACCCCATCGGCGATCTCGCCCGCCAGCTCCATCATCTGCATCCCGGTGGCGCCGATGTAGATCGGGACGTCCTTGGGTCGGCGCTCCTGGTACACGTAGTCGAGCTCGACGCCGTCGAGACGGACGCGGGTGCCTTCGATCGACACCTGCTGGTTGCCGAGCAGGCCGCGCAGGGCAGCAGTGACCTCACGCATAACGGTGAGGGGCCGGGCCCGTTCGATGCCGACCTTGCTGGCAAGCGGGTCCCACCAGGCTCCGAGGCCGCAGAGGATCCGCCCGGGGGCGAGATCGTCGAGCGTCGAGAACGTGCTGGCGAGACGGGCGGCGTTGCGCGTCCAGATGTCGATGACGCCGGAGCCAACCTTGATCCGTTCGGTCGCCGCGGCGAACGCCGCCATCGGCACCACGGCATCGCGCACGAGCCGGCTGTCCGCCTGCCACACCGCGCTGAACCCGGCCGCCTCGGCTTGGCGCACGTAGTCGATTCCCTCGCGGATCGGATGAGCGTCCTGCAGGTAGAGAGCGACCGGATACGACGAGCTCGCCATCCCGCCAGCATCGCAGAATCAACCGATGGGTGTTTAGGGGACGGAACGGTCCCCTAAACACCCATCGGTCGTTCCTCGCGGCTCGGGTTAGAGGCGGGCGAAGAGGCGGGCGGCTTGCTCGGCGGCGTGAGCGCGTACCTCGGCGGCCTCGACGCGGGTCGGTACTCCGTTGGCGACGAGCACCTCACCGTCGGCGCTGACGACCTCGGTGGCGCGGATGCCGGGCGTGAAGGCGACATGCCACGGCGAGTCGACGTGGTCGTACGTCCAGGTCACCGTGTCGCCGGCACACTCAGGCAGAAGGCGGTAACCGTTCGTCACCCAGGTCCACGCCGTGTCGGGAACGGCGAGCACGTCGTCGGCACGATGGGCGACGTAGGCCAGGCGAAACTCCTCGAGCATGTCGGCCCCGATTCCGTCGGTGCCGAGCACGACGTCGTTGTCACGATGCGCTGGGCGGGCATACCCGACGGCGTTGTTCATGTTGCTGCGCGGGTTGTGGGCGATCGTCCCCGGCAGCGGCCGATCGAGGTGCACGCAGTGGACGAGCAACCAGTCCTTTGCGGCGAGTGATTCCAACCGTGCGCCGGCGCCGGTGTCGGCAGGACCCTCGGCGACGTGGATGTGCACCCCGACGCCTAGGTCGGCAGCCAAGCCGGCCGCCTCCGTCAACGTCTCTTCGATGCACGTGAAGGCGGCGTGGACACCGACCATGCCGCGGCCACCGGCACGCAAGAATCGCTCGTTCTCGGCAAGCCCGCGCCGCGCCCCGTCGGCTCCGTGACGGTCGGTCACGCCGTATGCGCACACGACTCTCACGCCGACCTCGGCACACGCCTCGGCGATCACATCGAGGCTGCCCTCGATGGCGTTGGGACTCTCGTGGTGGTCAACGATCCCCGTCGTTCCGCAAAGCAGTGCTTCGAGGGCGCCGAGGCGCACCGACGCCCGCAGCATGTCGAGGTCGAGGGCGGCGTCGAGCCGCCACCAGATCTGCTCGAGGATCTCGCTGAAGTTCGTCGGCACCTTCGGCGGTGGCGGCATCCCCCGGGCGAGCGCCGAGTACAGGTGATGGTGCGAGCAGACCAGGCCGCCGGTCACCGAGCCCATCGGTTCAGGCTAGGCGACCGCAACTCGGGGGTCGGCTCGCTACGGACGCAGCCGGTAGCCCATGCCGCGCACCGTCTCGATCGCCTGGTCGCCCAACTTCTTGCGCAGCTGCGCGACGTACACGTCGACAATGTTGGACTCGGGGTAGAAGTCGTAGCCCCAGCCGTGCTTCAACAGCTGCGTTCGACTGAGCACCTGTCCAGGGTGGCGGAACAACGCCTCGGCGAGAGCGAATTCGCGGGCCGTGAGCTCCTCCTCACGGCCCGCGACAGTGACCCGCCGGGCGAGCAGATCGAGCGACAACTGCCCGACGTTGAGCACGGTCCGCGAACTGCTCGGCGTCGTCGTCTCGGTCCGCACCCGGGCGCGGATGCGGGCGAGCAACTCGTCGACATCGAATGGCTTGACGACATAGTCGTCGGCGCCGGTGTCGAAGCCTTCGACGATGAGGTCGTCGCGAGCCGTGAGGATGATCACAGGGATCCGTTGACCTCGCCCGCGGATGGTGCGCAGCACGTCGAGTCCGGGCAGGTCCGGTAACCCGAGGTCGAGGATGAGCAGGTCGAAGTCGTCGTCGCGAGCGATGGCTGCCGCTGTCGCTCCGTCGCCGGCAATGGCCGTGGCGTAGCCGTGGGCACGGAGTCCCTTCTCGATGAACGAGGCGATCGCCGGCTCGTCCTCGGCGATCAGGATGCGGGTCATCGCGCGGGTCCTTTCAACGGGAGGATCAACGTGAACGTCGCACCCGACCCTGGCCGGTTGTCGAGCTTGATGCGCCCGCCGTGGGCGTCGACGATTGCGCGGGTGATCGCCAGGCCGAGACCGGCGCCACGTGAACTGCGCGTGGCATCGACGCCACGGGCGAAGCGGGAAAAGATACGCATCTCGTCACCAGCGGCGATCCCCGACCCTGTGTCGCGCACCCACAGGTACGCCTCTCCGTCGCGAATGGCCGAACCGATGCCGATCTGTGCCCCCGGCCCGGTGTGATTGGCGGCGTTGGCGGCGAGGTTGATCATCGCCTGGGTGAGCCGGTCGCGGTCGGCGTCGATCGTCATCTCAACGACCTCGTCAATTCGCCAGTCGCGGGGAGCGATCGCCTCGGCCTTCGCGTGTACCTCTGCGGTGAACGCATCCAGGTCGACGGGGCCGACATGGAGGAACCCGGGCTGCTCGGCGCGAGCGAGCAGCACGAGATCGTCGACGAGTCGCCCCATGCGGTTGAGCTCGTCCATCACCAACCGCAGGGTGCTCTCGCGCTCCGCGGGGTCGTCGTCGAGCAGCTGGAGGTGGCCACGGACGATCGTGAGTGGAGTGCGCAGCTCGTGGCTGGCGTCGTTGACGAACGCCGCCTGCGACCGGAACGCGGCTTGTAGGCGGTCGAGCATCTCGTTGAATGTGACGGCGAGCCGCGACAACTCGCCTGCCCGGTCGACTTCGATGCGCCGTTCGAGCCCACCCTCGGCGCTGATCGAACGAGCCGTCTGCGTGAGCTGCCGCACAGGGGCGAGCACCCGACCCGCCGCCGCCCACGCGGCGATGCTGCCGAGGGCGACGACGACGACGGAGACGAGGACCACGACGCGCACGGCGTCGTCGATCTCGTCTCGTTCGTGATCGAGGAAATTGGCGACGACGAACACCCCGAGTGTTCGACCGTCGGTACCGAGCGGCACCGCCATCCAGCGTGCCTGTCCGGCCGGCGTGTCGGTCTCGCCCAGAACCGTCTCGGTCACGCTGGCCCAGCGGTTGACCAGCTCGGCGTCGCCGTCGAGGCGGTACGGAGCGCCGAAGCTCGTCTTGTATGAGCGGCCGTCGACAACGGTGAACAAGGCCTCGCCCTCGTGCGGGACGTTGCGCGAGAGGAACGTGTCGAAGATCGCCGCGACGTCGTCGCCGAACGGCTGGCCGCTGTTTGGGTCGTTGCCGGTCGCCAGGGCGCGCACCTCCTCGACCTCCTGGCGCAGCGCTGCCTCGACACGCTCGTCGAGGCGGCCGAGCAGGATCTGCCGGACGGCCAGCACGGTGACGACTGCGGCCCCGGCGAGGAGCACGACGAACCAGCCGACGATGCGCAGCCGATCGACGGGGAACTGCCGGCGTGGCCGCTGTGAGGCGTCAGGCGTCGTCGTCGTCATCGTCGGCGTCGTCACCGTTGCCATCGTCGTCGCCGGACTCGCCAGTTGCGACATCGTCATCACCTCCTCCGTTGTCGAGTGGTGGCAAGGGGGCAGGTGGCGCGGCGGTCGGCGCCGGACCTGGTGAAGGCCTGACCACCACAGTCGTCGACGTCGTCACTGGCTGCGTCGTTGCCGGCTGCGTCGTTGCCGGCTGTGTCGTTGTCGTTGTCGGCTGCGTCGTTGTCGTTGTCGGCTGCGTCGTTGTCGATGACGTTGACGTGGACGGAAGTTCGACCGGAATGGGCAACGAAGGGTTGGCCTCGCGGTCGATGACGGCGAGCCACAGCAACGTCCCGACGGCGGCCAGCACGACCACAACGATCAACAGTTCTCGCCGCATTCACTCTCGCTAGCTGGCCCAGATGAGGCGTCGATGGGGACTTCATGAAGGTCTCTTCATCCAAATCGCCGAACATGAAGAGGATTTCATGGCCGGGCCACGAGCGCCTCATGGTCCGTCCACAACGTTGGGGCCATGAGACCCGGAGCAACGAACTTCTGGAAGCTGCGAATGGCCGCCTTCGGTGCCGCAGGCCTGGTGAGCGTTGCCGCAGTCGGCAACATCGTCGCCGACGACGAAACGGTGGAGGACACGCCGCCGATCGAGCTGCCAACGACGACGACAACGTTGCCGCCGACGACCACTCTGGCGCCGACCACGACGACACCAGCGACGACCGTGGCAACCACGGTTGCGACGACCGCACCGCCGACACCTCCTAGACCACCGGCTCCGATACCGAAGGTGATTTCGAGCGCGTCGAGCTCGAACAACTCCAGTTCCAATTCGAGCTCGAACAGCTCCAACAACTCGAGCAGCAACTCGTCGTCGAACAGCTCCAACAACTCGAGCAGCAACTCGTCGTCGAACAGCTCGAACAACTCCAGCTCCAACTCGAGCGTCGAACAGCTCCAACAACTCCAGCTCCAACTCCTCGTCGAACAGCTCCAGCAACTCCAGCTCCGACGACGACTGATGATGCGCTCGCGACCCGAGATCACGTTCCTGTGCCAGGACGAGGACCGCGGCGTGATCGCCGAGCCGGCCGCCGCCCGCACCGAGCTGCCGGCCTGGTTCCGGCAGCTTCCCGGCACCGATCGCCCGAGCCTCAGCGCGACGAACGATGGCCTGACCGTCAAGCGCTGCCTGCCGTTCCTCGACGCCCTCGGCGCCGGATGGATCATCCCGCTGGCGGCAACGGTCCGCCTGGAGATCTCCGACGACGGCAAGCACGTCGATGCCGGCTGGGAGTTCGACCGCACGATGGTCAGCAACCACGGTGCCTTCCAGGTCGCCGGCAACCCCTACGAGCCGCGGCCACCGATGAAGTTCCACAACTACTGGACGGTGCGCACACCGCCGGGATGGAGCTGCTTGTTCGTGCCCGCCCTCAATCGCCCCAACGGGGTCGTCGAGTTGTTCAGCGGTGTCGTCGACACTGACACCTTCGCCACGCCAGTGAACTTCCCGTTCGTCGCCGTCGCCGCAGACGGAGTCCACGTACTGCCCAAGGGCACGCCCCTCGTCCAGGTGATCCCGTTCCGTCGCTCCGACGCCGGGATCCCGGGCGTCGTCCGGGCCGAACGCGACGGCGAACGAGTCGCACGGACGCGCACGTACCGCAACATCATCTCGGGCGGCAGTTGGTATCGGCGCCACGCTCGCGCCAAGCGATGATCTGCTGACCATCCACCACCGCAGCGCGGGTGGCGAACAGACTTCGCCGCCGTGCGCTCGCGGTATCCCCCGCTGACGATCGCCGCCCTGTGCCTCGCCGGGTGCGCGGCGGCGACCGACGCGAGCCCACCCCTCGCCGCGTCGGAGACTGTGGCCACGGCGACTACGACAACGACGATGCCATTCACCGGTGCGTTGACGGCACTCGTCGCCCAGACGACCACGACCACCTTCCCGGCGTCGACGTCGACGTCGGTCGCGCCGGTGACCGGTGACGGCAGGCTGACTCTCGCCTTCACCGGCGACGCCTTGTGGCACAGCCCGCTGTGGCAGCAAGCCGAACGCACCTTTGCCGGTGCCAACGCCGGGGCGGCCGGCAGGGACTTCAGCCCGATGCTCGCCCGGCTGCGTCCGATCGTCGCCGCCGCCGACGTCGGCGTCTGTCACCTCGAGACCCCGATCGCACCCGACGGCCGGTTCACGACTCATCCCCTCTATGGCGTGCCACCCGAAGTCGTCACGGCCATCGCCGGAGCCGGATTCGACCGCTGCTCCACCGCGAGCAACCACAGTGCCGACCGTGGCGCTGCCGGCATCGACCACACGATCGGGGTGCTCGAAGCGAACGGCCTCGGTCAGGCCGGGATGGCCCGCACGCCTGCCGAGATCGCCCCGCGCGTGTTCGTCGCCGACGGCTTCGCCGTCGCCCACCTCTCCTACACGTTCGGCTACAACGGCCTGCGTCTCCCCGCCGGAGAGGAGTGGCGATCGGCGCTGATCGATCCGGCGCGGATCGTCGCCGATGCGACACTGGCCCGCCAGCTCGGCGCCGAGGTCGTGATCGTGAGCATGCATTGGGGCGTCGAGGGCCGCCGCGATGTCACGCCGGAACAGCGGGCGGTCGCCGAGCAGATCACCGCGTCCGGCGTCGTCGACCTCATCGTCGGCCACCACGCCCATGTGCTCCAGCCGATCGAGCAGATCAACGGCGTGTGGGTGGTCTTCGGCCTCGGCAACATGATCTCCAACCTGCCGACCACGCCGAGGTGGCCCGCCGCGTCGCAGGATGGCGCCGTGGCCGTCGTCACCATCACCAAGGGCACTGATGGCGCGGTCGTCGTCGGACCACCGATCGTCCACCCCACGTGGGTCGATCGAACAAGTGGCTGGACCGTCCACGTCGTCCGGCAATCACTCGCCGACCCCGCCATTCCCGCGGGCGTACGCCAGCAACTCGAGGTGTCGCTACGGCGAACCAGCGAGGTGCTCGGCGGCTTCGTCGCCGCCTGACACTCGCATCGGCAGGCTCCCCCGCCAGATGCCGTCGAGGTCGTAGAGGGCAGCGGCGACCGCCGGCGCCGTCGGCACGAGACCGATCTCGCCGACACCCTTGATGCCGAACGGCGAGCGCGGTTGGGGCACTTCGACGAGCTCGACCTCGATCTCGGGCACGTCCTTGGCGCGCAGGATGCCGAGCTGGCGCAGCGTCGAGAACGTCGGGAACCCAGAGTCGGGGTCGGTCGGGAAGTCCTCGCTCAGCGCGTAGCCGAGGCCCATGTGCACGCTCCCCTCGATCTGGCCGGCACACAGCTGCGGATTGACCGCCTTGCCGACGTCGTGGACGGCGACGACACGCTCGACTTTGGACGTCTCCCGGTCGATGACGACGAGCTGGGCGGCGTAGCCGAACGCGGAATGGATCGTCGGATTGGGATGCTCCGGGTCGCCGAGCTTGGCGGTCCAGTCGACGATGTGCTCGCCGTGGTAGTCGACATCGCGCTGGCAGCCGCCGGCACGCGCCGCAGCACAGGCCTGCTGCACGGCGCCGGCGGCCATCAACGTCCCGCGCGAACCGGTGGTCTGCCCGAATCCGAGCTGGCGCGTCGTGTCGACGATGACCTCGATGCGATGCGGATCGACGTCGAGCTCCTGGGCGGCGACCTGGAGGGCGACGGTGTGCACGCCCTGGCCCATCTCCGTCCAGCCGTGGCGAACCTCGATGTCTCGACCTGACTCGTCGGGTTCAGCTCGGAACCGCACGACCGCCCCGGACACTTCGCGGAAGCCGTTGCCGAGGCCGGAGTTCTTCAGTCCGAGACCGACGCCGATGGCCTTGCCCGCGGCGCGCGCCGCGTCGTAGGCGGGCTTGATCGCGTCGAGGCAGGCCTCCGCCCCGGCGGCACCGTCGTCCATCACCTGTCCCGGCCCCCACAACACGCCCGGCCGGATCACGTTCCGCTTGCGGATCTCCCAGCCGTCGATGCCGACCGCGGAGGCGAGGCGGTCGAGCACGCCATCCATGGCGAATTGCGCCTGGTTTGCGCCGAAGCCGCGGAACGCACCGGCGATGAGGTTGTTCGTACGCGCGGCGATCGACTCGACGTCGACCGCGGGCACGTGGTACGGCCCGGTGGCGTGGCCGGCCGCGCGCTCGAGCACCTTCATCCCCACCGACGCGTACGCACCCGAGTCGCCCACGGCGCGGACGCGGACGGCAGTCAGCTTGCCGTCGTCGTCGCAGCCGGCCCAGTACTCGAGACGGATCGGGTGGCGCTTGGCGTGGAGGCGGAAGCTCTCTTCACGCGACAACGTGCACTTGACCGGTCGACCGAGCAGCCAGGCGGCGAGCGCCGTCTGGGCCTGGTTGCTCATGTCCTCCTTGCCTCCGAAAGCACCACCGTTGGAGACGAGCTCGACGACGACCCGGTCGGTGGCGACGTCGAGGACGCGGCAGATGTCGTCGCGGTCGTCCCAGACGCCTTGGCCGCCGGAGTAGACGTGCATCGTCCCGGCCGCGGGGTCGGGCACCGCGAGGGTCGACTCCGGCTCGAGGAAGGCGTGCTCGATGCGTTGTGTCTGGAACACCTCGTGCACCGTGTGGGCACTGGCGGTCAGTGCAGTGTCGACGTCACCGCGGGCGTAGGCGCTCACCGACAGCACGTTGTCGTCGGTCCCCCACACGGCGACTGGGGCGTCGGGGGCGATGGCCGCAAGCGGATCGGTGACCGGTGCCAGCACGTCGTACTCGACGTCGACCAGCTCTGCGGCCGCACGCGCTTGCTGGCGGGTCTCGGCGACGACGATGGCGAGCACATCGCCGGCATATGACGTTCGACCGCCAACGGGGATCATCACCGGCCAGTCCTTGTGGATGATCCCGACGCGCAGCTCACCGGGGATGTCGGCGGCCGTGTACACGGCGACGACACCGTCTGCCGCGGCGGCGCGGGCAGTGTCGATGCCGACGATGTCGGCGCGGGCGTGGGTGGTGAAGTGGAGGGCGGCGTGGAGCATGCCGGGCACACGCAGGTCGTCGATGTAGCCGCGGTCGCCGAGAGTCAGCTGCTTCGCTTCGTACTTCGCTCCTGCCTCGCCGACGCCGGCACCGAGGGCGACGTCGAACGTCTTGCCCTTGGCGACCGACTCGATCGCGTCGAGGATCTTGACGTACCCGGTGCAGCGACACAGGTGGGCGCCGAGGTGCGGGGCCATGGCGTGGCGGTCGAGGCCGGCGCCCTTCTTGTCGACCTGTGACTTCGCCCGCATGACGATGCCGGGAATGCAGAACCCGCACTGCAACCCCCCGCACGCCGCGAACGCGCTGGCGTAGCGATCGCGCTCGGCGTCGTCGAGTCCTTCGAGCGTCGTGACGTCGCGTCCGGCGACCTTGTCGAGCGACTGTGTGCAGCTGACGATCGCCTTGCCGTCGACGAGCACGGTGCAGCATCCACACTGCCCCGACGGCGAGCAACCGTCCTTCGCCGATGTCACGTCGAGCTCCTCGCGCAAGGCAGCGAGCAGGTGCGGATGGTCGCCGCGCACCGACACCGGTGCACCGTTGACTGTGAACTCGACGCGCGTCGGGTCGGCAACCGAGGTCATGCTTTACATTCTGTCAAAGAGTGGGTTGCTTTGCAGCCGATACCGCCGACCGATGGGTGTTATGGGGACGGAACGGTCCCCTAAACACCCATCGGTTGCTGCTTTTCGTCGGTCAGACTGTGACGATGGTGGACGCCGGGGCCGTACTCGAGTCGCGGGCACGAGAGGCCTACCTCGACCGCGACTTCGTCCTGGCGACCGAGATGTGGGAACAGGCCTACGCCGCCTACCGAAGCGACAGCGACAACCTCGGCGCCGTTCGCAGCGCGAGAACCCTCGGGTATCTGCACGGGGCGATCATGCGCGACCTCGCCGTGATGAGTGGCTGGGTCGCCCGCGCCTCGACGTTGCTCGGCGACGAGGACTCCTGCGAGGCCGGATGGGTCGCCTTGACGATGGGGATGTTCGCCGGCGATCGTCAGCTCAAGGAACGCCGGCTCGCCGAGGCGGTGGCGATCGCCCGACGTTTCGGCGATGCCGAGCTCGAGCTCTCGGCGAAGGCCTACCTCGGGGCGAGCATGGTTCACGGCGACCGCGTCGACGAAGGGATGGCGCTGCTCGACGAGGCCCTGGCCGGCGTGGCCGGTCACGACGTCGAGGATTTCTTCGTCCTCAGCGACGTGTTCTGTCAGATGTTCGTTGCGTGCGAACGGGCCCACGACATCGAGCGAGCTGATCAATGGATCCGCGTCGGCGAGTCGATCGCCGAGCGTCGCAACCTCCCAGTCGTGTCGGCGTTCTGTCGCACCCACTACGGCGGACTGCTTACCGCCGCCGGCCGGTGGCCCGAGGCCGACGCCGCGCTCACCGAAGCGGTGCGGCTGTGGAATCTCGGCTTCCGCCCGCTGCGCCCCGACGCCCAGATTCGGCTGGCGGCGCTGCGCGTCAAGCAGGGCCGCATCGAGGAAGCGAGCGTCCTGCTCGACGGCGTCGAGGTCGACGCCGAAAGCGCGCTGCCACTCGCCGCGGTGCACATGGCGAACGGCGACCTGGGACTCGCCCGCGATGTCCTGGAACGAGCAATCGACGATGTCGGCGTCGGGAGTTCCACTGGCGGACCACTACTCGCCGAGCTCGTCGATGTCCACCTCGCCGCCGGCCGTACCGCCCTCGCCGCAGCCACCGCGGACCGACTCACCGCGTGCGCCGAGCAGCATCCCAGCCCGTACCTCAGCGCCGTCGCCGCTCTCGCCCGAGGCCGGCTGGGGTGCGTCACCGATGCGACTGATGTCCGGGATTGTCTGCGCGGCGCCCTGCGCGGGTTCGCCAAGGCGCAGTTGCCAATGGAGCTGGCTCGCACCCACCTGCTCCTCGCCGAGGCCCTCGCCGAGGAAGACCCCGATGTTGCCCGAGCTGAGGCACGCATCGCCCTCGACGCGTTTTACCAGCTCGATGCTCCCCGCCACGTCGACGCCGCGGCCGCCGTACTCCGCCGGCTCGGGGTGAGGGCCGCACCGGCGAAGCGCTCTTCCGGGATCCTCACCAAGCGCGAAGCCGAGATCCTCGACCTGCTCAGTGCCGGGCTGACCAATCCAGAGATTGCGGCCCGCCTGTTCATCAGCCGCAAGACCGTCGAACACCACGTTGGCAACATCCTCGCCAAGCTCGGCCTGCGCGGCCGTGCGGAAGCGGCCGCCTATGCAGCGCGCGAGAAACAAGCCGCCAAATAGGTGAGCTCCCGGATCCCAGGGCGGCGTCAGGAGCGCACGCTGCTGGGCATGAACACAACCTACGACGCCATCGTCGTCGGCGGCAGGTGCGCCGGATCGCCGACCGCCATGCTGCTCGCCCGCAAGGGCTATCGGGTGCTGCTCGTGGACCGCGCCGCATTCCCCAGCGACACCGTGTCGACGCTCGTCATCCACGCTCGTGGCGTTGCTGCCCTGCGCCGGTGGGGACTGCTCGACCGGGTCGTTGCCACCGGCTGCCCGCCGATCGAGTCGTATTCGTTCGACTTCGGTGCGTTCACCCTCTCCGGCACGCCACGGCCGGTCGACGGCTCGTCGACGGCGTACGCCCCGCGGCGCACCGTGCTCGACAAGATCCTGCTCGACGCCGCCGCTGACGCCGGCGCCGAAGTGCGGGAACGCTTCATCGTGGACGAACTCATCGTCGAAGAAGGTGCCGTGGTGGGCATCCGTGGACGCAGCGAGGGTGGTCCTACCGTGACCGAGCGAGCCCGCATCGTGATCGGTGCCGACGGGCGGCACTCGCGGGTGGCCAAGGCCGTCGGGGCGACGCAGTACAACGAGAAGCCGCCGCTCAACTGGCCCTACTACACCTACTGGAGCGGGTTGCCGGTGGATGGCTTCGAGACCTTCATCAGACCGGACCGTGGCGGCGCGGCGATCCCGACCAACGACGGCTTGACCTTGCTCATCGTCGGTTGGCCGTATGCCGAGGCGAGCGCCTACAAGGCCGACGCCGAGGCCAACTACCTCGCCACCTTGGAGCTCGTGCCGGAGCTCGCCGACCGTGTTCGCGCCGCGACACGTGAGGCACGCTTCGCTGGCGGGTCGACACCGAACTACTTCCGCCAGCCATACGGGCCGGGATGGGCACTCGTCGGCGACGCCGGATACTCCAAGGACCCGATCACCGCCCAAGGGATCAGCGACGCCTTCCACGACTCCGAAGCGTGCGCCGCCGCCCTCGACGACGTGTTCAGCGATCGGCGATCGTTCCGCGAGGCGATGAGCGAGTTCCAGCGCGATCGGGACGAGCAGGCGCTGCCGCGCTACGGGTTCGCCACTGAGTTGGGGACGCTGGCGCCTCCACCCCCGGAGATGCAGCAGCTACTCGCCTCGATCCACGGGGACACCACGCGGATGGCCGACTTCGCCAGCGTCGTCGCCGGTTCCCTCTCCCCGGTCGACTTCTTCACGTCGGTGGGGTCACTCCGCGCTGCGTCGTGATCCTCGTGTACATCTCCGGGCGGCGATAGCGCTCGAAGTCGAACAGCGTGTGGGTGTAGCGCTTGCACCAATCGAGATCGCAGGCGGCGGTGATCAACTCGTCGCCGGCGGTCAATGCCTGAGCGACGATCTGGCCGGACGGGGCGACGATCATGCTCTGGGCGAGCGAGTCGATGCCTGCCTCGACGCCGCCCTTGGCGACGCCGACGACCCAGGTGCCGTTCTGGTAGGCGCCGGACTGCATCACGAGAGCGTTGTGGAAGCCCTGCAGGATGTCCTGGCTCGGGTCGGGCACGTAGTGGATTGGCGTGTTGTAACCGCACAGGATCAGCTCGACGCCCTGGAGGCCCATCACCCGATACGACTCGGGCCAGCGACGGTCGTTGCAGATCATCATCCCGACCCGCCCGCCGAAGGCGTCCCATACGCCGAACTCGTCGGGGCCGGGCTCGAAGTAGTGCCGCTCGGCGTGCTGGAACGGCCGGTCCGGTTCGTCCTTCTCGTGTCCGGGCAGGTGGACCTTACGGTAGGTGGCGACGATCGTTCCGTCCCGCTCGACGAGGACCTGGCTGTTGTAGCGATGGCGGATGCCGTCGTCGTCGGGCTCGGTGAGCTCGGCAAAGCCGAGGCAGAACCCGATGCCGAGGCGGGCGGCCTCGTCGAAAAGGGGCCGCGTCGTTGGGCTGGGCATCGCCTGCTCGTAGTAGTGGTCGCACTCGGCGAGGTCGGCGACATACCAGCGCGGGAAGAACGTCGTAAGAGCGAGCTCCGGGAAGACGACGAGCTGGCAGCCTCGCTCGGCGCCGGCCTGGAGCAGCGCGATCAGTCGCTCGACGACGTCAGCGCGGCTGTGCTCGGGTTCGACTGGCCCGAGTTGCCCCGCCCCGACGACCACCGTCCGCGATTCCACCACCCGATGATCGCACGATCGACCCGGACACCCCACGTTCTGAGTCAGAGCGACCGGCAAAAGGCGCGGCGTCAGGTCTCGCCCCGCGACATTCACGGTTGTTTTGCTCTTGAAGGGGTGTTGGCCGGCTCGTCCGACGGATCCCGGCGTTTGTGTCAGCAAGAGAGCCTGCTATGGGCACATTCCCTGATCTTGCCTTTAAACCTTGGTCTGCCGATCAGGCGGCCTTTTTGATGGCTGGATGGCGTGGTCGTGGGCCGGTGCGGGTGCCTTTGGGGCGTCCGGGGCCGGCTCGTGAGGGTTTCGGTGGGTTGGCTGGTGTGCCGAGGTGTGCGCGAAGTCGGCGAAACCCGCGTCGGACGCGGGCGGGGGTGAGCTTGGCGGGGTCGAGGGGTCGTTCCCAGGGCAGCCGGAGATCCTGGACGAGGCCGCGGGCGAGGCGGAGCTGGGTGAGCGCGGCGACAACGAGCGCGGTCCAGCGGTCGGCTTGGTCGGGAGTGCACAGCGACGGGGTGGTCCAGCCGAGGGTGTTCTTGGCGAACCGGAAGGTGTGCTCGATGTCGAAGCGACGCAGGTAGGCGCGCCAGCAGCGGTCGAGGTCGGGTCGGCCGGGTCCGGACCACCACAGCCACAGGGTCTTGTGCGCCCGGGCGGTGAGCTTGGGGAGGTGTTCGACCTCGACACGGATGACGGTGCCGCGCACGATCGGCGGCCGGTCATAGCTGGCCCAGTGGCCGCGGCACAGCAGGTCGGGGATGCAGTCCGTGCCAGGCGTTGACGGTGATGGTGCCGTAGCGGGGATCGTTGGCGGTCGAGCGTGGCGGCGGGTTCGGGCCACGTTGTCGGCTGTGAGCACTGGAACGTGGGGCCGTGTCGTGGTGGACGTCCACCGGTGCCCGGTGGTCGGTTGGGTCGCGGCGGCGGCGTCGGCGTAGAAGACGCGGTCGTCGCGGATGCGGCACAGCACCTCGCAACGCATCTCGGCGAGGTCGTGACCGATGGCGATCGGGTCGTAGCCGGCGTCGAACACGAACAGCGGCACCTCAGCGACGTCGCCGAGTCCGTCGACGAGGCGACGGACCTGCTCGACGGTGGCGGTGGTCATGTCGGCCGGTGGCGGGATACGGCGCACGTCCAGCGGCGCCGTCCAGCTGTCGGGCGCCCAGTTGAGCTGGCAGATCCACTGGTAGCACCAGCCAGCGACGATCGGCTGACCGGCGGAGTGCTTCGACGCCGAGTAGTAGAAGCCCGCGTTCGGGCTGCACTCGGCGTCGCAGCGGTCCCACGTCGAGCCGTCCACGGCGAACACCAGCGGCCAGTCCATCGGGGCGGTGCTCGACGAGCAACCGGCCGAGATCGGTCGTCGTCGATGCGGCCTCGGGCCAGCGCCTTGTAGAGGCTGCCATGGGAGCGGCGGAACTCCGGCTCGAGGCTCAACGACGGCACCGAGTGCAGCGCTCCCTCGGCGCACAACGGCGGCGTCGGTGAGCTCGAACAGGGCGTCGCCCCAGCCGGTGAGGCAGCTGAACAGAGCCGGCCCGGAACCGTTCCAGCTCACCGCCCGCAGATCGCTTCACGCCAGACAGTATCTCTACTGTCTGACTACCCGTATGGTGGATACTCTGACGCGCGGAGGAACCATGGCTCGCAGCGCCCAGCAACGACTCGACCGCCTACGAACGTCGCTACCGCGAAGCTCGCCGCCGAGCTCACCGACATCGGGCTACATCAGCTCCGGCAGCCTCACCCGCCGCTACACCCACTGCGCCTCACCAGGACTGCAGATGCCACGCCGACCCACCCCAACCGCACGGCCCCTACTGCCAACTGCACCCGCAAGATCGACGGCAAGACCAGCACCCGACGACTCACCGCCGAGCGAAGCCGAGCTCTACCAGCCACTGGATCAACAACGACCGACGCCTACGCGCGAATCATCGACGAACTTCGCGCCGTCGCCAGCGCAGCCACCGAGATCATCCTCGAACAGGTCCGACAGACCGACACCAAGGTTTAAAGGCAAGCTGATAGGGCGCGCCAATAGGCGGCGACGGGTCGAAGGTTTGCGACGCCCGATCGGTTCTGCTCTGGAAGCTGTACTGCGGCGGTCGTCGCGACAGCTTTGGGCACGCAGGCGTTCCTCGGAACTAAATGCCCCCGATTCGGTTCTCCTCGGGTTTGTCTGGGTGTGGCCGCGCGCTGCGTTACGTGGGATGGCTCTAGAAGCGGCGGCTAGTGAAGTCGTGTCGGGCAGTCTCGACATCACCGTGAACTGCGAGCTGTCGCAGCAGGTTTGTGCTGTTTGCGCTCACAGTTCCGGTGTCGACGGGGCGAGCGGCGAGAACTGCCGACGCAGCAGGCACGAAACGGTCGTTTCAGTCGGCACTTCGGATTCTTCCCGCGCAAAGCGGCCAGATCTGGCCGCGCAGCGACATCAGTTCCCCCGTCGGTGATCGCTGCGCGACACCTCCTTCAGAGCCCTACCGATGATCGGTCCACACCATTGAACCCGACCTATTGCCGGACGCTCTGACACAAACCTTGGCCGCTCGTTTGTGTCAGCATGACGGCTCTCTACAGGCACATTCGCTGACGCAAACGAGTCGGCCCGTTTGGGTGGCCCGGCACGCTTCACTTCCAGAGCAACGCAGGCGTGCTCACGCGTCACTCGAACCCGCAGCACCACCTATTGGCGCGCGTTCTCACGACATACGACGTCGGACGTCGTATGTCGTGACACATAACCGGGCAAGGGGCGAAGGGTGGAGCGACCGACGACGACGCGTCGATAGGGTCGGGGTGCGTGCTGGAGATTGACGCGCTCGTGCGGACGTACGGGCCGGTGCGTGCTCTCGACGGCATGTCGTTCACGGTGCGTCCGGGGGCAGTCACCGGGTTCCTCGGACCGAACGGTGCCGGCAAGACGACGGCGATGCGGGCGATCTTCGGGCTGACTGCCCTCGACAGCGGCGTTGTTCGCTGGGATGGCCGCGCCGTCGACGCCGACGCCCGGCAGCGGTTCGGCTACCTCCCGGAGGAACGTGGGTTGTATCCGACGATGCGAGTCGGTGATCAGCTGCGCTATCTCGGCCGGCTGCGTGGCCTCGACAAGCTCGAGGCGAGCCGCCGGGCCGACGCCTGGCTCGAACGCCTCGACCTCGGCGACCGCGCGCGCAGCAACCTCGAAGACCTGTCCCTCGGCAACCAGCAACGCATCCAACTGATCAGCGCCCTCGTCCACGAACCAGACGTGCTGATCCTCGACGAGCCGTTCTCCGGGCTCGACCCGATCGCCGTCGACGCCCTGTCGAAGATCCTCGTGTCCGAAGCGCGGCGCGGCGCCACCGTGCTGTTCTCGTCGCACCAGCTCGACCTCGTCGAGCACCTGTGCGAGGACGCAGTCATCGTCGACCGCGGCCGCGCCGTCGTCCAGGGGTCGCTCGACGAGCTCGCCGCCGGCCACGCGCCTGTGCTGCTCATCGACGTGCCCGACGATCCAGACGGATCGTGGACGGAGCCGCTCGACCCTCAGGACTTCACCGTGCTCGGAAACACGAGCGGTGCCGTGCGGCTGAGCGTGGCAGATGGCGATGGCGGGGCCGTCGCGCGAGCGCAGCCGGCACTCGACGCGGCCCGTGGGGCTGGCGCCGTCAGCCGCTTCGGGTTCGAGCGGCGAACTCTGGCCGAAGTCTTCCGCGATCTCGTCGGACGCCCACCCGACGAGGACACCACCGCAGCCGCCGAATCCGGCGACGCTCCCGTGCCGGCCGGTATCGGGAGGACGCCGTGAGCATCGTCGATCGCCCGATCGCTCTCGTCGCCCGGCGCGAGGTGTCCGAAGGCTTCCGCTCCAAGGGTTTTTGGATCCTCCTCGCCATCAGCGTCATTGCGGTCGCGGCGATCATCGTGATTGCCAACATTGCCGGCGGGTCAAGCGAGTCGACGGTCGATCTCGCCGTTGTCGGCGATCCGGACCCCGCCGCCGTCGACCGCTACGAGGCGATCGGCGAAGCGATCGGCACGTCGATCGACGTCGCCACCGTCGCCGACGATGCCGCCGCCCGCGACGCGGTTGAGAACGGCGACGCCGACGTCGCCCTCCTCGACGGGGCGACGACGATCGTCGTCGAGGAACCGATCGACGCCGACGACACCTCCGACGTGGCCACCGTCGTCAACGTGTTGCGTTCCGACATTGCTCTCGCCCAGGGCCTCACCGAGGCCGGAATGTCACAGCAGGAGATCGCTGCGGCGTTGTCCCACGATCCTCCTGTCGTCGAGAGCCTCGACGGTGGCGAACCGAGCGATGACGACGGCGGCCGGGTCGCCACGGCGATCATCATCAACATCGCCCTGTTCCTGCTCCTCCAGACGTACGGCGGCTGGGTGGTCAGCGGCGTTACGCGCGAGAAGGCGTCGCGTGTCGTCGAGGTGCTGCTGTCGACACTCACGGCTCGTCAACTGATGTTCGGCAAGATCATCGGCATCGGTGCCCTCGCCCTGCTCCATGCGGCGGCGCTCGTGACGACGGCGATCGTCGCTGCGACGATCGTCGGTATCGATGTCCCGGACGGGTTCCGCGCCATCGACGTCCTCGTCGGCGCGACCTGGTTCGTGCTCGGCTACTCCTTGTACTGCTCGGCGTTCGCCGCTGCGGGCTCGCTCTGCAGCCGCGCCGAGGACGCCCAGGGCGCCGTGCTGCCGATCATGCTGCCGCTCATCGCCGGCTACATCATCGCCTTCTCGGCGGCCGATGGACCGTCGACTCTGTTGTGGGTGCTCGCCTTCTTCCCACCGACCGCGGTGCAGTGCATGCCGGTGCTGTACGCCACCGGCGAGGCGCCCGTCTGGGCGATGCTGCTGAGCATGGCGATCACGGTCGTCACCGCCTATGCGATCGCCCGCCTCGCCGCGGCGATCTACTCCCGATCGATCCTCAAGAGTGGCAAGCGCGTGTCGTGGCGGGACGCGATCGGACGCGGTTCGTCGGACACCGACGTGGCGCCCGCGGCGTGACGGCCGACCTGAACGAGGCGCCGACCGCCGGCGTCGATCATCCAGGCGAGCCCCGGCCGGGCGGCGATCGGTAGGCGTCGCGGCAGCGGCTCACCGAAGAGGTCACCGTCGGTGTCGGCTCCGGTCGACATGACGAGCCCGATGCGGCTGCGCCGGATCACCGCCGTCCAGTGTCCGTACATCGCCCGCAACGCGTCCGGCCTGCCGGCGGCGACGATCGTCACGTTGGGGTGGCGCTCGTTGGCGAGGGCGGCGAGCCGGCCACTCGGGTCGGCAACCCGTTCAGCATCGTCGACGACGACGAGTATTCGCCGGGAGCCGCCGTTCACCGCGGCGAGGATCTCATCCTCTCCCGCGGCGTACTCCGCTTCGTCGCCGATCGACGCCGAGGCCCACAGCGCCACGGGTGATGACGGTCGAGGGCAATGCAGCACGACGATGCCACCCGGGTGGGCCGCGCGCCAGCCGGCGATGAGCCGGATCAGCGCCGTGCTCCGACCACTGCGAGCCGGCCCGACGACGAGGGCGTGTTCGCCGTCGGGCAGATCCAGGCGGCCGAGCGCGAGGGTTGCAAACTCGACTCCGATGACGATCGCAGTCGCCCCGTCTCGATGGGTCGACGCGGGGAGCGTCCGCCCGTCGATGTCATCGCCGAGGACCCCGATGGTGACCGGGGCCGCCGGCTGTGGGGTCACCGCCGAGGCCGCCAGCGACGGCAACGGCAACGGCAACGGCAGCACCGCCAGCTGAGCCTCGCAGCGACGGTCCACGACGAGAATCCGCCCCGGAATCGGTGGCGGCACCGCAGAGGCGCGGACACCGAGCGTGACGCATTCGATCGGATCGTCGACATGGAACAGCCAGCGCTGGGTGAGCGCAGCCAGCGCCGCGTGAGCGACGCCGCCTGGGCGCTCGATCGTCGCCACGGTGTGGATGCCGGCGGCAGCGCCGTCGATGAGCACCCTGAGCAGCCGGGCGTGGTCGTCGATGTCGGCTGGTCCGGCGAGGCAGGCCAGCAGGGCGCCGAGCCCGTCGATCGCGAGGATGATCGGTTGGCGCGGCGCGGCCGGCTGCGCCTGGCGGCGGGCGAGTTCGTCGGCGAGGAAACGCACGAGGCGCACCCTGCGTTCGGCGTCGTGGAGGCCGACGACCGCGCCGCACGTGGGTAGCTCGGCCACGGCGTCGAGCAATCCGTCGCCCCGGGCATCGATCACGTAGCAGTGCGGGACCGACCCGGCGGCGGCGATCAGCGTCCGCACTGCCGTGGTCGTGCCCGAGCCCATCGAGCCGATCAGCACGAGGTTGCCGGCGTTGCGATCCCAGCGCAGCGGGGCTTGACGTTGGTCGGCCGGTTCGTCGATCAGGCCGATGGCATCGCCATCGAGGGCGGACGCCGTCAGCACTGCCGGAAGCGGCTCGAGCCAGGGACGGAAGGGCGGTCGCACGTCGCTCAGCGACGCCGCGGCGCGGATCGAGCGGGTGAGTGTGGCCAGCTCGGTCACCGGCGACCGGTCGTGTGCACCAGGCCGGCGACGATCGCCACTTGCCGATCCCCCGTCATCGACTCCGTGCCTCACACGCAGCGCGCCGCCATGCGTCCGATGCGCGCCGGAGCTGTGCGCCGTCTGGAACACCACGGTCTCACCGGCGCCGAGACGCAGCATCGCCCGCCCCGGGATGCCCCGGGGGAACGAGGCGGGATCGGCGACCCCGACGATGTCGATGGCGTCGGCGCGGTCCTGGAGGCGCAGGGCGATGCGCAGGTTCGTGTTCGCCCGGATCTCGTCGCTGACGACACCTGCCGGCCGTTGCGTGGCCAGGATGAGGTGAATCCCGAGGCTGCGCCCCCGCTGGGCGACGCCGACGAGTGCCGGCAGGAACCCTGGCAGGTCGGCTGCCATCGCGGCGAACTCGTCGATCACCACGACGAGGCGGGGCAACGGATCGATGTCAGCGCCGACCGCGGCGCGGTAGGCGTCGACCTCGTCGGCGCCGACGCCGCGAAGCAGCCGCTCCCGCCGGCGGACCTCCGCCTCGAGGCTGACCAGCGCTCGCTCGGCTAGCCGCTCGTCGAGGTCGGTGACGAGGCCGACGGTGTGGGGAAGGTCGGCGCAGGCATCAAACGTCGAACCGCCCTTGTAGTCGATGAGCACGAAGGTCAGATCGTCGGGACTGGCGCCGGCTGCCAGGGAGGCGACCAGCGTGCGCAGAAGCTCACTCTTGCCCGATCCCGTCGTGCCGGCGATGAGGGCGTGCGGGCCGTCACGCACCAGATCGATCTCGACCGCCCCATCGGCGGTCATGCCGAGCACGGCGCGGGGGTGCGTGGGGCTGCGCCGCTCGCCGTCGCCGCCACCGCCGAGCCGCCAAGCCGCAGCAACGGCAATCGAATCGTCGAGGGCAGCGAGGCCGCGGCGGGCGACGACCCGCGACAGCGCCACCGACGTCGGACATGCGCCATCCGCCTCGTCGGGGTTCTCCGGATCGTGGATGCGCGCCATCCGTCGGGCGGCATCGCCGGCGACCGTCGCGGACACGCCGGCGGCGTGCACCCGGCCGGACACCGTCACCGCCGCGAGGTCCGGGAACCACCTGGCGGTGCACAGACTGCTGATCCGTAGCTCGCTGCGGCACAGTGGCGGCACTACGCCAGCGGGTGGGACAACGGCAATCACCGCAACGGACGGCGCCGCGGCCAAGAAGCGGCGCAGAGCACCAGTGCGGTTCGACAACAGCTCGGGCCGATCGGTGACGACGACGACATGGCGTCCGTCGCTGTCGTCAACGGCGGCGAGGACGCCTGCCAGGCTGCCATCCTCGGCGGCGGCGATCAGCGGACCGACGTGGAAGCCGTGACTTGACGACGCGTGCGGGAGCCATGCGGCCCACTCCCACTGCGTCGGGTCGTCGGCGACAACGACGAGACGCCAGTCGGCCGGGCCGGTGAGTGCGGCGAGTTGGACGAGCAACGAGCGGGCGACCGACTGGCTGTGGTGGCCGACGAGGGCGACGGACTGGCCGGGCCCGAGGCTCGTCGTGACCGGTACGTCATCGAGTGACCGATGGCGTTCGACGATCGCCTCGGCATCGGTCGACAACTCGCCGGGGGAGCAGTCGACAACTGCGGACCAGGCCATCGTCCCCCAACCGAGCGACACGGTGAAGCCGTCGTGATGGTCGGCCCGCCGCGCCCACAGTTCTGCGGAGAGGTCACGGACGACCTGCAGGGCGGAGGCGATCGTCGCCGCCGCCGCCCGTTGATGCGCGATCGCGGCCGCCTGCTGGGCGGCGACGCCGGTGGCGAACCGTTGGCGATCGCGTTCCGATTCGGCGGTGCTCCGGCGCAGTCGACGGCGATCACCGACCCGCGTGCCGAGCGCCGACACGAGGGCGGCGGCGAACCCGACGGCGCTGAAGATGAGATACATCGGATGGCCCATCACGAGGGCGAGGACGACGCCGCCGACCATCGACATCACGCCGGCGAGCAGCCCTCCGGTCGACCGACGCGGCTGAGGCTGCTCGCCGCTGAGGGCTGCGATCGGTTCCGGTGCCCAGTCCGTCAGCTGCCGCGGTGGCCGGTGCAGCGTCATCCGCCACGGGTCGGCTCGCCTCATCGCCAGCGACGCCACAGGTGGTGGGTCGCCGAACTCACTGGTGACGCGCAGACGTGACCCTCCGATCGTTACCACGGAAGCGGTTGACGAGCAGGGGACCCTGCCGGCTAGTTGGGTGAACGCCGCCTCGTCGGCCAGTCCACCCGAGGAGATGTCGAGCACGGCGTGATGCAGTTCGACGAGGGGATCGTCCAGGCGGACCGAGCAGGCCGCCGATCGTCCGATCAGGTGGCGGCCGGCGGGTAGGTCGAAGACCCCGCCTGCGGCCGGTCCGGCGTCGACGGTGACGCGCAGCTGGGCTTCCGGAGCGCCCTCGACGCCAGCGTGGTGGTCGCGGTCGGCGCGGCAGTGGACGCGGGCGGAGCGACCGGTCAGCCGGCTGCCGTTGACGATCCCGGTGCGATCGAGGCGTGCCCGCCGATCGACGGGCACGCCGTCGACGAGGACGACCGTCCGCCGCGGCAGGCCGAGAGCGTCGGCCAGTTCGCCGACGGTGTGGGCGTGATTCGCCGGCTCGATCGTGTACGGACGGCCGTCTGGCCCACTGACCATCAGGGGCGGTGGCGGGTCGGGTTCGAGGGCGGAGGTTGTGTGGAGATCCAGTTCGCTCACACCCCACCTGGGCGTCGGGATCGTGGGCAAGCGGAAAGCGACGCTGAGGAACGCCCGAGATTGGGCTCTCCTCACGGATCCGTGGGTCCAATCGCGCGCTGCGGCACGGTTGCTGGCTCTGGCAGGCAGTGATCGCCCCACGTGAGGGACATCAACCATTCTCCGGAGCATTCGACCGTGACGCAGCGATCGGGCGAGCCTCACGGAATTCTGCCGAATCGCCGAAATCGCCGCTGACCAGGGGCTGTGAGCCCGGCCCGCGGGGCAACGGCAGAACCCACCGATGCCAGTGAGGCCGGCGGTGAGACCGCCGGTGAAGGTCATCCGTCATTTTCGGGCCATGAACGCCACGAACACCGCCACTCGGACCGACCGGCAACTGTCCACCCGTCTCCAACGCGAGTGGGATCAGCTCAACTGTCGCCACGCCGTCCTCGCTCGGGCCCGTTCATGGCACGTGACCCCACGGCCGTTCCGATCGCTCGACGAGCTCCTCCGGCTCGCCGGATTCAAGTCGGCGCACTCGGCGGAGACCGACGAGGTGCTGCGCCGGCTGGTTCTCATCGCCGCAGGTGAGCCACTCGCCGCCCGCATCGTGCTGCAGCGGTTGCTGCCCGGGCTGCTCGCCATCGTCCGCCAGGAACAGCAGCGCGACAGGAGCATCGATGCGTTCGACCTGCTCGCCGGCGAAGCCTGGCTGGCGATCGTCAGCTACCGCGTCGACCGCCGACCGACCAACATCGCGGCCCGTCTCCTCAACGACGCCCGCCATCGGGCGTTCACGACACCGCGGCGCCGGGACGAACGATCGCCCGAGGACTACGTGCCGACGGCCACGCTCGACTTGCCGCGCATTGCGCAGCCCGGCTCGTCGTTCGAGGAGCTCACGATCGTGCTGCGCGAGGCACGCCAGAGCGGGCTGGCCGACGACGACCTCGCCGCCATCGGTGACTACGTCGCCAGCCGGACAGCCAGCGAACGCGAGGTCACGCAGCGCACGATGCGCAACCGCCGCCACCGCGCCGTCGAGCGCATCAAGATCCTCGCCGCCTGAACGCCCGCCGAACGACCGATGGGTGTTTAGGGGACGGAACGGTCCCCTAAACACCCATCGGTTGCGGGTTTCAGCGGGTGAACTTCGGTTTGCGCTTCTCGAGGAAGGCGGCGATGCCTTCTTGCGCATCTGCCGTCGTCGCCGCGGCGGCCATCATCTGGCCGGCGTACTCGTAGGCGGCCGGCTGGCTGAGGTCGATCTGACGGTAGAAGGCTCGCTTGCCCAACGCCTTCGAGTGCGCCGAGCCGCGTGTCGCCCGGCGCATGAGATCGGCGACGGCGTCATCAAGGTCGGCGTCGGCAACGACGCGGTTGACGAGACCCCAGTCGGCCGCCGTGGCGGCATCGATCGGGTCGCCGGTGAACGCCATCTCGAGCGCGCGCTTGCGCCCGATCGTGCGGGCGACGGCGACGAGGGGTGTGTGGCAGAACAGCCCACCCTTGCCGCCCGGGATGGCGAAGGCCGCCGATTCGGCCGCGATGGCGAGGTCGCAGCTGGCGACGAGCTGGCAGCCGGCCGCAGTCGCCAACGCGTGCACGCGGGCGCACACCGGCTGGGGCACCGACTGGATCGTCGTCATCATCTCCGTGCAGACGTCGAACACCCGCTGCGCTTCCTCGAACGTGGCACCGGCCATGTCGCCGAAGTTGTGACCCGCCGAGAAGACCGGGCCGGTGGCCGCGATGATGATTCCCAGCGCGTCGGTCTCTCCGGTCTGCCGCAGCGCCTCGGTCAGCGCCGCCATCACGTCGACCGCGAGGGCGTTACGTTTCTCTGGACGATCGAGCGTGATCGTGACGATGTCACCGTGTCGCTCGACGAGGACCGCTGGCGAGTTCGTGGCCACGACCCTATCCCGTGGCGTCGACGGTGATCGAGGTGGCGTCGTGGAGCGGCTCGACACCCTTGATCCCGTCGACGGCCTGGTTGAGCCTCGCCGATATCACCAGCGGGTTGGAGACCGAGCCGCTGATCGTGCCCCACCCGGCCATCGTCGCCTCGACCGTGCCGGCATCGCTCGGCTCGCTGAACGACTCCGCGTAGCTGACTTCCATCGTGTACGTCGACGCGTCGAGCGCAGTGAGCCGGCACTGGTAGGTGACGGGAATGGCGGTGCCCTGTCTACCCACAGTGCCGGCGGAGGTCCAGGAGGCGCCCACGGCGACCGGCTCAGCGGGGAAGCCGACACTGATCATCGACACCGCGTCGACGAGGGCCTGTCCGCTCTGCTGCTGCTCGGGGGTCATCGACGCGGCGTCGATCAGCGTCGATGCGTCGGGAATCGCTGCGCCCGTTGCCGTGAACGACTGCTCGAACGAGCGGGTGCCGAGGGCGTTCACCCCGTCGCCGGCGATCTCGGCACCGACGTGAACATCCACCGTGCCGATCGTCGAGCGGGTCGTGTAGGAACCGTCGCCGTTGACGGCCGTGACCGCCGTCAACATCGACACGCTGACCTCGAACCTGCCGGCAGCGGTCGTGTGCCCTACCTGGGCCGCCGCTTCGACCTGCTGGCCGACGACAGGGGGAGCGGGCAGTTGGACCGCCGCGGCCGCAGCTGGGGCCTCGGCCTCGGTCGCCGGAGACGACGTTCCGCCGGCTTCGGCCGGCGTGCTCGACCCGCTGACGACACCAACGATCGACATGACCATGGCGACGGCCGCCGCGGCAACGCGCCGGTCTGCCTCTCGAACCAAATCTGTCACCTCCCCGGCGATGCGACCTTACTCAGGATGCCGGAGGACCCAACGTCGCGGGCCGGCGGGTGACACGTTGCAACACAGTTGCAACGTGTCACCCGCCCCGGGGTCACGACTGGGAAGACTTCGTCGCCATGTCGACGTTCATGTCCATCGACATCGACATGTCCATACCGTCGACACTCGAAACCATGTCAGTCGTCACGTTGAACGTCGAGGAGACGTCCAGCGGGTTGGCGACCGCACCGGTCGTCGTACCAGCGCCGGACATCGTGCCGGTCACGTCAACGCCGCCCTGGGTGATGTCGATGTCCGAGTCGAGCATTGCCTCGATCGTGTACCGACCGTTGCTCACGTCGGACAGGGTGTAGTGATAGCTGACGGGGAGTTCGACCCCCTGGTTCTCGACCACGACGTCGGCCGACCAAGACGCTCCTGGCCCGATCGGCTCGGCGGGGAAGATCACTGCCGACTGCGACTGTGTCGACGTGAACTGCTGCACACATCCCATCTCGGTGCCACCGAGCTCCGTCCCGACGGGTTCCAGTGACAGGGTGTTGCCGGCGGCGTCGAGTGTCTGCTCGAGTTGCAACCCCTCGACTCCAACGCAGGGCACCGCCGACCCGTCTGCGCCATCGGGCATGTCGGTGATCTCCACCGCGTCGAGGGTCATCAGGGTTACGTAACCGCCGTCTGCCGAGACCGCGGTGACCTCAATCGTGAGATCCATCGCCAAGCCGACGGCGACTTCGGTCGATGTGCCCCCGTCGTCGACGGCAAGGTCCATGTCGATCGCCATCGTTGTCTGCGCCGCCTGACCGACCTGGGGCGAGGCGGGCAACGTGATGGCGTTGGACTGGTCACCGGCGTTCTCGACGACGATGGTCGGGCCGTCGCCGTCGCTGCCAGCGGACGCGACAGCGGGAACCGCCGCCGCGGTGGCGGCCGTTGCGGCGGCAGCGACGCCGAGGGCGAGCCGAGTGATCGTGCGGGGAGTGCGGGACATGTGGATCCTCCAGGGAGCGTGACAGACGCATTGTGTGCGCGGAGGTTTTGACGCACCGCCGGCGGATTTGGTTCGCCGCGTCGCTCCTAGGATTCTCGACGATGATCTTCGACGGGGGCGGCGAGCACGAGCAGGTCGTGTTCTGCCAGGACCGCGCGACGGGCTTGCGATGCATCATCGCCATCTACTCGACGGCGCTCGGCCCATCGCTCGGCGGTACCAGGTTCTACCCCTTCCCCAGCGAGCAGGCCGCCCTCGACGACGTACTCGACCTGTCCCGGGCGATGGCCTACAAGAACGCCGTCGCCGGCCTGCCCCACGGTGGCGGCAAGGCGGTGATCATCGGCGACCCGGCGACGGACAAGACACCGGACCTGCTCCGCGCCTACGGACGGTTCGTGCAGTCGCTCGGTGGCCGATACATCACCGCGTGTGATGTCGGTACGTACGTCGCCGACATGGATGTCGTCGCCGAGACGTGCGACTACGTCACCGGTCGCAGTGAAGCCGCCGGCGGTGCAGGCGACTCGAGCGTGCTCACGGCGTTCGGGGTGTATCGGGCGATGCTCGCCTCGGCTGCGTTTCGCTGGTCCGTCAGCGGGCTCGAGGGGCGGCGCCTCGGTGTCATCGGGATCGGCAAGGTCGGCCGCCACCTCATCGACCTGGCCGTTGCCGACGGGGCGACGATCGTCGCCACGGATGTCAACATCGACGCCCTGGACTGGGCGCGACGCACGCACCCCGAGGTCATCCTCGCCGCAAGTGACCACGAGGTGATGGTCGCCGACGTCGACATTCTCGCTCCGTGCGCGCTCGGTGGAGCGGTCACCGACGAGAACGTCGACGCCATTCGAGCGGCGGTGATCTGCGGCGCGGCGAACAACCAACTCGCCCACGACGGCCTCGACAACCGACTGCTCGAGCGCGGCATCCTCTACTGTCCCGACTTCGTGGTCAACTCGGGAGGGGTGATCCAGGTGGCCGATGAGCGCAATGGCTTCGACTTCGATCGTGCGGAGGCGAAGACGGCACAGATCTACGACACGACGATTGAGATCCTCGAGCTGGCCGCGGCCAAGGGCGTCACGCCCACCGAGGCGGCGACCCACATCGGCGACGAACGGATGGCGGCGGCGAGAGGAGCGAGATGATCCGGCACGTCGCGTTCTGTGTCAGCGAACACGACCGCCGACGTCGTGTTTCCTGACACAGAACCGCCTACGCGGCGGCGAGGGGGGTGGCGAGGCGGTCGCCGGTGACGGGCAGGAGGGCGGCGGCGACGATGCCGAAGGCGCGCATCCGGGCGACGTCGGGGGCCGTTGTGTCGGCAAGTACGCCGGCGGCGGCGCCACCGACGCCGTACGTCCGGGCCAAATGGACCACCTGGCGGATGGCGGGCTCGCGCCCGGCGAACCCACTGCTGTCGAGCTCGACACCGAGCTGTTCTAGGTCGAAGGCGGCGGTACTCATGAGGTCAGGGTACGGAAGAACAACGATCAGGAAAAGCGATAGTTCTCGATCGAGTCGATCGCTGTGCCTAATCGTCTTGCTACGCTCAAGCCAATGGCTGTTTCCCCCGAACCACGCCTTCTCAACGCCTTCTCCAGCCTCGAGATCCGCCACCTCCTGGCCCTCGACGCCGTCGCCACCGAGGGGACGTTCGGGCGGGCGGCGGAGCGCCTCGGGTATACGCAGTCGGCGGTCAGCCAGCAGATTGCCGCCCTCGAGCGGGCGATCGGCGGAGCCGTGTTCGATCGCCCGGGCGGACCGAAGCCGGTACGCATCACGCCGCTCGGCAAGCTCGTGTTGAGCCACGCCCGCGACCTGCTCGATCGGGCGCAGGCGACCGCCGAGGCGATCGAGCGGTTCAAGGCAGGCGAGGGCCGCATCGACATCGGCACGTTCCAGAGCGTGTCCAACGTGATGTTGCCGCAGATCGTGAAGCAGCTGCGCGACGAGCACCCGGCGGTCGATCTCCGCGTCTTCGAGGAGGACACCGCCGTCGAGCGGCTGCTTGCCGGCGAGCTCGACCTGACGTTCTGGGTCGGACCGCTCGACGCACCGATCGAGTCGGTCAAGCTGCTCGACGATCCGTACGTTCTCGTATCGCGTCGCGGTGACTTCCCCGACGGGCCGGTGCGTTGCGAGCAGCTCGATGGTGTGCAGATGGTTTCGTTCCCGCGACTGCTCTGCGACATGGGCCGCGTCGAGGAGTCGTTCGCCGCCGCCGGCGTCGAGCCGGTCATTGTGTTCCGCACCGCTGACAACGGCGCGGTCACGTCGATGGTTCGCGCCGGGATGGGGGCGGCGGTGATGCCGATGCTGGCCGTCGACATCCATCCCGACGACGACGTCCTGTGCACCCATGAGCTGATCCCGACGATTCAACCCCGCGAGGTCTGCGTGATGTGGCAGGCGGGACGCACGCTTTCGCCGCTGGCGCGGCGCGTCATCGACATCTCGGTGTCGGTCGCCGCTGAGGTCGCCGCGGCCCGCGCCGCCGCGGCCGCGCGGTCGCGCCCGCGTCGCCTGAACGAGGGCGCTCGAAGGGTCGCCGGCCATCGCGACGGCGCCGCGTTCTACCGCCACCAACACGACAGATTTGTCGTCTGCGCCGCCCGAGAATCGCGGACTCATTGGTCGACTTGGCGACACTAGCGACGCCAAACGAACCAAAGAGTTGTCCGCCCAAGACCCGAACAGCCGATCGGGAAGACACTGCGTCCAGAGCATTTCGAGCGTGACAAAGCGATCGGGTGAACCCATGGAACCGTGAGGTCGCCCGGGTCAGGCAGACGCGCCGAGGATCCGTTCGATCACGGTCATGTTGCCGATCGCGTCCTCCGGTGGCGTCGGCGCAGCCAGACCATCGCGCACAGCGCGGGAGAAGGCGTCGCCCTGGACGGAGTACTGATCGCACGGAGGAAACTCGAAGACCGTCAGGTCGGGCGCCACAGGAGGATCACCACCGGCCGCGAGGACGACGCGAGTTGGTAGGTCGGGCGGGATGTTGAACGGGATCTCCACTTCCAAACGTCCCGTCGTGCCGAGGAGGTGGACCCGCTGGTCCGGCTCGAGTTGGGTCGAGCAGGTGAACGTCGCCTGGCGGCCACCGAAGTCGAGCACCGCCGATGTCAGCACGTCGGTACCGAACGTCGGATCGCGCCGCACCGCGGCGAACACGTCACCGGGCTCACCGCCGAAGAACCAGCGCGACACGTTGATCGGGTAGCACCCGATGTCCATCACGCCACCGCCGCCGTAGTCGGCGATGTTGCGAATGTTGTCGGGATCAACGTTGTGGTAGGTGAACCGGGACTGGATCGCCTGCAACTCGCCGATCGCCCCCTCGGCGACGAGCTCGTAGGTGCGCTGCCACATCGGATGGAGGCGGTACATGAACGCCTCCATCAGCAGCACCCCCGAGACGCGGCACGCCTCGATCATGCCCTCGACCTCGGCGACATCGAGGCCGAGCGGCTTCTCGCACAACACGTGCTTGCCCGCCGCCGCCGCTCGCCGCGTCCACTCGGCGTGCAAGTGGTTTGGCAGCGGGATGTAGACCGCTTCGACCGCGTCGTCGGCGAGCACGTCGTCGTACGAGCCGTAGCTGCGGGCGATGCCGAGCTGGGACGCGGCCTCGGCGGCTCGTCCGGAATCGCGCGAGCCGATGGCCACGACCTCGCAGTGCTGGGACCGCTGCATCGCCGGGATCACCTTGTTCACGGCGATCGACGCGACGCCGAGCACCCCCCACCGAACCCGCTCATCCATGGTGGTCTCTCCTCCTGACGAAGTAATCGAGGGCAGTTGGATCGGCGAGCGCACCAGCCGACGCCACGTCGTCGACCGCCGCGCCGGCGAGGATGCGCTTGGCGGGGAGCTCGAGCTTCTTGCCCGACAACGTACGCGGCACGGTCGGCACCGCCTCGATGACGTCGGGCGTATGTCGTGGTGACAGTTCGCTGGCCAGTGCCTTGCGAAGCCGTGTGCACAGGTCGTCGGTGAGCTCCAGTCCATCGGCCAACTGGACGAACAGGATCAGCTCGCCGAGTCCTCCTGTGTTCGCCGTGTCTTCGAGGTGCACGACGAGGCTGTCGGCAACCTCGTCGAAGCTCTCGACAACCGCATAGAAGTCGCTCGTCCCGAGGCGCACGCCGCCGCGATTGAGGGTGGCGTCGGAACGGCCGCTGATGACGCACGATCCGTCATCGGTGAACGTCACCCAGTCACCGTGGCGCCACACGCCTGGGAAGTCCTCGAAGTAGGCGGCGCGGTACTTGCTGCCGTCGGGATCGCCCCAGAATCCGACCGGCATCGACGGCATCGGTTTGGTGATCACCAGCTCGCCGGTGGCCCCTGGCGGGCAGACCTTGCCGTCGGGCGTGAACGCCTCGACGGCACAGCCGAGCAGGCGCCCGCCGATCTCTCCGGCGCGCACCGGTTGCAGCGGCGAGGCGCCGACGAACGCCGTGCAGACATCGGTGCCTCCGCTGATCGAGTTGACCGGAACGCCGACGACGTCATGGACCCAGCGGAAACCGTCGGCCGGAAGTGGCGCGCCGGTGGATCCGACCCAGCGCAGCGCGTTGGGCGGCGGTTCGACGCGCGCCTTGCGGCAGGCCATGAGGAACGGTGCCGACGCTCCGAACACGGTCGTGCCGGTGTCGGCGACGATCTTCCACAGCGTTCGTAGCCCGGGGGACGCTGGGTCGCCGTCGAAGAGCACGATCGCGGTGCCGGTGAGGAGGCCGGACACGAGGTAGTTCCACATCATCCAACCGGTGGTCGTGAACCAGAAGAAGCGGTCGACAGCGGTGAGGTCTTGGTGGAACGTGAGGACCTTGAGGTGCTCGGCGACAACCCCGCCGTGGCCGTGGACGATCGCCTTGGGCAGCCCCGTTGTCCCGGAGCTGAACAGCACGTACAACGGATGCTCGCTGCCGACCGCCGTGAACGTCAGCGGCGCGGATGGCGGTGTGCCGAGGAGCAGCTCGTCCCAGGTGTGTTGGGCGGGCGTCGTCGTGGCCGCTGGTGGCGTGTGGCGACGGTCGAGATAGGGGACGTGGACGACGTGCCGCAACGTCGGCAGGGCGGTGGTGATCTCGGCGACGTGATCGCGTCGGTCGACGTTCTTGGTGCCGTAGCGATAGCCGTCGACGGCGACGAGCACGACCGGCTCGATCTGGCCGAACCGGTCGATGACCGAGCGCACGCCGAACTCCGGCGCGCAACTCGACCAGGTGGCTCCGAGCGACGCCGTAGCGAGGAAGGCGACGAGCGTCTCGGGAATGTTCGGGGCATAGGCGACGACACGATCCCCCGGCCCGACGCCGAGCTGGTGCAGGGCCGCCGCACAGCGGCGCACGCCGAGGGTGAGGTGATCCCAGGTCAGCTCGATGGTGTCGCGGGTCTGGCTGACGGCGACCACGGCGATGGCTTCGGGGTTGGATCGTCCCGGGGCCAGGGCCTGCTCGGTGTAGTTGAGCGTGGCGCCGGGAAACCAGCTCACGCCGGGCATCGTGTCGCCGTCACGAATTCTCGTTGGCGGCGTCGTCCAGCGGACGCCGGTGAACTCCGTCGACGCCTTCCAGAAGGTGTCGAGGTCGTCGATCGACCAGCGGATCAACTCGTCGAACTCGACGAGGCCGTTGGCGGTGGCGAACCGTCCCATCGCCGTGGTAGCCCAGGCGTTGTCGGGCGGCGTCCAGAGGACCTCGCCGCGAGGCGTGGTCATGACGTTCGGATTCCTCCCGCCGCGGCAACACGACTGGGCACCTCGTGGCCGACGAGTTCCACCAACAGCGGAGTCGTGTCGAGGAGAGCGTCGAGGTCGACCCCTGTCTCGACGCCCGCGTCGCCGAGCACCATCACGAGGTCCTCCGTCGCCAAGTTGCCGCCCGCTGTGGGCGCGAACGGGGAGCCGCCGAGACCGCCGAGGGCAGTGTCGAAACGGTCGACGCCGAGATCGATCGCCGTCCAGGCGTTGAGCAGCGCCGTGCCACGTGTGTCGTGGAGGTGCAGTCCGACGTCATTGCCGGTGGCGCCGACGACATCGTGGATGCGACGCGGGGTGGCCATCCCCGTGGTATCGGCGAGCGTGACCTGATTGACACCCATGTCGCGGGCGCGGGTTGTCAGCTCGGCGACGTCGTCCGGAGTGATCTCCTCGCCCTCGAACGGGGAGCCGAAGCAGCACGAGATCACGGCGTCGAGGACGGCGTCAGATGCGGCGGCGCGGATCGCGGCGATGCCGTCGAAGGCTTGCTCGATCGTCTGGTGGATGTTCTTCTCGCTATAGGCAGGCGAGGCCGACACGGTGATCGTCAGGTGGTCGACGCCGGCGGCGGTCGCCAGCTCGGCGCCCTTGACGTTGGGCACGAGCGCCCACAGCGTGACGTCGTCGGCCAGGTCGCGCGTCGCCGCGACCACCTCGGCGGCGCCGGCCATCGCCGGCACCGCCTTCGGGCTGACGAACGAGGCCACCTCGATGTCACGCACGCCGGCACGGATCAGTCGCTCGATCAACTCCACCCGCCGCACGGGTTGCACTGGTTGCTCGCTCTGAAGGCCGTCACGGGCCACGACGTCACGAATCTTCACCCGCGTCACGACCGATGGGTGTTTAGGGGACCGTTCCGTCCCCAGAACACCCATCGGTTGCGGGGGCGATGTCATACGGGGGGGACGCCGTGGCGGCGGGTGGCGAAGTGACGGTCCTTGTTGCGAGCGAGGCCGATGCGGCGGATGAGGTCTGCCCGCAGGTCGTGAGGCTGGATGATGGCGTCGATCACCAGCTCCGACGCCAGGCGCAGCAGGTCGACGTCCTCTTCGTAGATCGCCCGCTGTTCGTCGACGAACGCGGCGCGCTCGTCGGGATCCTCGATCGCCGCGATCTTGTTGGCGTAGACGGCATTGACCGCCGCTTCCGGCCCCATCACGGCGATGCGGGCGGTCGGCAGGGCGATCGTCGCGTCCGGCGAGAACGCCGGGCCGGACATCGCGTAGAGCCCGGCGCCGTAGGCCTTGCGCACGATCACCGACACCTTGGGAACGGTCGCCTCACTGACGGCGGTGACCATCTTGGCGCCATGGCGGATGATCCCCTGGCGCTCCACGGCGGAGCCGATCATGAAGCCCGGGACGTCGGCGAGGAAGATCAGCGGCAGGTTGAAGGCGTCGCACAGCCAGATGAAGCGGGCGGCCTTGTCGGCGGAGTCGACGAACAGCGTGCCGGCGAGGTGGGCCGAGTTGTTGGCGACGATGCCGACGGGGTGTCCGTCGAGGCGACCGAGGCCAACGACGACCTCCTTGGCGTACAGCGGCTTGATCTCGAAGAAGCTGTCGCGGTCGACGATGCCGTCGATCAACAGATGGATGTCGAACGGCACGCGCTCGTCGGCGGGCACGACGTCGTCGGCAAGCTCGACGGCCGCTGGCTCGCTCTCGTACACCGGCGGGTCGTGGCGCCATGAACGCGGGAAGTAGGTGAAGTAGGCGCGGGCCTGGTCGATCGCATCGGTGTCGTCGTGGGCCAGGTTGTCGGCGCAGCCGGATTGGGTGACGTGCATGCGGGCGCCGCCCATCTCCTCGAGCGTGGTGATCTCCCCGAC
Source organism: Ilumatobacteraceae bacterium (assembly GCA_963733085.1). Taxonomy (GTDB): domain Bacteria; phylum Actinomycetota; class Acidimicrobiia; order Acidimicrobiales; family Ilumatobacteraceae; genus Desertimonas. Next base: position 76,399 of record CAVTBY010000012.1, read on the forward strand.
GACCATCTCGGCCATGCGCGGCGAGCCGAGGTACATCGAGGCGTTGCCGTCGACCATGAACACGACGTCGCAGAACGATGGGATGTACGCGCCACCCGCCGCCGATGGCCCGAACAGGCAGCAGATCTGCGGGACCTGGCCGGACAGGCGCACCTGGTTGTAGAAGATGCGCCCGGCGCCGCGGCGTCCCGGGAAGAGCTGGACCTGGTCCGTGAGGCGGGCGCCGGCAGAATCGACGAGCCAGAAGATCGGCACCTGCTCGTGGATCGCCGTCTCCGAAGCCCGCACCATCTTCTCGACCGTTCGGGCGCCCCACGAGCCGGCCTTGACCATCGGGTCGTTGGCGACGACGACCACCGGCATCCCGTCGATCGTCCCCCGCCCTGTGACCACACCGTCAGCCGGCAGCGCTCCCCCGTTCTCGGCCGCCTGGTTGTTGGCGAGCAAGCCGTCCTCGACGAACGACTGCGGGTCGAGTAGGAGGTCGACGCGTTCACGGGCCGTCAGCTTGTTCTGCCCGCGGATCTTGGCGAGCGCTCGCTCGTCGGGCTGCAACGCCCGCTCGATCGCCTTGTCGATCTGCTCGCCCATCAGCGTCCACGGTACGCGTTCGTACCCGACGGGGATGATCCGAACCGCCGGACCGCCGCCGACGTGATCGAAGCAGTCACGCGAGATGCGAACTATTCGAAGCTGGCGTGCCTACATCGCGGTGAACTCGCGCTCGTACCATCAAGCCGTGCTCACCGATCTCGTGCTTTCACCGCATGGTGCGGGCGTCGGCGACATGGTTGTCGCCGCCCAGGCGGCGGATGCCCGCGGCTTCGACACCGTGTGGACGTACGATCACTTCAGCGGGCTCATCGCCGGCGCTCCTTGGTCGCGCGACCCGTTCGTGACGCTCGGGGCGATCGCCGCGTCTACCCAGCGGATCAAGGTCGGCGTGCTCGTCGCCAACGTCGTCAACCGCCATCCCGCCCAACTCGCCTGCGCCGTCAACTCATTGCAGTCGTTGGCGCCGGGTCGCGTCGCGTTCGGCATCGGCTCGGGCTCTGCTCGCGGGGGACGTTTCGCCAGCGAGCACTACGCCATCGGCCGTCCCCTTGCCGCGAGCGCGCAACGTCGAGAACTGCTCATCGAATCGATCGACGCGGTTCGAGCACTGTTCAGCGGGGAGGCTTTCAGCGGCGCACAGATTCAGGTGGCGGCGGCAATGGCGGTCACCGACGGCGCGTCGCTGCCTCCGATCATGGTCGGCGCCAGCGGTCGGGAGACGATTCGCGTCGCGTGCCAGCATGCCGACGGCGTCAACCTGCTGCCCGGTGACGACCTTGCCGGCCGCGTCGGCTTCGCCCACCAGCAGGCCGTGCGCGACCCGTTCGAGGTCAGTGCCTTCATCGCCCTCGACGTCGACCATCCGCTCGGTGGCGATCCCAAGCCGCTCGCGGATCTTGGCATCAAACGTCGCACGCTGTACGTAGCCGCACCGTTCCCGATCGCCGCCATCGCCGCCATCGGCGAGAGCCTCCTTTGACCGAGCCACCAATATCAAGCAACTTGACATTCAGGGCGTAGGTCTCTAGCGTCGTCGCGAGTGACGGGGGGATCACGGTCGAGTCTCGCGGCATCCCGCGCCGGACGATGTCAGCGATCGTGAGCGTGGACGAGCGCGTCGGCACCGGCGACCTGGCAGCACCCGCCCCGACTGGAGATGACCTGTCGACGCCTGTCGAACGCGGCCGACGGCGGTCGCCGCGCCGACTCGTCGCCTACACGGTCGCTGCGATTGCCTTCGGCACGCTGTTCATCCCGATGGCCCGCGAAGCCGGCGCCGGCGTGTGGAGCGGTTCTATCGCCCTCGGCATGGCGTTCGCCCTCGTCGCCGTCGGCGTGTACCTGACGTTCCGGGTTCTCGACTTTCCCGACCTCACGGTCGACGCCAGCTTTCCCTCCGGTGCCGCCATCGCCGCGCTCCTCCTCACCGACGGCCACTCGCCGTGGCTCACGCTGCCGGCGGCGTTCCTGGTTGGAGCGCTGTTCGGAGCGCTGACTGGCGTCCTCCACGTCGCTCTGCGAATCAACTCGCTGCTCGCCTCGATCCTCACTGTGACGGCGGCGTTCACGATCAACCTGCGGATCCAGGGCAGCGCCAACGTCTCGCTGCTTGGCGTTGACACGATCTACACCACCTTCGCCGAACCGGTGCGCGACACGCTGGAGTCGTGGTTCGGGGCGACCGGGCTGCAGATCCACCGCAACGTCGTCACGGCGCTCGTCGCCTTCGTCGTGCTCGCCGGAGTGATCGTGCTCCTCGACGTGTTCTTTCGCACCGAGGTCGGCGTTGCCCTGCGCGCCACCGGTGCGAACCGGCGGATGAGCCGGGCCCAGGGCATCGACACCCGGGTCTATCTCGTCGGCGGTGTCGCCCTGTCCAACGCCCTGATCGCCGTGTCCGGCGCTCTCGTCGCCCAGCACCAGGGCTTCGCCGACGTCAACTCCGGCGCCGGCCTGATCATCGCCGGTCTCGCCGCGGTGATCATCGGTGAGGTCCTGTTCGTCGGGCGCAGCCAGTCGATGTGGCGGCAGCTCGTCGCCGCCAGCCTCGGCATGGTCCTGTTCCGCTCGGTCATCGGGGTGATGCTGGCCACTGACATCGACCTGCCGTTGGTCGCGGCGTGGCGCCTCGAGCCGACGGACGTGCGACTGGCGACGGCCGTCGTGGTGGCGCTCCTGCTCGCGGTTCCCCGGCTGCGGGCCGTGCGCAGCAAGGGACGGCGGCGGTGAGCGAGCGAGTCTTCGAGCGAGCGAATCAGTATTGCGGTGCCTTTAGTTCAATGGTGCACCACCCGTCGCCCCCCTCGATCGACCACGTGGCCATGGTGCACCAGTGAACGGCACACCGATGCTGCACGTTCACGATGTCGAGCTGACGTTCAACCAGGGTCGCGTCAACCAGACCCGAGCATTGCGCCAGATGTCGCTCTCCGTCGAGCGCGGCCAGTTCGTCGTCATCGTCGGCTCCAACGGTGCCGGCAAGTCGACGCTGCTCAACGTGATCGCCGGCGAGCACGTCCCCGACTCCGGAACGATCGAGATCGGCGGCAGAGATGTCACGCACGTCGCCGACCACCGCCGAGCACGATGGATCGGGCGTGTGTTCCAGGACCCGCTCGCCGGAACTGCGGGTGCCCTGACGATCCACGAGAACCTGATGCTGGCGGAACGCAGGGCTGCCCATCGGCGCCTGCGCATCCCCCGCAACAAAGCGCATCACAAGGAGCTGCTGGCGGTCCTCGGGATGGGGCTCGAAGACCGCCTGACAACCCGCGTTGACTCACTATCGGGTGGACAACGCCAAGCGCTCACCGTGCTGATGGCAACCCAGACCGAACCGGACGTGCTGATGCTCGACGAGCACACCGCCGCCCTCGATCCTGCGGCGGCGGAACGGGTGCTCGACGTCACCCGCCAGCTCGCCAGTCGTGGACACGTGACGACGCTGATGATCACCCACAACATGACCCACGCCATGGAGATCGGCGACCGCATGGTGATGATGCACCGAGGGCGGGTGCTGTTCGACCTCGACGAGCGCGAGCGCGCCGGGCTCACACTCCCCGACCTCATCGGCCGGTTCCGCGACCTCGCTGCCGACGATCTTCTCACCGACAGGACGGCGCTGAGTTGAGTTCGACGTTCCACAACCATCAGTGACTGGTCAGGAGGCCACGACATGAAAGCAACCACGTATCGGCTGAAGGCCCGAGTGGCGATCACCGCCACATTCTTCGCTGCGGCAGGAGGCAGCCGCGTCGCCTCCGCAACGACGGTCCCTCCGACTGACACGGCGGCCGCTGACACGGCGGCCGCCGATACGACTTCAGCCGGCAGCGCCGCCGACCTGCCGCCGGCGACCGTCGGCCTGTCGATCCTCGCCCCGGCGCCGGCGCTCGAGCTGGCCGCGGAAGGCTTCACGGAGGCGACCGACGCCTGCGCGACCGCGGACATCGAGGTCGTCGAGCGCAACGCCGAAGGTGATATCCCGTCGCTCACGTCGATTGCCGAGGGTTTCCTCAGCGACGGCGTCGATCTCATCGCCACGATCACGACCCCAGCAGCGCAGGCCGCGTATCAGGTCGTCAGCGCCGCCGGCGGAACGACACCCGTCGTCTACGCGGTCGTGACCGACCCGTTCGCGGCCGGCCTCGCCGAGGATGCGACGACGCACGAACCGTGGATCACCGGCAGCCAGAGTCTGCCGCCGTTCGAGGAGGTGATCGACGCCACCCAGCAGATCCTCCCCGACGTGTCCGTGCTCGGCGTCGTCTACAACCCTTCGGAGTCGAACGCCCAAACGAACGTCGACTCCCTGCAGGCGATCGTCGACGAGCGCGGGCTCACGCTCGAGGTCGCCGCTGTCGCCGACTCCAGCGAGGTCGCTCAGGCGTCCGAAGCGCTCGTCGGTCGGGGCATCGAAGCGTTCGTCGTGCCGACGGACACCACAGTGGTCTCGGGCATGGCGGCGATGGTCCAGATCGCCGACGACAACGACCTGTTGGTCATCGGCACCGATGCCAACCACGCGATCGACGGCGCGGCGATCGGGCTCGGCACCGACTATCGCGGCAGCGGCGAGCGGGCGGGCGAGATCGCCTGTGCGGTCGTGAGCGGCGAGGCCACGCCCGCCGACTTCGATGTGGAGAACATCGAGTCACTCGGGATCGCGGTCAACCCCGCTGCCGCCGAGGCCCAGGGTGTCACGATTCCCGAGGACCTCCTCAGCCAGGCGGAGGTAATCGACTGAGCCGTGCCGTGGTCCACGAGCCGATGACGACGTACCTCATCGGACGGCTCGACCGGATCGTTCGGCGCGCCCTCGAGGAGCTCATCGCCGACCAAGACGTCAGCGTCGTGGGGTATACGGCGATGAGCGTTCTCGAGGGCCGCCCCGGCCTGTCCAACGCCGAGCTGGCGCGGCGCTCGTTCGTCACGCCACAAGGGATGAGTCAGACGCTGGCCGTGCTCAATGAACGCCGACTGATCCGGCGCACACCGGCGACGAGCAACCGACGTGTCCAGCTCGTCGAGCTCACCGAACGCGGACACGAGGTCGTCGGCGTCTGCAACCGTCGTGTGATCGAGTTCGAGCGCGAGCTGCTGTCATGTCTCGACAAACGCCAGCGCGCCGATCTCAACGCCACGCTGTCGACGATCGTCAACCGCAACCGCGGGGCGTGAACCGATCGTCTGCGTCAGCGAACACGACCGCCGACGTCGTGTTCGCTGACATAGAGCTCGGGGCGGTGGTCAGGTGTGGGCGAGGGCGAGGGCGACACCGGAGTCGCCGAGGGCGCCGTCGAACACCTCGCGCAACGCCTCGGTCGACTCGGGGACGTCGCCACTGACGAGGATGCACCACGTCACGCCGTCGGGACGACGCACGAGCATCGTGTGCGTGTTCTCGACGGTGCCGGTGTGCCCCCACGACCCGTCCGGCCAGATGAAGATGCCGAGCCCGTAGCGCCGCTCGTGCGGCTCGGGATAGCTCACGTCGAGAGCCTGGCGCATCAGCATCGAGAGCTCGGGTGAGAGGGGATGCCAGCCTGGAGCGGCGGGGTCGAGCGAGTCGAGAATGCGGACCATGTCCGCGGGCGTCGCCACCCAGGCTCCCGCCGCGCCCAAGCGACTGCATGTAGGTGCGTTGGGCGCCGGACGCGTGGACGACCTCGTCGGGGTTGGGGTCGACCGTGGCGACCAGACGCATTCCGGTGATTCCGAGCGGCCGCAACAGCAGTTGGTTCGCGGCGTCTTCGTACGACTTCCCCGTGACGTCAGCGACGAGCAGGCCGAGCAGGCAGTAGTTGAGGTTGCTGTAGTCGTGGTTCGTCCCTGGCGGCCGCGCCAGGGAGCGGGCCACGCCGAATGCAGCCGCCGCCTCGCAGGAACCGAACCGATCGCCGAAGAACTCACCGCGGTAGTCGGGGAATCCGGAGGTGTGCGACAGCAGCTGGCGCACGGTGACGGCGGCGACTCCGTTGCCGGCCGGCACGCCGACGACGTCGGCGAGGCGCTGGCCGACGGGTTCGTCGAGTTGCAGGAAGCCGGCGTCGACGAGCTGCAGGACGACGGTTGCCGTGACGACCTTGGAGATGCTGGCGATGCGGAAACGATCGGTCGTGGTCACCGCGTCGAGCGGGTCGTCGGGTGTTCGTGTCCCGAAAGCAGCGGCGTGAACGAGCCGGCCGTCCACCGACACGGCGACGGCGGCGGCATGATCACCCCGTCCGGTCAGACGTCGGGCGACGAGCTCGTCGAAGCGAGTCCACGACGCAGCCGGCACGGACGGCAACGGCGGCAACGACGACGTGGTGGTGGTGTGGTGGTGGTGGACGTCGTTGTGGTCGACGTCGTTGTGGTCGACGTCGTTGTGGTCGACGTCGTTGTGGTCGAAGACGTGGGCACCGTCGACGTCGCGGGCACGGTCGACGGAGGTCCGGGCAGCACCGCCGGGGCGGCGACTACCGGCACGATCGCCAAGCCGACGAGCAAGCGGACACCGATCACGGCGTTGATCATGCCCGCGGCTGAAGCCGAAGTTGCGGCATCCCTCCCCCCGGCGCCGTTACGCTCGGCGACGCACCGTGCTGCCCCTCTAGCTCAATGGAAGAGCAGCGGACTTTTAATCCGTTGGTTCAGGGTTCGAGCCCCTGGGGGGGCACCAGATCAACCGAGCTAGAACGCCGTGCACTTTCAGCGCTTCCTCGTGATCGGCGGCATCGACTTCTACTACGAGGCGGCCCTGCCGTTGCTGTTCAGCGCCGCGTTCATGTCTCGCGAGCACGAGCGGTTGATGGGCATCCTCGAACACATGAAGACGCACCGTGCGTCTCACGAAGGTCTGCTCGGACAACTCGAGGCCAATCTCACACACGACCTGCGCCAACGCGCAAGTGAGATTGCCGAACTGGCCTGACGATCCTCAACGCGAGTTGGAGCCGCGACGATCCGCTGTCACGCGGCGACGAGACCGACCCCGCTGATCGGTGGGCATCGACCGGCAGGTTGCCAGTCGAGACCGCACCTACGCCTCGGCGTGTCGATATGGCGCGCCCGGTCGAGCTCGACGAGGGTGGCCAGGAGGACCCTGGGCGCCGGCGATGAGGTGCTTCGGCCTCGGTGTGTTCGAGCGGGGAGTGGCTGACGCCGGCGACGCTAGGCACGAACACCATCCCAATCGGTAGGCCGGAGGCGCCGAGGATCTGCGCGTCATGGCCGGCGCCGCTTGGGAGATCGACGCTGTCCAGACCGATGGCGGAGGCGGCGGTCCGGACGGCGGCGACGATGGCCGGATCGGCGGCAACGGGCATGGTTCGCTGGCCCCACGTGATGTCGATCGTGACGTTCCGACGGGCGGCGATGGTCGGCGAGGAGGGCGTCGAGCTCGGCCATGGTCGCGTCGAGGCGGGCTGCGTCCTCGTCGCGCAGGTCGACGCCGAGGCTCACCCGTCCGGCGATGACGTTGCGGACGTTCGGGCGGGCGACGACGTGGCCGGTGGTCGCGACCCTCAGGAGGCCCCTGCCGGGCAGTTCCTCGACAGTGAGCACGACTTCGGCCGCGGCGGCCAGGGCGTCGGTCCGCAGGTCCATCGGCGTGGTGCCGGCGTGGTTGGCGGCGCCGGTGATGGTGACGTCGAGGACCTGTCGGCCGGTGACGCCGGTGACTACACCGATCGGCACTCCGGCGGCGGCGAGCACAGGGCCCTGCTCGACGTGGAGCTCGACGAAGGCGTCGAGCAGCGAGCGGGTGCCAGGCCGCGGCGGCGATGGCAGTCCCGCTCGGGGTCGCCGCCGGCGGCCCGGATGCGCTCGGCGACCGTGGCACCATCGTCGTCCACCTGGGCCAAGGCTGCGGCGTCGAGCCGTCCGGCGCAGGCGTGGCTGCCGGTCATGCCGGCCGTGCCCCGAGCCCCCTCCTCGTTGGCGAAGGCGGCGACGAGGATGCCGTGGTCGAGGTCGGCGGTGTCGAGTGCCGCGGCCACCTCGACGGCGGCGACGACGCCGTAGGCGCCGTCGTACGGCCCGGCGTCGATCACGGTGTCGAGGTGACTGCCGGTGGCGAGCCAGCGGCCGGTGCGGCCGGGCCGGCGGCCGAGGAGGTTGGCGGCGGCGTCGACGGTGACGTCGAGCCCGGCCTCGGCCATCCAGCCGGCGACGACATCGCGAGCCGCCAGGTCCTCCGGCGACCACGCCTGCCGTGTCACCCCGCCGCTCGCAGTGGCGCCGATCCGGGCCAGCTCCTCGAGTCGCAGCAGGAGCCGGTCCCCGTCGATCGCCGGAGTCACGGTTCGCGCGATCGAGCGCGGGGGCCGACGACGGGCATCAACGACCGACCAGCTCGAGGCTGATCAGTCACCCCATGCGGTTGCATGCCTCCGATCGTTGCAGAGCGCCACGCCCCCGCCCGACACCACCAATTGACAATTGTCGCTCCGCATGGTTGGTTGTACGGCAAGCGCTTGCCGTCGGGTCCGGACCTCGTCTCGGCTCGGCGTCCGACGTCGTCTCGGTCCTCTCACTCGACAGGAGCGCCCATGACCACGAGCCGCATCCTCGATCTCGAAGGCCTGATCCCCGCCACGGTGCTTCCGATGCACGCCGACGGGAGCATCGACGAGGCTGGACTGCGGACGTACATCCGCTGGGTGGTCGACCAGGGCCCGGTCGCGCTGGCGATCAACGTCGACACCGGCGAGGGTCCGCACCTGACCCACGAGGAGAAGATGCGCGTCCTCGAGGTCGTCCGGGAGACGACGGACATCCCCATCGTCGCCGGCGTGGCCGGACCGTCGACTGCGGCGGCGGTCCGCCAGGCGACGCGAGTTCAAGGCCGCCGGCGCCGATGCGCTTCTTGGTCTTCCCGATCCCCGCCTACCTGAGCGAGCCGCTCGACCCGCGGGTCCCGGTCGCCTACCACGAGGCGATCGCCGAGGTCGGGCTCCCGTTGATCCTGTTCCAGCTGCAGCCGGCGCTCGCCGGGCTCAACTTCGAGCCCGACACGCTGCGGGCCATGGCCTCGGTCGAGGGGGTCGTGGCGATCAAGGAGGCCTCGTTCGACGCCCGGCGCTTCGTCGACACGGCTCGCCTCCTCGAAGGCCTCCCCCGCCCCATCACGCTGCTGACCGGGAACGACAACTTCATCCTCGAGTCGTTCCTGCTCGGCGCCACCGGTGCGCTCATCGGTTTCGGCGCCGTGATGACGCAAGGAGCAGGTGGCGATGATCGACGCCTGGAACGCCGGCCGCATCGACGAGGCGATGGCGCTCGGGCGCCGCGTGCAGCGGCTCGCCGACGTCGTGTTCGCCCGGCCGGTCGGCGACTACCGCGTCAGGCTCAAGGAGTGCCTGCGCATCCTCGGCGTGCTCGACGCCGCGCATGTCCGCCTCCCTCTGCTCGGCATCGACGACGACGAGCGAGCGTTCTTGGCCAGCGTCCTGGCCGACGTCGGCCTGCTCGCTGAGGCACCGAGGGTGAAGTTCGGCGTCTTCCTGCCGTCGTTCATCATCGCGGGAAGGGAACACAGCCATCCAGCGGACGTGCGCCGGTTCGCGCGGCGTGCCGAGGAGCTCGGGTTCGACTCGCTGTGGATCACCGACCACATCGTCACGGCCCATCGGTTCTACCGCGTGAGTTGGCTCGACTCGCTGATGACGCTGTCGCACGTCGCCGCCGTGACCGAGCGGGTGAGGCTCGGCACGTCGATCCTCATCCTGCCGACGCGCCAGCCGGCCGTCCTCGCCAAGGAGATCGCAACCCTCCACTACCTCTCTGGCCACCGCTACATCTACGGCATCGGCACCGGCTGGTACGGCCCCGAGTTCACCGCGTGCGGCGTCGACAAGTCCGAGCGCGGAGTGCGGACCGACGAGGTGCTGGCGGCGACGATGGCGCTGTTCAGCGGCAAGCCCGTGGAGTTCCACGGCACGCACTACGACCTCGACGGCGTGATCGTCGAGCCGCGCCTCGATCCGCCGCCGCCGGTGTGGGCCGCGGGCGGCAGCCAGCTCGCCCACGAGGCATCGCCGGAGCGCCCGGCGATGAACCCCAACGTGTTGCGCCGGATCGCCGCCGCCGACGGATGGATCGCCCGGCCGACGTGCCCGCCCGACCTGATCGCCGCCGATCGCGAGCTGATCACCGCGGCGCGGGCCGAGGCCGGTCGCGCGTCGCCGTTCACCATGGCCCACGAGAACTTCACGTGGATCGAGGAGCGGGGCACCGCCGACGAGATCCGCACCATGCAGCAGGCGCGCTTCGGCGACATCGTGAGCGACGAGCGGCCGTGGGACTACATCGACGCGGTGTACATGCCAGGGACCATCGACGACATCCAGCGCAAGGTGCAGGCCAGGGTGGACGCGGGGTGGAGTACCTGATGCTGCACACGCTGTCGGCCGACATCGAGCAGCTCGAGCTGATCGCCAAGCACATCGTCGAGCCGTTCGGTGGAGGCGGGTGAGCGAGGCGCCGTTCACCGCCGACGCGTCGGCCGCGGCGCTGCTCGTCGTCGACCTGCAGAACGACTTCGTGCGTGAGGGCGCTCCCCAGGAAGTGCCCGACGCTCGCGCCACGTTGCCGGCGGTGACGGCGCTCCTCGATGCCTGTCGCGAGGCCGGCGTACCGGTGCTGTTCACGCGGTACACCGCAGGGCCGCTGCACCACCCACCACGCTTGGTTCTCGCCCGAGTGCGCGCCCCCGACGCTGCTCGTGCTGGCCGGGCATCACACGCCGCTACCGCGACCGGCCCGAGCCTGCTCGAGGGTCACCAGATCGTCGACGAGGTGACGCCGCTGCCCGACGAAGTGGTCGTCGACAAGTACGGCTACGGCTCGTTCCACAACACGCTGCTCGAAGACGCCCTGCGCGCCGCACGGGCCACCCAGGTCTGGGTGGTCGGCACGGTGACGCAGATCTGCGTCGAGGAGACGGTGCGCGAGGGCTTCCGCCGCGGCTTCGAGATGGTCGTCGCGGCCGACGGCGTGTCGTCGTTCGACGACGAGCTCCACCGGGCAACCCTGCGGAACCTGGCCCAGAAGTTCGCGCTCGTCAGCGACACCGTTACGCTGATCGACGACACTGGTCGACGCGCCGCGTGCGCGACCGCCTCGAACACCTGGCGAGCCGACGCGAGTCAATGAACGGCCAGGCGAGCGAGACCGCGAACAGCGAACCGGTCGACGTGCTCATCATCGGCGCCGGCGCGTCGGGCGGCGTGGTCGCCCGACGCCTCGCCGAGGCGGGCATCGGCGTGCTGTGCCTCGAGCAGGGCGACTGGCACGATCGGACGGAGTACCGCGGCACCGAGCTCGACTGGGAGCTCACTGCCCGCAAGCAGTGGTCGGGCAGCCCCAACATCCGCGGACTGCCCGACGACTATCCCGTCGACGACGCCGACTCGGACATCTCACCGCTGATGTTCGCCGGCGTCGGCGGCTCGATGCTGCTGTTCGCCGGCGCGTGGCCGCGTCTGCTGCCGTCGGACTTCCGGGTGCGCACGCTCGACGGCGTCGCCGACGACTGGCCGCTCAGCTATGCCGAGCTCCAGCCGTACTACGAGCGCAGCGACCGGCAGATCGGCGTGTCGGGTCTCGGCGGCGACCCGGCGTACCCGCCGGGCGAGGATCCGCCGCTGCCGCCGCTGCCGATCGGCGCCGGCGGGCTGAAGGTCGCCAGGGCGCACACCCGGCTCGGCTGGCACTGGTGGCCCGAACCCAACGCGATCCTCTCGGCGCCCTACGAGGGACGCAACCCGTGCGTCCAGCGGGGCACGTGCATGCAGGGCTGCAACGAGGGCGCGAAGGCCTCGACCGACCTCACCCACTGGCCGGTGGCGATCGCCCACGGCGCCAGGCTGGTGACCGGCGCCCGGGTGCGCCGGCTCGAGACGAACGACCGCGGCCTCGTCACCGGGGCGACGTGGCTCGACCGTGAGGGCCGCGAGCACTTCCAAGCGGCGAGCACGGTGGTCCTCGCCGCCAACGGCATCGGAACACCCCGGCTGTTGCTCCTGTCGTCGTCGTCGCGCCATCCCGACGGCCTCGCGAACTCGTCCGGCCTCGTCGGGCGGCGACTGATGATGCACCCCTTCGCCAGCGTCACCGGACTGTTCGACGAGAACCTCGAGAGCTGGCAGGGCCACTTCGGGTGCTCGATCGAGTCGTTCGAGTTCTACGAGACCGACGAGCGCCGCGGGTTCGTTCGCGGCGCCAAGTGGGGCCTGGCGCCGACGGGCGGTCCGGTCAACGCCGCCCTGCCGAGCCGGGCCGGCGAGCAGGTCTGGGGCGCGGCGCACCACATCCACGTGCGCAACCACCTCGGGCGCGGCGCCAGTTGGGGTCTGTTCGGTGAGGATCTGCCCGACGAGTCGAACCGGTCACGCTGTCGGCGTCGGCCACCGACTCGTCGGGGCTGCCGGCCCCCGAGCTCCACTACCGGGTGTCGGACAACTCCCGGCGCCTGCTCGACTTCCACATCGACAAGGCATCCGAGTCGCTCGTCGAGGCCGGCGCCCACACCGTCGAGGTCGATCGGCTGATGCGCTATTCGGGCTGGCATCTGCTGGGAACGGCCCGCATGGGCACGCGACCCGGCGACGTCGGTGGTGGACGAGTGGAATCGAACGCACGACGTCCCCAATCTGTACGTGGTCGACGGCAGCTGCTTCGTCACGTCGGGCGGGGTCAATCCCACGTCGACGATCTGTGCCCTGGCGCTGCGTGCCGCCGACCACCTCGTGGAGACCCGTCATCAGCAGGTGGTGCCCGTGTTGAGCAGGCGAGCGAGCCGTTCGAACTCGACAGCGCCCTCGACCGCGGCACGGCGCGCCGTCTTTCGCGACGTCGCCTCGCACCTGATCCCGGCGGCGCCACGGGATGCCGGCCGCGGGCGATGTCGTCGACGACCGCCGTCTCGACGTTCGTGCTGCAGGCGCGACCCGACCTCGTCGAAGCGCTGCGTGCCGCGCTCCGCCCCGAGCTTGGTGAGCGATCCCGGCAGTCCGCCTCGCCACCTTGGCCGCGGTTGAGCCGGAGAGCGCGGCCGCGCTGCAGCTCGCCGTCGTCGCCGGGTACTACACCGATGCCGGCGTGCGCGCCGCCATCGGCTACCCCGGCCAGGTGGCCAAGCCGGTGACCGCCTTCGACTATCCGGCCTACATCGAGGAGGGTCTGATCGACCGGGTGCTCGAGCGGGGCCCGATCTGGCGCGACCCTGACGCCACCAGCACGCCAACGGCCGGAGACGGCGGCTGACGTGTCGTCGCTCCAGGACGTCGCCGCGCTGGCCTCGGTCTCGACGGCCACCGTGTCGCGGGTGCTGAGCGGTTCGTCGCACCCGGTCGCGGCAAGCACCCGCCAGCGGGTCCTCGAGGCCGTCAAGGAGCTCGACTTCGAGCCGAACATGCTGGCGAGCGGTCTCGCCAGGAGCCGGACGCAGGTGGCGGCCGTCATCGTGCACGACGTGATGGACGAATACTTCAGCGAGATCGCGAGGGGCATCGAGGACGAGGCGTACGCCAAGCGGCTACGTCACCGTGATCTGCAACACCGATCGAGATCCCGACAAGGAGGTCCACTATCTTCGCAAGCTGCGGGCGTTGCAGGTCGACGCGATCCTGTTCACCGCCGGCGGGGTGCGCGACCCCAGGCATCGGGCCGAGGTCGATCGCCAGCTCGCCAAGGTCGAGGCGGCTGGCGGGGTGATCGTCCGTCTGGCGCCGTACCCGGGCGGGCGGCCCGATGTCGGCTACTCGAACCGGCTCGGCTTGTCGCTGGCCGTCGACCACCTCGTCGAGCTCGGTCACACGGCACGATCGGGTTCCTCGCCGGTCCGCCGGGAATCGCCACGTCCACCGATCGCCTGAGCGCCATGCGACAGGCGATGAAGCGGCACGGTCTCGCCCTCGCCGACGCGTTGATCTTCGACGGCGGGTTCAGCCGGCAGGGCGGTGAGCGCGCCGCCGCCGAGTTCGTCGCCGCCGGGCTGCCGGCGACGGCAGTCGTCGCGGCGAACGACCAGGCCGCGATCGGCTTCATGCGCGGCCTCCGCGAACGCGCCGTGGACGTTCCCGGTGCCGTCTCCGTCGTCGGCTACGACGACATCGGGCCGAGCGGGTTCGTCGAGCCTCCGCTGACGACCGTGCACGTGCCGCTCTACGACCTCGGCGTCCGTGGGATGCGCTGGGCACTCCAGCTCCTCGGTGGCGGACCGCCGGTGCACGCCGATCGAGCTGCCGCTCGAGCTCACCGTGCGGGCGAGCACCGCACCACCAGCCGCTTTACAGGCCGGTCAACAGGATGTACAAACGACCGATGTTCGCGGCAAGCGCTTACCGTAGAGGTTCACGCGGGTGACGCTCAGTTCCGCCGTCGACCGCTTGCCGTCGGCAACCCGACCCTCGCGCGTAACCGAGCGCGCCAGGCTGCTCCTCGCCAACAACGGCGGGTTCGTGCTGCTGGCCGTCCTCTTGATCGTCGCCGCCATCACGTCGCCTCGCTTCTTCAGCGAAGCGGCGCATGCGCAACACGAGCCGCCAGGCGGCGGTGCTCGGCGTCGTCGTGATCGGCCAGGTCCTCGTGATGTTCGTGCGGTGCATCGACCTCTCCGTGTCGGCCGTGATCGGCTTCACCGTCGTGCTCGTCGCCGAGGGCGGCCCCGGCCTCGCGCCGGGAATCGTGTGGGCGGCAGCCATCGCCATCGCCGTCGGCCTCGTCAACGGCTGGCTCGTCACGTACCGGCAGGTGCCGCCGTTCGTCGCCACCTTCGGGATGCTGGTGCTGCTCGGCGGCGCCCGCTTCGCCTACACACGCGGCAGCACGTCCGGGCGGGTCCACGACGGGCTCATCGACGTCGCGCGGCACACGTTCGGCCCTGTCACCGTCCCCGTGATCGTCTGGATCGGCTTGACCATCGTCGCCACCGGCTTCGTCCGTCAAGACGGCGAGCGGGCGGCGGATGACCATGGCCGGCGCCAACGAGGAGATGGGCCGGCTGTCCGGCCTCCCGGTCGATCGCTACAAGTTCGGCGCCTTCGTCACGTGCAGCCTGCTCGCCGCCCTCGCCGGCGTGCTGCTCGCCGGCTCGACCGGCTACGTCGACCGCTCCGTCGGGCTCGACACCGAGCTCGACTCGATCACCGCCGCGCTCCTCGGCGGCGCGACGTTCAGTGGCGGCGAAGGTTCCTTCATCGGCGGGGCGATCGGCTCGCTGCTGCTCGCGTCACTCTTCACGCTCATCGTCCTGCACGGCTGGAGCACCGAGCTGCAGCTCGTGGCGAAGGGCATCGTGCTCGTCGGCGCGCTCGCCGTCGGCGGGGTGCTCCGGCGAGCGCGGCCGCCCGTGACCGATCGACTCCGAACGACCACCGACCCCACAGAACCCAACCAACACAGAAACGAGGCATACATGAACGGACCACTCCGCAGCCACCGCTCCCGGGGGCTGATCGCCATCGCCTGCATCGCTCCGCTCGTCTTCGGCGCGGCGACGACCGAGCCGGCGGACTCGGCGCCACCGCTCGACGACCCGTACTCCCAGCAGATCGCCGCAGAACAAGGAGGTCACGGTCGACACCTCCGAGTTCGCGGCCGAGCCGCCGTACCGCATCGCCACGATCGTCCAGGGACCGATCAACGGGTGGGGAACGATCTTCGACGCGACGATGAACCAGGCGATGACCGAGAGCGGCGCGTTCGACATGGAGAACCGGCTCTACGTGCCGTGGGACTTCGACGTCGCCAACCAGGCGCAAGGCATCGAGGACGCCATTGCCCAGGACGTCGACGCGATCATGCTGACGTCGCTGTCGCGCGCCGGCCTCGCCGCGTCGGTCGAGCGGGCCACCGCGGCGGGGGTCCCGGTGATCCTCTGCATGGCCGGGGCCGAGACCGACAGTTCGTCGCCGAGGTCAGCTCGGACATGCCCCGCATGGGCTACGACAGCGCCCAGGCCGTTGCCGAGCAGATCGGTGGCGAGGGCAGCATCGTGATGATCCACGGCATCGCCGGTGTCGACGCCGCCGAGTTCTGGAAGCTGGGCGCCCACGCCGCCTTCGCCGAGTACCCGGACATCGAGATCGTCGCCGAGCAGAACGCCAACTGGTCGACCGCCGACGCCCTCGAGGTGATGCGCACGATCCTGGTCGAGGAGCCCGAGATCGACGCCATCTGGACCGGCGGCTTCGAGATGGGTGTCGGCATCGTCGACGCCTATCGGGAGGCGGGGATCGACGTCCCGTTCATCGGCGGCACCGGCATCACCAACGGCTTCCTGCGCACGGCCATCGAGGACGAGATCGACTTCTTCGCCGTGCAGTTCCCGCCCGCCGGCTCGTCGGAGTGCGTCAACACGGTGATCGACGTCCTCGAGGGCAACGCCGGTGCAGAAGTACACCGACGTGGCCACGGTGCTGCCGGAGATGGAGCCGATCACGCTGGAGAACGCCGAGGCGCACTTCCGCCGCAGTTCAACGACGACTTCATCGGCCCCGCCCTGTACGACGACGAGGTGTACGTCGAGGCCGGGTTCTGAACACGGGCCCGCTCGCCCTCGAGCTCAGCGGCATCACCAAACGCTTCGGCCCGACGACCGCGCTCGATGACGTCTCCTTGACGGTCGAGCGCGGTCGCGTCGAGGCGATCGTCGGAGAGAACGGCGCCGGAAAGTCGACGCTGCTCAAGATCCTCGCCGGTGCCGTGGCGCCGACGAGCGGCGAGATGCGGTTGCGAGGTGAGGCGGTCGACCTGGACCGCCTCGACCCCGCAACGGGCCCAGCGCCTCGGCGTAGCCGTGGTCCACCAGGAGTTCTCGCTTGCTGCCGGCACTCACCGTCGCCGAGAACGTCTTCATCGGTCACGAGCCCAAGCGCCGCGGGTTCCTCGACCGCCGGCGGATGCTCGGCGAGACCGCCGATCTGCTCGCCCGGCTCGGAAGCGGCATCGCGCCGGACGTTCCGGTCGAGTCGCTCAGCGTCGCGTCGATGCAGATCGTCGAGATCGCCAAGGCGCTGTCGATCGAGGCCGACGTCGTCGCCATGGACGAGCCGTCGGCGGTGCTCTCGGGCCCCGAGCTCGAGCAGCTGTTCGCCGTGGTGCGCGCCCTGCAGCGCGAGGGCGTCGCCGTGCTCTACGTCAGCCACCGGCTCGACGAGGTGTTCCGGCTGTGCGACCACTACACCGTGCTCAAGGACGGTCGCGTTTCGGGACGAGGCGTCATCGCCGAGGTGACCCACGACCGAACTGGTCACCCTGATGGTCGGCCGTGACGTGTCGCAGGTCTTCCCGCGGGCCGCCGAGACGCCAGGCCGGCCGCGGCTCGTCGCACGCGATCTCAGCATCCGCGGACTCCCCGGACCGATCACGCTGGAGGCCAGGGCGGGCGAGATCGTCGGGCTCGTCGGGCTCAACGGTGCCGGACGCACGCGACTCGCCAAGGGACTGTTCGGAGCGATCCCGGCCCGCGGTGAGATCGCCATCGACGGCGTCACGCACACCGCGTTCCGCCGCCCGGCCGACGCGATGCGGGCCGGCGTCGCGTTCATCCCCGAAGACCGCAAGATCGAGGGTCTCGCGCTCACGAAGAACGTCCGGTCGAACGTCTCGCTCAACGTCGTCGATCGAGTCGCGCGGCCGCATTCTGTCGATCGCCGGCCGAGAAGCGCTTCACCGCCAAGGCCGTCGGCGACCTCGACATCCGCACCCGATCCGACGGCAGCGGTTCCGTCGGATCGCTCTCGGGCGGCAACCAGCAGAAGGTCGTGCTCGCCAAGTGGCTCGCCCTCGACCCCAAGGTGTTGATCCTCGACGAGCCGACGCGCGGGATCGACGTCGGGTCGAAGGAGCAGATCTACACGCTGCTGCGCTCGCTCGCCGACAACGGCACCGCCGTCATCGTCATCTCCTCCGAGCTCGTCGAGGCGCTCGGCCTGTCGGATCGGATTCTTGTGATGGCCGACGGCCGGATCGTCGGCGAGCTCGCTCACGAAGACGCGTCGGAGGAAGTCGTGCTGCGCATGATCACCCGGGCGTCCCGGCACGAGGTCGCCGTCGGAGCAGGGCAGTGAGGTCGAAGCAGCTGGTCCGGTTCGCCACCAGCGGCGGTGCCGTGTGGGTGGTCGTCGCCGGCGTCGCGCTGTACGCGGCGATCGCCTCAGACGACTTCCGCAGCGTCGTCAACCTGACGAATCTGTCGCGCCAGATGGTGGTCCTCGGGCTGGCGTCACTGGCGCAGTTCGTCGTCGTGCTCGTCAGGGGCGTCGACCTCTCGCTGGGCGCCAGCGTCCGGCTCGCGGCCATCGTCGCCGCGATCGCGATGGACGGCTCCGACGGGCGGTTCGTGCTCGGCGCGCTCGCCGCCCTGGCGGTGTCGATCGGTGATCGGCGCGGTCAACGGGTTCGTCGCCGTGTGGCTGCGGGTCGAGCCGTTCATCACCACCCTCGGCACCGGTGCCGTGGTCAGCGGGTTGGCACTGTACGTGGCGAGCACCCCGAAGGGGCGGGCGTCACGGTGGTGGACCGACTTCTACACCCGCGAGATCGGGCCCGTGCCGCTGCTCGTGGTGATCGCCGTCGTCATCGGCGTGGTGCTCTGGGTCATGCTGACCCGCACGGCGTGGGGCCGACACGTGTACGCCGTCGGCGGCGACCCGGAAGTGGCGCGAGTGAGCGGCCTGCACGCCGACCGGGTTGCCTCGTCGGCGTACATCGTGGCCGGTCTGCTCGCCGGCATCACCGGCATCGTCGTCATCGGCTCGACCGGCGTCGGCGACTCGAGCGCCGCGGCATCGCTCGAGTTCGAGACGCTCGCCGTCGTCGTCATCGGCGGCACCAGCCTGGCCGGCGGGCGCGGTCGCATCGTCGGCGTGCTCGGCGGCATCGTGCTGTTCGGCATGCTCGGCAACGTGTTCAACCTGCTGAACGTCGAGGTCTGGTACCAGCAGCTGGTGCGCGGCGCGGTGATCCTGGTCGCCGCCGGCCTGTACGTGCCGCGCCGTTCCGTACGCGGGCCCGAGATCGGCGGCGACGCCACCGCCAGACACGGCGATCCAAGCGAGAGGAGCATGACATGGCCATGACATCGGATGCCGGCAAGGGGATGAGCGACGTCGAGCGCGACGAGTTCCTGAACTCCGGGCGCCTGTTCGCCAAGATCGCCACGACGATGGCGGACGGCTGGCCGGTCGTCAGCCCGGTCTGGTACGGGTGGGACGGATCGTCGTTCCTGATCGTGAGCAAGGCCAACACCAGCCTCGTCCAGAACCTGCGACGTGACCAGCGATGCGGGTTGCTCGTCGACAACGTCGAGCTGCCATACAAGCGGGTGTCCGTCCAGGGCGAGGCCGAGTTCCTCGCCGACGACTTCGACTGGCAGACGCCGGCTCGTGAGATGGTGCTGCGCTACCTGGGACCCGAAGGCATGACGTACGCCGAATCGACGTTCGGGTTCGCGCGGGTTCCGTTCAAGGTGTGGCCACGCCGAATCTCGACGTGGAACGGCGGCGGCTTCGACCGCACGTTCCGAGTCGCCGACCGTGTGGCACGACGCCGAGCGCGGACCTGCGGAGGCTGGTGAGTGACGATCATCGACTTCCACACCCACGTCGACGAGGCGCCGGCGTTCGGATGGATCGACCCGCCGGACAAGATTGTCGCGCTGCTCGACGAGGCCGGGATCGACATGGCCGTGGCGATGACGTACACCGATCTGCCCGGCCTCAACCCGGACGCCCTCGACTACATCCTCGACGCCGTGGCTCGGTTTCCGGACCGCCTGGTCGCCTTCGTGCGACTCAACCCGAACTACCGCGCCGAGGCCGCAGCCGCGCTGGAGGAGGGGATCGCCCGAGGGGCCCGCGGCCTGAAGCTGCACCCCACCACCACGCTCGCCCATCCCGCCGACGAGCCGACCGTGGCGTTGCTGCGACGGTGCGGCGAGCTGGGAGTGCCCGCTCTGTTCCACTGCGGCGACGACCCCTACACGACACCGCAGACGATGGCGCTCGCCGCCGCGGCGGCGCCGGACACGGCGATCGTGCTCGGACACATGGGCGGCTACCTCCATGTCGAGGAGGCAATCGACGCCGCAATGGAGCACTCCAACGTCTACCTCGAGACGTCGGCTATGCCGTACCCCGAGCACATCCGCACCGCGATCGACCGGGTGGGGCCCGAGCGGGTGCTGTTCGGGTCCGACGGGCCGGGCTGCAATCCGCGACTCGAGCTCGACAAGGTGCGGTCGCTCGCGCTCGACGCCGGCCGACGAAGCACTCGTCCTCGGCGCCAACGCAGCACGGCTGCTCGGGTTCGACCGATGATCGTCGACGCCCTCGTCGTGGCGGGCGAGAACCGGTTCCGGGCCGGCGGCCTCACGCTCGCCGAGCTCGCCGCCGCGGCCGCCGCCGTCGGCATCGACGGCCTCGTCGCCGCGCCGGGCCGGCCGCTCGACTACCACGTCGGTCCGGCGAACGACGCGCTGGCCGATGCCGCCCGTTCGGTCGACATGCCGGTGGCGCGCCTCGGCAGGGTCGATCCGCTCGACGGCGATCGGGCGATCGCCGAGGCGGCCCGGTGCCTCGACGAGCTCGGGTGCGCCGGGCTGTTCCTGCACCCCGGTGAGGAGGTGTTCCCGGTCCGCGTGGCCTCGCCGGTCGTGAGCGTCGCCGCCAGCCGCGGCGTTCCCGTGGTCGTCGCCGCCGGCGCCTACGCGCTGTCCGAACCACTGCAGCTGTTCGAGTTCGCCAGGGCCCATCCCGACGTCAACCATCGTGATGACCTCCGGCGGCCAGCTCAACATCTCAGGCCTCGGCATGATCGACGCGTGGTTCGCCCTTCGAGCGCGCCCCCAACCTGCACGTGATGACGGACGGCGTGTACCGCCAGGACTTCATCGAACGGCTCGCCGCGGAGCTCGATCCACGCCGTCTGCTCGCCGGATCGTTCGCCCCCTACTTCGATCTCGGCTACGAGCGCCGCCGAGTCGTCAGCGCACGACTGACCCCCGCGACCCGCGCGCTCGTCGAGGGAGGCAACGCCCAACGACTCTTCGCCCTACCGGACTGAACCGGCCGAACAACTGGAGCACCGACGACATGGCACTCGACAACGACCTGGCGTACACATCGGCGGCCGAGCTCGCCCGCCGCGTCCGCAGCCGCGAGGTCTCGGCGGCGGAGTTGGTCGAAGCCGCCATCGAGCGCATCGAGCAGCGCAACCCCGACCTCAACGCCGTGGTCTACAAGGGCTACGACGACGCTCGCCGCGCCGCGTCCGCCGCCGACGACACTGGTGCGCGCTGGTGGACCCGCTCGGCCCGCTGCACGGGGTTCCGACGCTGATCAAGGATCTGTTCGACTTCAAGCCCGGATGGATCTCGACGTTCGGCGGCATTCCGGCGCTGGCCGACCAGGTGATCGACGCCTACTGCGTCTTCGCCGAACGCGTCGAGGCGGCGGGGGCGATCATCGTCGGCAAGACGAACAGCCCGGTGATGGGCATGCGCGGCACGTGCGACAACCCACTCTTCGGTCCATCCCGGAACCCGTTCGACACCACGAAGAACACCGGCGGCTCGTCGGGTGGCAGTGCCGCCGCAGTGGCCGACGGGTTCGTGCCGTTCGCCGAGGGAACCGACGCCGGCGGCTCGATCCGCATCCCGGCGGCGTGGTGCGGCGTCTACGGGTTCAAGCCGTCGTGGGGCCGGGTTCCGGTGGCGCTGCGCCCAAATGCCTTCGCCGGCACCGATCCCTTCGTCGCCGAGGGCCCGATCACTCGCACCGTCGAGGACGCCGCGCTGGTGCTGTGCGGCGCTCGCCGGCTACGACTCGCGCGATCCCTACGCGCTGCCCGACACCCCCGACTTGATGCGCGGCATTGCGACGGTGACCTGCACGGTAAGCGCATCGCCTACAGCCCCGACTTCGGCGTGTACCCAGTCGACCCCCGCGTCGCGGCGGTCGTGGCGTCAGCGGTCGCGGCGTTCGAGGAGGCCGGGGCGACGGTCGAGCACGTCGAGATCACACTGCCGTACGACCATCTCGAGCTCGCCGATCTGTGGTGCCGCATGATCGCGCCACTCAACATCGGAGGAATCGAAGGACTCAAGGCGGCCGGGATCGACCTTCTCGGCGAGCACCGCGACGCGATGCCACCCGAGTACGTCCGGCGCATCGAGACGGGCTACCAGCTGAGCGTGACGGACGTGATTCGCGACCAGACGATGCGCACGGAGGTGAGCGATGCCGTCCAACGCGTCGTCGACGACTACGACTTCCTGGTGACCCCCACCGTGTCAGCAGTCCAGGTGGACAATGCCGACGATGGCGACACGGTCGGACCGCGCGAGGTGGCCGGCGTCGAGGTCGAACCGCTCATCGGTTGGTGCATGACCTACTTCTTGAACTTCTCGGGCCACCCCGCGGCATCGATCCCGGCTGGGCTCATCGACGAGCGGCTTCCCGTCGGGATGCAGCTCATCGGCGCGCGCTACGACGACAGCGGCGTGCTCACGGCAAGCCGCGCCTTCGAGCAACTCCGCCCGTGGGCCGACACCTACGAGCTCTGCCGGCAACGGTGAGAAGGCGCCGATCGAGACTCCCAGCATTCGCCACGCTCACAACGTCGAGATCGTCGAGTTCTTGGCGCGTCGTTCGGTGTCCGTCGAGGCGAAAGCGGCTTGCTGACGGGAGCGACCAGACCGTTGAGAAGGAGGTCGGTGCTGAGGTTGAGATCGGCCTCCAGTCGAAGCCGTCGACGAGCTCGTTCGAGTTGTGAGGATCGTCAACGCTGTGCTTAGCCGAGTGCCTCGCGCACGGCCGGTACAACCTCGGCGGCGAGGAGCTTCAGGGATTTCGAGGCGATGTGCCCATACCTCCTCAACGACAGCGTCCACGAATTCGGAAACTGCCGTTTGCCTTTGCGCACGGCCGCCGCCGCCGGAGGGTCCAGCTGTGCCTGCGCAGTCCTCACGACTTGGCGGTTACTGAGCCTCGGTCACTGCTGACACCGTGTTGGGAACTACGTCGGTGAGCCACGTGTCGAGCATCTTTCCGACGGTCAGGTTCTTGGGCGGATCGGCAACGAGGCATCCGTGAGTCGCTGTATCTCGCGCATCCGCTTGTGCTCGTCAGTCGCGGTGACGACGTTCAACGCCGGGGTGCGCCACGCCACGATCGCTGCCGATCGGGCGTCGTTGGGGTCGGTCTTGTCGGTGAGCCACGCTCGAGTAGGCGCACCCGGGCCGACAACTTCGCTGGCACATCGACCACATGCTCACCGGCGCCGACGAGCTGCTGGCAAGCAGCGCACCCATCCGTCGCCCCCTCCACGGCCCTGGTGCGCGGCTCGAACCGCGTCGCCCACTCCCCAACAACCGGCTTCGTTGATGCCGATCAGCCGCGACACGGATCGCGGCGACGACTGACTCGGAGCGGTCAACCGCGACCGCCGTGTGCGACCCCTGGTGCGGGTCGATCCAAATGATGAACATGACGTGCTCCCTCTTGTCGTGGTTGAGTTCGCCACGGCGGGCATCCCTGATACGTGTCGATGCCGTTCCTCTTACGAGCCACACCGCGACTAGGTCTGGCCCGACGGCCTGTTCGTTCAGAAGCCAACCTCACGGCGGCAGGGCACTCGAGAGACACGTCCGGCCAGACCCACGACGCTACGGAACACCGCCTCGTCGTTGCCTCACATCGTCCATCAGGGCAATACGCCCGCATCGACTTGGCACTCCCACAGTTGGTCTTGCACGCCTCGTCAGGCGCGTCCGTCTTGGCGGTTGCCTCTTGCACCTACCCGCGATCGGGTGGTGCGCTTACACCTACCCGCTGGTAACTTGCCGCCCAGCCAGCAGGGGGACTCGGCGGAATCCACCAACGGGCGGACGTTGCTGGCGGAAAACGGCGGAAAGAACATGAGAAAGTTATTGGCCCTGTTGGGCCTTGTCCTGATTCCTCTGGGATTCGGAGCATCGGCGCTGGCCGGATCGGGGTCGTCTAGCTCCGGCGAGTTCTCGTGGACCACGGTCTGCGGTGACGAGGCCGGGGAGATGATCTTCACCAACAGCGCGTCGAGCGCTGGGCACATCAACGTCATCCTCACGGCTGGGGTGGGGTACTTCCTGGCTCCAGGTGAGTCGTTGACCTCGCATCCCGATGGCCCTAATCCGCCTGCCGGGAGCAGGTTCGAGCAGTGGTTCATCATGATCGAGGGCGACAGCGGGTCTTCCGACAGCGGGGACTTCTCCGCATGCACCGGGACGCCTACGACGACGCAGCCGAGGCCGGACGTGGCCCCGCCACTGATCAGCGAGTGCCGTGGTGCCGACTGGTACCTCGTCAACCCCGATATCGACGGTGTCGACTACACCTTCGCTTACCGTCTCGGTGAGTACGGCATCCTTTACGACCCCGACTACACGTCGAACAACCCCGATGCCGTGTACGGCGAAGTGTTGATCCCGGCCGGTGTCAACGAGGTCGACTACGTGGACGATTTCAACGTCGTTCATATCGCCACTCGTCCTGCCGAGTGTGGTGGACCGACGACGACTGTTCCGCCGACAACCGCTGCGCCATCCACTCCGACGACCACCGGCCCGACCGGCACTGTGATACGCAACATAGAAGCCGCCACCGGCAACGGGTTCGTCGTTCCTGGTGCCGACATCGGCCCCGGTGCGGCGACGTTCGGCGCATCAGGCTTCACTGCCGGTGAGGAGGTCGCCGTGACGTTGCACTCGACGCCCCGTTCGCTGGGCACCGTGACGGCAAACGCCAACGGCGTCGCCAGCATCACCTTCGAAGTACTTGCTTCGGACGGTGCCGGTGAGCACCGTGTCGAGTTCAGTGGCCCGAGTGGCACCGTTTCGGTGCCCTTCACTCTGGTGCTGCCAGCGCAGTCGCTGCCCGTCACTCGCTGACGGAGTTCATATCTGCTGATCGGCAATAGGCCCCAGGGTTTCGGCCCTGGGGCCTTCGTCACGCTGCACGGTCGCCCCGCGACCGAACGGGGGGCCGCGCCATCCCTGGTTTTCGCTATCGCGAAGCTCGGCCGGGAGGCGTCGACTTGGGCGGACCGACACCGATCAGACGGCTCGGCGCTCGTGGCGTGGGCGCCGTCAATCGTCGGCCGGTCGGCGAAAGCGTCGAACCGTCCAGTCGCCTTAGCGACCGAACGCCAGGCGCGATGTTCGGTGGGCTCGCCCTGCCGGGTCGCAGACGCCAGTGCGGCTGGCGGCTGCCCGATGTCGGGATCGATCCCCGTGCCTGCGAGCGTGCCGAACGCCGAGTATGGAGCGGGTTGCCTCGGGTCGAGACCGAGGTGCTCGTCGACGCTGATCTACAGATCTGTGTCTCTCGCCGAGTTCAGTTCTGCGACCGCCGCCGTGCGGTTCGCTCGTCGAGCCGGTCGTCGGGGGGCTGCCTACACTCGCTTGGTCGGGCAACGAGGAGGATCTTCACGGTGACGAGTAGCACGAGTCGGGCTGTTCTTCCTATCCCGGATGCGCACCAGCCGTATCCCGGTCTTGTCACCTATGACGCGAAGGATCCGGCGACGTCGTTTCCGCCGATCCGTCAGGTCCGGCCGCCGGAGGGAGCGCCCAATGTGCTGGTGGTGCTTGTCGATGATGCGGGGTTCGCAGCGTCGAGTGCGTTCGGTGGCGTGATCGAGACGCCAACGGCGGATCGGTTGGCGGCGGCGGGGCTGCGTTACAGCAGGTTCCACACCACGGCGTTGTGTTCCCCGACGCGCCAGGCGCTTCTCACCGGACGCAACCACCATTCGGTCGGGATGGGTGGCATCACGGAGATCGCCACCTCGGCTCCGGGTTACACCGGCGTCCGACCGAACACAGCGGCGCCGTTGGCCGAGACGCTCAAGCTGAACGGTTATTCGACGGCGCAGTTCGGCAAGTGCCATGAGGTGCCGGTGTATGAGACCAGCCCTTTGGGACCGTTCGATGCCTGGCCCACGGGCGGCGGCGGGTTCGAGTACTTCTTCGGGTTCATTGGCGGCGAAACCAACCAATGGCATCCAGCGCTGTATGAGGGCACGACGCCGGTGGAGCCGTGGGGTCGACCGGACGAGGGCTACCACTTCACCGAGGACCTGACCGACCACGCCATCGCGTGGGTGCGTCAGCAGAAGGCGCTTGTTCCGGACAAACCGTTCTTCATGTACTTCGCGCCGGGCGCGACACATGCGCCGCATCACGTACCGAAGGACTGGATCGAGCGCTACCGGGGTCGTTTCGACGGCGGGTGGGACGCGTTGCGGGCGGAGATCTTCGAGCAGCAGAAGACGCTGGGGGTCATCCCAGGGGACGCCGAACTCACCGCCCGGCCCGAGGAGATCCCGGCGTGGGACGAGGTGGCCGACGACCTCAAGCCGGTGCTGGCTCGTCAGATGGAGGTGTACGCCGGGTTCCTGTCGCACACCGATCATCACATCGGCCGCCTGATCGACGCCATCGGGGACCTCGGCGTGCTCGACGACACCCTCGTGTACTACATCGTCGGCGACAACGGCGCGTCGGCCGAGGGCACGATCAATGGCACCTTCAACGAGACGTTGATGCTTCAACGGCTGCGTCGGCGTTGGAGACCGTCGAGTTCATGGCGTCGAAAGTCGACATGTTCGGCGGTCCCGAGGCCTACAACCACTACGCCGTCGGTTGGGCGCACGCCATGGACACGCCCTACCAGTGGACCAAGCAGGTCGCCTCGCACTGGGGTGGGACGCGCAACGGGACCATCGTCCATTGGCCCAACGGCTTTGCCGCGCGTGGTGAGATCCGTTCCCAGTTCTGCCACGTGATCGATGTCGCCCCGACCGTTCTCGAAGCTGCCACCCTGCCCGCGCCGACGTTCGTGCACGGCGTGCAGCAAATGCCGCTCCAGGGCACGAGCATGATCTACTCGTTCGACGCCGCCGACGCTCCCGAACGCCACGACCTCCAGTACTTCGAGATGTTCGTCAACCGGGGGATCTACCATCAGGGCTGGACCGCCTGCACTCGGCACTCGACACCGTGGGTGATCGAGCTCGACCCCACCGATCGACGACGACGAGTGGGAACTGTACGGCCCCGACGACTGGACTCAGGCCCGCAACATCGCCAACGACAACCCGACGAAGCTGGCCGAGCTGCAACGGCTCTTTCTCATCGAGGCCGCGAAGTACAACGTCCTGCCGCTCGACGATCGCCGTATCGAGCGGTTCAACGCCGACCTGGCGGGCAGACCACAGCTCGTCAAGGGAAGCTCGCAGCTGTTGTTCGGGGGCATGGGTCGTCTGTCGGAGAACTCAGTCATCGTGACCAAGAACAAGTCGCACGCTGTGACCGCCAACATCACCGTGCCCGACCGTGGCGCCGAGGGTGTGATCGTCTCCCAAGGCGGCGCCTTCGCAGGGTGGAGCCTCTACGTCAAAGACAGCACACCCAAGTACTGCTACAACACGTTGGGACTGGCGCTGTCCACGATCGAAGGCGACCGAGCGTTGACACCCGGAGATCACCAAGTACGAATGGAGTTCGCCTACGACGGCGGCGGCCTCGCCAAGGGCGGCACCGTCACCCTGTACATCGACGGCGACAAAGTCGGCGAAGGTCGAGTGGAGGCCACCGTTCCGCTGGTGTTCTCCGGTGACGAAACCACCGACGTCGGCAAAGACACTGGCACCGGCGTCACCCCCGACTACACCACCGGCGACAACAACTTCACCGGACGAGTCCACTGGGTGCAGATCGACATCGACGACAAAGCCGAAAACCTCGACCACCTCATCACACCCGAGGAACGCCTTCGCGTCGCCATGGCCCGCCAATAGAGGACGCCCCGAACGCCCGATCGAGATGACACCGCTGAGATCAAAAGGTTCGACGGACCTCGTCGGCAGCGGGAGCATGCGCAATTTCTGACTCCTTGGTTGATGTGGCGTCGCCAGAAGCGTCACAGAACCAAGGAGTTCGCGGACGAGTGCCGAATTGCAGTTCCGATGCCTGAGCGGCAATCAGCCGAAGCTTTCGACCCGCCCAGATCGACGGTTCGTCATCGAGGTCGCCAACGCACTTCACCGTCGGCGCGTCGCTCGGCCGCCTCAGGGCACCACGTCCGCTGGCAACCGACGCGGATGGCCGACAGTCGGTTGCGCAGCCATCGACGCGAAACGATCAGCGCTGTCTTCGCCAGGACACCGAGGCTCACCGATCCGCGCTAGCGGGAGCGCCGAGTACGGGCGCGCTCACTTGAGGCACGGGTGTGGGTCGTGACGTGACCAATTCGGTGACCTAGGCGCTGGCGATGTCCTGCAGATCGACGGCCCGGCGCTCGCCGTGGCAGCCGTCGCAAGCGGCCCGCGACCCCGCCGGTCTGGTCCGCCGACCGCTCTCGGGATCTCCGAACGCGCAGCGCCAGGGTGTGCTCGAACATCGGGGAAAATCACAGATCGCCGCGTCCGAGACCACCGCGGACACCGCCGAACCGAGGAGTCCTCTACCGCCGAGCTCCTGGCAATCGCGTTCGCCGTCAGGTCTCGGCTTGCTGCGGGCGTCGAGCGAGAAACACGAATTCGAGGCGTTGTCGATCAGGAGCGTCGCGGACGTCGGCGATCTCGAACCCTCCTGTGACCAACGATGCTTCGATCTCGGGCCGGTTGCGGAAGCGCAGGCTGGACACCGATTCGAGCACGATGTCCTCGCGCCGGAGAGCGATCGTCGACCGGAACGTGACGAGCTGGCCGGCCACCTCGGTTAACTCCGCCCACGACTCCACCTCGCCGACGCCCGACACGTTCACCACGGTGCGGGTGAGCTCCGGCGTCAATCCTTCCCACGCCCGGCGCGCCGGGTCCCGGGTCTCGAACACCAGCCAGCCACCGGGCCGTACGGCTCGCCGGCAGGCGCGCAGCGTGGCGGTCCAGTCTCTGTCGGTGAGAAACACCTGTGCGACGTTGCCGGTCATGAATGCTGCGTCGACCTCGACCGGGGAAGCGTCGTGGCGTCGCCGTGTAGCCACCGCACCCGCTCCGCGCCTGGCTTGGAGCGTGCCACGTCAAGGCTTGCGGCGGCCGGATCGACCGCGATCACCTTGATGCCCCGACTGGCCAGCATGCACCCGAACGTGCCGGTGCCACAGCCGATGTCGAGCACGGACCGAATAGTGAGTTCATCGACCAGAGCCGCGTACACGTCCAGGTCGCTGCGGTCTGGGTGGAGCGGGTCGTAGACCTGCGCGAGACGGGGATCCTCGAAGATTGCGTCGGCCACGATGCCGATCGTGGCTGGTCACCCCTGGCGCCGACGCCTCGATTTCGCTGGTACCAGCTGTCCGGTAATCGCGTCCGGAAACCCGACACCGCACCACCTGATATCGCCAGGCCTTCCATACAGTGTGACATCGGCTGCACGGGTGAGAAGGTCTGTCGTGTTTCCGGTGGCGACGGCCGCGAGCGTGCTCATCGAACAGGGCATGACAACCATTCCCATGGTCAGGAAGGAGCCGGACGACACGGCGGCAGCCAAGTCCGTCGGGTCGTACACCACGTCCGCGTACGCGGCGGTCGAGTCGGGGTCGACGTCGAGCTCGTGCTTGATGCTGAGGCGGGCTCCTTCGGAGATCACGAGGTGGGTCTCGACCGAACCGATGTCTCGGAGGACTGCGAGGAGCCGGACTCCGAGGTGAGGTGCGCTCGACCCCGAGATGCCGACGACGAGGCGCTGCGGAAGAGTGTGTGGTGCTGCAGCTTGGCGGTCGGCGTTTCGGGCTGTGGCGTCGGTTGGTCGTTCAGAGCACGTTGACGTTGGTGCCGAGCGGGACGTAGCGGCGGGGGGACAAGTCGGCGATCATCCGGGCGCCCAACTCCGAGGCCTGCTCGAGCAGGTCGCCTTCGTCGATTGTCAGCAGACTGCCCTCGTGGACGGTGAGCCGCCCGGCCACCATCACGGATTCCGCGTCCGTACCGACGCCGTATCGAACGAGTGTCGAAACGGGATCCGTCGAGGGTGACAGTCGGACGTTGTCGGCGTCGATCACCGTGATGTCAGCGGCCTTGCCGACCTCCAGCGATCCGATCTCGTCGTCCCAGAGCAGCAGCTTCGCTGCGTCGATGGTGCCCATCTCAAAGACGTCTGCAGTGGTGAAACCGAACGGATCGAACAGCGGCATCGCAGCCTGGTTGTGCATGGTGAAGGCGATCCGCATCAGCTTCAACACGTCGTTGATGATCGTGTCGCAGCCCAGGCCGACGGTGATCCCCAGCTCGCGCATCAGCGGTACGCGCGTGACCGCGGACATGATGTCCGTGCACACGACGGGAGCATGCGCCAGCTTGGCCCCTGCCTCGGCCATCATCCGGATCTCGCGATCGGTCGTGAGCATTGCGTGGATCGCCACCAGCCGCTCCGTCAGCGCACCGATCGACGCCAGGTGCTCGAGCGGCCGATGGCCGAAGAGGGACACCGACAGCTCGATCTCCTCCCGGTCCCGGTTGATGTGCGTCATCACGCCGGTACCCCAGTCCTTCGCCAGTTCGTCCGTCGCAAGGTATCGCTCGTCCGAGCAGGAGGGCACCCCGAGGTTGTGCACCCAGGGGCGCAGCCGGCCTTCACCCGACGCGAACCACTTGGCGAAGAACTCCTTCGTGTAGGCGAGGTCGTCGGCGAGCACCTTGGGATCGTCGCGGTACCACGACTGTTCGGTGATCTGCTCGTAGTTGCCGGCCAACCGCGACTCGCGGTCCCACATGCCCCTGGCCAGCGCGCACCGGATGCCAGTCTCCATGACCGTCTCGGCGATCGGCTCTTCATGGGCGACAGTGCACGTCGTCTCGGTCATGGTCGTCACGCCGGCCCGCATGAGTTGGGCGAAGGCGACCTTGGCGCTGATGCGCACGTCGTCGTCTGACTGGATGGCCTCGGCCGGGATGTAGATGCGGTAAATGTTCGGGAAGTCCTCGACGGTGCTCTCCCGGCACAGCGCCTGGGCGACATGGTTGTGGCAGTCGATCAGACCGGGGATCACGTAGCGCCTTTCGCCACCGATCCTCTCGGCGTCGGGGTACCGCTCCCGGAGTGCTGCCGCGCTGTCGATGTCAGCGATGCGGTCGCCGGCCACGGCCACCGAACCGCCGGGGATGACGCGCCGAGCCGGGTCCATCGTGATGAGCGTGCCCTCCACCAACGTCGTCACTTCGACGGCGTCGGCACCTGACTGATCGTTCACGGCCGCTCCTTCGAGATCCACCCTTCTGGCCCACCGATCCCCCGCAAGGGCGCCGGTAATCTAACTCGCCGTGGCCGCCCCCCTCGACGCCGGCGCCTCGTCGTGCGCCGAGGTGGTGGTCGTCGGCGGCGGCCACAACGGGCTCGTCTGCGCCGCCTATCTCGCCCGCGCCGGGCTCGACGTGATGGTGGTCGAACGCAACAGCCGGTGCGGCGGAGCGCTGTTCAGCACGACGAAGGATGGCTTCACGCTCGAACACGGAGCGGTCGACCACTCCACCATCATCGGTTCCACGATCCCCGAGGAGCTCGAGCTTCAGCGTCACGGTCTCGACTACGTCTACCGGACGGCGGCGGCGTTGCACCTTTACGGGGATGGCGTTCAGATCGCCATCGCCGAGACGGCAGAGGAGACCGCGCGATCGATCGCCGAGGTCGACGCGGCGGACGGCGCGGCGTGGATGGAGCTGGCTGCGCTGTCCGGCAAGCTGCTCGCCCTGACGGGCGAGACTGTGGCGGGATCCACCGGTGCCGATGGAGGTCGCGCAGCGCCTCGGGCGCGTCGCGCTCGGGCGGGCAGGACGGCCGATCATCGAGCTGGCCCGGAGCTCGGCCGTAGACGTCGCCGAACGGTGGTTCCGTAGCCCCCACATGCGAGCGCTCGCGGTGTTCCGGTCGCAGTTCTCCGGCCTACCTCCCTGGTATCCCGGGACCGGCGCGGTCTTCGCTCTCACCCCCGGCGGGCACGGGCGCCGCTTCGGCCGCCCGCGTGGCGGCTCGGAAGCGTTCGTCGACGCGTTGCAGTCGGCAGTCGAGGGCTTCGGCGGGCGGATCCGCTGCGGCTTCCCGGTCAGCCGTGTGAGCCGCGACCCCGGCGGGTGGCGGATCGAGTCGACGGAGTCCGACGCGGTCTTCGCCTCGCGGGCCGTCGTGTCAGCCGTCGCTCCGCAGGATGCGATCCTGCGGTTGATCGACGCCGACGCCGTTCCGGCGCGGGTGCGGCGACGGTTCGAGCGGGTCGAGGTGATCAGTGGGAATCTCAGCCAGTTCACCCTGGCTGCCGCGCTGCGCGGCCCGCCCTTGGTCGACCACCTGCTTCCGGGGTTCGCCGGAAGCCAGCTCTGGATGCTCCCCGAGCCGGCGTGCGCGCTCGAGAACCCGGCGGCTGCGCTCGCCGGCAGCCTCGCCGCTCGCCCCGGCGTCCTCCTCACCTTCCCGTCGATCCTCGATCCCTCCGCCGCCCCCGACGGGGCGGCCACGGCCTGGATCAATGGATTCGTCGCCCATCGCCTGGTCACAGACGGCGGCTGGGACCGAGGCGCCGAGGTCGCGAGCGAGCGCGTCTGGGCCACCATCGACTCCTGCCTGCCGGGCGTGCGCGAACTGGTCGCCGACTCGGTGTTCATGTCGTCGCGGGACCTGACGGAGCGAACGGGAGCGGTGAACGCCGGCGCTCATGTGTCGACGATCATCGGGCAGTTGCTGGCCGGTCGACCGGCGCGCGGATCGGCCGACCACAGGTCCGGCATCGACGGCGTCTACCTGACCGGCGCGGGGACGAATCCCGGTCCGAGCGTCAGCGGGCTCCCTGGACGCGCCTGCGCTGAAGCGATCCTCGCCGACCTCGCCTCCGTCGGCTCGCGGCCGAGCCGGCGACTGACGCGTGCGGCTCGGGGCGAGCTTGCCCGGTGGCGGCGGCTCTCCGAGCTGGCGATGGCTGTCCGCCGCGAGGCGCCAGCGCCACCCGTCGCTCAGCCTCGAGCGGACTGACCGATGCACGGCGGATTGCCCCTCTTGACATGTTACATGCAACATGTAAGGCTCCCTGAGATGGCGCTTACCGCCGGACCGTTCGCCGCTTCCGCCCATTTTCGCCACTATCCGGGCGATCACGAAACCGTGTTCATTCGCCCAGCTTCCTGGTCCGAGGCGCTGGACATAAGAGCCGAGCATCCGGACTTCACACCGATCTGCGGTGGCACCGACCTGCTCGTCGAGCTGAACTTCGCACGCGTGCGACCGCGCGGGCTGATCGATCTGTCGCAGCTCTCCGAGATCGCGACACTGGTGCGCGACGACGGCGACGTCGTTCTCGGCGCCGGCGTGACCTACAGCCGCATCGAGCGGGAGCTCGCCGCCGACGTCGCCGCCTTGGCGATGGCTGCCCGCACCGTCGGTTCGCCTCAGATCCGCAACCGCGGCACCGTCGGGGGCAACCTGGCGACCGCCTCACCGGCAGGTGACGCGCATCCTCCGCTGCTCGCACTCGGGGCCGACGTCGTGGTCGACAGCATCACCGGGACGCGCGTCATCCCGATCGATGACTTCTTCGTTGGCCCCAAGCGCAACGCCCTGCAGCCCAACGAGCTGATCCGCAGCATCCGACTGCCCGCCGACGTTGGGCCGCAGCAATTCTCGAAGATCGGGAGCCGCAACGCGATGGTGATCGCCACCGTTTCGTTCGCCCTCGTCGTCCACGAGGCCGAAAGGCGACTGGGCACGGGCATCGGGTCGGCCGGGCCGACACCGATTCGGGCGGTCGACGCCGAGGCGTTCGTGGGCGAGCGACTGGCCGATCGCTGGGACGACCCGGCGCTCGACGACACGGTGGTCGACCAGTTCGGAGAGCTCGTCGCCGACGCCGCCCGGCCGATTGACGACGTGCGCGGCCGGGCCGATTACCGCCGCCTCGCGCTTGGTGTGTTGGCTGCGCGTTGCCTGCGCTGGTGCTGGCACGACCGCTTTTCGGCAGGAGCACGGTCGTGAAGGTGTCACTGACCGTCAACGGCGCCCCGCTGACGGCGACGGACGTGTGGGAGTGCGAGAGCCTGCTCTACCTACTGCGCGAACGCCTGGGGCTGCGCGGCTCTAAGAACGCATGCGAGCAGGGCGAGTGCGGATCCTGCTCGGTGCTGATGGACGGTGTGCTGGTGTGCGCCTGCCTCGTCGCCGCCGGGCAGGCCGACGGGGCGGAGGTCGTCACCGTGGAAGGCCTCGGCTCCCGTGACGACTTGCATCCGGTCCAGCGCGCGTTCCTCGACGCTGGGGCGGTGCAGTGCGGATTCTGCACCCCCGGCCTGATCGTCGCCGTGGCGGACCTGCTCCAACGCGAGCCCAAACCTGACGAGCCAACGGTACGCGAGGCCCTTGCCGGCAACCTCTGCCGCTGCACCGGCTACGAGAAGATCCTCGACGCTGTCCAGCTCGCTGCGCTCGACCGGTCACTCGACGGCGCCGTCGTCAGAGGCCACCGATGACGGTCGCCGGCAAGATCCCGGTGACAATACTCACCGGCTTCCTCGGCTCGGGCAAGACGACGTTGCTCAACTACATCCTGCGTGAGCAACATGGGAAGCGCATCGCCGTCATCGAGAACGAGTTCGGCGAGGTCAACATCGACGCCGAACTGGTTGTCTCGTCCGAGGAAGAGATCTACGAGATGACCAACGGGTGCATCTGCTGCGTCACGTCCGTGCGCGCCGACGTGCTTGCCGTGCTGCGCAAACTTGTCGCGCGTCGCGACAGCATCGATTACATCCTCGTCGAAGCCAGCGGTCTGGCTGACCCGATGCCCGTCGCGGCCGCATTCTTCGCTGACGATCCGATCCTCGAGCACGTCGCACTCGACGCCATCGTCGCCCTCGTCGACGCCCGCCACATCGAACGGCACCTCGACGACGAGGGCGGTGCGGCGTACGACAACCAGGCTGTCGACCAACTTGTCAGTGCCGACCGGATCATCATCAACAAGGTCGACCTTGTCGCGCTCGATGACATCGAGCGGATCCGTCGACGCGTGCGGGCGCTCAACGAACGCGCGATCATCTCGACCTCGAGCTACGCCGAGGTCGACCTGGACGGCCTGCTCGGCATTGAGGCGTTCGAGTTATCGCAACGGATGGCGTCGCATCCTGGTTTTCTCGACGACACCTACCACCACAGCCACGACCCCACCGTCAGATCGGTCACCATCCATCTTGACGGCGACCTCGACGAGACCGACGTCCGCGACGCCGCTGCGGCGATCGCCGAGCGCTGCGGCGAGCGGCTGCTGCGGTGGAAGGGAATCATCGCCGTGCGCGGTGCCGACCGCCGCTTGATTCTCCAGGGAGTCCACGCCTTGTTCGAGCTCTACTTCCTCGACCCGTGGCGCGACGGGGACCAACGCGCCAGCAAGATCGTGTTCATCGGCACCGAGCTCGACGAGCAATGGCTCCGCCGACAACTCCTCGACAGTCGCATCCAACCACTCGCGACAGCAGGCGAACGATGACGACGGCCGGACTGGAAGCTCTCGAGCAGCTCCCGGGAGGCGAGTCGCTCGCAGACCGCGCGTACCAGCACCTTGTGAAGGCGATCCTTCGCAACGAACTGCGCCCCGGCACACCGCTGAGCGTGCCCGAGCTCGCCCGCCGCATGAATGTCAGCCGCAGCCCCGTCCGTGAGGCCGTTCAGCGTCTGATCTACGACGGCCTCGCCGAGCACACGATGCACCGCGGCGCCGTCATCACACGCATCGACCCGAGTGGCTTCCGCGACCTACTCGAGGTCCGTCAACGGCTCGAGGGCCTCGCCGCGAGGCTGGCCGCCGAACGCATCACCGCCGACGAAATCGAACAACTCGGGACCACACTGCACGAGCACGAAACGGTGGTCGCTGGCGGCGATCTGCTCACCAACGTCGAGCTAGACGTACGGTTCCATCGGACGATCCGCTCCGCTGCACGCAATCACGATCTCGATACCATGCTCGCCCGCACCCAAGCGCGCGCCCACCTCTCGATGCACACGTTGTGGCGCGGGCCGCGAAATCCGCAGGCAATGCTCGCCGAGCACCGAGCGGTCTACGAGGCGATCGCTGCAGGCGATGCCGACGCCGCCGAAGACGCTGCCCAAGCCCACATCCAGGGGCTTCGCGACCGCGTCGCCGCCGGGGTCATCGGCTTCGAACCGCTCGCGGGAGTGGGCACGTGACCTTCACCGAGACCCGCGAACACGCCGCCGTCCGCGGAAGCGTCGGCGACTCGGCTGAACGACCCGACGGCACGCTCAAGGTGACCGGCCAGTTCGCCTATTCCTCGGACCTCCACCTCGAGAACGCTCTGTGGGGCTACACACTGCGCAGCCCGCATGCCCGGGCGCGGATCACTCGCATCGACACAAAGCGCGCCGAACAGCTCGAAGGTGTTCATGCCGTCCTGGTTCACGACGACGTGCCCGGGTCGAAGACCTACGGGATGAAGGTCTCCGACCAACCCGTGCTGGCAACGACGGAGGTCCGCTACCACGGCGAGCCGGTTGCGATCATCGCCGCCGAGCACGCCGAGCTCGCACGCCGCGCCGGCGAGCTGATCGAGATCGACTACGAGCTGCTGCCGCCGATAACCGATCCAGAAGCAGCCCTCGCCGGCGACCACGGCCTGGTCCACGACACCCGCGCCGACAATCTCGTGCGTCACGTCCGGATCCGCCACGGCCATCCGATCGAGGAGGTGCGCGCCGAGGCCGAGGTCGTCATCGTCGGGAGCTACGAGATCGGCACCCAGGACCCGGCGTTTCTCGGTCCCGAGTCGGGGATCGCCATCCCAGCGGACGACGGTGGTATCGACCTCTACGTCGCCGCCCAGTGGTTGCACACCGATCGAGACCAAATTGCAGCCAGCCTCGGGCTCCCGCTGGAGAAGACCCGATTGGTGCTGGCGGGTGTCGGCGGGGCGTTCGGCGGTCGTGAAGACCTCTCGATACACATTCACGCCTGCCTACTGGCACTGCGCACGCGGCGGCCCGTGCGCATGGCTTACGGGCGTGAGGAGTCCTTCGTCGGCCACGTGCACCGCCATCCCGGCACCATCCGCGTCGAGCTCGGCGCCCGCCGGAACGGCACGCTCGTCTTCACCAAAGTGCGGATGCTGCTCGACGGCGGGGCCTACACCTCGTCGTCGTACATCGTCATCGCCAACGGCTGCTACTTCGCCGCCGGCGCCTACAAGGTCGACAACGTCGAGATCGACGGGTTCTCCGTGTACACCAACAATCCGCCGTGCGGAGCTATGCGCGGCTTCGGCGTGGTGCAGTCCTGCTACGCGATCGAGTCGGCGATCGACAAGCTTGCCGGCGCCCTCGAGCTCGACCCGGTCGACGTGCGACTCGCCAACGCGCTACACACCGGTGACCTGCTCCCTACCGGCCAGGTCGTCGACGGACCGACCCCGACGAGAGAGCTGCTCGAGTATCTGCGCGAGCAACCGCTGCCCGCCGACGACCAGGTCGACGATCATGACCTGCGCCGCCTCCCGGGAGGCGTCGGCAACGTCACCCACGGCGAAGGGATCCGTCGCGGCGTCGGCTACGCCCTGGGGATGAAGGCGATCGGATTCTCCGGAGGCATCGACGATTCCTCCACCGCCCAGGTTTCCGTGTTCATGCTCGGCAACCAGCCGACCGCAGAGGTGTACTCGGCGGCCGCCGAGGTCGGGCAGGGCATCGCTACGGTGCAAGCCCAGATTGTGCGCACCGAGCTGGGGATCGAACAGGTCGTCGTCCACCAGGCCGACACGCAGATCGCCGACGCGGGTTCCTCGGCGGCCTCGCGCCAGACGTGGATGACGGGCGGTGCGGTCCTCGGCGCGGCAACCCGTGCCCGCGACGAGCTGGTCGCCCGAGCGGCGCGGCGAGCGGGCCTCGACGCGCAGACCCTGCGCCTGGAGAGCGACGAGGTCGTCGACGCTGCGACTGGCGACCCGGTGTCCTCGCTCGCCGACCTCGTCGCCGACGACCCCGTGGTCGCCACGTACGAATACCACCATCGCACGACGTTTCCGATCGACGACGATCGCGGCCAGGGCGACGCCCATATTGCCTTTGCCTACGCCGCACACCGCGCGGTCGTCGACGTCGACGTCGAACTCGGTCTCGTGCGCGTGGTCGAGCTGGTCACCGCCCAGGACGTCGGCAAGGCGATCAACCCGCTCGCCATCGAAGGCCAGATCGAGGGCGGGAGCGCGCAGGGCCTCGGCCTGGCGGTCATGGAGGAAGTCCAGATCGTCGATGGCATCGTGCGCAATCCGTCGTTCACCGACTACCTGATCCCGACGATCCTCGACATGCCGCCGATGCACGTCAAGGTGTTCGAGTTTCCCCATCCCGACTCCCCATACGGACTCAACGGAGTGGGCGAGCCACCGAACCTGTCGTCCACGCCCGCGATCGCCAACGCGATCAGGAATGCCACCGGATTGGAGTTGCCACGCGTCCCGGTGCGCCCCATGGACATCGTGGCAGCACGCTGACGCGTGCGTCCCGCAGACACGAAAGGCACCAGATGATCATCGACACCCACCTCCACCCGACAAACAAGGTCGACGAGGCGTGGCGCCACGACGGCGAGCCGTTCACCGGCGAGCGGATGCTTGCGATGATGGACGGCCCGTACCTCATCAACGGCAAACCGCGACGGATCGACATGGGCTTCATCCAGCCGCCGCCCGGAAACACGGCGTGGCGCGACGGCGACCGTTCCGGTCGTGAGGGGATCCGCGACTACATGGCCTACGTGGCCTCACTGGTCCAGCAGTACCCGGACCGGTTCATCGGCAACTTCAACTACAACCCGCGCTTCGGGCCGGAGAACGGAGCCGCCGAACTGGAGTTCCACGTCAAGGAGTACGGCTTCAAGATGCTGAAGCTGCACGCCAACATGCACGCCTACCGCCCCGACCGGGCGCTCGACTGGCTACGACCAGCGATGCGCAAATGTGACGAGCTTGGCGTAGTCGTGCTGATCCACACCGGCGACGGCCCCTACAGCATCCCGACGCAGTTCTACCCGATCATCCGCGAGTTCCCGAACGTCAACTTCGTCATCGGCCACTTCGGCGTCCAGACCGGCGGCGTGTACTGCTTCGAGGCGTTGTGGATGATCCTCGACAGCCCAAACGTCTACGGCGAGTCCGGCTGGCTGCTGCAGAGCCGGATCGTCGAGTTCGCCCAGCAGATGCCGCCCGACCGGCTCGTGTTCGGCACCGACTCGCCGCCGAACGACCCGGGCATGTGGCTCAACGAGCTAGCGGTGCTGTGCCACCCGGCGCCGCAGGGCTTCAACTGCTCCGAGGAGCAGCTCGAGGGCTATATGGGCAACAACATCGCCAAGCTTGTCGGCATCGAGCCGACACCGCCGCCGGCTACGGTCGACGAGGCCGAGGCACGACTCAGGGCCGGCACGGCGGGGCCGGTTCCCGTGTGACCCGGGGATCGGCGGCAGTCCGCCGACTGCCACGACACTGCAATCCGTCAGGGGTGGCGAGATGACAACAAGCACGACGGCTCCGCGGCGACTGGTCGTCGGGATCAGCGGGTCGAGCGCCCCGCAGTACGGCATTGGCGTGCTGCGGGCGTTGCAGACCGACACCAGCGTCGAGACACACCTCGTCATTTCGCCCAATGCCCGCCGAACGATCGAGCTGGAGACCGAGTTGAGCGTGGACGACGTCGCCGCACTTGCCGACGTCGTCCACGACGACGGCGATCTCGCCGCCTCGATCTCGTCGGGCTCCTTCCAAACGATCGGCATGGTCATCGCGCCCTGCTCGATGCGCACGCTCGCGGCGATCGCCCACGGGATCACCGACACTCTTGTGACCCGCGCCGCTGACGTCACGCTGAAGGAGCGGCGACGGATGGTTCTCGTCACTAGGGAGACCCCGCTGAACCTCGTCCACCTGCGCAACATGGTCGCTGTCACCGAGGCCGGTGCCATCGTTTTGCCGCCGACCCCCGGCTTCTACCACCGTCCGAGAACGATCGACGATCTCGTCAACCAGACCGTCGGCAAGATCCTCGACCAGTTCGGCATCGAGCACGACCTCTTCCGCCGCTGGGAGACCCCTGCCCCCCGGGTGAGAGCCGTCACTCGATGACGCCCATGAACCAGGACCTCCACGCTTTTCTGGCGCGCTACCGCGACGCGCACGACGACGACGTGATCCTCATCAAGGAGTCGGTGTCGCTGGACCAGGACATCACCGCCGTGGTGTGGGAACTGGCAGCCCAGGATCGCCACCCGCTGCTGTGGTTCACCAATGTCGAGGGCAGCCGGCACGAGGTTGTCACCAACCTGTTCGCATCCCGGGCGCGGATCGCCCGCCTTCTCGATGCGCCCGAGGAACGGCTGCACGAGGCATTCCAGGCGCGAGTTCGTACCGCACAGCCGCTCGCCCTGCAGGACCACGGCCCGGTCTGCGATGACATCGTGACCGGCGATGACGTCGACCTCGGCCGGCTGCCGCTGGTCACCCACTTCGCCACCGACAGCGGGCCGTACATCACCAGCGGGATCGTCCTCGCCGAAGACCCGGTCACCGGGGTCGGCAACCTCAGCTACCACCGGGCGACACCGATCGGGCGCAACCAGCTCGCCACCAGCCTGCATTCGCGCGGCGACCTGTGGCGGATCCTCGCCGCCTGCAGAGACCGTGGCGAACCGATGAAGGTGGCGCTGATCATCGGCGGCCACCCGCTGTTCATGCTCGCCGCCTCCGCCCGCGTGCCCGGCGACGGTCGACGAACGACACCTCGCCGGTGCACTGTTCGGCAGCCCCCTCGAGGTCGTGCGGACACCGATCCACGGCCTTGCGGTACCGGCGACCGCCGACATCGTGCTCGAAGGCACGATCGACCCCGACCTCCACTCCGACGAAGGACCGTTCGGCGAGTTCACCGGGTACTCGTCGGACCGCTCCACCCGCAACGTCATAACCGTCGACGCTGTGCTCGGTCGCCACGATGCGATCTGGGTCGACGTCGTCGGTGGCAACTCGGCCGAGCACCTCAACCTCGCCCGCGTGCCGCGGGAAGCCGAGCTGATCGAGAAACTGCGCGATCGCTTTCCCTGCGTCCAGCGCGTCCACTACCCGAACTCGGGGACCCACTTCCACTGCTACGTCGCCGTCCGTCAACGTCGTCCCGGCGAGGCCCGGCAGGCACTGCTCGGACTGCTCGGCTGGGACCCCTATCTGAAGACGGTCGTCGCCGTCGACGAGGACGTCGACATCACCGACGACCGGGCCGTGCTGTGGGCGCTGGCCACGCACCTCCAACCCACCACCGACCTCTTCACGATCGACGGCCTGCCCGGCAGCCCGCTCGACCCGTCGTCGTCGATCGACGGCAGCACCTCACGCCTCGCCCTTGACGCCACCCGCGGCCCGGGATTCGAGGGCACCCGCATCGCCGTTGCACCCGCCGCGCTCGGACGTGCCCGCCAACTGCTGGCGGCGCGCACCGACAGAGGAGTCAAGCGATAACCGCCCACACCTCCCGATCGTGGTGGTCCCGTGTCGAACCGCGGGCCCTGGGCGTCCTCGCTCCGCTGGCCGCCGCCGTCGTCGGCCTGGTGATCTCCGCTGTACTGCTGCTGCTGCTCGACGCCAACCCGATCGAGTCGTACCAGGCGCTCGTCGAAGGCGCGTTCGGGAGCAAGAACGCCATCGCCGACACCCTCGTCAAGGCGACGCCGCTGCTCTTCATCGGCGTCGGCATCTGCGTCTCGTTCCGCGCCGGCGTGTTCAACATCGGCGGGGAAGGCCAATTCATCGTCGGCGCCCTCGGCGCCACCGCCGTCGCCCTCTTCGTCGGCGGCCTACCCGGCTGGCTGCTGATCGTCACCGGGGCGCTGGCCGGCACCCTGTGCGGAATCGTGTGGGGTGGCATCGCCGGCGTCTTGCGTGCGTTCCTCGGCGTCAACGAGATCCTCACCACGGTGATGCTCAACTTCGTCGCCGCGCTGTTGATGTCATACCTCGTGTCGGGCCCGTGGATCGATCCCGAGCAGATCGAGCAGGGCACGCGAATCCCCGAGACCGAACGGTTCCCGACTGCGTCCGACCTACCGCGGTGGGATGCGACCCGGCTACACCTCGGCCTGCTCATCGCCATCGTGATCGCCGGCGCCACCTGGGTGATGCTGTGGCGCACTCCGCTCGGCTACCGGATCCGAGCAGTCGGACTCAACCCCTCGGCCTCCCGCTACGCCGGGATGTCGGT
The DNA here is from genome assembly GCA_963733085.1 of Ilumatobacteraceae bacterium. GTDB lineage: Bacteria > Actinomycetota > Acidimicrobiia > Acidimicrobiales > Ilumatobacteraceae > Desertimonas. The sequence continues at coordinate 118,715 of CAVTBY010000012.1, forward strand.
CGCCAAGAACTCGCTCGCCGCGCTGGCCATCAGTGGCGGCCTCGCCGGCCTGGGAGGCGCGGTCCAGGTGTTCGGCGTCGACCACCGGCTGTACTTCGAGGGCGCCGCCGCCGGGTTCACCGGCGGCGCCGGATTCAACGGCATCGTCGTCGCCCTGTTCGGCGGGCTGCACCCGATCGGGGCGATCCCGGCGTCGATCCTCTTCGGCGGTTTGCTCGTCGGTGCCAACAACCTGCAGCGAACGGCCCAGGTGCCCTCCGCGTTGGTCGTGGTGATGAACGGCATCGTCGTGCTCGTCGTGGTGTCGAGTGCGATGCTGGTGCGTCGCCGCCGACGCACGCTGGAAATGGCGGCGATGGAGCGAGAAGAGGCGACGCTGCCAGCCGGACTCACCTCTGCCGCGGCGTCCACGGACGGCGCGACCCAGCCGTCTCCGTCCGCGGCGACCGCCGACGGGAAGGAGACCGCCGATGTGGTCTGACCTCCTTGACCCGACGGTCATCGTGTCGATTCTCGCCGCCGGCGTGGGTTTGGCGACGCCGTACCTCTTCGCCGCGATCGGCGAGACGGTCGGACAACTCAGCGGGGTGCTCAACCTCGGCGTCGAAGGGATCATGTTGATGGGCGCGTTCAGCGCCTTCTACGTCACGGCGCAGAGCGGGACCCCCGTCCTCGGACTCCTCGTCGCGATGGTCGTCGGCGCCATGTTCGGGGCGCTGATGGCCACTGCCTGCGTGATTTTCAAGGCCCAACAGGGCATCGCCGGGATCGCCGTATACCTCATTGGTCTCGGGCTCAGCGACCTGTTGTTCCAGGAGCTGCCCACTGACACGGTCCAGGTGCGCGGCGTGATCGACGTCAGGATCCCGCTGCTGAGCGACATCCCCGGCCTCGGCAGGATCCTGTTCGACCACAATCTGATGACGTACCTCGCCTTCGCCCTCGTGCCGCTGGCCTGGTACGTGATCCGCCGCACGACAATCGGGCTGACGTTGAAGTCCGTCGGCGAGAACCCGTCGGCGGCGGACACGGTCGGGCTGCACGTCAACCGCATCCGCTTCGTCGCCGTCGTCGTTGGAGGGACTTTCGCCGGGCTCGCTGGGGCGTCACTGTCGGTCGCCCTGCTCGGCTTCTTCCAGCGCAACATGACCGCCGGCATCGGATTCATCGCCGTCGCACTCGTCTACTTCGGGGGTTGGCGCCCATTTGGCGTGCTTGTCGGCGCGTTGCTGTTCAGCACGATCAACGCTCTGCAGCTACAGATCCAGACCCTCGGTGTCGACCTCCCGTCGGAGATCACGTCGATGCTGCCCTACGTCGTCACGATCGTCGTGCTGGCGCTTGGCGGGCGGCGCCAGACCCAAGCCCCGGCTGCGCTTACGCGGCCGTACACCCGGAGCGCCTGACAGTGCACCGGCACACGCCGCGATCAGCGGCACGACCCAACCAACAAGGGGGATCCATGCGGACCAAGACCACACCAGTCGTCGGCGGCCTCGCCGCCGCTGCGCTGTCCATCGCGGCGATTTCCGCCGGCGGCATCGAGGCGGCCAGCGACACGGCGCCCACCGACACTACCGAGGCGGCCGCAACGACGCCCGAAGGCACAGGCGCGGGCGGCGAGTTCCCGCCGCTGCGCGTGGCCGTCGTGCTGCCGAGCACCGCTCAGGAGTTCGGCATCAGTCGCGGGATCGTGCGGGCGATGGACATCCTCCAGGAGGAGCGCGGCGGCGAGGAGAACTTCGAGCTCGCCTACTCGGAGAACATGTTCGTCGTCGACGACGCCGCGTCGGCGATCCGCGACTACGCCAGCCGCGGCTTCGACGTGATCATCGCCGCCAGCTCGGCCTACGGCAGCTCGATCGAGGAGATCGCCCCCGAGTTCCCCGACGTCTCGATCATCTGGGGCACTAACCCCGAGACCTTCGACCTGCCAAACGTGTTCGCCTTCTCGGCGCGCAGCGAGCAGGGCGGCTACGTCGGTGGTCTGGTCGCGGGCATGCTCGGCGACACCGTCGGCTTCGTCGGCCCGATCTACGTCGGCTCGATCGCCGGATCCGTCGACGGATTCAAGGCCGGTGTCACCGCCGCCAACGAGGACGCCAACGTGCTGGAGAACTTCACCAACTCGTTCAGCGACGCCAGCCTCGCTGGCGCCGCCGCCGCGACGATGGTCCAGTCCGGGGCGACGGTCCTCGCCTCGCAAACCGAGATGGGCGCCGGCGTCGCCAGCGTCGCCGAGAACAGCGACGGTCAAGTTGGCTACGTCGGCTTCGACGCCGACTGGCAACCAGCGGCACCCAACGCCACGATCCTCAGCCTCGACTTCCACTACGAGGTGGCGTTGAGAGAGGCGCTGCTCGAGGTCGACAACGGCGTGCTCGGCGGCGAGGTGTTCTGGATCGACATCCCCAACGGAGGAATCACCCCGGTATGGAACGAGAACTACGACGTCCCCGACGACGTGCGTGCCGCCGCCGATGAGGCCGTCGAGCTGATCACCTCGGGCGACCTCGACGTCACGTCGCTGATCGAGAGCGAATGAACGACCAGGTGCGTCGCGAGCTCGCGGCGTTGCGCACCGAGGCAGAGACCTTCGGCGGGGGGATAGGCAATCCCTCCGCCGACCCCGGCGTTGTGGCCGTGCTGGAGGCGATCGAAGCCGGCCTGGAGGGCAATGCCGCGGTCGGCGCGGTTCTCGTCGGCCCTGACGGCACGATCGCCCACGCCGACCACAACCGGATGTTCTCCCCGTACTTCCGCAGCGACTTCCACGCCGAGATGGTGCTGCTGACCGGTTTCGAGGAGAGTCACCGAGACGCCGAGCTGCGCGGGTACACGTTGATCTCGTCGCTCGAACCGTGCGAGATGTGCATGATCCGGATCATCAACTCGGGTGTGTCGGTGGTGCGATGGGTCGCCGCCGACGTGGGCAAGGGAGCGATCACCGGACCGAACGAGCTGGCGGCTCACTGGCGCAGGCTCGCCGAATCCCAGGACATCGCCGCGCTCGACTGCCCGCCGCGGTTGGCCGAGATCAGCTTGCGCGCCTTCGAGCTGACGATCGGCAGTGTTGTCGCCAGGCTGCAGGCCAGGCGCGGTCCAAGAGAGACCGTCGGTGTCGACTAAGGCAACGCCGATGGTCGGGCCCATCTCGGTCGAGATGCGCGGGATCGTCAAGCGATTCCCCGGGGTGCTCGCCAACGACCACGTCGACCTGGTCGTACGCAGTGGCCGGATCGTTGGACTGCTCGGCGAGAACGGCGCCGGCAAGTCGACGCTGATGAAGATGCTCTACGGGCTGGAGCGACCCGACGACGGCGAGATCCTCGTGAACGGGGAACCGGCCACGTTCCACTCGCCGCTCGACGCGATCCGCGCCGGCATCGGCATGGTCCACCAGCACTTCATGTTGATCCCGACGATGACGGTGTCCGAGAACGTCGCTCTCGGCTTGCCCTCATCGCGCGGGTTGCGCACCGATCTCGACGTCGTCGCCGCCCGCCTCGATGAGCTATCCGTCGCCTACGGCCTGCGCGTCGACCCAACCGCACCGGTCCGCCACCTCTCCGTCGGCGAACAACAACGCGTCGAGATCCTCAAGGCGCTGTACCGCAACGCCTCGGTGCTGATCCTCGACGAGCCGACGGCTGTGCTCACGCCGCAGGAGGTCGAGGAGTTCTTCGGCTTCCTGTCCCAGATCCGCGACCGTGGCAACGCCATCGTGTTCATCTCGCACAAGCTGCACGAGGTTTTGGCGATCACCGACGAGGTGACGGTGCTGCGCGATGGCCGCAACGTCGGCACGATCGCCACCGCCGAAACGAACAAGGAGGATCTCGCTCGCCGGATGGTCGGCCGCGAGTTCTCATTGAACCGGGAGCGACCCGAACAGGCGTCGGGTCCGGTGCGACTCTCGTTGTGCGACGTGCACGTGATGTCTGACCGCGGCACGCCTGCGGTGCGTGGCGTCTCACTCGACGTCCATGGCAGCGAAATCGTCGGCCTCGCCGGAGTCTCCGGCAACGGTCAGCTGCAACTCGCCGAAGCCATCGTCGGCCTCCGCCGCCTCACCGCCGGCACCGTGAAGATCGACGGCTGGGACGCGACCAACCGCCCAGTACGGGTGATCGTCGACCGCGGGCTCGCCTACGTCCCCGAGGAGCGCAACCGCGACGGGATGATCAAGGAGTTCACCATCGCCGAGAACCTGATCATCGCGCGATCCGGCGAACCCTCGCTTCATGCGCGGCAAGCTGTTCAACTTCTCGCGCATCGACGAGCACGCCGCCCACCTTGTCAAACAGTTCGCCGTCAAGACGCCCGCCACGTCGACGCCGATCGGGAACCTCTCGGGCGGCAACGCTCAGAAGGTGATCCTCGCCCGCGAGCTGTCGCGACAACCGATCGTCACTGTCGTCGCCCAGCCGACCCGCGGCCTGGACATCGGCGCCTCAGAGTTCATCCGCGACCGCATCGTCGCCCAACGCCGCGACGGCACCGCTGTGCTGCTCATCTCCGAGGACCTCGACGAACTATTCGCCCTGTCCGACAGGGTGGCGGTGATGTTCGATGGGATGCTCATGGGCATCGTCGACCGGGACGAGGCGACACCCGAGCTCATCGGGCTGATGATGGCCGGGGAAACGCTGGAGCACGCCGCACAGCTCGTCACGGCATCGCGAGATGACCGCTCAGCCTCGTGCGGACTGACCGATCCCGTGTAACGCCCGCCTCACCAGCTCGGCGAGCGCCCGCCGCCGGTAGTCGCCGGTCGTGTGAATGTCAGAGGTCGGCTCCTCGACGTCGGCGACCGACGCCTCGCCCGCCTGTTCGGCCGCCTGGGCCGTGAGCTCGGCTCCGCGCACTTGGGCCTCGGCCTCCTTCAACCTCACGGGTGTCGCCGCCACACCGAACGCGGCGAGGCCGACGTCATCGACCACCTCGCCACCGGTGGACAGCGCGCACGGCGGCGGCGACGCCGACCACCGCGAAGTCGCCTCGCCGCGGCGCCAGCTCCAGGCAGGCGGCACGGGAGCCTTCGACCGCGGGAAACCGCACTCCGGTTACGACCTCGTCGGGCTCGAGCACGGTGGTGAACGGCCCGGCGAAGAAGGTCGGCGCCGGAACTGTCCGCGACCCTCGGGAGCCCAGGAGCTCGACGGTGGCGTCGAGCGCCAACGCGACGGCGGGGAGCTCGGCCGCCGGGTCCGCGTGGACGATGCTGCCGCCAATAGTGCCGCGGTTGCGGTTCTGGAAATGGCCGATCCACGGGATCGCCTCGCTCAGCAGCGGACAGGTTGCCTGCACCTCCGGGGAGCGCTCGGCGTCCCGCTGACGAACCATCGCTCCGACGTGCAGTTCGCCGTCCGCCAGCAACATGGTCCCCAGGCCCTCCACCAGCTCCAGATCGACGAGGACGGACGGTTGAGCCAGCCGGAAGTTCATCGCCGGGATCAGGCTCTGCCCGCCCGCCAGCGGCTTGGCCTCGTCGCCGTGCTCCACCGAGCGCGGCGACGACTTCCTCCAACGAGCCGGGCCGGAGGTAGCGGAACGCCGGCGGCTTCACGACGCGTCGCCCGACGCGTGGATCGCCTGGAGTAAGGACGTCGGCGTGATGGGGGTCTCCACGATGTCGACGTTGAACTCCACCAGCGCGTCGGCGACCGCGTTGGCGATGGCGGCGGCCGGACCGATCGTGCCTGACTCTCCGACCCCCTTCACGCCCAGGGGGGTGGTGGCCGATGGCGTCTCGAGGTGCTCGATGGTGATACGCGGGATTTCGAGGCTGCTCGGGACGGTGTAATCCATGAACGAGGCACTCAGCGGTTGCCCAATGTCGTCGTACACGATGTGCTCGTACAGGGCGCCGGCAACGCCTTGGGCCACAGCTCCGGTCGTCTGGCCCTCGACGATGAGCGGATTGATCACGGTCCCGCAGTCGTGCACGACGACGTAGTCGAGCACGTCGACGGCCCCGGTGGAGATGTCGACCTTCACGACGGCGGCGTGGCTCGCGTTCGACCAGGCCGCGGCGACGTTCATCCGGCCGTGCTCGTCCGGGTCGGAATCGATGCCCGGCGGTTCGTAGGTCACCGTCGCCTCGAGACCGGGCTCGACCCCGTCCGGCAGTTCGTTGGTCCGCGCGTAGGCCGCGATGGCCACGTCGCGCCACGTGATCGACGTCGCGGGGCTGCCGCGCACGTGCAGCCGGCCATCGGAGATGACCACATCGTCGGAGCTCGCCTCCAGCAGCCCGGCAGCGATCGCCTTGGCCTTGGTCGCCACGAGTTCGGCCGCCTTCAGCACCGAGCCGCTGGTCACGATCGCGCCCCGGGCGCCCCACGCGCCGAGGCCGTAGGGACAGAGGTCGGTGTCGCCGGTGACGACGCTGACGTCGTCCAGCGCCAGGCCGAGCGCATCGGCGGCGATGGCGGCGGTCGTGCTCTGGATGCCCTGGCCGATGGCCTGCACGCCGATGCCGACGAGTGCGCTCCCGTCGGGCTCGATCCGCACCAGTGCCGAGTCGTACGAGCGCCAGTGCCCGGTGGTCCCGTAATACGACGGCCCGGTCGGCTCGACGAACGAGGCGAAGCCGATACCGACACGGATGCGCGGATCGGCGGCGTAGGCGTCGCGGGCTGCGGCCCATGCCTTGTCGCCGAGCTCGACGGCCCGGTCGAAGGCCTGGCGGTGGCTGCCCGCTCCGAGCCGGCCGCCAGATGGCGTGACGAACGCGTCATCCCCGGGTTGCGGCAGCATGGCCCGCCGAGATTCCCGCGGGTCGACGCCCGCCAGTCTGGCCACCTTCTCGACGGTCCGCTCCATCGCGAAGGCGGCTTCGGGCGACCCGAAGCCTCGGTACGCACCCGACGGCGTCTTGTTGGTGACGACGCAGGCCGCCGACACCTCGGTGACGGGGATGTCGTACGGACCCGTCAGGCAGCCCTGCGACACCAGAGTCGTCGACGTGCCGGGAATGAAGACCTCACCCGAGCCGACATTGGTGGCGATGTCGCAGCGCACGGCGAGAATGCGGCCGGCGCGGTCGTATGCGGCCGCGAGGTCCATTTTCTGCTCCCGAGCGTGGACCGAGGTCATGAGATGCTCAGCACGGTCCTCGATCCAGCGCACCGGCCGGCCTGAGCGCATGGCCAGCCAGGGCACCACGATGTCTTCGGGGTACTGGTGCAGCTTGCATCCGAACCCTCCCCCGACGTTCGGGACGATCACGTGGATGCCTGCCTCGCGCAGCCCGAGCATCATGGCCAGGGTCGTACGGAGGAGGTGTGGGCTCTGCGAGGACGCCCAGACCGTCAGCCGGCCGTTCTGGTAGTCGGCAACGATGCCCCGCGTCTCCATCGGGCTCGGCGACTGGCGCTGCATGCGGAACGTCGTTCGCACGACGTCGTGCGCGGCGAAGACCTTGTCGACCTCCGGGTTGGCCGCGGGGAGTTCCATGAGCTTGTTGTCGGGCCAGTCGTCGTAGAGCCGGGGCGCTTCGTCGGCCAGCGCGGCGTCCACCGACACGAGGACGGGCAGCTCGTCGTAGTCCACCACCACGCGTTCGGCCGCGTCCTCGGCGGCGTAACGGTCCTGAGCCACCACGGCCACGATCGGCATACCCACATACCGGACGCGGTCGCGGGCGAGCGGGAAGGCGTTGACGTCTCTCATCCACGGGACCAGGTGCGGGTAACGCGTGACGCCCTGCAGCTCGGCGGCCGTCACCACGTCGAGAACGCTCGGATCGGACCGGGCTTCGTCGAGGTCGATCCCGGTGATCCGGGCGTGGGCCGTCGAGCTACGCACGAATGTCGCCTCGACCATCCCGGGCAGGGAGATGTCGGCGACGAACTGCGCGCGACCCGCCAACAGCGGCTCGTCCTCACGCCGACCGAACGCGGAGCCGACGTACACGCCGTCCGGTCCGGGCATCACGACGCCGGCTCGGTGCCAGCTGACCCGTCGCTCGTCGTCCCCCACGCATCGAGCACCGCGTGCACGATCTGTTGGTAGCCAGTGCAGCGGCACAGGTTTCCGGACAGGAGCTCGCGTACTGCCTGCACGTCGGGCCACTCCGCCGGATCAGCAGACGCCAGCGTGACGAGAAAGCCAGGGGTACAGAAACCGCACTGCAGAGCGTGGTGGCGGTGGAACGCCTCCTGCATCTCGGTCAGCTCGCCATCGTGCGCCAGCCCTTCGACCGTCCTGATCCGCTTCCCGTCCGCTTGGACGGCCAGCATGATGCAGGACCGCACCGCGCCGCCGTCGACCTCGACCGTGCAGGCACCACAAACGCCGTGCTCGCAGCCGACGTGTGTCCCCGTCAATCTCAGGTCGTCACGGAGGAGGTCGGAGAGCAGTTGGCGGACCGGCACCGTCCGCCGCACCGTCCGGCCGTTGACGACGAACTCGATCTCGAGGACTTCCACCGGTTCGAGAACGCGCTGCGCTTCAGCCATCGGTCGACGCCCTCGCTACCTCGAACAGCCAGCGGCGGTACTCGACGGAGAGGCGGTCGACCCCCCGGACGTGAAGCTCGGCCGTCATGTCGAACGGCAGCTCCTCGGGTGTCTGCGACTCCGAGATGACCCGATCCGCCTCGGCGATCTCCTGCTGGAACCTGATGAACCGCTCATCGTCCTCCTCGAGGGCAAAGTTGCGGGCGTTGAACGTGAAGCTCCGGCATTGCTTCTGACTGATCGGTGAGCAGACCATGAACAGCACGAACGTGTTTCCCCCGGGGAGCTGTTGCTGGAGCCAGACCGTGAACGGCAGCGCCAGCCGATAGTTCCTCCGCCCGGGCACGCTGGCGTTGGCGCTGTCGAGCTCCAGCGTCTGAGTCTTGTCGGTCGTGGCCGGCTCCTCGACGGTGATCGTGGTGCGCAGCTCTGCGCCGTCGCGCCACACCTCATGCTCAGGGACCTCCGGGTCGTCGCGGCTGGCCAGCACGCCGTCGTGGACCCAGGCGAAGTGGGCGAAGTCGACGAAGTTCTCTGTACGCCGCGCCGCGCCGGTCCGCCAGTCGTAGGCGGGCACGACCACCACGTGATACGCCGGGTCGTCGAACTCCGGGAATTCGGGGATCGGGAAAGCCGGCTCGGGGTCGAGGCACACGTACACCAGACCGTTGGCGACGACCGCCTTGTAGTCCTGCAGTCGCGCGTTGGGAGGGATCCTCGTGCCGAACCGGGCCGGGATACTCGTGCAGACGCCGTCGGCCCCGTACGTCCAGCCGTGATACGGGCAGCGCAGCAGGACGTCGTCCTCGACCCAGCCCAACGACACCGCAGTGCCGCGGTGAGCGCAGCGATCGGCGAAGGCCCTGATCTCACCCGCCAGGCGGACGACCACGATCCGTTCGTCGAGGAGTGTGACCTGCTGCGGGCTGGCGCCGAGGTCGTCGGCGTAGAGGACCGGATGCCAGTAGCGGCGCAGCGAACGGTACAAGTACTGCTCGCCAGCCACATCCCAGTCGTTCACGGTGAGACAACGCGGGTAGAGGTTCTCATGTGTGCGTTGGGGTCATCGCACGGCTCGGGCCCTCGACCGCCTCTCCGGAACCACCCGACCGACATTACAGGGCTCTCCTAACGTATCCGTGGGTCTGGCCGCTCGCTGCGTCGTGGTTGCATGCTGTGGAGGCAGGCGCGAGCGCAGTGGGAACGCTGCGGCGATTCTCGGGCGCCGCAGAAGACAAATCATGTCTCGCTCGTGGCGGTAGAACGCGGCACCGACGGCGACCATCGGTTCTGGGGCCGCAACGCGGACAGAAATGTCCGGATCAAGGCCTGAGAATCCGTCGACCCCGTCGCGAAGGTCGGCGACCCACCCGACCGACATTACATGCAACGTGCACCAGGGGCGGCCGAAGCGATCCGCGGCCGCTACATGTAATGTGCGCGGTTCGACTGGAGGGGGTGTTCACGATCGAGTCCAGCTGCGACCTGCTGCTTACCGGTGGCTCGGTCGTGACCGTCGACGACGAGCGGCGGGTCATCGAGCCCGGCGCCGTGGCCATCGAGGGCGACCGGATCGTCGCCGTGGGTCCGGCCGACGAGCTGGCCGGCTGGAACGCCGCCCGCACGGTGGACTGCGCGGGACGGGCGATCACTCCGGGGCTCGTCGACTGCCACAGCCACCTGTTCCAGTCGCTCGCCCGCGGTTTGGGCGACGGGCTGGCGCTGTGGCCGTGGCTCAACGAGTTCATGTGGCCGTACGCGTTCTCGATCAACGCGCAAGAGGCCAAGGTCGCCGCCATGCTCGGCGCCGCGCAGGCAGCGCGCGCGGGGACAACCTGCATCATCGACAACCACTACGCACCGAACGACCTGGAGACCACGCTCTCGATCGCGTCGGCGATCGATGACGTCGGCTTGCGGGGCGCCGTCGCCAGAGGGATCGTCGGGCCGCCGACGGAAGTTGCCCGCCGGATGGATCTGGCGAGTGGTCTGTTCCTGCGCTCGGCCGACGAGGAGTTGGACATCACGCGGGCATGTCTCGAGGCCAGGGGCGGCGGCGGTCGAGTGGTGGTGTGGCCGGCGCCGCTCAACGTCACCTATGTCGGTCAGGACCTGCTCCGGGACTCGGTCCAGCTGGCTCGCGAGTTCGGGGTCGGTTGGCACACCCACTGCTCGGAGGGCGACATCGATCCCGGGATCTACCTCGAGGCCTACGGCACCCGGCCGGTGCAGTGGCTCGCCGCGGAGGGTCTGCTCGGTGACGATGCCACGCTGGCCCACGGCATCTGGTTCGACGACGTCGAGATCGAGTTGATCGGGGCGACGAGGACCGGCATCTCGTACAACCCGGTATCCAACGAGTACCTCGGCAACGGCGTCGTCCGCCTGCGTGATCTCCGCGCGGCTGGCGCCGCGGTTGGGCTCGGCACCGACGGGATCGCCGTCACCGGACAGGATCTGTTCGAGTGCATGAAGCAGTCGGTGTTCCTCCAGCGAGTGCACACTGGGGACCCCGTCGCCTCGACGGTGGAGGAAGCGCTGGAGCTGGCAACTCGGGAGGGTGCCCGATACGCGGGCATCGATGCCGGAGTGCTGGCGACCGGCAAGCTAGCCGACGTCGCGGTGGTGAACCTGTCCAACGTCCACACGCGTCCCGTGCACCGCACTGTCGCCGCCCTCGTCTACTCAGCGCGCGCGTCTGATGTGGAGATGACGATCGTCGGGGGGCGCGTCGTCTACGAGGATGGGCACTGCCGCTTCGTTGACGAGCAGGCGATCATCGAGGAAGCCGACGCAAGAGCCGCAGAGCTGGTCGCCCGGGCCGGGATGACGGCGCTGACGAGTCCATGGCACCGGAGCGCGTTCGGCGTCGACGTCGAGCGGCTGACGTGAAATGACGAAGATCGAAACCATCGAGGTCGTACCGACGACACTGCCCGATCTGTTCGGTGAGCCGATGCACCTCTGCCTCGTGCGCGTGGAGGCCGAGGGGGTAGTGGGCTGGGGCGAGATCTGCGACAGCTACTGCTGCACCTTCCCGGAGGTGTACCCGCCGCTCATCGATCACGTGTACGCGCCGCTCCTGCTCGGGTGCGAGCTCAGGTCCGTCGACTCCCTCACCCACAAGCTCCGGATGTGGGCGCGGCGGCGGATCGGCGACGCCGGGCTCGCCATCCAGGCGTTGAGCGGGCTGGAGCTGGCGTTGTGGGACCTGTTCGGAAAGCTGGCCGGGCAGTCGGTCTCGCAGCTCATCGGCCAGACCCGGGATCGGATCCCCGTCTATGCGTCGGGCAAGTTTCTCGACGAACCGATCGACATGCACATCAGGATCCTGACGCCCGCGTTGGATCGGGGTGTGGACTTCGCCAAGGTTCGGACTTCGCTCGACCCGGATGCCGATCTGGCCGTCCTGCACCAGCTGCGCGCCGAGCTGCCGCAGTCGTTGTCGTTGATGGTCGACGGCAACGAGAACTTCTCGGTCATGACGGCACTCCGCCTCGCCGCGGGGTTGGCCGACGAAGGGGTGATGTTCTTCGAGGAGCCCGTGCCGCAGCTCTTCCGGCGCGCCGTCGCGAGCGTGGTGAGCCGTTCACCATTGCCGATCGCCTATGGCGAGCACCTCTTCGGAGCCGCGGACTTCGGAGACGCGCTGGCCGACGGCTGGCCCCATATCGTGCAACCCGATCCCTCCATCGCCGGCGGCCTGTCGGAGTGTCTCGAGGTGGCGGCGATCGCCGAGGGCTACGGCGTGCCGGTGATGCCGCATGCGGCGGCTGGTCCGCTGGCGATGGCCGCCGGCCTTCATCTCGCCGCTGTCCGCCAGAACGTGCAGGTCCTCGAGCACGCGTTCACCCTGGAGCCGCTCTGGGAGGTGCTCGTCGGGCCCCAGTTGTCCTGCTCCGCCATCGTTGACGGCACGTTGGCCGTCCCCTCCGGCCCGGGCCTCGGCGTCGTGCTCGACGAGCAGGCACTGCGGGCCCACCCCTACCAGCCCAAGTCCTACGACATGTCGATGCCACGACGGTCAATCGGCGTGATCTAGCGCCACGACCGTGACAGGGCTTCCGCGCTGATTCTGAGGCCCCAAACCGGTCAGAAATGTCCGGATCGCGGCCTCAGAATCCGAGCACTCTCAGCGGCTCGGATAACCGTCGGTTATCGGGGTGTCTGGCGGACGACCACGAGGAAGATGCGGACGGGTTCCTCACCGTCGACCCTCCACCGGTGGGGGATCGGCCCCGGATGGACGACACAGTCACCCGGCCCGAGCTCGATGTGGGGCCGGCCGGCGAACTCCAGGTGGAGCCGTCCCTCGAGGAGGTGCAGGACCACGTCGCCGGGGTGTTCGAACCAGACATCGAGATCCTCGGCGCGGCTGGTGACGTATTCGTACACCTCGAGGTGCCGGATGTCGTCGCTGAGGAGGACGCGTCCGAGCGCCGAGTTCGGCCGATCGCTCGAGGGGACCAGCCGGCCCTGTCCGGCCCGGATGACGCTCACCTCATCGTCCTGGTGGACCGGGAGGAGGGCCGCCGGCTCCGTATCCAGCACCTCGGCGAGCCGGTACAGCGTCGAGATGGACGGCGTGGACAAGCCTCGTTCGACGGCGCTGATGAACGGTTGGGTCACACCGCTCTGCTCGGCCAGCTCACGCATCGAAAGCCGAGCCTGGATGCGGGCGCTGCGGATGGCCAGACCGACGCCGGATCGGATGCGGTGGACGTCGGTCTCGCTGTCCTCAGCCGTCATTGCTCGTCCCCCGCCACCAACACCGACGCCACGCTGTCCACCACGGCGTGGAACTCCTCGCTCCTCGTCAGTTCGGGCGTGCGTGGGCGAGGGAGATCCACGGCGATGGTGGCCAGGATCGTCGATGGTCTCGGCGACATGACGACGATCTCGTCGGCCAGCAGCACGGCCTCGTCGATCGAGTGGGTTACCAGGAGCGTGGTCGTGACCTTGGCCATCCAGATCCGCTGGAGCTCCATGTTCATGCGCCGGCGCGTCATCGCGTCGAGCGCCCCGAACGGCTCGTCGAGCAACAGCACGGTCGGCTCGATGACGAGGGCCCGGGCGATCGCGACCCGTTGCCGCATGCCGCCGGAGAGCTGCCGCGGTCGAGCCGTCTCGAAGCCGTTCAGGCCCACCAATCGGATCAGGTCGGCGACGGCCGACTTCGGCACCTTGGCGCCCGTGATCTGCAGGGCGAGCCGGATGTTGTCCCGGACGTTGCGCCACGGGAGCAACGCCGGATCCTGGAAGGCGACGCCGATCTGGTGGTCGTCACGCGACGCCGACGGCTCGCGACCGTGGATGCGGACCGTGCCCGACGTCGGTTCCTCCAGACCAGCGAGCATCCGGAGGACCGTCGACTTTCCGCATCCGGAAGGGCCGAGCAGCGCGGTCAGCGTGCCCATCGCTGCGGTGTGATCCACCCGATCGATGGCGACGAGGGGCTTGCGCTCGAGCACGAACTCCTTACGGACGGCGTTGAGCTCGAACCCTGCGGTCTCGGTCACGAGTCGGTCGAGGGGGAGGCTCGACGAAGAAGTCATCAACCGAGTTCGTGCGCCTCCTGCAGGATCGAGACATCGAGGATCTCGTCGGCCGACGGCAGGTCGGTCGCGCCGGCGGCCTCGAGGCCGGGGAGAATCTCGTTCTCCATCTTCTCGGGGTCGACTGACAACAGCCCGTTCGCCTCGGTGAACTCGCTGTCCATCAGGGCGATGTACTCGGGGTTCGCCGCGGCGGCTAGCTCCTCGTTGATCTCCGCCTCGGAACCGTACCGCTCAACCAGGATCGGGATCACGGCCATCGGGTCGGCGCGGTTGTCCTCGACACCGGCGAGCAGGCCGGCGAGGTAGCGCACGAGCAGGTCGCGGTTTGCGTCGATCCATTCCCTCGACGCGAAGAGGATGTCGCCATAGGACGGCAGGCCGAAGTCGGAGTAGGACGCCGCCTCGACCTCGTGACCCGCCAAGCGGAGCTGGATGGGCTGGTTCGTGACGTAGGAGATGATGACGTCCATCTCGCCGTCGACGAGCGGCTGCGGGTCGAAACTCATCGGGATGTACTCGTAGTCGAGGGGCAGATCGTTGATCGCGAGCAGCGCCTCGAACTGCACCTGATCGCCCTGAGGGCCGCCGACACGTAGGCCGACCAGGTCCTCGGCACTTTCGATCGTCGTGCCCGCCATCCAGGTCAACCCCAGGGGGTTCCGCTGGTACATGGCGCCGAAGATGACGAAGTCGGATCCCTGGCTGTTCGCCTGTGTGATGTCCAGCTCGCTCGCTGAGATGCCGACGTTGCCGTCGCCAGCGGCGAGGACCTGCACGACCGCCGGCGTGTTCGGACCGCCGTGGCCCAGCTCGGAGGTGACGTTGCGTTCGGCGAAGTGCCCGTTGGCGTCGCCGAGGTACCAGGCAGCCCACTCGACGTCCGGCACCCAGTTGAACTGCGTGCCGACGACGCCCGGCTCGCCGCCGCCTCCGGCGGCGGAGCTGGGAGTAGTGCCGGGGGTAGTGGTGTCCGTGGATGCGGAGACGGTGCGCCCCCAGAGCACGGGCAGGCTGGACGCGATCGTGAGCCCGCCCATCACACGAGTTGACCTGGTCAGGAACAATCGACGGTCGTAACGCTGGTTCAATCTGGACCTCCTCGGGTCTTGTGGAATTGGTTCAGGTCCACCGGCGGTGGACGGTTTGCTCGAACTTGCCTGCCAATGCGAATACCAACAGTGAGGTGCCGACGACGACGAGGGCGGCACCGAAGGCCCTCGGCAGGTTCAGTTGGTTGTAGGCGAAGGAGAACTCCACGCCGAGTCCCTTGCGCCCGATGAGCGTCTCGCCGACGACTGCAGCGATGACGGCGGTACCCGCTGCGATGCGGAAGCCGCTGGCGATGTGGGGAACAGCCGACGGGAGGACGACGTTGCGGAACCGCGAGTTGGAGCTGCCACCGAGGGAGTCGACGACGTCCAAGGCGGCTGGGTTTGCCGCCTGGAGGCCCGAGCGCGTGTACACGAAGACTGGATAGAAGACCAACACCGCGGCCAACAGCCGCACGGTGGTCGGTTGGTAGCCGATGACGCGGGCGAACAGCGGGAAGAGGGCGACGAGTGGGGTCGCCGCCATGAGAACGACCACGGGGATGGTGATGCCCGCGAGCAGCTTCACCCGCGACGCCACGAGGGCAGCGGTCAGCCCCACGGCGGTGCCGATGACGAGCGCGATCGCGGCCGTCTGGAGCGTCGAGATGGTGGCCGAGACGTACTCACCGGGCGATGACGAGACGTCCTCCCAGACGGAGGAGGGTCGCGGGACGACGATGCCGGCGACGTCGGCCAGCTCGATCCACGCCCACCAGGCGGTGACCAGCACGACGGCCAGGCCGGCGAAGGCGACGAACTCGATGGCGATCACGGCGAACCGGTTGTGCCTCCGTCGGGGACGTTCGGTGCTCTCCGCGATCGTCGAGCCGAAGCGGCGGGTGAGGAGAGTTCGCGTGCCCGCCAGCAGCGCGAAGGCCAGCAGCCCGATCGTGGCGCTGAGCAACGAGGCTGCCCACAACTGCTGGGGGCGGGCTGACTGCATGGCGGTGATCAGCAGCACGCCGAGACCGCGAGGGGCGCCGTACCACTCTCCGAAGATCGCACCTGCCAGCGCTGCGGGTGCGGCCAGCTTGAGCCCGTCGGCGATGGAGGGCCACGCCGCTGGCAGTTGCACCGACCAGAGGCGCTGGAAACGGCTCGCACCCAGAACCGAGGCCACGTCGTGGGTGGCGGCCGGCGCCGAGCTCAGGCCGACCGTCGTCGAGATGAAGATGAAGAAGAACACGGCGAGTGCGGCGACCGCAGTGGGACCGCGGCTCTTGCCGAGGATGATGATGAGACACGGAGCGACCGCGACCCACGGCGCCGCGTTGGCGATCGCAGCCAGCCTCGTGATGCTGCGACGCAAGAACGGCACTCCGGCAGCGACGATCGCGGCGATGAACGCCAGCGAGCCGCCGATTACGAGACCGCGGAAGGCGGACCAGGTGGTGGCCGCCAAGGCCCTCCGGTACACCCCGCTCGATTCTCCGAAGATCGGTTCCACGGCCTCGGCCGGGGTGACGACCATGCCGCTGGCCCAGCCGGCCCGCCCGCCGTAGATCCAGAAGGTCAGCAGGATCAGGGCGCCGACGAGCGGCAGCAAGCGGTCCGACGAAGGAGGATCTCCGCTTCCCCGGCGAGCGGGCCACCGTCTCCCGACGCGGCGTCGCCGCCTCCACCTCTACGGTCTGCACGGTGCCTGCCCTCCGGCCGCGAACAACTTGTGGAACTACTTGCGCCGCATCCCCTTTCCATAAACACTACTTATCTCGACGGTGGAGCGAAAGGGTGTGACGGACCAGTTCATGCAAGAGGTCGTCCTGGGGCGAACGGGCCTTCGCGTGAGCCGGTTGGGGTTCGGTACCGCCCCGCTGGCCTCGGTCTTCTGGGGCAACGACGAGTCGACCGCGGTCGCCACCGCACGGCGGGCGCTCGACGCGGGGGTGACCTTCTTCGACACCGCGCCGCTGTACGGGCTGGGTGAATCCGAAGGGCGCCTCGGCGCTGCCCTCCGGGGCAGGCGGAACGCAGTCGTCATCGCCACCAAGGTCGGCCGTCTGCTCGAGGAGGGCCCGGCGGGCGAGGTCGCGGCGCGGTTCGACTTCGGCTACGACGCAGTGCGGAGGTCGCTCGAGAGCAGCCTCGGCCGGCTGGGGGTAGATCGGGTCGACATCGTCCACATCCACGATCCCGACGAGCACATCGACGATGCCCTGGCTGGAGCGCATCGCGCCCTGATCGACCTGCGCGAGCAAGGGGTGATCGCGGCGGTGTCGGTCGGCACGACGGCCGTGGCGACGGCGACGACGTTCCTCGAGCGGGGCGACATCGACTGCGTGCTCGTCGCCGGCCGGTACACCCTGCTCGACCAGTCCGCCGCGCCCGTGCTCGAGCAGTGCGCAGAGCGCGGCATCGCCTACCTAGCGGCCGGGGTGTTCAACAGCGGGGTCCTGGCCCGGCCGTCCGAGGATGCCTGGTACGACTACGCACCCGCTGCCCGCAGGACGCTCGAGCGGACTCGCCAGATCGAGCGCATCTGCGTGCGCCACGGCGTGACCTTGAGATCCGCGGCGCTGAGCTTCGTCCTCGCCCACCCGAACGTGACCGTCGCGATCGTGGGGATGGCCACGCCCGACGAGGTGGACGACAACCTCGGGGCTGCCAGTGCCGGTGTGCCCGACGACCTGTGGGCAGAACTGGACGAGTCGGGCTTGCTCGTGACCACCACCACCGAAGAAGGTTCAGAATGAAGATCGATTCCGTTCGGGCTGTGCTGACCGGCCACCGGATCGTCAATCCCCAAATGCAGCGGAGCTGGGCGCTCGTGAGGATCGAGACCGACAGCGGTACGGTCGGGTGGGGCGAAGCCTCGACGAACTGGGGTCATTCGTACCCGACGGTGTTCCGGGCAGTCGTCGAGGACGTCTGCGCCCGCCACCTGGAAGGGCGTGACCCGCTCGCCATCCGTGATCGCGTCGGCGACCTCAAGGTCGCCCTCGACGGCTATCTCGGGTGGGAGGGCCTGTCGTCGCAGACCATCGGCGCGGTCGAGATCGCACTGTGGGACATCCTCGGGAAGACGCTCGGCGCGCCCATCCATCAACTCCTCGGCGGCCGGGCATACCCGATCCCGCTCTATGGCACCGGCACCACGATGTTCGAACAGTCACACGACTGGCACGCGCACTATTTCGACCAGTGCGTCAGCCTCGGCTTCAAGGGCATCAAGGTACGCCTCGGCCGAGCCGTGGACGAGGACGTCGAGCTGGTGAAGCTGGTGCGGGAGCACGTCGGGCCCGACTTGTTGATCGGCGTGGACTCGTACTGGTTCCATGACGTCGACAGCGCGATCGAGCTCGTCACGCGGATCGCTCCGTACCGCATCCATTTCTTCGAGGAGCCGATCCCGCAGTACCAGATCGATGGGCTCGCACGCTTGCAGCACACGTCGCCGATCCGGGTGGCGGTCGGCGAGCGCGTCTACTCCGCTCGGACGTTCAGCGAACTGGCTCGCCGAGATGCGGCGCGCGTCTTCGAACCGGACGCCACGCTGAATGGCGGTCTCATGTCGTGCATGGAGATCGCGGACATCGCTGCGCGCTCCTCGATCGAGGTCATCCCACACATCGGCGGTCCGACGGCTGTGGGTCTGGCGGCCAACCTGCAGTGGGCCACCGCCGCTCGGGTCCGGTTGTTCGAGTTCGACATCGAGAGCGATCAACCGATGATCACCAGCATCGGCGAAAACCCTGGACTCGCGCTCACCGACATCCGCGACGGAACCCTGACCGTGCCGTCGGGGCCGGGCCTCGGGGTGAACGTCGACGAGAGTGAGCTTGCCAAGCACCCCTACGTCGGTGGAGATACCTACGCCGAGCTCTTCCCGGAGCACGAGTCCGGCCGTACGGCGCACGCGGGCACCCGGGACGAGCCGGGATGAGGACGACGACGACCGCGGCGGCACTCTTCGCCGAGTCCACCGACTGGGAGGTGGTCGAGCTCGAGGTCGACTCGCCACGGGCAGGCGAAGTGCATGTCCGCTTCGACTACGTCGGCCTGTGTGGCTCAGACGAGCATCTGCGGTTCGGATCCGCCGGGCGGTTCCCGATCGTGGGAGGTCACGAGGGCGCAGGCGTGGTCGAGGCCGTCGGTCCCGGGGTCACCGACCTCCAGCCAGGTGACCACGTGGTCGGCTCCATCGTGCCGACCTGTGGCCGGTGCCGATGGTGCGTCACCGGCTCGTCCTACCTTTGCGATCTCGGCGCCAACGCCCTGACCGGCATGGCGCCGGACGGATCCTTCCCCTTCCATCGGGGCGGCCAGGACATCGGGGGGTTCTGCCGGCTCGGCGCGTTCGCGCGACGCGCCACCGTGTCGCGCGCGTCGCTCGTGCGGATCCCAACTGACGTGCCCCTCGACCTGGCGTGCCTGCTGGGATGCTGCGTCCCGACCGGGTGGGGCTCGGCCGTCAACGCCGCCCGTGTCGCGCCCGGAGACGTCGTCGCCATCATCGGCGTCGGCGGCGTGGGATCCTTTGCCGTGCAAGGAGCACTCGCAGCCGGAGCGTCGGTACTGGCCTGCATCGATCCCGAGCCGCTCAAGCTCGCGCACGCGGCCAAGCTCGGCGCCCACCTCTGTTACCGGTCATTCGCCGAAGCAGAAGCGGGCCTGACTGAGGCGACATCCGGGGTGATGGCGGACAAGGTCATCGTCGCGGTCGGGAACATGACCGCCGATACCACCTCACAGGGCTTCACCCTGACCCGCAAGGGCGGGACCCTCGTGCTCACGGGCATGTCGCACGAGCCGATGACGGACACCGTCAAGCTGCCAGGCACGATCATGAGCGCCTGGGCCAAGACGGTCGTCGGTGTGCTCTACGGGCTGTGCAGTCCGCAGCACGACATCCCGATGCTGGCCGAGCTGTGGCGTCGAGGCCAACTCAATCTGGCTGACGCGGTCACGAGCCGATACACCCTCGAGGACATCAACCGCGGCTACCAGGACCTCGATGACGGCAAGAACATCCGTGGCATCATCGAGCACCGAGGTGGACCGTGACGTCCGACCGAGTCGCCGATGCACGCCGAAGTCAGGCGGCGGTGACCACCTGGCTGGCGTCCGGTCTGAACACAGCGACGTCATCGAGGATCGAGAGACGTGCCCAGGCTGGGCGATCACCGTCGAAGAGATCGAGCAACACGAGACCGTCATCGGTGATCAGCATCGCCTCAGCCGTTCGACGCTCGCCGCGCAGCGAGAACTCGATCACGTCGCCAGCACGCATCTCGCTGCTCGACTCGGTCACTTCCACGCCCTCCAGATCCGTTTGCACACGAACGTCAACCTGAACGTACACCGCAACAATTCCCCGGATGGCTGCAATTCCTCGGTGACGTTGGGCACGGACCGGCGCCGCTGATCGGGCTGCCCACTCCCGGTCGACGCAGGACGTCAGTGCACGTCGAGCAGACCCGTGCGGCCGAGGAACTTGCCATACCGGCCGGACGCCGCTTCAAGGGCCGCGATGTCGGCGCCCGACAGTCGACGGTATGGACGGAGTTCGAAGACCGCCCGGTCCGCGGTCACCGTGCGCTTCATGGCCGCGACGAGCTGCCCGTCGACGACTGCCATGCCGGCGGCCGTTTCACGTGCCCGGGGCACGATGCCGGCACCATCGAGCACCCAGCGGGACTCCTGATACCCGCGGTACATCTCGTCGAGGATCTGCAGAAGGTGGCCGGTGGGCGTTCCGGCCGATTCGGGCAGATCGCCAGGCGCGTGCCAGAACGTTCGGCCTTCGTGATCGAACGACTCGAGCCGGTCGGACACTTGCGCGAGTCCGGCGCGCACCTCGCCGAGTGGGAGCGTGGCCCAGTAGGCCAGGTCCTGAACGGTCGCCGGACCATGCCCGGAGAAGTAGCGCAGGGCCAATTCCGCGAGGGATTCGTCACGTCCGAGTCGCCGCGGCGACGGAACCCGGTCGGCGAACCGCGCGTACGTGTGAGTGCCGTCACCGGTGGGCGTGCCACTGCAGACAAGTGTCTGGAGCTCGAGGTCGGCGAGGAGATGCATGAGTGCCTGGCCTGACATCGGCCTTCCCATCTCGGCCAGAGCGGTGGCCAGCTGTGGTCGGGTTAGGTTCGGCGATCCGAGCGCGTCGAGCACGGCGCTCGACGCACGGTCGACCTCCCGGTCGTTCATTTCGTGCACGGTGTTCAGCTGCGGTCGGATCGTCCGGCGGACCGCGCGGCGCCGTGAGCTCGATCAGCCAGGTGACGTCGGCGGCGCTGACGTAGTGCCACGTCGGGCGCAGCACGTGGGTGCGCACGACCGTACCGTCCTCGAGCAGCCGGGCGAGATCGGCAGGGTCCGGTGCCGCTGTTCGAGCCGCCACCGCCCACGCCGACTGGGCAGGGTTCTCCGCCTGGACGGCGAGCAGCGCCCCGACGACGTCGACCGCCGTCGACAAGTGCGGCTCGACGAGGCGCTGAGTACGCAGACGCCACCGGGCGAGGTCGCGATCACCGACCACCGGTCACGTCACAACGTTTCACGTCTGCCATTGCCTCAGGCTCGCACAGCGGCCAGCACCCGCGCCGCCAACCGATGAGGTGCCGTGGCCGGCACAGTCTGAGCTGGGGTACACATCGACTGAACAGTCCAGGAGCAGACACATGGGCACACTCACGATTGCGACGTTCATGACCCTCGATGGGATCATGCAGGCACCAGGCGGCCCCGACGAGGACCGAGATGGCGGGTTCGCCCACGGGGGCTGGAGCTTTCCCTACTTCAGCGACGACATGGGCGAGGTGATCAGCGATTCGTTCGCCAAGGCCGAGTGCTTCCTGCTCGGACGGCGGACGTACGAGATCTTTGCCGCCAGCTGGCCGAACTTCCCCGATCAGGACGATCCTGTGGCGGCCCCGCTGAACACCCTGCCCAAGTACGTGGTGTCGACGACTTTGGAGAATGCCACTTGGCAGCCGACCACGATCATCCGTGGCGAGATCCCTGTTGAGGTGGCCAAGCTCAAGGACCAGTACGACGGGGAGATCCAGGTGCACGGCAGCGCTGGCCTCGCCCAGACGCTGCACGCCGACGGCCTCATCGACGAGTACCGGGTGTTCATCGAACCGATCGTGCTCGGCACCGGCAAGAGGCTGTTCGAGTCCGGCGCGGCACCGACCGCGCTGCGGCTCGTCGACAGCAAGCAAATGGGCAAAGGAACGGTTTTGGCCATCTACCGGCCGACCGGCAAGCCGAGCTACGGCGAATTCCAGATGGAGGAGGGTTTCGGCCTCCCCGACACATGACGCCGTCCCGCAACGCGGGGTCACTAGGGCCGCCTGACGTCAGCGAGATCGAGTCTGTCGGTCCAGCTCGGTCAGACTGTTCGAGAGACGCAAACCGATCAGGAGAGGAGTCGATGCCCGATGTCCAAGATCACGCCCCACCTCTGGTTCGACACACAGGCCAAGGAGGCAGCCGAGTTCTACAGCGACGTGTTTCCGCGTTCGGAGGTGACGAACGTGACCACGCTTCGCGACACGCCAAGCGGCGACTGCGATGTCGTCTCGTTCACCGTCTGGGACCGCGACTTCATGGCGATCAGTGCCGGGCCGCTGTTCGAGATCAACCCGTCGATCTCGTTCTTCGTCAACTTCGACCCCGGCTCCGTTCCTGATGCCGCCGATGCCCTGGACCGGGTCTGGGCCCAACTCGCCGACGGAGGCGACAAGTTGATGGACCTTGGCGAGTATCCGTTCAGCAAGCGCTACGGATGGATCTCCGACCGCTACGGCGTCTCCTGGCAGCTGATCCTGTCCGATGCGGAGGGCGATCCCCGCCCAACGATCGTGCCCTCGCTGATGTTCACCGGTGACGTCTGCGGCAAGGCCGCCGAGGCGCGGGACTTCTACATCTCGGTCTTCGGCGACGCGGAACTCGGCCAGTCAGCGCCGTACCCCGAGGGCTCCGAGCCCGACGAGCCCGGCACGACGATGTTCACCGACTTCCGTCTCGCCGATAGTTGGTTGGCGGCGATGGACAGCGCCCAAGAGCACCACTTCGGCTTCAACGAGGCGGTGTCGCTGATGATCAACTGTTCGGATCAGGCGGAGATCGACCATTACTGGGAACGGCTGTCCGCCGTCCCCGAGGCCGAGCAGTGCGGCTGGCTCAAGGACCGCTTCGGCGTCTCCTGGCAAGTCAACCCGACCGACCTGGACACGATGATGGCCGAGGGCACCCCCGAGCAGATCGACAGGGTGACGCAGGCGTTCTTGCCGATGAAGAAGTTCGACCTGGCCGCCCTGCGCGCCGCTTATGAGGGGCGAGGCTGACTCGCGCGTTCTGCCCCCCGGCTCGACGTCGACACAGGTATTGACGAAAGGGGTCTCCTCGGGTTTGTGTGGGCCCGATCGATGCGCCGGCAAGCACGCTGGCCCTGGAAGCGGGCAGTTGTTGAGCGTCGCGACGGCACGTGGCGATGCAACGCGACGACGCTCACCGCAACCGATGGGGTGTAGGGGACGATTCGGTCCCCTTGGCACCCAACAGTCGTGGCCACGACCCGCCGCGGGCCCACCGATGGGTGTGTAGGGGACGATTCGGTCCCCCTGGCACCCATTGGTTGCGGCATGAGCACGCCCACGGACAAGTCGGGCGATGAATTCGGCGCGACGCCCGCGGTGTGACCGCTTCCAGAGCCATGCCATCGTGACGCAGCGAGCGACCGACCCACAGAGACCCGAGGAGTCCCCAGATTTGTCCTCTCTGGCGCTAGGTCAGACAGCGCCTCGCGAAGCCGGTGGGCGAGCTCGTCGCGACGCCACGGGCGCCGAGCCGCGCCCGGTGCGGCGAAGTCGCGTGCCTCGGCGAGCAACTGTTCCCACACGACTGGATCGGGTTCGGGAATCGTCACCCACTCGCCGAAACACGCGTCCGTTGGGGGCGAACGGCTCGCCGGTGCCGTCGGCGATCAGCTCGGCGACGCGCTCGCGAGGAACCTTGACGACGAGGGCCTCGGCCCGCGAATCGTAGGTGGCGAAGAACCGACCCGCCCGGCGCACGCACGGGTAGCCCATCATCGTCGAGCGCCCGACGGCCGGGTCGTACAGGAGGTCGTCGGTCAGCTCGTCGTACAGCTTGCGTCCTTCGATCACGTCAACAGTCTCACGCAGGGGGCGTGAAGACACCGAACAGGCTCCCGACTGAATCGCGCAGGTAGGCGAACGGGGGCCCGACCGGCGGCTCGAGCTCCTTGGTGACGACCTTGCCGCCCAACTTTTCGGCCGCTTCGCAGGTGGCGGCGACGTCGGTGACGGCGATGTAGAACACGGCGTGGCCGGGCATCGCGCCGCCGGTCGCCACGACACCGCCGAACGGGATGTCACTGCCCGGCAGCGCTGCTACGCGGTAATCCATGCCCGTCGTCTCGGGGTCGGCGAACGGGCTGAACGTCCAGCCGAACAGGTCGGCGTAGAACGAGGTGGCAGTGTCGGGATCGTCGGTCGCGACCTCGAACCAGGCGAGCGAGTTGGGGGTGAAGGTTTTGGTCATGCTGCCGACAGTGCCCTTGCGTGGCGACAACCCTGTGTCGGTGTTTTGCCTGTGTCCTTGTTCACTCCCACGCCGGCGTGCGCGTCTCGTAGTCCTCGACGCCGAACTCTCGAACAGGTTGCTGGAAGGTGCCGGGCAGCCGCTCGACCGAGTGAATGCGGTCGATACGGAAGACGCGCTCGTCCTGGCGCAGCCGACACCAGGCGGTGAGGTACGAGCCGTTGGGGCCGAGCACGACGTGGTGCGGCTCGATTTCGCGCACCGTCGGGCGGCCACCGATGTCGAGGTAGTCGATGAGGATCGGCGTCGCATCCTCAACGGCATCGACGACGGCGTCGGCGATCGCCTGGTCCGGGGCGGTGAGCGGCTGCACGAGCAGGCGTACGCCATCGGCGAGCGTGCGCGCCCGCGTGGCTGCGCCCTCGGGCACCGCGGCGACGACCTTGAGCAGCGCCGTGCGCGCGTCACGAGCCCACGGCGTGTCGTCGAGCCTGCGCAGCCCGACGGCCATCGCCACCATCTCAGCGGGCGTGAAGTTGAGTGGCGGCAGCGTCATCGAGCGGTCGAGCACATAGCCGCCGCGCCGGCCGAGCTGCGCCGAGATCGGCACGCCCGCCTCCTGGAGGGCGAGGATGTCGCGCTCGATCGTCCGCACACTGACCTCGAAGCGCTCCGCCAAGCGGCGCGCGCTGCGGCCGGGCGACCCTGCCGCCCGCAGCTCCTCGACGAGGGCGTAGAGCCGGTCGAGCCGGTTCATCCCCCAAGGCTACGCGCTGCTCGGTGACCGTCATCCGATCTTGGTGGGCACTTCTTCTTCCTGGAGTTCGGCGAGCTCGGCGTCGAGGTCGGTCGGTGCCTCGATGTGGACCTTCGGCAGGATCCGGTCGAGCCAGCGCGGGATCCACCAGTTGCGGTCACCGAGCAGTTCCATCGTGGCGGGAACCAACAACATCCGCACGATCGTGGCGTCGATCAGCACGGCGACGGACAGGCCGAGACCGAACAGCTTGACCACTCGATCGGACTCGCCGATGAAGCTACCGAAGACGACGACCATGATCGCCGCGGCGGCGGTGATCACGCGAGCTGTCGAAGCCAACCCGTCGGCGACTGAGGCCCGGCTGTCGCCCGTGCGGTCCCACTCCTCACGCACCCGGGACAACAGGAAGACCTCGTAGTCCATGGAGAGCCCGAACACGATGGCGAACAACATCATCGGCACGAACGGCTCGATCGGTGCTCCTTCGATGTCGAGCAGGGAGCCGCCCCAGCCCCATTGGAACACGGCGACGACGACGCCGTATGCGGCGCCAATCGACAGCAGGTTCATCACCACCGCCTTGAGCGGCACCAACAACGAGCGGAACACGACCATCAGCAACAGGAAGGACAGGCCGAGCACGGCGGCGAGGAAGTACGGCAGCCGCTCGGAGAGGTAGTCGGTGAAGTCGACTCCGATCGCCACGCCGCCCGCGACAGCGACGTCGAGGCCGGTACCGTCCGTGGCAACGGGGAGGACGTCGTCGCGCAACCGGTTGACCAGCTCGGTAGTCGCCTCGTCCTGTGGCGCGGTCGTTGGTACGACCCGCCACAGCGCTGCGGTCGAGTCGTCGTTGGTCATCGGATCGCTGACGAACGCAACGCCGGGGTCGGCCGCGATCGCGTCGGACACCGCTTGCAGGGTCGCCGGGTCGGTGCCCGCAGGAACTTCCGTGGCCAGGCTGAGCGGACCGTTGAATCCCGGCCCGAAGCCGTCGGCGAGCAGGTCGTAGGCCTGCCGCGTGGTTGTGTCCTCTGGGTAGTTGCCCTCGTCGGAGAACCCGAGGCGCAGCCCGAAGATCGGTAGCGCCAGGGCGATCAGGAGGGCGGCGCCGACCAGCACCGCTGTCCACGGACGATGCTGGACGACTCGGCTCCAGCGATACGAGATGGTCTCCCGCAGCGGTCGGCGCTCGCGCTCGAGCACCGGCTTGCGCAACGGAGCCACGGCGAAACTGGCCAACAGCACCACAACGGCCACCGGCAGGGTGATCACGATCAGCGCCGGGATCCCCAGCCCAACGCCCACCAACGCCACAGCGACGAGCAGGGCGGCGATGAGCCCACGCCTCCTCGTCAGCTCGATCCGTTCACCGGCGAAGCCAAGTAGCGCGGGCAGGAGAGTGAGCGAGGCGAGGAGGGTCATGGCTACCACGACTGCCATCCCGATCGCCATGCCGGAAACGAAGCTCAACTGCATGATGAGCATTCCCAGCAGCGAGATGACGACGGTCGAGCCGGCGAACACCACGGCCCGCCCGGCCGTGTTCATCGCGACCAGAGTCGACTGCTCGATGGTGTGACCGGCGTGCAGGTTCTCGCGGAACCGGGTGACGATGAACAAGGCGTAGTCGATGCCGACGCCGAGTCCGATCATGATGCCGATCGTCGACGCGAACTCCGGCATGTTGATGACGTTCGAGAGCAGACCGGTGATGATCGAGCCCGTCGCGATGCCGGCGAGGGCGACCCCGATCGGCAGCCCCATCGCCAGCACGGAACCGAAGGCGATGATCAGGATCACGATGGCGAAGCCGAGCCCGAGCGCCTCCGACGACGGCACCTCGAACTCGGCGAAGGCTTGGCCACCGAGTTCGACTCGTAACCCGTCGGCCTCAGGCATGGCCTCGCGGATCTCGTCGCCGATCAGCACCGTGTCCTCGAAGGACGCGTCCGACGGGGCCTCGAACGACGCGTAGGCAATCTTCCCGGCGTCGTCGCCGCGATCGGAGATCTGCGCCTCGTTGCCCTCGTCATACGGGCTGGTCAACGACTGAACGCCCTCGATCCCGGCGACCTCTTCGAGGAACGGCTCGATCACGCCGCGAACCTCCGGATTCTCGATCGCGCTGTCCGCCTCGAACACGAGGTTGCCGACCTGACCGGCACCCTGCCCACCGAACTGGTCATCGAGGAGATCGATGCCTCGCTTGCTCTCGACATCGGGCAGCGTGAAGTCGGAGCTGTAGCCGGACCCTGCCGCCCCGATCAGCGCGCCAAGGGCCACGATTCCCAGAATCCACACCAGCAGGACCCGACGACGGCGTCGGAAACAGACTTCGGCGAGGCGGCTCAACATTAGATGTCCTTTCGGGGGTTTCCGGGGGGTGGACGATCAGGCCAGACACACGCATTGCGTCGGGGTCGCCCATTGTTCACTCAGTTGCTCGTAACCGACCAGTGGCGGGTGTCACTCGTGTTGTCCTATGACGATCGAAGCGGGGCAAATGTGACGTCACGGCTCCGAGATGTGACGCATGACCGTCTACACCAGCCCTGGATCAGCCTGCCTACCCTGCGGAGATGGCCGTCGTACCGCCGTCGTCGTCGAAGCACCCGGCGACGTGGAAGTTCGGGTATCCGATCTATCACGCCGAGACCCGCGCCCAGTGGCGCGCCTGGCTCGAGGCCAATCACAGGTCGGCGCCCGGGGTGTGGCTCTGTTCGTGGCGAGCTTCGGCCGACAAGTCGGTCTGCCCGTATCCCGACGCGGTCGAAGAGGCGATTTGTTTCGGTTGGATCGATTCCACCGTCAACGTGCTCGACGAGCAACGGACGTTGCAGTTGATGACACCGCGCCGGCCGAAGAGCGGCTGGACACGGCTCAACCGCCAGCGCGCCGCGCACATGAAGTCGGCGGGGCTGATGACCGACGCCGGGCGCCGCGCGGTCGAGGTCGCGCAAGGGAATGGATGGTGGACGCTCTCGGATACGGTCGAGGACCTCATCGAGCCCGACGACCTCGCCGAGGCGTTGGACGCCGAACCGGCAGCGCGAGCTCACTGGGGCAAATTTCCGCCAAGCGCCCGCAAGGCGATGCTGTGGTGGGTGGTCAGCGCCGCCAAGGCACAGACCCGGGCGCGACGGATCGAAACGATCGTCGAGCGAGCCGCCGACGGCGAGCGGGCGCAGGGATAGTGCTCTCCTGACCCTTTTGCGGGTACGCCATCTAGCGTGGCCAGCGCTTTGGGCTCTGGAAGAAGTGGCTGCTGGCCGTTGCGACGGGTAATCGGTCATCATCAAGGTCACGTCAGGCGCCGTGCCGAATCTCCAGCGCTGCACGGTCGGTATCTGAC
Source organism: Ilumatobacteraceae bacterium (assembly GCA_963733085.1). Lineage (GTDB taxonomy): Bacteria > Actinomycetota > Acidimicrobiia > Acidimicrobiales > Ilumatobacteraceae > Desertimonas. The sequence continues at coordinate 147,454 of CAVTBY010000012.1, forward strand.
GGTTCAGCTCCGAAGAAGGAGCACCAGCTGAGGATCGGTTGCCAGATCCGTGGCCGCAGCCACGACCGCCTGCTTCCAGAGCATTCGAGCGTGACGAAGCGAACGGCTGAACCCACGGAAAGGTCACGAGCGCCCAGGAGATAGGTGGCCCTCCATTACGGAGTCGGCGTCGAACGCTGGGCAATGCGAATGTTGTTGCCGAACGGGTCGCGGAAGCCGAAGTCGATGCCGTAGCTCTGTTCCGTGGGCTCCTCGCCGAGCTCGACGCCCTTCGCCGCCAGCTCGGCGTGCGCCTTGCGAGCGTCATCGGTGTTGAAGAACAAGGTTCCGCCCGAGGCGCCCTTGCTGACCATCTCGCGCACGGCGTTCGTGGTCTCCGGGTCGTAAACCGGCGGCTTGGGTGACTCGAGCAGGATCTCACGCTGGGGGTCGCCAGGTACGCGCACGGTGAGCCAGCGCATGAAGCCGAGGTCAACGTCGTTGGCGACCTCGAGTCCGAGCTTGCCCACGTAGAAGTCGAGGGCTTCGTCCTGGTCGAGGACGAAGATCTGGGAGATAGCGAGTGAAGTGATCATGTCGTCGACGGTACGGGTTGGACGCTGTCGCGTGCTTCTCCGAAACTGCCCAGCTCGCCGGCAGCAGGAACGTCATGGGTGAACGTGCTCGGCCGGGTCCACGCCATCGCGAAGCAGGACGGCACCGGGTGGACCACACCGCGACTGCGATAGACGCTGGGTGGCTCCCCGACGATCGCCGTGAAGGTGCGGCTGAACGTGCCGAGGCTGGTGAACCCACAGTCGAAGCAGACGTCCGTGACGCGACGGTCGGTTGTGCGCAGCAGGAACATGGCTCGTTCGATTCGGCGTCGCTGGAGGTAGCGATGTGGCGTCTCCCCGAATACGGCGCGGAACGTCCTGATGAAATGGGCCTCCGAGACGATGGCGATGCGTGCCAGGCTGCCAATGTCGAGTGGCTCGGCGTACGACCGGTCCATCGCGTCCCGAGCCCGCAACATCCGTCGGTTGGTGTCCTCTGTCGCGGGGCTCATCGATGCGAATTCAGCTCGGCACCTCGCCAGCCACCGTCGTTCGGTACATCTCGCGGCGATGGCCGTCATGGTCGTTGAACGCCTGATGCAGGCACAGGCGGTTGTCCCACACCGTGAACGTGCCGGGAGCCCAACGGAGACGACACGTGAACGCCGGCTGGGTCGCGTGATCCGACAGGAACGACAACAGTGGTGCCGACTCTGCTTCGGTGAGCCCCTCGATGCCGACCGCGTAGGTCTTGTCGCAATACAACGACTTCTCGCCGGTCACCGGATGGGTGCGAATCAGCGGGTGCACGGTTCCTCGCACCTTTCGACTTGTCTCCGGATCGAGCTGTTCAGCATCGCGGGTGGCGGCCAGTCTCCCGATCGCTGTGTCGTCGGGCTCCATGTACTCCTGCGCCGTTGTCAGCACCCTCCGCATCGACATGCGGACCCTGAGGCCGGCGAGCATCGCCTTCATCGTGTCGCTCAGCGTGTTGAAGGCAAGCGCACTGTTTGCCCAGATCGTGTCACCCCCGTACGGCGGGATGTCGACGCCGTACAGCATGCTGATCGACGGCGGCCTCTCGAGGAAGGCTGAGTCGGTATGCCAACCGGATCCGAAGATCATCGCCGCCTCGGCGCCGGCCTCTCTGATCACTGGCTGGACGTTGACGTGCCCGTCGACGCCTTTGGTGTAGGCGTCGTCGGCGAACTCGCCGAAGCGCAAGCTGAACGACTCGTGATCAGCGTGAGAGAGCCGCTGGTCGCGGAAGAAGATCATCTTGTGCCGGAAAAGCGCGTGCTCGATCTCGGTGAATTGGGCATCGGTGAGCGCGGCCAGGTCGACGCCCTTCACCTCAGCGCCCATCGCGGCGGCGAGCTCCTCGACGACGATGTGCTCGTAGTGTTGCGCCCTGTTGTCGAAGCGACCTGTCGGATGGATGATCACCGACTCCGAACCGTACTTGGGTCGCTGTTGAATCACCGATCCGCGCAACATTGGTGAGCGGAGCGAGCAGGTTTCCGCACGCGTGACTCACCAATGTTGGGCGTTCTGAGTGCGTGTCAGGCTGCCGCCTGCAGGCGGCCGACCCCGGCGTAGAACGCCACGGCGGCGGCATGCGTCCGCGGTCCGTAGATGCCATCCGCTTCGCCACAGTTGTACCGCTGGAGTTCGACCTGCCACGCGGCGACGGCCGCTTCGGTCAGGGGCCCGAACTCGCCGTCGATGCGCTTGCTGTAGTAACGCCAGAAGGACAACACCTCCTGTAGGAGTGTGACGCCGCTGCCGACGTCGCCGCGCTTCAGTTTGGGCAACGGCAATGACGCTGAAGTGCCCTCCCGGGGCTTTGGCTGAGGGGTACCGGCGATGATCTGTTCGACGGTCGCCGTGTGCAGCGCGGCGTCCGGGTGGACCTCCCAGTGCAGCCACTTCGCCCAGCCCTGGCCCATGTCCGAGCTCGGCTTCTGGCGCTTCCAGGCTGGGCCCGTCCCCGCCCGGCTCGATCGCCAGATCGAGCAGTTGACGTAGTCGTGGACTGCCTGGATCCCGAGCGCCTCGTGATGGTCGATGGCATAGCCGATCGCCTCATCAGCGGCGGCCCGTCCGGGGCCGGGATCGGCGTAACGCCAGTCCCATCGCACGGCCGACGGCGTGCACCGAGAGCTTCGAGCTGTTGCGCATGTTTCGCACACCAAAGCTGCCCAGGTCCATGCCGCCCGGCCACCGACCGAGCACGTAGTGCTTCCAATTCTCGATACCGGGCGTCGGCCCCTCGCTCGGCGTGGTCCCGGCGCCGACGTAGGTCAGCGTCATCGGTCGTCCTCCTCGGGATCGTCGTCCTCGGACTCACCGTCGAACCCGTCGGGGACGACGTCGAGGCTGGGCTCGAGACCAGCGTGGGTGGTCGTGGTGGTGGCTGCCGACATTGTGTGCTCCTTCGTCATGGCGCGGTTGGTGATCCATCAGACGCGCGATCAACGGTCGTGGTCGGCCGCGAGTGGCCGTCCCCGAGACGGACATCTGTCCGGGTTCTCGCTCAATGACGTTGACCCGGTCGCCGAGTAACCGCAGGCGCCGTCGTCATGGACCGAGTGCACCGGCCGCAGACAGTTCGCCCAGGTGGGTGAGGACGACCGTCCTTGCGAGGTCGGGTTCGAGGCGCGCCGGTTCGAGTATCAGGTGGATGGTGAGGCCGTCGAGCACGGCGTGGATCCGCTCGATCTCGACGCCACGGTCACGATCGGCGTGGAGCAGACCGAACTCTTGCAGTGCATCGAGGGCGCTGCGGCAGAGCTCCCGCACACCGTTGTCGACCTGCTCACGAATCGCCGCGATCTCGGGGTTCGTTGCGGGAGGGGTGGTGAAGGCGGCCCACACCTTGGCCTCGGTCTGCCGCGCCGCATCGAGCGGCAGGACCTCCTCGAGCAGCGCGGCGACCGCGGCGAGTGGCCGACCCTCGGCGAGCAGGGACAGGCGTGCCGGCGTTCCCTCTTCGATTCGCCTGCGGGCTTGCTCGACGAGCGCCTCAACGGCGAAGAGCAGGAGCTGCTCGTGGCTGGCGAAGAAGTGACGAACCGACCCCATCGACAAACCCGCTTCTTTGGCGACCGCGCGCACTGATGCACCGGCGACGCCGTCACGCACGACGATCCGCCACACGGCGTGTGCCAATTGCGATCGTCGTGCCTCGTGGTCGACGTGGATCGGCACGGGAATACGTTCTAGCACAACTGTGTTAGAACGACCATGGCTTTCCAACTTCGTCAACTGCTCCGCGACTACACGAGTCGGCGGTCACCCTGGGGTCCACCGTGGTGGATCTACGGCGTGACGTTCGGCGCGGCCAATCTGGTCCGTCAGAGCGTCATCATCCTCACCGCGGCCGAGATCCCACAGGCGTTCCGCGTCGCCTCTTGGGTGGCGACAGCCCTCGTCGTGGTCGTCGCCGTCAACACCGTCGCCGGCGTCCTCCGACGAGGAGGCGACAGCAACGTCACAGACATCACGGTCGGGCTGACAACGCGCTCCGTCTCGGCGCCGTCCGGCGAGGAAATCGTTGTGAATCGGCCGCCGACAGAACACGCGACGACGTCAACCACGTGGGCGCCGTGGTGGGCCTACGTCGTGTTCATCGTCGGCGCCAATTATCTGCGGCGAGCCGTCGGTGTCGACGTAGGAGGCCCCGCCGTGCGAGTCGTCGTCGCGCTCACCTTCTCCGTCACCCTGTTCGTCATCATCACCGCCGTCTACCGCGCCAACACCCGACGCAGTCGGTGACCGGGCGCTCGCGCCGCTTGACCGTGGCCGACAACACCGAGGCCGGGCAAGATGGTGATCATGAGCTCGTTGCGCGTCACCGTCCTGCAGATGCAGGCGACCCCCGGTGACGTCGACGGCAACGTCGCCGCCACGGTGGCGCTGATCGACGAGCACGGCACCGGCAGCGACCTCGTCGTCACGCCGGAGTTGGTGACGAGCGGGTACGACCTCGACGTGCTGGCGTCCGACGGTCGCCGGCTGGCACAGCCTCTCGACGGCCCCGCCGTCGCCGCAGTCTCCGGCGCCGCCGCCAGGACTGGGGCGACGGTCGTGCTCGGACTGCTCGAGCTGGACGGCGACGAGGTGTTCGACAGCGCGGTGACGATCGCACCGGATGGCGCCGTGACCGCCTACCGCAAGACCCACCTGTATCCGACCGAGCTCGCCCTCTTCGCCGCCGGGTCGGAGCTCACGACGGTGGCGACGCCTTCAGCGCGGCTCGGACCGATGATCTGCTTCGAGCACGCCTTTCCGGAGATCGCCACCGCCCTCGCGCTCGCCGGTGCCGACGTCCTCGTCGTCCCCTCGGCCGTCGGCGACGGCTACGACCACCTGCTGACGCTGCGCAGCCGCGCCCGCGCGCAGGACAACCAGCTGTACGTCATCGCCTGCAACCAGAGCGGCAACGGCTTCTGCGGCTTCTCGTTGATCGCCGACCCGCGCGGCGAGGTGGTCGCGGCCGCAGGTGCCGATCCGGCCGTGCTCACGGCCACCCTCGACCTGTCGTTGATCGCCGTCGAGCGGGAGCACGAGCCGACGCTCGTCCTGCGCCGACCGGCCCTGTACGACCTGGCATGAACGAGCTGTCACCGGATGTCGGCGACGGTTCGGTCTGCGCCTCGTTCACCACCGACGGGTCGTGGCTTTCCGTCGGGACGACGGATCCCGATGTCGGGTTCGTCGAGCTCAGCGGGATGCCGCCGTTCCCCGATAACAGCCGCGGCGACGTCGCCGCGGTGCGTGCGTACCGGCTGTTGATGGAGGACGCCAGCTCGGCGTTCCTGCGCGTCCGCGGCGCTGTTCCGACAACGCGCGCCGCGTCGGGCGGCAGCGTCACCCAGACGTACGCGGTGGGCGCCGGCCCGGTGGTCGTCGAGTTCGCCGGCCATCTCGACCGGCCGGCGTACGCCGAGGTCACGGACGTGTCGCCGTTGCCGACGATCGACCTCGGCTCCCGCACGTGCGTCGATGGCCACAGGCTGCGCATCCGCTCGACCGCGGGAGTCAGCGCCCGCATCGACGTTGAGCCTGCAGGCGTCGCGGCCCCGCGGTGGTCCGCCACCTCGCTGAACACGGCGACGATCGAGCTTCCGGGTGAGCCGGCCGGTGGCTTCGCCGTCACGGTCGCGGTGGGCCGCGACCCCGTCGCACCGGCCGCGGCGGCACCGTCCGAACCACGAATCGACGGCGTCGCGTCGAGTTGGCTGATGGTCCCGGACCGCCATCGGACCACGGTGCTCGGAATCGCCGACGCGGCACTGCGCTACTTCCGCGAGTGCACGGTGCTCACCGCCGGAGACGGGTTCAGGACGATCCTCACCGACCATCGCATACTGCCGCTGTCGTGGACCCGTGACGCCTATTACCAGGCCCGCGCCCTGCTTGCCGCAGGCATCGCCGACAACTCCATCGGCGACCACCTGCGCTGGCTGTGGTTGTGCTGCGACCGTCCCGACCACCTCTGGCAGCGCAGCCACCAGGCCAACGGGCAAGTGAAGGACGTCGCCGCCCAAGCCGACCAGCAGTTGTACCCGATCCTCGAGCTGCTCGACCACCGCGACGTCCTTGGACGCTGGCCGTCACCGGAGGCGCCCGCCGAATGGGGCCGGCTGGTCGCCGCGACGTGGGACGCGTTGCCGCGCGACGACGCGACCGGGCTGTTGTGGAGCGAGGAGAACCCCGCTGATGACGCTGCCGACCTGCCGCTGCTGATGTCGACCGAGGTGCTCCACTGGACCGCGGCCCACCGTCTCGCCGCCCACGCCGTCGAACTCGGCCTTGGAAGGCGCGCCGCCGAGTTCGTCGCAGAAGCTGCCGTGGTGCGCTCGGCCGTAGTCAGCGGCTTTGCCGTCGATGGCCCGCTCGGCACCCAATGGGCTTACGCCATCGACGGCCGCGGCGGACAGCGTCTCTATCACGACGCCAACGACCTGCCCGTCGCCTTCGCTCCGCTCGTCGGCTTCGTGGCCCCTGACGACAAGATGTGGCAGGTGACGATGCGGTTCGCGTTCTCCGCCCACAACCCGGCGTTCGTGATTGGACGGGGCGGCGGTCTGGGCTCGCTGCACACGCCCGGCGTCTGGCCGCTCGGTGACATCCAGGAGTGGGTGTGGGCCTCGATCGCCGGCGACGACCAGCGCGTCGACCGAGTGCTGTCCAGATTCGCCGCCGTGCAACCGTCACGGGATGCTCCCCGAGGCCTACGATCCGGCCAGCGCCGACTGGCGGTCACGGCGATGGTTCGCCTGGCCCGGCGCCGCAATCGCGGCCATTGTCGCCGGCGCCTACGGCTGAGTCCTGAGGGTGCTGGCACCCATCACCATCTTCTCGGTGCCAATCGTTGCGATTCCGGGTTCTCCTCGGGTTCGTGTGGGCTCGGCGCGCGCTGCGTCACGGTGGCACGGCTCCAGAAGCGGCGGCACCGACGTCGTGTCGGGCAGTCTCGACATCCCCGTGAACTGTGAGCTGTCGCAGCAGGTTTGTGCTGTTTGTGCTGTTTGCGCTCACAGCTCTGGTGTCGACGGGGCGAGCGGCGAGAACTGCCGACGCAGCAGGCACGAAACGGTCGTTTCAGTCGGCACTTCGCATTCTTCCCGCGCAAAGCGGCCAATTCTGGCCGCTCAGCGACATCAGTTTGCGGTGACCGTCGCGGCGGCTGGAATCCGCCCCCTTCCAGAGCCAGCGCGCTTGCCGGCGCCTCGGTCGGGCCCACACGAACCCGAGGAGTCCCCGATTTCCGCAAGGAGTGGCACCCAGAAGTGCCAGCGACTGCAACGATGCGACGAACGGCGAGCCGGACGACTACAAACGCGGGATGACCACAGCGTTCGAGCAGGTCCTGTACGAGGTCGACGACCCCGTCGCCACGATCACCCTCAATCGCCCCGACCAGCTCAACGCCTGGACCGCGCGGATGGGACACGAGGTCGCCGCAGCGATCGGGCAAGCCGAGCGCGACCCCGGCGTCGTCGGCATCGTCATCACCGGCGCCGGCCGTGGCTTCTGCGCCGGTGCCGACCTCGCCATGCTGGCCGGCGTCACCGACTCCTCGGGCGACGCCGGGTCCCGGGAGGACGCCGCTGCCCAGATCATCGACGCCAGCGTCGCCGTACCAGGCGACCCCGACGCCGGGGCCGACCTGCGCGGGACGTACACCTACCTGATGTCCGTTGCCAAACCGGTGATCGCGGCGATCAACGGTCCGGTCGCCGGCATGGGCGTTCCCGTCGTCCTCGCCTGTGACCTCCGCTGGATGAGCACGACGGCCATCGTGACGACGTCATTCTCCCAACGCGGCCTGATCGCCGAGTGGGGAATCGCCTGGCAACTCTCCCGACTCGTCGGTCCGTCCCACGCCCTCGACCTGCTCTACTCGGCACGCAAGGTCGGTGCCGAGGAAGCAGCGCGGATCGGCCTCGTCAATCACGCCACGTCACCGGACGAGCTGCTCCCCCACGCTCGCGACTACCTCGTCAATCTGGCGGAGCACTGCTCGCCGGCGTCGATCGCGGTGATGAAGCGGCAGGTGTATCTCGATCTCCACCGCGGCCTTGCCGCCGCCCAGGCTGATGCCGAACGGCTGATGGTCGAGAGCTTCGGACGAGGCGACTTCCAGGAAGGCGTCCAGTCATTCCTACAGCGCCGTCCACCCAAATTCGCCCGAATCGGCGACGTCCCGCCCTCCTACTGACTGACCAGCGCGCGGACCTCACCGACAGGACGGCCGTGGCCGAGGATCGGCGAGACCGGCACGTCGTCGACCTCGAACCCCAGCGACCGCATCGCCGCCAGCAGCACTGGCACCCGCGCCCGTTCGGAGCCATCGGCGACCTTCACGGCGACCGCCCGACCGTCCGGATGGGCGGCGACGTGGACCCCTTCGGCGCCGCCCTTGGCCGCCAGGCCGGGAACGGCTTGCATCAACAACGTGTCGTCTCGCCCAGTACCGGCGACGAGGTCGGGATGCTGGCACATCGCCACGTAGACGGCGGATCGACCGATTGCCAGCGCGTGGACCGCGGTCGCCAGGCCGGTAAGCGTGACCATCGCCGTCGGGGCACCGCACCCGTCGATTCCAGTGTGGCTGACACCGCCCGCGGCCTCGGCGATGTAGGCGTCGATCAACTTCTGCACGGGGTGGTCGAGCTCGAGGTATCCGTCGACGTCCCAGCCGTTGGCGACCGACGTGGCGAGCATCGCCGCGTGCTTGCCGCTGCAGTTCTGCAGCAGCGCGCTCGCTTTCCCGCCGGTCCGCAGCACATCGGCGGCCACGGCAGGGGCGAGAGGGAGCGCAGGGGTGTTGGCGAGGGCGTGCTCGTCGAGGCCGGCCTTGGACAGGATCCGGCGCACGACATCGAGATGGATCGGCTCGCCGTTGTGACTGGCCGCGGCGACGGCAAGCTCGTCGGCATCGGCGACGAAGCCAGCGTCGACCATCGCCTGGGCCTGCAGCGGCTTGAGTGCCGAGCGCGGATACACCGCAGTGTCGGGGTTACCCGCCGACAACGTCACCGTGCCGTCCGTGCCGAGGGCGACGACGATGCCGAAGTGGACGGACTCGACCTCGCCGCTGCGTGTCGTCAGAGCGATCGGCACGACCGCGCCGGGCAACATCAGTGTCGCTTCCAACCCCGCCGGGCCGGGCTCTGCTCATCGTCGAACCCGAACCAGTTGCCGAGTCGACGGCGTCGGCGTGGCTCGACGACGGTGGTGAGGTGACTGTCGACGACGACATGGCGGGTGCCCAACTCGGACACCAGCGCCTGGGCCATCGCCGCCGCCGGCAGTGCCAGCACTGCCCCGACGACGCCGAGCAAGGCCGCACCTCCGAGTGCCGACCCGAAGGCCAGCGCCGGATGGAGCTGCATCGTGCGCGCCGTGATGCGCGGCGCGAACACGTAGTTCTCGATCTGTTGGTACAGGACGATGGCGATGAGCACGATCAGTGCCTTGAGCGGCGAGTCGAGGAATGTGATGACGACCGGCAACACACCGGCGATGTACGTACCGACGACCGGGAGGAACTGGCTGATGATGCCCACCCACAGCGCAAGGGCGATCGGGGCGGCGGTGCCGACCGACTGGAAAACGATCCAGTGGAAGAGCGTCGACAGCAGCGCCAGCAGCGCCCGGGAGTAGAGGTAGCCACCGGTCTTCGTGCTGGCCAGCTCCCACGTCTGCAGCACACGCTCCTGGTGGTCCGGGGTCAGGCGGGCGCAGATCGCCCGACGCAGACGCGGCCCGTCGGCGACGAGGTAGAACGTGAACAGGATCACCGACAACAACTGCAACAGCCAGCCGAGAGCGGTGACCGACAGGGCGAGGGCGTCGTCCTGCTGGTCCTCGATGAACTGTTGCACGGCGCCGTCGGGGTCGTTGAACGCTTCGATCGCCTCTTGAGCGTTGATGTTGAAGCCGAACGTGTCGTTGAGGAAGTTGACGGTCCGGCTGATGTAGCGCTCGGTGTTCGTCAGCAGCTCGGCGATCTGCGAGCCGACGAGAGTGCCGATGGCGGCGACGAACAGGAGAAAGACGATCACGACGCCGAACAGGATCAGTGCCGTCGACGAGCCGCGTCGCCAGCCACGCCGCGAGAGACGGTTGACGCCGGGTTCGATGGCGAGCGACAGGAACAAGGAGATCGCCAGGAGGACGACGAGGTCGTCGAGCCGGGCCCAGATCGCCCGCACGACGAGAGCGGCGAGCGCGCCGGTCCAGAAGATGATGGTCGCCGGCACGACCCAGCGGGGCATTCGCCGTTCGGTCGGCGGGACCGATGCGGCAGCGGGCTCGGGCGGCGCGACAGGTACGGCAGCGGGCTCGGCCGCCGCCTCGTTGGCTGCTCGCAACGGATGCGGCCCGGGGCTGACGGGTTCCTCGTCGCCGGAGAGTGCGCTACGCGTCGGGTTCGACAATCGGCATCACGTTAGGCGCACCGAGGAGATCCTTGGCGAGATTGCCCCTGGCTGCAGCGACAACGCCGCCGCCCAGTCCGAGCCAACCGGCCATCTCGCCGAGCTCGACGGCGAGTTGCTCGGCGATCGCAGGGCGGTCGAGTGGGTTGTCGAGGTCGTCCTCGACCCAGGTCGCCTGGGCCAGTAGGACACCAGCGGAGCGGTCGGCCTTGAGATCGACGCGCCCGACGAGCTGGCCGTCGAGCAGGAACGGAAGCACGTAGTAGCCATAGACCCGCTTTGGCTTCGGCGTGTAGATCTCGATCCTGTAGTTGAAGTCGAACAACCGCTCGGTGCGATCGCGGAACCAGATCAACGAGTCGAATGGGGAGAGCAGGGCGCGGCCGGTGACCCGACGCGGCGCCTGGGCGTCGGGATGGAGAAACGCCGGCTGCTTCCAGCCGTCGACCTCGACGGGGACGAGCAAGCCGTCGGCCGCCAGCTCTTCGACGATCGGCTTGAGCGTCGTTGCGTTGAGTCGGTAGTAGTCGCAGAGGTCCTTGAGCGTGGCGACGCCGAGCGAGCGGGCGGCGAGCATGAGCAACTGGCGCCGTGCCTCAGGCTCGGCGACCGGCGGAGCGGCGAGCACGTCGGCGGGGACGATCCGCTCGACGAGGTCGTACAGCCGAGCAAAGTCGTTCGGGCGCCGGGTGACGCTGACCACCCCCTGATCGAAGAGGATCTCCAGGGCGAGCTTGGCGTCGTCCCAGTTCCACCACGTCCCGGGATTGCGGACGCGGCCCTCGACGTCGCCGACGGCGATCGGGCCGCGGGCGCGGACCTGGTCGAGAACCTTGTCCAACATTCCGGGCCGGCGCTGCGTGAAGTGCCGGGCGTAGCGACCGTCGACCATCGCCGCCATTCGCCACCGGAACAGCGGGAGATGTTTCGTCGGCACGATCGAGGCGACGTGCGCCCAGTACTCGAACAGCTCGCCGGCGGCGACGGCGTTCGGGATCAGTGTGCGGGGATGGGCGCCGAGCCGGGCGAAGAGGGGAAGCTCCTGACTGCGCACGACGACGTTGACCGAATCGATCTGGATCAGCCCGATGTCGTCGAACAGTCGCCGCAGGTGGCGGCGGGTCACGCGGCCGCTCGGCCGCGGGCGGGTGAACCCCTGGGCGGCGAGGGCGATGCGGCGGGCGGCCTCGATGGACAGGCGCGTCACGGTCGCTCGCCGACCCGGGCAGGCATGCGCCGAGTATGACGCAACTTGTGGACAGATCGCGTCCGCAACTTCACACCTTGGGAAACAGGTTGAGCGTTGCCCCCATCCCGCCGTCAGCCGCGATCGTCGCTCCGGTGATCGCCCGCGACGCGTCGGAGGCGAGGAACGTGACGACGTCGGCGATCTCGTCGGCCTCGGTGAGCCGGCGGATCGGGATCGTCGCCAGCACCTCAGCTTCGACGCCGGGCTTGGCGAGGTGTTCGACCCATAACGCCGTCGGCACGACGCCCGGGGCGACGGCGTTGGCGCGGATGCCGCGCGGTCCGTACTCCATCGCCAGCGCCGCGAGTCATCCCGTCGATCGCCGCCTTGCTCGCCGCGTAGACCGCTCGGCGCGGTGTTCCGCGCAGGCCGCTGATCGAGCTGAGCGACACGATCGAACCAGAGCCGGCGGCGAGCATCGCCGGCAGCACGGCGACGGTGAGCAGCAGCACGCCGCGGACGTTGACGTCGAGGACGTGCTGGATCTCGTCGGCGGTGAGCTCCTCGCTCGGTTTGCGGATGGCCACGGCGGCGTTGTTGACGAGGACGTCGACACGGCCGTCGAGGGCGGTGATCGCCTGTTCCGCGGCAGCGGATGGGCCGTCCGGCGTGCCGAGGTCGGCGACGACGGTGACGGGGTCGTTGGCCAGTGTGGCGGCGACTTCGTCGAGCTCGCTCGCCGTGCGGGCGACGAGCACGACGCGCGCGCCGGCGGCGTCGAGGGCGCGGGCGATCGCCGCCCCGATCCCCCGACCGGCGCCGGTGACGATGGCGGTGCGCCCGGCGAGCGAACCCTCACTCATCGGCGACGGAGATGGTCACCGTGTTGATGACGACGTCGTCGTTGGGGCGGTCCTTCGAGTTCGTCGCCACGCGCTGCATCTCGTCAACGACGTCGAGGCCCTTGACCACCTTGCCGAACAGGCTGTACAGGGGCGGCAGGCCGACTCCGCTCGGCCCGGAGACGATGAAGAACTGGCTGCCGTTGGTGTGCGGCCCGGCGTTGGCCATCGCTACGGAGCCGACCTCGTAGCGACCGGGCTTGGGCAGTTCGTCCTCGAAGCGGTAGCCGGGCCCGCCGGTGCCGGTGCCGGTCGGGTCGCCACCCTGGCACATGAAGCCGTTGATGATGCGATGGAAGATGACGCCGTCGTAGTAGTGGTGGAGGGCGAGGAACACGAAGTTGTTGACGGTCTTCGGGGCGTTGGCGGCGTCGAGGGCGACGACGAGCTCACCGAGCGACGTGTCGATCGTCGCCGTGTAGCGCTTGGCGGGATCGATGCCGAGGTCGGGGGCGGCAGCGAACTTCTGCGTCTTCGGCGCCGAGCCGTCGAGCGGGGGGAACGTGGGAGCGGATGCCATAGGCGCCCGACCCTATCCCCGCGCCGGCCCCACCAACCGATGGGTGCCAGGGGGACCGAATCGTCCCCCAAGCACCCATCGGTCGCCTCGGTGTGGTCATCCGCCGGGCCGACGGCTACGAACTGACGACCGTGCTGGACCGCGACCCCTTACAACGTTTCCGTCGCGCCCTCACAACGCGAGCACGATCCGACCAGTGTCGAAGCCGACGCTCGCAGACGGAAGCCGTGCTCGTCGTGCAGGTGGATGGCGAGCTCGTCGAGCAGCGCCGCCGGGATCTCCAGCACGTCACCACAGCGCTGGCAGACGAGGTGGTGGTGGGGCTCGTGAGGCAGGTGGAACACGGCGCCGCCTGGTCCCAGCTGGACCCGCTCGACGATGCCGAGGTCGACGAGCAGGTCGAGGGTCCGGTACACCGTGCTCTCGTAGAACTCGGGGTCCTCGGCGCGGACGACGGCGACGATGTCCGCGGCCGTCAGGTGATGGCTGGGGCTGCGGGCCAAGGCGTCGATGACCATGCGACGCGGCTGGGTCATCCGTCCGCCGCTGCGGCGAAGACGCTCGACGATGGCGTCCGCCCGGTCGTTGGCCACCACGTTCGCGAGGCTACTGACCACGTCGCTGCTGCGAATCGACCCGTGATGCAAGTCACTCGCAGCAACAAGTCGCTCGCAGTAGGGTCCGAGCCGTGCGTGTGATCGCCACCGCGGCGTTGCTTGCCGTGATCGGTGTCAACGGAGCCGGCGTGGTCGCCGCAGCAGGCTCCGAAGAAGCCGACCGATTGCTGGTGGCGACGACGGTCGCGCCGATCACCAGCATCGTCGCCAACATCGTCGGCGACCGGGCCGACATCGTCGGCATCGTCCCTGAGGGCACCAACTCGCACACGTTCGAGCCGCAACCGAGCGTCGCCGAGTTGCTCTCCACCGCCGACGTCCTGTACCTCAATGGGCTGCAGCTCGAGGAGCCGACACGAGAGCTCGCCGAGGCGAACCTCGCCGACGACGCCGAGATCGTCGAGTTGGGTGAGCAGACGATCACCGAGGACGAGTACCGGTACGACTTCTCGTTCCCCGAGGAGGGCGGCAAGCCCAACCCGCACCTGTGGACCAACCCGCCGATGGCGCTGCGCTACGCCGAGATCGTGCGCGACGACATGTCCGCCCGGGACCCGGACAATGCCGATTACTACGCCGCCAACCACGACGCCTTCGCCGAATTGATCGACGAGCTCGACGCGGCGATGCGCGAGTCGTTTGCGACCGTGCCAGATCGCAAGCTGCTCACCTATCACGACGCCTACGCCTACTTCGCCGAGGAGTACGACTGGGAGGTGATCGGGGCGATCCAGGTGTCGGACTTCGAGGACCCCACGCCGAGAGAGGTCGCCGACTTGATCGAGCAGGTCGAGGCGGCCGGAGTGCCGGCGATCTTCGGGTCCGAGGTGTTCCCCAGCCCGGTCCTCGAGCAGATCGGTCGAGAAGCCGACGTCGAGTACGTCGACGTGCTGCGCGACGACGACCTGCCCGGCGAGCCGGGTGACGCCGAGCACTCCTGGCTCGGGCTGATGCTCTTCGACTACATCACGATGGTCGACGCACTTGGAGGTGACGCCTCGGCGTTGGAGGCCGTCGAGGTCCGCAACGTCGCCACGGACGAGGCGACCTACCCGCAATGAGCCTCAGGTCGGCCGACACTCCTCGTCTCGTCGAGTTCGAGCGAGTGTCGTGCGCGTACGGCGGCACACCCGCCCTCGTCGACATCAACTTGCGCATCGCCGAAGGTCAGTTCACCGGGATCGTCGGCCCATCGGGATCTGGGAAGTCCACGCTGTTGCGGACGCTCCTGGGAACCGTGCGACCGAGCGCCGGCACCGTCCACCGGGCGCCAGGGCTGCGCGTCGGCTACGTCCCCCAAGTCGAGACCGTCGACTGGAACTTCCCGGTGACCGTCGGCGAGTGCGTCCTCATGGCCCGTACCGGTGGACGCGTGTGGCCATGGCGTAGCCGCAGCGAGCGGGCGGAGGTCGACGCGGTCCTCGAGCGCCTGGAGATCGCCTCGCTAGCCGACCGGCACATCCGCCAGCTGTCCGGCGGTCAGCAGCAACGAGTGTTCGTCGCCAGGGCCCTGCTCGGTCGACCGCAGCTGCTGTTGATGGACGAGCCGACCTCGGGTGTCGATTTCCGGACCCGCCACGAGATCCTCCACCTCCTCGGCGACCTCTACGGCGACGGTCTGGCGATCATCCTCACCACCCACGACCTCAACGGCATCGCCGCCCACCTTCCCCATCTGGTGTGTCTGAACACGGAGATCATCGGCACCGGCCCACCGCGGTCGGTGCTGACGCCGGACATCCTCGAGCGCACGTTCGGCGCCCCGATCGAGGTGCTCGAACACGCCGGCATGCCTGTCGTCGTCGACTCCCATCGCCACGTCGGCGCCAAGGTCATCGAGTTCCCAGGGATCAGCGCCTGACATGAAGGAGCTCCTCCAGCCCTACGAGTTCGAGTTCTTCCGCAACGGCGTGGTCGTCGCCACGGTCGCCGGGGCGCTGTGCGGACTCGTCGGTGTGTTCGTGGTGCTCAAGGGGATGAGCTACATCGGTCACGGCCTCTCCCACGCCATCTTCGGCGGGTTCGCCGCCAGCGCCCTGCTCGGCGTCAACTTCGTGCTCGGTGCCGGTGTGTGGGGAGTCGCCTCGGCGCTGTTGATCGGCGGGGTCACGAGGCGGCGGGTGATCGGTGCCGACGCCGCCATCGGCGTGATCACGACCGCCTCGTTCGCCCTCGGCCTGGCGCTCTTCGCGGTCTTCGGCCGGCGTGGCGACAGCTTCGACGCCGCCCTGTTCGGCAGCATCCTCGGCGTCGACGACGCCGACGTCGTGGCGATCCTCGTCGTCGCCGTGTTCGTTGCCGCTGTCGTGTTCTTCGCCTACCGGCCGCTGCTGTTCACGACGTTCGACCCCGAGGTCGCCGAGGCGTCAGGCCTCCACACGGCGCGTATCGACGCGATGTTGATGCTCGTCCTGGCCGTCACGATCCTCGCCACGATGCAGGTGCTCGGCGCCACACTCGTCGCCGCCAGCATCGTCATCCCGGCGACCGTGGCCCGCCTGCTCACCAACTCGTTCCACCGCATGCTGTTCCTGGCCACCGGCATCGGAGCGACCACCGGGTTCGTCGGCATGAACGCCAGCTACCACCTCGACGTGCAGTCGGGACCGGCCATCGTGATCGTCGGGGCGACGCTGTTCGCCGTCGTGTTCGTCGTCTCCGGCTGGAAGTCCCGACGGAATCGCGACGGTCTACTGCGACCGATGGGTGTTTAGGGGACGATTCGGTCCCGTAAACACCCATCGGTGGCTACATGGGCCTCTAATCGGTGGGTTGCCAGAGCTGGAACTCGATGCCCTGGTCGTCGGTGCAGTAGGCGAGCAGGCCATAGGGCTGGGGCTGCGGATCGTTGGCCTCACCGCCTGCATTGCGCACGCGCTCGACGGCGTCGGCCATGTCGGCGACGCGGTAGCACAGCGCCGCTCCCCCAGCGCCGCCCGGATCGCCATGGAGTCCCATCATCGGGGTGCGACCTTCGACCTGCCAGCCCCGCGGAACGTTGCCCGGCGTGAACTCCCAGCCGAGGACGGCGCCGTAGAACGCCTTGGCCCGCTCGTCGTCGGGCACTCCCAGCGTGACGTAGCCGATGTCGCCGTGGGCCACACGGGTCGCCGACCGCGGCGGCTGGTTGAGCATCCAACGATGGCCGAACGGGTCGATGAGGGCGGCCACACGACCATAGGGCTCGTCGGAAGGCTGCCGCTCGATGACGGCGCCCTCGTCGGCCGCCCGCCTGACGGTGCCGTCGACGTCGTCGACCTGGAGGTGTAGCGAATGGCTGTGCGGGCGACCGGGCTCCGGAGCGTCGACCCCGCCTTCGAGCCAGGGGTCTGACAGCATCAGCACGGCATCGCCGATGGCCAGCTCGGCATGGCCGATCGAGCCGTCGGGCCCTTCGTAGAGTCCGCCGCGAAGGCGGGCGGCGAAGACCTCGGTGTACCAGTCGATCGCCTGGCGGGCGCCGCGCACCGAAATGTACGGCGTGAGCGCCGGCGGCCAGGTGACGTCGTCGCCGACATCGGTGGCAGTGAAGTCGTCCGTCTCGTGGAGCTGAATGTCGGTCATGTCGGTTCCTCCTCTGGGGGTGGTGGCGGAGAGCAGTGCGTCCTGCAACTGGCGGCGCAGCCGTGCGGCGAACGCCGGATCGGGATCGATCGGCTCAATGGGAATACCCAGGGCATCCAAGGCGTCAGTCATCACCCTGCCCCCGTTTCCTCGTAACGGCTGCGGAATGCTCGTCGGGCGCGTACGAGCAGTGCCTCCGTGGCGTGCACGGTGCGCCCGAGGTGCTCGGCGACCTCGGGCACGGGCAGACCATCGGCGTAGCGCAGCGTCAACGCCGCCTGGTGATGTGGCCCAAGTTCTGCCAGGACGTCGCGGGCACGCAGTGCATCGAGGCGTTCGTCCCACGGATCGTCGGAGTCATCCCTCGCGCTGTCGTGGGCGAGCTGCAGGTTTCGTTCCTCGCGCTCCTGCCGTCGCCAATGGTCGACGAGCTTGTGGCGGGCGACGCCGATCAGCCACGCGATGCTCAACGCCGGCGCTTCCGGCTTGCGCACGGCAGCGACGGCGGCCAGGAACGACTCGGCCGTGAGGTCCTCGGCGAGCGCCCTGTTGCCGCAGCGCGGCAACAAGTAGCCGTAGACCTGCGGGAGGGCAGCGTCGTACAGCCCGAGCAGCTGCATCCCGGGGTCGGCCTCGAAGGCGGGCGCCGTCGGCTCGCTCACATCCCTACCGTCGCTCGCCGAGCGCGAACTCCGACACGTTCATTGCGTTCCCCGGCCACGCAGGCCGTTTCTGGCCGCTCCCTCGCTAGCGCTCGGTCGCTCGCAAGATGCGACGCGTCCCCGGGCGGCGACGTGGCAGGCCGCCTCGTGCCCGGCTGTCAGCTCGATCAGTGCCGGGCGGACCTCGCGACAGATGTCCTCGGCGAGGGGGCAGCGGGGATGGAACGGGCACCCGGAAGGCGGATCGGCGGGGTCAGGAACCTCCCCGACCAGCGTTTCGACGTGTCGCCCGACCTCGATCGCTGGATCGGCGATCGGCACGGCTTGCTGCAGCGCCGCCGTGTAGGGGTGCAGCGGATCGTCCGAGACCGGCGCCCATGGGCCGAGCTCGACCACCCGGCCGAGGTACATCACGGCGATCCGGTCGGAGAGGTGACGGACCATACCGAGGTCGTGGGAGATGAACACGTAGGCGACGCTCAACTCGTCGCGCAGGTCGGTGAGCAGGTTCATGATCCCCGACTGCACGGACACGTCGAGCGCCGACAGCGGCTCGTCGAGCACGATGATCTCCGGCTCGACGGCGAGGGCGCGGGCGATGCCGACGCGCTGTCGTTGCCCGCCGGAGAGCTGGTGTGGGTAACGCCCGGCGAACCGCGCCGGCAGCCCGACGCGATCGAGCAGGTGCTCGACCCGCCGGCGGCGATCGCCGCGGCCGCCGAGGCGATGGACGGCGAGGACCTCCTCGAGCGTGCGCGCCGACCGTGATCCGCGGGTTGAGTGACGAGTAGGGATCCTGGAACACGAGCTGCACACGGCGGCGGAACGCACGGAGGGCAGCGTGTCCGAGCGTGGTGACGTCCTGGCCGTCGAGCTCGATGCGGCCAGACGTCGGATCCTCGAGGCGGACGAGCAGGCGGGCGAGGGTCGACTTGCCGCAGCCCGATTCGCCGACGATGCCGAGGGTCTCGCCGCGGCCGCAGCGTCAGCGACACCCCGGCGACGGCGGTGAGTACCTGACGGGTGCCCCGGACCGGATACTCCCGGGTGAGGTCGGTGGCCACGAGCATCTGGCGCTCCGCGACTCGCCGAGCGTCGATCATGCCGGAACGTCACGCCGTCGGGCGGTCCACTCCGCCGGCTGCACCCAGCACGCGGCCCGGCTGCCCGCGCGGTCGGTGAGCGGCGGCATCGCCTCCCGGCACCGGTCGATCGCGTACGGGCAGCGCGGGGCGAACGGACAGCCGGCGGGCATGCTCGCCGGGTCGGGCGGTGAACCGGGGATCTGCCGCAGCCGGTGGCGCTCGGCGCCCCGCACCGGCGGGATCGCCGCCAGCAGGCCGGCCGTGTACGGGTGCTCGGGAGCGGCGAACACTGCGGCGGTCGGCCCCTCCTCGACGACGTGGCCGGCGTACATCACGAGCACTCGCTGGGCGACACGGGCGACGACGCCGAGATCGTGGGTGACCCAGATCACCGCCATCGACAGCTGCTCGTGGAGCCGGGCGACGAGGGAGATGATCTGCTGCTGGATCGTCACGTCGAGGGCGGTCGTCGGCTCGTCGGCGATCAGGACCTTGGGGCGCAGGGCCAGCGCCATGGCGATGACGACGCGTTGACGCATCCCGCCGGAGAACTCGTGGGGATACGCCCGCGCGGCCCGGGCGGGACGCGGGATGCCGACCTCGGCGAGGACCTCGATCGTGCGGTCGTCGGCCTCACGCTCGCGCTCCTGCCGTGGGCGACGCAGCACCTCGGCGATCTGGTCACCGACGCGCATCAGCGGGTTCAGCGACGTCATCGGGTCCTGGTACACCATCGCGATGCTCGGCGCCCCGCACGGCGCGGCGATCGGCTTCGCTCATCTCCAGCAGGTCGCGGCCGCCGAGGGCCACCGAACCGGCGACGATCTCCGCCGGCGGCACCGGATGCAGCCCCATCACCGACAACATCGTCAACGACTTCCCGCAGCCCGACTCGCCGACGAGGGCGACCGTCTCCCCAGCGCCGACGTCGAAGCTGACATCGTCGACGATCGTCACCGGCCCATCGTCGAGATGCAGGACCGTGGTCAGGCCATGAACGGAGAGGACCGCGTCGTTCATTGCCCCACCACGAGCCGGGACGGCGGCGACGATGGTGGTGGTTCGATCGGCGGGAACCCGTCGCGACCGGGCAGCAGACATCCGAGCACGACCGGGCGGGTGGCCCCGGTCGCCGACAGCACGCTGCCCGGCAGCTGGTGCACGGTGAGGAACCCGAGTAGAGCGAAGAGGTAGGCCTCCTTGGCGCCGCTGGGGATGCCGTACTCGTCGATTCGTCACGACCGGAACACCGGGCAGCTCGCCGGCCAGCCTTTCCATCAGCGCCGGGTTCTCGGCCCCGCCGCCGGACACGACGAGCCGGCGGATGCCGAACTCGCGGCAGGCGTCGGCCACCGTGATCGCCGTGACGGCTGTGACGGTGGCGACGACGTCATCGGCGTCGATCGTCCCGATGGCAGCGACGTGGCCGGCCAGGTAGGTCAGGTGGAACAGCTCCTTGCCGGTCGACTTCGGTGGTGGTCGGCGGTAGTACGGATCGTCGAGCAGGCGCTCGAGAAGCGCGGTGTGAGGCTGGCCGCGACGGCCACGGACACCGTCGCGGTCGAACAGCTCGGCTCCGGCGGTGGCCGCGGCCGACGGCGGCGTCGATGAGGGCGTTGGCCGGGCCGATGTCGAAGGCCAGCGTGGGTGCGTCACCGGCGACCATCGTGATGTTGGCGATGCCGCCGAGGTTGAGCGCGGCGACCGTCTCGTCCGATCCGGCGAGGAGCAGTTCGTCGAGCGTGCTCGCCAACGGCGCGCCGTGGCCGCCGGCAGCGATGTCGCGTGCCCGCAGGTCGGCGACGACGGGAACCCCGGTCGCTTCGGCGATCCACGCCGGCTGGCCGAGTTGCACGCCGCCGCGCGCCCGACCCTCGTCGTCGACCCAATGGAAGATCGTCTGGCCATGGGAGACGACGAGGTCGACGGCGTCGGCGCCGAAGTCGTGGACGGCAGCCACCGCCGCGTCGGCGAACGCCTGGCCGACGAGCGTGTCGAGCCGGCACACCTCCTCGGCGGTCGTCGAAGCCGGAGGGAGGACGCGCCGAGGGCGGCTCGTAGCGCGGCCGGATACTCATGCGACGTGGCGCCGAGTGGACGGAGGTCGATCGTGTCGCCGACGCAGCTCGAGGTCGGCGACGGCGACGTCGATGCCGTCCATCGACGTCCCGCTGATCATTCCGACGACTCTCATTGCGTTCCCCGGCCACGCAGGCCGCTACTAGTCGCTCGTTCGCTGGCGCTCATTCGCTCGCACGAGTGCGGGGTCCTCCAACCTCTCATTGCTCCTCCACCGCAGCACGCACCACACCGTCGTGAGCTACAAGGCGATCGGCCGCCTCGCCGGCGTCGACGCCGGTGAGCAGCGTCACGATGGCGACCTTGACCTCCCTCCGGCAGCGTCGAGGGCTCTGCCGGCCTCCGTCGGAGACACGCCGGCGGCATCAGCAACGATGCGGCGGGCGCGGTCGCGCAGCTTGTCGTTGGTCGCCCGCATGTCGACCATGAGGTTGCCGAACGTCTTGCCGAGACGGATCATGGCGATCGTCGAGATGATGTTGAGCACGACCTTCTGGGCCGTGCCCGCCTTCAGCCGGGTCGAGCCGGCGATGATCTCCGGCCCGGTGACGAGCTCGATCGGGTGGTCGACGTGGCGGCTCAGCTCGGCGTCAGGGTTCGACGAGATGCCGACCGTGAGGGCGCCGACGTCGGCGGCGTGGTGGACTGCGCCGATCGTGTACGGCGTGCGTCCGGACGCGGCGACGCCGACGACGACGTCGTCCGGTGAGACGGCGAGCTCGATCGATGTCGGTGGCGCCGGCAGCGGCGTCGTCCTCGACCGCCTCCCGCGCCGCGTGCATCGCCCTCGCACTACCGGCGAGGACGCCGACGACGCGGTCCGTGTTGAACGTCGGTGGGCATTCGGCGGCGTCGAGCACGCCCATCCGGCCCGCCGTGCCGGCGCCGACGTAGATCAACCGCCCGCCCCGGCGCAGCCGCTCGACGACGGCATCGATCGCCGCGGCAACGTCCTCGCGTGCTGCAACGATCTCAGCGATCGCCTCGGCCTGGTCCTCGGCCATCAGCGCGACGAGCTCGGTCGTGCTGCGCAGGTCGAGGTCGGCGAGATCGGGTCGGCGCTGCTCGGTGAGGAGGTCGGCGAGGTCTGGCAGGTTGGCATCCGGTGGTCCATGGTCACCTCCTTTGCGAGCGAGTTGGGTCGAGGGCGTCGCGGAGTCCGTCGCCGAGCAGGTTGAGACCGATGACGGCGAGGACGATGGCCGACGCCGGCGCCGCCATCAGCCACCACCCACGCGAGACGAGCGTTCGGGCTTCACTGACCATCAGGCCGAGCGACGGGTCGGGTGGCTGGGTGCCGAGACCGAGGAAGCTCAACGCCGACTCGGTGAGGATCGCCCACGACAGGGCGAGAGCGATCTGCACGACGATCGGCGCCGTGACGTTGGGCAACACGTGGCGAAACAGCAGGCGGGTACGCCCGAACCCGAGCACCGCGACCGGCCTTGACGAAGTCGAGCTGGCGGACGCTGAGCACCGGCCCGCGGGCGACACGGACGAAGATCGGGGTGTAGACGACGGCGATGGCGATGACGGTGTTCATCCAGCCGCGTCCCAGCGCCGTGACGACGGCGAGGGCGAGGAGGATCGCCGGGAACGCGAACATGATGTTGGTCACGAGTCCGACTGACACGGTCGGTCCAGCCCACCGAAGAAGCCGGCGGCGATCCCGGCCGTGGACCCGATCGTTGCCGCGATGGCGACGGCGACGACGGAGATGCGCAGCGAAGCGAGGATCCCTTCCATCACCCGCGAAGCGACGTCGCGACCGAACTGGTCGGTCCCCATCCAGTGCGTGGTCGACGGGGCGGCGAAGCGGTCGGCGACGTTCTGCTCGAGCGGCGGGTACGGGGTGAGTCCGAGGGCGGCGGCGATGGCGATGAGGACGAGGAACGTGACGATGACGAGGCCAACCACCCCCGCCGGCGACGACCACAGCCGGCGCAGCCGGCCACGCCCCGCCGCCGGCGCCGCGGCCGCCTCGACGAGCGTCGTCGGCATCGCCGTTTCACTCACGTCAATGTCACCCGGGGGTCGATGCGCGTGTAGATCAGGTCGACGACGACGTTGACGAGGACGAACAGGGCGGCGATGACGAGCACGCTGCTCTGCACGACGGCGTACTCGCGCTGGGTGATCCCTGTCAGCACGAGGCGGCCCATCCCGGGGAGGGCGAAGATCTCCTCGACGATCACCGTGCCGCCGAGCAGATAGCCGAACTGGATGCCGACGATCGTGACGATCGGGATCGCCGAGTTGTGCAGCACGTGTCGCCACCGGACTCGCCGCGGTGTCAGCCCCTTGCCCCGCGCCGTGCGGACGAAGTCCTGCGAACCGGCCTCGAGAAAGGCCGAACGGGTCGTGCGCATCACCGCCGCGGCGAGACCGAGGGCGAGCGTCACGGCCGGCCAGAACTGCTGCTGCAGGTTCTCGACCGGCGACTCGAAGAAGCCGACGTAGCGGGCGGCCGACGGGAAGTAGGCGAAGTTCGTCGCCAGCACGGCGATGATCGTCGAGCCGACGATGAAGTTGGGGATGCCGAGGCCGAGCAGGCCGAACCCCTGGCCGACGACGTCACCGAAGTGGTTGACCCGCGACGCGGCGAACACGCCGATGGCCACGCCGACGAGCGAGCCGATCAGGGTGGCGAGGATGGCGAGCTCGATCGTCACTGGCAGCGCCTCGGCGATCTGGCTGCGCACTGGCTGCCCGCTCGTCACGGAGATCCCGAAGTTGCCGGTGAGCACGCTGCCCAGCCACGAGAAGAACTGCCGGAACAGCGGCTGGTCGAGCCCGTAGTAGCGCTCCAGCGCGTCGCGTTGCGCCTCCGTGAGCGCTCCCGCCTCGGTGCCCAGGCGAGCGGTGATCTCGTCGCCGGGCAGCACGCGCATGACGATGAAGACGAGCACGGCGACGCCGAACAGCGTGATGATCGCCTCGGCGAGCCGACGGATCAGGTAGCTGGCGCATGAGACCGCGGCGGCGACAGCGTTGGCGAACCGCGCCCGCAGCGCGTTGACCGGCTTGTCGAGGTCGACGCGCGGGTGGGTGGCGTTGGTCAGCAGCACGGCGACGACCTCGAGCTGCGGGATCGATCCACATCGACGTCCCGGTGAACCCGGTGTGGCCGAACGCCGACGCCGAGAGCAGTTCCCCAGACGAGCGCGGCGTGAACGGCGAGGCCACGGGCGGGAAGTAGCCGGCGTCGGCGCGGCGGATCTCCTCGAGCGTCGGCCCGCCTCGTCGGACGAGATCCCATCCGAGGCCGCGGCGGGCTGGCCCGGCGGCATCTGGTCGCTCACGGCGAGATCGACGACGGCGGGCGAGAGCACCTGACGTCCCTCGTGGACGCCTCGCCGCAGCCACATCTCGCCGATCGTCGCGACCTCGACTGCGGTCGAGAACAGCCCGGCGTGGGCGCTGATGCCACCGAGCCCGTAGTGGGCGTTGCCGTCGTTGACCTCCCCGGGATGGAACGTCGTGCGCCACCGGTCGAAGTCGAGGCCGGCCCACACGGCCATCCGCCGCTCGAAGGCGTTGCCCTCCTCGGTGACGGCGAACGTCGTCCGGCGGGCCGGCCGGGCAGGTAGCCGGTGCGCGCGAGGCCGCACGGCTCGAAGAGCAGCTCGTCGGCGAGCTCGGCGAGGGTGGATCCGGCAGCGCGCTCGAGGGCGACGCCGAGGAGGATGTAGCCGAGGTCGCTGTACTCGAAGCGCGAGCCCGGTGGCGCGGCCAGACCGAGCGCGCCGATCGCCCGCACGACCGCGTCAGCACCGTCAGCGCCGGTGTACACCGGCCGCCAGCCGGTGACGCCGGCGGTGTGGGCGAGCAACCGGCGCACCGTGACACCCTCGCCGCGGAACTGATCCAGCTCCGGCAGCCACGTCGGTGATCTCCTCGTCGAGCGAGAACGCCCCGCGGTCGACCAACGCGAGGGCGACGCCGGCGCCGACGAGCGGCTTCGTCAGCGAGGCGAGGTCGAAGACGGTGTCCGGCGTCATCGGCCGCGCTCGGGGACGAGGCTCGCCGAGCCGAACGCCTCGTGCAGCACCACCTCGCCGCGGTGGCGGACGAGCGCCACGGCACCCGGCACGACGCCGGTCTCGACCGCGGTCTGGACGGCGGCGCGGGCGTGCTCCAACGTTGTGCGCCAATCCTGGGCACCGCCCAGACCCTTAGCCGGACGCCAGCGTCACTTCCCGCAGCGAGGCCAGCGAGCCGGTCGGGTTGGGCGACGAAGCCCTCGACGTCCGGGGACAGGACCTGGTAGCGGTAGCCCTGGTAGAGCCACACCCACGGCGACTCCTCGAGCAGGATCCGCGAGATCTCGGCGTAGATCGGCACTCGCGCTTCGGGGTCGGTCTCGCCCAGCCCCTCGGCGAACAGCTCGTCCAGCTCCGGCGAGGTGAGCCCGCCGACGTTCTCGAAGTTGCCGCCGGAGATGAAGTAGCGCGAGTACGTGAGGTGCGGGTCGGCCTGCGAACCGTTCTCCGACAGCGCCGAGTCGAAGTCGGCGGCGAGCCAGCGGTCGACGTAGACGTTGGTCTCCAGCTGGACGAGCTCGAGGTCGACACCGATCTCGGCGAGCTGCGCCTGCAGGTTCTGGGCGATGTTGATGTTGGTCTCGTTCTCGCCGGTGATGATGATCGTCTCCATCGAGAACCCGTCCGGGTAGCCGCCCTCGGTGAGCAGCTCGCGCGCCATGTCGCTGATCGGGCCCGACGCAGGGCAGCCCGTCGTACGGCTCGGTGGCGTAGATGCCCTCGACGAACGGGCCGGTCGGCACTCCCTCGCCGAGCAGCGCGGTGTCGATCAGCTCCTGGCGGTCGATCGCACAGGAGATCGCCTGGCGCACCGCTCGCTCCTGCAGCGGGCCGCGCGGAGCTGTTCAGGAAGAACGGGAAGTAGCCAAGCGCCTCGGTCCGTTCGAGCACGAGCGGCTCGGACACCTGCTCGACGACTGCCGGGTTGTTCATCACGCCGAGCGTGCACCTCACCGGCCTGGAGGGCGGCGAGCAGCGACTGCTCGTCGGGCACGACCCGGATGGTGATGCCGGCGACGTACGGGCCGTCGCCCCAGTAGTCCTCGAAGCCGGCGAGGTCGAGCTTGCTGGCCCTGCGACCCACTCGACGAAGGAGAACGGACCGGTCCCGTTGGGCTCCGTTCCGACCGTGCTCGGCGGCGATGTCGTCCGACGAGCAGGATCGACGTGTTGACGCGGCTCAGCGCGGCGGGCAGCGTGGCGTCGGCGGTCGACAGGGTGAGCACGACGGTGAGGTCGTCGGGAGCGGTGACCTCCTCGATCGAGAGCAAGGAACCCGCGCCCGGCGGCGCCGGTCTCCTCGTCGAGGATCCGCTCGAGCGAGGCGACGACGTCCTCGGACGTCAGCTCGGAGCCGTCGTGGAACGTCACGCCCTCACGCAAGGTGAACGTCAGCTCGGTGCCGTCCTCGTTGTACGCCCAGTCCGTCGCCAGTCCCGGCTGCACGGTGAGAGTCCGGTGCGAGCTCGGTCAGCGAGTCGTAGACCAGCTCGAGGGCGTCGATCGTCTGGAAGGCGGTGGCGAGGTGCGGGTCGAGGTTGTCGATGTCGCCGGTGCGGCCGACGACGAGCGTCTCCGTTGACGCCTCCGGAGTCGAGGTCTCGGGGGTCGTCGTGGCCGTCGCCGAGCCGGCCCACACGGAGCCTGCAACAACGGTGAGGGCAAGCACTCCTGCCGTTCCCAAGCGTGTCGCGTGTCGCATCTGCGAACCCCTTCCCCCTCGCGCCGATTGGTCTAGACCACTGGTCTAGACGACAGTACCCTCGGCGTCAATTGATCAACGTCTTCATTGAGACCGCTGCTCGGGACGATGCGTCAGCGATCGGAGCGCTGCACGCCCGCTCGTTCGCGGCGACCTATCCGACCGTACCGCCTGTCAGCCCAACGCTCGAACGTTCGGTCTGGCGGCGGCGGCTGGCCGACTCCGATGGCCGCGAGGTCATCGTCGCCAGGCACGGTGAGCGGGTCGTCGGCTTCGCCTACATCGGTCCGAGCGACGACGGTGCCGCTGGGCCGGGCACCGGGCACATCTACTCGCTCCATGTCGATCCCGACCTTCACCGCCACGGCATCGGTCGCCTGCTGCTCGACGAGGCGGTGCGTCGCTTCGTCAACTGCCGGATGTGCTTCCGCGACACTGTGGGTGGTCGCCGACAACGACCCGGCGCGGCAGTTCTACGCCCGCCTCGGCTGGGCGCTCGACGGCGGGGTCGAGCAACAGTCGCTGTCCCTCGACGGCGACGAGTCGGCGATGGCCGAGGTCGTGCGTTACCGCCGGCGCCTCGACGGGCGTGCACCGGGGACCGCGCCGAAGTACTACGAGCTGCGTCAGTGGCTGCGGGCCCAGATCGACGGCATGCCGCCGGGAACGCCGGTGGCGCCGGAACGCGCGCTGAGCGAGCGCTTCAGCGTGTCTCGCACGACGGTACGCCAAGCGCTCCACGATCTCGCCGTCGAGGGGCGCATCGTCCGCCGCCAGGGGCAAGGGACGTTCGTCGCCCCGCCGAAGGTGACCCAGCCGATGCAACTTCTGTCGTACACCCAGACGATGGCGGCCCAGGGCAGGCGACCGGGCGCGCACATCGTCGACATCGCCGTGATCGACGCCGAGCCCGAGGTCGCCGACCAACTCGGCGTCGCCGCCGGATCGGCGGTCGTACGGGTCGAACGGTTGCGCTACGCCGACGACGAGCCGATGGCAGTGGAGACGGTGTACCTCGATCACGCCCGGTTCCCAAATGTCGGCGACGCACTGACCGCCAACGCCTCGCTGTACGCCGTCCTCGAGGATCGCTACGGCGTCGTCCCGGCCGGTGCCGACGAGACGATCGAAACGGTGCTCGCTCCGCCGGCGGCGGCTCGTCTCCTCGGCACCGACGCGGCGACGCCGATGCTGCTGCTGACGCGCAGCACCCGCGACTCGTCAGGACGGCCGGTGGAGTACGTGCGCTCGCTCTACCGCGGCGATCGCTTCCGCTTCACCACCCACCTGACCCGCCCCTGAAACCTGTCAACCGATGGGTGTTTTCATGACCGAATCGTCATGAAAACACCCATCGGTCGTCTGTCCGTCGCCATCCGCGGCGCCGGTGACGTCGAACCTCACCCCATGAACAGCAAGACACGATCAGTCCTCGCCGGAATCGGACTCGCCGCCCTCGGGTCGGCGGGCGCCTACGGCATCACCGCCACCGCGGTCGACCTCAGACCTGCGGACGAGCCGCAAGAGGCCGCCACCGCCATCGAGTACGGCCTCATCGCCGCCCTGGCTAGCCCCACCGACGTCGAGGCCCGCGGCCTCACGTTCAACTTCCTCGACTGATCAGTTGCGGTTGTTGTAGTCGATGATCAGCAGGTTGGCCTGGTCGGCGGCGAACGTGAGGGCCTCCTGGACGTCGCTGCCGTTGTAGATGTCGGCCATCATCTCGGCCGTCGCCTGACGCACCTGGCGCATCGGTCCGAGCACCGGGCCGACGGCCGTGAAGTCGTCGGCCTCGAGGTTGACCTGGTCGTAGTTGACGCGGAATCTGGGATCGTCGGCGTACGTCGTGACCAGCGGTTCGATCTCGGTGGCGTCGGCCCGCACCGGGGCATAGCCGCTGGCGTCGGCCCAGAACGACTGCGCCTCGGCGGTCACGAGGTACTGGATGTACTCCCACGCCGCCGCCGCCTCGGCGTCGCCGTGGTCGCGCACGATGTACAGCGCCGCCCCGCCGATGGTCGCGCTCGGCGTCTCGCTCGGCCCAGGCATCGGGCCAACACCGATGTCGGCGGACGTGATCCCGGCGATCGCCCCGCCCTCGACGAACGCCAGCGCCCCGCCGAGCGTGCCCGACGAAGCGATCGTCATCGCCGCCGGCTGCTGCGGGTCGCCCATCTTCAACAGCCCGTCGATCCCCCGCGGGTCCTCCCCGACATAGGCCGCCAGCCCGTCGTCGACGAGGTCCTGGGCGAACGTCAGCATCTCCACCCCCTCCGGCGTGTCGAACAGCACCTGGGTGGCCCGGGCGGTGCGGCCGTTGTCGTTGTCGGCGTAGGGAAGCCCGGCGCGGGCGAACCACTGCTCGAGGAACCAGGCGCCACCGGAGTTGACCCCGGAGTCGAGGGCGATGCCGTAAGTCGCCGCGCCGGAATCGACGATCGCCTGCGAGTACTCGCGTAGCTCGTCGAGGGTGATCGGCGGGCGTTCCGGATCGAGGCCGGCCTCCTCGAACATCGCCTTGTTGTAGTAGAGCACCGGGCTGGAGATGTTCAGCGGCATGCCCCACTGCACTCCCCCGGTCTGGTAGGCGAACATCGCCCGCGGCAAGAACGGAGCGATGTCGTAGCCGCCGGCCTGGATGCAGGCGGTCGTCGTGATCACGGTGTTGGCGTCGGCCATCTGCTGGAGCATGTACTCGGGCATCTGCACGACGTGGGGGCGGTCCTCCTGACTCGACTGGAAGTACTTGTCGATCAGCTCCTCGTAGCCGTTCTGGTTCTGGAGTTCGACGACGACCCGGTCCTGGCTGGCGTTGTACAGATCGGTGAGCTCGGCGAGAGCGTCGCCCTGGGCGGACTGCATGGCGTGCCAGAACGTGATCCGCACCGGCTCGTCCACCGACTCCAGCGCGTCGACCGGGCACGCGGCGAAGTCGGCGTTGCCGGCCAGCGCCACGGTCACCCCGGGCGCAGCGGCGAGTCCGGTCGGACCGCCGGCCTCGGTGGCCGGCGTGACGAGCTGGATCGTCGTCGGCGGACCCGCAGAATCTTCGGTCGTCGCCGTCGCACACGGCTTGACGATGCAGATCGTCGTCGGCGGCCCGACCGTGCCGGCCGACGTCGATTGTGCCGGTGGCAGCGTCGTCGTGGTCGCGACGGCACCGGCCTGAAGGATCGACTGTCCCGACGCGCAGGCGGCGAGCGTCAAACAAGCACCGACCGCGAGGACCCGTGTGCTGGGTTGTTGGGTCATCCCTTTACTGCTCCTGCCGTGAGGCCGCGGATCAATTGTCGCTGAAACACGAGAAGAACGACAGCGATCGGAATTGCGGCGATGATCGTCCCGGCCATCACGAGGTTGGGCCGGTCGAGGGCCTGGGCCTTGAGCTGGCGCAACCCGGCCTGCACGGTGTTCCAGTCCTCGTCGGTCGTGATCAGACTCGGCCACAGATAGGCGTTCCACGTGCCGAGGAAGGCGAACAGGGCGAGGGCGCCGAGCGTCGGGCGCAACAGCGGGATGGCGATGTGGCGGAGGAACCCGAAGTGGCCGACCCCATCGATAAGGGCGGCATCGCGCAAGTCCTTGGGCAGCGACAGCAGGGCCTGGCGGAGCAGGAAGATGCCGAACGCACTGGCCAGGAACGGGACAGTGAGACCCTCATACGAGTTGAGCCACCCGAGTGCGTCGGCGGTGAGGCGATTCACGACCACCGTCGCCTCGAGTGGAACGAGCAAGGTGGCGAGGACGACCACGAACAGCACGTCGCGGCCGGGGAAACGCAGCATGGCGAAGGCGTACGCGGCCATCAACGACGTGACGACCTGACCGATGGTGACGGCGACGGCGACGACGGTCGAGTTGAGGAGGTAACGGCCGAGACGACCTTCGGTCCACGCATCGCGGAGTACGTCGAACGTGATCGACTCCGGTACGAGCGGGTGGACCAAGACCCGGTTGCCTGGCTTCAACGCCGCGACGACGGTCGTGTAGATCGGGAACAGGACGACGATGCTGATGACCGCGAGCAGCCCGTAGCGACCGACCAACCCGACCGGCGAGCTGCGCTCCCACGGGGCGGCGACCTGGGCATCAGCCATAATGAACCTTCTTGCCGAAGCCGCGTAGCTGGAACGCCGACAGCACGAGGAGCATCACGAACAGCAGCACTGCCGTCGCCGACTTCAGCCCGGCGTCCTCGCGAATCGGCGACTGGCTGCCGTAGGTGAGATACGTGAGCACCGTTGTCGAGTCGTTGGGGCCGCCGTTGGTGAGCAGGTCGATCTCGCCGTAGGCCTGGAACGCCTTGGTGGTCAGCACGATGATGACGAACAGCAGAGTCGGTCCGAGCAACGGAATGGTGATGCTCCAGAATCGACGGGCGCTGCCCGCCCCGTCGATCGCCGCCGCCTCGTGAAGGTCGCGTGGGATCGCTTGCAGCCCGGCAGTCACGAGGATGAACGTGAACCCGAGCCCAGCCCAGATGCTCGACGCGGCGATGGATGGCAGCGCCGTGCCCTGGTCGTTGAGCAGGCCAGGCTGTTTGACGATCGGGAACAGGTCGCTGATCCAACCAACGTTCGAGAACACGCCGACGCTCGGCTGCAACAGGTAG
Source organism: Ilumatobacteraceae bacterium (assembly GCA_963733085.1). GTDB lineage: Bacteria > Actinomycetota > Acidimicrobiia > Acidimicrobiales > Ilumatobacteraceae > Desertimonas. The sequence goes on from CAVTBY010000012.1 coordinate 178,918, forward strand.
TACCACATCAGACTGGCGACGGCCACCGACGTGGCGACGGTCGACGAGAAGATCGCCCGAAATGCGCCGACGCCACGCACGTACTTGTCGGCGAGGGCAGCGAGCCCGATGCCGAGCGCCAGCCCGATCGGCACGGTGATCAGAGCGAACTTGAACGTGACGACCACTGCGTCGCGGAACTCGTTGCTGCGCACCACGTCGATGTACTGGTCCCAGCCACTGGCCCGGCAGTTCTTGCCTTGGGCGTCGCAGCGCTGATGGCCGAGCCACACGGCCCGGCCGAGCGGGTAGATGACGAACACGGACAGCACGATCAGCGAAGGCGCCAGCATCAGCACGGCCGCAGGGAGGTCCCTCCAGCGATCTCCCTTGCGCCCCACCGCTGTGACAGTAGGACAGGGCCTGACCGCTGAGTGCGACCCGCGGTAGATTCCGAGCAATGTCCTCAGTCCCCCCGCCCGAGGATCCGACCGCTGACGAATCGGCCGGGCAACCGTCGCTCGACGAGCTCGCCGAGGATCTGGTCGGCGTAGAGCGTGCTCTCGAACGGCTCGAGGACGGCACCTACTGGACCGACGAGCTCACGGGTGAACCGTTGCCTGACGAGCTGCTGGAAGCGGACCCCACCGCCCGCCGAGCCCCGCCGCGGCCGGACGCCCCGAGCGGATGAAGCGCGCCGGCGTCGCCGCGATCATCACCGGCGGTCTCGGTGCCGGCGCCGCCGCGGCGTGGCTGCGTCGGCGCATCACGGTGGTGACGAGCTGGCGGTCGCGGCGAATGTGGAGGCTCACGGCCCGCAACGCCGGACGCTTCGCGACCACACGGGCCAAGCGGATCATCACCCCGGCTGAGCGCCGCGCCGAGCTGGATGCCCAGTTCGCCATCCGCACGGCCGCCGACGTGGCCAATGAGCTGGGACAGATGAAGGGCGTGTTGATGAAGGTCGGCCAGATGGTCAGCTTCATCGCCGAAGGACTGCCGGACGAGGCCCAGCAGGCACTCGCCGCGCTGCAGGCCGATGCCGCCCCAATGGCGCCGACGCTCGCCGCCTCGGTGATCGAGAGCGAGTTCGGCGCTCCGCCCGAGCGGGTCTTCGCCTCCTGGGAGGACATGCCGGTGGCGGCGGCGAGCATCGGCCAGGTCCACCGCGCTCGCGACGGAGCCGGTCGGGAACTTGCCGTCAAGGTGCAGTTCCCCGGCGTTGCCGAGGCGATCGAGGAAGACCTCGACGCCGCCGAGGTGATGTACACGGTGTTCTCGGCGCTGGCGCTCAACGGCCTCGACGCCAGGGCCCTCGTCGACGAGCTGCGTGTGCGCATGCGCGAGGAACTCGACTACCGCCGCGAGGCGGCCAACATCGCCGAGTTCGCCGGCCGCTTCGCCGGGCATCCGTGGGTGCGCATCCCGACCCTGGCCCCGGAGTTGTCGACGTCGAAGGTACTCACGACGGAGTGGGTCGACGGGCTGTCCTGGGATCAGTTCGTGGAGTCGGCTTCGGTGCCGACGAAGCAGCGCGCCGCCGAGGTGATCTGGCGCTTCGCCCAGCACTCCGTCCACCGCGTCGGCGTGTTCAACGGCGACCCGCACCCTGGGAACTACCGCTTCCATCGCGACGGCAGCGTGACGTTCCTCGACTTCGGGCTCGTCAAGCGTTGGGAGCACGGCGAGTGGCAACGGCTCGAGCCGACGCTCGACGCCATCGTGGTCGACCGCGACCCGGAGGCGCTGGTCGCGGCGATGGAGACCGCCGGCTTCCTGCTGCCCGACCACGGCCTCGATCCCCCAGCGCGTGTACGACTACGTGTCGACGCCGTACCGGCCCTACCTCGAGGAGGAGTTCACGTTCACCCGCGATTGGATGCGGCGCACGCTCGGGCGCGTCGCCGACATCGCCGGGCCGTACGCCGACGTCATCTCCAAGCTGAACATGCCGCCGAGCTACGTGATCCTCGACCGGGTCGTGTGGGGGGTCAGCGCCATCCTCGGCAAGCTCGAGGCCCACGGTCCGTGGCGGGAGATGCTGCTCGAGTACCGCCGGGGCGCGGCCCCGGCGACCGAGCTCGGCGCCGCCGAGCTGAGCTGGCGCTCGTGACGTCCACACCCTTGACGAGCTCGGTCGACGAGCCCGCCGGTGGATCGCCGTCGAGGAGCTGCTGTTCGAGACGCTCGGACGGTGGGCGCGGGAGCTTCCCGACCCGGCGGTCAAGCGGTGGTTCGGGACGTGGTGCCATCGCCACGCCTGGCACGCCGAGCTGTGGCGGGATCGGCTGCCGACCGTGGCGCCGGGGGAAGCCGACGACGTCGACGTGTGGATTTCACCCGTGCGCACGGCGCTCGCGGACGTCAGCACCTCGGAGGAGGCGATCGCCGTGCTGCGCGAGTCGGTGTTGCCTGCTCTGGAAGCAGCCGTGGCCGAGCACCGCGACGGCATCGATCCCCTGCTCGACGGGCCCACGGCGCGCGTGCTCGACCTCGTCGCGGCCGACCTAGCTGCCGAGGCCACGGCCCTCGCCTGATTGGAGTGTTTGCTGCTGATGGAGTGTCACGTGTCGAGTTTCCCGGCAGCAGACACTCCAATGGGAGATCGCCAGGTCAGCTCGGGGATCGCTGCCGGCGGCGGCCAGCGACCCTCCCGGCTGTAGGCCCACCACTCCAACGGGTTGGAGTAGTAGGCGGTCGTGTCGATCACCTTCCAGAGCCGCTCTTTGCGGCCGCGCAGCACCCAGGCGACGACACCGACCAGCGCGCCGAGCACCGTCCACACTCCGTACACCAGCGGGTACAGCGGCCCGAACCACCGTGCCTGCCAGACGTGCACGTGCTCGTGCTCGTCGACGACGCGGCGGCGGCGCAGTACCCGACGCGCCGCTGACGACGTTGCCGATCGTCGTGAGGAAGCCACGTCGCAGTGTGAATCCCCTGGCGTAGACGTGGCGGTCGTGGCGCTCGCTGAGCGCCACCACGTAGTTGCCCGGCCGGCGCTGGGCGAGAGCGACGGATGGACGACGAGCGCCCCGGCCGTCGTGATCAACGCCCACGTCGAGTCGAGCACGAACGCGGCGATCCCGGCTGCGGTGCCGCCAGCGGTAGATGCGACGCGCGCCACCGATGGCGCCGTTGAGTCCGCCAACGAAGGCCGCGACAACACCCAGGTCGACGAGCGACCACGCCGCCCACGCGAGGACAGCGCCGGCGGCCGCCCCGATGGCAGCCTCGGCGAGTTTGTTCAGTCGCGTCCCTGCAACAAGGCGAAGAGGCGCAGCAGCTCGAGGTACAGCCAGACGATCGTTACCAGCAGGCCGAACCCGGCGTACCACTCGAAATCCTTGGCGAGGCCGGCCTTCGTGCCCCGCTCGATGAAATCGAAATCGAGCGTGAGGTTGAGCGCTGCCAAGCCGGCCACAAGGACGCTGAAGCCGATGCCGAGGAGGCTGGGCTCACGCAGGAACGTGATGTCGGCGCCGAACAGGGCAAACACGAACGACACGAGATAGAAGGCCATCACACCGATCGTGGCGAGCACGACGACGCGGCGGAACTTCTCGGTGACCTTGATGATCCTGGTCTGGTAGAGCAGCAGCATCACGGCAAACACGCCGAGCGTCGCCCCGGCCGCTTGGAGCACGATGCCGTTCCAGAGCTGTTCGTAGTACGCCGAGATCGCCCCGACGGCGAATCCCTGGCCGACGGCATACACGGGAGCGACGAACTTGGCCAGGTGCGGCTTGAACATCAGGAGGATCACGGCGACAAAGCCGATGGCGACGCCGACAAGAGCGACGCCGGGGAAGCCGTACGTGATCGTGTCGGTGAGAGGGTCGACCTCCGGTGCAGGCACCGCCCGCCAGCCGGCGACGGCCGCGATGAGCAGGAGGACGAACAGCATGCTCGTCTTGGAGATCGTGCCGCTGACGGTCATCGCCCCACGCCACGTCGTCACCGGACCGTCCGTGATCGGCGCCGCCGGAGTGCCGGGCGTCGTCGACGGTGGCGCCCAGACCTGACCGCCCGGGCTCGGCGGAGTCGGTGCCGCCCACCCGGCCTGCGCCTCGGCGAGCCGCTTCTCGTTGAGAATCGCGTTTTGCATCGGGGTTCAACCTCCAACGTGGCGCCACCGCTCTGGTGTCGACCAGGAAATATCGTACTGCCGACGCAGATCGACAACGCGAAACCCCGACCGGGTTGGCCATTACGGCTGCGTCGGTATCGTGACGCCATCCCAGCCCGTGGGGGACGGGAGAAAACCTCGACACACCAGCTGCCGGTTGGTAGGACAAGGAGCCGTGGTGGCCAAAGATCGCGTTGACCGCGATGACGAAGATCTCGTTCGGCTGTACCTCACAGACATTGGCCAGTACACCTTGTTGACCAAGGATGACGAGGTCCGTCTCGCCAAAGCGATCGAGGCGGGCAAGGAGGCCATCGCCGCCCTCGACAACGGCGGCAAGGAAGCTGCCGCGTCGCGACGTCGTGAGCTCCGGCGCACTGCCCGCCACGGCGAGGAGGCCGAGCGTCAGTTCGTGCAGTCGAACCTGCGCCTCGTCGTCTCGATCGCCAAGAAGTACCAGGCGTCCGGTCTGCCGTTGCTCGATCTCATCCAGGAGGGCAACCTCGGGCTGATGCACGCCGTCGAGAAGTTCGACTGGCGCAAGGGGTTCAAGTTCTCGACGTACGCCACGTGGTGGATCCGCCAGGCGATCACCCGCGGGATCGCCAACACCGGCCGCACGATCCGCCTCCCGGTCCATGCCGGCGACACGCTCGCCCGGCTGCAGAAGGCCCGGTCGCGCCTCGAGTTGAAGTACGGGCGACCAGCCACGCTCGCCGAGCTCGCCCGCGAGGTCGAGATGCCCGAGGACAAGGTCACCGAGGCGCTGCGCTTCGCCGCCGAGCCGCTGTCGCTGTCCGAGCCGTTGCGCGAGGACGGCGATGCCGAGCTCGGCGACGTCGTCGAGGACCGCTCCGCCGAGTCACCGTTCGAGGTCGCTGCCACGGCACTCCTGCCCGAGGAGATCGCCCGCCTGCTGGCGCCGCTCGACGACCGCGAGCGAGAGATCCTCAAGCTCCGCTTCGGCCTCGACCGCGGCGAGCCGCGGACGCTGGAAGAGGTCGGCGAGCACTTCAACCTCACGCGTGAGCGCATCCGCCAGATCGAGGCACGGGCGATGAGCAAGCTGCGCCACCCGTCGAGCGACACCGGCGCCCGCGACCTCCTCGCCGTCTGACCTTCAGCGGTTACGCGGGGCAGGCGTCGCGCTCGTCGGCGTCGAGTTCGGCGTTGACTCCGGGAGGAGCGAACCGCTTGGCGAACGTGAAGGCGTGTTGCGTGGGTCCGCGCGCTTCGAGCTCGCCGAGTCGGGCGAGCGCCTCGTCGATCGTAGGTACATGCCCGGCGGGCACCCACCAGAGGACGAGAAACGACCTGCCATAGCGCTCGAACCATTCACGCCGGCGGCGCAGATAGGCGGTGTGTTCGGAGCGGTACACGTAGTCGGCGAGCGCCTCGATCGACTCCCACACCGACATGTTGATGGCGACGAGCTCGTCGTCGTCGATCGGATGCAGCGCCGTTGCGTTGCCCTCCTCGGTCTGCAGTCGCCACACAAAACCGGGCGTCCGATCCGCCACAGCGTTGATGTGATCGAGCGCTGCCTTGAACTCGGCGATCATCGGGTCGTCGATCGGGGCACGCAGTCGGCCGACGTTGAGCTGGGCGAGATGCCACTCCATTGGCACGATGCTGCCACAGGGAAACCGACAGACAGTCGCGGTGCGGGGCGTGCGACGATGCACGCCATGGACGGCATCGACCGCATCGAGATCCGCCCCACCGCGCCGGACGAGTACCGCCAGGCCAGCGCCACGTTGTCGGTAGCGCTGTTACGAGCCCCGGAGAGCGACGAGCAGTGGGCCAAGCCGAGAGTCATCGCGTCGTGGGAAGACTCGGACTCCCTATCCGCCTGGGATCACGGACGGTGTGTGGGAACCGCTGGCGGCTACCGGTTCGACACGCTCGTGCCTGGCGGTACCTGGCTCCCGACGAGCGGAGTCACGCGCATCGGCGTGCTGCCGACCCATCGCCGACGTGGCTTACTGCGGGCGATGATCACCAGCCTGCTCACCGACGCGGCCGATCGAGGCCAAGTGCTCGCCAGCCTGCGGGCGAGCGAGACGCGCATCTATCAGCGCTTCGGCTTCGGCCTCGCCGGACGCCTCGCCGAAGCGACGTTGGAATCCCGCGATGCTCTGCCCCTGACCGGGGCCGATACACGTGGCTCGATCCGCCTACTCGGTCTCGACGAGATCCTGCCGACGGTGGCGGAAGTCTACGACCGGATCGCACGACGTCCGGGGGTGATCGCACGACCGACGTGGATGTGGCAGCGGTACCTCGAGAACGCGCTCGAACTCGGCGGCGAAGGCGAATTCGTCGTCGTCCACACTTCCGCCGACGGCGTGGACGACGGGTTCGTCCATTACCACGTCAAGTGGGTCGACCAACCTGGGCAGCCCTCCCGGGGTGCCGGCGAACTCTTCGACCTGTGGGGGGTTACACCGGCGGTCGAGTTGGCGCTGTGGGAGTACCTCTGCAACGTCGACCTCGTCGACGAGTGGCTCGCAAACGAACGTCCCGTCGACGACGTGATCCAGTACGCCGTTGCCGACACCCGCGCCTACCGCACCAAGGCGATCTACGACGAGCAGTGGCTGCGCATCCTCGATGTCGATGCTGCAGTGACGGCGCGGCGCTACGCCGACGTCGATGGCGCCGTGGCCATTGGTGTCAACGATCCCCTGCTGGCACAGAACACAGGGGTCTGGAGCGTGTCCGCGGCGGGCGCCAAGCGCCTCGGCGATGACACCGAACCCGACCTCGCCGTCGATATCGGTCAGCTGTCGGCGGCGTATCTCGGAGGCACGTCGTGGCGCTCGCTTGTCGACGCCGGCCGCGTCGACGTACGAAGTCCGTCCGCCGTGGCGACCGCCGATTCCTTGTTCGCCGTGCCCGAGGCCCCCTACTGCTGCACTCACTTCTGATCGTCTGACGACGTTGGCGATCGGCGGCGCGTGCCGTAGCGTCGCCGCCACCGACATTCCCCCGGAAGAAGTCGCCACATCGGCGCCCATCCGGGAGGTCAACGATGACGCTCACCGTCTGTTGGTCGGCAAAGGGGGGCAGCGGCACGACGGTTGTCGCCGCCGCCCTCGCCCTCGGTTCGACGATCGATTCGTTGCTCGTCGATCTCGACGGCGAGTTGCCCGCGGCCCTCGGGGTACCAGAACCGAGCGGACAGGGTCTCAGCGACTGGTTCGCGTCCGAAGCCCCGGAGCGGGCCGTGCTCGACCTCGCCGTCAACGTCGCACCGAACACTCGTCTCATTCCTCGCGGACCCGCAGCCAGTCCGCGGGAGTCGCCGCGCTGGGCGGGGCTGCGCACGTTCCTCTCGTCCTCACCGCTCGACGTGATCGTCGACGCCGGCTGCGGGGAACCGCCAGCCGCCCTGCTCACCGAGACAGCGCGCGGACTGCTCGTCACGCGACCGTGCTACCTGGCGTTGACGCGAGCCTGCCGGCTGAGCCGACCCGGCGGCGTGATCCTCGTCGAGGAGCCGGGTCGAAGCCTCACCGCAGCCGACGTCGCCCGCGCCGTCGGAGCACCCGTCGTCGCCCGTGTCACCGTCGACCCGGCGATCGCCCGCGCCGTCGACGCCGGTCTGCTCGCCGCCCGCCTGCCGGCGTCGATGGTCAAGTCGCTGCAATCCGTTCGCAACGCCGCATGAACGGGCCAACGGCCGTTCACGGCAGCGAAATCGACGAACGACTTGTGGCGGCGTTGTGCCAGGCCGCACAGGGCGAGCCGGGGAGCGCCGAGCAGGCGGTGCGGGAACATGTCCGCCGCCTCGCGCCACTCGCCGGCGGAGACGCTCGCGAGCGATTGGTGAGCGCAGCCGTCGCTCGTCTCGACGGGCTCGGCCCGCTGGACGCTCTGCTCCACGACCCCGCTGTCGACGAGGTGCTCGTCAACGGCAGCGGAGAGATCTGGATCGAACGGTGCGGTGAGCTCCAACGCCGCGGCACAATCGGCGGCCCCGAACTCGCCGTCGTCATCGAGCGCATCCTCGCTCCGCTCGGGCGGCGCCTCGACCGTACGACCCCGATCGTCGATGCCCGCCTCGGCGACGGGACACGCGTGTGCGCCGTCGTTCCCCCGATCAGCGTCGACGGGACGATCCTGTCGTTGCGGCGCTTTCGGACCGAACCGCTCCCGCTCACCGCGTTCGGCGATGCGGCCGTCTGCGAGGCGCTCTGCGAGCTCGTCGCCCGTCGCTGCAACACCGTGATCTCCGGAGCGACGTCGTCCGGAAAGACATCGCTGCTGTCCAGCCTGCTCGGGCTCATCCGCGGGGGCGAGCGCGTCGTGCTGCTCGAGGACACGGCCGAGCTGGCTCCGCTCGCCGATCACGTCGTCCGCCTCGAAGCGCGACCGGGGACCACCGACGGCGTGCCAGCGATCACCGTCGAGCACCTCCTGCGCACAGCGCTGCGGTTGCGGCCCGACCGTCTCGTCGTCGGCGAGGTGCGCGGGGGCGAGGTCGTCGGCCTCGTCCAAGCGCTCAACACCGGCCACGACGGCTCGTGGTCGACGTGCCACGCCAACAGCGCCATCGACGCGTTGCATCGACTCGAAACTCTCGTCGTTCAAGCGGCACCGGCATGGCCGCTGCGCGCCATCCGCGACCACATCGCGCGCTGCATCGATGCCGTCGTGCACGTCGAGAGAACCTCCGGCGGCATGCGCCGCGTCAAGGAGATTTCCGAGGTGACCGACCGAGATGGCGCGCCGGCGACGCGGTCGATCGTGGCGGATGGACAACGGGTCGCCGAGTTCGAACGGTCGCGGGTCCCGGCATGACGACCTCGCTGGACGCAGTCGGGGCGGCTGCGGCGACGTCACTCGCCGTCGCCGTACTGGCGACTGGTTTGACGAACCGACATCCTCGGCCGAGGGTTCCCATGATCGCTGTCACACGTCGACGTGTGCTGCCGCTCCGGCTTGCCCGCGGAGTCCCCCAACCCGGTCCCGACGACGTCGCCGACTGGTGTGAGCTCGTCGCCCGGTCACTGCGCAGCGGCAGTTCGCTGACCGCCGCGGTGGCGGCCGGCGCAGCGGCGGAGTCGTCGATGGCCAGGGTGGTCGAGCCCGTTGTCCGTAACATCACACGCGGCGAGCCACTCGTGGTCGCCCTCGACGGCTCCGGAGTTGACCCCGTCAGTCCTCCTGGGCTGGCGTTCACCGTGCTGCGCTCGTGTGCCCGGTTCGGCGGGCCAGCGGCGATCCCCCTCGAACGGGCGGCGGCGACGTTGCGTGTCCGCGCCGCGGTCGCCGCCGAGCAACGGGCGCAGAGTGCGCAGGCGCAACTGTCGGCGCGTGTCCTCACACTCGTCCCGATCGCTCTACTCGGTTTGCTGGTCGTCACCGACGCCAAAGTGCGCTCCGCGCTCGGCACACGAGCGGGATTCGCCGTGGTCGTCCTCGGCGGTGTGCTCAACGTCGCCGGTGCGCTGTGGATGCGCCGGATCATCGGTCGTCCGAAATGAACGCGGTGGGGATGGTCGCCGGTGCTGCAGTCGCTGGTGCGATCGTCGTGGCGGCGTCGCGGCGTCGTCGGCGTGCCGGTCGCGCTCTGCCCAGTAGAGACGACGATTTTGGCCGGGCCGGTCAGCGCTGGCACCGCAACCGCGCGTTCCTCTTCGCTGTCGTGGCCGGTGCCGTTGTCACCGCTGTCGGTACTGCCGGCCCGGGTGTGACGATCATCGCCGGCGCTTGTGTCGCCGGGGCGATGGCGAGTCGCCGGCGCAGCGCCGAACGCGCGCGTCGTCAGGCGATTGCCGAAGCGATGCCTGACGCGATCGAGCTTCTCGTGATGTGCATCCACGCCGGATTGACGCCGGCCCAGGCGGTCGGCGAGTTGGCCCGGCTCGCGCCGCCGCCGGTTCGGCCTGGCTTCCAGGCCACCGAGCAGCGGCTGCACCGTGGTGCCGGCTTCGCCGACGCCCTGGCGGAGCTGACCGGGCACTGTGGTCCGAGCGCGCTGGCACTCGTGTCGGCGCTCGGCACCGCCGTGCGCGACGGCCTGCCCCTGGCCCCCGTGCTCGACCGCCTCACCGACGAGGCCAACGCAGGACGGCGACGAGCGGGCGAGGCGTCAGCCCGGCGGCTCCCCGTGCGCCTGTCGTTCCCGTTGGTCGTGTGCACGCTGCCCTCGTTCGTGCTCCTCGCCATCGCGCCGGCCGTGCTCGGCGCCCTCTCGACGGTCCGCGGCTCGGCGCCGTGAGCTGTCCGGCCACTCGCAGCGGCCACTGGCCGACCACCCAAAGAGAGACGTCATGTATCAGTTGATCGCCCGACTCCACATAGCCTTGTTGCTCGTCACCGCTCCGGCTCCCGCTGCCGGCTTACGACGGAACTGGCGCGACGATCGCGGCCAGGCCACCACGGAGTACGCCCTCGTTCTGCTCGCCGCCGCCCTCGTCGCCCTGCTCGTCGTCGCCTGGGCGACTGCCGGAGGCGGAGGCGCCAAGGTCGCCCGCCTGTTCGGCCGCGTGATCGACTCGGTCATCGAAAAAGTGTGAGCCAATGGCGCGACGATCGCGGCCAGGCGGCAGTCGAGGTCGCCCTCGTGCTGCCTCTCGTCGTGATGTTCGCCCTCGGCGCTCTCCAAGTCGCTGTCGTCGCCCGCGATCAACTCGCCATCGAGTTCGTGGCGCGGCGAAGCGGCGCGCGCGGCGTCGGTCTCCGCAGATCCGCATGGTGCAGCTGCGGCGGCGGCGCAGCGGGTGACGAACCTCGCGCCGGTGGACGTAGCGGTCAGCGTCACCGCCGACCTGGTGCGTGTCCGGGTCCGCTATGTCAACGCGACCGACGTCGCCCTCGTCGGTACGGCGATCGGCGACGTCACGTTGGAGGCGACCGCCGCGATGGCGTGGGAACCACCATGAATGCGATCCCGTCGGCACTACGGTGACGCGATGTCCCTGGACGTGACGTCCAGCGTCGTCGGCGGCCGGCCCGTCGTCGCCCTCGCCGGCACTGTCGACCTGGCCACCGTGCCGTCGCTGCACAACGCCCTGACGACGGCGATCCTCGACAACCCGCAGTCGACGATCGCCGTCGACCTCGGCGGTGTCGAGTCGCTCGACGACGTCGCCCTCGGGGTGCTTCTCGGCGCCGCCGGGCGGGCGCGACGAGGCGGCGGCGATCTCGTGGTCGTCGCCTCGGACGATGCGATTCGTCAGCGCCTCGCCGTCACGGGGTTCGACCGGGCCATCACCGTGTCGGCATCGCTCGCACAGCAGTCGTAACCCGTCCATTGGAGTGTCAGCTGTCGAGTTTCTCGGCAGCTGACACTCCATCGACAGCAAACACTCCAATCAATCGGACTCGGAGGCTTCGGGGGGTGGGCGGCGGCGGCGATCGGCTCGTTTGAGGTTGGCTTCTTGCTCGGCCTCGAGGGCGGCCTCCTCGGCGACGAGACGTTCGAGGTTGGCGAACCGCTCGGGATCGAGACGACCCTCGGCGATGGCCAGGCGGACTGCACAACCCGGCTCGCGATCGTGCTTGCAGTCGCGGAAGCGGCACTGGTCCATCAACTCGAAGACGTCACTGAACGCCCGCTCGATCCCGCGTCCCGACAACCACAGCGACATCGCCCGGACGCCAGGGGTGTCGATCAGCCAGCCGCCGTCGTCGGGTACAGCGAGCAGCTCGGCGGCGACGGTGGTGTGGCGGCCGCGGTGATCGCCGCGCACCTCGTTGGTCGCCTGGCGCTGCTCGCCGAGGACGGCGTTGACGAGCGTCGACTTGCCGACGCCGCTCGACCCGAGGAACGCCACGGTCAGTCCCGCACCGAGCATCCCGCGCAGCTCGTCGAGCCCGTCGTCGGTGCGTCCGCTGGACACGAGCACGGGCACCCCCAGGGCGACCTCCTGCAGCTCGCGTCGGGGCGGCTCCGGGTCATCGACCAGGTCGCTCTTCGTGAGCAGGACCACCGGGTCTGCGCCGCTGTCGAAGGCGAGCACGAGCTCGCGTTCGAGGCGACGCTGATTTGGAGCCACGGCAAAGGAGTGGCAGAGGAACACGACGTCGATGTTGGCGGCGAGGGTGTGGGCGACCGCCCGCGCCCCTTCGAACGACGCCCGACGCACGAACGCCGAGCGACGTTCGAGCACGTGATCGACGCGTTCGCCGTCCGCCGACGCCACCACCCAGTCGCCGACAGCGACGTCGGCACCGATGTTGCGGACTCGGTCGGGTCCAGTCCCATCGTCCGCGGGAACGAGGAGCGAGCTCCAGCCTCGATCGATCCGCCACACCCGGGCTGGTGACCCAATCGACCCGAGCTCTTCCCAGGCCATTCGCAAGTCGTCGTCCCACCCGAGACCCTCGCGGGTCGCTGCTGTCACGACGGCGACGGTAGTGACCGATGGCATGAGGTGCCGTGCGGCATTTGGAACGAACCTGCTCGGCAGGGACTCCGAGGTGCCAACAGTCACAGCCAAAATCTCTTAGTTCATGAGGAACCTACTAGACACGCCAGCACAGCGCCTGCGTAGCATCGCGCCATGCTCGTACGTCTCGCTCGCCGTTGCGTGCGCCACCGCTGGATCGTCATCGGCGCCTGGGTCGCGGTCCTGTTCCTCGTCAACGGCATCGCCCAAGCCATCGGTCCGGACTGGCGCACCGAGTTCGTCCTGCCCAGCGGCGAGGCTCGCGAGGTGCAAGACACGCTGGAACAAGCCCTGCCCGATCGGGCCGCTTTCTCCGGTTCGATCGTCATCAAGGCGGAGCAGGGAATCGAGACCCCGGAGGTCCAGGAGCGCTTCGCGCAGTTGATGGAGCGCGCCGACGAGGTCGAGGGAGTCACCGTCAATCCGATTCAAGTCTCGGAGGACGGAACGATTGGCTTCGCCCAACTCGACATCGCCGACCGGCAGTTCGAGCAGCTCGTCGAGGACGGCGACTTCATACGCGACTACGGCGACGAGCTTCCCGAGATCGACGGAGTACAAGTCGAGTACGGCGGTGACCTGTTCTCCGAGTTCGAGCTTCCCGAGAGCGAGCTGTACGGAATCCTCGCCGCGGTGGTCATCTTGATCATCGCCTTCGGCTCGGTTCTGGCGATGGGCCTGCCGATCGGCACCGCCTTGTTCGGCCTCGGCTGTGCCACGGCGATCGTCACGCTGCTCAGCAACCCGATCGCCATGCCCAACTTCACGTCGGCGATGGTGGCGATGATCGGCATCGGCGTCGGAATCGACTACGCCCTGTTCATCGTCACCCGCTATCGAGAGGCATTACACGCCGGCCTCTCGCCGGAGGACTCGGTCGCCGAAGCGATTGACACGAGCGGCCGGGCCGTGATCTTCGCCGGCACGACCGTCGTCATCTCACTGATGGGCCTCACGCTGATCGGCCTGGAGTTCGTCACCGCCGTCGCCATCGCCGCGGCGGTCGGCGTGGTGCTGATGGTCCTCGTGTCGCTGACGCTCTTGCCGGCGCTGCTCGGCTGGGTGGGCGACCGCATCGACGTGACAACTCGCGCCGCGCTGATCGCCGTTGCCCTCGTCGTCGTCGGCCTGTTCGTCGGCGTCACGTTCAGCGCTGCGGCGGTCTCGATCATCGCCGTAGTACTCGCCGTCGGCGTGGTCGTCGCCAGCTTCTTCTTCAAGGGCTCGCTGCGCCAGCACATCCCGCATCGCCGCGAGCGCCCGAAGGAACAGCGCTTCTGGTTCCGCTGGAGCCGCGTCGTCCAGCATCACCCCTGGCGCAGTGCCATCGGTGCAGTGGCGTTCCTGCTCATCCTGGCGATTCCGCTGCTCTCGTTGCGCCTCGGCTTCGGCGACTACGGCAACTATCCGGAGAGTCAGACCGTGCGCCGAGCCTATGACCTCCTCGCCGAGGGGTTCGGTCCGGGGAGCAACGGTCCGTTCGTCATCACCGTCGAGGGCGACGAGGCCAACGATCCAGAGGCGCTCGATCAATTCGTCGGCACGTTGAGCGCAACGGAGGGCGTCGCGTTCGCCACCACCGCAGACGAGGATGTCGACGACCTTGCCGTCGTATTCCTCTACCCGACCACGGCACCGCAAGATGCCGAAACTGACGACCTCGTCGACGAATTACGCGACAACGTGATCCCGGCGACCGATGTCGAGGCCAAGGTGGGCGGGGCGACACCCGGTTCCTCCGACTTCGCCGAGTACATGGGTGAGCGAATGCCGTGGCTGCTCGGCGTCGTCCTGTTGCTCAGCTTCCTGCTGTTGATGGCCGTCTTCCGCAGCATCCTCGTGCCGCTGAAGGCGGTGATCATGAACCTGCTGTCCGTCGGTGCGGCGTACGGCGTACTCGTGGCGATCTTCCAGTGGGGCTGGGCCTCCGAGTTGATCGGCGTCGACCGCAGCGGGCCGATCGACGCCTGGATTCCGATGTTCCTGTTCGCCATCGTCTTCGGCTTGTCGATGGACTACGAGGTGTTCCTGCTGTCGCGGATCAAGGAGGAGTACGACCGCGGCGTCCGGCGCGGCCGACCGGACAACAACCTCGCCGTGGCCGACGGCTTGGCCATCACGGCTCGCGTGATCACCGCCGCCGCGCTCATCATGTTCTGCGTCTTCGGCGCCTTCGTCCTCGGCGACGACCGCTCGTTGAAACTGTTCGGCCTCGGTCTCGCCGTTGCCGTGCTGATCGACGCGACAATCGTGCGCCTCCTCCTGGTGCCGGCAACGATGGAGTTGCTCGGTGACAAGAACTGGTGGATCCCCAAGTGGCTCGACCGCATCCTCCCGAAGATCGACGTCGAGGGCCACCACCGCGAGCACGACGAGGTGCCGGGTCCGCCGACCGAAGCCGGCGAGGACCAGGAGCGCCAACCGACTCCGGTCTAAAGGCACCAAATTGGTGACGAAAGGGCTCGGCTGCTCGTTTGTGTCAGCGAATGTGCACGTAGAGCGCACTCTTGCTGACACAAACGCCGGATCCGTCCGACCAGCCGGCCCGCACCTCCCTCCAGAGCAACACAACCGTGGTCTCGCCACCACCAGACCCGTCGCAGCCCGATCGGCGCGCCTTCCTAACTGGTAACGCCCGGTTCGAGTGGCGCTGGATAACCTCCGCGGCCAGTGAGCAGACCACTGGTCGTCGTCGAGTCACCCGCGAAGGCCAAGACGATCTCCAAGTTCCTCGGCGACACGTTCGACGTGCGCGCCTCGGTGGGCCATGTCGCCGACCTGCCGTCGAAGGGCCTGGCCGTCGACGTCGACAACGGGTTCAAGCCGACCTACGAGCTGACCGAGCGCGGCGCCCAGGTCGTCAAGGAGCTGCGCAGCGCGCTGAAGGACGCCAGTGAGCTGTACCTCGCGACGGACGAGGACCGCGAGGGCGAGGCGATCAGCTGGCATCTCCTCGAGCACCTCAAGCCGAAGGTACCGGTCAAGCGGATGGTCTTCCACGAGATCACGGCGTCGGCGATCGATCACGCGGTGAGCAACCCACGGGGCATCGACTACGGACTCGTCGACGCCGCCGAGACGCGACGCATCCTCGACCGCCTGTACGGCTACGAGGTGTCGCCGGTCCTGTGGCGACGGGTCAATCGGGGGTTGTCAGCTGGCCGGGTGCAGAGCCCGGCCGTGCGCCTCGTCGTCGAGCGCGAGCGGGAGCGGATCGCCTTCGTATCGGCCGGCTACTGGGACATCCAGTTGACAACGGCGACGTCACCGTCGTTCGCGGCGACCCTCGTCGCCGTGGACGGTCGCCGCGTCGCCACCGGCAAGGACTTCGACTCGTCCGGCCAACTCGTCGCCGACGTCGTCACCCTCGACGAACCGACGGCACGGTCACTGGCCGCCGCCCTCGAGCCGGCGACGTTCGCCGTGCGCAACGTCGAGGACAAGCCGTATCGCTCGCAGCCGAAGGCGCCGTTCATGACGTCGACGTTGCAACAGGAAGGTGGGCGCCAGTTGCGCTGGTCGTCGTCGCAGGTGATGCGCGTCGCCCAGGGACTGTACGAGCGCGGCTACATCACCTACATGCGCACCGACGCCGTGGTGCTGTCCGACGAGGCGCTGCAGGCTGTGCGGGCAGCGGTCACTTCCGAGTACGGCCCGACGTTCCTGTCGCCATCGCCACGGCGTTACACGTCGCGGGTGAAGAACGCCCAGGAGGCACACGAGGCGATCCGCCCGACGACCCCGTTGCGCTCGCCGCAGCAGCTCACGGGCGAGCTCAACGGGCACGAGTTGGCGTTGTACCGGCTGATCTGGCAGCGCACGCTGGCCAGCCAGATGGCCGACGCCACCGGCCACACCGTCACAGTCCGCATCGGCGCCACCGCCACCGACGACCGCGACGCCGAGTTCTCTGCGTCGGGGACGACGATCACCTTCCCCGGCTACCGCCAGGTCTACGTCGAAGCCCGCGACGAGGGTGACGACGCGACGGCCGCCGTCGAGCGCGAGGAGCTGCTGCCACCCTTGTCGACTGGCGATGTCGTCGCCGTCGAGTCACTGGAACCACGCGATCACGCCACCACGGCGCCACCGCGCTACACCGAGGCGTCACTTGTCAAGCGCCTCGAGGAGCTCGGCATCGGCCGCCCGTCGACCTGGGCCTCGATCATCCAGACGATCCAGGACCGAGGGTACGTGTGGAAGAAGGGTCAGGCCCTGGTCCCGACGTGGACGGCATTCGCCGTCGTCGGATTGCTCGAACAGCACTTCGACGAGCTCGTCGACTACGCCTTCACCGCCAGGGTCGAGACCGACCTCGACGCCATCGCCGCCGGCCAGCAGCGCAAGGACGAGTGGCTGCACGAGTTCTACTTCGGCGAGGACCCGGCCAGCGACGACGCGCTGCCAGGCCTCAAGCGCCTCGTCGAGGAGAACCTCGACAGCATCGACGCGGCGGCGATCAACACGTTCCCGATCGGCCACGACGCCGACGGCAACCTCGTCGTCGTCAAGCCGGGCCGCTACGGCCCGTACGTCAAGCGCGGCGACGACACAGCCGGCGTTCCCGACGACCTGCCGCCCGACGAGCTGACGATCGACGTCGCCTTGTCGCTGCTCGCCGCGCCGAAGGCCGACGAGCCGATCGGCGAGCTCGACGGACTCCCGGTGTTCGCCAAGACCGGTCGCTACGGGCCGTACGTGCAACTCGGCACCCCCGACGCCCCACCGCCGGGGCTCGACAAACCGAAGATGGCGAGCCTGTTCAAGTCGATGTCGCTCGAGCATCTCACGCTGGCCGAGGCGGAGTCGCTGCTCAGCCTGCCACGCACCGTCGGCGTCGATCCCGCCGACGATGAGCCGGTGCTCGCCCGCAATGGCCCGCACGGGCCGTACGTGCAGAAGGGCAAGGAGTTCCGCTCCCTCGACAGCGAGGAGCGGCTGCTCACAGTCACGCTCGACGAGGCATTGGCGTTGCTGGCCGCGCCGAAGGTCTACAAGCGCGGAACTCGCAACATGGCAGCCCGCGGCCCGCTTCGAGAGTTCGGGGATGACCCCGTGAGCGGCCGTGCCGTCGTCGCTCGCGACGGGCGCTTTGGTGTGTACGTCACCGACGGTGAGACGAACGCGTCGATCGGCCGTGGCGACCGGATCGAGGAGATGACCCCGGAGCGGGCGTTCGAGCTGCTCGCCGTCCGCCGCGAGCAGGTCGCCGCCAAGGGCGGTGCGCCGAAGAAGGCGAGCCGCGCCAAGAAGGCGCCGGCCAAGGCGAAGCCGAGGGCGAAGAAGCGGTGAGCTCGTGGGGGGAGCCCGAGGGCCACCCGCTCCCGCCGTACATCGCCCTCGAAGGCACTGAGGGCAGCGGCAAGAGCACGCAGGCGGCGTTGTTGGCTGATGCGCTCGGCGCCGTGCTCACGCAGGAGACGGGCGGCACGGCGATCGGTTCGCGACTGCGCCACATCCTCCACGACAACGATGTCGTCGATCTGGACGCTCGTGCGGAGGCGTTGATTGCCGCGGCCGACCGTGCCCAGCACATCGCCGAGGTCGTTCTTCCCGCCTTGCGCGCCGGTCGCCCTGTCGTCAGCGATCGCAGCGTCTACTCGACGCTCGCCTACCAGGGTTATGGCCGTCAGCTCGACCTCGCCGAGCTGCGCCGTCTCAACCACTGGGCGGTGCAGGGCGTGTGGCCGACGCTGGTCGTGTTCATCGAGGCCCACCCCGACGTCGTCGCCGACCGGCTCGACGGCCGCCTCCTCGACCGCTTCGAGCGGGCGGGAGCTGAGTTCCACCAGCGCGTGCTCGACGGGTACCGCCGGCTCGCCGCCGACGACCCCCAGCACTGGATCATCGTTACGTCCGAGGGCGACAAGGCCGACGTGGCCGCCCACGTGCTCGACGCCGTGCGACAGCGACTCACCGAACATGGCATCCCCACCTGACACCACGTCGATCTGGGCCGATGTCGTCGGCCAGGACCGCGCCGTGGCCACACTTCGCCGGGCCGCCGCGGCGCCGGTCCACGCCTACCTGTTCGTTGGGCCGCCGGGCACGACGAAGGACGAAGCAGCACGGGCTTTCGGGGCCCTGCTGTTGACCGGCTCCGAGGAGGTAAGCACCCGTGACGCCAGGCTGGCGCTGGCCGGCGAGCACCCAGACGTGCGCGAGATCGTGCGCGTCGGACCGGCAATCTCCGCCGAACAGGCCGCCGAGATCGTCCGCCAGGCTGCCCTGTCACCGGTCGAGGGCGACCGCAAGGTGCTCGTCCTCCACGAGTTTCACCTGCTCAACGCCGTCGGCGCCGGGCGGTTGCTGAAGACGATCGAGGAGCCGCCGGCGTCCACCCACTTCGTCGTGCTCGCCGACTTCGTCCCCGTCGACCTCGTCACGATCGCATCGCGGTGCGTCCGCGTCGAGTTCGGTCCGATCGCCGCAGCCAATCTCGAGGCCCGCCTGCTCGCCGAAGGCGTCGACGTCGAGCGGGCTGCCGCGGCGGCCGCCGCCGCCGGAGGGGACCTCACGCGGGCCCGCCTGCTCGCCGCCGATCCGCAGTTCGCCGAGCGGCGCCGGGCGTTCGCCGAGCTGCCGAGCATCATCGACGGCACCGGCTCCACGGTCGTCGCCGCGACGAACGACCTGTTGGCTCGCATCGAGGCGGCCGCCGCGCCACTCGTCGCTCGCCAGGCGAAGGAGGTCGCCGAGCTCGAGGAACGCGAGCAGCGCCTGGGCAGCCGCGGCAGCGGCCGTGCCGCCATCGAGGCGCGGCACAAGCGCGAGCTGCGCCGGCACCGCACCGACGAGTTGCGCAGTGGGCTGGCGGCGATCGCTGCCAGCTACCGCGACGCCCTCGTCAGCCGCACGACGCCGCACGACGACACGATCGTCGCCGCCGTCGAACGCATCCACGCCACCATCGAGTCGTTCGAACACAACCCCAACGAGACGTTGATGCTGCAGTCGTTGCTGTGGTCGCTGCCGGCGCTCACCCCGCGCTGACGCCGCAAACTTGCTGGCGGCGCAGGCACAGTTCGACCTCTGTCTCCAGCTTGTCCTGGTCCCAGGTATTCCAGAAGTCGGCGTGGGCCGACGACACTGGACCGGAGGACAGCGTCAGGCCACCAGGGTCGATCGCGCCATAGTCGATGACGAGCTCGAGCAGTGGAATCGGCACGGGGTGGCCAGGCGGGCAGCGTCCGCCTGCGCTGGCGGCGACGTGGGAGCGGTGGTCGGCGCTGTCGATCCGCGCCCCGTCCCAGCAGTCGGGGAACTCGATGGCGAGTTGCAGCCCGGCGTCCGCGGCACATGATGGCGGCAATGGAGAGCCCGCCAAACCCGGCCGGCAGGTCCATCCGGCCTCCTCGCCGAGCATCCGAAGGTCGGGCGGATACGCCTCGACGGTGGTCGGGTCGATGCCGGGGCCGGCGCGGTAGTACGCCGTCGCCATGATCGGCACGATCGGCGTCCCGCCGGCGTCGAGGAGCGACGGCGTCCAGTATGCCGCGGTGTCGAGGCGCTGCTGGCAGGTCGTCGGGGCGCCGAGCAGTTGTTCGTAGGTCGATGTCGCCGACGCCTCCGTGTTGCCGAAGAAGTCGTGGCGGTGACTGGCGCCGCCATGGCCGGGGTGGACGATGGGGTCGTCGAACGACGAGTGCGACCAGCCGCACTCGACGACGAATTGCCCGACACGGCCCTGCGGCCCGCCCATCGCAGGAGCGTCGACCGCAACGAGGGCGAGCGCGACGGCGACAACAGCCGCCGAGCGGCCGATCACTCCGCCGGCGCGTCGGGGACGGTGATGGCGTCGAGGTCGACTTCGACGGGCATGTCGGTCGCCGGGGCGGCGGGCGCCGTCGCCGCGTCGGGCATGTTCTCCTGCGGCTCCAGCTCCGGGAGGTCGGCCTCGGCGTAGTTGACGCTGGGCGGAGCAGTCTCGGCGGCGGCGACGAGCGCGCCGAGGTCGAGAGCGCCGGCCGTCCAGTCCCCCGCGCCGTCTCCTTCGCACGGGGCGAGCACCTCGAGGTCAATCGGCGCCGACGTCGTGAACGTGTTACTGGCGAAGCAATTCCCCAGCGTCGCTGGGTCGACGATCGAGCCGACGGCGATGTCGGCGATCCGGCTGTCCTCGATGACGTTCTCGGTGACGACGTTCTCGTAGGCATCCCAAAGCAGCGACGCGGGCGGTGCGCTGCTCACCGGGTCGTCTCTCGTGTCGGCACATGGTGTGTCCCACTCGTCGGCGCTCGGCTGGTCGTCGAGGGCCTGCTCCTCGGGAAACGGTGCGAGGGCGATGCCGGCGACATCATGGTCCCAGACGCGGTTGCGCGAGATGGTGTTGCGCACGCCACCCGAGATGAGGATGCCGTTGCCCATCGCCAATATGGCGTCGTCAATCGCCGGCGTGTCGGGTTGATTGTTGGAGTAGACGAGGTTGCCGACGATCGTCGTGTCGCGCTGCGGGTAGCACAGCTCGTAGCTGCCCGAGTTGGGGACCAGTCCGGCGCGGTTGTTGTTGAACCGCGAGTGGATGATCAGCAGATTGCCGCCGGAGTTCGTCCCCGAGTAGCCGAGACCGTTGTGCTCGGCGTGGACGTCGTCGAGCACGGCGTTGCACGGGAAGCACTGACCGATGTAGAAGCCGGCGTCCGGGCTTCCCGCGCCATAAGAGTGTTCGAACAAGCCGTTGACCGAGTCGAAGGCGTAGATCCCGTAGTCCCCATTGCGATAGGCGGTGAGGTACGAGCCGCGGTAGCCGTCGACGCCGGTCCAGAAGAATCCATTGAACGTGTAGTTGCGCGCCGTCATGTTCTCGACCACCACGCCGGCCGCGCCGAGCACGCGGATGCCGTTGTCGAGCTCGAACTCGCCGTCGAGGATCACCTCGTTGCGATCGAGGCCGCGGATCGTCAGCTCCGGGGTCGTGACGTTGACGGCCTCGTTGTAGACGCCCGGTGAGACGAGGATGAGGTCGCCAGACGCGGCGGCGTCCACAGCTTCCTGGATCGTCGGGTGATCGCCTGGCACCGCGATCGTCGCTCCCCCCGAAGGGCTGGTGCGAACCTGATCGGCTGCTACAGCGGTCGGTGGTGCGAATGCTGCCAGGGCGAGGGCGACGACAGCGAGATTGCGTGTGCGAAGGCTCACGAGTCGGGACTCTATGTGGTGCGGTAGGTCAGGCCGGCTCCGTCACGACGATCGTTCCGATCATGCCGATCTCGGCCGTCCCGTGGATCGTGCAGTGGTACGGGTACTCGCCCGGCTCGGTGAACACGAACCGGTACTCGTCGCCGGGTTTGAAGTCGGCGGCGACGGCACCGAACTCGAGGTCCGAGTCGGAGATGAGGTCGTGGTCGTTGCGTCCGCGGTTCACCCACACAACCTCGGTACCGGGGGCGATCTCGGTCTCGACCGGATCGAACCGGTTGTCGGCGGCGATGACCGTGACTGTCTCCGACGGGGGTGCTGGATGCTCTCCGGGTTGGCTCGAGCCTGGGGATGGTGGAGGCGGCGGCGGCGATGCCGTCGATTCGGGCGGCGGCGGCACTGTCGACTCGGCCGGCGGATCTGCCTCGCCGGCGCCAGGGGCATCGTTGGCACACGCACCGACCAATGCACAGCACGCGGCGGTCACGGCGAACCAACGAACACGCTTCACGGCCGGCGAGGCTATTCGGTCGCGGCGACGAGCTCGTCGTCGCGATGCATGCCATAGACGTCGAGGGCGGCGAGGGCGATCGCGGCCAGGGCGACCGCGCAGATCGCCGCCCCGATGCCGTAGAGATCGAAGGCAACGAGGGCGGCGACGACGGCGATGGTCGTGCCGACGCGTACGGACCGCCGGTCGACGAACGGCCGCACGACCAGCACCTCGACAGCCTGCATCGTGACGAGCAGAGCGGCCACCGTGACCCCCACCGTCCAGCCGCTCGATCCGAACGCCAGCAGCAATGCCGGTACGCCGCCGACGACGATTCCGATCAGCGGAATCGCCGTCATCAGCGCCACAGCGACACCGAGGCTGACCGGCGCGGCGAGATCGAGCAACCAGCACGCGACGCCAAAGATCACCCCGTTGACGAACGAGTGGGCGAGCGTGCAGAGGATGTACAGGCGACCTCGCCGAGCACCCAGAAACAGAACCCGGCGAACGAGTTGGCGCCGATCGAGATCGTCGAACAAGCCGAGCATGCCGAGGATGTAGCGCCGGCCATAAGCGAGCAGGAACAGCATCAGCACGCCCGTCAGGAGGTACGTCGGCAGCCTCCCGAACGCACGGTCGATGGTCTCACTGCGGACCGCATCGTTGATCCGCTCGAGGAGGTCGTCGACCCTCGCCGTGACGTCGAGGTCGCCTGCCCAGTCGTATCGTTCCTCGAGTCCGCGCGCGGCCTCGGGTGCCGCCCGCTCGAGATCGTCCAGCGAGACGAGCAGCTCGCGTGTCAGGCCGACGAGGATGACGGCGACGGCCGCGACCATCGTCACGACGACTACTACGACGCTCAGCGCGCGCGGCAGCACCTGCTGGACGACGTTGACGACGGGATCGATGAGCAGGGCGACGAGCGCGCAGGCGACGACCCAGCCGACGATCTGGTGGGCGGCAACGAACGCGTTGCGGAGCAGGAAGGCCACCACCACCGCCGCGGTGACGAGCAATGCGGCGCCAGGCGTGAAGCGGACGAGGCGGGCACCGAGGCGCGGGGCGGCGCCAACGGGAGCGTCACTCATCTGCTCGCCGCCCGCCGCTGGGCACGTGCCATGAACGCACGGTAGTAACGCCCTGCCGCGCCGTCGTGGATGGCAGGTATCTGGTCAAGGGTCGTACCCTCCACGCCCGCGGTGGCCACGGCTGCATGCTCGGGCCAACCGATGGGTGTGTGGGGGACGATTCGGTCCCCCTGGCACACATCGGTCGCTGGACCAGCATCCGCAGCCAGCAGCAGGTCGCATGGCATCATCGCTGCGTGACCAGTGCTGCCGACACGGGCTCGTCGCCGCTGCTGGTGGAACCGTCACCGACCGCACGGCTGGCGCCTCGGTTCCGACTCGACGGCTCGACGTTCGTCGCCGTGGTCGCGGCCGTGCTCGTCGTGTTCGCTGTTCTCGCCGTCGTTCGCAACTCGTCGCTGATGTTGACGCGAATCGGGATCGGGCTGCTCATCGCCCTTGCGCTCGATTCGATCGTCAACACCGTCGTCCGCCGTCTCCACATCCGTCGTGGTGTCGCCGTCGTCGGTGTCGCCGCGGTAGTCGCCGGCATCGCCCTCGTCGTCGTTGCCGTCCTCGCCCCGCGGGCAATCGCCGAGGTCCAGAACTTCTCCCAGCAGTTCCCGCAGACCGTCGGCGAGCTCGAACGGCTGCCGCTCGTCGGCGGGTGGATCGGCGAGCAGGATTTCGTGGAACGCGCCGAGCGCTGGGTCGCCGACCTGCCCGAGGAGTTCACCGACGAACGAATCGTCGAGTCGGCACGTTCGCTGCTCAGTGGCCTCGTCAGCATTGCGATCGTCTCCATCGTCACGATCGCTGTACTCGTCGACGGGGAGAACCTCGCCCACCGGTTCCGCCGCCTGCTCAGCCCGCCGCGTCGAGCACAGGCCGACGAGGTGGGCCGAGTCGTTTACGACACACTCGGTCGCTACGTCGGCGGCTCGCTGACGGTGGCCGGGATGATGGGGCTGTTCGTCCTCGCCCTTGGGCTCGTGCTCGGGGTGCCATTGGCGCCGCTCGCGGCGGTGTGGGCGATGCTCACCGATCTGATCCCACAGATCGGCGGCGCGCTCGGCGGGGTCGTCTTCGTCGCCCTCGCCCTCACGGAAAGCGTCCCGACGGCGATCATCGCCGGCGCCCTGTTCGTCGTCTACATGACCTTCGAGAACCACGTCATCCAGCCTGCCGTGGTCGGGCGATCGGTCGATCTGACGGCCCCTACGACGATGGTCGCCGCCCTCATTGGCGGCGCCATCGGCGGCATCCCCGGCGCCCTCGTCGCCACCCCGCTGGTGGGCGCCGCCAAGCACCTCATCCTCGAGGCCCGTGGCCGTCGCCCACCACTCACCGCTCCGGAGTGATTGACTCGGCCGCCGTGACTGTCTCGCCGCGGGCCTGCGCCGGCCCACTCCTTGCCGCTGTCGCCGTCGCTCTCGTGACCGGTGCGCCGACTGTGACGGCGTCGACGCCACCGCTGACGACGACCCTGACGGCTGCCTCCAACGGCACCTTCACGGACGCCGCTGGCACGTTCTCGATCGGGTTCACGTCGACGCCGACGGTCGTGCCCGACCCCGGCAGCACGGCGATCAGCTATGTGTCGGGCGCCGAATCGTTGATCATCGTGCCGCCGGCGGCGTACGGCGCTGTGGCCGAGACCACGGCGAGCGAGCGAGCGGTGCTTTTCCTCGATGCGTCCTTCGACAACATCGAGCTGCTCGCCAACACACCGACTCGTCTCGGGCCGTTCCCAGCCTCCTATTTCGTTGCGCGCATCACGCTCGGCGACGGCCGGCCAGCCGTGATCTACGGCGCCGCGGTGGTTCGTCCGGACACGGTGCACTACGTGTTCTTCACCGACGTAGGTGGTGAGGACGGCGAGGCCGGACGCGCCTTCGTCGAGAGCTACGCCGTGACCATCGATCCATACCCGACGACGACGACGACGACCGCCGCCACCAGCACCGTCGCGGCCACCACTGCCAGTACTCCGGCGCCGAGCACGACAGCACCAGCGGCCACGACGACGATCCCCGCCGGCGCCACGGCGTCATTGGATGGTCGCTGGTTGGTCCACTTTCCCGACGACGCCAACGTGTCCGTGCGCGCGTCGTCGCAGGATGGATTCGCCTACACCGAGTACGCGTCGGTCGTCGGCGACGACACGCTCATGGTCCGCGTCACCGAATTCCCGGCCGCTATGGAGTGGTTCCCCACCGACGCTGCGGCGACCGAGGCCGCCCTTACCGACAGCACCGTCACGTCGTCGGAGGTGACGACCGTTGGCGGCGCGCCGGCAGCGCGGTATCGCATCGCGGGCTCGGACGGCACCACCACCGAGGTGCTGGTCGTTCGCGCGGGCGGGCAGCTGTATCGGGTCGCCTACGTCGATCGCGGCGAACGATCGCAACGCGCCGCCGACGAGTTCGTCGACTCGTTCGCGCTGCCCTGACCACCACCAGGTTTGTGTCAGCCGAACGACCGCGTTCTGGTCGCCCATCTGACACAAATCGAGTCTGCGGGAACCTCGGAACGTCTCGACTCGTTCGGTACACTCGGTCGCCCGCCGGAGTAGCTCAGTCGGCAGAGCATTTCACTCGTAATGAAAAGGTCCGGGGTTCGATTCCCCGCTCCGGCTCCAAGCTGCGCGCCCGCCCCGGCTGGCGGGCCGGGGACGGGCGCCCAGGCCGCCGCACACTCCCCAGAGGCACGACAGCGGGAGGAGGGCAGGAGACCAACCGCACCTCCCTCGTGGGGGAGCCTAGATCCGTTCGGCGAATCGTGGCGTACCGGCTCCTTCAGCCTGGCGAAATCGCATCCAACTCGCGGTCGCCTCACGAACCTGACAGGGGGTCGTTAGGGTCGAGGCGATGCCGCCGTCAGACCACGTCGTCGCCTCCTGGCAGCGCGACGCGGTGCACGTCTGGGGTTGGGACGGCACGCAGACGATGGCGCCCTTCTGGCTCTCCAGGGCGTCCCCGTGGCGCGGACGGATGGGCTCGCCGGATCGTTACGGCTTCCACTCGTCGCTCGATGTCGTGGCGCCGTCGGGCGAACGGTTGCGCCCGGTGTCCGTGCGGCTCGATGCTGTGGCCGGTCTCGACTGGCTGCGCGCCACGTCTGTCGGCAGCGACTCGGTGCGCTGGTTCGGCACCCTCGCTGAGCTGGCCGAGCGGGTTGTCGAGGCTGGCGCCGTCGTCCCCACACTCACGCCTGCGGCAACGCTCGGCGCCGACGACACGACGAACGTCGTCGCCGAGGTGCACTGGGAACCCACCGAAGGAGCGTCGGTCGACACCATCCTCGACGCACTCAGCGAAGCGATGCCGCCGATCTGCCTGCCCGGCATCACGCCGGACGACACGGAGTCACGCCGATCGGTCGCCGGCACGATCTTCGCCAGGTTCGTCGACAACACTGCCCGGGCCCACCTTGAGCGAGCGGCGTGGGAGCCGATCGTCCCGCGCAGCCGTTCGGCGGCGACCGCAGCCGCGAGGTTGGTGTTCCGGGCGCTCACCCGCCAGGACGCCCGCGTCCAGACAACGCGTGCCGTGCCCGACGATGCACTCGGCCACGTTTCCGAGATTCTCCGCCGGCTCGGGCACCGATCCCGTGGCGAGCCGGTGCTGATCCGCCGGCTTCGCCTCGTCGTCCCCGACGACCGCCTCGAACCGTGGCGTGTCGACTTGGAGCTCGTCGACGAGTCCGATCGGGGGCGATGGTGCAGCGCCGCCGACGTGTGGGCGGGCAATCCCCTCGCCGCCGAGGTGGCAACCGGTCCGCAACACCTCCGTCTCCTCGCCGCGACCGTCCGAGAGCTGGCGGCAACCGTCGCCGCGAAGGTCGACGTGCTCGCCCCGCTCGCCGAGGAGGGACAGCCTGTCGCCGTCGAACTCGACGTCGAGGCCGCCGACGAGTTCCTCGACCAGGCTCCGGCGGAGCTCGAACGCGCCGGCGTCGAGCTGATCGGACCGGAACACCTGGTGCGGGCCACCGTTGCCGTGCGCGGCCGGGCGTCACCCCCGCCGAGCGATCGTTCGGCCGGCTTCAATCGGGAAGCGATCGTGCAGTGGACCTTCACCGCTGCGGCCGACGACGATGTGACGGCGATCTCCGAGGCTGAGCTGGCCCGCGCCGAGCAGACCGGGGCTTCGCTGCTGTACGCCGGCGATCGGTGGGTCCGCATCGACCCGGCTGCGCTGCGCAAGGTGCGCGCCCGCCACGATTCGTACCGCCGCCAGCTCGACGAGCTCGGCGTGTCTGACGGTGACAGTTCAGTGAGTCCGCTGGCGCTGCTGCAGCTCGCCGCCGAGGCGGCGGCAGCCGGTGACGAACTCGGACTCGACGACACCGGCGACCTCGACGACGTCGCCGGGACCCAGACCTCGACAGCATGGTCCGGTCTACTGCTCGGCGGGTTACCCGACACCACGCTGGGCGAGGAGATGGAGCCAGCAGCTTTTGTCGGCGAGCTGCGGCCCTATCAGCGCCGCGGCCTGAGCTGGCTGCGGTTCCTCGAACGCCTCGGCCTCGGCGGTTGCCTCGCCGACGACATGGGCCTCGGCAAGACACCAACGACACTGGCCCACCTCGTCGATCGACCGGGCCCGCACCTAGTCGTCTGCCCGCTGTCCGTCGTCCACAACTGGGAGACCGAGGCCACCCGCTTCACACCGTCAATGGCGGTCACCGTCCACCACGGCGCCCAACGCCACGGAGCCACCACGAACGGCCACGGCGAAGGCGAGGGCGAGCCGGCGAGCGTGCTGGCTGCCAGCGACCTCGTCGTCACGACCTATGGCTTGCTCGGCCGCGACCTCGACGTTCTCGCCGACGTCGCATGGTCGACCGTCGTCCTCGACGAAGCGCAGTTCGTCAAGAACCCGGCCACACGATCGGCCCGCGCGGTGCGCAAGCTGAACGCCGGCCAGCGCATCGCCTTGACCGGCACCCCCGTGGAGAACCGCCTGTCCGAGCTGTGGGCGATCCTCGACTGGGTGAACCCGGGCATGCTCGGCTCCCGCGAGAAGTTTCGCCATCGCTACTCCAAGCCGATCGAGCGTGGCGACGACGGGGACGTGGCCACCGAAGCGGCGGCCGCCCTCCGTTCATTGACCCGCCCGTTCGTGTTGCGTCGCTCCAAGGCCGATCGCCAGCTCGTGCCGGAGCTGCCCGACAAGATCGAGCAGATCGCCTGGGCCGGGCTCACCCGCGAGCAGGCCGTGCTCTACCAGAAGGTCGTCGACGAGCTGCTCGAGCAGGCCAACGAGCACGAAGGGATGAGGCGGCGGGCGATCGTCCTCGCCGCCCTCACGAAGCTCAAGCAGATCTGCAATCACCCAGCGCATGCCCTCGGCGATGGGTCCCGCCTGCACGGGCGCTCGGGCAAGCTGACCCGCTTCGACGAGCTCGTCGACGAGCTCGTCGATGTCGGCGAACGGGCGCTCGTGTTCACCCAGTTCGTCGAGATGGGCGTCCTGCTGCGGCGCCACGTCGCCGAACGATTCGGCTGGACCGTGCCGTTCCTGCGCGGGGCGACATCGAAGTCCGGGCGCGACAGGGTCGTCGCCGAGTTCCAGTCCGGGCACGGCCCTCCGCTCCTGCTCGTGTCGCTGAAGGCCGGCGGTACGGGTCTCAACCTGACGGCAGCGACCCAGGTGATCCACTACGACCGGTGGTGGAACCCGGCGGTGGAGAACCAGGCCACCGACCGCGCCTGGCGGATCGGCCAGGGTCAGACCGTCCTCGTCCACAAGCTCGTCTGCGAGGGGACCGTCGAGGAGCGCATCGCCAAGCTGATCGATGACAAGCAGGCGCTCGCCGATCTCGTCGTCGGCCACGGCGAGGCGTGGCTGTCCGAGCTCTCGACGGCCGAGCTACGCGATCTCGTCCGCCTCGATGCCGCAGCGCTGTCCGGAGCAGTGACGGCGTGAGCAGACCACGGCGCAGTCTCGGCAATCAACCCGGCCGGCTCGTCGCCACGATGTTGCGCGCCCTGGCGGCCGAGCTGTCCGATCCAGGGCGCTCGGCGCGGGCCAAGGCCTATGCCCGCGACGGCGCCGTCATCGAGATCGACATCCGCCCCGGGGTCGTCTCCGGCCTCGTGTTGGGCAGCCGCCGCGACCCCTACGAAGTGTTCCTGGCTGCCGATCCGGCGCCGGCCGACGAGATCGCCGCCGCCAACGTGACCAAGCTCGCAACGCTGACGATGCTCATCCCCGGACGTGATGAGCTCGCCGTGTCGTGTTCGTGCCCGGACGCCGGCGGCGCACCCGGCCTGCTCTGCAAGCACGCCATCGCCGTGCTCCTCGTGCTCGCCGACGAGACGAGCATCGAACCGGAGCTGCTCATCCGCTGGCGGACGTCTGCAGGCGAGGGTGCCGGAATGCCGGTTGGCGTTGCTCGCTTGCCACGGCGCGGGCGAGCGATCGGCGGTCCGATCGGCCCGGGTCGACCCGCTGGCCGGGATGCTCGACTCCCCCGTCCCGATCCCGGCGCTTCCCCGGATCCCGGCGCGACCAGTGACGACGCCACCCGCCGCGGTGCTGGACGATCCGACGGCACGCCTCGTCTACGAGCTCTACGCCGACGCAATCGCGGCGATGGTGCACCCAGTGAGCGATGACGGTGATTGCTCATCGCCCGGCTGGGAGTGTCTGTCCAGCGGCGGCGCGGAACTCGTGATCGGAGGTAGCGCCGTTGTTGACGGCCCGCATGGCGGCCGCGGACTGGTCCGGGTTGAGATCGTGGACGAGGCAGAACTCGTTGCCGAATGGGTCTTGCATGACAGCCCAGTCGATGACCGGAGGATCGTCGCCATACGTTCCGGGCCGCGGGTAGAGACTGGGCGGCTTCTTGACGGAGCCGCCCAGTGCGAGGATCTGCTCGATCGCGGCGTCGATGCTGACGTTGGGTGTGATGTCGATGTGGACGCGATTGGTCTGATCGTGCGTCGGCGCCACGGTGTGGATCGGGGCGGCAGCCGTGTTGATGAGGATCATCTCGTGCTTGCGCGGCTGGCTGGTGCCGAGGAAGCCGAGCCAGCCATGCCAGCCACTCGGCGGTCCGAGGATCTCGTAGCCGGTCACGGCTGACCAGAAGCGGTAGCCGACGGCGAAGTCGGTGACGTTGATGACGACGCATCGCACTGTGCCGATGCTCATCGAAGCTCCTATCCGAGACTTGCTACTCGCATTGTGAGCATAGACTGTGTGGTCGTGTCGAGTTCGCCGACGACGTACGGCCTGTTGGGGATGTTGGCAGTGCGGTCGTGGACGGGGTACGAGCTGACCCGGCAGATGCGTCGCTCGTTGCGGTTCGTGTGGTCGTCGTCGGAGGGTCACCTGTATCGGGAGCAGAAGCGTCTGGTCGAGCTCGGCTGGGCGGCGGTCGAAACGGAGCCGTCCGGTCGACGATCCCGCAAGCGGTACACGATCACCCCGGCCGGCGAGGCGGCGCTGCGGGAGTGGCTGGCGACGGTGCCGCAGGAGCCCCACTTCGAAGTCGAAGGGCTGCTGCGCCTGTTCTTCGGTGATCGGGCCACCGTCGACGAGATGACCAAGTCGATGGAGGCGACGTCCGAGTCGGCGCGGTCGATGCTCGACGAGATGCTCGGCTTCGTTGACGAGTACCTCGGGGAGGGCGGCCCGTTGTGGATGCTGGAGCACGACGTCGGTCGTCCGGGCGACGAGCGCGTGGAGTACGGCGGTCGGCCGATGTTCCCAGAGCGGCTGCACGTGATCGCGCTCGTCATCGACGCGACGACTCGTCTGCTTGCCGACGTCGAGGCGTTCGCACGCGCCACCACGGAGGAGTTGCAGACCTGGTCGGGAATGGCCGACTCGGCCAATACTCCCGCCACTCGGGCTCGGCTCGAAGGAATCCGGGACCGACACAGTCGGAAGAACTGACGACTGGGTCTTGCATACTCGCAATGCGAGTAGTACGCTACTCTGATTGCGAGTAATTTCGAATCCTCGAGGAGAACGCCGTGCACGTCGCCAAGGACCACATCCCGGTCAAGATCAACGCCCCCGGCGCGGTCGCTCGCCAGCTCCCCGACTTCGGCATTGCCGACGGTGCCATCGGTGCCGAATTCTTCACGCTCAGCGCGGGGACCGACCTCGCGCCACTGCTCGCCGGCCTCGACGACGACGCGTGTCACTCCCCCCACTGGGGTTACGTGATCACCGGCGACGTTGTCGTCACCTACCGCGACGGGACCGACGAGCAGTGCACCACCGGTGATCTGTTCCACTGGCCACCTGGACACAGCGTCCGGGTGGAGCGCGACGCCGAGCTGGTCCTGTTCAGTCCGCAAGTCGAACACACCGCGGTGATGGACCACATCCTCGACAAGCTTGCCACCGCCTGAAGCCTGGTTCGGATCCCATACAGCGTCCGCGCCACATGTGGCGCCGATGTTGCATCGAAGTCGCGCCCAGAGGTGAGCGACCCACCGATAGTCGCCTCAAGTCGAGCGGATCGACCGGGTACGGTGCCGACTCGTGGCTGACCCCACGACGTTTGAGCGCGACGCCATGGAGTTCGCCCCGCAGCTGTACGCCGCGGCGCTGCGGATGACCCGCAACGAGGCCGATGCCGCCGACCTCGTCCAGGAGACCTACCTGCGCGGCTACCGCGGCTACGGCAACTTCACCGAAGGCACGAACCTGCGGGCGTGGCTGTTCCGCATCCTCACCAACACCTACATCAACCTTTACCGGTCGCGTCAGCGGCGACCGCAGGAGACCGATCTCGCCGACGTCGAGGACCTCTACCTGTATCGCCGCATCGGCGCCATCGAGTCCGCCGTGGCGAGCCGGTCGGCCGAGGACCAGCTCTTCGATCTGATCGCCGATGCCGATGTCAAGCAGGCCCTCGACGACCTTCCCGAGTCATTCCGCCTGCCCGTACTGCTCGCCGACGTTCAAGGATTCTCCTACAAGGAAATCGCCGAGATGCTCGACATCCCGATAGGAACGGTGATGTCCCGACTGCACCGGGGAAGAAAGGCGATGCAGAAGTCGTTGTACGAGTACGCAGAGGCCCACGGGTTCATCCCTCCGGCCGCTGCCGACAGCAGCACCTGAGCACCATGAAAGATTGCGAACAGACGATCAGCGACCTCGAGTTGTTCCTCGACGGCGAGTTGCCGCCCGAGAAACGGCAACACGTGCTCGATCATCTCGATGAGTGCATGGAGTGCTTCCACACCTACGACTTACAGGCGGAGCTGAAGCAGATCATCGCCGCCAAGTGCGCCAATGAACCCCTCCCCGCCGGCCTGATCGACCGCATCCGCCAAAGCCTGTCCAACGAGACCGCCTGAATCGTCGGCGGCCGCGTTCGATACGCTCGGCCACATGGTTGCCGCGAACATCTGGTTCTGGTGGCTCGCCATCATCCTCACGATCATGGCCGTGCTGACGGTCGTCGCCCTGGGTGTCGGCTACCTCAAGAACGTCACGGCGATGAAGTACCCGAGCCGCAAGCACCAGCAGCTGGATTGATGCCCGCCGGCCGCCGGCTCGTCGACAACCTCCTCCCACGTTGCTCGTTCCCTCCCGCCGGCTCGAGCGTCGTCTGTGCGTTCTCCGGCGGCGCCGACTCGTCGGCGCTCCTCGTCCTCGCTCTCGCCGCCGGCTGTGACGTGGCGGCCATCCACGTCGACCACCGTCTTCGCCCGACCTCGGGGGCCGAGGCCGACCGGGCCGAGCAGATCGCACTGAGTCTGGACGTGCCGTTCGAGCGGCACACAGTCACCGTCGACGCCGGCCCCAATCTCGAGGCGCGGGCCAGGGCCGCCCGAGCCGCGGTGCTGCCCGCCGACGCCCTCACTGGCCACACCGCCGACGACCAGGCGGAGACCGTCCTGATCAACCTCCTGCGCGGCGCCGGCGCGGCCGGAATGGCGGCGATGGACCCGGGTCCAACCAAGCCGCTGCTCGCCCTCCGCCACGCCGAAACGGTGGGTTTGTGCCGCGAGGCCGGGATCGACCCGGTCGTCGATCCGAGCAACGCCGACCGCCGGTTCCTGCGCAACCGCATCCGCCACGAGGTTCTGCCGCTGCTGTCCGCCGTCGCCGCGCGGGACGTCGTCCCCCTCCTCGTGCGCACGGCTGCCGTGCTCCGCGACGACGACGGATTGCTCGACAGCCTGGCCGCCACGCTCGATCCGACCGACGGCCGGGCGATCGCCGCGGCCGAGCCGGCACTGGCCCGCCGCGCCCTCCGTCGCTGGATCGGCGCCGGCGGCTATCCCCCGGATCAGGCCACCGTGGAGCGGGCCCTCGACGTCGCCAGGGGCGTGACGAAGGCCTGCGAGCTGGGCGGCGGCAGGCGCCTCGAACGGCATCGCCAGCGCCTGCAGATCGTCCCTGCCGAGCCCAGAGCAACGACGCTGGCAGGGCAGTAACCTCGTCAAACGGTATGAGCAGTGCGGGGGATGAGGTCGCGACGCTCAGGACGTCTCGGACCCGTTGACGATGGCAACACGACTGCGCGGACGCTGGGCGCTCGGTATCAAGCCGCGGCACTTCACCTGGATCCTCACCGACAAACTGGCGATCTGTGAACGACCCGGCGGCTACGGCGAGAACCACCGCCGTGTGCGCCGTCAAGAGGAGATCATCTGGATCCGCGAGAACGGGTTCGGATGCGTCATCTCCCTGATCACGGCGCCGCACAACCTGCACAACTACGACGAGCTGGGCGTGTCCGCCCGGCACCGGCCGTTCAACGCCGACGACGTCGACCCCTGGCTGCGCAGCTTCTATCGGGAGCTCGACGACCTGCTGCGCGGCAACACCAAGGTGATCGTCCACGGCGAGGAGGTCGGCGATCGCATCGTCGGCGTGATGGGCGGCTACATCCGCTGGGCCGGCCTCGTCGACGACGACACCAAGGCGATCACGATCACCGAACGCATCGCCTCCCGCCAGCTCGACCCGTTCGCCCGCAGCATCATCCTCAACGCGACCAAACTCCGCTAGCGCGCGCCGTCATCTCGACCGATGGGTGTTTTCATGACGATTCGGTCATGCGAACACCCATCGGTGTCCGGCAGCGGATCTCAGTTCCATCGGGTTGCGCCCGATAGGGTCCGGACATGGCCGGACCAGGCGGGCGGCGAGTCTTGGTGAGCGGGATGGGGGGTGACCTCGGGTCGCGCGTCGCTGTTCACCTCGAACGCGAGGCCTGGGTCGGCGGGCTGCTCGGGATCGACACCGATCCACCGCGTCGCCGCCTCAAGCGCGCCGAGTTCCATCTCGCGTCGCCTCACGACCACGATCGCATCCTCGCCTTGGTCAGCCGCTTCAACCCGCACGTCATCATTCACATGTCCGTCTGGGAGCCGTTCAGCCGAGCCAACCCGAAGACGGCGAGGATGCTCACCTCGGAGGCGTCGGTCTCGACGCTCGGCGCGGCAGCAGAGAGTCGAGCCCTCGAATCGATCGTCGTGCGTAGCGGCATCGAGGTGTACGGGCGGGCGCGAGGGGCGCCGACCCGTCCGGACGAGTCGGCGGCGTTGGCCCCGACCTGCGACTTCGGCCGCAGCCTCGCCGAGATCGAAGCCACCGCCCGCGACATCGGACGGCGCATCGGCGTGCCGGTCGCCGCCGTGCGTCTCGGCAGCGTGCTCGGACCGCACGTGCCGAGCCCGCTCGGGCGGCTGTTGCGAATGCCGTTCGTGCCGTTCAGCATCCTCGCCGACCCACCGTTCGCCGTGGTCGAGGACGTCGAGTGCGCCAACGCCTTCGTCGCCGCCGCCGAGCGACGCCTCGACGAGCCGGTCAACGTGCTCGCCAACGGAGCGATCACGGCGTTGCAGGCGATCCGCCGCGGCGGACGCATCCCCGTACCGCTGATCGGCCCGGACTGGCGCATCGCCAAGGTCGTCAGCGGGATCGCCGGTGCGCCGATCCCCGACCATGTCCTCGAGACGTTGCATCGCGGGCGGCTCGCGGACAATGGCCGGATGCATGAACTGGTCGGCTTCTCTTCGGCGATCACGACGGGCGAGGTCATCGACAAGCTGTATGCCTGGCCGTCGGTGATCCGTCAGCCGGCGGCTCGGCAGGTGGCTTGATGGGCGACGTCGTTGAACTCCCCCAGCGCGTCTTGCCAACGCCCGTCGCCTCGCTGCAGTCGCTGTCACGATCTGTGACGAGTCGCTTGCTGCCGGCGTGGGACATCGACGAGTGGGGCCGCGACGACTCCCTCGTCCGTGTCGCCAACCTGCTCACCAGCGCGCGCTGGGAGACCGTCGTCGGCGGACTCGAGCTGGTGCCGGCCGATGGTCCTGGGGTGTTCGTCATCAACACTCGCCGCCTTCGCCTCACGCAGTGGTGGGTCGCCGTCGAGCTGAGCTCGGCGATCGGGCGACCGGTCCGCTTCGTCGGCCGCTCGGACACGGCCCCGTTCGGTGCTCTGGCCCGCCGCCTGGGTGGTTTGCTCGCAAGGCCCGACGAGATCGCCGGTGCTCTGGGCCACGGGGAGCTCCTCGTCATCGGCCTAGGCGGGACGATCGATCCTCGTCAGGCGGGGAGTTGCGATCCACGGCTGCTCGCGCCGGCGGTCGAGCGTCGCGTGCCGGTCTTTCCGACGGCAGTGACCGCGTCTGATTCGTCGCGAACGGCGCGTATCGAGGTCGGCCCGGCGATCGCCGTGTCGCGACGTCGGCGCGGCCCGCTCGGCGAGCTGGAGCTGGCCCACCGCATCGAGGGCAGGGTCGGCGAGTTGCTCGACGCGTTCGGTGGGGCGCACACCGGGACGGTGCTCGACTGGGTGCCGTGGCCGTCGGGGGGCAATTGACGTGTCGTACGTGCGAACTGCCGACGGTTGCCGGATCCACTACCGCGTCACCGGCAGGTCGTCAGCCCCACCGGTCCTGATGATCCAGGGCCTCGGCATGGACAAGCACGGTTGGGACATCCAGCGCCTGGTGTTCTCCCTGCGTTACCGCGTCATCGCCATCGACAACCGTGGCTCGGGCCGTAGCGACAAGCCCGCCGGCGACTACGACCTCGGTCAGATGGCCGCCGACGCGGTGGCTGTGCTCGACGAAGTGGGTGTCGACCAGGCGCACATCGTCGGGGCTTCGATGGGCGGTGCGATCGCCCAGATCCTCGCGGTCACGTGGCCGGAACGTGTTCGCTCGCTGACGCTCGTGTGCACGTCGTGTCGCAACCAACCGTGGCGCAAGGAGCTGCTTCAGTCGTGGGCGTGGGACGCCCAGCGCCACGGGATGGGAGCGATGGCCGGCCACGCCGCCCGATGGGTGATCGGCCCACGCTCGTTCCGGCGGCTCGTGCCCGTCGTCGGCTGGCTCGGACCGCTCGGTTTCGGGCGGTCCACCGAGGCCTTCGCCGCGCAGGTCAAGGCGATCCTCGCCGCCGACGACTCGCTCGCCGGAAGGTTGGCGACGATCTCCGTGCCGACCCTCGTCGTCGTCGGCAATCAGGACATCCTCACACCACGCGGCGACAGCGAGGAGCTCGCCGAGATGATTCCCACTGCCGAGCTCGTCGTCATCAGCGGGGCGGCGCACGGCCTGATGATCGAACACGCCACGACGTTCAACCGCATCCTGGGCGACTTCCTGTCCCGCGCCGAGCGCTCTGTGTCAGCCCTCGCAGGCGACGGCGACGATCGCTTCTTCGCTGAGGTCGTAGATCGACACGAACTCGGTGCCGTGCTCGTCGAGGAAGTCGGCGAATGAGGCGGCATCCGGGTCGCATTCGGTGCGGTCGATGACCTGGGCGTAGGGCACCTCCCAGCCATTCACCAGGCGGGCGAAGCCTTCGTCCAGGTCGACGATGGCGGGCAGCTCGAAGCGGAACTCGGCGCCACGCATCGGCATCAGGGCGAACCACACGATCGTGTCGCCGAGTGACTGTCCGAGCACTGCGCACTGGTAGGACTCGGTGAGGTTGTCGCACTGCACGACACCGGGGGTGCCGGGGAACACCGTGACGTTCTGGCCGTTGGGCATCACCAGCGTGAGATCGCCGCTCACGGTGTCGTTGGCGGTCATCGCGAACCCGTCCGCCTTGATCGAGGCGACCAGCGAGATGAAGTCCATCCGCCGGACGTCGCCGCTGTCGGCTCCTGCGACACCTGAGCCGCTGCCCCGCGATCCGAGGATGTAGACGACGAGGGCGAAGATCCCAATCGCGACGATCGCGGCGACGAAGCGCCACGAGAGGACCTGTCGCATTCAGCTCAGGGTATCGGCGGACGCTGCAGCAGTCCTGGCAGCACGCGTCGCCGCTTCACCGATCTCGTCGATCACGGCGTCGTCGTGGGCGAGTCCGACGAACATCGCCTCGTAGGCGCCGGGCGCGATGGCGACTCCTTCGGCGAGCAGTGCCTGGAAGAGCGCCGCGTAGGCCCGCTCGTCGGTTTGGCGGGCGTCGTCGAAGTCGACCGGCTGGGGGACGTCGCCGCACACGACGCCGACGAGCGTGCCGACAACGGGGAACGATGCGGCGAACCCAGCCGCGGCGCAGGCGTCGCGCAGCAGCGCCGCCAGTCGCCGGGCCCTGGCGGACAACTCCATGTACACGTCCGGGCCGAGCTCGTCGAGGGCCGCGAGCCCGGCCGCCGTGGCGATCGGGTTACCGGCGAGGGTGCCGGCGTGGAACACGTTGCCCAGCGGTGTGAGCGTCTCCATCACCTCACGCCGGCCGCCAACCGCCCCGATCGGCAGGCCGCCACCGATCACCTTGCCGAACGTCGTGAGATCGGGGGTCACGTCGTACTTGGCCTGGGCGCCGCCGGGGTCGATGCGGAACCCGGTGATCACCTCGTCGAAGACGAGTAGAGCACCGACGCGGTCGCACTCGGCGCGGAGGCCGTCGAGGAATCCGGGCTGTGGAGCGACGACGCCCATGTTGGCGGCGACCGGTTCGACGATCACCGCGGCGACCGACTGGTCGAGGGCGGGCACCTTGTTGTACGGCACGACGAGGGTCTCGGCAACGGCTCCCGCCGGTACTCCCGCAGTGCCGGGGATCCCCAGCGTGGCGACACCACTGCCACCGGCGGCCAGGAGGGCGTCCGTGGCGCCGTGGAAGTTGCCGTGGAACGACACGATCCGGTCGCGCCCGGTGAACCCGCGGGCGAGCCGCACGGCCGTGCTCGTCGCCTCCGTTCCGGAGTTCATCAGCCGCGCTTGCTCACAGCTGGAGACTCGGGTCGTGATCTCCTCGGCGAGCTTCATCTCCCTCGGCGTCGGAGCGCCGTAGGACGTGCCGTCGGCGGCGGCCGTGCGGATCGCCGCCGTGATCGCCGGATGGGCGTGGCCGAGGATCACCGCCCCGTAACTCTGCACGAGGTCGATGTAGCGCCGCCCCTCGACGTCGAAGACGTACGGGCCCTCGGCCCGGGCGACGACGTACGGTTCGCCGCCGACCGCCTTGAAGGCGCGGATCGACGAGTTGACCCCACCGGGGATGGCTGCCGCCGACCTGGCGAACAGGGTGTGGTTCGAGGGCACGCCGCGCCCCGTGCACACGACGGGGTCGCACCCGGCGCCCGGGCAGGCCGCCGCGTCGCAGTACGGGATCGACGTCACCGATGGAGAGCCTCTAGCGGCCCGGGCCCTCGGCGAACCACCTGGCGAAGTACGTGAGGATGATGTCGGCACCCGCTCGCTTGATCGCCGTCAGGTGCTCCAGGGCGACGGCGTCGTGATCGATCCAACCGTTCGCCGCCGCGGCCTTGACCATGGCGTATTCGCCGCTGACGTGGTAGGCAGCGAGCGGCACGGTGACGCGGGCCCGGGCGGCGGCGATGACGTCGAGATAGGCGAGCGCCGGCTTGACCATCACGATGTCGGCGCCCTCGTCGATGTCGGCGTCGATCTCGTGCAGCGCCTCCCGTCCGTTGCGCCAGTCCTGCTGGTAGCCCTTGCGGTCGCCGCCACCGACGATCGTCACGTCGACGGCGTCCCGGAACGGGCCGTACAGGGCGCTGGCGAACTTCGCCGCATAGGCGAGGATCGCCACGTCGGTGAACCCCTCGCTGTCGAGCGCGGCACGGATCCGCGCCACCTGGCCGTCCATCATCCCGCTCGGCGCCACGATGGCGGCGCCGGCGCGGGCCTGGGCGAGGGCGGCCTTGGCGTAAACCTCGAGGGTGGCGTCGTTGTCGACCCGGCCGCGGTCGTCGAGCACCCCACAGTGGCCATGATCGGTGTACTCGTCGATGCACAGGTCGGCGATCAGCACGACCTCGTCGCCGACGTCGTCACGCAGGTCGGCGAGAGCGAGTTGGGCGATGCCGTCGGGGTCGAAGGCGCCGCTGCCGACAGCGTCCTTGCTGGCCGGCACGCCGAAGACGACGACCGCCTTGATGCCCAGACCGGCGAGCTCGGCGACCTCCTTGCGCAGGCTCTCCCTGCTGTGCTGCACGACCCCCGGCAGCGACGGGATCGGGACCGGCTCGGCGATTCCCTCGCGTACGAACAGCGGCGCGATCAGATCGGAGGGGCGAACTGCCGTCTCGGCGACGAGGTCGCGCAGTGCCGGG
This sequence comes from Ilumatobacteraceae bacterium, assembly GCA_963733085.1. Lineage (GTDB taxonomy): Bacteria > Actinomycetota > Acidimicrobiia > Acidimicrobiales > Ilumatobacteraceae > Desertimonas. The sequence continues at coordinate 218,665 of CAVTBY010000012.1, forward strand.
CTGGAGCGCAGGCGACGGAGACGGGACACCGGGAAGTTCGCCATCGACGTCATCGTACGGCCAGCACGCCCACGACGGCGGCGACGACGGCGTCGTCGTTGGGGGCGGCGGCCACGGCGGCGACGGCGAGGCCGTGACCGGCGGCGACTTCGGCGGTGCGCTCTCCTATCGTGACGATCGCAGCGCGTCCTGCAGGCAGGCGCCCGGGCGTCGCCGGGCCGGCTGAACTGGCCCATGCATCGACCGCCGAGCCGCTGGCGAGCACGACGACATCGGCGCCGCCGAGGACCTTCGAGTCGCCGGTCGTCAGGAGGGACGAGACTCGTGGCATACGCCTCGACGGCGACGACGTCGTGGCCTGCCGCACGCAACCCGGCCGTCAGTGCGTCGCCAGCACGATCCGCTTGGGCCACCAGCACACGGAGGCGCCGCGTCGCCGGAAAGTCGGCAACCAGGCCGGCACTGTTGGCCTCCGTCGGGACGAGATCAACGGGTCGGCCACACCGTGACTCGAGCTCGGCCGCCGTGGCCGCCCCGACCGCGGCGAGCCGCACGTGCGCGGCGCCTGTGGCGGCCTCGCCAACTGCCGCCGCCCCATTTGCGGACGTGACGACGAGCCAGTCGAAGGCGGCGAGATCGGCCAGCGCGGCCCGCAGTGCAGCACCGCCGTCGCCAGGCGGACCGATGGCGATCAGCGGAACGTGCTCGACTGTTGCCCCAGCTCGGGTCAGTCGCTCGGCGAGCGTCCCCGTTGACGGACGAGTCAACACGATCGTGCGACCGGCGAGCGCCGAATCACTCACGCGACCGCGGTTCTCGCCCGCCGGGCCACGGCGGCGGCGACGGTGACGGCACCGTCGAGGTCATCGGGCAGGGTGCTCACGTCGCGGAACACCTTGGCGGCGCTTCCGGTCTCCACGGATCCGGCGAGGAAGGCGTGCAGTTCGCCTTCGACGCAATACGCCCCGAGAGGCAGCGTGCATCCGGCGCCGAGCTCGGCAAGGAATGCCCGCTCCGTCGTCACGGCGAACCGGGTCGAAACATCGTCAACACGGGCGAGCACCTCGGAGATGCGAGTGTCGTCGATCCGGCACTCCACGGCGACACACCCCTGACCGACCGCCGGGACGAACACGATCGGGTCCAAGCGCCCAGCGATGCGGTCGGTCATGCCGAGCACCTCGAGGGCGGCCACCGCCATCACGATGGAGCCACCGGCCGGGATCTGCTCGAGGCGACGGGCGATGTTGCCGCGCAGCTCGACGAACCGGAGATCGGGGCGGGCGTCGGCGAGCTGCGCCCGGCGGCGGACCGAGCCGGTCGCCACGACGGCGCCATCGGCGAGCTGGGTGAGGGAGCGACCGATCAGGGCGTCGGCAGCATCGCGCCGCCGGCACAGAGCAGCGAGCTGCAACGCCGACGGCGTCTCGCTCGGCAAGTCCTTGGCGGAGTGCACCGCGGCATCGGCGCGCCCGTCCAGCACGGCCTGCTGGACCTCCTTGACGAACACGCCCTGTCCGCCGATCGTGTGCAGCGGCACCGACTGCTTGCGGTCGCCTGTCGTCTCGACGAGAACAAGGTCGGTCGCTTCACCAGTCGTGGCGGTGATCGCGTCGGCGACAAGCTGTGCTTGCGTGCGTGCCTGCGGGCTCCCCCGGGTGGCGAGCCGGAGCACAGCCGCGGCCGTCACCCGCCGAGGTCGAAGAGGTCACCGACGGCGGCAGCGTTGCGCTCGCCGCGCGGCGTGCCGGCGTCGTGACGGAGGCGCACCGATGGCTGGTGCAGCAGCTTGGCGACGATCGCCTTCGTGAGCGCCTCGACGACGTCGCCGTCTTCGGTGGAGAGTGCAGCCAGGCGAGTCGCGTAGCGCTCCAGCTCGCCGACACGGATCTGTTCGGCGTGGTCGTGCAGCCTCGCCACGAGCGGCGCCGCCTGCCGCGCCGTCGAGTCGACGAGGAAGCGTTCGACCTGCTCGGCGATGATCTCGCGAACTCGGGCAGCTTCAGCGGCGCGAGCAGCACGGCCACGTTGGGCCCATGCCCTGACGTCGTCGAGGTCGAGCAGCGTCACGCCGTCGATGGTCGCGACGGCTCGGTCGACGTTGCGGGGAAGGGCGATGTCGACGATCAGCAAGCCGTCGCCCTCCCGCTTCGCCACGCTCTCGGCGGTGATCAGACCTTCGGTCCCGGCGACACAAGTGATGAGGACGTCGCTGTGTTCGAGGGCCTCGTCGAGGGCGTCGAAGCCGACGGCGCCCCCGGCGACCTTCGCGGCGAGCGTGCGCCCGCGGTCGGCGCTGCGGTTGGCGACGGTGATCGTCGTCGCTCCCGCCTTGCTCAACGACGTCGCGACACCGGCACCCATCTCACCGGCACCGACGACGAGCACGCGGTGCCCAGCCAACGACCCGAGGCGTTCGGCGGCGAGCTCGACCGCGGCATGGCTGATCGAGGACGTGCCGCGGCCGATCGCCGTCTCCGAGCGAGCCCGCTTGCCGGTGCGCAGGGCGTGGCGGAAGAGCAGGTCGAGCGTCGCCCCGACACCACCGCTGTCGACGGCCGTGTGCCATGCCGACCGTACTTGGCCGAGGATCTCGCTCTCGCCGAGCACGAACGAATCAAGTCCGGCGGCGACCTCGAGAAGATGGGTCGCAGCAGCGTCGTCGTGGAGCGCCAGCAGGTGCGGGTGCAGTTCGTCGAGGGGCATGCCGCCGAGGGCGGCGAGAAATTCGGTGACGTCGGCGTACGCCCCGTGGAACCGCTCAGCGACGAGATACACCTCGGTGCGCCCGCACGTCGACAACACGACGACCTCGCGGATGGTGTCCCGCTGAACGAGTCCGGCGACAGACTTGGCGACGTCGTCGGGCGCAAGGGCCAGCCGTTCGAGCACGGCGAGCGGCGCGGTGCGATGGTTCACACCGATGACGACGATCGACATGTGCCGCCAGCCTACCCGCCGTGGGCGAGCCGGCCCCGTGGAACGACGGCCGCGTCAGCCCGCCGCTGCCCGTAGTAGCTGAGGATCTGCAGCTCGACGGCGAGGTCGACCTTGCGCACACTCACGGTCGGCGGGACCGACAGCAGCACCGCAGCGAAGTTGAGAATGCTCGAGAGACCAGCGGCGACGAGCCGGTCGGCGGCGGCTTGGGCGGCCGACGCCGGCGTGGCGATGACGCCGATCGAGACGTTGTCGCGACGCACGATCGCCCCGAGCTCGTTGATCGGGCGCACCTCGACATCGCCGATCCTGATGCCGAACTTGGCCGGGTCGATGTCGACGATCCCGGCGACCGGATAGCCGCGTTCGCGGAACCCGCCGTAGCCGGCCAGCGCCTGGCCGAGGTTGCCGGCGCCGACGATGACGACAGGCCAGTCGTGGTCGAGGCCGAGCTCGCGGCGGAACTGGTAGATCAGGTACTCGACGTCGTAGCCGACGCCCCGGACCCCGTACGTGCCCAGGTAACTGAGGTCCTTGCGGACCTTGGCGGCGTTGACACCGGCGAGGTCGGCCAGCTCCTCCGAGGACAGGTTCACGACCCCTGCCTCCAATGATTCCGTGAGCAAGCGCAGATACTCGGGGAGCCGTGCAACTGTCGCCTCCGGAATGCGCCGTCCGCTCGCACCCATCGAGTCCGACGATAGGCCGCTCGTGCGAGAATTCACAAGCCAGCCCGCCGAGCCGGTCCACGACCGATGGGTGTTCTGGGGACGGAACGGTCCCCTAGACACCCATCGGTTGGTCGAGGGAACGCCGGAGGAGTTTGCCGGCGGCGTTGCGGGGGAGCTCGTCGACGATGATGACCTTGCTCGGGCACTTGTAGCGGGCGAGGTGGTCGCGGGCGTAGTCGATCAGCGACTCCTCGTCGAGATCGGCGCCCGCGGCCAGCACGACGAAGGCCTTGACGGCTTCGCCGCTGTGCGGGTGCGGCACGCCGACGACGCCTGCTTCGGCGACGCCGGGATGAGCGAGCAGCACGTCTTCGACCTCGGCCGGGAAGACGTTGAACCCGGAGACGATGATCAGGTCCTTGGCGCGGTCGACGAGGTAGACGAAGCCGTCCTCGTCGCAGTAGCCGATGTCTCCGGTGCGCAGCCAACCCTCCGGGGTGAGGACGCGCGCTGTCGCCTCGGGATCGTCGAGGTAGCCGGCGAAGACATTGGCCCCACGCACCCACAGCTCTCCCGCATCGCCGACGAGGACGTCGTCGCCGGTCTCGTCGACAATGCGCAGCTCGATGCCGTCGAGCACGGCGCCGACGGAGCCGTGGCGAGGTGTCAATCCTGTCGATGACGTGACGACTGGCGACGCCTCGGTGAGGCCGTATCCCTCGGCAACGACGAGCCCGAATCGCCGCTCCAGCGCTTCGGCCACGGTCACCGGGAGCTTGGCCGCCCCGGAATAGGCGACACGGATCGTCGCGAATGAGTCGGCGGGTGCCTCCTCGAACTGGCTGAACGCCACCCACAGGGCAGGTGCGCCGAACACCACGGTGACCCCTCGCTGGCCGATCGACTCGATCGCCGTCGCCGGATCGAAGCGCTGCACGAGCAGCAACGTCGCCCCCGACAACAGGGTCTGACCGAGGACGACGTTGAGCCCGTACACGTGATACAGCGGGATCACGCCGTACGCGATGTCACCAGGGCCGATGTGCTCACGGCCCGAACGGGACTGCTCGAGGTTCGCTTGCATGCTGCCGTGGGTGAGCATCGCCGCCTTCGGGGAGCCGGCGGTACCGCTCGTGAACAGCAGGGCGGCGAGATGGTCGGGCTCGACGTCGACCAGTGGCGCTGGGTCAGCAGCCATGATGTCAGCGGCGGCGATCGCATCGGGGATCTCCGAGCCGTCTGCGGCGATGACGGTGCGCACCGACGGAACCAGTTCGCGGTCGACGTCGCGCCATGACGCCGATCCAGTGCGGTCGATGATCGCCGCCACGGCGCCGACGGTGTCGATCTGGCTGGCCATCTCGACGGCCGGGCTCGTCGGGTTGAGCGGCACCGCCACGGCGCCGATGCCGAGCGTCGCCAGGTAGGCGACGACGAACGGCACGCCGTTGCTACAAGCGATGGCGACCCGATCCCCTTCTGCGATCCCGTTGGCGAGCAGTCCGCCGCGGGCGCGGCCGACCAGGTCGGCGAGCTCGGCGTATGTCGTCGTTCGGTTGCGGCTGATGATCGCGACGTCGTCACCGTCGTGTCCGTCGATGATCTGCGCCAGGTTCAACGTTCCCCCGCTGTCGTTCGATGTGCGAACGCCGACGATAACGGCACTCAAAATTTGATTGTGACACTTTTCGCATGCTCGATCGCGGCGTAGGCTCCCACCCGTTGAGACGCGCCGGGTTCGCCTGGCAGCGCCGACTTGGGCTGGTGCCATCGGGGGGTTGGCATCAGCCCTTGTCGCGTCCGGAGGCGTGGCCGGGTCGCCAGTAGGTTGCACGCCGTGGGTCGCCGCTACGAGACCGTCAGCCTGCTCACCGATTACGGGCTCGACGACGAGTTCGTCGGTGTCGTCAAGGCGGTCATCCGCGATCTTGCCCCGCACGTATCGACGATCGATCTCTCGCACGGGATCAGGCCGTTCGACGTGCGGGCTGGATCGTTGACGCTCGCCCGGGCGATCCCGTATCTCCCCGACGGCGTGGTGCTCGCCGTCGTCGATCCGGGCGTCGGCACGCGCCGCAAGGCCATTGCCGTGGAGGTCGCCGGCGGCGCCGGCGTCCTCGTCGGGCCGGACAACGGGTTGCTCGCCCCCGGCGTGGCCCTCGCCGGCGGAGCGACGCGGGCGGTCGAGCTCGACAACCCCGACTACCAGTTGGAGGCGCCCGGTGCGACGTTCGCCGGCCGCGACGTGTTCGCACCGGCGGCCGCCCACCTGTGCAACGGCGTCGATCTCGGCGAGCTGGGCGCCGACCTCGACCCGGCGTTGCTCGTCCCCGGGATGATCGCCTTGCCCCGAACCGAGACGGACGGAATTCACGCCGAGGTGCTGTGGGTCGACCGGTTCGGCAACTGCCAGCTCAACGTCGGCCCCGACGAGCTCGCCTCGCTCACTGCCGGCACCAGCGAGCGGGGCGGTGAGATCGTCACGGTGACCTGTGGCGACGAGCGCCGCGGCGCCAGGGTCGTGTCCACGTTCGGCGACCTGAAGGCGGGAGCCATCGGCCTCGTGCTCGACAGCCAGGGCATGTACGCACTGGCGCTGGACCAGCGATCGGCGGCCGCAGAGCTGGCGATCGGACCGGGGGACGCCGTCGTGTTGAGCGCCGGCGACGACGATCGGGCCGCCGAGCCGACGCCGGTCGATCTGTCGCGGCGCCAGTAACGTCAACCTCCGTGCGACCCGCGACGACGTTGACGATTGCCCTGCTCCTGGCCCTCATCCTCGTCGCCGGCGTGATCACGCTGATGCGCATCTGACGGCGCATCTGACCCGCCGTCAGCGCTCGGCGGAGAGCTCGCGACTGCGTTCCGTCGCCGCCCGCACCGCCTCACCGAACGCCTGACGAACGCCCCGCTCGTCCAGCACCTGGAGACCCGCGGCGGTCGTGCCGCCCGGTGAGGTGACCATCACGCGGAGGGCGGCCGGATCGCCACGCTCGGCGAGCAGCTTCGCCGAGCCGACGAGCAGCTGCGTCGTCAGCGTCGATGCCAGCTCGGGAGCCAAACCGGCGTCGACGGCCGCGGCGATCAGCGCCTCGGCGACGAAGAAGACGTACGCCGGTCCGGACCCGCTCAGTCCGGTGACCGCGTCGAGGTCTGCTTCGGCGACACGGACAACGAGGCCGACGCCCCCGAGAATCGTCTCGGCCCAGGCGAGGTCGCCGTCGCCCGCCGCCGCACCGCCGGTGATCGCCGACGCTCCCTCGCCGACGAGCGCCGGGGTGTTCGGCATCGCCCTGATCACCGCAACCGGGTCGTCGGTGACACCGGCAGCGGCCTGCTCGAGTTCGGCGATGCGCACACCGGCGGCGATCGAGAGCAGTCGCCGGGCGCCGGCGGCAGCTGCCGCCGCGGCCGCAGCGGGAACATCCGGTGGCTTGACCGCTAATACGGCGGCGGCACACGGCGGCACGGGCTCGGCGATGGTGACGCCAGGGAGCAGATCGGCCAGCTCATCCCGACGTGCCGGAAGCGATTCGCAGACGGCGAGGCGATCAGGCGACACGATCCCGGCGGCGAGCAAGCCACCGGCGAGTGCCGCACCCATGTTGCCGCCGCCGACAATCACGAGGTCGAACGGCGCCACGCTCACTCCACGCAACGTACCTGCCAGCTGTCCGGGCCGCCGCAAGAGACCGACATCCCCGATAAGCGAACGACCCGGACACCTCCCCTGGGCGTCGCCGTCCCATCGAAACGGAAATCCAGATGTCTGTGTCAGCGAACACGACGCCGGCGGTCGTGTTCGCTGACACAGACCCTCGGGTGGTCAGGCAGGTGGGAAGCGGCTGGCGAAGCCGATCCTCAGCAACCCGCGGAACACCTGCTCGACGGTGGCGTAGAGCGTCCCGATCGCCCGGTCGAGCTCGTCGGCGGTGACCACCGCCAGCGGCAACTCGCCTCGAAGGAAGATGGCATCCTCGATGCCAATCGAGAAGTGAGCGCCGACCAGGCGTTCGTTGCGGCGCAACAACGACTCGTAGAGGTCCGCGGCGTTCTCCTCGGGAGCCGGCATCACGTAGGTCTCGTAGCGCAGCGTGCGCTGACCGAGCGTGATCCACACCGTCGTGACGTCCTTGTCCTCGCCGGCCATGCGGACGAACCACCGGCGCTCCTCGCTGTCGGCGCGCTCGACTGCCCGCACGGTGGGTGTCGATTCGGCGAACGCCGCCAACCACGTGTCGATGTCCGCTTCCAGCGTGGCGAGAGCGGCGGCGTCGTAGAGGTCGCTCACCGGCGCCGATCGTAGGACGACGTCAGCAAACGACCAGGGGCGTGCGCTGCTCGACGAGGTCGGCATAGAGGCGGCGCAGCCTGGCCGCCGTGAAACTCCACGTGAACCGGCGGGCACGCACCGACGCCGCCGCGCCCATCGCCGCGGCGCAGGCTGGATCGTCGATCAACTGCGACAGGGCGCGGGCGTAACGCTCGGGCTGACGGCCGTCGACGAGGACGCCGGTGACACCGTCGTGAACGACGTTGAGCAGCCCGCCGACGGCGCTGGCCACGACCGGAACACCGCACGCCGCCGCCTCGAGGGCGACCAGGCCGAAGCTCTCACTACGGCTCGGCACGATCACGACATCGGCGGCGCGGTAGTAGCTCGACAGGAGGTGATGCGGCTTCGGGGGGACGAACATCACACGATCAGCCACACCCAGATCGGCTGCCAGCGCGCGCGTCGCAGCCAGTTCGGCGGCGCCGTCGGATCCGCTGGCACCGCCGACGACGACCAGCAGGGCATCACGCCGGTGCATCAACGCAAGCGAGCGCACCGCCACGTCCGGTCCCTTCAAGGGCTGGATCCGCCCGACGAACAGGACGACCGGTCGGTCAGCGGGCAGACCGATGGCCCGGCGCGCGCCGCGCCGGTCGCCAGGGGCGAAGAAAGCGTGCTCGACGGCGGGCGGCACCGTCTCGATTACGCCGTGCGGGTCGCCGTAGAGCCGGCGGAACTGCCGCTCCTCCTCAGGGCAGCTCACACAGATGGCGTCACTACAGCCGATCACCTCGGCCTCGGCGCGGTCCCGCCACGCCGGCTCGAGGTCGCCGCCTTCGGCCTTCACCCGCGCCAAGGTGTGGAACGTCGACACGAGCGGCACATCGAGGCGGTGCTTCAGACGGTGGCCGGCAACACCGCTGAGCCAGTAGTTGCCGTGGATCACATCGACGCCGCCGGTGGCGCCGATGTGCTCACCGACACCGTCTGCGAATACGTCGACCTGGTCGGCGAGCGCCTCCTTGGGGAGGTCGAACGGACCCGCCGGGACGTGCACCACGGAGTGGCCCGGCTCGACGACCAGCTCGCCCGCAAGACCGGGACGATCGGCACGGGTGTACGTCGTGCACTCGACACCTGCCTGGGCGAGCGCCGAGGCGACCTCGCGGACGTACACGTTCATCCCGCCGCTGTCGCCGGAGCCGGGCTGGACGAGCGGAGAAGTGTGCAGGGAGATCAAGGCGACACGCGTCACAACAAGGTGAAACCTTACTGAGCCGCTCAACATTCCCGGGTCGCCCGGGCGGAGGGCTACTTGAGGTAGCTCTCGTAAACGTTGAGCAGGGCTTGCTTCTGTTCCGGACTGAGCGACGGGTCACGCCCGATCGCCTCGCGGACGCTCGGGGCGTCGTCGTCGGTGACGTCGCTGAGCAGGCCGGCGCGCACATACAGCGCCTCGACGCTGATCTTCAGGGCCTTGGCGAGCTGCTGGAGGATGTCGGCGGAGGGGCGCCGCAAGCCCCGTTCGATCTGCGACAGGTACGGGTTGGAGACGTCGGCCAACTCGGCGAGGCGGCGCACCGACATGCTGGCGATCTCGCGCTGGGCCTTGATGAACTCGCCAAGATCGCTCAAACGGTTCTGGTTAGTCATCGGGTTCGGTTTCAACCTGGTAGCGGCCGACAAGTTCTTCAGTGAGGGCGTCGAGCTCGGCGTACACCGATTTGCGCTGTGCCGAGACGCGCTGGTCGAAGGCGTCAAGGGCGGCGACCAGCTGCTCCAACTCGGCAGTGGTCAGGCGGTCGAGCCGGCTGAACCCGTTGGCGGCACAGATCTCGTCGAGCTCGACGGCCAGCGGGTGCTCGCTGAAGTCCTCCGCCGGCCGCGGCGGACGGGCCTCGTCGCCGAGCAGGCGGTCGGCGAGAACGTCACGCAACTCGCCGTGAAGGTCGCGCCGCGCGTAGACGGGGGTGGGGTCGCTGTCATCGCTCGCCCGGGTGATCGCGTCGCGGGCGAGATCGGCGCGGCCGTGGGCGACACGTCGAACGTAGGAGACAGCGTCGTCGATCGACTGCAGCTCGGCGCGGCGCCGGCGTAGCTCGTCGAGCGACATCTCGCCGGGTTCGCCGGTCATCCGCCACCTCCTGACACGGGAGGCAGGACGGCGACCTCGTCGTCGGCGGATACCTCGGTGGTCGGCTCGGCCGGTTCCCCATTGACCCAGATCCGGCACGATTCGAGGACGTCGGCAAACGCCGCTCCGTAGCTGCTGCGCGCCGCGTCGAGGACGTCACCGACGGTGGCGCCGGGGAGTTCGTCGCGTGACCGGCCGGCGGCCGCCCGCGCCGCTGCGAACATCCTCACGATCGCCATCTTCGCAGCGTACCGATGCGGACCGATCGAGCCCGAGCACGACGTTCGCCGAGTAGCGTTCCCCGGCCGTGGGAACGGAACGTCGGGAACGTCAGAAGGCCAATCGGCAGCTGCGCCAGGAGGAGGTGGCGAAGCAGGAACGGAAACGCACGATGACTCGGCGGGCCGTCCTCATCGCTGCCGGCATCGCCGCCGTGCTGCTGATCGCCGTGCTGCTCTCGCTCATCGCCGGCGGCGACGACGGCGATGATGACGACGATGCGCCGGCTTCGACGACGCCCGCTGCCGCGGTCGTCGACTCGACCGATCCAGCCGCAGCTGACACGAGCGAGCCGGCCACCACCGAGATCTCCGAGACGACCACACCTCCGTCGACGACGTGAGCGGCTGACGAGCATTCTGGGTGCCATTCCTTGCGGAATTCGCAACGATTGGCACCGAGAATCTGATGCACGAGAAGGCGCAGTGTCAGGAAAGGTCGCCGGTGGCGTCCGCCTCACCGAGCAGTTCCCACCGATCGCCCTGACGAATCGCCGCCGACCCGGTCGGCAGCACGATCATCGGTGTGGTCGCCAACGAGCGGCTGCGGGCAAGGGCCTCGGTGCTCCAGGTCTCGCTCTCGGGGATGATCGCCAGACCCGTCGCCAGCCCGAGTCCGAGCGTGAAGCCGCCGCCGCGCACATCGAACATCGGGTCGCTGAGTGCCGCCGCCGCCGGACCGACACCGACGACGAGTCCGCCCCGACCGAGCACGCGGCCGAGGGCGGCGAAGACTGCGGTGTCCTTGAGCACGCTGCGCAGGTGCATCGACGAGTCGCCGGCGAGATACACGGCCGGTGCCGCGTCGACCACGCCGGCCGCCCCCTCGTCGTCGGCATCGTGACGTTGCAGCACCATCAGCGCCTCGACCTCGACGCCAAGTCGTTCGGCCCACGACATCGACGTGGCGACGAGCGCACCAGGCTCCTCGAACGCATCGGCGGTCGGCAGCACCACGACGCGGTCCGCCGCTGCGTCGGCGAGCAAGCGACGGTCGAGCTCGTCGTTGGCTACGAACGCTCCCCCGCCGCAGAACGCCAGCACCCCCGAGCCGCTCATCGACGGCACCGTAGCCGCCCGCAGTTCCCGCGCTCTGCGCTGGTCGGTGTCCGGCTCGACAGGTTACCGATCGGTAACTAAGCTCGGCCCATGGCCGAAGTCAACACGGTCGGCATCGTCGGATCCGGGGTGATGGGGGCGGGGCTCGCCGAGCTCGTGGCCAGATCGGGGTACCACGTGATCGCCCGCTCGCGGACACAGGCGGGCGTCGGTGCGGTCGTCGCTGCGGTGACGTCGAGCCTCGATCGCCAGGTCGGCAAGGGCACCCTGGATGTCGCCGAGCGCAACGGCATCATCGGCCGGATCGTCGCAACGAGCCATCTCGGCGAGCTCACACCGTGCGACCTCGTGATCGAGAGCATCGTCGAGGACCTTCCAACCAAGCGCCAGCTGTTCGCCGAGCTCGAAGAGATCGTCAAGCCGTCGGCCATCTTGGTGACGAACACGTCGACGCTCCCCGTCGTCGAGTTGGCGATGGCGACGCAGCGCCCCGACCAGGTGTGCGGCATCCACTTCTTCAACCCGGCGACGCAGATGCGACTCGTCGAAGTCGTCCGCCCGATCACGGCCAGTGACGACACGATCAAGACGGCGATGGCGTTCGCCACGACCTGCGGCAAGGACGCCATCGAAGTCCTCGATCGGGCCGGCTTCGTCGTCAACGCCCTGCTCTTCCCATATCTCAACAACGCCGTGCGGATGTACGAACACGGCACGGCATCGGTCGAGGACATCGACACGGCGATGTCTCGGGGATGCAACTTCCCGATGGGCCCGTTCGCCCTGCTCGATCTCGTCGGCTTGGATACGTCGGTGGCCATCCTCGATGCGCTGTACGCGGAGACGCGCGATCCCAACGTCGCGCCGGCACCGACGCTGCGCCGCAAAGTCGCCGCCGGCCAGCTCGGACGCAAGTCCGGCGCCGGGTTCTACGTGTATTGATGCGCAACTCGGTGTCACTCGGGCATGCTGGAACCGGCATGCAGCAGCCGGAGCGACATCTTCCCGTCGAACCGCCGACCACCCGCTGGGCGCTGCCATCGCCCGGGACCACCGACCGCGACGGGATCGCCGGCGTCGGTGGTGACCTGGAGCCTGGGACGTTGCTGGAGGCGTACCGCCGCGGCCTGTTCCCGATGCCGTTCGGCCGCCGCCGGCTGGCGTGGTTCTCGCCGGACCCGCGTGCGATCATCCCGCTCGACGGCCTCAACGTCTCACGTTCGCTGCGACGCAGCACGCGACGCTACGAGGTCCGCCGGGACACGAGGTTCAGTGACGTCATATTCCGGTGTGCCGACCCGCGCCGCCCCGGGTCGTGGATCACCCCGGCCTTCGTGCAGGCCTACCGCCGGCTGCACGCCCTCGGCTGGGCCCACTCGTTCGAGTCGATCGACGAGGATGGCGAGCTCGTCGGAGGTCTCTACGGAGTCCGCATTGGTGGCTTGTTCGCGGGCGAGGCGATGTTCCATCACGCTCGGGACGGCTCCAAGGTCGCCCTTGTGGGACTCGTCGACTGGTTGACCGCGACAGGCGGGCGGTTGCTCGACGTGCAATGGCTCACACCGCATCTCGCGTCGCTCGGCGCCGTCACGATCGCCCGCGCCGAGTACCTCGAACGGCTCGCCGACGCAGTCGCCGAGGTGGAGGGTCAGTGAGCGAGCGAGTCTTCGAGCGAGTGAATCAGCGCGATCAGCCGTGGATCATGCGCACGTACTCGGGTCACTCGACTGCCGCGGCGTCCAACGAGTTGTACCGCACGAATCTGGCCAAAGGCCAGACCGGACTGTCCGTTGCCTTCGACCTCCCGACCCAGACCGGCTACGACCCCGACTCGCCGATGGCGCGCGGCGAGGTCGGGCGGGTCGGCGTGCCGATCAGCCATCTCGGCGACATGCGCACGTTGCTCGATGGCATCCCGCCTGCGCAGATGAACACCTCGATGACGATCAACGCCACTGCCCCCTGGTTGCTCGCGTTGTACGTGGCGAACGCCGAGGAACAGGGCGTTGCCCCCGCCGAGCTGCGTGGCACGACGCAGAACGACATCATCAAGGAGTACCTGTCGCGGGGCACCTACATCCTCGCGCCCGAGCCGTCTCGCCGGCTGACGGTCGACGTGGTGGCGTGGTGCGCGGCCAACGCGCCGATGTGGAACCCGATCAACGTCTGCTCCTACCACCTTCAGGAGGCCGGAGCCACTCCCGTTCAGGAGCTGGCCTACTCGCTGGCTACCGCCGTTGGAGTGCTCGACGCCGTCCGTGACTCCGGACAGGTCCCTCCCGAGCGATTCGGGGACGTGTTCGCGTCGATCTCGTTCTTCGTCAATGCCGGCATCCGCTTCATCGAGGAAGTCTGCAAGCTGCGCGCGTTCGGCGTGCTCTGGGAGCGCATCGGCCGCCAGCGCTACGGCGTGACCGACGCCACGGCCTTGCGTTTTCGCTACGGCGTGCAGGTCAACAGCCTCGGGCTCACCGAGGCGCAACCGGAGAACAACGTGCAGCGGATCGTCCTCGAGATGCTCGCCGTGACCTTGTCCAAGCGGGCGCGAGCCCGGAGCATCCAGCTCCCCGCGTGGAACGAGGCGCTCGGCCTGCCGCGCCCATGGGATCAGCAATGGTCGTTGCGGATGCAACAGGTGCTCGCCTACGAGAGCGACATCCTCGAGTACGACGACATCTTCGACGGGTCCACCGTCGTCGAGGAAAGGACGGCGGCGCTGTGCGACGAGGCGGTGACCGAGCTCGACGAGGTTCTCGACATGGGCGGAACGTTCGAGGCCGTCGAGACGCTGAAGTCGCGCCTCGTGTCCTCGATGGCCGAGCGCACCCGCCTGATCGAGTCGGGCGCACAGGTCGTCGTCGGCGTCAACCGGTTCACCGAGACGGAACCTTCCCTGCTCGGTGGCGATGGGGCGATCCTGCGCGTCGACGAGCGGGTCGAGACCCAAGCCATCGCCGATCTGAAGCGGTGGCGGGCCAGTCGTGATGAGGCGGCCGTCGAGGACGCCCTGCTGGCGCTGCGCCGTGCCGCCGAGAGCGACGAGAACATCATGCCGCCGTCGATCGCCCTCGCCCGAGTGGGCGGGACCACCGGAGAGTGGGGGCAGGTCATGCGCGACGTGTTCGGTGAGTACCGCGGGCCGACCGGAGTCGCCGCGGCCGCGGCAGCACAGCGGACCGGGCTGGGGGAGGTCGCCGACTGGGTGCGCTCGTTGCCGGATGGGCCGCCCCGGCTGCTCGTGGCCAAGCCCGGACTCGACGGCCACTCCAACGGCGCCGAGCAGATCGCCCTGGCAGCACGCGACGCCGGGATCGAAGTGATCTACTCCGGCATTCGCCAGACGATCGAGCAGATCGGCGCCACGGCCCGCGACGAGGACGTCGACGTGATCGGACTGTCGATCCTGTCAGGCTCCCATCTCCAGCTCGTGCCAGCGGTCATCGAGAGTCTGTCGGCAGCGGGCGTCAACGCTCCGGTTGTGGTCGGCGGGATCATTCCCGAAGCTGATCGTGCGCGATTGATCGAGGCCGGCGTCGCCAGGGTGTACACGCCAACGGACTTCGAGATCACGCGGGTGGTCCGCGAGATCGCCGAGCTCGCCAACACTCATCGGCACAAGCGGCAGGTCGTCGACTGAGCACCAGGGCAGTGTGCGCCGCCCTGGTGATCTCGCTCACGGGGTGCGACAGTGACGGCGAAGCGACATCGACGAGCGCTGATTCGGAACCGCCGGGGGCGGTCGTGCCTGTCGGCTTCGACCTCGACGAGGTGACGATCACCACGGCGGGCGGCGCCGATCTGCCCGTGCAGGCCTGGATCGCCGACTCGACCGAGGAGCGAGCCCGCGGTCTGATGGAAGTTACCGACCTCGGTGGCGCCGACGGGATGCTGTTCGTCTTCGACGACGCTGCCGTGCGCCGGTTCTACATGTGGCAGACACCGATGCCGTTGGAGATCGCCTTCTTCGCGGCCGACGGCACGTTCGTCGACAGCGCGGCAATGGAGCCGTGCCTGGAACCGTCGGCAGGCGAGTGCGCGCGATACGCGCCGGACGAGCCGTTCCAGTTCGCCCTGGAGGTACCCGCCGGCGTGCTCGACGACCTTGGCATCGGCCCCGGTTCGCGACTCGACCGGTGACGCGGCAAACCGATGGGTGTTTTCATGACGATTCGGTCCTGAAAACACCCATCGGTCGTGATTACCGCTGCGGTCAGCCCTTCGTTGTCGAGCGGCGCGTTGCCATCAGCGCACCGCCACCCGCCAACATCAGGACCGCTGCAATGCCCGCCAGAAGGCCGGTCGAGCTACCCGTCTGTGGGAGCTGGCCCTGCGGCGTCGCCGGGACCGGCGTCGTCGCCGGGTTGGCGCACGCCGTCGTCGCCGCTGGGTAGCTCACGGTGGCCGTTGCTGTCGGGTTGACTTCAATGACCACCGTGAGACCGTCACGGAGATAGGCGTCGGAGGGGTCGACGACCCAATCGTCACCGTCGAACATCCAGCCCGGCCAGTCAGTCGCGTTGCCGGCCGCGTCGACCGACGCACCCGGGTAGACGAACCGGACGGTCGCTCCGGCCTGGAAGGTTGCCGTAGCAGTCTCGACAACGTTGCCGTTGATGTCGCGGAACGTCACCGTCGCCGGACGACCGTTGAACTGTGACTGACCACCGAACGTGACCTCGATGTACGGGGCGTCCTTGACACACACCGGACCGATCGCCGAGATGTCCAAGACTTCGGGGGTCGTCACCGGCGGCTGCGTCGTCACCGGCGGCTGCGTCGTCACCGGCGGCTGCGTCGTCACCGGCGGCTGCGTCGTCACCGGCGGCTGCGTCGTCACCGGCGGCTCGTAGGTGCAGTCGTTCTCGCCGGAGGACGAGAGCTCTGCGGTCACTCCGTCCTCCCAAACGACCGGGAAGGACACAGCGTCAGCAACGACGTTGAACACGTGGCTCCCGCCGGCCGCGATGGCCACACCGTCGACCGTGGCGGACTGGTTGGCATTGTTGCTCACCTGCCAGGAGCCGTAGTCGGGCCCAGCGCTCGTGCAGACCACCGAAAGGGCATAGGTCGGGCACGGATGCTGCTCCGCCGGTTTGAGATCACGCGTCTCGTACGTGACGACCGGCCCAGCGGCCACCTCGGTCCACAAATTTGTCTGCTCGTTGTAGGTGTACGAGTAGGTCGTGGTGGTGACCTTGACCTGAATTGTGGTGGCACCGCAGACCGGCTGCCCCACGTCCTCGCGCTCGACCTTCGGATCCTTGCTCGGCGGGTTGCACCGCACCATCTCCTGCTCCGTCAGCGGGCGGGTCTGCGTCTCCTCGACCTTGGCCGAGGTCTCCACCCACGTGCTACCGCCGGAGTTCACCCACGTGTAGTCCGTCCGGGTCCGAGACTGCGTCACCTCAGTGTCGCCGCACTCCCATTCGCCGTCCGTCCACTCGGTGTACGTAGGCTGGCGATCGTCCGGTTTGCACGACCCAATCTCGTTGGCCGTGAGCGGACGGGTCTGCTGCTCGACCGTCTTGGTGCTGCTTTCGACCCACGCGCCGTTCGCGTAGGCGTAGGTGTAGTCCATCCGGGTACGAGTCTGCGTCACCTCAGTGTCGCCGCACTCCCAACCAGAGTCGGTCCACTCTGTGTGGGCCGGTGGCTTGCTGGGCAAGCACGCCTGCTGCTCCGCGGGCGTCAGCGGGCGAGTGATGGTCTCCACGACCGCGGCGCCGACCTGGACCTTGTCCCACGTCCACGTCTGTGTGTTGAAGACTGCCTTGAAGTTGGTGGTCGTCCGAGTGCCGCTCACGGTGTTGGCGCCAACGGCGCACTCACCGAACTGTTCCACGACTTCCGGCGGAAAGCTCGGCTTGTCGGGCTTCGGGCGCTCGCAATCCGCGTACTGGAGCAACGACGTGTCGCCATTGGCGGGGATGCTGTGTGTTTGGCCGTGCTTGACGTATGAGAACGCCTCGTAGATGTCCTCACCGTGGGCGATGTGCCCAGAGCTGTAGAAGGCGCTGACGCTGACGGTGATCTTGGTGTACGGGTTGCTCTCGCTGCCCGTGGCGTGGCACAGCGTGACCTTCTTGGTCTCGTCGTTGTCGCAAGGGATCTCCTGCCCATACGGGCCGGTGCGCTGGTCGACTGACTTCCAGTTGTCACCATCGGGTGGCGAGGCCAGCCAGTCGGTCGTGCTACCATCACAGCGTCTGCCCTGTCGGTCTCACCAGTCTGGACGTAGCGGTAGTCACGGTCGAACTGTGGCTGGGTGGTTGTGGTTCCCGGTCCGTGGTGACCTGACTCCGGAAGCTCGTCGTCGGCTGATCCACTGAGTCGGGCCGTCCGGCCAGACCATCCAGTCCAAGGCGGTCCAACTGCCGACCACGCATGCCACTCTTGGTTCCCGACTCCGTTCCCTGGTCTCACTTGACGTACTTGTACTCAGTCTTGAACTGCTCGTACTTGTACTGAGTGACCTGCGCGTAGCACTTGCCACCGTTGTTGGTCTCGGGGTGCTCGACCGAGGGTGAGACGCTCGGCGTGCCCGCCGACGCAACCCCAGGTGTGATGACCGCTCCGAGCCCGATCGCAGTCAGAATTGCGGCCGCGCCGAGGCGCAGCCGGTTACCCGCCAGTTTCATGAATTCCGCCTTTGTGATGCCCGCGCCGGACTCGAGATCGAGCCCAATTACCGCCGCAACGAGCCCGCGCAATCTACCGACATTGCGAACGCTCGCAACCGGAGATCGAGAAATACTTCACGAATTACGGACGGGCAGCAGTGTCGGGCCCGGGGGTCGACCCCCGGGCCCGCTCGCGCGTCGTTCCGTGCGGCGGTCGCCCAGACCGACGCCCGATCACACTGGCTCCCCGCGACGGGACTCGCACCGCGACGCCGCCACGCGGTTGATCAATCCATCGCCGTGTCGCCTCGGTGCTCCGTATCGACTCCGCCGAGTCGAATGCCGCCAAGCGAGGAGCGGCGCCAAGCTAGCGGTGCAAACGCGAAATGAACCGCCTGCCGGCTCAGATCGAGAATCAGGCGATGGGGACGGGCGAGCGCTGCGTCTCGACCCATCGTTCCAGCGTCGGACCGGACTCGAAGCTGGTGATCAGGGCGTAGCGCGGGGCGTCACCCGTGTGCACGACTACGTGCCACAGACGCTGCGTGTCGACGAGGAACCGGGCGCCCTTGTGCAACGGGACGCGGATCTCGGTGTCGCGGTCGGGCAACCCGTCCGGTCCGTTGTCCATCAGCAGCATGTAGCTGTTCGGGTTGTCGGTGAGCTCGACCCACGAGCGCACCACCCACCCCTCGTCTTCCGGGTTGAATCGATTGTTGTCATCGCGGTGGATCGATCGGATTGCCTCGTCGCGGGTTTGCGGTTCGAGCTTGATGATCCGGACCCTGCCGAAGTTGGCGCCGACCGACGCGACGTAGTCACGCACAGCGGGGACGACGTCGGCATTGGACGTCCAGATGGCGTCCTTGTCGGTCTTGCCCTTGTCCCAGAACCCACGACAGTCGAGCTGGCCGTCGGCGGAGGCGATCGGCGCGAAGTTCGTGTCGCCGCCGCTCTTCCAATCCATGTACTCGAGGGCGAGGTACTGCTCCGATGGAACCTCGAACTCGGCGTCGGACAGGGCGACGAAGCCGGAGGCTTCGAGGGCGGCGAGACGGGGGTGCGCCGTCGCCAACGGGATCTGCGTGCTCCAATGGTCGGTGGTCGGCCAGAACGAGGTCATGGTTCGTGAGCCTATGGGCCGGGCGCGCCCAAATCCGGGCAAGGTGCCGTACGCGTCAGGTCGTCGTCGGCGCCGCTGTCGTCGTCGCCCCGGCAACCGTCGGCATCGGTGGGGCGGTCTGGCCGGGAACGGTGGGCGGCAGCACCTCGGCCACGATGTCCTCACGCCGGGGGATGATGAGGAACTGCCCGGCGGCGATGTCGTCGGGATTGGTGAGCTGGTTGGCCTTCATCAACGCCTGGACCGGGATCGAGTAGGCGGCGGCGATCAGGGTGAGCGTGTCGCCGCGACGCACCTCGTAGTACTGCGGAAGTGTTGTCGCCGTCGGAACCGACGAGGACGTCGTCGACGACGTGGCAATCGGTGGAAGTGTCGGCCCGCCCTGCGGCACGCCGTCCTCGGAGCAGGCGTTGAAGGCCCCGGCCGCGGCGACCACGAGGATGGGCAGCAACGACCGGTGGGATCGCATCGGGCGGAAGCGTAGGGCCTCTACCCGGCGCGGCCGACGACGAAGTGGGCGAGGGCAACGAGCTCGTCTCTGGCGACGGCGGTGATGTCGATCGACGCCAGAGCCTCGATCGCCTCGTCGCTCAGCCGCTCGATCGCCTTCTCCAACTCGTCGAGGGCACCCGTGTCGACGATGACTTGCTGAATCGCCGCGATCTCCTCGGCGTCGAGGTCGGCTGCGCCCACCCGATCGAGCACGGCGAGCTGGGTATTCGTGGCCGCCGCCACGGCGCGGGCGAGTAGTGGCGTCGGCTTGCCTTCGAGCAGGTCGCCGCCGACCGGCTTACCGGTGATCGCGGTGTCACCGAAGACGCCCATCACGTCGTCGCGCATCTGGAAGGCGTCTCCGAGGGGCAGCCCGTAGCGCGAGAGCTGGGGAAGCAGCGAGGTCGCTCGGTCCGGAGCGGCAAGCAGCGCTCCGAGGTGCAGTGGCCGCTCGATCGTGTACTTGCCGCTCTTGTAGCGGGCGATCCGCTCGGCCCTGTCGATCCGCCGCTCGCCACGAACGGATCCGAGGATGTCGAGGAATTGACCGATGTTCAGCTCGGTGCGCAGTTCGTTCCACATCCGCCAGACCGGATCGGGAGCGCCGACCAACAGCTCGTCGGCGAGCACGAAGGCGAGATCACCGACGAGGATGGCGGCCCCTTCCCCGAAGCGGCGCGATTCTCCCGACCATCCCGCGAGACGATGTGTGTCGGCGTAGACGGCGTGCGTCGTCGCCGCACCCCGGCGGCTCAAGGCGTCGTCCATGACGTCGTCGTGGAACAGGGCGAAGGCGTGCATCAGCTCGAAGGCGGCACCGACATCGACGATGCGAGGGTCGGCAGGATCGCCGCCGGCTCCGACGAAACCCCACTGGCAGAACGCCGGCCGCAGCCGCTTGCCTCCAGCCTCGACCATCCGGCGGATCTCGTTGAACGGCCCGGCAAGGTCGTCGTCGAGGGCAGTCCACCGCTCGCCCTCGGCGGCGACGAACCGTACGACACGTTCGGTCACGCGTGCCGCGATCACCGCGAGGCTCGGCGGCGGCTCGGTGGCGACCAACCGTGAGCTCATGCTTCGGGGGCCACTTGACCGTCGAGGTCGGCGATCACTTCGTCGATACGCGTACGTGCCGAACCGATGCGTTGGCGGCACACGGCGATCAGCGCGGTTGCCCTGGCGACGCGGTCGGCGAGCTGGTCGACGTCGACGTCGCTCGCCTCCAACTCGCCAAGGATCTGCTCGAGCTCGGCGAGGGCGCTGGCGTAGCCGAGCTCGCGGTCGCCGCTGGGTTCGATCCGTCGCTCACTGGTGCACCATGGCCATGTGCTCGATCGCCGGGGCGACGGGCGGTGCACCAGCGAGCTATCAGCGCCGTAATGCTGATTCGCTCGCTCGAAGACTCGCTCACTCATCTCACTCTCCTCGATGGCACCCGTGGCCGTGCTGCGGACGCGGCCGTCTGCGAACAGCGTTTCCATCTCGTCGCCTGCGACGACCGCAACGGCTGAGCGCAGGATCACCCCGTCGGCGCCTCGGGTGATCGTCCAGCCGCGGGCGAGCATCGTCGCCGGATCGAGCGTCCGAGCCCTGGCGGCCAGCGCGTCGAGGTGGCGTTGCTCGGAGGCGAGCAATTGGAGTGGACGCCCCACCAGCCGCGATGCCACCGATTCGAGGCGACGGTCGGCGGAGGCGAGATGGCGGGCGGCAGTCCGACGCAATGACAGGTACCGGGACTCCAGTCCTTCGTCGGCGCGACCGACGGCGGCGTGGGTGCGGCGGGCGATCCGATGGGCTCGATCGCCGAGTCGTTGCTCGGCGCCGTCGAGACGCTCGCGAGCCCGCTCGATCGTCGCCGCGTAGGTCCGCTCGGCGCGGCCGAGGTAGTCGCGCGCGGACTGGACGAGGAACTGGGCACACGCCGTCGGCGTCTTGAACGAGCTGTGCGCGACCTCGTCGGCGATGCTCCGGTCGACCTCGTGACCAAGTCCGGTGAGCACCGGCAACCCGGCGCCGGCAATCGCCATGGCGATTGCTTCGGCGTCGAACACGGCCAACTCGTTGCGCGCTCCGCCACCGCGGATGACGACCACGGCGTCGAGGTCGCGCCGGGCCAGCACCTCGATCCCCCTGGCTACCATGCCGACGGCGCGGTCGCCCTGCACCCGCACATCACACACGGTGAGGCGGAAGCCGACGCCGCTGTTGCGCAGCTCGTTCTCGAAGTCGTGCCACGCGGCGCTGCCGACACTCGTGACGACACCGATGCGCAGCGGCGCCGCCGTCAAGCGTTGACGCTTGTTGCGGTCGAGGTGACCGCCGGCGAGCAACCGGCGCAACACCTGGTCGCGCTGCTGGGCGAGGTCGCCGAGGGTGAAGCGCGGATCGATGCCACCCATCTTCAGCGTCAGTCTCCCGGTCGGCGCGTAGAAGTCGAGGTAGCCGTGGATGCGCACCTTCATGCCGTCGCCGAGGACGAGCCGGTGGCGGTCGAGGATTCTCCGCAGCCGCTCGCGTTGGGGGGCGAAGAAGGCCACCTGGACCACCGCCTTCGTGTCGGCCTGGTCGTCCGCGAGCGTGAAGTAGGCGTGCGGACCTCGCGAGCTCCAGCCCTGGATCTCCCCGCGGACCCACACGCCATCGTCGAAACCCGCCCGCAGCCGCTTGTTGATCACCTCGGCCAGTTCGCTGACGGTGAACGTCCCCTCCGGCTGGAGATCGCTGGGCGCGCTGTCGTCCAGTGATGAAAAGTCGAGCTCTGGCTGCGACATGACAGCTGGAGTCTTACCGGGATGGGGTGGCCGCGCTACCCACCGTCGCCGACGGCCCGCAGCGGGGGCACCTCGTCGGACGGCAGCTCGCGCTGGTCGCGCAGTCCTTCGATCTGGCGAACCGAGCGGTCGAGCGCTCGTTCGCGAGTGGTGGTGAGCTCGTCGAACTCGTTGTGCAGCGACACGAAGTGCCGCTTCAGCTTGTCGGTGGATGCCGTGTACTTGCGCCATTGCACGCCGAACTGGCCGACGAGCTCGAGGATCTCCACACTGCGCTGCTCGACGACGAAGTTGTCGAACGCCTGGCGGATCACTCCGAGGAAGGCGAACAGGGTGAGCGGCGAGCACATCACGACGCGCTGGCCGAGGGCGTCGTCGAGCAGCGCCGGGTCGTTTTCGTGGATGAACCCGGTGAGCTGTTCGTTGGGGAGGAACAGCAACACGTAGTCGACCGACCGCTGCTCGCCCTCGTGGTAGTTGCGCCTGGCGAGGTCCTTCACCTTGGCCCGCACGTCGCGCAGGAACGCCTTGAGGTGATCGGCCCGCTCGACGTCGCGTGGTCGCGGCGAGATAGCGCATGTAGGCAGCGAGCGGGAACTTCACGTCCATGTGCAGGACATGACCCTTGGGCAGCTCGAACGTGAAGTCCGGGCGACCGGTGCCTTCGCCACCGGCGCTGCGCAGCTGGGACTGCTTGCGATAGTTGACGTTCTCGACGAAGCCGGCGAGGCGCAACACGTCCTCGGCCATGCGCTCGCCCCACTGGCCCCGGGCCTGCGGGTTGGCCAGCGCCTCGTGCAGCGACCTGGTGGTGTTGGCCAGCGTGGCGGCGACTTCGGCATGGCTGCGCAACGAGGCATCGACTTCGCCGAAGCGCTGGGCGCTGGCGTCACCGAGGGCGGCGACGAGCTCACCGAGACGGTTGAGCTCACCACGCATCTCCGCCCGGACGGCTTCGAGATTGGCCCCGATGACGTCCTTGCTGGCGTCGAGTCCGGCCTGGAGGCGTCCCGACGCCTGATCGAGGTGGCTGCGGTTGAGCACGTCGACCTGGCGCAGGGCGGCGGCAACGGCGGCGTCGCGCTCGTCGAGTTGGCGCTCGTTGAGGTCGGAGACGGCGACGGCGAACGAGCGGCGCGCCGACGCGGCGACGGCAAGAGAGATCCCGGCGACGGCGAGGAGGGCCACGGCCATGATGGCTGTGACGGCGATCACGTTCATGCCAAGAGCATGACAAGGGGGTGTAACAGCGTCGCGGATCCCCCGGCCGTGTCACGTGCGGTAGCCTCATCCGAGTGTCAGATGCTGGGTTTTCGTGCACCGAACACTCCGTCAGCACGAAACACTCGGATGGGAGGGGTCAGCGGTAGGGGATCAGCAGGCAGCGATCGGAGAGTTGGCCGAGGGCGTACTCGGTGTAGTCGATGCCGAAGTCGGCGTAGAGCCCGCGGCACTGCTCGCTCCACGCCAACGCCTCGGGCGACGAGATGCGGTGGACGATTTGCAGGATCCCACCGTCGTACACCTGGTACTCGGCCCACGTCCCGGGGAAGTCCTTCACACACCCGACCTCGATGCTCGGCACACCGCCGCCCGCCTCCAGCACACGATGGCGGTGGGTGTGGCCCGCCGTGTAGGCGACGATCGCCGTTCGCCTGGCGAAGACGTCGTCGAGGGCGGCGCTGGAGTCGGCGGTGAGCGTGAACCCTGGGTCCTCCCACGCCGGGCCGAGGCGTTGCGGGTGGTGGGCCATGACGACCACCGGGTCGGTCGCGTCCGCGGCTCGTGAGTCAAGCCAATCGAGTTGCTCGCCGGTCAGCTCGCCGTGGGCGTGCCCGGGCACCGCCGAATCGAGCAGGGCGACGGCGATGCCGTCGAGGTCGATCCACTGATCCCCCGAGTACGCCGTCTGTCCGGAGACACAGTCGTGGTTGCCGCGCACGGCGAACAACCGTCCGTCGAACGGTGCGCCGTAGCAGGCCTCGAAGGCGGCGAACTCGACGTCCACTCCTGCCGCGGTCAGATCGCCCTTGGCGAACAGGGCGGTGAACGGATCGACACGATCGGCGGCGACCAACTCCTCGAGGGCGGCGTCGTTCATCACCTGCGGATACGGCGGCGCACCTGGCGCAACGGTCTGGATCGGGCCGATGTCATCGGTCCCGACGCGCCCCGCCTCCGTCTCGCCGAAGTGAACGTCGTTGACCGTGGCGAACCGGCAACGCCGTGCGCCCGTCGGTCGTGGCAGGGTCGAGTAGGCGATGCCGTGATGCTCGTAGGCCGTCGCCGGTTCGAGACCGTCGACGACTGCGACCTCGGTGCCCGTGTGGAACGTCGCGCCGACTGTCGACACCGTCGTCAGCTCGGTTCGTAACCCCACCGCGGGTTGACTCGTCGCCGCTACGTCCACGGGCGGGCGCGCCGTAGAGGGATCGGCTGGCTCCACCACCGGCCGCTGAACTTCCAAGCCGACTGCCGCCGTGACGACGCGTCGCCGCCGTCCGCCTGCGGCCACAACAGCTCGACCGCAGCGACGATCGCGGCCGCCTCGTCGTCCGTCGGCGTCGGGCTCACGTCGGCGATCGCTGGAACGGGCATCGGCCGCCACGCTACTGGCGAGGCGGCCGGCCGTTACTGCGTTCCCCGGCCACGCGGGCCGGGATCAACCGCTCCCTCGCTGGCGCTCGGTCGCTCGCATCGGAGGTCACATTCGGATCAGGCGTGAGGACTCGTGACGAGATCCTCGAGACGGTCGAACGAGACCTGCATGCCACCTTCCATTCCCGAGTTGATGTGGCCGTCGCGATGCTCCTTGGTGACGTGCTGGACGAGCGTCGACATCGTTGTCACGCCGTCGACCTCGTCGAGCGTCACGGTGTTGACCGACGCCGCCGAGTCCGGATCGTCGGTGATCCCCATCGCCGCGAGACCTTCGAAGGCCTCTGTCGAAACGATCCGGCGCGGTGCGTCGATCTCCCGGTACTCGCCGTGGAAGCCGACCTCTTGGTCGCCCTCGACGATGACGTAGCGCCACGATCCGCCGACGCGCAGGTCGATGTCGCAGACCTTCCACACCGAGGTGTCGAACCCCCACCAGCGCTTGACGAGCTCGGGGGTGGTGATCGCCTTGAAGACGAGCGCCGAGGGGGCGCCGAACTGGCGGGTGATGAGGATCTCCGTGTCGGACGGGAGGGTGACGACGGCCGAGCCGTGCCGGTTGTTGGTGCTGGTGCTCATTGCTGCTGCTCCGTATCTGGTGGGTTGCCACTGGGGGTGGTGGATTGCTCGGACTGCAACTCGGCGAGCACGTCGTCGAGTCGATCGAGCCGGATGTTCCAGGTGCGCTCGAACGAACGCGCCCAGTCGTGGATGGGTCTGAGGGCGGCACCGTTGACCCGGTACCACCGACGTCGCCCGTCGGCGCGGACGAGCACGAGGCCGACCGCCCGCAGCACGCCGAGGTGCTTGGACACCTGCGGCTGGCTGAGGCCGAGCCGATCGACGAGCTCGCCCACCGTGACTTCCTCGTCGCCGATGGCGTCGAGGAGTTCACGCCGGCTCGCCTCGGCGACGGCGCTGAACGCATCCGTCGTCGTCGCCGACCGAGCCATAGGGCGATCATATACCGATATGGGAATATGTCAATGGAAGCGACGGGTGACCCTGGTCACGGGGAACGACGACAGCGCCGTGGTCCTATCCTGGAACGTGATGCAATCCACGACGGCCCTCCAGGTCCCTCACACCCAGCCGCCGGCGGTGCTCCCCCACGCCAACGAGCCGTGCTGGTGCGGGAGCGGGCGCAAGTACAAGCGCTGTCACCGCAGCAGCGAGGGCCGCGTCCTGCAGGGCGTCGTCACCGCGATGCGTCCCGTGCCCGTGCACATCGCCAGACCGCCCTACGCCGACACCGGCGCCGTCGACGACCTCGGCGAGCCGAGCATCAAGTCGGCCGAGACGATCGAGCGGATGCGCGTCACCGGCAAGATCGCCGCCGAGATCCTCCGCCTCGCCGGTGAGAAGGTGCAACCCGGTGTGACCACCGAGGAGATCGACGCCTACGTCCACCAGTTGTACATCGAGCGCGACAGCTATCCGTCGCCGCTCAACTACAACGGCTATCCGAAGAGCGTGTGCACCTCGGTCAACGAGGTGATCTGCCACGGCATCCCCGACTCACGTCCGCTCGTCGACGGCGACATCGTCAACCTCGACGTCACCGCCTATCACGGCGGCGTGCACGGCGACACCAATGCCACGTTCTTCGTCGGCGACGTCGACCCCCAGAGCAGCCAACTCGTGCGCGTCACCGAGGAGGCGATGTGGCTGGGCATCGAGGCGGTCAAGCCGGGCCGGCCGCTGAGCGACATCGGCAAGGCGATCGAGACGCACGCCAAGAAGTACCGCTACGGCGTCATCCGGGCGTTCGTCGGGCACGGCATCGGCGAGGAGTTCCACGGCGACATCCAGGTGCTGCACTACTACGACGCCCGCAACTCGCTGACGATCCGGCCGGGGATGACGTTCACGATCGAGCCGATGATCAGCCTCGGATCGTGGCACTTCCGGATGTGGGACGACGACTGGACGGCGGTGACTGCCGACGGCAAGCGCACCGCTCAGTTCGAGCACACGATCCTCGTCACCGACGACGGCTTCGATGTGCTGACCGGCGGTGACGGGGCGGTCTCGCCCACCGCCCCCTGGAACCGCTGACGGCGCCGACCCCGCCTACCGATGGCGGGCGCGGCGGACGTCGCGAGCGGCGACGATTCGGCTGTGGCGGTCGTACGTCGCGTAGTTCCACGCCCAGTTGAGCAGCACGTTGGCCCGGTTGCGGAAGCCGACGAGGTAGACGAGGTGGAGTCCGAGCCACGCCAGCCAGCCGACCAAGCCGGACAGGCGCATCCCGTTGGGCAGTTCGGTGACGGCGTCGTTGCGACCGATCGTCGCCATCGTGCCCTTGTCGCGGTAGCGGAACGGCTCGGTCGGCGACCCAGCGAGCCGGCGGACGATCTGCCTGGCTGCGTGGCGGCCGCCCTGGATCGCGACCTGGGCGACCTGCGGCAGGATCGTCGTGCCCTCCGTCCCGGGGACGGCACGGGCGGGCGAGGCAGCAATGTCGCCGATCGCGATCACCTCGGGGTGGCCGGGGACGGTGAGATCGGTGTTGACGACGATGCGCCCACCCTTGGAGAGCTCGACCCCGAGCATCTCGGCGAGCGGGCTGGCCCGCACGCCGGCGGCCCACACGACGACGCCGGCGCGAAGCACGGTTCCATCGGCGAGATGGACGAGGCGGCGCGCCCCGTCGGTGGTGATGCGCTCGACCCCGACGCCCGTCACTACCTCGACACCACGACGCATCAGGGTCCGCCGCGCTCGTTCACTCGACTTGTCCGACATCGCTCCGAGCAACCGCGGCGCCGCCTCGACGAGGACGACCCGGGCCGCCCGCACGTCAACGCGCGGGAAGTCCTTGGCGAGCACCCTCGTGAACAGCTCCATCATCGCCCCGGCGGTCTCGACACCCGTCGGACCGCCGCCGCAGAGCACGACGTTGAGCTCGCCGCGCTCCACGCTGGCCGGGTCGCTCGACGCCCGCTCGAAGCGGTCCAACACGGCGAGGCGGAGATCGAGGGCGTCGTCGAGATCCTTCAGCGGGATCGTGTGCTCGTCGACACCGTCGATGCCGAATGACGTCGAGACGGCACCGGCGGCGATCACCAGCGTGTCGTAGCGGAGCTCGTCGACGGCGCCGTCGCCACGGTCGAGCGTGACGGTCCTGGAGTCGAGGTCGACGCCCGTGACTGTCGCCATGTGGACCGTGACGTTGTGCTGGCGGCGGAAGATGCCACGAACGGCGTAGGCGACGTCGTCGGCGTCGAGCCCGGCCGTGGCGACCTGGTAGAGCAGCGGTTGGAACAGGTGGAAGTTGTTGGCGTCGACGATGTCGACGTCGACGGGCGCATCGGCCAAGCCCTTGGCGACTGCCAGACCACCGAACCCGGCGCCGATCACCACAACCCGACGCGGGGAGCTAGTGAACCCAATCACAAGGTTCACGGTAGGGAGGCGAACTGTTCAGCGGACATGACTTCCGCCACGTCGTCAGCCTTCGGCTGCGGGCAAGCGGAGCATCCCGAGCAAACCGGCGACGACACCGGCGACGCCCACCACCGCGGCAGCGGCGGTGACGCCGCGATCGAGCCAGAACGGGGCGTCGGTCGGCAGCAGCGCCCTGACGAGACCGTCGCGGCGCAGGAACGCCCACAGGGCGAGCTGCATGCCCGAAACGGCGACGAGGGCGTGCGAGGCGAGTGACTGCCCGAGCGTCACGGCGACGACCGCGGCCGCCGCAGCGACCGCCGGCAACAGCCAGGAGATCGACGACGGTCCCGTCTCCGCCGGCACGGACACCACCTGCCACCAGCCGATTCCGGCCGCCGCGGCGCCGGTGACGATGAGCACCCAGGCGACGCGGTGACGCGCGGACAGCACGATCAACACGGCAAAGCCGGCGATGACGTCTTGGTGTACAGCGTTTTTCCGTTCTGGCAGTTCTGGCCCGACGCGGCGACGGACCAGGCCAGTACGATCGGCGCCAGAATTGCAAGAAGGAGAGAGGACGGGCGCTTCATGCGGTGCATCTCCGACGGCAGGCGGTTTCGCTGTCCTACGCAGCGACATTTCCGCGAACGAGGGCAGTGTACGCCCATTATCCCAATGTCATACCACGTTGTCATAGAATTTCCGACAGACGGCAGACTTGGTCCTATTTGTGGCGAACAGGCCCATCTGCACAGGTCCTATGTCAACGACATGACGAGGCGGCGCGGGGGGTCGCCCTGTGCCAGTACGGCGCAAAGCGGGCTAAAATGGCGGGCGCGCCGATTTGAACCAGCTTGCGGGCGCGGGAAAGCCCTGGTTGATCCGGGGTTTTCGAACAAATACGGCTAAAGCGGCGCGCGGCATACCGCAGGCGAGCCCGCCGAGCCGGCAAGCTGGCGGGTTTTTTTCGCGACCCTGTCGCAACTTCGCACCGCGCGCCGATGCCCTCGTTTTCGGCCACCACCGGCGGGACCACCCCGTCGCCAGGATCCGCGCCGCCCGCGGCCACTCGGTCGGCGAGGTCGAGGCCCAGCGTCGCCTCGTTCTCCGAGCCGCTGCAGCTCGCCTGCGGCCAGTCGCTGTCGCGCTACGACCTCGCCTACGAGACGTACGGCACGCTCAACGCCGACGCGCTCCAACGCGGTGCTCGTGTGCCACGCGCTCAACGCGTCGCATCACGTCGCCGGCTACTACGCCGACGACCGCGACAACGTCGGCTGGTGGGACAACATGATCGGGCCCGGGCAAGCCGCTCGACACCAACCGCTTCTTCGTCGTCGGCGTCAACAACCTCGGCAGCTGCTTCGGCTCGACCGGCCCGCAGTCGATCAATCCCGACGACCGGGCAAGCCGTGGGGCGCGCGACTTTCCCGCTGGTCACCGTCGAGGACTGGGTCGACGCGCAGGCGCGGCTCGCCGACCAGCTCGGCATCGCGCAGTTCGCGGCGGTCATGGGCGGCAGCCTCGGCGGCATGCAGGCGCTGGCCTGGGCGATCCGCTATCCGCAGCGCATCCGGCACGCGCTCGTGATCGCCGCCGCGCCCAACCTGTCGGCGCAGAACATCGCGTTCAACGAGGTCGCGCGCCAGGCGATCCTGACCGACCCGGATTTCCACGACGGGCACTTCGCCGCGCACGGGACGCTGCCGCGGCGCGGCCTGCGCGTCGCGCGCATGGTCGGCCACATCACCTACCTGTCCGACGACGCAGATGGAGGACCAGTTCGGGCGCAGCTTGCGCGAGGGCATCAAGTACTCGCTTCGCGCCCGAGTTCCAGATCGAGTCGTACCTTCGCTACCAGGGCGAGAAGTTCGCCGAGTACTACGACGCCAACACCTACCTGCGCATCACCAAGGCGCTCGACTACTTCGACCCGGCGCTCGCGACCGGCGGCGACCTCGCGCAGCGCGCTCGCGCCGGCGAAGTGCAAGTTCCTCGTCGTCGTCGTTCACCACCGACTGGCGCTTTCCCGCCGCGCGCTCGCGCGAGATCGTGAAGGCGCTGGTCGATCGACCGGCGCGACGTCTCTACGCCGAGATCGACGCGCCGCACGGCCACGACGCGTTCCTGCTCGACAACCCGCAGTACCACGCGCTGGTGCGCGCGTACTTCGACAGCGTCGCGTCGGATCGCCGGACTACTCGACGTTCCGCCTCGGCGCCGAGATCACGCGGCAAGGTCGAGGAGCGCGACCGCGCAGGTGCACCGCGCCGACTTCGCGACCATCGCGAGCTGGATCACGCCGGGCGCGCAGCGTGCTCGACCTCGGGCTGCGGCGACGGCAGCCTGCTCGCGTACCTCGCGCGCGAGCGCGGCGTGACGGGCTACGGCGTCGAGATCGCCGACGCCGGCGTGCTCGCCAGCGTGCGCAACGGCGTCAACGTGCTGCAGAGCGACCTCGAAAGCGGCCTCGCCGGCTTCGACGACGCGTCGTTCGACTGCGTGATCCTGTCGCAGACGCTGCAGGCGATGCGCCACACCGAGGAGATCGTCGCCGAGATGCTGCGCGTCGGGCGCGAGGTGATCGTCACGTTTCCCGAACTTCGGACACTGGTCGCATCGCTGGCAGATCCTGCGCGGCCGCATGCCGGTGTCCGACGACGCTGCCGTACCAGTGGTACGACACGCCCAACATCCACCTGTGCACGGTGGCCGACTTCGACGCGTTCCTGCGCGAGCGCGACTGCGTGGTCGAGAACCGCGTCGTGCTCGCCGGCGGGCACGCGGTGCAGCGTGCTGCCGAACCTGCTGGGCGAGCTCGCGATCTACCGCTTCCGCCGGGCGTAGCGGCGGGCTCACTGCGCGATCGACGCGCAAAGTCGATGCGCGCTGTCACGGTTGACGCGTCCGAAAGACGCGCAGACACTTGCACCAGGTGTCCGGACCGATGAACGCTTCCGAAGAACCGCAGGCCACGCGCGGGCAGGAGCTGCGCGCCTTCCTGCTGTTGACCGCGGTCGTCGCGCCGGCGCTCGCGGTCGCGATCGTCGGCGGCTACGGGTTCGTGGTCTGGATGACGCAGATCGTGCTGGGCCCGCCCGGCGCCCCTGACCTCTCCTGATCGAGACTCCCATGTCCGTCACCCGACGCGAATTCCTGAGGCAATCGGCGGCGGCGGCGACGCTCGGCGCCGCGGCGGGCATCCCGGTCGACGCCGACGCCGGCAACATCGTCACCGACTCCGAGTACACGCAGCTCAAGTGGTCGAAGGCGCCGTGCCGCTTCTGCGGCGTCGGGCTGCGGCGTCAACGTCGCGGTGAAGGACGGCCGCGTGGTCGCGACGCACGGCGACATCAACAGCGAGGTCAACCGCGGCGTCAACTGCGTCAAGGGCTACTTCCTGTCCAAGATCATGTACGGCAGCGACCGGCTGACCACGCCGCTCCTGCGCATGAAGGACGGCAAGTACGACAAGAACGGCGAGTTCGCGCCGGTGTCGTGGGACCGCGCGTTCGACGAGATGGCGGCGCAGTGGAAGAAGGTGCTGCGCGAGAAGGGGCCGACGGCGGTCGGCATGTTCGGCTCGGGGCAGTGGACGATCTTCGAAGGCTACGCCGCGGTGAAGCTCATGAAGGCGGGCTTTCGCACCAACAACCTCGACCCCAACGCGCGCCACTGCATGGCCTCCGCGGTGCAGGGCTTCATGCGCACGTTCGGCATCGACGAGCCGATGGGCTGCTACGACGACATCGAGCAGGCCGACGCGTTCGTGCTGTGGGGCTCGAACATGGCGGAGATGCACCCGATCCTGTGGACGCGGGTCACCGACCGCCGCCTGTCGCGCGCCGCGCACGAAGGTCGCGGTGCTGTCGGTGTTCGAGCACCGCAGCTTCGAGCTCGCCGACCTTCCGATCATCTTCACGCCGCAGACCGACCTCGCGATCCTCAACTACATCGCGAACTACATCATCAAGACCGGCCGCGTGAACCGCGACTTCGTCGACAAGCACACCGACGTTCAAGCTCGGCAACGACGACATCGGCTACGGCCTGCGGCCCGAGGACCCGCGCCAGAAGACGGCGAAGAACGCGGCCGACGCCGGCGGCGGCAAGCCGATCACGTTCGACGAGTTCGCGCGCTTCGTCGCGCGCTACGACGCCGCGTACGTGACCAAGCTCTCGGGCGTGCCGAAGCGGCAGCTCGACGCGCTCGCCGAGCTCTACGCCGACCCGAAGATCAAGGTGATGTCGTTCTGGACCATGGGCTTCAACCAGCACACGCGCGGCGTGTGGTGCAACAACCTCGTCTACAACCTGCATCTGCTGACCGGCAAGATCTCGACGCCGGGCAACAGCCCGTTCTCGCTCACCGGCCAGCCGTCGGCGTGCGGCACCGCGCGCGAGGTCGGCACGTTCTCGCATCGGCTGCCGGCCGACATGGTGGTGACCAATCCGAAGCACCGCGACGACCGCCGAGAAGATCTGGAAGGTGCCGCGCGGGCACGATTCCCGACAAGCCCGGCTTCCACGCGGTCCTGCAGAACCGCATGCTGAAGGACGGCAAGCTCAACGCCTACTGGGTGCAGGTCAACAACAACATGCAGGCCGGCGCCGAACCTGATGCAGGAAGGGCTGCCGGGCTACCGCAATCCCGACAACTTCATCGTCGTCTCCGACGTGTACCCGACCGTCGACGACGCTCGCCGCCGACCTCGTGCTGCCGGCCGCGATGTGGGTCGAGAAGGAAGGCGCGTACGGCAACGCCGAGCGGCGCACGCAGTTCTGGCACCAGCTCGTCGACGCGCCCGGCGAGGCGCGCTCCGACCTGTGGCAGCTCGTCGAGTTCAGCAAGCGCTTCAAGATCGAGGAGGTGTGGCCGGCCGAGCTCATCGCGAAGATGCCCGAGGTCAAGGGCAAGACGCTGTACGAGGTCCTCTACCGAACGGCAAGGTCGACCGCTTCCCGTCGAAGGAGATCGACCCCGCGTACGCCAACGACGAAGCGAAGGCGTTCGGCTTCTACCTGCAGAAGGGCCTGTTCGAGGAGTACGCCGAGTTCGGCCGCGGCCACGGCCACGACCTCGCGCCCGTTCGACGAGTATCACAAGGTGCGCGGCCTGCGCTGGCCGGTGGTCAACGGCAAGGAGACCAAGTGGCGCTATCGCGAAGGCACCGATCCGTACGTCAAGCCGGGCAAGGGCTTCGAGTTCTACGGCAATCCCGGACGGCAAGGCGGTGATCTGGGCGCTGCCCTACGAGCCCGCGCCCGAGGTGCCCGACAAGGAGTATCCGTTCTGGCTGTCGACCGGCCGCGTGCTCGAGCACTGGCATTCGGGCTCGATGACGCGGCGCGTGCCCGAGCTGTACCGCGCGTTTCCCGAACGCCGTCGTGCTTCATGCATCCGGAGGACGCGAAGGCGCTGCAGGTGCGCCGCGGCAGCGAGGTGAAGATCGAGTCGCGCCGCGGCCAGATGCTGACGCGCGTGGAGACGCGCGGACGCAACCTGCCGCCGCGCGGCCTCGTGTTCGTGCCGTGGTTCGACGCCGAGCCAGCTCATCAACAAGGTCACGCTCGACGCGACCGATCCCATCTCGTTCCAGACCGACTTCAAGAAGTGCGCGGTCCGGATCGTGAAGGCGTGAGATGATGACGATGCGCGCGATCGCTGCGTGATCCTGCTGCGTGCCTGGTCGCCGCCGGCGCGGCGCTTCGCGCAGTCGAAGATGGTCGACGGCCTGCGCGGCGCCGGTGCCGCTCGCCGAGGAGGGCACGCCGCCGCCGCTCGGCCAACCCGGAGAACAAGGACGTCCGCCGCGACCGCGCCTACGCGATGCAGCCGCCGACGATCCCGCACAAGATCGACGGCTACCAGGTCGACCTCAACGTGAACGCGTGCCTCGAGTGCCACCGCGCGCACGCGCACCGCGCAGACGCAGGCGGTGCCGGTGAGCGTGACGCACTACATGGACCGCGACGGCAACTTCCTCGCCGAGGTCTCGCCGCGGCGCTACTTCTGCGTGCAGTGCCACGTGCACGCAGGTCGACGCCAAGCCGCTGGTGGGCAACACCTACGAGGACGTCGAGGAGATCGTCCGCCGGCAGGCCGCGCG
This sequence comes from Ilumatobacteraceae bacterium, assembly GCA_963733085.1. Taxonomy (GTDB): domain Bacteria; phylum Actinomycetota; class Acidimicrobiia; order Acidimicrobiales; family Ilumatobacteraceae; genus Desertimonas. The sequence goes on from CAVTBY010000012.1 coordinate 253,190, forward strand.
CGCCGGCAGCGCAAGCCGTCCGGCGAAGTAGCCGATGCGCGCGTGGCTGCGGCGCTACTGGCGGATCCTCAACCGGCCCGAGCACGCACTTCAGCCTCGGCTTCCTCGTCATCGCCGGCTTCGTCGCCGGCATCGTGTTCTGGGGCGGCTTCAACACCGCGCATGGAGCTCACCAACACGGAGGCGTTCTGCACCGGCTGCCACGAGATGCGCGACAACGTCGTTCCCCGAGCTGCAGCGCACGATCCACTACACCAACCGCAGCGGCGTGCGCGCGATGTGCTCCGACTGCCACGTGCCGCACGAGTGGACGCACAAGATCGCGCGCAAGATGCAGGCGTCCAAGGAAGTGTGGGGCAAGATCTTCGGCACGATCGACACGCGCGAGAAGTTCCTCGCCATGCGCCTCGAGCTCGCGCAGCACGAGTGGGCGCGGTTCAAGGCGAACGATTCGCTCGAGTGCCGCAACTGCCACGACTACGACTACATGGACTTCACGCGGCAGAGCCCGCGCGCAGCCGCGCATGCACGAGCGGTACCTCGGCAGCGGCGAGAAGACCTGCATCGACTGCCACAAGGGCATCGCGCATCGCTTGCCCGACATGGCGCCCAAGGGGCGCCGGTGGCGGCCACGGCCCGCTAGAACTCGCTGCACCAATACCTTGTGGGTCCGGCTTCAGCCGGACGCAGCATCGCGCAAGGCTGAAGCCTTGCCCACAAGGCTCGCTAGTCGAAAATCCCCGGCCCGAAGCCCAGCAGCGCCGTCATCAGTCCGCCGAAGAACAGGAACAGCGCCAGCGCCGCGCCGCCGGCCATCAGCGCATAGGGGATCGCCTGGTCCTGCCGGCTGCGCATGACGAGCGGCAGTCCGACGAACGCGAGATAGAGCGCGTACAGGCAGGCGAGCGGCCACAGGATCGACAGCGGCGGCAGCAGGACCAGCGCGCCCGCGAGCCAGATCGGCGTGTAGCTGTACGCCGCGACCTTCAGCGCCTGCGAGCGCGGTTGGGCTCGCCGCCGAATTTGCGGGCAAGCGCCGCGATGAGCAATGCCAGCACGAACAGCTGGACGATGGCGAGGCCGAACACGAGGAGCGCGGCGACGAGGCCCGCGATCAGCGTCGCCTTGACGATGCCGATGAGCGGCACCGGCATCGCCGATCGTGACTTCGGCAATGAAGAGCGCGAGCGCGCCGATCGCGGCAAGCGGCATGACGTAGCCGGTGTAGATCTCCATCTCGGTGGTCGGCTCGCTCGCGATCACCGGCCATTCCTTGCGCGGCGAGCGCAGGATCGACGTGACACGCGACCAACGAGGCGCGGCGTCGCGCCGGTCCGCGCCGCCGGGAAGGAGGGCGCCTTCGGCACGAACGAATGCTTGCCCTGCTGTGAACCGTAGTTCGCGCCGACCACGGCACCGCATTGGCCGCAGACCTTCGCCTCATCGTCGAGCGTCGTAGCACAGCGTGCGCATTTCATGGCAGCGGCATTCTACAATCCGACTGTTGCGTCACGCGAGGAGATCAATCATGCAAGGACGGATGCGGGGCTTTGTCGTCTGGACGCGCGAGGCGGCGCTGCTGGTCGCCGTGCTGTTCGTCGCCGGGTGCGCGACGGTCGGCGGCGGCGATCCGCTCCCGTCGTGGAACGAGGGCCCGACCAAGGCGGCGATCATCAAGCTCGTCCAGGACACGACGCGGCCGGGCAGCCCGGACTTCGTGCCGGTGAACGAGCGCATCGCCACCTTCGACAACGACGGCACGCTGTGGTGCGAGCACCCGATGTACACCGAGGTCGTGTTCACGCGCGATCGCATCAAGGCGCTGGCCGCGCAGAATCCGTCGTGGCGCACCGAGATGCCGTTCAAGGCGGTGCATCGACAACGACGAAGCGGCGATTGCCAAGCTCACCGAGCCCGACTTCTTCAAGCTGATCGCCGCGACGCACGCGGGCTATCACGTCCGCGGAGTTCCAGAAGGCGGCGGCCGACTGGCTCGCGGTCACGCGGCACCCGCGCTTCAATCGCCTGTACACCGAGCTCGTCTACCAGCCGATGCTGGAAGTGCTCGCCTATTTTCGCGCCAACGGCTACAAGACGTTCATCGTGTCCGGGCGGCACGCTCAACTTCATGCGCAGCTTCGCCGAGAAGGCGTACGGCATTCCGCCGGAGCAGGTCATCGGCACGTCGTTCGACGCCAAGTACACGTTCGACAACAACGTCGCGCTGGTCAAGGCCGAGCCGCGCCTCATGCTGCTCGACGACGGCCCCGGCAAGGGCATCGGCATCGATCACTTCATCGGACGCATCCCGATCGCGTCGTTCGGCAACTCGGACGGCGACCTCGCGATGCTGCAGACCGCGACCAACAGCCCGGCCAGCAAGGCCCGCAAGCGCTTCGCCGCTTTCGTCTGGCACACCGACGGCGTGCGCGAGTACGCCTACGACCGCAACACGCACGTCGGGCGGCTCAACGAAGGCCTCGACCTCGCGCCGAAGCTCGGCTGGACCATGATCAGCATGAAGAACGACTGGAAGGTGATCTTCCCGTTCGAGCTCGCGAAGTAGACGGACCGACGCCCGCGCGCGCCGGCGACGCGATACCGGCTCGCCCGCCGCCCGCCGGGAAACCTGGCGCGAGGCGCTGTTCAACCGGCGGATGCTGATCTGCATCTTCACCGGCTTCTCCTCCGGCCTGCCGCTCTACCTGCTGCTCAACCTGCGTGCCCGGCGTGGCTGCGCACCGAGGGCGTCGACCTCAAGGCGATCGGCTGTTCGCGCTGGTGCAGTTCCCGTACACGTGGAAGTTCCTGTGGTCGCCGCTGCTCGACCGCTACGCGCTGCCGTGGCTCGGCCGCCGGCGCGGCTGGATGCTCGCGATGCACGTCGCGCTGCATCGCGTCGATTCGCGGCGCATGGGCTTCCTCGATCCGCGGCACCAGATCTGGACCATCGCGTACCTCGCGGCCGTGGTCGCGTTCTTCTCGGCGAGCCTCGACATCGCGATGGACGCGTTCCGCCGCGAGCTCCTGCCCGACGCCGAGCTCGGCCTCGGCAACTCGTTCTACGTCAACGCGTACCGCATCTCGAGCCTGGTGCCGGGCTCGCTCGCGCTGATCCTCGCCGACCGCATGCCGTGGTCGTCGGTGTTCGTCATCACCGCGCTGTTCCTGCTGCCGGGCCTCGCGATGACGCTCGTCGTGAGCGAGCCCGCGGCGACCGGCGCCGCGCCGAAGACGCTGCGCGACGCGGTGGTCGAGCCGTTTCGCGAGTTCATCACGCGCTCGGGCTGGCGAGACGCGCTGCTGATCCTGCTCGTTCATCTTCCTCTACAAGCTCGGCGACAGCATGGCCACCGCGCTCGCCACGCCGTTCTACCTCGAGATGGGCTTCACCAAGACCGACATCGGCATCGTCGCCAAGAACGCGGGCCTGTGGGCGAGCGTGGTCGGCGGCATGCTGGGCGGGCTGTGGATGGTGAGGATCGGCATCAACCGCGGCCTGTGGCTGTTCGGCGTCGTGCAGATGGTGTCGATCCTGGGCTTCGCGTGGCTGTCGACGCTCGGCCAGCCGGACCTCGTGGTCGCTCGGCGTCGTCATCGCGTTCGAGGCGCTCGGCGTGGGCCTCGGCACCGTGGCCTACGTCGCGTTCATCGCGCGCGCGACCGATCCGCGCTTCACCGCGACGCAGTTCGCGCTGTTCACGAGCCTGTCGGCGGTGCCGCGCACGCTCATCAACGCGACCACCGGCTGGATCGTGGCGCAGATCGGGCTGGTTCAATTTCTTCCTGTTGTGCACGGTGCTCGCGCTGCCCGGCATGGCACTACTCTTGCGTGTTGCACCGTGGGGAGCGAAGCGCCCAGGAGAACGATCGCCGATGAATCCGTACAAGTTCAGCGCCATCGCGCATCGCGATCACGACTACTGCAACCCGGTGTCGGCGGGCAAGATCGAGCGCCTGCTCGACCTCCTGCCGCTCGACGAGTCGTCGCGCGTGCTCGACCTCGGGCTGCGGCCGCGCGGAGCTCGCGCTGCGCATCATCGAGCGCTTCGGCTCGACGGTGGTCGCGGTCGACCGCTCGTCGATCATGCTCGACCAGGCGCGCGAGCGCGCGGAGTGGACGGGCGCGCTCGGCAAGCTGCATCTCGACGACATCGACATCCGCGACTTCCGCGCCGATCCCGGAGACGTTTCACCTGTCGGTGATGCTCGGCGCGGGCGGCATCGCCGGCGGCATGGCCGGCATCTGCAACCAGTTGAAGGCGTGGACGCGGTCGGGCGGCTACATCCTGATCGGCGAAGGCTACTGGCGCACGCGCCCGCATCCCGACTACCTCGCGCTCCTCGGCGCGCGATCACGGCGAGTTCCTCGACCATCGCGGCAACGTGCAGGCGGGCGTCGACGCCGGGCTCATCCCGATGCACGCCACCACCGCCAATCTCGGACGAGTGGGACGAGTACGAGTGGAAGTACTGCCGCTCGATCGAGCGCTACGCGCGCGAGCAGCCGGAGGACCCCGACGTGCCCGCGATGCTCGAGCGCATCCGCAAGTGGCGCGACGGCTACCTGCGCTGGGGCCGCGACACGCTGGGCTTTGCGGTCTACCTGTTCTATCGGCCCGGCCTCCGCATTGGTAGATGCTCGCGTCGGGTGAAAACTTCTGGTGGACGGGCCCGCGTGGCGGGCCCGAAACGACAAGGTAGACGGCGATGGCGAGCACCGCGCTCAGGACGAGCGCCTGGTTGCGGTCGTCGAATTGCAGGTAGCGACCGACGAGGCGCGTGCGCGACCTGGAAGACGCCCAGCAATACCGCGCCGACGATGGCGATGACCAGCGTGCCGGTTGACCGCCAACCCGAAATCGAAGATGCGCCGCCGCACGATGGCGTAGCAAAGTGCCGAGCACTGGCGGCGAGGGCGACGGCGTTCACGACGAGGCCGACGTCGCTCGCGCGGGATCGGGTTGCCGGCGAGTCTGATTGAGGTTGGCGAGCAGGATCGATCGCCATCGTCGCGCCGAGCGTAGCCAGTGATCCAGCTCAGGCGCGATCTTCGCTTCGCCGCGCGCGCCTGTCGCCAGCGTCGCGACGATGGTGACCAGGAACAGCGCGGGCAGGCGCGATCTCGTAGGTCCGGAAGATCCAGCGGGTAGCCGGTTCGAAGTACACCGCGTGTACAGGCGCGCGAAGTAGATGACTTCGCGAGCGACCTGCACGCCGAAGATCCACGGATAGACGCGCTTCAGCATGGCGCGCCATCCGGTCGGCGGTCGTCCGGGTAATTGATCGCGAAAAAAACCAGCGCGCCGAGCGACAATTCGGTCGAGACCGACGAGACGAAGTCCAGCCATGCCACGTGCGCGCCCGCTGGCGCGGAGTAGGGGAACGCGATGGTAGCCAGCAGCGCGGCGGCGGCAAGGCCGCGGAAGGCGGTCAGGTCGGCGCGGCGCCAGCCGAGGGTGACGCCCAGTACCAGGCCGAACAGGCTCGTGACGAGGTTCAGGACATAGTTGGCCTGCAGGAAACGCGGCAGAGTCGCCGCGGCAGGCATGGTGAATTCGACGCGGCGGCTTGCCTCGCCGTGCAGCACGGTGAGCGAAGCGCGGTCCCCGGCGGCGACGTTGTACCAGCGGCCGATGGGCTCGTCCCATCGAGCCGGTCGCCGGGCACGACGCCCGGCCGCGGCGAGCGGTGACCGTGGCGGGACAGCGTCCACGAGGAACGTCGTGGGGCCGCGCTCGCGCAGGAAGCTGGCCGTCGAACAGGCTCTCCGCGCGCACGCCGAGCGAAAGCGCGCGCGGCGCATGGAAGGTCTCGATGGCGAACTGCGCCGCGATCAGCGAGCACACGATCGCGCCGCGCAGCGCGACGGAACGAGGTTTGGCGCATTCGCTGTCCCCTTGCCGAGGCACCGTTCGCCGCGCGCCGGCAGGACTATATACTCGAACGCTCCGGCTCGGTATCCGCTCCGTCTATGCTCCATGCGCTTGTCCGTGCTGCGGTCGCGTTCTCGCTTCTGCTGGCCGCCGTCGGCCGTCGCCGCCGCCCCGCTCTCGAAGGTTCCGCCGCTCGAATTCCGCGAGCGCGTGCTCGCCAACGGCCTGCGCGTCGTCACGCTCGAGGATCACGCGAGCCCGACGGTGAGCGTGCAGGTCTGGTACGACGTGGGCGGCAAGGACGATCCCGCCGGCCGCTCGGGCTTCGCGCATCTGTTCGAGCACGTGATGTTCAAGAGCACGAAGTACCTGCAAGGCCGAGCAGTTCGACCGCCTGACCGAGGACGTGGGCGGCATCAACAACGCGAGCACGCGCGAGGACGTCACCAACTACTTCGCGGTGGTGCCGTCCAACCATCTCGAGCGCCTGCTGTGGGCCGAGGCCGAGCGCATGTCGAACCTCGACGTCGATCGACGCCAACTTCAAGTCCGAGCGCGCGGTGGTGCAGGAGGAGTACCGCGCAGCGCGTGCTGGCCAATCCGTACGGCCGCTTCTACGAGGCGATCGCGCCGCGCTCGTACACGGTGCATCCGTACCGGCGCGGCGTGATCGGCAACATCGACGAGCTCGACGCGGCGTCGCTCGACGACGTGCGCGCGTTCCACCGCACGTACTATCGGCCCGACAACGCGATGCTGATCGTCGACCGGCGACTTCGACCAGAAGGAGCTCGACGGCTGGATCGACAAGTACTTCGGCGCGCATTCGCGCGACCCGTCGACGCCGATTCCGCGCGTCGACGCGCGGCGAGCCGCCGCGCACGCAGCGACGCGCGCTATCGCGAGACCGGCCCGAACGTGCCGCTGCCCGCGGTGGCGATGACCTGGCTCGGCCCGTCGGCGCGCAGCCCCGACGCCGCGGCGCTGCGCGTCGCGGCCGCGCTGCTCGGCAACGGCGAGTCGTCGCGCCTGAACCAGGCGCTGGTCTATCGCGGGCAGATCGCGCAGAAGGCGTCGTTCGGCGCCGACCTCAACGTCGACCCGGGACTGCTCGTTGCGTACGCGATCGCTGCCAAGGGCACGGCGCCCGACGCGCTCGCCAAGGCGCTGCGCGCGGAGATCGACGCGCCTCGCGCAAAAGCCGGTGCCCGACGCCGAGCTCGCGAAGGTCAAGATCCAGCTCCTGACGCAGGCGCTCGAACGAGCGGCAGACGCCGCTCGGCAAGGGCAGCGCGCTGGGCGATGCGATCCTCTATCGCGGCGACGCGCGCTACGTCAACCGCGACCTCGACGAGCTGCAGGCGGTCACCGCCGCCGACGTGCAGCGCGTGCTGCGCAAGTACGTGATCGACGCGAAGCAGGTGACCATCGAGTACGCGCAGGACGCGAGCGCGAAGGGAAGCGGCAAGTGACGACGGCGCGCATGCATCGTTGCCTGCGCGCTCGGCGTCGCCGCTGCTCGCGGCGCAGCCGTACGACACGCCGCCGCCGGTGGGCGCGCCGCGGCCGCATCGTCATCGCAGCGCCGACGGTCGCAGACGCTCGACCAACGGCCTGCGCGTGGTGGTCGGCGCAGCGAAGCGGGTTGCCGCTCGTCACCGCGCGAGCTCGTCATCCGCTCGGGCAGCCGAGACGGATCCGCGCGCAGCTCGCGGGACTGGCGGACATCACCGCGACGCTTCTCACCAAGGGCACCGCCAAGCGCACGGCGCCGCAGATCGCCGAAGCCGCCGAGGCGCTCGGCGGCCAGCTCGACAGCGGCGCCGGGCTGGGATCGCTCGACGGTGGCGATGACGGTGACGCGGCCGCAACGTGCCGGCGGCGTTCGCGCTCATTGCGGAAGTGGCGCTGCAACCGCGCTTCGCCGCAGGCCGAGCTCGAGCGCGCGCGCCGGCTGGCCGCTCGACGGCCTGTCGGTCGCGCTGCGCGATCCGGGCACGCTCGCGCGCATGGCCGCGGACCGCTCGGCGTTCGGCGACGGGGCCTACGGCCATCCGGCGCACGGCACGCCGGCGTCGCTCACTCGCGTACGCCGCGGCCGACGTCGTCGCGCAGCACGCGCGCTGGTATCGGCCCGACAACGCGACGCTGATCTTCGCCGGCGACATCGACGCGAAGGACGCGCTCGCGCTCGCGCAGTCGGCGTTCGGCGGCTGGCGGCGGCCCGCCGCGCCGCTGCCCTCGCCGCGCGCGCGACGAAGCGCGGTCCGGCAAGCCCGCGCCCGTCGTGATCGCGATGCCCGGCGCGGGCCAGGCGGGCGTGGCGCTGGTGGCGCCGACGATCGCGCGCGCCGCGCCCGACTACTATCCCGGGCGTGGTCGCGAACACGCTGCTGGGCGGCGGCTATTCGTCGCGCCTCAACCAGGAGCTGCGCATCAAGCGCGGCCTGACGCTACGGCGATCGGCAGCCGGCTCGACGCGCGCCGCGCCGGCGGCGTGTGGAGCATCGCGGCGCAGACCAAGAACGAGTCGGTGCCCGAGCTCGTCGCGGTCGTGCAGGAGGAGATCAGGCGCGTCGTCGACAGCCGCCGCGCCGGCGGACGAGCTCGAAGCGCGCAAGCTCACCATCATCGGCAGCCGTGAGCCGCCGCTTCGAGACGACCGAGGACCTCGCGGGCACGATCGCGTCGCTCGAGGCGAACGGCGATGCCGCGTCGCGGAGCTCACGCGCACGATCGACAGCATCGCCGCCGTCACGCCGCAGCAGGTGGTCGACGTTCGCGCAAGCGCACTGGCGCCGAGAGCCTCGCGATCGTCGTCGCGGGCGATGCGGCGAAGTTCGCCGATGCGCTGCGCGCCGCGTATCCCGACCTGCGCGTGATTCCGCAGGCCGACGTCGACCTCGACAGTCCGTCGCCTTACAAAGTAGAACAAAGATGCACCCGCCGCGCGGGTGCATTTCTCTCAGAAGTCTTAAAACTTCGGAATCCGCAGCGTCTTGCTGATCATCAGCGAGCCGGACAGCACGTACAGCAGCGCCAGCGGGTGCAGCTCCACGGCCCGAGCGTCCACGCGCCGCCGTAGATCGCGTCGCCGATCCGGCCCTGCCACGCCGCGAACGCGAGCACGCCGACGAGCACCACGCTGGTCGGGATCGGCGTGCCTTCGAAGTACGTCGACCTTGCCGCTGTCGTCCGGACAGCGCTCTCGGCGGTGACGTTGTAGCGCGCGAGGCGGCTCACGCCGCAGCACACGAAGTAGATCAGCGCGACCCAGTCCCAGCCGCCGCGCAGGCCGGCGGCGAAGCCGAGCGCCGCCGGCGCGACGCCGAACGAGATCACGTCGGCGAGCGAATCGAGCTCGCGACCGAGCGCGGAGTGCGTGTGGCGCCAGCGCGCGACGCGGCCGTCGAACACGTCGAAGACGAACGCGGCGGGCGACCAGCGCGGCCGCCCAGTAGAAATAGGCGATCGACCCCTGCTGCAGCGTACGCCATGGCGCAGAACACGCCCGCGACGCCGCAGGCCGCGTTGGCCAGCGTCAGGAAGTCCGCGAGGTGGAAGCTCGCGGATCATCGAGAAGTGCCGGGGTTGCGTCATGCGGGGTCCTCCTCAGAGTTGAGCGCTGAGCAGGCTCGCGGCGTGCTCCACGAGCTTCTCGTGCCACGGGCGGTGCCTGCCACTCCTCGAGCGTGACGCGCCGCGATCGCGCGAGGTCGCGCTCGAACACCGCCTGCTGCTGCCGCGAAGGCGGCGTCGTAGACGTTGAGGTTGGCCTCGTCGTTCAGCCGGAACGAGCGGGTGTCGAAGTTGGTCGAGCCGACCGACACCAGCAGGCCGTCGACGATCAGCACCTTGCAGTGGAACATCGTCGGCTGGTACTCGTAGATCTCCGCGCCGGCCTCGAGCAGCGGCCCCCAGGTCGCGCGCGACGCGCGGCGCACGACGTCGGTGTCGATGATCGGCCCGGGCACGATGAGGCGGAAGCGCACGCCGCGCTCGCATCGCCGCGACCAGCGCGTCGCTGCGCGAGCTCGTCCGGGACGAAGTAGGCGCTGGCGAGGTCGATCGCTGCGCGTCGCCGCCGCGATCGAGAGCAGGTACATGAGCTGCATGCTCTCGGCGCCGCCGTCGGGCGAGCTCGTGAACATCTGCGCGCGCGCGTCGCCCGCCGGCTCGAGCGCGCGGGAAGTAGTCGTCGCCGTGCAGCACCTCGCCGGTGACCTTGATCCAGTTGTCGAGGAACGCCGCCTGCATCTGCGCGACCACCGGGCCCTTCGGCGCGATAGTGCGTGTCGCGCCAGTGCTCGGGATCCTGCGCGTGGCCCGCCCACTTGTCGGCGATGCCGACGCCGCCGGTGAAGCCGACGCGGCCGTCGACCACCAGCAGCTTGCGGTGCGTGCGGTTGTTCATGCGCGCCGAGGTTGTACCAGTGCAGCGGGTGGTAGCAGCTCGATCTCGCACGCCGGCGTCGCGCATCTCGTCGAGCAGCTCGTCGCTCGATCTTCTGCGAGCCGACCCAGTCGAGCAGCACGTGCACCTCACGCCGGCGCGCGCGCGCTCGGACAGCGCGTCGGCGAACTGCTTGCCGATCGTCGCCCGACCAGTAGATGTAGGTCTCGAACGTGATCGTGCGCTGCGCGCCGCGGATCGCCGCGAGCATCGCGGGAAAGATCTCGTCGCCGTTCTGCAGCGCCTGCGACGCGGTTGCCGGCGAGCGATCGGCGGGCCCAGCAGCACGCCGATCGACCGGAAGTACTCGGGCGAGCCGATCTCGTAGAGGCGCTCGACGCGGCTTTCGATCCGCTTGGCCGCGGGCACCAGGTTCAGCACGACCAGCGTGGCGACGAGCGTGACGGCAACGCTACCGGCGACCCACACGATGCGTTTGCGCGGCCACGC
>CAVTBY010000013.1:0-153237 GCA_963733085.1 Ilumatobacteraceae bacterium
CGCAAGATCGACGGGGCTCCTTCGGTCAGGATTGGTCGGGTTGGTTGCGGGGAGCAGCCGCGCCTGCAGCCGCTCGATGTCCGCCTGCTCGGCGCGCAGGCGCACCGGCTCCCGGACGAGCTCGGTCCGGCCGCGCCGGGTGACCGAATCTCCTCCTTCAGGATCAGCCTGGTGGTCACCACCAGCTGCTCCTCGAGGACGGGAATGATGAGCACGCCATTCTCCTCGCGCGTTTCCGGCGCCGTCTCGACCGGCACGCCACGCGGGATGCGCTCGACGGTCACGTCCTCCTGGCGCAGCTCGATCTCGGCGACCTCGTCGCGCTCCTCGAATGGGGTGCGCACCACGATCCGGCCGCGCTCGATCTCGCGCTTGCCAATCTCGAGCTGCTCTTCCGCCAGCTCGATGAACCCGGTCCGTGCGTCTCCGGTCATCGCCGCTACGCGGCCCCTGCCGCCATCGACGACGGGGCCTGGCTGCTGGGCGAGCACGGCGCGGCGCTGGTGGTGCCAAGCAGCGGCTAGGACGGACGGCCGAGACGGGCATGGGTAATGTGCTCCAGCGGGGGAACCGGGCAGAGACACCGCTCGGATGGGCAACCACCCGAGCGGTAGCGCTGGCGTCGCCGCGTTCGGCGCTGGCGCTCTCCCGGCGTCGGCCGGGCAGCGTGAGATTGGTCAGGGTCGGGTAGACGGCACCCGCGCGCCCGCCGAGCCAAGCCGCCACCGCGCCCAGCGCTAGGGCGACAAAGCCGAACAGCGCCCCGCGCGAAACCACCCGGGCGGCCGTGTCGGCGGCCTCGGTTGCCTGCTGCCGCGCCTGATCGACCGTCTGCCGGTATTGCTGCTCGTACGCCGCGACCTGGGTGCGCGCCTCCTCGATCGGGATGTCCTGCGCCCGGGCGATGGCCGCAGCGGCACGCTCGCGCGCCTCTTGCGCCTGGGCTTCGTCGCCGGTGAGTGCCGCGCGCATGGCAGTCACCGCAGCATCGCGCAAGGCAGCCGGATCGTTGCCGCCACTGGCGTTGCGCAGCAAATCCTCGATCGCCGCCATCGGGTCGGTCATCTGCGAGATCGCCGGTGCCGCGGCACCGGCGGTGGTCGCAGCCGTCCGGCCGAGGCCGCCGATGGCGCCGCTGACCGTGTTGTAGACCCCGCCCAGCACGCCCCCGACGGTCGAGCTCAGCAGGTAGAAGATGACCAGCGTGGTGAAGGCCCAGGGCAGTGAGCCCATGCCAGGCCGCGGTCGCCTCTTTCGGCTTGCCCGACAGCCGCCCGGCGGCATAGCCCCCGACCAGCGAGGCCAGGATGCCGGACAGGGTCCACCAGATCCCGGCGCCGATGGACAAGGACGAGGCCGTTGGATTGTCGCCGGTGCCCGGGTCGAGCGTGGCGATGCCGATCCCCAGCCCCAGCATGTTGAGCAGGAGCTGGGTGACCAGGGCCACCACCACCCCGGCCAGCACCGCACCCCAGGCGATCTCGTTGAGCAGGATGGTGCGCTTGTCTTCCGCCGGCGTGGCCGTGCTCAGATGCGGTGCGTCGCCGACGCCGCGATGGTTCCCAGAATGTCCAAATGCCAAGTTGAAGTTTAGGGGCTCATATCAGAGGCATGGTGGATCTCGTCCTGCAACGGTGGCCAGGGCACCCATGAGGGACCTCGTGCAGGCCGCCGCGCCGGAAGTGCTTCGACCCTGTCGATTGGCGACAGTTCCCAGCCAACAGTTATGAGGTCAAAGCGGAGCCAGGGCTCGCGTAGCGGCGATGGCGCCATGCTTCAGCCGTCAGGACCGAAGCTGCGGGGCAGGCAGCCAAGGCTGGGGCGCTCAGCCCTCCCAATTGGCGGGCCATGAAGCCGCATGCTCGCGGCGAGCAGCCGCTCCGCCTCCTGCCGCAACTCCTCGACTTGCCGCTGGACCATCAGCTGAGCGGCATCCCGCCCGTTCACCTCGGCCGCGCGGCGACCTTCTTCAAGCCAGTCCAGCTCGAGCCGGAGACGATAGAGGCGGGGGAGCTGGGGTGATCGCAGCTTACCATCCTCCTCGCCCCATGATCACGCTGCCGCCACCGCCGACCCGCTGGCGATCCGGTGTCAGGTTGCCACCGCTTCGATCATCGTGGCGACCTGCTCCGGCACCGCATGATGGACCATGTGTCCTGCCCCTGGAACCAGCCGGAGCTCGCTGTGCGGGATCTGCTCGTGAAGCCGGATCGCGTGGCGGCCAACGTCCACGGCCTGGTCCTCGCTGCCGGCCATGATCATCACGGGCATGGACAGCTCGCCATAGTGGTCCTGCATCGCCGCGGCGTCACAGGCCGTGCACGCCGTCCTCAGCCCTCGGCTCTGATCTGCAAGGGCCGAACCGCCATGCCGCGCTCGAAGCCCTGCTGGAAGCGTTCCGGCACCGGTAGGGGCGCGAACATCCCCTTGAGCAGCAGCGGCAAGGTCGCCGCACCGAACAGCGGCGAGACCGTGTGGCGCAGCACGTCGCCAAGCACGGGCACGGCCGCGGGTGCGACCAGCAGCGCGTCAGCCCGCACGGTCGGGTGGTAGTAGCCCGACAGCAGGACCAGGCCGCGCACCTCTGACGGATCGGCAAGCGCGAGCGCCAGGGCGGCAAGCGTACCCCAGGAGTGGCCGACCACAACCGGGCGCGCGATGCCGAGACGCGCGAAGGCGCGGCGGAGAATGTCCGCCTGCGCCGCGGCAATCCACGCCGTGCCACGTGGCCGGTCGCTGTAGCCGTAACCGGGGCGATCGAAGGCGACGACGCGATGCCCCTGCGCGGCTACCTGGTCGAGCACGCCGCTCAGGATCCAGTCCTCCGCCGTCACCACGTTGCCGTGAAGCAGCACGACCGGTGTTCCGGTACCCCGCTCGAGGTAGTGCAGCCGGACGCCATCGACCTCGACGAAGCGTCCGGTGGGTGATACAGGCGCTCGACCTTTCGGGTGCGGTAGCTGTTGTAGAGGGCGGCCGCAGCAAGCGCTGCTGCGGCAGCGCCCAGGACCGTGCCGGTCCGGGACCATCCCGGAGTGCTCGGGTTCGACTGGGCTATGGATGGACGGACCGACATCATCATCTCCTGAACGGAGAAGCCCGGCGCTTGCGCACCGGGCTCCGCTTGCAGTTACTGTCGTGGGGAACGCTGCTAGCGCTTCCTGGGCGAGCTTGGCTTGATCTCCTCCACCTCGACCTCGGTCCGGCGGACCGTGTCCTTCACCGTCTCCTCGCGCTCCTCGACCCGCTTGCCGACCGTGACCTCGCCGACCACGCGCGCCTGCTTGCGGACCTCGACCTTCTCGCCGGTCTTGAGCATCTCGACCGTCTTGTCCTGGAATGCCGCCTCCGTCTCCGCGGGGGTCAGCGTGCGGTCCGCGTCCCGGCGTTCGACCTCGACCTCCTCCTCGCGCAAGGTCACGGTCTGCTCGACCGGCCGCTCGCTGACATGGGTGGTGATCCGCACCCCGCCGGTGACCGCCTTGCCCTTGTGGATCGCGAGCTGCTCCTCGACTTCCTGCAGCGTCTCCCCGCCTGCCGCTGCCTCCGCCTCGCCACCCTCGTAGCGCTCCATGATGGCCACGGTCTGGTCGACCTTCGGCTCGGGCGCCCGCGCCGCCACCAGGACCCGGCCCTGGCGGGCGGCCTGGGCGTAGTCGCGGGCGTCGTCCTCCTCGAAGCCGCGCTCGACGATCTCGGCCACGAGCTCGTCCTCCTCGCCGGCCAGGACCTCGACGTCGCGGTCCTTGAGGCCGCCGCTCCGGATCAGCTCGTCGACCAGCCGCTGCGCGCTGCGGGCGTCCGGGATGGTGCTGATGATGGTCATCGTTGCCATGGGCGTACTCTCCTCAGCCAGTCCGGCACGGACTGGTGCTGCTGTTGGCGCTGATCTGTTCGTGCTCGCTCCGCGCGAGCGCGGGTGCGGCCCGCGCAGGCCGTCTCAGGCGGCTTCGCTGCCGCCGCGGTTCCGGCGGCCGGCCCCGCCCACGCTTGTTGCCGCGGTGAGCACGGCCTGGCTGGCCTCGAGGTAGCGCTGCGCCAGCCCGGCCATGCGCTCCAGGCTGGCGTGCAGGAACTCGCCCTGGACCCGCAACAACCGCTCCCAATCGACCGCCTCGCTGAGGGCGGTCAGGGTCGCGACGTTGTGCCGGGCCTGCTCTTGCACCAGCTCGCTCAGCGCCTGGCCCAGCTCGGCCGTGCCCTGCGCCGACCGGCGCGTCGCCTGGCTCGCTGCCGTCGTGGTGCGGTGCACGACCTGCAGGCCGCTGCGCGCCGCTTCGGCGGTAGCCTCGGCGGCGGTCGCGGCCCCGACTGCCGTCATGTCGCGGGCCACCTTGACCCCCAGCCGCGCAGCCTCGGCCGTTCGCGCGGACGCCCTCTCCTCCTCGCGGCGACGATCGTCGCCGCCGCTGCTGCCGCCACCCTCGCGGGCGCGGATGCGTTCGTCCGCTTGCGCCCCCCGCTGCTGCTGCTGCTCGTTCGCGCGGGCGCCGTTGCCGCCGTTGCCGGACCCCGCTGCTGCTGTTGCTCGCGGAAGTCGAGCGCCTGGCGCAGCTGATCGAGCGTGGCCGGGCCGACCCCCGATATTTCCTCGAGTGCCTCGAGCCGGATCGCGCCCTTGCGGCGGCGCTTGAGGATCTCGTCGGCGAGCTCGGCGCGGATGCCGGCCTCGACCAGCTCGTCGCGGCTGGCGGTGTGGACGTTGGGCTTGGCCATGGTTCTCTCCCCCAGGATGGCTTGGTCACCGCCGCGCGGCGGTACGCGGATTCAGTCCCGAGCCCCGCGCGATGGTTCCATTGCAATGCAGCAAAACGTTCCACGATGTACGCGTTGGGGCTGTGCTAACGGGCCGTGCCGGATCTCGCCTCGGTCGAGCAGACCGCCTGGAACGAGGCGGAACGGGCCGTTGTCGGCGGTCATGCTCCTCGAGACCGACGGCATCATCGGCGAGGTCGCGACGCTGCTCGCGCGCGGCCGTCCACACAATCCGGACCGGCTCCGAGCAGATCGACCGCCACGTTGTCCACGCCTGGGCCACCACTCACCGAGCAAGCGGCCCGGCCGATGGCGCAGGCGCGCTGATCATGTCACGCAATCTTCTGCCTGGACGGTTTGCAGGACATAGATTAAGCAACGCTGGATATGACAGCGTGCGATCAGCCCGTGTGGCCGGACTGGCGCTGTCACCCAACCGCTCGTTTGATGGATGGGCGCCTCCCTCCCGCGCTGCCTGGTAGGCGACGGTATGGTGGATAGGAGGAGGCGCTGATGTCGGGAGCAGTCCTCGGCTCGGCACCGATCTGGCCAAGCACGTGTCCTCCAGCTGCACGGCATCGACGAGCACGGCCGAGCGGCCTTGCCGAAGCCGGGGGAGCTGCGCCAAGAGAAATCGTGCCTACCACGGCACCGGATCGCCCCGGTAGCTGAAGAACCCGCCCGAGTGCGCCAGCGTCAGTCCGCCGATGACGGCACGCATCTGCCGCACGGCCTGCTCCGCCGACTGGCTGGCGTTCGGACCGCCCATGCGCGTCCGCGCCCAGCCGGGGTGGACGACGGCGACGACGACGCCCTCGCCCCTGAGCTCCACCGCGAGCGTCCGGAAGGCCATGTTCAGGCCGGCCTTCGAGGTCCGGTACGCCAGGTGACCGCCGGAGCGGTTGTCCCCGATGCTGCCCAACCCGCTCGTGATGCCGACCACCTTCCGCTCGCGGCCGCGGGCGACGTGGCGGCGCAGCGCCGCGGCGAGGAGCACCGGCGCGATCGTGTTCACCTCGAGCGTCTCGAGCCAGCCTGCGACGTCGAGAGCGTCGAGGCCATCGGACGGCCCGCCGACGCCGGCGTTGGCGATCAGGAGGTCGATCGCCTCGCTCCCGAGCGCCTTGGCGAGATCCGGGTAGGCCGCTCGGTCGCGGACGTCGAGCTGGTGGATGACGACCTCACCCGGGATGGCGCGGAGCTCCCCGGCCTCATCGAGGTGACGGCAGGTGGCGTGCACGCGCCAGCCCTCGGCCGCGTACTGGCGCACGAACTCGAGGCCCAGGCCGCGATTGGCGCCGGTCACCAGCATCACCGACATGGACTCTCCCCCGCGATCCGTCGCACACAGTAGATGGGGGAGGCCCCCGTTCAAGCGGATCTGCTGCGTCGCGTTGAGCGGGATCGACCGCTCGCTGTGGAGGCTCGCGATCCGGCCCGAAGGCCCGCTCGTCTCCTTGCCTCGGCGGGCGGGCAGCTTACTTCCGGCACAAAACTCGCCGGAGGGTCGCCGCATGCACGTCGTGTACAAGGGCCGCATCGCCGATCTGGCCGACCTCAAGGACGGATCGGTGTTCCTGGCCGACTTCGACGGCGGGCCGATCGTCCGGGCGATGAAGGCCTTCTACGTGAACCCGTCCGGCATCCACGGCGGCAAGATCGTCACCCTCGGCCCGTTCCGGGACGAGGACGGCGGGAGACCCGGCGTCTACGAGCCGCACGTCGTCCGCCAGCTGGCGGTGGTCGACCTGACCGGCGTGCTCGCCTTCACCTTCTCGACCGAGCCGGAGCACGTCACGTTCAAGCTGCCGCCCTCGCGCGAGTGTCCCGGGCTGGTCGTCCTCGTGGAGGACGATGTTTATCTCGCCTGCCAGTTCTACGAGGACGTCGGCTTGTGGGAAACGGCGTACCTGAACGTGGTCACGGGCGAGATCGTCTTTCAGGTCGATGCCGCCAAGGGCTGCGTCTCACGGCAGTGGGCCCTCGAGGCGAGGGCGTGAGCCACACTCCTTGCGCTTGACGACCGCCGGTCAGATCTCCCTACTCCCGGATCGAGGGTCGGCGGGAGCGTCGCTCCTATCCGTTCACGCGCCACCGCTCAACGCAACAGATCGCGCGACCTGGCGGCAGGATTCGGCTCAGAACGCGTACCGCACCCGGCAGTACGGCATCACCTCCTGCATCAGCCCGAGCAGCTCGTCGAGGAACCGGCGCTTGAGCCCCGCGCGGTAGCGCAGGTTCCGTGTCCCGCTCTCCGAGCGCTTGGTCTCCTGCAGGTCGGGCCGCCACAGGACCGCCTCGGCCTTCGGATGCCAGGCGAGGTTGGTCTCGTGCAGCTCGGCGTTGTGGGTGAGCAGGATGATCTCGGCCGCGAGCTGGGCCTTGGCGGCGGAAGTGAGCGCCGCGTCGAGCTGGCGGAACAGCTCGCGCCAGCCGTCGAGCCAGCCCTCGTGGACGATCACGGGGCTGAAGTTGAGGTGGACCTCGTAGCCCGCGGCCTCGAACTCGCTCACCGCCGCGATGCGCTCGGCCACGGGCGTGGTGCGCACGTCGACGAGCCGGGCCATGCCCTCGGGCATCAGGCTGAACCGGACGCGGGTCTTGCGTTTCGGCTCGTAGCCCAGGAGGTCGGGATTGACGTACTTGGTGGCGAAACTGGCCTTCGCGTTCGGCACCTCGTCGCGGAAGAACGCCACCGTGTCCCTGACGTTGTCGGAGATGAGCGCATCGACCGAGCAGTCGCCGTTCTCGCCCACGTCGTAGACCCAGTACCGATGGTCGACCTGGTTCGGATCGAGCTTCGACCCCTGCTTGGCGGCGTGGCGGGCCAGGAAGGCCAGGATCTTGTCGTTGTTGACGAAGACCGTGATCGGGTTGGCGAAGCCTTTGCGCCGAGCGACGTAGCAGTAGGCGCAGGCCATGGCGCAGCCGTTCGAGGCGCCGGGGCCGACGAAGTCGGCGCTGCGGCCGTTCGGGCGGGAGTCCATCGACTTGCGCGCGCCCAGCACCAGCGTGGTCCGCTTGACCCGGTTCCAGTCGTCCGCGAGCTCGGCGTTCCCGTGCAGCTCGGGGATCTGCCAGTGCGAGCGGACGGGCACCCGCTCCGCGTCGGGGAAGCGGGCCAGGATCTCGCGGCCGCGCGGGTGCACCTCGGCGGCGGGCTCGAGATAGATGCGGCGCACGTCGAGGATGGGACGGGCGGGCGGGACGGTCTCGGCGGCGGTCATCGGTGCGCCAATCCTTGAGAGAGCAGACGGTTGCGTCCCTGTGGCGCTATGTTCCCCTGAGGCGGCTGGCCTGACCCGGTGGGCCCTGCACGGTCATGTCGGCCTGAGGTGCAAAGATGGCCGCTGGCGCCCAGCTTGCCTCAAAACGGCACCGCGAGATCCGCGAGGTGGGATTCGGTGCGCCCGGCACCGCGGGGCCGCAGGGTGGCGCCTCGACCGATTAGGGTAAGCCCTGCCTCTCCTAAACTTCCCCTCAATTGGCCCTGCTCGTCCTCCAAGCAGGGCCTTGCTTGTCGCCTGCCGCCGAGGGTTCCGCCCCCGCTCGACGGGAAGGCCGTCGTTCCCGAGCGGAGCGACGGCCACCCCGGCCTGGAACTCAGGAGGTCAGCGGTGCTTGCCAGGAGCCGTCGATGGCCCGGGCCGTTGTAGGCGCATGCAGCACGCCGGCACCGACGACACGTCCGACGCCAGCCCGGTCGAGCGGGCCGACATCGCCGCCGCGCGGCGGCTGGCGCGGCACCACCACGACCCGACCCTGCGTGCCGTCACGGCGTTCGGCCAGCTCGCCGACCAACCGCCGTTGCTGGCCGCGTCCGGCGCGGTCGTGGCCTGGGGGCTGCTGACCCGCGATCGGCGGCTCGCCCGCCGTGGCGGGCACCTGGTCGCCTCGGTCGCCCTGGCGACGCTGCTCAAGGGCACGCTCAAGCGGGCCCTGTCCCGCACCCGGCCGAACGTGCTGCTCGACGAGGGCCGCTACCGGGTGGAGCCGCTGGGCCCGGACGAGGGCCCCTGGCACTCGTTCCCCTCGGGCCACACGGCCGGCGGCGTGGCCCTGGCCCGGGCGGTCGCCCGCTCGCTGGCCCGGCGCACGGTGGCCGGCCTACGCCGGCGCGGCGGCGGTCGGCCTGGTCCAGGTGCCGCGCGGGGCGCACTACCCGAGCGACGTGCTGGCCGGGGTGGTGATCGGCGTGGCGGCCGAGGCCGTCGTGCACCGGCTGTTCCCATCCCTGACGGCTATCCCGGATCCGTAGACGGAGAAGCATTGGCACTGACCACCAACAAGGATAGCTCGATGAGCAAGGTAAAAGACTTGACTGAGTTTGGCTTACCAGACCGCATTATTAACACGGCAAAGATTAGCTTTGCCTCAATTCGGCCAGTTGGATCACAAGCTTCTTGATGGAACAAAGGTAAGTATGGACGTCTTAGTTGTTTGTGAGGGAGCCGAATTACGATTTGATTTCAAAGAAGGGCAAGAAGATCTTGCCAGACAGTTTTTTGAATTTATGAAACAGTGTGTCTATGAGAATGAGTAGGCCTCGACCTCTCTTCCTCGGGACATAAGTTCATAGTCAGCCACAGCTTGCCCTAGTGGATGATCGTTCCCGTGGCTTGCGGCAGGTTGGCCCGGATCATGCAAGAGGCGGGACAGGATGGACCCAGGGCAGGGTTCCCCGGCCTCGATCGTCACCACACCCTTCCGGCCATGCCGAAGGGTGTGGCTATTCAGGCTAGCCGAGCGGAGCTGCGCGCCCGCGCCGCGTCGAGGCTCCACGCGCCCGGCCCGGTGAACACCAGCAGCAGGAACACGAAGCAGTAAAGGATGGCGGCGTCGCCGCCGTTCAGCACGGGGAAGAAGCTCCGCGGGGCGTGGAACAGCCAGTACGCCACCGCCATCTCGCCCGAGAGCAGGAACGCCACGGGCCGGGTGAACAGGCCGACCAGGATCAGGAGCCCGCCCGCGAACTCCAGGACGCCGCCGACGCCGAGCAGCGACAGGAGCGGCGGCTGGCCGCTCTCGGACGGGGCCGGGAAGCCGAACAGCTTCTGCGTGCCGTGCTCCATGAAGATCAGCGCCGCCACGATCCGCAGCGCGGCCAGCGCGTAAGGGCTGTAGCGGTCGAGGGCGTCGAGGGTGCTGCTGCCGGCGTCGTGCCGCATGGTCGGCGCTGCTCCAAGAGGACCGCGGATGATCGTCAAGCCTCGGCGCGCGTGCCGGTTCCCGACGCGGTACTGGCAGAAGATACTCCGCGATCGAGCCCCGGCCAGGTCGGGCGGCGAGGACGCGGACGGGCGCCGGCGGTACCAGGTGGCGGCATCTGGCCGCCAGCGTCCGGTGCCCACGCCGACTGGCGCGGGACGCACAACCCGCCACATGGTCGACACTGCCGCATCCATGGGTGTGAGCAGCGGCGATGGCCCGCTCGCCCGCCGGGCATCGCGCTGGTAGTCATCGGACGTGATCGCGGAGATCAGGACACTCGGGCAACGGACCTCCCGGGCGTGGCATGCCCGTGGGGTTGGCGCTTCATTACGCACGGCCCGCTCCTGGGCGTGGCACGGGGAGGTGGGGGATGCCGGAGCGGCGGCGTCGAGCACGCCGTGCTGCACCTGCTCTACGCCCGCTTCTGGCACAAGGTGCTGTTCGACTTGGGCCACCTGTCGTCGTCGGAGCCGTACGCCCGCCTGTACAACCAGGGCTACGTTCTGGCCGCCGCCTTCGAGGACGAGCGCGGCATCTACGTGCCTGCCGACGATGTCGTGATCGACGCCGACGGCCACGCCACGTACGAGGGCCGGCCGGTGACACGCCACTGGGGCAAGATGGGCAAGAGCCTGAAGAACTCGGTGTCGCCCGAGGAGATCTACGACGCCTACGGGGCGGACACGCTGCGCCTGCACCTGATGGCAACCGGCCCGCTCGACGCGTCGCGACCGTGGGAGACGCGCGACGTCGTCGGGATGTTCCGCTTCTTGCAGCGTTTGTGGCGAAACATCATCGACGAGCAGACCGGCGAGGTTCGCGTGGCCGATACGCCAGCGGACGGCGAGACGACCCAACTGCTCCACCGCACCATCGACTCGGTGCGCGCCGACATGGAGGCGCTGCGCTTCAACACGGCGATCGCCAAGCTGATCGAGCTCAACAACCATGTGACGAAGCTCGACACCACACCACGCGAGGTCGCCGAGGCGCTGGTGTTGATGGTGTCGCCGCTCGTGCCCCACGTGGCCGAGGAGTTGTGGCATCGTCTCGGCCACGACGCGACGATTGCCTTCGAGTCGATGCCGACGGCCGATCCGGCGATGCTGATCGACGACACTGTCGAGTACCCGGTGCAGGTCAACGGCAAGCTGCGCAGCCACATCACCGTTGCCGCAGATGCCGACCCGGCCACCGTCGAAGCCGCCGCCCTCGCCGACCCCAAGATCCAGGCGGTGCTCGCCGGCTCCGACCCCAAGAAGGTCATCGTCGTCCCGTCGCGAATGGTGAACATCGTCACCTGACGACGTCTTCCATCGGAGTGTTTCGTGCTGACGGAGTGTTTGCTGCCGGGAAACCCGACAGGTGACACTCCATCAGCAGCAAAGACTCCGATCTAGGAAGGTTCGGTCTCCTCGAGGTCGAGGGCGAGGCTGTTCATGCAGTAGCGCATGCCGGTGGGCTGGGGGCCGTCCGGGAAGACGTGCCCGAGGTGTGACCCGCAGCGCCGGCAGCGAACCTCCGTGCGCACCATCCCCAGCGTTCGGTCCTCGATCAACTCGACGGCGTCGGCGACCATCGGCTCGGTGAAGCTCGGCCAGCCGCTACCCGACTCGAACTTCGTCGCCGCGTCGAACAACTCGGCGCCGCACGCCGCGCACCGGTAGGTCCCGTCGGCGTGGGCGTTGACGTACTCCCCGCTCCATGGCGGCTCCGTGCCCGCCTCGCGAAGCACGTGGAACTGCTCCGGCGTGAGCTGCTCACGCCACTCCGACTCCGACCGCTCGATCTCCGGCATGCACCTACCTTATGGCGATAGCCAGGAGCGTTGCACTCGGCAAGGTACCTCAGACCGCGCAACCCGGACCGAAGATCAGGACTTCGTCCAATGACGCACGATGCCTCAGCAGTTCACGATCGAGCCATGAACAACTTTCAGCTCACTGAAGCACTCGTTGCCGACCACCTCGCCGCTGTGCGAGCCGATGCGAAGCGGATTCGCTCACTGCGCGACGTCCACCGGGCGACATTCCGCCGGCGTCGAGACCGAGCGCCACGCTCCCATGGCGATTGAACTCAGGCGGTGCCGGCGCATGGCATCCGTACGATGAACGAGGTGGCAGTACGCACCGGCCCGCTGGTCCTCGTCGGACGGGACGAACAGCTGGCCGCCTTGGTCGAGACCTTCGACGCCGTGGGACGAGGCCGGAGCACGACAGTGTTGCTCGGTGGCGACGCCGGAGTCGGCAAGACCACGTTGGTCAATGCCTTCGTGGCCCAGCTCGGTGACGCCCGAGTCATCCGCGGTCAATGCGTCCCGCTCGGCGGCGACGGCTTGGCGTTCGCGCCGATCAGCGGCGCGCTGCGCGATCTCAAACAGCAGGTCGGCGACGACGCCGTGTTGGAGTGGGCCGGTCCGGGAAGTGCGTCACTCGGTGGCCTGCTGCCCGAGCTGACAAACGGCGTCGGCACCAACGATGACACGCTGCGCCTGTTCGAGGCGGTCACAGAAGTGCTCGAAGGGGCGGCCGAGTCCCAGCCGCTCGTCGTCGTCCTCGAGGACATCCACTGGGCCGACGCCTCCACACGACACCTCGTTGCCTTCGTCGCCCGAGCCCTCACCGACGCCCGAGTGCTGCTGATCGCCACCTACCGCAGTGACGAGCTGCACCGGCGCCACCCGCTCCGTCCGTTCCTGGCCGAGATGCAACGACTCGGCGGCGTGGAGACCCACTCCGTTCCGCGGCTCGACACCGATGGTGTCGCCGCGATGGTGACGGCGCTGCGCCCCGACCGCCACGATGAAGCGTTCGCCGAGGAGGTCTTCCGGCGTAGCGATGGCATCCCGTTCTTCGTCGAGGAGCTCGCCCGCACCGAGTGCTCCGATCTTCCCGCCGGGCTGCGCGACGTGTTGTTCGTCCGCTTCGAGTCACTCGGACGCTCTGCCCAGGCGGCCGTGCGTCTGCTTGCCGTCGCCGGCCACCGGGCCGAGTACTCACTGATCTCGCGCGGCAGCGATCTCGATGAGACCGAGCTCGACACCGGACTGCGCGAAGCCGTCGACGCACAGCTGGTGATCGTCGACGGCAGCGGGTTCCGCTTCCGTCACGCCCTGCTGCGCGAGGCCGTGCTGGACGACCTGCTCCCCGGCGAAGCCGCATCGCTGCACCGCCGCATCGCCGAAACGATCGAGGCCGAACCGGCGCTCGTGCCGGCGGGCACGAGCGCCATCGAGCTCGCCCATCACTGGTCGGCCGCCCGCGAGCCGAACAAGGCTTTTCGCTGGTCACTCACCGCCGCCCGTGATCGCCCGATCGACAAGAGCGAGTCGTTGCGCCTGTTCGAGCGGGCGCTCGGCCTGTGGGACGAAGTCGACGATGTCGAGGCCGTCGCCGGCCAATCGCACGCCGAGCTGATGGAATCGGCGGCCGACGCCGCTTCCGACGCCGGTGAGTGGGTGCGCGGTCTGGCGCTGATCGAGTCGGCGCTCGGCGAAGTCGACGAGGGCACGCAGCCCCTGCATGTCGCTCGGCTCCTGCAGACGAAGGGCCACTTGCTCTCCAAACTGAACCGCTTCGGCTCCGTGGAGACGCTGCAGCAGGCCGTCGAGTTGGTCCCCGACACGCCGCCGACGACGCAGCGCGCTCGAGGTGCTCGGGATGCTGGCCGCAATGAAGATGATGGCCGGCGACAACGACGGTGCCATCGAAACGGCCCGCCGGAGCATGGAAGTCGGCAAGGCCGCCGGAACTCCTCAACCATCGGCCCAGATCACGCTGGCAACCTGCATCGCCAGTAAAGGCCTCCTGGACGAGGCCGGCGGCCACTTCGCCGAGGCGCTGGCGCTCGTCGAGGGAGTCGACGAGCGATTGGTGCTGCGGCACCACATCAACCTGTCGGACGTGCTGCGCCTCAACGGACGGTTTCGGGCGGCGACCACCACGGCGGAAGCAGGGATCGATATGGCCAAGGCGATGGGGTTGCGCCGGACGTTCGGGGCGATGCTCGCCGGCAACGCCGCTGAACCGCTGCTCCTCCTCGGCGAGTGGTCGGCGGCCCGGCGGCTGATCGACCGGGCCCTCGAACTCGATCCGCCCGCCCACCACCACATCCATCTCAAGATGCTGCAGGCGCTCCATCAGGTGTGGACGGACGACCTCGCCGATGCCGACCAGACGCTCGCCAAGTTTCGCCAGCAGCTGTCCTCGGCGAACCCGATTCCCCAGTACCTGACGATGATCGCCCTCAGCGAGAGCGAGTTGGCGCTCGCCGTGGACGACCCCGGGCGAGCGTGGGCGGCCGCCAAGGCATCGATCGATCGTCGGCAGAGCCAGAACGCCGGTGCCCTGTGGTGGGTCGCCCGATCCGCCGCCGAGGCGATCGCCACCGCCCGTCGCCGAGGCAGCGCGACGTTCGACCTCACGGCGGCCGAGTCGTACCTTCGGGAGGTCGTCGACGAGTTCGCTGTCGACGCTCCACTTGGCGCCGCTCGGGCGGTCGTCGACGCCGAACTCGACGACGACCTCGAAGCGTGGGAAGCCGCGTTGGAAGCTCTGCGCCAGGCCGAGGGCCCTGTGCACTTGCGGGCGCACGCCCATCTGCGTCGCGCCGAGCTGCTCGCCGGCGACCGTCGAGCCTCCGCCGCGGAGCTCGCCGCCGCCGAGGAGACCGCCCGATCGATTGGGGCCGGGCTGCTCCAACGGCGAATCGACGATCTCCGCCGGCGCCTCGGAGTGCGCGGCGGCGACAGCTCCCCACCACGAGACGGCCAGCCGATCCCCCTCACACCTCGCGAGCGCGAGGTGCTGCGCCTCGTCGCTCGCGGCATGAGCAACGGCGAGATCGGCAGTGAGCTGTTCATCACGACAAAGACGGCGAGCGTCCACGTCTCGAACATCCTGGCCAAGCTCGGCGTCAGCTCGCGCACAGAGGCGGCGGCGTTGGCGCTGCGCGGGGCTCAACTAGAACAGGGTTGATGGACGACGACCAGCGATCGGCGGAACGTGACGCCAAAGAGCTCGACGACGTGGCTGACCGCGACGAGTTGCGCAAGCGCTACGAAATGCTTCTCCAGGAGCTGCGCGTCGTACTGCCCGGTGTGCAGGTGCTGATGGCGTTCTTGTTGACCGCTCCGTTCGCCCAACGCTTCACCGACCTCGACGACATCGGGCGGCGGAGCTACCTCATCGCCCTCGTCAGCGCCCTGGGATCGACGATCTGCTTGCTCACACCCACCGTGTTCCACCGCGTGGCCGAACGAACGGCGCGCCGGGCGCGCCTCGTCTGGAGTGTGCGCCTCGCCGTCGTCGGCATGGTCCTCCTCGCCGTGGCCTTGACGACCGCGAGTTGGTGTATCACCCGATTGGTTTTCGGGACGGCCGCCGCCACGGTGGTTGCGGTGTGTGCTGTCACGGCATTCGTCGGGGTCTGGGTCGTCCTGCCGCTGAGCGTCGGACGGTCATCCGACGCCCCGTGACATCGACAAGCGTCGCCGACGTCAGGCCGTGCTGAAGAACAGCTGCAGCTCGAGGACGCCCTCGTCCTCGGCAGACAGCACAACGGGAGCGCTCGGAACGCTGACGCCGTAGTCGGCGAACACGATGTCGAGCGAGCCGACGACCACGATGTTGTCGCCGACGAGCTGGGCCTCGAGCGGGAGCGTCACCGGTGTCGTCACACCATGAATCGTCAGCTCTCCGGTCGCGTCGACGCTCACGGACTCCCCTGATGCCGCAGCATCGCCGAGCTCGATCGGCTCGGTGAGAACGAACGTGGCTGTCGGGAACTCCCCGGTGCCGAGGGCGCTCTGGACCTTGTCGTCGCGCCGGCTCTCGTTGGTCGTGATCGCCGTCATGTCAGCCTCGATGGTGACGGCCGTGACCGTCGTGCCCTCGATCGTGAGGGTGCCGCCGACTTCTGGCGTCCGGCCGACGGCCGTGGTCGATCCGATCCCGGTCAACTCCTCCTCGACGCGGAATCCGACGAACGTTCCCGTCGAGTCCTCGTAACTGAACTCGCCGATCGACGTGTCGACCGACCAGGTCCCGGCCACGCCGCTTGCCGCGGAGTCAGCCGCGGCGGTCGCCGCAGCCGTCTCGGTGGTCGGCGAATCCGTCGTCACCGCGCCGGCTTGCGTGTCAGCCTCCTGCACTTGGGCCGCTGCTGCCCCGAGACTCACGGAGTCGGGGGCGTCATCGCGGAAGAACCACCACAGGAACGCCCCGATGCCGATGACGACAACGGCGAGGGCACTCACTGCCCACCGCCAGCGGTGGCTTCGCGGCTTGCTGGGCTCGACCGGATCGGTGTGTTCTGTGGGCGAAGACGTGTTCACGATGTTCCTCTGTCGGGGGTCACGGGGTGTCGTGGCGATCCTGACCATTCAACCTGTGAGCGCGCTGTGACATTGCTCAGGGTGAGCACAGACTTCTCGGCGAGGACTCACAGTCAACTCCCAGGATCGGCTGACATGCTGGCCATCGTGAAGGGCGCCCACCTGCTCATCGTCGACGACGAGGACAACCTGCGATCGATGCTCGCCGCTGCCCTCCAGCACCACGGTTTCGTGGTCTCCACTGCCGCCGACGGTCGTCAAGCACTCGACATCATCCCCAAGGAGCGTCCCGACCTCGTTCTCCTCGACGTGATGATGCCCGACCTCGACGGCTTCGAGGTGTGCCGACGGCTGCGCACCGAGGGAGATCGCACGCCGGTGTTGTTCCTGACCGCCCGGGACTCCACCGAGGACAAGGTGCGCGGCCTCACGCTCGGCGGCGACGACTACCTGCAGAAGCCGTTCAGTCTCGACGAGTTGATCGCCAGGGCCCAGGCCGTGCTCCGTCGCACGTCCGATCGGCGCGGATCGGGCAGCGTGCTCGAGTGTGCCGACCTCGTGATGGATGACGATGCCCATCGCGTTCGACGCGCTGGCGTGGACGTGTCGCTGTCGCCGACGGAGTACAACCTGCTCCGCTACCTCCTGGTCAACCAAGGCCGCGTCGTGTCGAAGGCACAGATCCTCGACCACGTCTGGCGGTATGACTTCGGGGGCGATGGCAGCGTCGTCGAGACGTACATCGGGTACCTGCGCCGCAAGGTCGACGACGTCGAGCCGAAGCTGATCCACACGCTGCGCGGCGTCGGCTACACGCTGCGCGTCCAGTGAACCTGCGCACGCGTCTCCTCGTCGGCATCGCGTTCGTCGCAGTCGTGCTGGTCGTCGTCGCCCTCGTTGTCACCTCGACCACGCGCAACCAGCTGATCGGACAGATCGACGACCGCCTCGCCTCCTTTTCGCCGCGCGGTCACGACCTTCCAGAGGGCGAGGACGGTGCACCCCGCGGCGGACCGCCGCCGCCGGACGGCGCGCCGGAGCGGCCGAGCGACGCCTACCAGGGCTACGTCGACGCCGACGGCGACCTCGTCACCCTGTTCGCCCCGAACGTCGGCGAGGAGGACTCTGCACCGCCCGACATCGCTACCGACTCGCTTCCGAAGTCGGGGAGCGACTACTTCACCGTGGACGCTACCGACGGCGGCGGGACGTATCGGGTCCTCGCCCAGGACGCCGGCGACGTCACGACGATCACGGCGCTGCCGCTCGACGACGTGCAACGGACGATCTCCCGACTGATCCTCGTCGAAGTGATCGGTTCACTGGCGATCCTCGCCGCCCTCGGCGTCGTCAGTTGGTGGGTCGTCCACCTCGGGATACGTCCCATCAAGCAGATGACGGCGACGGCGACGCGGATCGCCGGTGGCGATCTCACCGTGCGCGTCCCGGAATCGGCCCCCGGCACGGAGGCCGGTGACCTTGCCGTCGCCCTCAACACGATGCTCGGCAACCTCGCCACGGCGTTCGACGAACGCGCCGCCTCCGAGGCGCGCCTTCGTCGCTTCGTGGCCGATGCGTCGCACGAGTTGCGTACTCCGGTGACGACGATTCGTGGCTATGCCGAGCTGTACCGCCATGGCGGCCTGACCGACCAAGCGGCGCTCGACGACGCGATGCGGCGCACCGAACAAGAGGCTGCCCGGATCGGCCGGCTCGTCGAGGACATGCTGTCGCTGGCGAAGCTCGACGAGCAGCGCCCGTTGACCGTGCGCCCCGTCGACCTGACCGCGCTTGCACGCGATGCGGCATCGGACGCCCGTGCGACAGCGCCGGGTCGACCGATCACCGTCGACGCAGGGCCCACGCCGATCGTGATCGACGGGGACGAGGACCGCCTCCGCCAAGTGATTGCCAACGTCGTCGGCAACGCCTTGGTGCACACCGAGTCCAGACGTGCCGGTCACGGTCCGTGTCGAGCGCGACGGAACGACCGCGACGCTCTCCGTCGACGACCGTGGCCAGGGCATGACGGCCGAGGTCGCCGAGCGCGTCACCGAGCGATTCTTTCGCGCCGACCCGTCACGCTCCCGCCACCGCGGCGGCACCGGGCTCGGACTGTCGATCGTCGATGCCACGGTGTCGGCCCATGGCGGGGCGGTGGCGATCGAGAGCGAGCCGGGACGGGGAACGACCGTGCGTTTGACGATGCCCGTCGCCGCGGGCAACCGCGAGTGAGGTCGCCTAATCCAGATGTGCGGGGAGCCCGAACAGGGGAAACATCCGGGCCACGTCGAGAAAGAACGTGAACTCGGCGATGCGGTCACCCTCCACGCGGAGTACCTGCAGAGACCACGGTGCACGTCCGCCTGCTGGGTCGGGCTTGTACTGGCCGAACGCAACCGTGCCGTTCGCTTCGGTGGCGATCAGCCGAGAATCGCGGCATCCTGCTCCTGGGCCCTGCCACCATTCGAGGATCTCGTCGCGGCCGTGCAGCCACATCGCCCACGGAGGCATCGACTGCGTCGCGTCGGCGGCGATGAGCGATGTCAATGCGTCGATGTCGTAGCGCTCGAATGCATCGACGTACCTGGCGAGCAGTGCCCGCCTCGCCTCGTCGTCGAGCTCATCGGTCAGTTCGCCGGCGGCCTGGTGGTTGCCGATCGTGGCATGGGCCCGCTGCAGCGCGCTGTTGACACCGGCGACGGTGGTGTCGAGCAGCTCGGCAACCTCACTGGCTTGCCACTTCAGGACGTCGCGCAGGATCAGCACGGCGCGCTGTTGCGGCGGCAGATGCTGAAGGGCGGCAACGAAGGCGAGACGGATCGACTCGCGTTCTGCGACGGCTTCGGCCGGGTCGCTCGGGCGGGTTGACACGATGTTGCCTGGGGCCGGCTCGACGAACGCGCTCTCCGGCAGCGGTGTCCCGATGAGTCCCTCGGCGGCTCGAGTCGCACCCGTCATCTCCATCGGGAGGGCCCGGCGTTGCCGGCCGCGCAAGGCGTCGAAGCACACGTTGCTGGCGATGCGGTACAACCACGTCCGGACCTCGGAGCGGCCTTCGAAGCGGTCGTACGAGCGCCAGGCCCGCGTCAGCGTCTCCTGCACGGCGTCCTCGGCGTCGAATGCGGAGCCGAGCATCCGGTAGCAGAATCCGGTCAGCTCGGCGCGTCGTGCCGGCGTCAGCACGTCGTCGATGGCCGGCCGCGACGTCGGCGGCGAGGTCCCCATCGCCTCGAAATCTACCGACCATCCGACGAGGCGGGGACGTGACTCTCAACACGCCCGGAGGCAGACTGAGTCCCGTGGGTGCGCACGATCACCACGACGTTGCGCACCACCAGCACGCCTCGGTCCGCGCCGCCGAACGGCACAAGGGCCCGCTGCTTGCCGCGTTCGTCCTGCTCGCCCTGTTCATGGTCGTCGAGATCGTGGCTGGGCTGGCGGCCAGCTCGCTCGCCCTGCTGTCCGACGCCGGCCACATGGTCACCGACGTGATCGGCGTGGGCATGGCCCTGGCGGCGATCCAGCTGGCCAGCCGCGGCACCGAGCGACGTCACCGCACGTTCGGCCTGTACCGCCTGGAGATCCTCGCCGCCCTGGCGAACGCCGTCCTGCTCGGCGCCGTCGCCTGCTACGTCGTCGTCGAGGCGATTCGGCGCTTCGGTGACGCGCCGGAGATCGACGACCGGACGATGTTGATCGTCGCCGTGGCCGGTCTGTTCGCCAACGTCGTCGCCTTCGCATTGCTGCGTGCCGGGTCGAAGGAGTCATTGAACATCGAGGGCGCCTACCTCGAGGTCCTCTCGGACACGGTCGGGTCGGTCGCCGTGATCGCCGGCGCCGTTGTCATCTCGATCACGGGATGGTCGTGGGTCGATCCCGTCATCGCCATCGCCATCGGGGTGTGGATCCTGCCCCGGGCGTGGCGCCTTGCGGCAAGGGCACTGCGCATCGTCATGCAATCGGCGCCGCCGGGACTCGATCTCGACGCCGTGGCAGGCGAGCTGTCGGCAATCCACGGGGTCGTCGACGTCCACGACCTCCACGTCTGGACGCTGACCTCAGACATGGAAGTGGCGTCAGCGCATCTTCGGGTTGCCGACGGCAGCGACTCGCACGGTGTGCTCGACGAGGCGCGAGAGCTCCTCCGGACCCGCTACCAGATCGGCCACGCGACGTTGCAGATCGAACCGCTCGACCACACTGGTTGTTCCGAGGTCGCTTGGTGATGCTGAGCTAGCTGAGAACGCGACGTCGTTACGGCGACCAGGTGCCGCCCTGGACCGGGGCCTGGGGAACCTGCTGGTCCCGGCCGGTGGCCTTGCGGAAGAAGATCAACGGCAGGATGAGGGCGGCGAGCAGGCCTCCCAGCCACACGATGACCGTCGCCGCGATCCACGTCGAGGCTCCGGAGATGCTGACGCCGTCGAAGAGGAGATCGGTCACGAGCAGGCCGATGAACGACGTCACCAGGGCGATGCCGCCGCGCAGGGCCGGCACGCTCTTGAGCGCAATCTTCGTCACCAGCGGGCCGGCGATCACTTCGACGAGCGTGAAGAGCGCCACGGCGAAGATGTACGCCTCCCATTGGATGCTGAAGTCGTCGAAGAGGAGGTCGGCGACAAGCAGACCGACAAAGTTCGCTCCAAGGTGGAAGAAGATGGAGATCAACAGCCGGATCATCGGACGCTCCGGCCCAAGCGGTTCAGGCTCATGAGCGAACAGTAGACCCGCACGATGTGGTGAGCGTGCGATGGTCGCAGGTAGACCCTGACACCCTCCTGTCACCATCGAGGCACGTGTGTGGTGTGCCAGCGGTTTGAGGAGCGATTGGCCGCCGGTACCCTGCCCATGCACGGGGCTGTAGCTCAATTGGTAGAGCGCCACGATGGCATCGTGGAGGTCGCGCGTTCGATTCGCGTCAGCTCCACCCCAGCCATCGACACGTTTTCCGGGCGCTCGGATTCTGAGGTCACGATCCGGACATTTCTGACCGGTTTTGGGCCTCAGAATCAGCGCTGTAGCTGACTCCAGGATTCCGATACCGCAAAGCGGTCCCCGAAACACCCCATCGGTTGACCGTTGTGCCGTCAGGATCGGCGCCGGCGGATCTCGGCGGTGATCGCCGGGACCACCTCGTGGAGGTCGCCGATCACGGCGTAGTCGGCTTTGGTGACGAGGTTGGCGCCGGGGTCCGTGTTGATCGCCAGGATCCGCTTCGACGACATCGCTCCCACCCAGTGCTGGATTGCCCCCGAGATGCCGCAGGCGATGTAGATCTCCGGGGCGATCCGGGTGCCGGTTTGGCCGACCTGGTCGGTGTGGTTGCGCCAGCCGTTGTTCGTCACCACCCGCGAGCAGCCGACGACGCCACCGAGCAGGGCGGCGAGCTCCTCTAGGTCGCTGAAGCCCTCGGCGGAGCCGACTCCCCGGCCGCCCCCGACTACGACGGGCGCAGTGGCCAGGGTGACGCCGGCGGGTCGCTCGACCCGTTCGATCACCGCACAACGAGCGACTGCCGGGTCGAGCACGGCGTTGAACGGGCGCGGCGTGGCGGCCTCCGAAGAGTCAGCCGGAACCGCGGCGACGGCATGGAGGGCGACGGTCAGCAGTCGTACGCCCGCGTCGAGCTCTGCGGTCTCGATCAGCGACCCGCCCCAGCGCATTCGGCGAACGCGCAGCGGGTCGGTCGACTCGACGTCGAGGCAGTTGGCGGCCATCGGCACGTCGAGCACGGCGGCAGCGTGAGCGAGAACCTCGTTGCCAACGTCAGTCCCGGTCGCCACGGTGTAGTCCGGCGTCACGAAGCGGACCGCCCCGGCGACCACGTCTCCCCACGCCTCAGGGTTGTAGTCGTCGAGCAGCTCGTGATGCGCCTGGTGGACCTCGGTGGCGCCGTAAACGCCGAGCTCGGGGGCCAGGACGTCGGCGCCCCCACCGATGGTCAAGGCAACGACGTCGCCGAGCGATCGGGCGAACGTCAGCGCTTCGAACGTCGCCGGCGAGACCTCACCTCGATCGTGTTCGACAAGCACCAGCACTCGTTTCATAGGACGCCGATCTGCTCGAGAAGATCGACGACCGCCGGGGCGGCGCCGGCACCCTGCCCGAGGACGACCGTGTGGCTGGCCTGCTCCGCTGGAGGCTGCAACGAAACCAGACGGTGGCCGCCAGGCGCGGCGACCGGCTCGATCGTCCTGACGGCGACCTTCTTCGACGCCAGGCGGCCCTTCATCGTGGGGTACCGCGGCAGGTTGATGCCCTCCTTGACACCGACGACAGCGGGGAGGGGCAATGCGAAGACCAGCCGACCTGCGTCGGTCTCCCGTTCGACTCGCACAACGGCATCTGCCACCGACAGGGCCTTGGCGCCGTTGACAACCGGCCGGCTCAGGGCCCGGGCCACGCGGATGCCGACCTGGTACCCGCCGGAGTCCGCGGACTCGTTGCCGAACAGCACGAGGTCGAATGGCTCTCCGGTGGTCTCCAGGTCGCCAACCGCAGCGGCGATCGCCTGCGCCGTGCGCTGCGGGTCCCAATCCGACCCGTCGGTCGCCACCAGCACGGCGTCGTCGACTCCGACGCTGACGGCGTATCGCAGCTGTTCCTCGGCTTCAGGCGGTCCGACCGTCAGCACGGTCGATCGACCGCCATGCTGCTCGACGAGTTGGACTGCCGCCTCGACCGCGCACTCCTCGTGCGGACTCGTCGTGAAGCCGAGGAACGCCGTGTCGACTGCGAGCCCGTCGGCAGTGACGTTGATGCGCGTGCCCGGCGCCGGCACGCGTTTCACACAGACGAGAACTCGCACGAACTAACTCTTCATGCGGGTGTCGTCGGGGTCGAACAGCGGCCTGCTGCCGACCCGCGACACGGCGACCGGGAACAGCTCGTTCATGTACATCACGCGCAGCTCGGTCCCCTCGACGGCCCAACGCGGCGGCAGGTACGCCATCAACAGATAGGCATCGAGCGACGGTGCGGCGCCGGCAGTCGTCACGCGCGAGACCCTGCCCTTGGCGTCGACGATGCGCTCGCCGTCGATCGTCAGGATCGGCTCGTTGCCACCGACCGGGTACCGGGGGATGCCGGACGCCGAGGTGTGGTCGAGCATCGTCAGCGTGCACAGCGTCGCCGCCGGCCCATCGGTCTCCGCCCTGGCGCGGGCGGTGAGGTAGGCGTCCTTGCCGATGAAGTCCGCCGACTTCACCTTCGGGCGGGCGAGGCCGGCCTCGACGGGGTCGTACTCGCTCTCCAGCTCGGCGCCCATCAACCGATAACCCTTCTCGATCCGCCCTGTCACGGCGTACACACCGATGCCGACGGGAACGATGCCGAACTCCTCGCCGGCCGCGGCGATCGTGTCCCACAGGCGCACGCCGTGCTCCATGCTCGTGTAGATCTCCCATCCGTTCTCGCCGACGTAGGAGATGCGGAACAGCGTGCAGGGAATGCCGTCGACGAGCAGATCGCGGACCGAGCCGTACGGGAATGCAGTCTGGGAAACGTCGACAACTCCGGATCCGCGACGGTCGGGCGTCGCCACGTTGGCCAGCACCGCGGCAGCATTCGGACCCCACAGTCCAAGCGTGCACAGCGACTGCGAACGGTCGGTGAACGACACGGAGCCGTCCGTCGGCAGGTACTTGCGGAACCAATACTGATCGCGGCCGCCGTCGAACGCTCCCGTGATGATCCGGAAGTGCTCCGCACCGAGACGCTGGATCGTCAGGTCGCCGCGGAAGCCACCCGCCGGGGTCAGCAACGGGGTGTAGACCGATTTGCCGACGGCGACGTCGACGTTGTTGACGACGATGTACTGCAACGCATCAACGGCACCGGAGCCCTCGATGTCGAACTCATTGAAGGCGGTGAGGTCGACCATCCCGACGCTGTCCCGCATCGCGAGGTGCTCGGCGTTGGTGATCGGCGACCACCATCGCGCGTCCCACTCGTGCGGGCGCGGCGCGTTGGCCGCGGGGAAGCGCTCGAACAAGTCGGCGTTGCTCTCGTACCACTGCGGGCGCTCCCACCCTCGCGCGTCGAAGAACACCGCCCCGAGGGCCTCTTCGCGGGGGTAGAACGGGCTGCGCCGCATCCCCCGCTCGCTCCCCCACTGCTCGCGCGGGTGGACGATGCCGTAGGTCTTGTTGTAGTGCTCGGCGCAGCGGGCGAGGATGTGGTGCTGGGTGCGCTCGTGCGGGTAGAAGCGGCTGATGTCGCTGCTGTGCGGGTCGCAGAGGTGCGGATACCCGTAGGTCATCCACTCGGCGACGAGCTGGGCAATGCCGGGACCCTCTTTGATCCACACCGCCGCCGCGCTCCAGAGATTGGCGACCTCGACGGTCTCGCCGAGCACGGGCATCGCGTCGGGCGTCAGCGACAGCAGCCCGTTGATGGCATAGCGGATCTCGGCGGTCTCGAGGATCTCGCCCATCAGTTCGAGGGCGCCTTCTAGCTGGGGATCGAAGTCGTCGGCAGTGAACGGAAGCTCGGTCGGGCTGAGCGCCGATTCCTCGTTCGAAGGGATGTCGTCAGGGTGGTGGAAGATCGGCCGGTGGGCATACGAGCCGACCTCCATCGACCCGGCGGACTGCCGCTCGTAGCAGAACGTGTCCATGTCGCGGACGATCGGGTAGGCGACTTCTTTGCCGCTCGCCTGGAGCACGTCGATCGGACCGACGTCGGCCATCTGGTGAACTGCCGGCGTGAGCGGGATCGTCGCCCCGGCCATCGCCGCGATGCGCGGGCTCCACACCCCACAGGCGATCGCTACGTGCTCGCACTCGATGCGCCCCTTGTCAGTGACGACGGCGCGCACCATCGACCGGCCAGCTGCCGGCTCCACCTCGATTTCGAGGACCTCGGTCGTGGCGAACACCTGCAGGGCGCCTTTGGCGACCGCCTCCTCGCGCATCAGCGTCCCACTGCCGAGCGAGTCGACCACCGACACACTCGGGCTGTAGAAGCCGCCGAGGATCACGCTGGCGTCGACGAAGGGGACGAGGTCTTTGACCTCGGCGGGCGCCAACAGTCGAGCATCGATTCCCCACGCCATCGCCGAAGTCATCCGCCGGTTGAACTCTTCCATCCGTTCGGCGGTGCGGGCAACCTCAATCCCCCCGCACGTCGAGTTCATGTCCATCGCCACGTACTGGCGCTGGCTCTCCAACGTCAGCAGTGCCATCTCCTTGTTGTGATCGGTGGGGAAGATGAAGTTGGACGCGTGGCCGGTCGATCCACCGGGGTTGGGCAAGGGTCCCTTGTCGACCTGCACGAGGTCGGTCCAGCCGAGCCGGGCGAGATGGCCGACGAGGCAGTTGCCGACGATCCCGGCGCCGATGACGACGCATTTCGCCTGTACCGGCAACGCCGGCCGCTCATCTGCCACTGCTCACTCCTTGCCGACGTCGACTCGATGCTGTCACGTGACGTTCGAATTGTTCGAACCTGACGTGACAACCTCGGGATCAGTGCGTCGGCGGCGGGGGTTGGAGGCGCTCGGCGAGACCCTGGGTGAGGCGATCGAGGACCATCGCCATCAGGGTGAGGGCGAGGGCGACCTCGACGCCGCGGCCGATCTCGACACGGGTGAACGTGTCAACGATGAGATAGCCGAGCGCTCCGCCGCCGGTCAGCCCGGCGATGATCACCATCGCCACGACCATCAGGATCACCTGGTTTACGGCGAGCATGATGGCCGGCAGGGCGAGGGGGATGCGCACCCCCCAGAGCAGCTGACGACCAGATGCCCCGAATGTCGTCGCCGCCTCGACCGTTGACTCCGGCACGGAGTGCACACCCAACGCGGTGACCCGGATGCCGGGCGGGACTGCGTAGATCACCGAGGCGATGATCCCCCCGGGGACGATGCCGACATCGAAGATCGTCACGAACGGGATCGCGTAGACGAGGGGCGGGACCGTCTGGAAACCGTCCAGCACCGGCCCGATCGCCGCGCCGAACCGCGGCCGAAGGCCGGCGAGCACACCGATCGGCACGGCGATGACCATCGCCAGCGTCACCGCCATGCACACCATGACGAGGGTGACCAGGGCAGCTTCCCAGAGGCCGACGAGGCCGATCGCCGTGACGGCGAGGCCGCAGAACAGAGCCAGCCGCCAACCCCGAATGGCATAACCGGCCAGCGTCGCTCCGATGATCAGCACGGGCCAGGCGACGGACTCATTCAGCCATGACGAGACGCGAACGTGGACGTCGCGCACAAGGAATTCGTTGATCCACTTCGTCTGATCCCGCCAGTTGTCACGCACCCACGCGACTGCGTCATTCAGCGAATCTGCCCACGTGACACCCCAGTCGGCCGGGAACTCCGTCCACCCCGCCTGCCGGCCGACGACGATGGCGATGGTGACGGCGAGGGCACCGAGCGACCACTCCACTCGATGCTGGTCGTGTCGCCCGGCGCGCTTCTGGGTGCCCTGGATGAACGAGCGGCTGACCCGGTCGAGCATCACGGCGACCGCGACGATCGCGACGCCGACGACGAGGCCGCGCCCGGGTGATCGCAGGCGGAGCGTCTCCAGTGCTTCCTGACCCAGGCCGCCGGCGCCGACGAGGGCGGCGATGACGATGATGCCCAGTGCCATGTTGATCGTCTGGTTGACGCCGGTCATGATCGACGGAACCGCCTGGGGCAGCTGCACCTTGAACAGCAACTGACGCCGCGTCGACCCGAACACGTGCCCCGCTTCGACCGTCTCGAAGGGCACTTGGCGGATCCCCAATGCGGTCAGGCGGACCACGGGCGCCATCGCGTACACAACGGTGGCGACGGCGGCGGGCACGGGTCCGATACCGAAGAACAGCACAGCCGGCACGAGGAACGCGGTCGATGGCACGGTCTGCATGGCGTCGAGCACCGGACGCAGGAAGGCGTAGAAGCGACGGTTGAGGCCCGCCGCGACGCCCAGCGGCACACCGATCAGCACGCAGATGGCCACGGTGACGAGCATCAAGGCGAGCGTTTCCATCGTCGGCTGCCATAGCCCGAACATGCCCGGCAGGGCGATTGCCGCCGCGGCCAGGATCGCTGTCACCCAATGGCCGGTGCGGCCAATCACCACCAGCACGGCAAGGGGTAGGGCGAACCACGGCAGCGTCTGGAGTTGCTCGGCGAACGTCTCCAGTGCCCAGTCGACGACGTCGCTGATCGGCTGGAAGAAGTACACGAAGACCGGGTGTGTGCGCTGGTTGTCGCGGACCCAAGCGTGAAAGTCGTCGATCGGGTCAGCGAGATTGATGTTCCAATTGTCCGGAAAGCCGCCGACCTCGCGCAGAGCGATGGCGACGGCGACGAACGCAGTGACACCCATCGCCGGGAGCCAGCGACTGAGATCGCGTCGCCGCGGGATCGACGGGCTGACAGCGGTTGTCGTCACAGCGGCAGGGTCGTTGGCCGTTCCCGCGCCAGCATCTCTGCGACGCCGGCCGCATCGACGCTGCCGACCGTTTCGCCGTCGCTGTTGTGGACGGCGATCGGCGACGGATCAGCGAGCAACATCGGGATCAGGTCGGCCACTTTGGCCGTTGCGTCGGTGTGACGAGCACAGTCGCGTGCCGCCCCCATGACGCTCTGCGCGGTCAGCACTTCGGCTTGAGGGACGTGCGTCGTGAACTCACGCACGTAATTGGTTGCCGGATTGGCAACGACTTCCTCCGGGGTACCGATCTGGTCGAGCACGCCGTCTTTCATGATCGCGATGCGGTCGCCGAGCCGCAGCGCCTCGTCGAAGTCATGGGTGATGAACACCATCGTCCGTGGTCGCCGCAACTGCATCGCGCACAGCTCGTCCTGCATGTCCCGGCGAATCAGCGGATCGAGCGCCGAGAACGGCTCGTCGAAGAACAGCACCTGGGGGTCGAGCACGAGCGCCCGGGCAAGGCCGACGCGCTGCTGCATGCCCCCCGACAACTGCTGGGGATAGTGGTTCGCCCAGGGGCCGAGGCCCACCGTTTCGAGCACGGCCGCCGCCTGCTGCCGACGCGCCGACTTCGGCACGCGTTGGACTTCTAGCCCGTAGGCGACGTTGTCGATGACCTTGCGGTGCGGGAACAGCCCGAAGTGCTGGAACACCATCGAGAGCTTCGTGCGACGCAAGGTGCGCAAGGCGGCGGCGTCCATCGCGGTGACTTCGTCGCCGTCGATGCGCACCGTGCCTGAGGTCGGTTCGATGAGTCGTGACAGACAACGGATCAACGTCGACTTGCCACTGCCGGACAAGCCCATGACCACGAACGTCTCGCCGCGCTCGACGTCGAAGGACATGTCGCGGACGGCGATGGTCTGCCCGGTGACCCCTTGGATCTCCTGCCGCGACGCTCCGGCCGTGGCCATCTCGATCGCCCGCCGATGATCGCCGCTGCCGAACACCTTCCACAGGTTGGCGACCTCGACCACCGTGTCGCGCGACATGGGCGAAGAGTACTCTCGCCTGGTCTGCGTCAGCCCTTCGACGGCCGTGTTCCGCGTCGCGGGCGGGGTCCGCACTGTGGAACACTTGGCCAGCGTGGCGGCTCACGGCGAGTCGCCGGAGGAGGACAGGGATGGAGCGCAGAAGGTTCCTGCAGATGATGTCCGCGGCGGCAGCAGCGGGTGCCGTCGGCACCGTGCCGGCCTGGGCCGTGGCGGCCGGTCGACGCACCCCGACGGCTGGTCGGCGCGTCGTCCGCCGTCCACACAGCGGCGACCTCCCGGGCATCGTGCTCGTACAGAACCCGTGGACCGCGTCGGCGCTCAACGCCGAGGTCGCCAAGATCCTCATCGAGGAGAACCTCGGCAACAGTGTCGAGATCACGGCAATCGATGAGAACACGATGTTTGCCGGGCTCGCCGCCGGAGACCTCGACTCGTGTCTCGAGGTCTGGCCGTCGGGCGTCACCGCCGAGGAGCAGGCATATATCGACGACGCCACCGTGGTCCAGCTGGGTCCACTCGGTGCCGTCGGCCAGATCGGCTGGTACGTGCCGCGATACGTCCAGGAGCAGTTCCCCGAGACGGTGACCTGGGAGGGTTTCCTCGACCCCGAGGTGGCCAGCCAGTTCGCCAGCGCCGAAACCGGTGATCTCGGCCGCTTCCTCGGCACGGATCCGTCCTACTCGCAGTACGACGAGGCGATCATCGAGAATCTCGGCCTGCCGCTGCAAGTCGTCTTCTCCGGATCGGAGGCCGCCACCGTCGCGGCGCTCGACTCGGCGGTCGCGGCCGAGGAGCCGATCCTGATGTACTGGTGGGTGCCGACGGCGGCGGCGGCGAAGTACGACCTCGTCCCCGTCGAGCTGCCGGAGTACACCGACGAGTGCTACGCCGACCCGGCGGAAATCGCCTGCGCATATCCCGAGGACGTGCTCGTCAAGATTGCTGGCGCCCATCTCGCCGACAAGGACCCGGCGGTGAACAACCTCCTCGCCTGGTTCACATTGACCAACGAGGATCAGTCCTCGATGCTGCCGGCCGTCGAGATCGACGGCGAGCCAGCGGCAGAGATCGCCGCCCAGTGGGTCGCCGACAACGAAGCGGTGTGGTCCGAGTGGCTGTCGGGAGACCCGCCGCCGTCGGTGCCGCCCTCGTCGACACCCGCGACCGCCCCGGCCACGACGGGCTGATCGTTCTGGGCGGCGTCCAGTCCGGAAGTCGGGGGTTCGGCCGCGCAGATCGCGATCTGAACCGATGAGCAACGTCCAGTCGGTCGAGCGGGCCGTCGCCATCTTGCGGTGCCTCGCCGGTGCTGAAGCCGGAGTCACGCAGATCGCCGAAGTCGTCGACCTCCCCAAGAGCACGGTGTCGCGCCTGCTGTCGACGCTGCAAGCCCTCGGGGCCGTCGTTCAGACCGCAGATGGGTTCCGGATCGGTCCGCTGATTGGCGACCTGGCGAACGGCACCGGTCGGCACGACGATCTCATCACCCTCGCCCGGCCGATCCTCGCCGCGCTCGTCGATTGGAGTGGCGAGGACGCCGGTCTGGCGGTGCTCGATCACGACACGGCGCTCTATCTCGCCCAAGTCAGCGCCACCGGAGAAGTCCAGATGCGGGACTGGACGGGCGAACGTGTCCCGCCACACTGCGTCTCGTCCGGGCTGGTGCTGCTGGCCAACGCTCCCGAGGCGGATCGCGAGCGGATCCTCGCGGGACCGCTGCCCCGCCTGACCCCGCAAACGGTCGTCGCCCCGGCGAAGCTCCGTCGGCGCGTCGCGGCGATCCGCCGTCGCGGCAGCGAGTGGGTCTACGGGGAGTTCGCCACCGATATCAACTCGGTCGCCGCACCCGTGGTCGGCGCCGACGGCCACGCCATCGCCGCGTTGCACATCCATGGGCCGTCCTACCGCTTTCCCGGCGACGCCGACCCGGAGGAGATCGCCGCCAGGGTGGTCGGCGCCGCGCAGCAATTCAGTCGCCGGCTGGCGCGATGAGGTCGTCCTACGACTTCGTCATCGTCGGCGGTGGGTCGGCCGGCTGCGTTCTCGCCAACCGGCTCAGCGCCGACCCGGCCACGAGCGTTCTCGCGCTCGAGGCCGGGCGGCCCGATTACCGGTGGGACGTGCTGATCCACATGCCGGCGGCGCTGATGATGCCGAGCGGAAACCGCTTCTACGACTGGCGGTACGAGAGCGAGCCGGAGCCGTTCATGGCGGGAAGGAAGATCTCCCACACGAGGGGCAGGGTGCTCGGTGGCTCGTCGAGCATCAACGGGATGATCTTCCAGCGCGGCAATCCGCTCGACTACGAGCGTTGGGCGGCCGATCCCGGTATGGACGAGTGGGACTACGCCCACTGCCTCCCTTATTTCAAGCGGATGGAGGACTGCCGTGCCGGCGCCGACGACTATCGGGGAGCCGGT
Source organism: Ilumatobacteraceae bacterium (assembly GCA_963733085.1). Lineage (GTDB taxonomy): Bacteria > Actinomycetota > Acidimicrobiia > Acidimicrobiales > Ilumatobacteraceae > Desertimonas. The sequence continues at coordinate 31,160 of CAVTBY010000013.1, forward strand.
GGACCGCTCCTGCTCGAGCGAGGCGAGGCGAGCAACCCGCTGTTCGGCGCCTTCTTCGACGCAGTCCAGCAAGCCGGCTACGAGCTGACCGACGATGTCAACGGCTACCGCCAGGAGGGATTTGCCCGCTTCGACCGGAACGTCCACAACGGCCGCCGGCTCAGCGCGGCGGGCGCGTACTTGCACCCCGTGATGGACAGGCCGAACCTCGACGTGGTCACGCGAGCGACCGTGATGGGAGTTCGCTTCGACGGGCTGCGGGCCACCGGCGTCGAGTACCGCACGTGGAGGGGTACACCGCACGTCGTGACCGCCGGCGAGGTGATCCTCTGCGGTGGGGCGTTCAACTCGCCGCAGTTGCTCCAGGTGTCGGGGGTCGGTGATGCCGACCACCTGCGCAGCGTCGGTGTGCCGGTCGTCCACCACCTGCCTGGCGTCGGTGCCAACCTGCAGGACCACCTCGAGGTCTATGTCCAGCACGCGGCAAGCCAGCCGGTGTCGCTCAACCCGCTGCTGGCGTGGCGACGGCGGCCGTGGATCGGGCTTCAGTGGCTCGCCCGGCGCGGCCCCGGCACGACGAACCACTTCGAGGCCGGCGGGTTCGTCCGCAGCAACGACGAGGTCGCCTACCCGAACCTGATGTTCCACTTCCTGCCCATCGCCGTGCGCTACGACGGGTCTCGGCCACCCGCCCCGCACGGCTACCAGGTTCATGTCGGGCCGATGTACTCCGACGTGCGCGGCTCGGTCCGCATCACCGCGCCCGACGCGAGGGTCAAGCCGGCGCTGCGTTTCAACTACCTGTCGACGCCGAACGACCGCCGCGAGTGGGTCGAGGCGATCGGCGTCGCCCGTGACATCCTCGGCCAGCGTGCGTTCGCCCCGTTCGACGCCGGCGAGGTGTCGCCAGGTCCGGACGTGCGCGACGGACGAGGAGATCCTCGACTGGGTGGCACGAGACGCCGAGACCGCACTGCACCCGTCGTGCACGTGCGCGATGGGTGTGGGCGATCAGTCGGTCGTCGACCCGCGCACGTTGCGCGTCCACGGCATCGATGGGCTGCGCGTCGTCGACGCTTCCGTGATGCCGTACGTCACCAACGGCAACATCTACGCCCCGGTGATGATGATCGCCGAGAAGGCCGCCGACCTGATCCTCGGCAACCCGCCACTGGCGCCTGACCGCGTGCGTTTCTACCGTCATGCCGACGGACCGACTCGTTCCACGATGCGGGCGGGTTCCGGATCGTGAGAAGCTGGTGACGTGACGGACGAGCAAGAGATCGATCTCGCCCTGTTGTCGGACGAGGATCTCGTCAAGCAGATGCACGACGATCTCTACGACGGGCTTGCCGATGAGATCGTCGAGGGGACGACGATCCTTCTCGATCGTGGCTGGAGCGCCGACCGCGTGCTCGACGAGTCACTCGTCGAGGGGATGCGCATCGTCGGCATCGACTTCCGTGATGGCATCCTCTTCGTCCCCGAGGTTCTGCTCGCCGCCAACGCGATGAAGGCCGGGATGGCGATCCTCCGCCCGCTGCTCGCCGAGACCGGGGCCGAGCCGATCGGGAAGGTCGTGATCGGCACCGTCAAGGGCGACATCCACGACATCGGCAAGAACCTCGTGGCGATGATGCTCGAGGGTGCTGGCTTCGAGGTCTTCGACATCGGCATCAACAGCGACGTCGACAAGTACCTCGCCGCCATCGAGGAGCACAAGCCGGACATCCTCGGCCTCTCGGCACTGCTGACGACGACGATGCCGTACATGAAGGTCGTCGTCGACACACTCGTGAGCAAGGGGATGCGCGACGACTACATCGTGCTCGTCGGCGGTGCTCCGCTCAATGAGGACTTCGGCAAGGCGGTCGGTGCCGACGCCTACTGCCGCGACGCCTCCGTCGCTGCCGAGACGGCGACCCAGCTGGTCACCGCCCGCCGTGCCCGCCTTGCGAACGAGCCACCGGGTCCATCGGTGCGATGACGAGAAACCCAACGCCCCTAGTCATCGCCTGTGGCGCGTTGGCCACGGAGTTGCGCGTGGTGCTCGCCGGGCAGGGGCTCGATGACATCGAGATTCGATTCCTCCCAGCCAATCTGCACAACCGTCCGGAACGGATCGTGCCAGCCATTCGCGAGTTGATCGATGCCGAGGCGTTGGGCCGGACCGTTTTCATCGCCTACGCCGATTGCGGCACTGGCGGAGCGCTGGACGCATTTCTCCGCGATCACCCTCAGATCCACCGACTGCCCGGCGCACACTGCTACGAGTTCTTCGCCGGCAGTGACCGGTTCTCCGCGTTGCACGACGCCGAGCCGGGAACGTTCTACCTCACCGATTTTCTGGCCAAGCACTTCGATGCCCTCGTCTGGCAGGGACTCGGGCTCGACCGCCATCCGTCGCTGCGTGACCAGTACTTCGCCAACTACCGCCGTCTCGTCCTGTTGTCCCAGAGTGACGATCCCGCCGTGCTCGAAGCCGCCACCGCCGCCGCCGATCGCCTCGGGCTCGAGTTCCGCCATGAGCACACCGGGCTCGACCAGTTCAGCGCGGCGGTCGCCATCGGGCTTCGCCCCAAGGTCGCGTGACATGCCTCGACAGCGCAACGAAGTCGTTGTCATCATGTGGCGGGACATTCCCGCCCAGGTCAACGGCCAGGCTGGGCGAGTCCGGCACCAAGTTGTGCTCGATGCGAAGTTCCAGCGGGCGATCGACCGGGCCAAGCGCAAGGCGCGCATCGTCACCGCCCAGGACGACGTCGCCCAGTGGCGCCGCGTCAGCACGCCCTGCGACGGCGATCCAGCGCAAGCTGCCCAGGACACGGCCGACCGGCTCGCCGCCGAGTACTCCGAGGAACGCCTCGGCAAGCTCGCCTACAACGGCGGCTCGGAATGAGCGAGAAACATCGGGTGGTGTTCACGCCGTCGGGCCTTTCGGGAGACGTCGTCGACGGCACCACGGTGCTCGCCGCGGCTCGCCAACTCGGCGTCGACCTCGACAGCGTGTGTGGCGGTCGCGGCATCTGCGGTCGCTGCCAGGTCGTCCCGTCGATCGGCACGTTCGCCAAGTGGAAGATCACGACCACCGGTGACGAGCTCGATGGCTGGTCGGCGCTCGAACGGGACTATCGCGGCAACCGCCCACTCGCCACCGGACATCGCCTCGGTTGCGCCGCGCCGATCCACGGCGACGCCGTCATCGATGTGCCGGCGGAGAGCCAGGTGCACCGTCAAGTCGTTCGCAAGGAGCTGCGCGACCTCGACCTGCCCCAGCTCGCTGTCGACCCAGTGTTCGCCCTGCGTTATGTCGAAGTCGCTGCGGCCCAGCTCGGCTCGGCCCTGTCGGCCGCCGAGCTCGTGATCGCCGCGGTCGCCGAGCAACACGGTGATGTCGTCGACGCCCTCACCGCCAGCGTGCTGCCACACGTCCACGGGGCGATCGCCGGCGGCACGGCGACCGTGGCAATTCGGGACGCCAAGATCGTCGCCGTCTGGCCCGGATTCGTCGACGAGGCCTACGGCGTCGCCGTCGACGTCGGCTCGACCACGATCGCCGGCCACCTCTGCGCGCTGTTCGGTGGGGACGTCCTATCGAGCGGTGGTCGGATGAACCCACAGATCCGCTTCGGCGAGGACCTGATGAGCCGCGTGTCCTACGTGATGATGAACCCCGGCGGTGATCGCCAGCTCACGGCGGCCGTTCGTGAAGCGATCGATGAACTGATCGGCGAGTTGCTCATCGCTGCCGACGTTCGCCGAGAACAGGTCCTCGAGGTCGTCATCGTCGGCAACCCGATCATGCACCACCTCGTGCTCGGCATCGACCCGACCCCACTCGGGAGCGCCCCGTTCACGTTGGCGACGAACGCACCCGTCACGGCACCGGCCGATGATCTCGAGCTCGACCTGCCGTTTGCCTCCTTCTACACCGGCCCGTGCATCGCCGGTCATGTCGGGGCCGACGCCGCGGCCATGGTCCTCGTTGAGGGCCCCCACCGCAGCGACGAGATGCGACTCGTCGTCGACATCGGCACCAACGCCGAGATCGTCCTCGGCAATCGACACCGCCAGCTCGCCGCGTCCAGCCCCACCGGCCCGGCGTTCGAAGGCGCGCAGATCAGCTGTGGACAGCGAGCAACTGCCGGCGCCGTCGAGGGCGTGCGAATCGAATCCGATTCGTTGGACGCTCGGGTGAAGGTGATCGGCGTCGACCGATGGAGCGACGAGGCCGGTTTCGACGTGGCGGTCGCAGCGACCGGAGTCACCGGGCTGTGTGGGTCGGGAATCATCGACCTGCTCGCCGAGATGTTCCTCGCCGGGATCATCGACGCCGACGGGACGATCCTCGGCGAGAACACGGCGAGGACCGATCGGGTCGTGGCCGACGGCCGGACCTACCGATACGTCTTCTATCGCGACGCCCGGACCGAGCTGTCGATCACCCAGAACGACGTCCGGGCCGTGCAGCTCGCCAAGGCGGCCCTGCGCGCCGGTGTCGACCTGCTGCTCGAACACGCCGGCAAGCCGGCGGTCGCCGACATCCGGCTCGCCGGCGCATTCGGCGCTCACATCGACCCGCTCCACGCCCTGATCCTCGGACTCGTTCCTGACTGTCCGCTCGACGGCGTCAAGTCGGTCGGCAACTCCGCCGGTGCGGGGGCGGTGATGGCCCTGCTCTCGGCAGCAGCCCGTCGCGAGATGGAGGACGCGGTGCGCAACATCGAAAAGATCGAGACGGCGACGGAGCCACGCTTCCAGGAGTTGTTCGTCGCGGCGATGGCACTCCCCCATGCGTCGGCGCCGACCGACCACCTCGCCGACTTGGTCAGGCTCCCTGACCGCCCGGCATCGATGGGAGTAGGTCGACGGCGGAGGAGGAACCGATGAGCGAGCGAAGCGAGCTCATGTCGGCCGAGCGAGCGCCAGCGAGCCGGACGACGATGGGGTTCGGGGGCGCAGCCCCCGGGACGTTATGAGCGAGTCGCGAGGCCGGCGATCGGGCGGGCGGGCGGCGAGGCAGGCGATGCGGGCGGCCGCCGTCACCCATGCCGACGCCTTCCTGACCCGGACGATGACGCCTGTCGAGATCGTCAGCGAAGAGGGCCTGCAGACGATCATCGGCAACGCCGAGACCATTCTCGCCGAAGTCGGCATCGAGGTGCGCGGGTACCCGTCAGCACTCGAGCGGTTCGCCGCCGCGGGGTGCGACATCGACGGCGAGCGCGTGCGCTTCCCGCGTGGGCTCGCCCGCTCGCTCGTCGCCACGGCCCCGGCGAGCTACGTCCAACATGCCCGCAACCCCGCCCACGACGTCACGATGGGGGGCGACGCCACGGTGTTCGCGCCCAACTACGGCTCGCCGTTCGCCCACGATCTCGACAACGGGCGGCGCTACGCGACGCTCGAGGACTTCCAGAACTTCGTCAAGCTGACCTACTCGTCACCCCACCTCCACCATTCCGGCGGGACGGTGTGCGAGCCGGTCGACGTCCCGGTCAGCAAGCGCCACCTCGACATGGTGTACAGCCACCTGCGCTACAGCGACAAACCGATCATGGGCTCGGTGACCGCGGGTGAGCGGGCTGCCGACTCCGTCGAGCTGGCCCGCATCGCCTTCGGCGGCGACCTCGGCGATCGCACCGTGATCACCAGCCTGATCAACGCCTCGTCTCCGCTCGTCTGGGACGCCACGATGCTCGCTGCCGCCGAGGTCTACGCCGCCGCCAATCAGGCGACGATCATCACCCCGTTCATCCTCGCCGGAGCGATGGCTCCAGTGACGGTCGCCGGCGTCGCCGCCCAGACGCTCGCCGAGGCACTCGCCGGGATCGCCTTCACCCAGCTCGTCCGGCCCGGCGCACCGGTCGTGCTCGGCTCGTTCGCCAGCTCGATGTCGATGCAAACGGGTGCACCGACGTTTGGCACACCCGAGCCGGCGCTCGTGCTGTACACCCTCGCCGCCCTGGCCCGCCGCTTCAACCTGCCGTTCCGCAGCGGCGGGTCGCTGTGCGCCTCCAAGCTGCCCGACGCCCAGGCTGCCTACGAGAGCGCGGCGACGCTGCTGCCGACGATCATGGCCGGCGTCAACTTCGTGCTCCACGCCGCCGGCTGGCTGGAGGGCGGCCTGGCCATCGGCTACGAGAAGTTCATCCTCGACGAGGACCAGGTCGGGATGATGGCGGTGTTCGCCAAGGGCGTCGACCTCTCCCCCAACGGCCAAGCGCTGGACGCAATCCGCGAGAACCCACCGGGACAGCACTTCCTCGGCTCACCGCACACGTTGGCCAACTTCGAGACCGCCTTCTACCGCAGCACCACCGCCGACAACTCGAGCTTCGAACAGTGGGCCGAGGACGGTGCCCTCGACGCCGCTCAGCGCGCCAACCGGATCTGGAAGCAACGTCTCGCCGACTATCAGGCCCCGCCGATCGACGAGTCCGTCGACGAGGAGCTCCAGGACTACGTCGCCCGCCGCAAGGCCGAACTCCCCGACGAGTTCGCGTGACGACGGCGACAAGTGCCGACGCAGCGAGCACGGAACGGCCGTTTCAGTCGGCACTTCCGATGAGTTCGCGGCGATCCCGCGGTCATAGTGCTGGACGCGACGACCATCAAGGAGAACCTCGTGGATGCATTGACGCCCGCGGCCGAACTCGCGGCTACGAACCCGATCCGACACCCCAACGAGTCCGAGGAATATCGGCGCGCCCGACAGGACCTGCTCGTCGAGGAAATCGAGCTGCGCCGGAACATGGAGCGGGTGGCATCGCTTCGCCGCGACCTGCCGCTCGGTGGAGAGGTCCCGACGGACTACCAGTTCGTGGCCGAGGACGGCTCCGCCGTGACATTGAGTGGGCTGTTCGGCGAGCACGACACGCTGGTCATCTACAGCTACATGTTCGGCCCACAGCGGGAGGCACCATGCCCGATGTGCACGTCGATGATGGGTGGCTTCGACCACAAGATCGCGGACGTGAGTCGACGCGTCGCGATCGCCTTCACCGCCCGTTCGCCCATCGATCGGCTGATCGAGGCCAAGAAGGCACGTGGCTGGATCGACCTGCCGGTGTACAGCGACACCGCGGGCGACTACACGCGGGACTATGTCTCCGCTGACGATGCCGACATGCCTGCGTACAACGTGTTCACCCGTCGCGACGGCGTAGTCCGCCATTTCTGGAGCGAGGAGATTGGCGGCGAGATGGCCGACCCCGGCCAGGATCCACGGGGCGCAGTCGAGATGGATCCGCTGTGGCTGCTCTTCGACACCGTCCCAGAGGGACGCGGCGGCGACTGGCACCCCCAGCTCACGTACTGACTACCTTCGCCTGCCTCGAGGTTGACCGGTGCGGTCGCCACTGCGGGGCGCGGAGTTGGCCAGCGGGCCGACCTCGGCGACGATCCTCGCCTGATCCGGACAAGCGGCCGCGACGTGGCCGTCGATGGCACTCCGCATCGCGGCGAGGTGCTCGGGCGTCGTTCCGCAGCATCCGCCGATGATCCTGGCGCCGGCGTCGACGGCGAGCGAGGCGTAGCGACCCATCAGCTCCGGAGTACCGGTGTACACGATCTCGGTGCCTTGGAAATGTGGCACCCCGCAGTTGCCCTTGCAGATCGTCACCGCTGCGGGATCGGCCGCGGTCATCTCCAGCAGCGAGACCAGGATGTCGGGAGCGCCGACCCCACAATTGGCGCCATACGCCAACGGTGGCTTGGCGAGGCCCTCAAACACGCCACCGAGATCGGCTGGCAGCAGCCCCATCATCGTTCGTCCGGCGGTGTCGAACGAGCAGGTGGCCGTGTACGGAATTCCCGCCTCGACAGCCGCCGTGGCCGCGGCGCGCACCTCGTCGGGCGCGGACATCGTCTCGATCCACGCCACGTCCGCCCCGCCCGCGAGCAAGCCTTCGATCTGTTCGCGAAACGCGGCGGTGGCGGCCTCGAGCGTGAGTGCTCCGAGTGGTTCGAACAGCTCTCCAGTCGGTCCCACCGACCCAGCGACGACGACGGGACGGTCGGCCGCATCCGCCACCTGGCGGGCGATCGCGGCGGCCGCCTTGGCCAGTTCGAACACCCGGTGCTCGGCGTGATGAAGCGCCAGCCGGTTGCGAGTGCAACCGAACGTGTTGGTGAGAACGATGTCGGCACCGGCCCTGACGAATCGGCGGTGCAGGGCAGCGACCCGTTCAGGGTGGTCGATGTTCCACAGCTCGGGCGCACCACCGGACTCGAGGCCCATCTGGAAGTAGTTCGTGCCCGTCGCGCCATCGGCGAGCAAAACCTGACGAGCCTCGAGCAAGTCGGCCAACGAGCTACGCACCGACGTCAACCTACGCAGTCCAGGGAATCGTCGGCACGTCGCGGTAGAGCCGTTCGATCTCGTAGAAGCGGCGGACCTCGTCGAGGAACACGTGGACGACGACATCGCCGTAGTCGATCAACACCCACTGCTGCTCGCGCTCGCCCTCGACTCGCAACGGTGACCGACCCGTGGCCTCGCGTACGCCGGCCTCGACGTCGTCCACGAGCGTGCGCACGAGCCGGCGGTTGGGGGCGTCGACGACGACGAAGTAGTCGGTGATGCCGAGCACGCTGCGCACGTCGAGTACCACGATGTTGCGCGCTTGCTTCTCGTCGGCCCGGCGCGACGCCGTGACGGCGAGTTGCAGGGAGTCCGGGTCGGCGGACACGTCGCTCAACCGGTCGTCCCCCCGCTCGTCTCCACGGCCGGCGCCGTCGTGGCGATGGCCGCAGTCAGGTCGAGCCCGTTGAGGTAATCGGTGCCCAACCTGGCGACGACGTCGACACCGGCGATCCTCCGTTCGGCGATGCGAACCTCGACGGGGCCGAACACCTCGCTCAGCGTGGCCGCCGCCGCGGCGAGGCTCTCGTCGCCGACCTCGATCACCGTCGGCGCTGCCGCCTCACCCGCCGATGTGTCGACAGAGATCACGTTCGCATCGACGCCGAGCAGGGCCTCCGTCGCCGTGTAGGCGACGTCGAGGCGCGTCGCGCCGTCGAGCTGGTCGTCGGAGTAGCTGCTCACGACCCGGAAGTTGTAGCCGGGATTGGGCGCAGCGACCCTGCTCGGGGCGATGTGCCCGAAGATCAGGAGGACTTCCGGCCGGTCGAGGGCGGCGGCGTCCACGCCCCGCGGGTTGCGGTCGAGGCTGACGATCGGCGTTGTCCGTAACGGCTGCACGGCCATCGGCCCGGATGTGACGAGGCTGGGCACGTCGGGCCTGGCTGACTGGCCGGCGGGGGTATCGGCAGGTGACGCCAGCGGGCTCGTCAACCCGTCGCCGACAACGTCGGCGATCGCCCGCCAGATCGCCACATCGACCGGATAGCGGTCAGCACCGGGGACCGTCGGATCGGCGGCGCTGAGAACGGCGGCAACCTCTTCGGGGCTCATCGTCTGCGGTCCCGCAGCGGCGATCTGCACGCCGGCTGCATCGGAAACGGGTGCGGGCAGATCGACCTCGATAGCTCCCACAGGGGCCAGCCAGTCGGCGAGCTCGTCCTCGTCGAAGACGATCAGGTCGTCGATGCCGACACCGAGCACCAGCGGCACCTCGTCCTCGAGCGTCTCGGGTCCGAACAAGTCCACCGTCTCGTTGAGCGGTGTCCGCTCGGCGCCGAAACCGCCCGACGTGTCGGCGCTGATCGGAACGGGTACAACAGTCCCTCCTCGCCCCGGCGACCCGTCGTCGTCGGAGGGTCGGACCGTCAGCACGGCCACCGAGGCGAGGGCGCCACTGTCGTCGACGACCGCAACCGTCGCGGTCGGAGTCGCCGGAAACGTCACTTCGGGAGTGCCGCCACCGACGACTTGGCCATCGGTGGTGTTGGCGATCGCCGCGTAGCCCGCCGCGCCGAGGCCTGCGGCGAGCGCCACACAGGCGAGCGTCGCGACGACAGCGCGTGTCGTCGTCATCCTCCTCCGATGACGTGAGACGGTCACGACCGAACCACGCCTCGTTCTACCGCCACGAACGAGACAGATTTGTCGTCTGCGGCGCCCGAGAATCGCCGGAGCGTCAGAGAAGCGCCCAAAACGGCCTGGCGTGGCCGGGGAACGCAATGAGCGGTCACGCGTGAACCCCCGCGTAGAGGTTGCGATCGGCGATGACGGCGAGCACGGCGTCGATGAGCAGGTAGTCGAGCGGTCGGCCGTCGCTGAACCGGGCGCGCAGGTCGGTGCTCGACACCTCCAGGCGAGGGACTTCGACGTGGAGCCAGTCGATGTCGTCGGGCGGTCGCACGGCGTTGCCGGGACGGTCGACGACCACCAGCGACGACTGAGCGAGAACCTCCTCGAATCGCTCCCAGGTGTGCAACCCGGCCGCCGCGTCGTCGCCCACGATCGTGAACAGCTCGGCACCCGGATTGCCAGCCGCCAGGGCCTCGAGCGTGTCGGCCGTGTAGCTCGGCCCTCCGGCGTCGATCTCCAGTCTTCCGGCGGCCAGCCCGGGTACGTCGGCGACAGCGGCTTCGACCATCGCCAGACGGTCGGCGGCCGGGGTGATCGCCCGCTCCCCCTGCTTCTGCCACGGAATGTTGGCGACCATCAGGATCACCGTGTCGAGGCCGAGGGCGTGACGGACGTTCACGGCGGTCACCAAGTGGCCGACGTGAGGCGGGTCGAACGTGCCGCCGAACAGGCCGATTCGCAGCGCTCGACCGACGTCGCCGCCGGCGGTTGAACCAGCTGGCGAACCCGGTGACGGCACGGCGCGAGTGTACGGCTCGGACCCCGACGACCCGCGGAGCCTCGCTCCGGGCGAGGCGACGTGAAAGGACCTTGACAACCTTGTTATCCTGATGTTTCCCCGACTCCCCCGCTGGGGTACTGCCAGCGCGTCCGACACCCCCCAAACCTCGCCGTCGAGCAAACGGCTGTGTCGCCTGCACCGCAGGTGGGAATGAAAACAGCGAACGAACGGTTTACCACTACACAATGAACGACTCGATTGGTCTGTACCTGAACGACATCGGCAAGGTCCCCCTGCTCACCGCTGAGGATGAGCGCGAGCTGTCGCGCGTCATCGAGGCGGGCCGCGAGGCCGCAGAGCAGCTGGCGAACGGAAAGCGCAGCGTGGCGTTGAAGAACGCCGTCGCCGCAGCTGCCGACGCCAAGGACCGCTTCATCCGCTCCAACCTCCGCCTCGTGGTCTCCATCGCCCGGCGCTACCCACTGCCCCAGGGCATGGACCTGCTCGACCTCATCCAGGAGGGCAACCTCGGGCTCGAGCACGCTGTCGACAAGTTCGACTGGCGGCGTGGCTTCAAGTTCTCGACCTACGCGACGTTCTGGATTCGCCAGGCGATCGGCCGGGCACTCGACCAGAAGGCGAGCCTCATCCGCATCCCCGGCGACCGCTCGGCAAGCTTGCGCGCGGCCCTTCGCCAGGCGTCCGGCGACGGCGAGACCCTCGACCAGGCGAACGCGGAACTGCACCGTCTCACCACCCCCGTCTCGCTCGACAAGACTGTCGGGGACGACGGCGATGCGACGCTCGGTGACCTGATGGCGAACGGCGAGGGCACGCCCGAGGATGCCGTGATGTCGATGGTCGACGGCGACCTGCTCGACGAACTGCTCGGCACCCTCGATGGGCGCGCCCGCTACGCCGTGGAAGCCCGCTTCGGCCTCCTCGACGGTGAGCGCAAGAGCTTCCGCGAGGTCGGCGAGAGCCTCGGCGTCACCGCCGAAGCCGCCCGCCGCCTTGTCTCGCGTGCCGTCGCCGGTCTCCGCGACGACGCCGAGCGCATCCTCGCCGTCTGAGCCTCCCCGATTCTGCTACCGCAATACGGTCGCTGATGACCGTTTTGCGGTAGTCGAACCACGTCATCCTGCTGCCAGGATGACCGGATGACTGCATCCCCCCGACTTGGCGTCTGTTTTCCTCGCGAGCTGGAGCCGGCGCTCGTCGTCGAGTTCGCCGAACGGCTCGAAGCCGGTGGTCTCGATGATCTGTGGGTGATCGAGGACTGCTTCTACACGGCAGGGATCACCCTCGCCGCCACGGCGCTGGCCCACACCGAACGGCTCACCGTGGGCATCGGCATCCTCCCCGCCCTGACTCGCAACGCGTCGACGATCGCGATGGAGCTCACGACTCTCGCCCGCCTCGCCCCCGGTCGCATCAAGGGCGGTATCGGGCACGGGGTTCGGGCCTGGATGGAGCAGATCGGCGCCCGCCCGGAGTCGCCGGTCACTGCGCTCAGCGAGGTGATCACGGCAGTCCGCCACCTGCTGGCAGGCGACACGGTCACGGTGAACGGTGCGGCGGTCGAACTGCACGAGGTGCGCCTCGATCTCGTACCGGATACTCCCCCACCGGTGCTCGCCGGCGTTCGCCGACCGAAGTCACTGGCCGCCGCCGGCCGCTGCGCCGACGGCATCATCCTCACCGAGCTCACAGGGCCGTCGGCCGTGCGCGACTCGCTCGCACTCGCGGCGCCGACCGGGTCGTTCGAAGCGGTCGTCTACGCCGCGGTGTCGATTGACGAAGACCGCCAAGCCGCACGGCGGGCGATCGCCCCGTTCATCGCCGAGAATGTCGCCCACGGGTTGAACTTCGGCCTCCAATCGGCACCGTTCCACGACGACCTGGTCGCCCTCGCCAGAGACGGTGGCGTCGACGCCATCGCCTCGGCCCCGGATGACTGGTGGATCGAGCTCGGCGCGATCGGCACGCCCGACGACGTCGCCGCCCACGTCGCCGCCCTCGGCGACGCCGGAGCGACGACGGTGGCGTTCTTTCCGCCGCCGTTCCCCGATGAAGCCCTCTCCCAGATCGACCGGGTCGTCCGCCATGTCGTCGCTCGCTGAACAACGGGACCGGGGCACGCCGACTCGCCATTTGTAGGCTCGTGGCATGAACCAGGCGTGGACGCCGGCTTCGTGGCAGGAACGACCCGCCAGGCAGCAACCGGATTGGCCCGACAGCGATCAGCTGCGCAGCGCCTTGAAGACGCTCGCCGGGTTCCCGCCGCTCGTGTTCGCCGGAGAGGCCCGCTCGTTGCAGGCGTCACTCGCCCAGGTTGCCGCCGGCGACGCGTTCCTGCTTCAGGCGGGCGACTGCGCCGAGAGCTTCGAGGAGTTCTCCGCCGACAACATTCGCGAGAAGTTGCGGGTCATCCTCCAGATGGCGGTCGTGATGACCTATTCGATGGGGGTCCCGGTCGTCAAGGTCGGCCGCATCGCCGGGCAGTTCGCCAAGCCCCGCTCGAGCCCGACCGAACGCATCGGCGACGTCGAGCTGCCCGCCTTCCGGGGCCACATCGTCAACGACCCGAGCCCGCTCGCCGAGTCGCGAGTTCCCGATCCCAACCGCCTCGTCCAGGCGTACCACCAGTCCTCGTCGACGTTGAACCTGCTACGGGCGTTCACCAAGGGTGGATTCGCCGCCCTCAGTCGAGTTCACGCGTGGAACCAGGAGTTCGTGGCGTCGAGTCCCCAGGGTCGGCGCTACGACCGGATCGCCGCAGAGATCGACCGCGCGCTGCGCTTCATGAGCGCCGCAGGCATCGACACCGAGAGCAATCCCAACCTGCGCGAGGTCGACGTCTACACCAGTCACGAGGCGTTGATCCTCGGCTACGAGGAAGCGCTCACCCGCCAGGACAGCCTCACCGGCGACTGGTACGACTGCTCGGCGCACATGCTGTGGATCGGCGAACGCACCCATCAACCCGACGGAGCGCACGTCGAGTTCCTCCGCGGCGTCGGCAACCCACTCGGCTGCAAGATCGGTCCGGCGACGGATCCCGCCGAGGTCGTCGGGCTCTGCGCCACGCTCAACCCGCAACGGCTACCCGGCAGGCTGACCCTCGTCAGCCGGATGGGCGCCGTCAACGTCGAAGACCGGCTGCCGCCGGTCATCCGCGCCGTGACTGCGGCCGGGCACCCGGTGGTCTGGGCCTGCGATCCGATGCACGGCAACACCTACGTCGCCCCCAGCGGACGCAAGACGCGACACTTCGACGAGATCATGCGGGAGATCGGCAGCTTCGTCAGGTCGTGCCGTACCGAGGGCGTGTGGCCGGGCGGCATCCACGTCGAGCTGACCGGGGAGAACGTCACCGAGTGTCTCGGCGGCGCCGACGAGCTCTCCGACGCCGACCTCGACCACCGCTACGAGACGGTGTGCGACCCGCGACTCAACGCCCGCCAGAGCCTCGACCTCGCCTACCGCCTCGCCGAGCTGATCACCGGCCGCGACGCCTGACCGCCGGAACCGATGCGAGCGCTGCAGCTCGTCGACGGCTGGGACGTGCCCCACGCAGCCGCCGCTGTCGTCGGCGCCGATGGGGGGATGCTCGGGGTGACCGGTGACCTCGATCGTGAGTTCCGACTGGCGTCGCTGACGAAAGTCGCCACCGGCTGGGCCGCGATGATCGCCGTGGAGGAGGGGATCATCGACCTCGACGATCCGGTAGGTCAGCCCGGCTGCACGCTGCGTCACCTCCTCGCTCATGCCGGCGGCTACCCCACCAACGGCGTCGACGCCGTCGCCAGGCCAGGTCGTCGACGGATCTATTCGAACACGGGTATCGAACTCGCCGCCGGCGCCATCGAGCAGCGCTCCGAGATGTCGTTCGGCTCCTATCTGCACGAAGCGGTGATCGCCCCCTTGGGCATGACGGCGACACGGCTCGACGGGTCGCCGGCGAGCGGAATGCACGGCACGGTGACGGACCTCGCGCGGCTGCTCGGCGAGCTGCAACGCCCGCAGCTGCTCTCTGCCGCCGGGGCGTTTGAAGCGGTCACCATCCAGTTCGCCGGGCTCGCCGGTATCGTTCCCGGCGTGGGGAGGTTCGATCCGTGCCCATGGGGATTGGGCATTGAAATCCGCGGCGAGAAGACGCCGCACTGGACCGGCACGACCAACTCGACAGCGACGTTCGGTCACTTCGGCGCCGCCGGATCGATGCTCTGGGTCGACCCGGTTGCCGAGTGCGCGCTCGTGGCGTTGACGGACCGTGCCTTCGACGACTGGCCCGAGGCCCTCGGCGAGTGGACCACACTGAGCGACGCCGTCATCTCCGAATCGGTGGGTGCATCGTCGTGATGTACAGCCTCGGCGACCGAGTTCGGGTCTCGCTCACCGCCGAGGATGGACTTCCCCTCGTGCGCTACGGGTTCGTACGGTCGGTGGCCGACGCCACCGGCCCGGTCGTCGTCATGTTCGACGGCGAGATCGGCGGCGAGGTCATCTCGATCGAGCAACTCGAGCCCGTCACCGTGACGTCACTCGATCTGCGCCTCGAGGGTGATGGACTGCTCGACGATCCCGAGCTGCGGCGCGGGCTGGCCCCGCTGTGGCAGGCCGAGGCCGAGGACGCCGGCCTCGACGTCGATGGGATCGTCCACCTCAACGGCGACGGCGCCGAGGGTGCCGGGGTGTGGACGCTCGCCCATTTCACGAGCGGCGGCGAACGCTACGCCTTGCGGGCGGTGCCGATGCCGCGCAGCGTCGTCCGCGTCCACGCCATCCGGTTCGGCTGACCACTGACCGGACCCGGCGTTGGCTCTCCTCACTCATTCGTGGGGTTCACGCGTGGCGTGTGCCGAGCGCGCTGGCTCTGGAAGCAGGCGGTGTCAACGGCGACGATCCGACTACTTGGTCGATTTGGCCCCACAGCGACGCCAACGGTGCCAAAGAGTTCGCGCGCACAGATGTGTCCGTGATCTCGGGCGCCGCAGGCGACAAATCTGTCTCGTTCGTGGCGGTAGAACGCGGCGCCGTCGCGATGGCTTTCTCAGCGCCGGCCGCGACCGGGCTCAGTTGAGGCGCTCAATCACCATTGCCATCCCTTGGCCGCCGCCGACGCACATCGTCTCGAGGCCGAACGTGCCGCCGGTCTCCTGCAGCCCGTGGATCAGCGTGGTCATGATGCGGGCGCCCGTCATCCCGAAGGGGTGGCCGAGGGCGATCGCGCCACCGTGGACGTTGAGCTTGTCGAGATCGACCCCGAGGTGCTTCGCTGACGGGAGGACCTGAGCGGCGAACGCCTCGTTGATCTCGACGAGGTCGATGTCGTCGATCGTCTTGCCAGCCCGGGCCAGCGCTTGGCGGCTCGCCTCGATGGGGCCGAGTCCCATGATCTCTGGGTTCAGCGCCGACACTCCCGACGACACGATGCGCGCCAACGGCTCGATGCCGAGCTCGTTGGCCCGGGTATCGCTCATCACGACCACCGCCGCGGCGCCGTCGTTGAGCGGACAGGCGTTGCCGGCCGTGACCTCCCCGTCGGGGCGGAACACCGGCTTGAGGGCGGCTAGCCCTTCGAGCGTCACGCCGGCACGAGGCCCGTCGTCCTTTTCGGCGACAGAGCCGTCGGGCAGCGTGACGGGCGTGATCTCGTCGGCGAAGAAGCCGTTCTCCTGGTTGGCGACAGCCAGGTCCTGGGACCGCTTGGCGAACTCGTCCATCTCCGTGCGCGACACGTTCTCGTACTCGCGCACGTTCTCGGCTGTCTGCCCCATGGCGATGTAGACGTCGGGCAGACCCTCAGGTGGCGACCACGGCGGCTGGCCGCCACCGGCGCGTTCCAGGGTGCGCAGCCCAGACGGCTTGAACAGCGGGTTGGGGGCGGTGTCGGAAAAGCCGGCGCCAAAACGACTGACGGTCTCCACGCCTCCGGCGACGAACACGTCACCTTCGCCGGCCTTGATTGCATGTGCTGCCATGCGGATCGTCTGCAGGCTGGACGAGCAGTAGCGGTTGACGGTGACCCCCGGAACGTCGAGTCCAGCGAGGATGGCGACGACCCGGGCGATGTTGAAGCCGGACTCACCTGCCGGCTGACCGCAACCGAGGATGATGTCCTCAACGGTGGCCGGGTCGAGCTGGGGCACCTTGGCGAGCAATGCCGTGACGATCTGGGCGGCGAGGTCGTCGGGCCGGATGTCGACCAGAGACCCCTTGTTGGCCCGCCCAATCGGGCTACGAGCAGTGGCAACGATGACGGCTTCAGCCATGACACCGAGCCTACTCACGGGTAACAACACACCCGGACCTCGGTGGACCGCCGTTGCGAGCGACGAGGCGCCAGCCGAGGAGCGGCCAGACACGGCCTGCGTGGCCGGGGAACGCAGTGGATAGTCGTCAGTCGCCGAGGTCGCCGTGGCGGAAGTGGCGGCGGCAGAGCAGTTCGTAGTGGACGGTGTCGCCGAACAGCGGCGGGGTCGTCGGGTCTGCGGTGTCGCCAACGACCACCGTCTCACCTTCGAACACGACGTCGCCGTTGACGACCCTAGCGTTGTGCGTCGCCCTGGCGCCGCACCAGCACCGTGCCTCGACTTGGAGCGGCAGGCGCTCGTCGGCGAGCTCGAGCAGCCGCCTCGTGCCGTCGAACAGCAGCCCACGAAAGTCTGTGATCAACCCGAAGGCGTAGACGTCGACCTCGAGGTCGTCGACGACGCGGCCGAGCTGCTCACACTGCTCCGCGGTGTAGAACTGCGCCTCGTCGCACACGAAGTAGTGAACCGGCCAGTGGGCGAGGGCGAGGGCGTAGAGATCGGTGCCGTCGGACACGTCGATGGCCGGAGCGGCGACACCGAGCCGGCTGCTGACCTGCTGACCCTCGCGGTCGAGTGACGTCAGCAACAGACCGTAGAGGTCGCGACTGGCGAGGTTGTGGTGGATCTGCAATGCCACCGTGCTCTTGCCGGAACCCATCGTCCCGAAAGAGAACCGCAGCATGGCCATAACGGCCCGACGCTAGCGAGCTATCACTACAGCAGTGCTTGGAGGGACTCGATGCGGTCGGCGTCGGCAGCGGACTTGTCCGGCCGGTAGCGGCGCACCCGGGCGAAGCGCAAAGCGACGCCGCCGGGATAGCGCGGCGAGCGCTGGACCCCGTCGATGGCGATTTCGACGACCTTCTCCGGGCGGACGTGTACGACATGTTCGGATCCGTCGCGCTCGGTGGCGATGGCGATCTTCTGCAGTTCCTCGGTCTGCCAGCGCAGCAGCTCGTCGGTCATCCCCTTGAACGTCTTGCCGACCATGACGAACCCATCGTCGCCACGAGCGCCGAGGTGGAGGTTGGACAACCAGCCCCGCCGCCGGCCATGCCCCCACTCGACGGCGAGGACGACGAGGTCGAAGGTGTGCACCGGCTTGACCTTGCGCCACGAGCCGCCGCGGCGTCCGGCGGCGTATGGCGAGGCGAGGTCCTTGACCATCACGCCCTCGAGCCCACGGCGAACGGCGTCCTCCATGAACGTCGCCGCCTCGCCGGCATCGGCCGTGACGATCGACGGCAGACGGAACGGCGGCGGCACCAACTCGCCGAGCACGGCCCGCCGCGCCGCCAGCGGCTCGTCGACGAGAGCGCCGCCGTTGGCGTGGATCACGTCGAAGAAGTAGGCGGCGAGCCCGCCACCACGACCCGCGGCTGCCTGGGCGCTGAAGTCGCCCATCGTGTCCTGGAACCGCCGCGGACCCCCGTCGTCGGTCAGGCCGGCGACCTCTCCGTCCAACACGAGATCACCTCCGGTCAGGCCAGCGACGAGTGACACCACGCCGGGCAGCCGGTCGGTGATGTCGTTGAGGTTGCGGGTGAACAGCCGGACCTCACTGGCGCGGCGGTGTGCCTGTACACGAGCGCCGTCGAGCTTCCACTCGACGGACGCCTCGCCCGTCTCGGCGAGGGCCTCGGCGACGCCATCCGCCGGCGAGGCCAACATCGGGCCGACCGCCCGACCTGGGACGAGCGTGATCGCCCGCAACGCCTCGGCGCCGCCGGAGAAGGCCTGGCGGGCGGTCTCGCCGAGATCGCCGGAGAACATGTGGGCGCGGCGGACCTCGGCCACGGGAGCACCGGATCCGCGGGCGACGGCGTCGACCATCACGCCGTCGAGCGCGCCTTGCCGCAGCTCGCCACTGAACACACCCCACAGCAGCCGCTGCTCGATCGCGGTGGCGCGGGCGAACACGCCGGCCAGCAGATCGCGCCTCCTGGCCGTGGAGCCGGGACCCGACTGCTCGGCGAGCTCGCTGAGCCACCGGTCGATCTCGAGTATCTCCAACGTCGGCTCGTCTGCGGCGCCGGCATCGAGCTTGCTCAGCGCCGACCACCCGACACCGATGCGCCCCTGACGCGGCTGACCGGTGAGCAGGCCGACGGCCATCGCCGCCTCCTCGACCGACATTGACCGCAGCAAGGCGGCGAGCAGCGACGTCTTCTCGCCCCGCTTGGAGGTCGCCGCGACCTGCTCGGAGACGGTGGCGAGCTCGACGAACCGCATCGTCGCCAGGCTAGGGAGACTGCGTCCGTTGACCTTCGCTGCGCAAACTTCCGCCGCTACCGTAGGGGCCAGGAGGGGGACGGCAACGAAGCTGGCCCGACGAGATGACTGACACAGCCCAAGCCCCGGCAGGTGGCCCGACGTCGAGGGTGGGCGACGCTCAGATCCTCGACCGGGTGGTCGTCCGCTTCGCCGGTGATTCCGGCGACGGCATGCAGCTCACCGGCGATCGATTCACGTCCGTTTCGGCGTTGTACGGCAATGACCTGTCGACGCTGCCCGAATTTCCCGCCGAGATCCGCGCCCCGGCCGGAACCGTGCACGGCGTGTCGAGCTTCCAGGTGCACATCTCCGACCACCCGATCACGACGCCGGGTGACGAGCCCAACGTTCTCGTGGCGATGAACCCGGCGGCATTGCGCGCCGACCTCGGACGCCTCGAAGTCGGCGGCACGTTGATCGTCAACGAGGACGCCTTCGAGGAGCGCAACCTTCTCAAGGCCGGTTACCACGGACCCGGCGGCACGGCGACGAACCCGCTCGACGACGGCAGCCTCGACAGCTACCGGGTGATCAAGGTGCCGATGACGAGCCTCACCAAGGAGGCCACGGTGCCCCTCGGCGTCAAGCCACGCGATGCCGAGCGGTCGAAGAACTTCTTCGCCCTCGGCCTCGTGTCGTGGATGTACACCCGCCCGACGGAGTCGACGCTCGAATGGATCGAGCGCCGGTTCGCCGCCAACGAGCAGGTCGCCGCCGCCAACCGGGCGGCGTTCCTCGCCGGCTACAACTTCGGCGAGACCACCGAGGCGGTCGGCCACCGCTTCGAGGTTCGCCCCGCCCACCTGCCCCAGGGCGAGTACACGAGCGTCACCGGCAACACGGCGCTGGCGTGGGGGATCGTCGCCGGCGGCCAGCTCGCCAAGCTGCCCGTGACGCTCGGTTCCTACCCGATCACGCCGGCTTCTGACATTCTCCACGAGCTGTCCAAGCACAAGCACTTCGGTGTCCGCACGGTGCAGGCCGAGGACGAGATCGCCGCCGTCGGAATGGCCCTCGGGGCGGCGTTCGCCGGTCACCTCGGCGTCACGACGACGAGCGGCCCGGGCATGGCATTGAAGTCCGAGACGGTCAGCCTGGCGGTGTCGTTGGAGCTGCCGCTGCTCATCGTCGACATCCAGCGCGGCGGGCCGTCCACCGGGCTGCCGACGAAGACCGAGGCAGCCGACCTCAACATGGCGATCTTCGGCCGGCCCAGCGAGGCGCCACTGCCCGTGATCGCCGCATCGAGCCCGGTGCACTGCTTCGCCGCGGCGATCGAGGCGATCCGCATCGCCGTCAAGTACCGCACGCCGGTGATCCTGCTGTCGGACGGGTTCCTGGCCAACGGCTCGGAACCGTGGCAGTTGCCCGACATCGAGTCCCTGCCCGACATCTCCGTCCCGTTCGCCACCGAGAAGAACCACATCAACGACGAGGGCGCCGAGGAGTTCTGGCCGTACCTGCCGCGATCCCGAGACGCTGGCCAGGCCGTGGGCGATCCCCGGGACGCCCGGCCTGATGCACCGCATCGGCGGGATCGAGAAGGAGGACGGCAGCGGCAACATCTCCTACGACCCCGACAACCACCAGCGGATGGTCGAGCTGCGCGCCGCCAAGGTCGCCGGCATCGCCCGCGACATCCCACCGACGGAGATCGCCGGCGACGCCGCCGATGCCGACCTGCTCGTCGTCAGCTGGGGATCGACCTGGGCATCGGTCGACTCGGCGATCGAGCGCCGCCGCCGCGATGGGCGCAAGCTCGCCTGGGTTCATCTGACCCACCTCAACCCGCTCCCAGCCGACCTCGGCGACATCGTGCGCCGCTATCCGAAGGTGCTCGTTCCGGAGCTGAACAGCGGCCAGCTGGCGCGCATCCTGCGCGCCAACTTCCTCGTCGACGCCCAGTCGGCGACGAAGATCAAGGGCCTGCCGTTCACCGCCCGTGAGCTCGAGGAAGCCATTCAGAAGGAACTCGCCCGATGACAGACGTAGCCGTGCCACTGACGAGCAAGAAGGACTGGTCGAGCGACCAGGAGGTGCGCTGGTGCCCGGGGTGCGGTGACTACGGCATCCTCCAAGCCGTCCAACAGCTGATGCCCGAGCTCGGCGTAACGCCGGAGAACACGGTGTTCATCTCCGGGATCGGCTGTTCCAGCCGCTTCCCGTACTACATGAACACCTACGGGATGCACTCGATCCACGGCCGGGCGCCGGCGATCGCCACCGGAGTCGCCATCGCCCGCCCTGACCTCGACGTGTGGGTGATCACCGGAGACGGTGACGGGCTGTCGATCGGCGGCAACCACCTGATCCATGCCCTGCGCCGCAACGTCAACCTGACGATCCTGCTGTTCAACAACCGCATCTACGGCCTCACCAAGGGCCAGTACTCGCCGACGTCGGAGATCGGCAAGGTCACCAAGTCGACACCGATGGGGTCGATCGACACGCCGTTCAACCCTCTGGCTGTGGCTCTCGGCGCCGAGGCCAGCTTCGTCGCCCGCACGCACGACCTCGACCGCAAGCACATGATGGAGATCTTCCGCGCCGCTCACGACCATCGGGGCGCTGCGTTCGTGGAGATCTTCCAGAACTGCAACGTGTTCAACGACGGCCAGTTCGAGGACATCACCCGCAAGCCGGTCCGTGACGAGATGATGATCGAGCTCGTCGACGGCGAGCCGATCCTCTTCGGCGACCAGCGCCAGCGCGGCGTCACGATGGGCGCCGACGGCCAGCTGCGCCTCGTCGAGGTCGCCGACGTCGGCCTCGACGCGATCCTTCGTCACGATGCCCAGCGCGCCGATCCGAGCCTGGCGTTCGCCCTCGCCCGGCTGAGCAACGACGACCACTCCCCCACGCCGTTCGGTATCTTCCGCCGCGTGGCCCGCCAGGAGTACGCCTCGGCGATCGGCAACCAACTCGCCGCCGCTGCCGAACGGAAGGGTCCCGGCGATCTCGCCGACCTGATCCGCTCGAACGGCACCTGGACCGTCTCGAACTGACCGACTTCCACTCTGTGTCAGCGAACACGACGTCGGCGGTCGTGTTCGCTGACACAAACGCTGGCTAGGGGCAGTTGCCACCGTCTATCGGTGCGTTCGCTTCCGGGTCGACGGGGAGGAGATCGCCGAGCGGATCCCACAGATCCCACGTCTCGTCCTTGTGCCGATGCTCGGCGAGCGCTACGGCGGCGTAGTCGGCGGCGACGATCGCCCCGATGTTCCCGGAAGCCTCGGCGCACGGATCGAAGTAGTGACTGTGGCCGGCGGGCGGCCAGGGGAAGCCGTCATCCCGCCCTGCCCATTCTGCCTGGAACCGCCGGGCGCCGAAATCGTCCTCGACGGGATCGTTGCCGAGACCGACGCCCGGCACGCCGTTGACGAGGTCGGCGACGTCGTGCGGCTCGGCGCCGCCCGTGCGCCCGAGGTAGCTGACCGGGTCGTCGCTCGCGCTACCCACCCACGTGTTCGTGGTACCCGTCGTGAGATCGCCGGCGTCGACCGCACGGCCGGCACCGGGGCTGCCGGTGAGTACCACGTCGTCAGCGGCGAGGTCGAACTCGTCGGCGGCGATCGCCACGGTGGTGCTCCCGTACGAGTTGCCGATCACCGTGAGATGGACGTCGTCGCCGTGGCGCAAAGCACGGAGGCCGGAGACGTCGCGGGCCAGCGCGGCCGCACCGACGGTGGCCCGGCCCATCGTCACGACCTCGGCGAGCTCACCCGCTTCGGCGACCCAATCGCTGGCATCGTCGATCGGGTCGTCGTCGTTGCCGTCCATCACGGCGATGCTCGGAGCGTCGTAGCCGTGCCACGTCATCACGGCGATCGGCTCGGCGGTGTGAGCGCTCGCCGCCGCGAACACGCCCTCAGGAACGCGGGTGCCGACTGTCGAGGCCTCCGTACCCATGCCCGGCACTGCGACCGCCATGTGTCGCGCCGCATCCAGATCGCCGAGGGCGATGGCGACGCGTCCGTCACCTCCGTAGCCAGCGGGGTCGTAGAGGTACAGCTGCACGGCGACCGGCGCTTCTGTGCGCGGGTCTTCGAAGTCGGCGCCGTCGACGAGGGCGAGGTTCGTCGCCCGGGCATTGGCGAGCGCCGCGGCATCAGCGTCGGTCAACGTTCCCGCCGCCGCAGACGTCTCGAGGCGGCGCAGATCCTCGGCAAGAAGATCCCGGTTGGCGAGATCGCGCGCCCACGCAGGCACCCCGTCGAGGTTGCCAACCGTCGCCGGCGTCAACGAGATCACCGCCAGTCGCTGCGACTCGCTCAGGCCGTCCCACCAGCGAGCGACAACCGTGGCGTGGCCGTCGGGCGGACGAGGCACGAGGTTGACCAGCCCGGCGTCGGCCCCCGCGGCGAACCATGCGGTAAGCGTCGCGTCGGTGGCGATGCGCAACACGAGCGGAGCCCATTGGGAACGGAGCGCGTCGACGATGTGGCCGACGACCACACCGACGTCGGCCGCCGCCCCGGTGGCGGTCAGCGCTTCCAGCTCGTCGGCGGCTGCGACGATGCGAAGACCGAGCGTGTGGAGTCGCGACGTGTCGTAACCCAGCCATCTCGATGCCATCGGTGCTCCCGTGCGATGGTTCGATGTCGGTCACCTGCCCTGGGCGTCGCGACGTCACCGAAACGGAAGCTCAGACGTTGTGGCGGAGCAGTCGCTCGGCCAGGGCCCGCAGCTCGTCGCGCACCTCGGGGGGTTCGAGCACCTCGAAGTCGACGGGCAGGGAGGCGAGGTAGCGAGCGACCCAATCGGCGTCGCCCCCGATCGTCACGATGCACGACTCGGCGCCGGGCTCTGACTGCTCGACAACACCGACCGTGGGACCGATATGCATCGCCACCACCTGCGAGTGTGCGTGCACCCGAACGCGAGCGCGCGTCTCGAACACGCGGACCGCAACTCCCTCGCTGACCAGCGCTCCGGCGTCGGGGGTCTCGCGCGGTGAATTCCGATGCCCGGTCGATTGGAGATCGCTGATGCGATCGACGCGGTAGGTCCGCCAATCGTCTCGGTCGAGGTCGAAGCCGACGAGGTACCACCGCCGGCCGAGCGATACGAGGCGGTGCGGCTCGACCCGACGCTCGCTGACCCGGTCCGCGCCGTCGCGATACGTGAACGTGACGCGCTCGCCGCGCCGACAGCACATCGCCAAGGCCATCAGGTTGGGCAGTTCGATACGGCCACCGCCCTCACCACCCCCCCGGCCGGCGCGACCGCGACCATGGCGGATCCCGACGACCACCTCGCCGAGTGCGTCGACGCGATCGCGGAGCATCTCGGGAAGGACTTGGCGCAGCTTCGTCGACGCCGACAACGCCGCTTCACCAAGCGTCGGATCGGCGTCGACGGACAGCTCGCGCAACGCCACGGAGACGGCGATCGCCTCGTCGTCGTCGAGCAGCAGCGGAGGCAGGCGGCCACCGGCACCCAGCTCGTAGCCACCGTAGCGACCGGTCGTGCTGGCGATCGGGTAACCGAGGTCGCGCAGCCGGGTGACGTCCCGGCGCAGCGTCCGGGTCGTGATCTCGAGACGCCCGGCGAGCTCATCGGCGTTCCAGGTTGCTCTGGTGGTGAACATCGCCAGCAGGCGCAGGAGGCGGGCCGGGGTGTCCACGGTCACCCATCATCGCAGGGATTGCGGACCAGTACTGTCCACAAGCCTTCATAAAGTTACATCTATGACATATCCGAACAGCATGGACCTGTATGCGATCCTCGCCATGGACCGTCAGCGCGAACTGATCGAGGCTGCCGACCGAGCTGCGGTCCGTGCGCCGGGCCCGAGACGCACACCCCTCGCGCCGCCGTTGGCGGCGGCCGCCGGAGCCACCGCACGCCGCGTAATTCAGTGGCGCTTGACGCCGCCGTACTTCATCCGGGTGTCGCTCATCGCGGCGGCGCGAGCCTCGTCGTCGTTGACGGCGGCGGCGGTGATCTCGCCAGCGAACAGGGTGTGCGTGCCGAAGTCGATCGCCTGGCGAACCTCGCAGTCGAACCAGACGATCGCCTCGGCAAAGACCGGGGCGCCCGACGGTGCCGCGCTGACCACGCGCCCGTTGAGGGTCGTCTCTCCGTCCGACGCCATCACCGCCGGCTTGGAGAACTTGACGAAGACCTTGGTGTCCTCGGCAGACCAGAGGTTCACCGTGAACGAGCCGCTGGTGCTGATCAGCCGGTGGGTGACCGCTGTGTTGTCGACTCCGACGCCGATCAGCACGGGTTCCATCGACAGTTGCGTGATCCAGCTCGTCGTCATCGCGTTCCACTCCTCGCCGGCGCGGGAACCGACGAGGGCGAGGGCGTTGGGGATCTTCCAGGTGACGGCGTTGAGGAGGGTCGCATCGACGGCCATGGCAACACGTTAAGACCCTGGTGGCTGCCCGGCGGCAGGTGAGCTGGCAAGCTCGTTCACGATGACGCCGCCGCTCTCGACGATCGTGTTCTTCAACGCCCATCCCGACGACGAGGTGATCCTCACCGGAGGGACCATGGCGCGGGCGTCGGCAGAGGGTCATCGCGTCGTGCTCGTCGTGGCGACGAACGGGGAGCACGGCGAGGTCCCGGATGACCTTGCCGACGGCGAGACCATCGTCGCCCGCCGGCGGCGGGAGACGGAGTGCTCCGCCGAGGTTCTCGGTGTCCACCACGTGCTGTGGCTCGGCTACAGCGACTCGGGGATGACCGGGTGGGATCAGAACACGAATCCGGACTCGTTCTGGCAGGCCGACGTCGACGACGCCGGCGCCAGGCTCGGCAAGCTGCTGGAAGCGGAACACGCCGACGTGCTCGTCACGTACGACTGGCACGGCGGCTACGGACATCCCGACCACATCCAGACGCACCGGGTCGGCCACCGCGCCGCCTCGCTTGCCGGCACGCCACGAGTCCTCGAGGCGACGTTCAGCCGCGACAACATGCGTACGTTCGCGTCGGGCGACGGCGGTGCGGAGTGGGATCCCGATGGACCCGCCGACGACGGCAACCCCTTCGGCACGCCCGAGATCGAGATCCACTACGCCGTCGACGTGTCCGACTTCGTCGATCGCAAGCGACAGGCGCTGGCGTGCCACGCCAGCCAGACCAGCGACGCCGGGGCGATGCTGGCGATGCCTGCCGAGCTGTTTGCCCGGGCGTTCGGCGTCGAGTGGTTCATCGAGCCGGGCCGGCCGCCCGGCCTGCACCGCGGCTGGCTGTTCGCTCGTTAGCTACAACCGCTGGTGCTCCCGCAGCTGGGGCAGGCGTGGCAGGCGCCGGCGCGGACCATCGTCACGCCGCATTGCATGCACATCGGGGCGTCGGACTGGCGGATCACACCGGCGGCCGGCGTGTTGTCGAGCGGCACCGGCGTGGCGATGCCGGCGCTGAGCTGGTCGGCGAGATCGCCGGCCGATGGCAGCGACTTCGGGTCGGCGACCATCTCGGAACCGGAGCTCGTCTCGACGACGGCTTCCTCGAGTCCGGGCAACGTCGGCTGCATCCGCTCGCTGACCGAGAAGATCGAGAGCTCGGCGCGCTCGTCGTACGTCATGTACTCCATCGCCAGCTTGCGGAACAGGTAGTCCATCACCGAGGAGGCGAAGCGGATCTCCGGGTCGTCGGTCATCCCCGCCGGTTCGAAGCGCATGTTCGTGAACGCCTCGACGAACGCCCGCAACGGCACGCCGTACTGCAGCCCATAGGAGATCGACTTGGCGAACGCGTCCATGATCCCGGCGAGCGTCGAGCCCTGCTTGGACACGGTGAGGAAGACCTCTCCGGGACGGCCGTCGTCGTACTCGCCGATCGTGGCGAAGCCCTTGCAGTCGGCCACACGGAACTCGAACGTGCGGCCCTTGCGGCTGCGCGGCAGCTTCTCACGCACCGGCCGGTGGACGACCTTCTCGACGATCCGCTCGACGACCTGCGTCGCTCCGGGCGCAATCGCGCTCGACGTCTGCTTCGTCGTCGACAACGGCTGGCCGACCTTGCAGTTGTCGCGGTAGATGGCGATCGACTTGAGCCCGAGCTCCCAGGCGAGCTGGTGGAGATGCTCGACCTCCTCGACCGTGACGTTCTCGGGCATGTTCGTGGTCTTCGAGATGGCGCCGCTGAGGAACGGCTGGACCGCCGCCAACATGCGCACGTGGCCCTCGTAGTGGATCGTGTTGTCGCCCATCGAGCAGGCGAACACCGGGAGATGTTCGGCCGCCAGGTGGGGTGCGCCGACGATCGACTTCTGGTCGTCGATGTAGGCGACGATGTCGGCGATCTGGGCGTCGTTGTAGCCGAGGTGCTGGAGCGCCCGGGGCACCGTCTGGTTGACGATCGACATCGTCCCGCCGCCGACGAGCTTCTTCGACTTGACGAGGCCGAGGTCCGGCTCGACACCCGTCGTGTCGCAATCGAGCATGAACGAAATCGTGCCCGTGGGGGCCAAGACCGAGGCCTGCGAGTTGCGCACGCCGTGCTCCTCGCCATCGCGGACTGCCGTTTCCCACGCATCCCGGGCAGCGCGGACGACGTATGCCGGGACGCCATCGGCGCCTTCGATCCGCTCAGCGGCGTCACGGTGCATGCGCAGCACCCGCAGCATGTGCTCCTCGTTGGCGGCGAAGCCGGCGAACGGGCCCATCCGCGCCGCCGTGCGCGCCGACGTGGCGTAGGCGTGTCCCGTCATCAGCGACGTGATCGCCGCCGCCCACGCCCGCCCGGCGACCGAGTCGTAGGGCAGCCCGAGGGCCATCAACAGGGCGCCGAGGTTGGTGTAGCCGAGACCGAGTTGGCGGAAGTCGCGGGCGTTCTCGGCGATCTTCTCGGTCGGATAGTCGGCCCGGCCGACGAGGATCTCCTGGGCCGTGAACACCATCGCGACGGTGTGCCGGAAGGCGTCGACGTCGAAACGGTCGTCGTCGAGGAACTCGAGCAGGTTGATCGAAGCCAGATTGCAAGCTGAGTTGTCGAGGTGAACAAACTCACTACAAGGATTACTCGCGTTGATCCGGCCGGTGTTGGCGGCGGTGTGCCAGCGGTTGATCGTCGTGTCGAATTGGATGCCGGGATCGGCGCATTCCCACGACGCCTCGGCGATCTGCCGCCACAGGTCGCGTGCCTTGACGGTGCGCAGCGTCTCGCCAGTAGTGACTGCCTTGAGCGCCCAATCGGCGTCGGACACGACCGCCTGCATGAACTCGTCGGTCACTCTGACCGAGTTGTTGGCGTTCTGGTACTGCACCGAGAAGGCGTCCCGGCCGTCGAGGTCCATGTCGAAACCGGCCTCGCTGAGCACCCGCGCCTTGCGCTCCTCGAGCGCCTTGCACCAGATGAACTCCTCGACGTCTGGATGATCGGCGTTGAGGATGACCATCTTGGCGGCGCGACGGGTCTTACCTGCCGACTTGATCGTCCCCGCCGACGCGTCGGCACCACGCATGAAGCTCACCGGGCCAGACGCCGTGCCACCCCCGTTGAGGTGCTCGGCGCTCGAGCGGATGTTCGACAGGTTCGTGCCGGCACCGGACCCGCCCTTGAAGATGATCCCCTCCTCGCGGTACCAGTTGAGGATCGAGCCCATCGTGTCGTCGACTTCGAGGATGAAACACGCTGACCCTTGCTGAGGTACACCGGCCACGCCAATGTTGAACCACACCGGGCTGTTGAACGCCGCCCGCTGTGTGACGAGGATGTACTTCAGCTCGTCGGAGAACGCCGAGGCCTCGGCGTCGTCGCTGAAGTAGCCGCCCTCCAGACCCCAGCTCGTGATCGTGTCGACGACACGGTCGACAACCTGGCGCAGCGACGACTCCCGCTCAGGGGAACCGAGGTGCCCACGGAAGTACTTCTGGGCGACGATGTTGGTGGCGTTCTGGGACCAATCGGCCGGGAACTCGACGCTGGTCTGCTCGAAGGCGACCGAGCCGTCGGCGTGATTGGTGATGCGAGCGTCACGTCGTTCCCACACGACCTCGTCGTAGGGGTCGACGCCCTCCGACGTGAACAACCGGCCCAGTCCGATCCTCAGGGGATCTGGTGCAAGCGACATGCCTGCGCTCCTTTCGCTCACGTCGAACTACGTCATTGTAGTTAGCCATCCAACCCGTCGAAACACCGGTCCCGGGCGACCTGCTGGGCATTCGCGGGACGGGCTCCGACGGGCGGCACGACACAGCAGGTTCAGGACCCTGGAGGTCCTACGTCGGCCGTTTGTCTTTGCCGGTCGACCAGCAGTCCGCGGTGTCGTACCGCCGTCGGTTCCGTGGGCGAGCGTAGGCACCGGCATCTGTGGGTTGAAAGAGGGACAAGCCTGTGAATTGTGTGTGGGTTTCCATGGCTGACGCCGCCGCGGCGCTGTCATGATCGGCGAATGCACCGCATCTATCCCGGCGGACCCGCCGCTGCCGACCTGGAAGCCCTCTACGGCGACGTCCCCCGGCCGGCGCCGCCGGGCCGGCCGTGGGTCGGGCTGTCGATGATCGCCAGCATCGACGGCTCGGCTGCGATCGACGGAGTTTCCGGCGGGCTCGGCAATGCCAACGACAAGGCGGTCTTCGCCACGCTCCGTGCCGCCGCCGACGTGATCATCGTCGGCGCCGGCACCGCCGCCGCCGAGCGTTACGGACCGCCGTCCCGTGCCGGCCAACGCGTCGGCGTCGTCACCGGGAGCGGGCGCGTCGACACCGACACGGACCTGTTCCGGTCCGGATGCGGCTTCCTCGTGGTCCCCGAGGACGGACCTGACACGCCACCACAGATCGACACGGTGCGTGCCGGCCACCGAACCGTCGACCTCGTCAGCGCCATCACCCGGCTTGCGGACGTCGCCCCCGGCGTTCGTTTCGTCCAGGCCGAGGGCGGGCCACGGCTCAACGGCGCCCTGCTCGAGGCCGGCTGCCTCGACGAGCTCGACCTGACGATCGCTCCGGCGATGGTTGGAGGGACCGGCCCGCGCATCGTCGCCGGCGCATCCGAGTCGCTGCGACCGTTCCGACTCGTTCACGTCCTCGCCGATGACGAGGGCTACCTCTTCACTCGCTGGGTGCGCTCTGACTGAGCTTGCTGAGCAGCTCGATCTCGCGATGGAAGTCAGCGGCGGCATCGAAGTTCTTGTACACGCTGGCAAAGCGCAGATAGGCGACCTCGTCGGCCGCGCCGAGCTGGTCGAGCACGAGCAACCCGATGTTCGCGCTCGTCGTGTCGGACCCGGCGAGACGGACCGAGTCCTCCACCGACTCGGCGATCTGATCGATCTGTGTCGCGCTGATCCCGCGACCTTTCGTGGCCGCTTCGACACCTTTGACGATCTTGGCCCGGTCGAACGGCTCGGTGGTGCCGTCCGACTTGACGACCGTGAGCGGCACCTCGTCAACGCGCTCGAACGTGGTGAATCGGTGGCCGCACGACGGACATCTGCGCCGCCGCCGTACAGCCGCGCCTTCGCTGGCGAGGCGCGAATCGACGACCTTGGTGTCGTCGGCTTGGCACATCGGGCAGTGCACCGCGCAAGGGTAGGCGACGCGGATCTGAGCGACTGCGCTCGGTAACCCTGGGCGCTGGGGCATCCTCGCGCTGCCAGCGCCACAGCGCGATCCCGCACCACGAGGACGCGAGCAGTGCCACCACCATGAAGACGCGCTCGGACGCCTGACCACCGCCGGGGCTGAGCAGCGCTTCACCGACCACCGCGATCATCAGGTTCTCCCTTCCATTCGACGAACTCCATTCCTGACCATCCGAACGACGAACACTCGTACGGGAACGATTGTTCGTCAATCAACCAGAACGGCCGTTCGTTGTCAAGGAGCAAAACGTACAGATGTTTGACTTCGGCGGCGAACGTCCGTACGATGTTGGCATGGCACAGAAGCTCACTCGCCGCCAGCGTCAGGTCCTGATGTTCATCGAACAGCAGATCCGCGACCGCGGGTACCCGCCGTCGGTACGCGAGATCGGCGAAGCGGTCGGCCTGACCTCACCATCGACGGTGCACAGCCACTTGCGCACGCTGCAGAACCTCGGCTACCTGCGCCGCGACCCAACCAAGCCGCGTGCCATCGAGGTGCGGTGGGATCCCAACTCGGGGGCGATCATGGAGCGGCGGCCGGTTCGTCACGTGCCACTCGTCGGCGATGTCGCCGCCGGAACGGATGTGTTGGCCGAGGAGAACGTCGAGGAGTTGTATCCGCTCCCCGAAGACTTCACTGGGCCGGGTGAACTGTTCATGTTGCGCGTCCGCGGCGAGTCGATGATCGAGGCCGGCATCCTCGACGGTGACTTCGTCGTCGCCGAGCAGGGGGCGTTCGCCGGGCCGAACGACATTGTCGTCGCCGGAATTCCCGGCGGGGAGGCGACGGTGAAGCGATATCGCAGCGACGGACCCACCGTCACCCTGACGCCGGCTCACCCGACGATGGAGCCGATGGTCCTCGACGCGGCCGACGTGCAGGTGTACGGCAAGGTCGTGGCCGTTCTGCGCCGCGTGTAGTCGCACCCGTCGGAGTCTGGCCGCGGCCAGCGATGATCGAGACATGACCGTCAAGACACGGCGCACCGCCGCCGAACCAGCTCAGGCAGTGATCACACTCGGCGACCGGGAGGGCCGGTCCTACCCATGCGGCACGATGCATGCGGTGTTCAAAGCCGATGGGCCGGAGACCAACGACGCATATTCGATCTCGGAGTGGTGCCTCGATCCACGATCGGGTGGGCCTGGCGCCCACCAGCACGACGCCAGCGACGACATCTTCTACGTGCTCACGGGGGCGGTCACCTTCGTGCTCGACGGTCACGAGTTCGTCGGCGGTGCCGGATCGTTCGTCCGTGTGCCACCCGGCGTGGTGCACGACTATCGCAACGACGGCGACGAACCGGCCCGGCTGCTCAACGTCTACATCCCGGGGGGTTTCGAGCCCGAGATGCCGGCGATCGTCGACTGGTTCGCCGGGCAGCGGGCGGAGTGAGCGACGGCCGGGGTCGACAGCGCTCAGCGCACGCCAAGTCGCGCCCCGACGAGTTCGATGCGCTCGTCCGGTTGCACGACCGCGACGCGGATGAATCGGTCACTCACGGCGCCGTAGAACTCGCCCGGGCTGACAACTGCACCACCCTCCCGAGCAAGGCGCTCGGCGATCTTCCACCCATCACCGACGTCGACCCACAGGTAGAACGCTCCGTCAGGCGACGGGACGTCGACGCCCAGCCAGCTGCCGAGGATCCCGCCAATCAGGTCGAGCCGGCGCTGATACCGCGCACGCTGCTCTGCGACGTGAGCGTCGTCGTCCAGGGCGGCGACAGCGGCGGCCTGGGCCGGCCCCGGCACCATCATGCCGACGTGCTTGCGAACCTGCTGCAGGTAGTCGACGAGATCGGCGTCCCCGGCATAGAAGCCGACACGAACCCCGGCCAGATTCGAGCGCTTCGACAATGAGTGGACGGCGACGACGCCCTCGGTGCCGTGCTCGAGGATCGATCGTGGTGGGCCGGTCCACGTGAACTCGACGTAGCACTCGTCAGAGAACACGGGGACACCGCGGCGGCGACCCCAGGCGGCGACCGAGCCCAGATCGTCGCAAACACCGGTCGGGTTGCCGGGCGAGTTGACCCACAGGGCGAGGGCGCGCTCCGCGTCAGACTCGGAGATGGCGTCGAGGTCCAGTCGCCCCGTCGATGTCGCCGGCACGGCGACTGCACGGCAGCCGGCGAGGATCGCGCCCATCTCATAGGTCGGGTAGGCGATTTCGGGATACAGCACGGTGTCACGGTCAGGGGTCCGCAGGTGCAGCCAATGCGGCAGCGTCGCGACGAACTCCTTGGTGCCGACACACGCGGCGACCTGACTGGGCTCGACGGCAACGTCGAAGCGCCGGGCGATCCAATCGACCATCGACCGTCGCAGCTCCGCCGACCCTGGACTCGACGGGTAGCCACGCTCGCTGTTCGACGTCGACAGCGCCCGCACGACCGCATCCGGCGGTGGATCGATCGGGGTGCCAATCGAGAGGTCGACCGCACCGCCCGGCAACGTGGTGGCAATCGCCAAGAGTTCGTCAAGCCGCTCGTACGGGTACGGAGGCGGAACAAACCCGCCGTTCACTGCGTTCCCCGGCCACGCCGTGTTCTGCCTGCGCAGCTGGTTACCGCTCCCTCGCTGGCGCTCGGTCGCTCGCACCAAGCTACGACGCTCTTCCGTTGCCCGGCCCGTCGATGAACGCGCTGAGACGACCGACCGACGGTCCGGACAGTCGGGCACGCACCCTCATCGCCTCCGCGTCGTCGATCGTCGAGACGACCTCACCCTCACGATGGATCGCCGCCAGCACATCGCCCCGATCGTACGGCACGGTCAGTTCGACGACGGTGGTCAGGGCGCGGAGTCGATCGGCGAGGGCGGCGAGGAGATCATCGAGGCCGGCGCCGGTGACCGCACTGATCGCCACCGACCCTGGGTGGTCCGCGACGAGCTGTTTGGCAGCGAGCGGGGCCAGGTCGGCCTTGTTGAACACGATCAGCTCGGGCACCCGCTCGGCGCCGATCTCACCGAGCACCGTGCGCACGGCGTCGATCTGGCCGGCCGGATCGACGGCAGTCGCATCGACGACGTGGATGAGGTAATCGGCGTCGGTCGCCACCTCGAGCGTGCTCTTGAACGCCTCCACGAGGCCGTGGGGCAGGCGCCGTACGAAACCGACGGTGTCGGTGAGCAGCACCGGCTCCCCACCAGGTAGCGCCAACCGTCTCGTCGTCGGGTCGAGGGTGGCGAACAAGCGGTTCTCCGTGAGCACGCCGGCATCCGTGAGGGCATTGAGCAAGGTCGACTTCCCGGCGTTCGTGTAGCCGACGATCGTGACCGAAGCGAGGCCACTGCGCTGGCGCTGCTTGCGTTGCAGGTCGCGGGTGCGATCGAGCTCCTTGAGGTCTCGATCCAGCTTGCTGATCCGTCGCAGGATGCGCCGCCGGTCGACCTCTAGCCTCGTCTCGCCGCCGCCGAAGCGCATGCCGACGCCGCCGCGCTGCTGGGCGAGTCGGGCAGCGGCGCCACGCCGCAACCGAGGCAGGCGATAGCGCAGCAGAGCCAGCTCGACCTGCGTGCGACCTTCGAGCGTGTGGGCGTTCTGGGCGAAGATGTCGAGGATCACCGCCGTGCGGTCGATTGCCGTGCGGCCGAGAAGACGCTCGAGGTTGTACTGCTGCGCCGGGGTCAGTTCATTGTCGAACACGACGGTGTCGGCGTCGACCGCAAGGCACAACTGGCGGAGTTCCTCGGCCTTGCCTTTGCCGACGAACCAGGTGCGATCCGGGACGTCGCGTCGTTGCGTGATCCGTGCCGCCTCGTCCGCACCGGCGGTGTCGACAAGGGAGGCGAGCTCGTCGAGGCTCGCGTCGGCCTCCTCGTCGGACGTGCCGGGAAAGGGTACGCCGACGAGGACGATGCGCTCACGGAAGGCGCGTTCGATGAGGGTTGCACCGAGCGCTTCGGAATAGGGCGTGTTACTCATCGGATTCGGTACTCGATTGTTGCCACGTAGGTGGTCGGGCCGCTCAGCGACACCGTCGTCACGCCGGCGGCGTCGTCCTCGATCCCAACGCTTGCACGTCCACCATCCATCTGGACCACGAGTTTCCCGTCCTGCGGCGCGGCCAGTCCCCACCTCGCTGCCGCCACAGCGGCAGCGCACGCCCCGGTGCCGCATGCCTCGGTGATGCCGACACCGCGCTCGTGCACGCGCATCGTGATCGAATCGGCCGTGGGGCCGGCCGCCACGATTTCGAGGTTGACCTCGGGGAGGGCACGACCGAGTGTTTCGAGGTCGACTGCGTGGAGGTCGTCGACGGCGACGACGGTGTGCGGGTTGCCGACGCTGAGATGGGCCGCCGGACGAGCCGCATCCGTGCCGACGCTCGCCCATTTCGCTGGGGCAGCAATGACCACGACCTCGCCCAGCGCGGCGGTGGCGAACATCGTCGCCGGATCGTCGGTCGGCTCGAGCTCGACGCGACGGAGGCCGGCGTCGGTAGCGACCGTCATCTGCACCGCGCCATCGTCACCTCGCCGCCGGGCGAGGGCGTGCGCGAAGCAGCGCAGACCGTTCCCGCTGATCTCGGCCCGTCCGCCATCGGCGTTGAACAGCACCATCTCGGCGCTGGCGTCTGGATGGCTCTCGCCGATCAGCAGCCCGTCGGCACCGACTCCCCTGCGGCGGTCGCACACTCGCCGCGCCAGGTCGGACAACTCCGGCATGGTCAGGTCGATGTGGAAACCGATGAGGAAGTCGTTGCCGAGTCCGTGGTGTTTGACCAGCTGCTGCGAGTTCATGAGGTGAGGGCGTCGATGACGCTCGTCCGCACCTCGGACAGTGGATCGGCGGCGGCGTCGTCGATGTCGATCCAGCGTACGCGGGGGTCGCGACGGAACCACCGCTCTTGCCGGGTGGCGAACCGACGTGTCCTCGTGATGATCGCCTCGACGGCGTGATCGAGGTCGACGAGGCCGTCGAGGTGGTCGAGCAGCTCCTTGTAGCCGAGTGCTTGGCGAGCCGTCGGGGACAGGCCCTGAGTGGCCAGGTGAGCGACCTCGTCGAGCAACCCGGCCGCCATCATGACGTGGACTCGCCGCTCGATGCGCTCGGCCAGCGCCGGCCGCGGCCACCGAATCCCGATCTGCACGATGTCGGTCGGAGGGAACGCCCCGACCCCGGGGCCGAACGAGCTGAACGGCTGCCCGCTGCCGATCGACACCTCCAAGGCCCGAACGACGCGCCGGCGATTGGCGCGGTCGATCTTGGCTGCCGCCACCGGGTCGAGGCTGCTCAGCCGGGCGTACAGGGAGGCGGTGTCGGGCTCCGCTTCCAGCGTCGCGCGGACCTCTGGCCACGTCCCCGGCAGTTCGAGGCGATCGACGGCCGCCGTCAGGTACAGGCCGGTCCCGGCGACGAGCAGGGCGCGGGCAGGTGGGCGGGCGGCGATCGAGGTGATCGCCGCGTCGTATGACCGCCGGAACTCGGTCACCGACATCTCCTCGTTCGGGTCGGCGAGGTCGAGGCAGTGGTGGGCGACTGCAGCGCGATCGTCAGCCGTCGGCTTGGCCGTGCCGATGTCCATGCCGCGATAGACCTGCATCGCGTCGATCACGACGATCTCGACGCCGGGAACCGCGCCGGCCGCACGCCATCGCGACATCGGACTTGCCGGATGCCGTCGGTCCGAGCAGGGCGACGGGTGGCCGCATCAACCGGCGGCGACGGGGATTCTGATGCGGTGGCGGGCTTCGGCGGTCTGCGCGACGAACCGGGCAGTGAGGTGATGCGGCGCGGCCGCGGTGACCTCGACGGCGGCGTAGGCGCCGGGCCGGAGCGGGTGGGGGGCGCTGAAGTGCACGAGGCGGTGCTGTCTGGTGCGTCCGGCGAGGACCTCCGGGTTCTTCTTGCTCGGCCCCTCCACGAGGACCTCCTCGGTGCGTCCGATCCGCCGCTCGTTGGCAGCGAGGGAGCTGCGCTCGATGACGACGCGAAGACGGTCGAAGCGCTGTCCGGCGACGGCCGGGTCGACGAAACGATCCGACATCGTCGCCGCCTCGGTGCCGGGGCGTGGCGAGAAGATGAACGTGAAGGCGTCGTCGAAGCGAGCCGCGGCGGCGACCTCGAGCGTCGCCGCAAAGTCGTCGTCGGTCTCGCCGGGGAAGCCGACGATGATGTCGGTGGACACAGCGAGGTCGGGGACGACACGACGGGCCTCGGCGAGGCGCTCGAGATAGCGGGCCGCCGTGTACCCGCGGTGCATCGCCGCGAGGACCCGGTCGGAGCCGGACTGCAGCGGGTAGTGCAGCTGCTCGCAGACGGCCGGTGTCTCGGCCATTGCCGTGAACGTCTCGGGGCGCATGTCCTTGGGGTGCGGAGATGTGAAGCGCACACGCCGAATCCCGTCGACGGCGCCGACGGATTGGAGCAGGTCGGCGAACAGAGGACGCAACGAGACGTCCGTGTCGCCGGCGCGCCGGGCGGCGAGCTGGAGGTCGCGTCCGTAGCTGTTGACGTTCTGGCCGAGCAGTGTCACCTCGGTGACGCCATCGGCGGCCAGGGTTTCGACCTCGGCAACGATGTCGCCGAACGGGCGACTCATCTCCTCGCCGCGCACGGCGGGGACGATGCAGAAGGCGCAGCTGTTGTCGCACCCGATCTGGATCGTGACCCAGGCGTTGTACGAGGTCGTCCGCCGCGCCGGGAGGGCCGACGGGAACATCGCGTGGTCGTCGACAACGGCGGCTTCGAGGATCTCCGTGACCGGCCCGGTCAGCGTCGACTGGTGGAGTAGCTCGGCGGCGCGGTGGACGTTGTGGGTTCCGATCACGACGTCGACGTGGCCCGCCTTGGAGCGGACGACGTCGCGGTCCTTCTGGGCGAGGCAGCCCGACACCACGATCTGTCGACCGTCGCGTTGGCCCTTCCAGGTCTTCAAGTGGCCGAGGTTGCCGTACAGCTTGTTGTCGGCGTTCTCACGGATGCAACAGGTGTTGAGCACGACAACGTCGGCGTCGTGCTCGGAGGTCGCCGCAACCATCCCATCGGCCTCGAGCAACCCGGCGATGCGCTCGGAATCGTGCTCGTTCATCTGACAGCCGAACGTGCGCACGAGGTAGCGGCGGGTTTCCGGCACCTGGGAGAGGCTATCGGCGGCAGTTGTCGGGGGCCCGGTGCCGCTCGCTAGGTTTCCGCCCGTGCTCGCCATCTACCCGATCTCCAACGGCTACCAGTTGCTCGGTCTGCTGCACGTCTTGAGCGTGATCGCCGCCTTTGGGCCGCTGTTCGTCTATCCGTCCCTCGTCCGCGCCGGCGCCGGCGGCGAGGTTGCCAAGTGGCACCTCCGCCTCAGCCTCCCCGCTCTCGTGCTCGCCTGGGTGTTCGGGATGGGGATGGTCGGCATGTCCGACGACGCCATCGAGATGTCCGACAGTTGGATCGTCGCTTCCCTGGCCATCTGGGTGGCCCTCGTCGTCGTCAGTTGGTTCCTCATCCGCCCATCGCTGACCGACACAAGTGAGCGCGGCCGCTCGATGCTCGGTGCCGGCATCGGCGTCACCCACCTCGCCCTCGTCGTCCTGCTCTGGCTGATGATCTTCAAGCCCGGCGCCTGAGCCGCCTCGCCGCGAACCGATGGGTGTTTAGGGGACCGAATCGTCCCCTAAACACCCATCGGTCGCTACTTGCTGAGCAGCCGGCGCCGGTCAGTCGAGTTCGATCGGGGCCTCGTCATCGGGAGTGAAGGCAGGCGCGGCACTGGCTTGCTCCTCGGGCTCGTCGGGGCGCAGCCCGGCCATCGTCAGCACCTTGTCGCTGATGTCGACCATGATCTCCGGGTTGCCGGTGAGGAACGCCTTGGCGTTCTCCCGCCCCTGTCCGAGTTGCTCGCCCTCGTAGGTGAACCACGCCCCCGACTTCTTGATGATGTTCATGTCGACGGCCATGTCGAGCAGGGCGCCCTCACGGCTGATCCCCTTGCCGTACATGATGTCGAACTCCGCTTGGCGGAAGGGCGGCGAACAGTTCGTGACCACGATGTCGTTGGCGACGAAGGTGTGGTGCTCGTCGACCTCGATGTCGTAGACGTCGGCCCATTCCGGCTCGCTGATCGAGATGACCTTGTCGTACCACACCTTCTCGGCGAGCACGCCGTAGAGGAAATCGCTTTCCAAGGCGTTGGCAAGCCTTGCACGCGATCGTCGGCGCAGCCGGCTGTGGCCGAGCACCTGACGGATACCGCCCTTTGGATCACCAGCGCCCTCGCCGACCATCGCCGACACGTGAGTGGCGTCAGGCCGACGGGCCACGCAAGTACGCCGAGGACAGACTCGATCTGCGGATGCGAGGCAGATAGCTTGCGCTGCATCGACGATGCACGAATGGCGCATCAGCGCCGGATCGGCGAGTGCCGTCGGGAAGTCAGGCGGTGCCGCGGGGACCCCACATCGGAGATGACCTCGGAGAACCGTCTGACGTTGTCGATTCCCGACACGCCGAACTTCCCGAGCCGGCAGTTTGCCGAGCACCTTGCGGCCCTTGACAATGCTCGGCCGCTTGCTGCTCGAGTCATACCGAGCGGACGGTGCTGCCGATGCCCCAACGCATCAATCAGCCAGTGCAACTGGTGGGCCAGTTGCTCAGACGTCGTCGTGTGGCCCACATGGAGTCCACCGGTCTGCTCGCCGCGTGACATCGCCGTCCGACTCGAACAACCCGAAGATCAGGTTGGCAAGACCTCGGCTGACACGTCGGGATCGAAGAACTCGGGACCCACGCGCTTCTTCGGTGCAAGATGTCCCCAGATGCCGGCCCGTTGCGCGAGGTCGAGCACCTCGTTGCGTTCTCCGGGCCGATGGCTGATGCACAGCTCGATGCCCCGCAACCGGTGTCGCAGCCCATGCGACCGACGATGTCGACAACGTCGTTGCGGAGCACCTCGGCCGTGTTGATGAAAGCGATCGGCGTCTTGCCGCCGACATAGCCATCACCGATCAGTAGCCGAGCAGCCGCGCCTGGTCGGGGTGTAGGCTGCGTGCCGATCGAACCGAACTGGCAGGGCGGGCACACGGTCGCCAACCGCCAACTCGCCGGCTTCCCTCCAGCCGTGGTCGGTCATGATCCGGTGGTCCGGGTGACCGCAGCGCCATGCCATCGGGAGTCCAGGTGTGATGACTCTCGGCCTCGCCCTGATCGAAACGTGGATCGCCACGGCCGCTCGGGCGACCGCCGAACTGTCGGACGGCGACGCCGGAATCTGTCGAACCAGTTGGTCACCGATGCGGTGGTGAGCTCACTTGACGGGTCGAACCGTCGTGCGACGCCACGCACTTGTTCTTCACGACCGGAAGCGTCTCGGTTGCCGACCTTCGGCGCCGTCCTTCAACGACTCGATGCGGCGGATGTCGAGTCGGATCGACGAGTAGAACTTCAACGCCCGGCCACCGGAGTCGTCTCCGGCGAGCCGAACAGGACGCCGATCTTCTCCCTCAGCTGGTTGATGAAGATCAGGATCGTCTTCGACTTGTTGAGGTTGGCGGTGAGCTTGCGCAGCGCCTGGCTCATCAAGCGGGCTTGCAGGCCGACGTGGCTGTCGCCCATCTCGCCTTCGATCTCGGCGCGTGGGGTCAGCGCCGCCACGGAGTCGATGACGACGACGTCGAGGGCACTCGAGCGCACGAGCATGTCGGCGATCTCCAGCGCCTGCTCCCCCGTGTCCGGCTGGGAGATCAGCAACTGGTCGATGTCGACACCGATCGCCTTGGCATAGATCGGGTCCATGGCGTGCTCGGCGTCGATGTAGGCGCACACCCCGCCGTTGCGTTGGGCCTCGGCGACGACGTGCATCGCCAGCGTCGACTTGCCCGACGACTCCGGTCCGTAGATCTCGGTGACGCGCCCCGCGGCAGCCCGCCGACACCGAGGGCGAGATCGAGCGACAGCGCCCCGGTGGGGATCGCCTCGATGTTCATCGTCGTCTTCTCGCCCATTCGCATGATGGCGCCCTTGCCGTATTGCTTCTCGACCTGGGCCAACGCCATCTCCAGCGCTTTGGCCTGCTCCTTTGCCTGCTCCGTGCTCATCGCTGTTGTTCCCTTTCGCCACGCCTCGTGGCCGGTGGTTTGATCGTGTGGGATGTCTGCTGAGCACCTTAGAGATGGGGTGTCACAGCGTTTCGGTGTGGTGCCTGTGGTACGTGTGGGCACCTCGCTGGTGCCGAATGACATCAGTGTAATCCCGAACAGTCGTTCGTTCAAGGACTTCGATCAGTTCACGGCGCGTTGACGATCAGCCGCACGGGAGCACCCGGAGCGGCCACGCCGAACCACGCTGCCCGGCGCAGCAGGCACCACCCGCGATGCCCTCGCCTCGCCTGCACGACAGCGGCCGCGACGATCGCCACGCCGAACACGCCGAGGAGCACTCCCCCGAACCAGGCATTGACGGTGACCACGCTGAGGATGCCGAGGGCGATGACGACCACTCCGCCGACGACGGACGCCGGGCTCCACACGGTGTTGCGGTCGCGCCACGGTTGGCTGACGGCAAGTCCGCACGGGCAAGGCACGAGCGGCGACGGTAGTGGCGCGAAACTGACGAGCGGCGCCGCGCGACACTTGACGAGGTGCTGACGCGTGACGACATCGAGGAGATCGCCGGCGCCCTACCAGACACGACGATCGAGCGATCTCCGGACGGCCGTCCGGCGTTCCGCGTCCACGGCAAGCTCTACGGCTGCCAGCGCGACCGGCGCCCGGATGCCATCGATCCGGATACCGGAGAGCGTCTCGACGACGTGATGATGTTTCGCGTCGCCGACGAGGGCGTGAAGCAGGCGCTCCTCGCCGATTCGTCCGGGGCGTGGTTCACGACACCGCACTTCAATGGCTGGCCGGCGGTCCTCGTCCGGCTCTGCGACCTCGACAAGCTCAGCCGCGACGAGCTCGAGGAGGTCATCGTCGACGCCTGGCTGTGCCAGGCGCCCAAGCGCGTCGCCAAGGCCTGGCTGGCGGAGAGGGACGAGCCCGGCTGAATCGCCGCCCGGCTCAGCGGTGCGGTGGTGGCGTCGCCGGATCGGTCAGGTCAGGCGGATGCATCGTCAGGTCGACTGCCTGCCACAGCGTGTAGCTGATCGGGTAGATGACGATCGGCAAGATGATGGCGATCGCACCGAGGATCGCGATCAACGGAACCACAGCGATGCCCGGTGATGTCACCACGACTCCGACGACCAACCCGACGATCAGCGTGCCGAAGACGACGATGATGCTGATTGTCATCGCCCCCAGCTCGAAGCCCTCGTAGCCACGATGCCAGCCGAGCCCACAGGTGCGGCAGCGATCCTGCTTGGCGAACCAACCGGTGAAGAAGGCACCTCGCCCACCGCACCACGGGCACTGTCGGCGGACTCCACGCCACAGCATCTTGACCAGCGATGGGCGTCCCACCGCGCCCGTCGGCACACTCACGACCCAACCGTATGCCGACACCCGGTGACGCCGATGCGGCCATGTCGCCGATCTTTGCCAGACTTCGCCAGGTGCGCCGCGGACTTGCCGGTCTGTTGTTCTTTGTCGCGGCGATCCTGCTCGCCCTCGCCGCGGGTGGTTGGTGGTTGCAACGGGTTGCGTTCAGCCCCTCGACCAGCCGTGCGGTGGCCCGTGAGGTCTTCACCGATCCACAGTTGCGCACCCAATTGGCGTCCGTCGTCGCCCCAGCCGCCGCCGGCGCGGTGGGCAAACCGGAGAACCAGCTGAACCTCGAGATCGCCGCCAACACCGGGTACCCGGAGGCCGCCGAGTTCCTCGCCGACATCGTCGCCGACATCCATGCCAGGGTGATCGGCGCCGGTGGGCCGGTGCAGATCACTGGGCCGCAGATGGTCAACATCGTTCGCGACCAGAACGTCGCCGCGGTCCCGGCCGTGACCCTGCCGGTCGAGGAGGTGGGGATCCTCGACATGATGCGAACCATCTTGCGCTGGTTCGTGCCGGTCGCCGCCGTGCTCGGCCTCGCGGCAGTCGTGCTCGGCGTCCTCGCTCACCCGGAACGCGCCGATGCGATCTTCGGCATCGGTGTGTTGTGCATCCTCGCAGGTGTGCTGGCGATGATCCTCGGCTACGTCGTCCCGACGTTTCTCCTGCCGCTGCTCACCGACAACGTCTGGATCGAGGTCATCCCGGCGGCCGCCAACGACGAGCTGCGAACGGTGGCAGCGCTGTCGTGCGCGCTGGCGATCGTCGGAGTCGTATTGATTCTCGGTTCCGCCGGTTTCCGCCGCCGCAAGACCGGCTGGTCGTCACCGGTACGAGTCGCCCGCTATAACGAGCAACGGCGGTGGAGCTGATCGACAGCGCCGGCCACTCACTCGGCAGACGGCAACCGGACGACGAGGCGAGCCCCGCGTTCGACGCCGGTGTCGACGCTCAGCGTGCCCCCGTGACGTTCGACGATGTCGCGGGCGATGCTCAAGCCGAGTCCGGCGCCGCCATCGCCAACGCTTCTCGCCTCGTCGAGCCTGGCGAAACGTTCGAAGATGCGTTCAGCGTCGGCGGCAGGGATCCCGGCGCCGTCATCCTCGACAACTACTGACACGGCACCGTCAGCGGCGGCCACCCGAACGAGAACGGACTCCCTAGCGTGGCGGACGGCGTTGTCGAGCAGGTTGCCGATCGCCCGCTCGAGCTCCCTCGCTCGGCCTGCTGCCAACGCCGGGGCGGAGATTGCGACTTCCACGGCGACACCGTCCGGCCTCGGGGTCCGTTGCACGGCGTCAGCGACGATGTCGCCGATTACGACCGTTGTCGCTGTTTCCACGGTCCGGTCGCCGTCGCTGCGGGCGAGCATGAGGAGGTCGTCGACGAGCTGTTGCAGCCCCACCACCTCCTCGAGCACACTGCGCTGAGTCGCCTCCGGGTCGGCAGTCGACGGGTGCTGGAGGTCGACCTCGAGCTCCGCACGCATCCGGGTCAGCGGGCTGCGTAACTCGTGCGAGGCGTCAGCAACGAATCGGCGCTGCCGTGCCTGGGCCAGCTCGACACGAGCGAGCATGTCGTTCATCGTGGTCGCCAACCGCCCAATCTCGTCGTCGGCAGGCGGAACGGGAACGCGCCGATGCAGGTCGGTGCCGTCGATCGACGCGACCTCTGCCCGAATCCGTTCGACCGGTCGCAGGGTGCGTCCGACAAGCACCCACGTCAGCAGCGCCAGCACACCGGCTGCCAACGGAACGGCGACGAGGAGCGACTGCCGCAACGTGGCGACGCTGTCGCTGATGTCGTCTCGCGGCGCAGCGACGTGGATCGTCGTCGATCCGCCGGCCGCGTCGACCGTCCGGCTGAGCAGCCGCATGTCGTCATCGTCGCCGCCCGGTAGCGGCCCGATCGACCGGATCCGCTGCCCATCGACAGCGGGTCCGATCGTCGCTTCTTCGACGAT
Organism: Ilumatobacteraceae bacterium; assembly: GCA_963733085.1. Classification (GTDB taxonomy): domain Bacteria; phylum Actinomycetota; class Acidimicrobiia; order Acidimicrobiales; family Ilumatobacteraceae; genus Desertimonas. The sequence goes on from CAVTBY010000013.1 coordinate 75,407, forward strand.
CGCACTGGCTGCGACGACGCGGCCGTCGCTATCGACGACCTGGGCGACCCAGTCGTCCTCGCCGAGCAGCGCAACGTCGGGCTGCCGGCCGGCTATCACGTCGGCGGCGATGACATCGGCGATCTCCGACATCCGCTCGTCCAGGCTGTTCGTTAGCTCACGACGATGGTTGACGACGACACCCCAGCCGACGGCGACGAGCACAACAACAATCGCCGCCGTCGCAACGGCGGTGACCCGCCAGCGCACCGTTGACGGAAAGACCTTCACGGCGCGTCAATCCGGTAGCCGGCGCCGCGAACCGTCGTGATCGTGGCGACACCGAACGGCTCGTCGATCTTGCGCCGCAGCCTGCGCACGTACACCTCGACGATGTTTGGGTCACCGTCGTAGTCGAACTCCCACACGCCGGCGACGATGTCTCGCTTCGAGTGCACTTCGCCTGCTCGGCGCACGAGGAACTCCAACACGTCGAACTCGCGGCTGGTCAGATGGATCTCCGAGCCTCTCTGCCACACTCGGCGGGCCGCCGGCTCGATGCGCAGGTCGCCGACCGTGACAGGCGTCGGTGCTCCTCCGGGCGCGCGCCGCAGCAACGCGCGGACGCGAGCGACGAGCACGGGGAAGGAGAACGGCTTGGTGAGATAGTCGTCGGCCCCCGTGTCGAGCGCTTCCGCTTCGTCCCACTCGCCATCCTTGGCGGTGAGAACGAGGATGGGGATCCACACGCCCGCGGCACGCAAGTCGGCGCAGACCTGGAATCCGTTGCGGCCGGGCAGCATGAGGTCGAGGATCACGAGGTCGTAGCCACCCTCGATCGCCCTCCAGCGGCCTTCCAGCCCGTCACTGGCGATCTCGACCGTGAAGCCCTCGGCCTGCAGGCCGCGTCGCACTGCGCTGGCGATCTTGCGGTCGTCCTCGACCATCAGCACCTTCATGCTCGTCCTCCGCCGCCAGTCTCGCCGGGAACGCTGAACCGCCGCTGAACGAGCGGGCGTCGCGTTCAGTCCAGCGTCAGGCCAGCAGCGCGATTGTGCGGGCTCACCACCACCCACAGGAGTCGACCGATGCACATCAGCCTGATCATCCCGATCGTCGCCACGCTGGCGCTCGGCGCCATCGCAGAGACGGACACGACAGAGCCAGAGCCGGCGATCGACCCTGGCGACGCCGGTGACTACGCCCCGTCCGTCGATCCGGCCGAGTTTGTCGACGTCATCGACAACCCATATCTCCCGTACGCGGTTGGGTCACGGTGGGTCTACGAGGGTGTGAGCGACGGCGAGTCCGAGCGGATTGAGATCGAGGTCCTCGATGACACCCGGGAGGTGATGGGGATCACCGCGACCGTCGTGCGGGACACGGTCTACGTCGACGATGAGATGGTCGAGGACACCTACGACTGGTTCGCCCAAGACTCCGATGGAAACGTCTGGTATCTCGGCGAGGACACGCGTGAGTTCGAAGACGGAGTTGCGGTCAACGCCGAAGGTGCGTGGGAAGCGGGCATCGACGGCGCCCTCCCCGGCATCGTGATGCCGGGCGAGCCGTCGGTCGGCGACGCGTTCCGACAGGAGTACTACCCCGGGGAGGCCGAGGACATGGCCGAGATCCTCGAGGTGGGGGTTGCCCGCTCGATCGCCTTCGGGGAGTTCGACGACGTCGTCGTGATGGGGCATTGGACACCGCTCGAGCCCGAGGTCATCGAGGAGAAGTGGTTCGCCAGCGGCGTTGGGATGATCTACGAGGCGAAGACCGCAGGTGGCGAGGGCAGTGCGGAACTCGTCGAGTTCACGCCCGGTCCGAGCAGCGGCTGACCGGCCGCCGGTTCTGTCAGCCCAGCGTCAGGACGCTGCTGCGAGAATGAGACAACCGACAAACTCAGGAGGCAGTGATGAAGCGCAAGACCGTGGCGATGGCGGCGGGTGCCGGTTTGGCCATTGCGGCCGGCGCTGGAATCGCCGTCGCCAACGCGACATCCGACGACGATGACGACAACGAGACCGAGACGGCGATCTCAGGTGATGCCTTGGATCGAGCGAGTGAAGCCGCCCTGGCACACACCGGCGGCGGACGGGTGACGGGCAGCGAGGTCGGCGACGAAGAGAGCTACTACGAGATCGAGGTCACCCTCGACAACGGTGATCAGGTCGACGTCCAGCTCGACGAGTCGTTCAGCGTCGTCGGCGCTGAGAACGACGGCTCAAGCGATGAAGACTGACGCAATTGCGTTCCCCGGCCACGCAGGCCGCGGCTGACCGCTCCTCGGCTAGCGCCTCGTCGCTCGCACCGTAGGACGTCTTCTCATGCCTCTCTCGTCTCGCCGGCGCGACAGAACTGGCATGAGGACCGAGCTCAGGCGGTGAGCTCAGTGGCGAACTCGCCGAACACGTCGGCATACCGCATCGCCGTGGCCTCGTCGTGCATCACCGAGACGAGCCACTGCTCGTCGAGTCCCGGCGGCAGGAGGATGCCGCGGTTGATGCCGTGGATCCACTGAGAGAACGCCACCTCGATGTGCCCTGACAGATAGTCGCGGTAGTTGCGCACACGCTCGCGGCGCCACGTCACGCAGCCCTTGGCCCCGAACCGGACGGTGTGGGCCGGCAATCCGGCGCCGTCGATGACCGCCTGGCAGGCGTCGACGAGCCGGTCGTTGCGGGCCATCGCCTCGTCCGTTGCCCGTTGGTCGCACGCCTCGGCCAGGGTCGCCTTGGCGGCCGCCATCACCAGCGGGTTGCCGTTGTACGTGCCGAGGTGGAGCACCCGACCGGCGGTGATCAGATCCATCAGCTCCTGCGAGCCGCCGAATGCTCCGATGGGGAAGCCGCCGCCGATCGACTTGGCGAGCGTCACGAGGTCCGGCTTGATCCCGAAATGGCCGGTTGCCCCGCCGTAGCCGGCGGTGATCCCGGTCTTCACCTCGTCGAAGATGAGCACGGTCCCGTGGGCGGTCGTGAGGTCACGCACCGCTTGCAGATAGCCCTCGTCGGGCAGGCAGATGCCGATGTTCTCCATGACCGGTTCGAGGATGAAGCAGGCGATGTCACCGGAGCGAAGGACACGCTCGAGGGCGTCGAGATCGTTGTACGGCACGACCACCGTGGCGGCGATGACGTCGGGCGTGATGCCATCGGTCCCCGGGACAGAGTTCGGCGCATCGGCTGGGCCGGCCAGCTCGAGCGGTGGCTTCATCGAGATCATCACCTCGTCGTGATGGCCGTGATAGCCCCCCTCGACCTTGGCGATCCGATTGCGACCGGTCGCACCGCGGGCGAGGCGGATGGCGTCCATCGTCGCCTCCGTGCCCGAGTTGGTGAACCGCCACATCGGCAGCTCGTACCGGTCGCGCAACAGCTCGGCGACTTCGGCGTTGAGTTCGCACGGGGTGACGTAAAGCGCGCCGTCGCCGAGTTGCGCCTCGACCGCTGCACGCACGACGGGGTTCATGTGCCCGGCGAAGAGAGCGCCGAAGCCCATGTCGTAGTCGGTGTACTCGTTGCCGTCGACGTCGATCATCGTCGCCCCGGAGGCGTGACGGACGACGATCGGATGCGGGTCGTAGGCCTGGAAGCTCGACGGCACACCGAGCGGGAGGACCTGCCGGGCACGGTCGGTAGCGCGTTGCGAGCCAGTCGTGCGTTGCTTGTAGCGATCGAGCTCGCGCTCGCTGATCAGCTTCGCTCGTTCGAGCAGCCGTGCATCGAGCGGCTCGGGGTCGACAGCCGCTCCGTGGATCGGATGGGTGGCGGCCATGACGTATCACATCCCTACGGTTGTCAGATCCGGGTTCCGCCACCGTAGCAGCGCCCCGCCGCCCCACGGCCGACCGTCGCCCGACGACCGATGGGTGTTCTGGGGACCGTTCCGTCCCCTGGACACCCATCGGTTGCAGGCAACCTCGGGTGGTGAACCTCGCCGGCCGTGGCAGACTGGCTGCCCGCATGGTGGGCGTAGCTCAGCTCGGTTAGAGCGCCAGGTTGTGGCCCTGGAGGTCGGGGGTTCAAGTCCCCTCGCTCACCCCACTCGGTGCCGGGGGTACGGGCTCGCCCGTACACTCGGCGCACGAACGCGCGCCTCTAGCTCAACGGCAGAGCAGTGGACTCTTAATCCATTGGTTCTGGGTTCGAATCCCAGGGGGCGCACCAGGTAGATGGCGATATCGGTGCGCGGCCGAGGTGGCAGGTGACCAACAGGGTGACCTACCCCGTCGACGGGATCGGCGATGGCCACGGCACCAACGAGGTACACCGCCAGGCAACGTCCCCCGAGACGCATAGCGGCTGATGTCGTCGGGTCATCGGGTGCTGCATCGACCGCAGGCTTCCTGGCTGGCGGCTCGTGCCAGTACGTGACGTCACGTTGCGCACCGTCCGGGAACACTCGGGGCGGGGCGCGGTCTCGGTGGCTGATCTGATGCTCGGAGTCCGGTGCTTGTCGATCGCGACCGCTGTGCCTGTGCTGGCTGCTGGGTCCGCTGTGCTGGGCTGGCTGGAACGTTCTGTCGGGCTCCGATGCCGCGACGGACCGTCAACGGCATGAACGATCCGAACCTCGGAGGCCGACGCACTATCACGCGTAGCAGTCGTTATTAGCGCCCAGGCCGACAGGCTCGGGGCTTGTTGTGCTCGCGATCGCGATCGTCCTCGATCGGCACTTCGATGACACGTCGGCGGCCGGCCCGCCGCGCGTTCGAGGACGCGCGGTATGGGACGCTCACCGCGCCGTCGCCATCCCGAATCGGCACGTAGCGGTTGGGCGGCTTCACCTCCATGACATCGGCGACCATCTCGGTGCGCCGCTCCACCTCGAGCCGTTCAGCGCGAAGCCGCTCCCTCTCCAGCTCCACAGCCTGGCGCTCGAGGGTCGAGCGTTCGATTCGCTGCCCGCCAGCCACCGAAGGCGAAGAGCGCAGCGCCCGTGAACGCCGCCGCGGCCCGCGTCCCGATCGCCACAACCCAGTCAGCGGCGCTGGCTTCCACTTCTCGACCGACGAGAGGTGTCGGACTCGAAGAACCGACACGGTGCTGTCGTCCATCACCCGCGTCGAACACTCGGCGACGGCAGGTGAATGGCAGCTGACGGCACAAAGCCACGTGCTCCGTAGCGACGGACGGGAACACGCTGTGTACACGGCTGCCGACCGGCGACCTGGCGTGTGCGGGCTCATCGTGACCGCCACGCCCGCGTCCCCGGGCCGCGCCCGGCCTCTCTACCGGGCTGATGACGGCTCTACCGGACTGACTGACGGCCGGCGCGCGTCGAGACCTGCGACCGCCAATCTGTGCGGCGGACGGCATCGAATACCTCTCCGGTGATCACCGGCATGGGGTCGGTGACCCAACACTCAACAACTGGAGGACAGCATGGACAGCGTCACCACCTGCCGCCGCCGCCGGTTGGCCGCCACCGCGCTGGCCGCCACGCTCGCCGTGGCGGGGGCGATCGCGGCCACCGCCGTCACCGACGACCAACCCGCTCCAGCCCAGGCGTTGGGCTTCTACAGGGGCGGTGACTTTGGCCTCTTCTGGGGCAACTCCGACTTTTAGTTCCACAATGACCCGATTGGGTACCCAGCTCACTTGTGTGTTCCACGGTCGGCCGGGTGATCGCCAACAGAACAACGAGCTCCGGCGTTCGGCACGCCGCGGAGGCGACGGTGCCGGTCCGCGTGGTGGCCATCGAGCGAACACCGAGCTCCGTGACGTCGGTGCGATGGCCATGCCGAACGCCGAGTGAGGCGCGCTCGCAGTTTGTGTCAGCTGTTCGACCAGATATCGCTCGACGGGCTGACACAAATCCTTGACGTCGGTTTGTGTCAGACGAATGACCGATTGTGAGTCGTCGGGCTGACACAAACGAGCCAGCAGCCGACCGTAACGAATGACGGATCTGGCCTCGACGCGAGCCGGCTGGGGGGCGATCGAGACGACGACAGGAAATGGCACCCGGGCGTACCTGCACCACGCCGTCAGCGCACAGAACTGCGGCGACGCGCGTGTCCGCTGTCAACGTCCGAATATCCCGCCGCCCAGCGTCCGGGAACGCCGGCAGTCGGACGCGAAGGTACCTGTCACGTCGATGCCCTCGCTCAGCACTGTGGTTCGGTCCGACTGCGATCGCTCTGCCACACTGATCCCGTTCGCTCCTGGCGACCATTCGCTTGCCGTCGCGTCAGCACGCCGACGCGCGCCCGCCGTCGTTGCGCTGCTGCCGAGAGTCACACACTCATTGCACCGACGGCGACCGGCGCGGGGTGGTCGCGGCCGTCATGTGCGGTAGAGCTCGGGCGCAACGATGATGCAGAACGGGTGGCCCGCTGGGTCGGCGAACACGTACAGCTGCTCCTCCGGGTCATCGGCGCGGTCGTGGAGGAGTCTGCCGCCCAGCGCCAGCACGCGGTCACGCTGCCGCTCGAGCGCCTCGCCGTCGGGCACGGTCATGTCGAGGTGCAGTTGCTGGGGCACCTCGTCGTCCGGCCACGTCGCACGCTCGAGGCGGTCGACCTTCTGGAACGCCAGGTTCACGGGGCCGACCAGGTTGAGCCAATCCTCGCCTTCGACGGGCGTCTCGTGGCCGTGCCAATACTCCATGCCGAGCAACTCGCGGTAGAACTCGGCGAGTGTGCGGATGTCCTCGCCGTCGAGGACGACCTGGCGGACGGCCGGAACGTCGCTCATGCCGCCATGCTGCCACGCACATCAATTGGCTCCGGCCGAACGTCGAGGGGTCGGTCAGCGGCGGTGGGGCGGGTCGTAGCGGTTGCCGATCTGGTAGGCCTCGTTCACAGTCCGATAGCCGCGCCCGGTAATCGCGGCGCGCCGCGTCATCGATCGCCGGCTACTCCGCGACGGCACGGATGAGCTGGTCCCGGATCGAGCGCATGAATCGCACGCCGGCATCGGTGGGCGGACGATCGTCGGCGCGACCTTCTTGAACGTCCAGCGCTCGAGTCAGCAAGTCCGTCGGGCCGCCCTTGGCGAGAGCGCTCCGGCCGCCATCAAGCTTGGAAACGACCACGCCTTCGTCGAGGAAGCAACTGGCCCGCGCCACGTTCAGCACACCGTAAGCCTCGCCCGCGTTGGTCTCTGCCCACGTCAACTCATCAGCGAGGTACCGCACGACGACGTCGCGCTCGACCGATCCAATCGTCCGTGCGGGTGGCTCGCCCCGCACGGTGATGCCAGCGGCCAATGCCACGGCGTAGTGCATCAGCAGGTCCGGGTCGCCCGCTCGATCGATGCCCACGACGACCTTTGTGTCATTCGGTGCGGTCGACAGGTGCAGTAAGAACGGCCACGGCGCCGACGGCTTGTGTGCCGCAGTCGACGTGACGATGCTGAGCTCGAGGCCACGACCGCCCGACGGAACCGTGGCGAGTTGGCTTCCGAGTGAGCGAAGTGCGGCAGCGTCGAACGGCGGGTCGTCACCAACGACCACGAGGACGTCAACGTCGCTGCGCAGCGGGTTGAAGCCGCCGAGTGCGAGCGAACCGTGCACGTAGGTCGACACCGGACGTTCGCCGCAGACCGCTCGAACGATCGAGTCAACGCGCCTGACACTCTCCAACACGTCCGGTGGCATCGACGCGTTCCGCACGCCAGAAGTGTCGCCCAACACGGGCGACGACGCGGCCAAGTCCTACCGATCGGCACCCAGCACGACGAAAGGACCGTCCCGCAATCGCGTCCGGAAACGCCGGAGAGAGGGCACGTGCCGACGGCGGAGGCTGGCACCGGACGTCGCGTGCGGCGACCAATCCCAATTGCCGGGTGGGGATGTCAACCACCGAGCCCAGGTCGGATCTGCGAGCATCCAAGTCATGACGTACTCGATCCTTGGTCGCGACTCCGCTTCGGGGCAGGTTGGCGGCGCCGTGCAGAGTGCGTGGTTCTCTTCAGGGCCGGGCGTGATATGGACTGAGGCCGGCGTCGGTGCGGTCGCCACCCAGGCAATTGGCGATCCGGCGTTCGGACATCTCGGCCTCCAGATGCTCCTGGCCAGTTCCCCGCCGAACCAAGTCGCCGCCGCCCTCGTGGCTGGAGATGACACGCCCGATGTCCGTCAGCTCGGCGTGATCGACCTTGCGTCTCCGCCTGCGGCATTCACCGGTACCGACTGCGTTCCAAACGCCGGCCACCAGCCCGGAGTCGACTGCGTCGCCCAAGCCAACATGATGGCCAACCCCGGGATTCCAGAGGCCATGGTCGCAGCGTTCGAGACGACAGCAGGCGACCTCACCGACCGTCTCCTGGCCGCCCTCGACGCCGCCCAGGCGCTCGGCGGTGACTTCCGCGGTGCGCAGTCCGCTGGACTGATCGTTCGAACAGGTGAACGCGGCTTGCCCGCCTGGAAGACGGTCGTAGTCGACGTCCGGGTCGACGACCATCCCGAGCCCCTCACGGAACTGCGTCGATTGGCCGAACTGTCTCGCGCCTACGGGGGCTGCAACGTTCCGCTGCACCGCCTCGCCGCTGGCGACCATGTCGGCGCAGTCGAGGCGGCCCGCGAGCTGTGCGCTCGACTGCCCGACGATGGCAACACTCGAGTGCGCCTCGGACTAACCCTCGCAGCGGGTGGGGATCCCGAGGGCCACGACATCCTCAACGCGCTGGCCGACCAATCTGACAAGTGGCTGGCATACGTCCGAGCGCTCTGCTCTCGGTACCAGATCGACCCGAAGCCGATTCTCGAGGCTCTCCGGTAAACGGAATCGAATCCGCTGGCCCACAATGCTTGCTCTCGCGTGCGCACACAATCGGCGGTAGGCGCTCGCAGGCGGGGGGCTCGGCGATGGGCTTTCGGCACCGAACAGGCTCGCGCCGGTTACGCGGGCGATGCCTCGCCGACCGAATATCGTGCTGTCACATTCGGTCCCGTGTCGACTCTCGTCGGGAAGCGTCACGCAGACGAGGCCGACGCTCGATCGCGCTCTCACCGTCGATGACTAACCGTCGTTTGACGAGCTGGACGACCGAGTGGATGGACTGCTCATGATCGCGAGCATGACCCACGGGCACGCGGCACCACTTGGCTCGCCGCTCCTCGCGACGCGGCGGCGCCACTCGTCGAGCCGAGCATCGAGGCGGCTCGAGCGGCCCGGTCGCAGGCGGTCACGACGGCCTGCCGCGCCTGCCACGATCCCGGACTTCGCGCTGGGCGATCGGACGGGGTCGGGCCAACATCCGTCGTGATTACACGTGGGAGTGCGAGGGGATGCGGCAGCGTTGTGCGCCTCGGCGCAGCGGTCAGGGGCTGGTCGACGGCTTCGCTGCGATCGGCGTGGAGGAGGTCATCCTCAACCGGGTGAGCTGCGACGTCGACGTGTCGGCTGGCCGCGATCGCCTTCTGATCCTGTGTGAGCGTGGCGCTATTCGTCGGGGAGTAGCGCTAGTGCGTTGTCGATGCCCTGCTCAAGTATCTCGTCGGCGAGCCGTGGGTCGGCGACTGCGCGGGAGAGCTGGAGTGTGCCGATGAGCAGCGCGAACAGGCTGAGCGTCTGTGCTCGCGCCGACGGAGGATCGCCGGGAGCGAGAACGGGGGCGATCTCGTCGACCAGTTTCAGAATCCCGTCGGTGTAGGCGTGTTTGGTGGCCTCGCCACAGCGCCCGATCTCGTCGAGCAGGGCTGCGGAGGGGCAGCCTTGCTCTGGGGCGTCGCGGTGCTCGACCGATAGGTACTCGCGTATCAGCTGCGCGACTCCTTCGCGGTCGGAGCCCTGGGCGCGGTAGCGGGCGAGCTGTTGGTGCAGCTGGTCGGCGACCGCCGTGGCGACGAGGTCCTCTTTCGACGCGAAGTGGGCGTAGAAGGCGCCATTGGTCAGCCCGGCGTCGGCCATCAGCACGGCGATGCCGGAGCCATCGATGCCATCACGCTTCAGACGCTGACCGGCGGCCTCGATGATCCGCCGCCTGCTCGCTTCCTTGTGCTCCTTGCCGTAGCGGGCCACACGTGCCTCCTCGTGTCGAACAACACATTGCCTTCTCGCTCCAACCGATTATAGTACGATCGTAATTCAATAGCGAGGAGTACACGATGACAGCTACCCAGCCGGCGACACTGGCCACGACGGAGCGGACCGCCACCACGACGACCGACCGACGGGCGATCGCCGACGTGGTCACGTCGTACAAGGACGCATCGACCCGCACTGTCTCGGCCGGGGGTGTCGACTTCGCCTACCGCGAGCTCGGCCCCAAGTCAGGGGTGCCGGTGATCTTCCTCACCCACCTCGCCGCCGTGTTGGACAACTGGGACCCGCGCGTCGTCGACGGCATCGCTGCCCGGCACCGGGTCATCACCTTCGACAACCAAGGCGTCGGCGCTTCCAGCGGTTCCACCCCCACCACCATCGAGGCGATGGCGAACGACGCCGTCGCCTTCATCCGGGCGCTGGGTCTGGAGAAGGTCGACCTTTTGGGTTTCTCGATGGGCGGCATGATCGCCCAGGTGATCGCCGCCGACGAACCGCAGCTCGTTCGCAAGCTGATACTCACAGGGACGGGTCCCGCTGGGGGCGTGGGCATCACGAACGTGACCCGGATCGCCCACCTCGACACGCTTCGGGGGCTGCTCACCTTGCAGGACCCCAAGCAATTCCTCTTCTTCACCAGGACGCCCAATGGGCGTCGAGCCGGCAAGGAGTACCTGGCCCGCTTGAAGGAGCGCACCGACAACCGCGACAAGCGCATTTCTCTTCGCTCCTACGGTGCTCAGCTCACCGCCATCCACCGCTGGGGCGAGGAGCAGCCTGCCGACCTGTCGGTCATTCGCCAGCCGGTTCTCGTCGCCAACGGTGAGAGCGACCGGATGGTGCCGACGAGCAACTCGGTCGACCTGGCTCAGCGGTTGCCGAACGCGGAGCTGGTGGTCTACCCCGACGCCGGCCACGGCGGCATCTTCCAATTCCACGGGCCGTTCGTCGACAAAGCCCTCGCTTTCCTCGCCCAGTAGCACGACGAGCGCAGACCTACCGAGCGCTTATCCGCTCACCTCCAACGACGTGCCCGAGCCGTCGCTTCGACGTCGGCTTCGTTTCGCCACGGCGCTTCGCCGTGCAACCGAACACCACGAGACCGTGACCATCCGGGACACGGCCATGACCCGAAGGAATCACCCGATGAAGGCAGGATCTGCAGCAGCACTCGTCACCGGAGCCGACCACGGGCTCGGCGCCGCCATCGCAGAGGCTCTCGATGCCCAAGGCGCCACCACCTACAGGCGCGTCGAAGACGCCCGCGGTGGTCGGTCACGAACGCCCTTGACCATCGACATGACCCCGGCAGAGGCACGTCCCGGCGAGTTCGTCGTCGACCTCGGCGCAGGGTGGTCGTCGGCGGTCGGCGTGCCTGGCGGCTACATGTGCGCGCTCGCGGTGCGTGGTGCGGAATCGATGGCATCGGGCAGGGTGGTGCGGACCATGTCGACGAGCTTCCTGCGGCCGGGGCGCGTCGGCCCGGCTGAGCTGTCGGTGCGTGAGGTGCGACGTGGCCGGTCGATCACGACGATGGTCGCCGAGCTCGCTCAGGACCAGCAGGTCCTGAGTATCAGCCGCCTGACGCTGATGACCGAGCGGTCCGGGCTCGAGTGGAGCGAGCGGCGAACAGTGGACCTGCCGCCATCTGCGTACTCTGTGCCGTTCTCGCCGCCGGCTCATGTGGTGAGAGCCGCTGCGTGGCCGGGCGTCACATCGACTCTGACGTTGCCGCCAGCGCCAATGAGATCCCCCCGTCGGTGCCCGGACCGACCACGCAGCCGCTCCGGACGGTTCGAGTTTCGGTTCGATCCTCAGCGGATGCCGTTCACCGGCGACCGCGCCCACCTGGCCGGGTACGTGCGACCGCTCGAGGCACGCCCGATCGACGCGGCGTGGCTGGTGATGATGGCCGTCGATTGCTTCCCGCTCGCTGTGTTCGCCCGGACCGAGCCTCCGACCGGCGGGATGAGCATCGACTTAACCGTCGACATCCACCGCAGTGGACTGTGCCTCGGGGAGGGTGCGTGGCTCGCTGGTTCGGTCGAGATCGACGACGGCACGGGCGGCGTCGCGGTCGAGCACGCCTGCATCACCCGACTCGACGGCTCGGTGGTCGCCGAGTCGTTCCGGACCCGCTTGACCGCGGCGGGCTGAACGGGATCATGTACGAGCATTCTCGTCGCACCTTGACGATCGCGTCGCTGGCGGTCCTGGCGACGTTCCTCGACACGACGATCCTCTACGTCGCGTTCCCTGACATCACGGCGACGTTCTCCAACACCGGGGCGTCGGAGCTCTCCTGGGTGCTGAACGCCTACACGATCGTGTTCGCGGCGATGCTCATCCCGGCGGGAAAGCTCGCTGACCGCGTCGGGCACCGCAAGGTGTTCCTCACCGGCTCGGTCGTGTTCACCGTGGCCTCGATGGCGTGCGGCCTCGCGCCGAGCGCCGAGCTGCTGATCGTGTTCCGCGTCGTTCAGGCCGTCGGCGCCGCGGCGCTGATCCCGTCGTCGTTGGCGTTGGTGATGCACGCGTTCGCCCACGACCAGCTCCCCCGCGCCGTGGCGATCTGGGGTGCCGCCGGTGCCGTCGCAGGGGCCCTCGGTCCCACACTCGGTGCGGCAATCGTCGAGGGGCTCGGGTGGCGGTGGGCGTTCTTCATCAACCTCCCGGTCGGCATCTACACCGTGATCGCCGGACGCCGGAACCTCCACGAATCATCCGATCCCGCCACCCAGGTGCCGTCCCTGGTCGGCGTGATCCTCATCGCCGGTGCAGCTGGGCTGCTCTCCTACGGCCTGGTCGGCACCGAAGAGTTCGGATGGCTCAGCGCCCGAACCTTCGGTGTGCTCGTCGCCGGGCTGGTCGTGCTTGCGGTCTTTGTCATCCATCAGCAGCACACCAACGCCCCGGCACTCGACCTCGATCTGTTCCGCATCCCCAACTTCCGGTGGGCGAACGTCGCCATGTTGGTGTTCGGGACCGCGTTCGCCGCGTTGTTCTTCGGTTCGATCCTGTTCCTCACCGACGTCTGGGGCTGGTCGGTGCTGCAAGCCGGGTTCGGGGTCGCCCCCGGACCGGTCGTCGTCGGTCTCGTCGCACCCCGGGCCGGCAAGCTCGCCGGCACGGTCGGGCAGCGACCGCTGCTCATCACCGGCGGCATCCTCTACGCCGGCTCTGGCCTGTTCCGCCTGACGATGCTCGGCCCGCACGTCAACTACCTGCGCGACTTCCTCCCGTCGATGGTGCTCAGCGGGCTCGGCGTCGCCCTCGTCTTCCCGCAGCTCTCCAGCGTCGTCGCCCAAGCATTGCCACCCGGCCGCGCCGGCGTCGGCGGCGCCGCCACCCAAGCCGTCCGCCAGTTCGGCGGCACCTTCGGTGTCGCGCTCACCATCGCGTTGGTCGGGACCTCGGGCGCCATCGATGTCGGCTTCGATCGGATCTGGTGGATCGTCGTCATCGGCGGCCTGGCCACGTCCGCCCTCGTCCTGCCGATGCGCACATCCAGCGCGCACCGCCACGTCACCGGTGCCATCACCGCCTCACCGACACCAACCGTGACGACCCGGACACGGCCATGACACGGAGGAACCACCGGATGAACGTTGAAGGTGCAGCTGCACTCATCACCGGAGCTCCGATCCAACCATGAAGGCCTTCATCATCGACCGCTACAAACCCAGCGATGGGGGCCGGATCGACCGAGGTGCCAGAACCGGTGCCGGGCGACGGCCAGGTGTTGGTCCAGACGTGAGCGGAGTGGACGGTGGGGCTTTGCTCGTTCCCCGGAGGCTTCGGCCGATCCGTTCGACGTCGCGTTTCGCAACATCGGCAATGCCTTGAACCGCTCCCCGACGGCGACTGGACTGCTGCGCGATCTGGGCGGCCGTCGCGTCAGAAAGTCGGCTGTGGGCCGCCCAGATCCCGAGAGGATGAGGAATCGTCGAGGGCAAGCACCGCCTGGACCAGGGCGGCGTGGGTGAGCGCTTGGGGGAAGTTGCCGAGGTGCTCTCCCGTCGCCGGCTCCATCTCCTCGCCGTAGAGCTTGAGCGGGCCACCAAGGTCGTCGAGCTGATCGAGCAGGTCTCGGGCTTCGTCGGCGCGGCCGATCCGGGCGAGCGCTCGCACTAGCCAGAACGAGCAGGGCAGGAAAGCGCCTTCGCCTCCGGCGAGGCCGTCCGTGCCAGGCGGGTAGCGATACACGAGTGGCCCGCCGGCGCCGAGACGGCGGCGAATGGCGTCGACGGTGCCGACGACCCGATCGCTGGCAACCGGTTCGAATCCGATGACGGGCAGGGCGAGCACCGCTGCGTCCAACTCGGCGGCGTCGTACGCAGCCGTGTACGCGCCCTGGTCGGAGTCGAACCCGCGATCGCGGATCTCCTCGGCGAGGGCGTCCCGGGCCCCGGCCCAACGCAGCTGGCGTTGCCTGCGCCGGTCGCCGCGGGAGTCGGCGATGCGGATGGCCCGGTCGAGCGCCACCCAGGCCATCAGCTTTGAGTGGACGTGATGGGCCGGCGTGGCCCGCTGCTCCCAGATGCCGGCGTCGGGTTGGGTCCACGTCGCACAGACCTGGTCGGCGAGAGCAGCGGCGACTCGCCAGGTCTCGTTGTAGAGGCGATGGCCGGCGTCGGTGAGCAGCCAGGCGGCGTCGAGCACCCAGCCGTACCCGTCCAGCTGATGCTGGCCGGCGGCGGCGTTGCCGACACGCACGGGAAGGCTGTCGCCGTAGCCGGGCCAGCCGGGGAGAGTGTTCTCTCGAGGCCCGGGTCTCCCGTCGAGGGTGAACAGCACTGGTAGTCGCGGGCGGGACAGTCGAGTCGCGTGCAAGAGCCAGGCCAGAAAGGCGCGTGCCTCCTCGGGCTTGCCGGCTGCGAGGAACGCGCCGATACCAATGCTTGCGTCGCGGGGCCAGGCGTACCGGTAGTCCCAGTTGCGCTCGCCACCGATCTGCTCGGGCAACGACGTCGTCGGCGCGGCGACCGGCGCACCCGACGGCGAGTACGTGAGCAGCTGCAGTGTGATCAAGCTGCGGACGAGCAGCTGGCGATTCGTGCTGCTCTCGATGTCTGCGGCCCAGTTGTGCCAACCGCGTTCGTCGCGTGTCAACGCTGCGTTGGCCGTCTGCGGCGGCACGACGATCAGCGGGCCGCGACGAGCGGCGGTGAGGGCGATGGTGACCGGCCGGCCGGGTTCAACCTCGAACTCGACGGGCCGATCGGCCTCGACGATCGGGCCGTCGGACGTGATGGCGATCGCCCGCTCTCCGAACTCACACACCAGTGCCCCCGCCCGGCGAGCTGTTCGCCGGGCCGGTTTGCGGTCGTAGCCGAACCGCGGAGCGATGTGCAGCTGGCACCGAACAGGCTGACCGCGGGCGGTGAGCCGGCGGACGAGCAGCGTCCCAGGGAGGAACTGGCCCTCGACCTCGGCGACGAGACCGTCCTCCAGGTCGAGCTCGCCGCCGTCAACCACCCATGTCGTCATCAGGGTGGCGGTGTCGGCCCGGTAGCAGCGTGCAGCGACCTCGGCGGTCTCCGCCGGGCCGATTACGAACCACCCGGCGGCGTCTCCACCGACGAGCCGCCCGAACAGGGGTGGGTCGTCGAAACGCGGGACGCACCACCAGTCGATCGAACCATCGGGCGCCACCAGCGCCGCCGACCGAGTGTCGCCGATGAGCCCGTAGTCGCCGATCGGCACCCGCCGGCTCATCAACTCGTTCCGAGGAAGAGTCCGAGCACGGCGCCATAGACGACGTGAGCGCCGACGGCGACGATCGGCGTGGCAGCGCCGTAGTTGAGTGCGAACAGGCCGGGGGGCTCGAGCACCGCGGTCGAGTCCGGTCCGGCACGCTCACTGGCCATGCGCGGGTGAACCCCGGGCAGAAGCGGCACCAGCACTGTCAGGGCGACGGCCGCGTGGGCAAGGCCGAAGAGGGCGCCGAGCCACCAATCCGAGCGGTCGAGGGCGGCGAAACCGGCGGCATAGAACAGGGCAAACACCTGGCCGATCGCGAGGTGGATGCCGAGGCCGGCGACCCGGGCTCGGTCGGGGTCCTCCGTAGTGACAGTGCCCAGCATCAGCGGGATGTCGAGACGCGTGTAGCCGGCGAGCTCGGCAGCGATCATCACCACCGTCAACCCGGCCGTGGCGACGAGCCCGAAGATGGCCCAACCCGCCCAGTCCACTATCGGCCCTTCGTCCGCGGGACATGAGCTTGCAGGCGAACGCAGCAGTTGCCCTCGGACGGCTCGAGCCGGGCGCTGAGCACGTGATCGCCCGCGGCCTCGGCCATGCCGCACAGCAGATCGTGGTTCATGCCACACACGAGGTCGCGCTGTTCCTCGACGAGCGCATCGAACGGGCAATTGGCGAGCCTGATGTCGGAGCCGTCGACGCGGGGCTCGTAGCCCTCCTCGCCGAGCACGACGAGCGCGACGTCGAGAACAGCCCGCCGGCTCGGTCGTTTGCCGGCGAGGTCCCGCACTCGATCGCCGAGGCGACGTCCTCGTGCCGCGGCGAACCTGGTGAGGGCGTCGGCCACGTCTGTGCCGGTGCGGATTGCTTCGTCGACCGCGCCGGCGAGGAGCCTGGCGGCGAGGTCATAGCGGCGGGCCGGGAGACTCACGGACAGCTCACCGTCTGCTCGCCGGTACAGCTTCGCCGGTCGTCCGGCGCCGGGTCCCCGGCGCTCCGACAGGCGGCGGTACTCCGTCGTCAACAACCCGTCGGCAACGAGCCGGTCGAGGTGAAAGGCGGCTACGGACCGGCCCACTCCCATCGCCGCGGCGGCCTCATCCTTGCCGACAGGTCGGTCCCGGCTGACGACGAACCGGTACAACGCCCTGCGCTGTGGTTCGGCCAATGAGGCCACGCCGGCGACGCGCTCGTCGAAGTCCTTCACCGACACCTCTCTAAAGATACTCAAACTTGACGATACAGCTGGCGGATTGTATCGTCAATCTTGATTGATAATAGAAGGAGGAAGCTCATGACCACCACGACCGCCCGGCCCGTCGAGGAACCGCAACTTCAGGTTTCGACTCGCCCAGCAAGCTGGCAAGACCCGGCATACCAGGCGTTCTGGCTGCTGCGCATCGGTTTCGTCGTCGCCCCGATCCTGTTCGGGCTCGACAAGTTCTTCCACGTCCTCGTCGACTGGGACATCTACCTGGCGCCCGAGTTCACCGATCTGTTCAACGCCGAGGCGCACACCCTGATGTACGCCGTCGGCGTGATCGAGATCGTGGCCGGAATCGTCGTCGCCCTCTGGCCGCGCTTCGGCGGATATCTCGTCGCCGCCTGGTTGGCCGGCATCGTCTTCAACCTGTTGTTGATCGGCGACTTCTACGACATCGCCCTGCGCGACTTCGGGTTGCTGATCGGGGCCCTGGCGCTCGCGCGCCTCGCTACTGCATTTCCGGCCCACCGCTCAGTCTGAGCGACGATCATCAGCAGCAGCCCCCGGCAACCGATGGGTGTGCAGGGGACGATTCCGTCCCGTAAACACCCATCGGTTGCTGCAGAACGGTCGCGACGTTCGACATCGGCGGGAATACGGTCGCTCCTACCGCTGTTGATACTTGTGATCGCAAATACCTTCCGAGGAGTTGCCATGCCAGCCGTGACCGCAGATCCACTCACTGTTCCGAGCATCCCAACGCCCGACGCAACACTCACGGCCCGTCCCGTGCGTTCAGTGACGACCGCTCCTCGAGGGACCGAGGGCGAGGGCTTTCCAGTGCGACGGGCGTTCGCCGGCGTCAGCCTCGCTGAGCTCGACCCGTTCATCCACATGGACCAGATGGGCGAGGTCGACTACGCCCCCGGCGAGCCTCGCGGGACCAACTGGCACCCCCATCGCGGCTTCGAGACGGTGACGTACATCATCGACGGAGCGTTCCTGCATCAGGACTCCCACGGCGGTGGCGGCTCGATCGAGAACGGCGCGACGCAGTGGATGACTGCCGGCGGCGGCATCCTGCACATCGAGACTCCTCCCGAACAGCTGGTGATCAGCGGTGGCCGTTTCCACGGGCTGCAGCTGTGGGTCAATTTGCCGTCCCGGGACAAGATGATCGCCCCGCGCTACCAGAACCTCGATGGCGATCAAGTGACGTTGCTGTCGTCGCCGGATGGCGGTGCGTTGGTTCGCCTGATCGCCGGGGACATCGCCGGCCAGTCACGGCCCCGGCTCGACGCACACCCCGATCACCGTTGCCCACCTCACGCTGTCGCCGGGAGCGCAGATCACCATTCCCTGGCAGCGCGAGTTCAACGCCCTCGCCTACATGCTGTCCGGACGAGGCACAGCGGGCGCCGAGGCAGCGCCGGTCCAGGTCGGGCAGCTTGCCGTATTCGGTGCCGGTGACACGCTGACATTGCGCGCTGCCGACACCGACGCGCTCGACGTGTACCTGTTGGGTGGACGCCCGATCGGTGAGCCGGTGGCGGCGTACGGTCCGTTTGTGATGAACACCAGGGACGAGTTGGTCCAGGCGTTCGAGGACTTCCAGGCCGGCCGCCTCGGCACGATCCCCGCCGACGGCCTCATGCCGTATCACGCCTGACGACGCATTAGGCGCCGCCGACCATCCTCTCGACGATCGCCTCGAGGACGATCGGGCTGGTGGCGAAGTTGAGGCGGGCGAAACCGGTGCCAATCGAGCCGAAACGCGGACCGGGGGCGAGTTCGACGCCGCGCTCGCGGAACGTCTCCGCCGGATCGTCACCGAGACCGAGCCCTCGGCAATCGAGCCACGCCAGGTACGTCGCCTGGGGCTCGTGATACACGACGCCCGGTAGGTGGCGCGCCAGCAGTGCGGCCAGGGTGCGGCGGTTGTCGTCGAGGACACAACGCACCGCCGTAAGCCACTCGTCGCCATCACTCCACGCCGCATCCGTCGCCTCGACGGCGAGCAGGTTGGGCGCACCGAGGTAGTGCTTCGGCAAGCTTGCCAGCGCTTCGTGGAACTCGTCAGGTCCAGCATGGAGGATCGCCCAACGCAGGCCAGCAAGGTTGAACGCCTTGGATGTCGACGTCACGGTGATCGTCCGCGCCGCGACTTCGGCACCGAGCGTCGCGAACGGCACGTGCACAAGTCCGGGGTGGACGAGCTCGGCGTGGATCTCGTCGCTGACCACAACAAGATCGTGCTTGGCCGCCAGCTCGGCGATCACCTCCAGCTCCGCTCGATCGAACACCCGGCCGGTTGGATTCTGCGGGTGGCAGAGGATCCACAGTCGGGCGCGTGCGCCGGTCCCGCCAGCCGTGAGGCGCCGGTCGAGATCGGCGTAGTCCCAGAGGAACCCGTCGGGTGTAGCCAACGCGGCGACGTCGACGAGCGTGCGGCCGGTGTCACGGATCAGCTCGAGGAATGGTGGGTATGCGGGGAGGTGAAGGACGATGCCGTCGCCCGGCGCGGTCAGGTGATGGACCGCTAGGGCGACCCCTTGCAGCACATCGGAGAGCTCGTACAGCCGTGCTTCGTCCGGCGCCCAATCGAAGCGATCGGCCATGCGGGCGGCGAACCGCTGCGGCAGCGGGGAGCGGCTGATGTCGTCCCACGTCGGATAGCCAACGTCCACGGCGACCCGGGCGGCGAGCCGCTCGGCGATTGCCGGGGCGATCGGGAAGTCCATGTCGGCGACCCAGCTCGCCAGGCGCCCGTCGACCGTGGCCCACTTCTCTCCTGGCCTCCCGGCGACGTCCTCGACACCGAACGTGGTCAGCCCGAACGGATCACGGGAGTTCACGGGACATCAAGACCGAGCGCATCGAGTCGCCGGCGCAACGGAATCGGCACGTCGACGTCCCCTCCACCGAGGACATGCTGGGCGAACTCACCAGACTCGTCCCACACGTGGCAGCTGTTCAGCGTCGCCGCCCATCGCTGCTGGCGCTCCTCGGGAGACAGATCGCCCGGGCCACGCCAGGTCCGTCCAGCCTCGCGATCGGCGACGATCTGCATCGACCAGATGCTCTGGATCGCCACCGGCGCCATCGCCAGCAGCAGCGCCGTCGTGTGCGTGCAACCGCGGGGTCCCCCGAAGCGGTGTCGCACCTCGTGGGTGAAGCCGCGGGCGATGGACAGACCGACGAGCTCGCCGTAGTGCGGCGCGATGGCCCCGCACTCGTTGTGTGGGTGGGCCTCGAACAACACGGCAGCGGCGCTGATCTCCATCCCCGGAAAATCGACCACCAGCTCGACCTGCATGTGATGGAACGTCAGCGGGTCCGGATCGTTCTCGACGTACAACCCCGCAGGCTTCTGGTCACGCACTGCCCCGCGCAACAACAATCGAGGTCCGCCACCGTCATCGAGCCGATAGGCGCGTACCCGGTACTCGCGTTCGTGGAGCACCGCCAAGCCATCAGGGTCCGGCGGCAGGATCGCCTCAGTGTCGAAGCTCGCGGCACTCGCGTCGGGGGTCATCCCCCTGTCGTATCGGCTGAGGGCGAACGAAGTCGAGCCGAGGCACCAGTCGTCGCTACCGTCGCCGCCGTGACGCTTGCCTCCGAGACCGGAACCCTGCGCGGCCGGCACGTCGAACTGGTGCCGTTGGAGCCCCAGCACGCCGCCGAACTGACCGCCGCCGCAGGCACCGACCGGTCGACGTACCAGTTCACCGAAGTCCCCGCAACGAGGGAGGCAATGGACCGACACATCGCCTGGCTGCTCGCGCTGCGCGACGCGGACGATGCCGTGCCGTTTGTGCAACGGTTACGCACGGAGGGGCGCATCGTGGGCTGCACCCGGCTGATGGAGTTGCGGCGGTGGCGCGGTCGCCCCGAGCCGGACGAGGTCGAGATCGGTGGTACATGGCTCGCCGCCGACGTACAGCGCACCGCCGTGAACACGGAGTCCAAGCTGCTCCTCCTCACGCACGCGTTCGAGAGGTGGAACGTCGACCGAGTCGCCCTGGCGACCGATGAACGCAACCAGCGCAGCCGCGCCGCAATCCTCCGGCTCGGCGCCACGTTCGAGGGCATCCTGCGCAACCACCGGCCGTCGAGGGTGCCGGGTGAGGATGGTCGGCTCGCGGAACACCGCGTTGTTCTCGATCACCGCCGCCGAGTGGCCGGCAGTTCGCCGAGCTCTTACCGAGCGTCTCGCTCGAGAAGGCTGACGGCAACGGCGATCTCCCCGGCGACGGCGGCGTTGCGCTCGGCGAGGGCGAGGTTGGCGGGAATGCTTCCCCCAGCGGTTGCCGCCGCGATCCTCCCGAGCACGAACGGCGTGACCGCGGCACCTTCGACACCCGTCGCGTCGGCGTCGTGCAGGGCCGTTGCCAGTGCCTCGTCGACGACGCTGGCGTCGAGCTCGGCGTCGGCTGGTATCGGTACGGCGACGAGCACGCCGATCTGCCGCGGACGGGCGGCGTACACGGCCGCCACGGTCGCCGCGTCGTCCACCCGGTGGGGCACCGGCAGGCCGGACGAGCGGGTGTAGAACGCCGGGAACCAGTCGTGCTGCCACCCGAGCACGGGCACGCCGCGGGTTTCCAGGTACTCGAGTGTGCGGGAGAGGTCGAGGAAGGCCTTGGCGCCGGCGCTGACCGTGATCACCTCGTGTGTCGCCAAGGCGTCGAGGTCGGCCGAGATGTCGCCGGTCGTCTCGGCGCCACGGTGCACTCCCCCGATGCCGCCGGTGGCGAACACGCTGACCCCCGCGGCGGCGGCGAGGGCAACCGATGCGCTCACGGTGGTCGCCCCGAACTCCCAGTGCTGGGCGACGGCGACGGCGAGGTCGCGCTCGGCCGTCTTGCGAGCCGCACCGAGGATCCGCTCGTGCTCGGTCAGCTCGAGACCAACACGGGCCACACCGTCGAGCACCGCGGTGACCGCAGGAACGGCCCCGGACGCACGCACTGCAGCGACACACCGGTCGAGCGCCTCGGCGTTCGCCGGTGACGGGAGTCCCAGGTTGGAGAAGATCGTCGACTCGAGGGCGACGACGGGACCACGGGCGTCGAGCGCCGCTTTGACCTCCGTGGAGACGACAGGTCTGAGCACTCCCGTCACTCCTTCTCGAACCGTGAGACGACTTCGATGTGGGTTGTCTGCGGAAAGGTGTCGATGACCTCCGAGCTCACGTGCCCGTACCCGGCCCGGCTGAGCAACTTGGCGTCCCGGCCGAGCGAGGCGGGGTCGCAGCTGACGAGGACGATCAGCGGAGCGCCGAGACGCGTGAGCGCGGCCGTGCCGGGGGCGCCGAGACCGCTGCGCGCCGGGTCGGCGATCACCACGTCGACGTCCAGGTCAGGCGCAGCTCGCCATCCTCCGACTTCGCCGCGCACGATCTCGTGGCGGCGACCGTTGAGGTTCACCTCGGCGTCGGCAACCGCTGACCGAGAGGTCTCGACGGCGATCACGTACGCATCGGACGCCGTGACGCAGACGGCGAACATCCCCACACCTGCGTAGGCGTCGACGACGACCGCGGCCTCGACAAGCTCGGGGGCGGCGCGACGCACCGCTTCGACGAGCAGCGCTGCCGCCTGCGGCCCTGACTGGAAGAACGAGCCGATCGACACCCGCAGCCGGTGTCCCTGGACGTCTTCAGTGATCGCTGCCGCACCGCTGCGCTGCACCTCGGGCGGGAGACCGTGTACGGCACCTTTGGACCTGTCCCACCGGGCAACGACGTCGCCAGTAGCCACCGACATCCGCAGCGTCGCCTCGACGCCCGGGTCGAGTCGGATCGCGGCGACCAACTCGCGAAGCGTCGGGTGAAGCACGAGGCACGAAGGCGCGGCGACAACATCGTGGGATCTCTCGGCACGGAACCCGGCGGCACCGTCCGGGTCCGGCGCCACACGCGCGGTCGTGCGGTAGCCCTCGGCATCCACGCCCGGCCCGAGGGTCATCACCGGCTCGGCAACTCCGCCGATTCGCCGCAGCGCCTCTTCGGCGATCGTCAACTTGGCGCGACGCTGAGCATCGAGGTCGAGATGCATCCAACCGCATCCACCGCAACCGGCGAGCCGCGAAGGGCACGGCGGCGTGATCCGATCGGCGCTGGCTTCGACGACGTCGACGACGTGAGCGCGAGCCCAGTCGCGCTTCTCGTGAACCAGCTCGGCGGTCACCGTCTCGCCAGGTAGCGCTCCCCTGACGAACACGATCCGCCCGCCGGTGTCGCGGGCGATCGCCTCTCCCCCGGCGGCGAACCGGTCCGGGCGGAGCTGCACGGTTGCCACCGTCGGCATGGTATGCGCATCTGCCTGCTACTACCTTCTACGTCGTGGCGCTGCCGATCCAGATCGCTCCGTCGGTGCTGCCGGCCGACTTCTCCCGCCTCGGTGACGAGATCGTCGCTCTCGAGAAGGCCGGCGTCGACCTCGTCCAGTGGGATGTCATGGACGGCCAGTTCGTCCCCAACCTGACGTTCGGTCCCGACGTGATCGCTTCCGTCCGGGATCGCGTGGCTATCCCGTTCGAGGCGCATCTGATGGTTCTCACTCCCGACTCGATGGCGGCGCGCTACGTCGAGGCCGGTTGTTCCCGGCTCATCGTCCACGCCGAGGCCTGCGAACACCTCCACCGCACGCTCGGACATATCGCCGAACTTGGCGCCGCCGCCGGCGTCGCGATCAACCCGGCGACGCCCGTCAGCGCCGTCGCCCACGTCCTCGACCTCGTCGACGTCGTCCTCGTGATGACAGTCAATCCAGGGTTCGGCGGCCAGCGCTACCTCGCCACGATGGAGCCGAAGATCGCCGAGCTCAGCGCCCTGCTCGCCGCCAACGGCTGCAGCGAGACGATCAGCATCGAGGTCGACGGCGGGATCTCCGTGGAGACCGCACCCGGCGCCGTCGCCGCCGGGGCGAGCATCCTGGTCGCCGGGACCGCCTTGTTCGAGCACGACGACGGCCTCGAAGCCGCCGTCGCCGAGCTACGCACCGTCGCCAGTGAGGCACGCCAAGACAGCTGACTTCTCGGCGCCGCTGTGGTTCCATGGACGCGTGGGTGCAGTCGACGACGACCCTGGCCTCCCGCTCAAGCTGTGGCCGTGTTCGAACGGGGAGTACCTTCCCGCCGCGCTCGACGAGTTGCGCCGCGAGGCGATGCACCGGGCAAGGGAGAGCGCCGACGATCATGCCCGCCGCCACGGGTGGTCACGGCGGCAGTTCCTGCTCTCGGCGGCCGGTATGGCCGCCGGGCTGGGCGCGCTGGAATCGGCGGCAGCGGCGCGGGCCCGGGCGTTCGGAATCGAACGAGGCGGCGTGTTCCGCGTCGGCGACTCGGCGGCGCGGGACCCGGCCGAGGCGCTCGACCTCGTTCACGGCACGATCGGAAGGCGCCGGCGTGGTCGACGTGCAGACCCACTTCCTCGAGTTCGGCCCGTGGGGAAATGGCTTCCCACAGGCGGAGTGCGGTGAGGAGGATTGGGCCGACTGCTTCTCCGTCGAGTACTGGTACGACCTCGTCCTGGGCGGCAGCGACACGTCGGTGGCGGTGATCTCGGCGGTGCCGGTGGTGGGCGAGGCCGACCCGCTGTCGGTCGCCGCGATGGAGCGCGGCCGCGAGGTCGCCTCACGACTTTGTGGTGATGGTCGCGTACTGATCCAGGGACATGCCGTGCCGGATGTCGGTCCGATCGAGGCGGCGGTCGCGTCGATGGCAGATGTCGCGAATGCTCACGAGCTGTCCGCCTGGAAGGTGTACACGCACTCGCCCAACGGGTGGTTCCTCGACGACCACGACCCTGCGCTGCCGCAGGTCGGCGCGCCGTTCATCCAAGCAGTCCGTGACACGGGTGTGGGCATCGTCGCCGTGCACAAGGGCCTCGCCGGTGGCAACCGGTACGCGTCACCCGTCGACATTGGCCCGGCCGCGGCGGCCAACCCCGACGTCCGCTTCCTCGTCTACCACTCCGGCTACGACTCGGGAACGACGGAGGGTCCGTATGACCCCGAAGGCAACGGCGTCGATCGCCTCGTGCGCAGCGTCACGGAGGCCGGCATCGGCTCCGGCGCCAACGTCTACGCCGAGTTGGGATCGACGTGGCGGATCGTGATGGGCGATCCCGACGCCGCCGCCCACGTCCTCGGCAAGCTGCTCACGGCGTTCGGACCGGAGCGCATCCTGTGGGGAACGGACTCGATCTGGTACGGCTCGCCGCAGGACCAGATCGCCGCCTTCCGCGCCTTCGAGATCACGCCGGCGTTCCAGGAG
The DNA here is from genome assembly GCA_963733085.1 of Ilumatobacteraceae bacterium. Lineage (GTDB taxonomy): Bacteria > Actinomycetota > Acidimicrobiia > Acidimicrobiales > Ilumatobacteraceae > Desertimonas. The sequence continues at coordinate 100,567 of CAVTBY010000013.1, forward strand.
CAGTTCGGCTACCCGGCGTTGACCCCGGAGATCAAGCAGCGGATCATGTCGGCCAACGCAGCCGAGCTGTTCGGGATCACCGTGCCCGCTCCGGCCTGCGAGCCGGGCGCCCGTGCGGGCGGGTTCGGCGCGTCCAACCGCACGTTCGGGCCGGTGGCCCGGCGCGACGTCGTGACGACGTTCCTCCGCGAGCACCCCTGGATCGCCGCCGCCCAGTCGTAGCGAGGCGAGCCGACCCAGGATCGGGCCCGGTGTTACGGACGGCGCGATCGACTCCTGCCACCGGTGCCGGCCGGCTCGGGTCGAGGCGGCGTCGCCGTTCGCGCCGCGGGCGTCTGCGCCGACGTCCTCGCGATCGATTCGACGCCGCGACCAAAGCCGGTGAGGAACCACCTGAAGGCGGCAAGCGCGAACACTGCCGCGCAGACGACGGCGACCGGGAGGAGGATGGACCGCAGTAGCCCATCACGATTGCCGAAGAACGGCGACAACACACCCGAGTCGATCGAGGACCCATCGGTGTGCATCGTGCGCAGCGGGTCGACGAGCTCGGGACACTCGAGGTCGCTCTCGGTGGCACCGATCACCTCGTCGCCGCCGAAGGTCGGTGTTTCCGGCTGGACTCGCGACCGCAACGATTGGATATTCGGGTCGTAGAGGGCGCCGATGAGGTATTGATCGCCCCCGTCGAGATACTTGGCGTCGATGCCGTAGCGGACGTCGACGAGTCCGGACGAGGCAAACTGACTCATGTCGCCGGCGCGCACCTGATCGACGTTGAAGCGAACGGTTCTGAAGTCGGAATCCACGACGGTTCCGACGAACACGACGTCGGGCAACGGCTGGATCGGACAGCCGACCGGGACGTCGACAAGCGGCTGGCGACCTGGTGGCGGGGCCGGCTCTTCCTGGGCGAGGGCGATCGACGGCGCGCCGAGCACGCCGGCTGCGACGAACAGTCCCATCGTGGGCAGCAGCGCGAATCGCCTGATCACGGTCGCCAGCGTAGGCCCGAGGTGATGCCGGTCAGCAGGCACCCGGCGATACTGGCGGTGTGGGCTACAACCCGTATCGGCGATTCAGCGCCCGTCCGCTGGACTACGTCCTGGTCGCCCTGTGCCTGCTCGTTGCCGTCGCCCTCCTCGTCTGGGCCATCACCGGCTGAAGAAACGACCGATGGGTGTTTTCATGACCGAATCGTCATGAAAACACCCATCGGTTGCGGATCAGAAGGCATTTTCGTAGACGTCGACCGTGTCGCCGGTGATCGCCACGACGTCGAAGCGGACGTCGACTCGGCGACCAACCCGATGCTCGGCCAGCCACGCCGCGGCCAGCCGGCGCAGCCGTTGCTGCTTCGTGGGCGTGACGGCGAGCGCCGGAACACCGAAGGCAGCGCTCTTCCTGGCCTTGACCTCGGCGACGACAAGCAGCGCGGCCGCGTCGCAGGACGAGGTCGATCTCCCCGATCGGCGCAGCGCCAGTTCCGGGCAACCACCGTGTACCCGTGTGCGCTCGTACCACTCAGCGCGCCAAGTCTTCACCGCGCTGCCCGAAAACGATGTGTGCCGCGACCACAACCTCTCCTTCCGTCGATCTGCATGGGAGTGCGGGTGCACTCGACGCGGTTCGCCCCGACGGGCGAGCGACCTAGAAGCTGCGCTTTTCGCGAATCTTCGCAGCCTTGCCGGTGCGGCCGCGGAGGTAGTACAGCTTCGCCCGGCGGACGTCGCCGCGCTTGACGACCTCGATCTTGGTGACCGTGGGTGTGTGCAGCGGGAACGTGCGCTCGACCCCGACGCCGTAGCTCAGCTTGCGGACCGTGTAGGTCTCCTGCAGGCCGCCGCCCTGGCGAGCGATGACGTTGCCCTGGAAGACCTGGATGCGCTCCTTGCTGCCTTCGACGACACGCACGTGGACCTTGACCTCGTCGCCGGGGGCGAAGTCCGGGACGTCGTCACGGAGCTGGTCGTTGTCGATGAGGTCGGTGGCTTTCATGGAACGTCCTGAATGCTGGGTGGGGGCCGATCAAGGATACGGGACCGGTGGGAACTCTTCCAACAGGCGGCGCTCGTCCTCGGTGACACCGCCGCGCGTCTCGATCAGGTCCGGCCGCGTGGCGAGCGTGCGGTGCAAGGCCTGTGCCCGGCGCCACCGCTCGATCGCCGCGTGGTTGCCGCTGAGCAGCACGTCCGGCACCGACCAACCGCGAAACGTCGCCGGCCGGGTGTACTGCGGCTCCTCGAGCAGACCGCGCTCCCCGAAGCTCTCGGTGAGCGGGCTGGCCTCGTTGCCCATCGCACCTGGCAACAGCCTCGTCACGGCGTCGATCACGACGCAGGCGGCCGCCTCGCCGCCGGACAGCACGACGTCGCCGACACTGAGCTCACCGTCGACGAGGTGCTCGCGTACGCGATGGTCGATCCCCTCGTAGCGCCCGCACAACAAGGCGAATCCCGCGCCCCCGGCCAGCTCGGTCGCCAGCGCCTGGTCGAAGCGGCGGCCGCCTGGTCCGAGCAGGAGCAGCGGCCGGATCGGGTTGGCAGCCTCGACCGCCGAGAAGATCGGCTCGGGCTTCATCAGCATCCCCGCTCCACCACCGAACGGGGCGTCGTCGACAGTGCGATGCACGTCGGTGGTGTGCGCACGGATGTCGTGGCAACGAAGGTCGAGCACTCCCGTCTGGCGCGACTTGCCGAGCAAGCTCGCCGAGCAGAAGTCTTCGACCGCGGCTGGAAAGATCGTGAACACGTCGACGCGCATCAGGCGCCGTCCTCGTCGTCGTCGAAGAGTCCGGCGGGCGGATCGATGAGGATCGTTCCGTTGCCGTGATCGGTGATGAAGACGACCGGCACGAGAGCACCCGATTCGAGTTCGAGCAGATCTGCGGCAGGGTTGGCAACCACGGCCACGCACGTGCCTCGCTGGCGACCGGAGACCTCGACGACCTTCGCACCGATCAGCTCGTGTACCCACAGGGCGTCGGGATCGTCGAGTGGCTCGGCGAAGACGGCGGTGTTGGTGTAGTGCTGGGCGGCGGAGCGATCGGCCAGCTCCTCGAGCGTCACGAGCCAGCGATCCTGGTGCCGGCGGGCGGCGACGACGGTCAGCCAGCCATCACGGCTGTACCACCGAGCGCCGGAAACAACCCGCTCGGGCCGGTCCGATCCGAGCTCGACGAGGACATCTCCACGCACGCCGTGGGCGCGGCGGATCGTCCCGATCTCGAGGAGCCCGGCCGGTCGGGCCACGACTCGCTCTGTTCCGCTCAGTCGTCGACGAATTCGATGTCGACGTCGGTGTCGTCGCGGGCGGCGGCGGCGCGAACGACGGTGCGGATGCTCTGGGCGGTGCGACCTCGGCGGCCGATCACCCGGCCGAGGTCGCCAGGCCCGACGTGGACGTCGAGGCGGACACGGCGGCCGTCGTCGGACGTGTCGACACGCACCGCCGAGGGGTCGTCGACGATCGAGCTGACGATGTGGTGAAGGACGGCTGCGGCTGTCGGGGCTGCAGCTTGGTTGGCGTCGTCGGTGTGATCGTCGAGCAGTTCGCCGGTGTCGTCACTCACGCTCAAGAGCCCTTCGTCGCGCTGAACTGTTCCAGCGCTCCGGAGATCTCCAGCAGCTTGCGCACCCGATCGGTGGGCTGGGCGCCTTGACTCAGCCACTTCACAGCCTTGTCGTTGTCGACGTTCAGTGTCGACGGATCGGTTCGCGGGTTGTAGTGACCGAGGATCTCGATGAACCGGCCGTCGCGAGGGGAGCGGGAATCCGCGGCGACGATGCGGTACTCGGGCTGCTTGGTCTTACCGACGCGGGTCAAGCGCAGCTTCACTGCCATCTGTTGAGGTCCTTCTGGTCGTCAAACGAACCACGCGAGGATATCGGCGCATCGCCCATCGGAGTGTCTGGTGTCGACACGCCGTGCACGAAACACTCCGATAGAGCAGCGGTTAGCGCCCGGGAAGACCGAGATCGCCGAAGTCGCCCAATTCGGAGAGGTCGGGCATCCCGCCGCGCATGCCGGCGAGGGCGCCGATGCGGCCGCCCCGCTTGCCCTTCGTGCCCATTCCACCGAAACGCTTCATCATCTTCTGCATCTCGGAGAACTGCTTGACCAGGCGGTTGACGTCGGAGGGCGAGGTTCCCGATCCGAGAGCGATGCGATTGCGCCGCGATCCGTTGATGATCTGCGGTGTCACCCGCTCGTCGGGGGTCATCGAGCGGATGATCGCCTCGACAGGCCGCAGGGCGTCGTCATCGACCTCGGTGTCCTTGAGCTCTTTGGGCATGCCGGGCATCATCTTCAGCAGCCCGCCGAGCGGACCCATCTTCTTGAGCTGCTGCATCTGGGCGAGGAAGTCGTCGAGCGTGAACTGGCCCTCGAGCAGCTTGCTCGCCGCCTCCTCGGCCTGCTCCTTCTCGAAGGCCTGTTCGGCCTGTTCGATGAGCGTGAGCATGTCACCCATCCCGAGGATCCGCCCGGCCATGCGGTCGGGGTGGAACTGCTCGAAGGCGTCGAGCTTCTCCCCCGTCGATGCGAAGGCGATCGGCTTGCCGATGACCTCCTTGACGCTGAGCGCGGCGCCACCGCGGGCATCACCGTCGAGCTTGGACAGGATCACGCCGTCGATGGCCAACGTGTCGTTGAACGCCACGGCGGTGTTGACGGCATCCTGGCCGGTCATCGCGTCGATGACGAGGAACGTGTAGTGCGGGGCGACGGCGCCGGAGATGAGGCGGACCTGCTCCATCATCTCGGCGTCGATGGCCAAACGACCGGCGGTGTCGACGATCAGAACGTCGCGACCGAGGCGGCGGGCCTCGGCGAGACCACGCGCGGACGTGATCACTGGGTCCTCCGGATCGGAGAAGACCGGGACGTCGATGCGGCTGCCGAGGGTGCGCAGCTGCTCGACAGCGGCGGGGCGCTGGAGGTCGGCGCCGACGAGCAGCGGGTTGCGGCCCTGGGCCTTGAACCAGCGCGCCAGCTTTGCCGCCGCGGTGGTCTTGCCGGAGCCCTGCAGGCCGGCCATCAGCACGACAGTCGGCGGCCTGCTGGCGTAGTTGATCTTCAGCGTCTCGCCGCCGAGGATGCGGGTCAGCTCGCCGTTGACGATCTTGACCACCTGCTGGCCGGGATCGAGCACCTGCGACCTCGTCGCCCCGACCGCCTCGACGCGGATGCGGTCGACAACCTCGCGGGTCACGCCGACGTTGACGTCGGCGTCCAGCAGCGCGGCGCGGATCTCGCGCAGGATCTCCTCGACGTCGGCTTCGGTGAGCCGACCCTTGCCGCGCAAGCGCTTGACGATGCCGTCGAGGCGGGTGGAGAGGTTCTCGAACATGGTGATCGCAGGGTATCGGCCCGACCCTGACGCCGGTTTGATTAGCAAAGGTAATGAGCTATGCTAAAGAGGTGCCCGCAAGTGCAACGACCAGCAACGAAGTGACCAGGAATGATGTCGACCACGAGCTCGTTGCCGCGCTTCGTGTCGGTGTCATGCGCCTCGCTCGGCGACTTCGTCTCGAACGCAGTGGTAGCGACCTGACACTTACCCAACTGTCGGCGCTCGGCACCCTGTCCCGCTACGGCGACCTCACGATCGGCGAGCTGGCGGCGATCGAGAAGGTCAAGCCGCCGTCGATGACGCGCACCGTCAATGCCCTCCAGGAAGCCGGACTTGTCACCCGCGCCGCCCACGAATCCGACGGGCGTCAAGTCGTTGTTGGTGTCACCGACGAAGCGCGGGCGGTACTCGACGAGGACCGCCGCCGCCGTGACGCCTGGCTCGCCCTCCACCTCGCCGATCTCGAGCCCGGCGAACGTGACCTGTTACGGGCGGTCGCGCCACTGCTCGACCGCATGGCCCAAGAGCCGTGAGATCGACGTTCGCCGCACTGCGGATCCGCAACTACCGACTGTTCGCAACCGGTTCGCTCGTTTCCAACATCGGGACGTGGATGCAACGCGTCGCCCAGGACTGGTTGATCCTTGCGCTCACCGGCAGCGCCGGGGCGCTCGGCATCACGACCGGGCTGCAGTTCTTGCCGATCGTGCTCGTGTCGCCAATCGCCGGCGTCATCGCGGATCGCTACTCGAAGCGCTCCGTGCTGATGGTTACACAGATCGCGATGGCGGCAACGGCGGCGATCCTCGGAGTGCTGGCGATCTCCGGCGTCATCAACCAATGGCACGTCTACGTGCTGGCGTTCGCGTTCGGCACCGGAGCGGCATTCGACGCCCCCGCTCGCCAGGCGTTCGTCAACGAGATGGTCGGACCCGAGAAGCTGGCGAACGCGGTAGCGCTCAACTCGGCGCAGTTCCACCTCGCCAGACTCATCGGCCCTGCTGTCGCCGGTGGGATCATCGCCCTGCTCGGATCTGGCGTTGCTGCCACCGGCTGGGTGATCCTCGCCAACAGCGTGACGTACTTCGCCGTGTTGGCGTCGTTGAAGCGGATGAGGACCGAGGAGTTGCGCCCCGCCCCACTGCTCGGACGCGCCAAAGGCCAGCTGCGCGACGGCGTGCGCTACGTGAGGTCGCGCCCGGACATCATGCTCGTGATGGCTGTCGTGTTCTGCGCCGGGACGTTCGGGCTCAACTTCCAGATGACCACGGCATTGATGGCCACGCAGGTGTACGGCAAGGGAGCGGGTGAGTACGGCGTTCTCGGCTCGATCCTCGCCGTTGGTTCGCTCGCCGGCGCGTTGGTCGCCGCCCGGCGACGGTCGGCCGGCCAGCAGCGCGTGGTCGTCTCGGCCATCGTCTTCGGTCTGCTCGTGATGGTTGCCGGTCTGATGCCGTCGTATCTGACCTTCGCCCTGATCCTGCCCCTGTGCGGCTTCGCCGCGCTGACGCTGATGACCGGCGCCAACGCCTTCGTGCAGATGGCGGCGGACCCGACGATGCGCGGCCGCGTGATGGCGCTGTACATGGCCGTGTTCATGGGCGGGACGCCGATCGGGGCCCCGCTGCTCGGCTGGCTCGCTGATCATGCCGGGGCACGCTGGACGCTCATCGGCGGAGGCGCACTCACCGCCCTTGGCACCATCATCGCCGTCAGTGCCTTCGCCCGCCACGAGGGTGTGGTGATCACCCGTTACGTCGGACTCCACCGACGGCCGGTCCCCGAGCCCGTCGCCCCCGTAGCGGCAGACTGACGGTCGCCCGCCGTGGGGTTTTAGGCGGGGGTTCGGGGGCAGAGGCTCCTGCCGGAGCCCCCGACTTCCGGTCGATCCGGCTTCGCCGGTCGACCGGGGAGATTCTTCGGTGCCGGCCGCAGGCCGGCTCGTTCAACTCGCCCGAGTGGAGAGAGCGAGCGCAGCGAGCGAACGAACGAGGGCGAAGTCAGAACAGGGCGTCGACGAACTCGTCGGGGTCGAATGGCACGAGGTCGTCGAGCGACTCGCCGAGGCCGACGAGCTTGACCGGGATACCCAGCTCGGTCTCGACGGCGAAGACGATGCCGCCCTTGGCCGATCCGTCGAGCTTGGTGAGCACGACCCCCGTCAATTGCGTCGCCTCGCCGAACTCGCGGGCCTGAGCGAGTCCGTTCTGCCCCGTCGTGGCGTCGATGACGAGGAGCGATTCGGTGACGGTCCCCGCCCCCTTCTCGGCGACGCGACGGACCTTGCGCAGCTCCTCCATCAGGTTCGTCTTGGTGTGCAGGCGCCCGGCAGTGTCGGCGAGAACGAGGTCGAGGTCGCGGGAGGCGGCCCGCTCGATGGCATCGAACACCACAGCGCTGGGGTCGCCGCCTTCGTTGCCGCGGACGAGCTCGACGCCCGCCCGGTCCGCCCACGTCGTCAACTGCTCGGCAGCCGCCGCCCGGAACGTGTCGCCGGCGGCGAGAAGGACACGGCGGCCCGCAGCCACCTGTTGATTGGCGACCTTGCCGATGCTCGTCGTCTTGCCGACTCCGTTGACGCCCACGAACAGCCACACGTTCGGACGGCGCTCGTCGTCGAAGTGCAGTGAGCGGTCGGCGTCGGCAAGACGCGCCTTCATCTCCTGGCGCAACGCGTCGAGCAACTCGCTGGGCTCGGTGATGTCCTTCGCCTTGACCGTCGCCCGCAATCCGTCGAGGAGATCGGTGGCCACGCCGAGTCCGACGTCGGCGCGAAGCAAGCCTTCCTCGAGATCGTCCCACGTCGCGTCGGTGATCCCACCGCGGCTGAGCACACCGGCAAAGGCGCCGGCGAAGGCGGAACGGGCTCGGGCGAGGCGGCCGCGGAACGTCGGCACTTCCGGTTCGACGACTGCCGGAGCAGCCGGCGCCGGCTGGGGAGGCCGATCGAGCCGAGTCGGGGCCGGGGCCGGCGGCGCCTGCGTCACCTGGGCGGCCCGGCGCCGGTTCCACACCAGCACGCCGATGCCGAACACGATGACGACAGCGATGAGGACGAGGAAGATCCACTCCATCGCCGCCCGACGCTACCGACGTGTCCGTGTCAGGAGGGCACAGTGGCCCGTTCGGACAGCACCTTGGAGCTGCCGCCGGGCTGCATCGTCACGCCGAACAGGCAGTCGGCAGCCTCCATCGTCCGCTTCTGGTGGCTGACGATCAACAGCTGGGCCTCATCCCGGAACTCGGCAACGAGGGAGAGAAAGCGATGGAGGTTGACGTCGTCGAGGGCCGCCTCGACCTCGTCCATCACGTAGAACGGCGACGGACGACTGCGGAACACGGCGAAGAGGAACGCCAGCGCGGTGAGGCTGCGCTCGCCGCCCGACAGCAATGACAGCTTCTTGACGTTCTTGCCGCTCGGCTTGGCCTCGACCTCGATTCCGGTCGCCAGCAAGTCGTCAGGTTGGGTGAGCACGAGCCGTCCAGTCCCGCCCGGAAAGAGATTGGCGAACAGGGCGGCGAAGTGATCGGCGACGTCGGCGAAGGCGGTGGCAAACACCGTTTGGATCTCGTGATCGACCGCTTTGATCACCCGCGTCAACTCGCGGCGAGTGGTTCTCACATCTTCGAGTTGCTCGTCGAGGAAGGAATGGCGTTGCTGCAACTCGGAGAACTCCTCGAGCGCCAGCGGGTTGATCGGACCGAGCAGGCGCAGCTCTCGCTCCAACTCGCGAGCACGGCCCTGGGCGCTGACCCCTTCGGGCAGCTCGGGCGGCTCGGCGGCCTCGGCGACCTCCGGCTCGACATCGCAGTCGTGCCGCAGTAGCTCGACCGCCGACTCCAGCCGCATCCGTGCCTCGGCTTCCTCGACCTCCGCCCGGCGGGCGCGCTCGCGGACCTCGTCGAGTTGCCGCTCGGCGACGTGACGGCGACCGCGCCGCTCGTCGAGCGTGGCCGACAGGGCGCCGACCTGTTCGCTGTGGCGACGGCGTTGTTCTGAGAGATCCGTGTGCAGGCGATCGATGAGCGTGCGCCGAGCGTCGACGAAGCGCGCCAACCGGGCAAGTGCGGTGAGGACACGCTCGATCGACGTGCGTCGTTGCTCGGCACTGGCGCGCGCCTCGGCATCGGCGGCAAGACGCCGCTCGATCTCGGCGAGGCGTTGCTCGAGCAGGTCGGCGCGCTCGCCCAGACCGGCAGCGCGCACCTCCAGGTCGCGCCGCCGGCCGCTGAGCACGGCAGCGCGGGCCTCGAGCCCGGCGCGAACCTCGCTCTGGGTGCGGGCGGCCTCCGCCTCCGCCGACTCTCCCGCTTCGAGGTCGGGCATCACCCCTTCGAGCTCGGCGATGCGCCGTCGTTCGGTGGCGAGGACCCCGGCGAGGTCGTCGCAGCGAACCAGCAGCTGTTCGTGCTCGACGGTGAGCGCCCGCTGCTCAGCACGCACCCGGGCGAGCGCCTCCGACGCGGCGGTGAATCGACGGTCGTTGAGCTCGAGCCGCTCGGTGACCTCGGCGGCGTGACGACGTGCCGTGGCGAGGGTCTCTGACGCCGCCGCCTCTTCAGCGCCGGCCACGGCCAGCGCCCGCTCGGCATGCCGCCGACTGGCCTGGGCGTCCGCCAACGCATCGGCCGTGACACCCCCGACACCGGTCGCGCCGACGCGCCACGTCAATCCACCGAGGCGATCTCCGTTCCCGCTGACGATCACCGCCGACGGTTCGGCGGCTGCCGCCGCAGCGGCCTCGTCCAGGCTGTCGACCCGGCGCGCCGAGGCGAGCAAGCAGTCGAGTAGGCGATCGACATCGGGACGCGTGGCGCGGACGTGGGGCCGCACCGGCTCACCGATCGAGCCGACGCGAGCCGGTTCGCGGGCGGTGAACCCGAGAGCGATGACCGCGCCATCGGTGTCGGCGGCGTGCAGGGCGCGCAAGGCCCGCACGGCAGCATCGACGTCGGTGACCACCACTGCAGCGACAGCGTCGCCGAGCGCGGCCTCGACGGCCGCCTCCCAGCCGGCGTCGATGCGCACGAGGTCGAGCAGTGTGCCGAGGACTCCCTGACTGCCGGCGAGGTGCTCGGCACCGGCGCGGGCGTGGGCAGCGTCGAGGGCGAGCTGGAGCGCCTCGACCCTGGCATCGAGGTTGGAGAGTGCCTCGGCGGCGTCGCGACAACGTTGCGATGCGGTGGCGAGCGACGCCTCCAACTCCGTGACCCGCCGGTCGGCGCCGGCGATCTCGTCGACGAGCGGAGTCTCGAGCAGTTCGATCGCCATGCAGTCGTGACGATGACGGTCGGCCGTACCGTCGAGATCGGCGAGCTGGGCGGCGAGCGTGTCCCGGCGCGTGCGGCAGCGCATCAGCTCGGCGTCGACCTGTTCAGCGGCAGCGACGCGGGTTCGCAGCTCGCCACGGACCTCGGCGAGGGCGCTCGCCGCCGTCGACCCGGGTGGCGCTTCCAGCGACCCGAGCACTGCGGCACGTTCGGAAGCGAACGACGCCTCCTCGGCGACGAGGGCGTCGTGTTCGGGACCGGCCTGGTCGATCGAGACACGGACGGCGTCGAGCTCGGCGCGGTACCGAGCGGCGTCGGCCTCGAGCGAGGCGACCACCGCTTCGTCGAGCAGTTGGCCGCGGTCACCCTCGAGCCGCCTGGCGCGCTCGGTGATGATTCCCGACAGACCTCGGGCACGTTCGGCCATCTGGTCGACGCGGGCGAGACGGTCACCGAGGTCGGACCCACCGCGAGCGGTGAGCTCCGCTTCGAGAGCGACGACATCGACGTCGAGGCGCGCCAGCTCGGCCTTCAGTTCGGACTCCTCGGTCGATGACCTGGTTCGCGACTCGGCGAGGGTGGCCAGCTTGGTTCGCAGAGCAGCGATCTCCCGGCCGGCGACGTAGACCCGCAGGCCGTCGAGCTCGCCTGTCAGCTCACCGTGGCGCTTTGCCGCCTCCGCCTGACGTTCGAGCGGGCGCAGCTGGCGGCGCACCTCGCGCAGCAGATCCTGGAGGCGCAAGAGGCTCGCTTCCGTCGCATCGAGACGGCGCTCCGCCCGCTCCTTGCGCTTGCGGAACTTGAGCACGCCGGCGGCTTCCTCGATGATCGCCCGACGGTCCTCGGGTCGTGCGTTGAGCACCGCATCGATCTGTCCTTGGCTGACGATCACGTGCTGCTGACGGCCGACACGAGCGTCGGACAGCAGATCCTGGACGTCGAGGAGGCGGCACGGCACGTTGTTGATGGCGTACTCGCTGTCGCCGCTGCGGAACAGCGTTCGCTTGACGGTGACCTCGGAGAACTCGATCGGCAGGATCCCGGCCGAGTTGTCGATCGTGAGGCTCACCTCGGCACGGCCGAGCGCCGGCCGGCTCGCCGTTCCGGCGAAGATGACATCGTCCATTTTCTGGCTGCGCACGGCCGACGGCGCCTGGGCACCGAGCACCCAGGCGATCGCATCGACGACGTTCGACTTGCCCGAACCGTTCGGTCCGACGACAACCGTGACGCCCGGCTCCAGCTCGAGCGTCGTGGTGTCGGCGAACGACTTGAAGCCCTTGAGGGTCAGCGATCTCAGGAACACGGCGACCCGAAGTTACCGGTTGGGCGATCCGCACGGGGGGATGTCCAGGCGGTGGAAATCACGTCCTCCGACGCTGGCAGACGGGGCAGAAGTAGGTGGAGCGGCCGCCACTCGTGATCCTTCGGATGAACCCCCGCCCGCACGTCGAGCAGCGTTCACCCGCCCGCCCGTACACCCGGTGCGAGTCCTGGTACGAGCCACCCTCTCCCATCATGTCGACGTACCGGAAATCGGAGAGCGTCGATCCGCCGGCGCGAATCGACGCCGTGAGGATGCGGTGCATGGCGTCGTGCAGGGAGACGACGTCTCGCTGGCGCAGGGAGGATGCCGGCGATTCCGGGTGCAGGTGAGCGTCATGGAGGATCTCGTCGGCGTAGATGTTGCCGATCCCGGCGATGACGTGCTGGTCGAGGAGCAACGGCTTGAGCTTGGTGGACCGCCGCCGCAACACCGCCCCCAACTCGTCGGGCCCAGGGTCGTCGACGAGGGGATCGAGTCCGAGGCGAGCCACCTCGGGCAGTTCGACGTCGACGTGATCGGGGTCGTAGACGACCATTTCGCCGAACGTGCGCGGATCGACGAACAAGAGGTCGGAGTCGCCGATGTGGAGCACCACATGAGTGTGCGGCGGGCGCTCGGCACCACGATCGACGAGGAGCAGCTGGCCGGTCATCCGGAGGTGGATCATCAAGCTGTCGCCGGAGTCGAGCGGGGCCAGCAGGTACTTGCCGCGGCGCCCGGCACCGGTGAGTGAGGTCCCGGTGAGCCCGTCGATCAATGCCTGGCGCGACGTCCGTCGCACGGTGCGCTCACGACCGACCTCGACGCCGTCGATGTGCCGGCCGACGACCAACCGTTCCAGACCGCGGCGAACGGTCTCGACCTCGGGGAGTTCAGGCATTCATTGCGTTCCCGGGCCACGCAGGCCCTGGATGGCCGCTCCTCGGCTGGCGCCTCGTCGCTCGCACGGGATGAAAACTTCGACACCTCAGGCGCACGATCGGTGTCAGCCATGCGGGTATCGTCCCGCTCGGAAGCGAGCGTGCGGGCGGCGGCAGCGGCGGCCCCCTGCTCGGCCCGGCGCTTCGAGCTTCCCTCGCCGGTGCCGAGCGCCGTTCCTCCCACTAACACCGTCGCGAAGAAGCGCTTCTGGTGGTCGGGTCCCTGTTCGGTGATGTCGTACACCGGTGCTGGCATGCCGGACCCGGCGAGGAGCTCCTGCAGGGTCGTCTTGAAATCGAGCTCGTCGAGCCGCGCCGCCGTCGCGACGACCCGGTCGACGATCAGTCCCTCGACGAAGTCGTACGCGGTACTCGGACCGCGATCCAGATAGATGGCCCCGATCAGCGCCTCCATCGCATCGGCGAGGATCGAGGGCTTGCTCGATCCTCCGGCCGCCGCCTCGCCCTTGCCGAGTCGGATGTGCGGGCCGATGTCCAACTCGACGGCCAGCTCGGCGAGCGCCACCGTGTTGACGACGCCCTTGCGGATGCCGGTGAGCTGGCCCTCCGACATTTCGGGAAAGCGACGGAAGGCAACGTCGGCGGTGACCCAACCGAGCACCGCGTCGCCGAGAAACTCCAGCCGCTCGTAGCTGGCCTGTCCGGGGTTCTCGGCGCACCACGACCGATGTGACATCGCCTCGGAGACGATGCCGAGATCCTCGAAGCTCAGCCCGAGTCGATCGGTGAGCGTCGAGACGTCCTGATCCGTGCCATCGAGGGCGGACAATCAGCCACCTTGGCGCGTGCGCTCGACCACGTAGTCGACGGCGTCGCGCACAGTCTTCAGATCCGCGAGGTCCTCGTCGTCGATGTGGAAGCCGGCCGCCCGCTCGCTCAACTCCTCCTCGAGGGCCTCGACGAGCTCGATCAGCGCCAACGAGTCGGCATCGAGATCGTCGACGAAGGACTGGCCCTCGGAGATCGCCGACGGGTCGATCTCGAGGATGTCGGCGAGCCGGTCACGGACGATCCCGAAGACCTCCTCGCGTTCGATTGGCGTGTCTGCAGGCATTGCTCGGCGATCGTACCGAACCCGCACGTACCGGCGAGCCTCGGTGGCTCCGCTCAGACGAGGGCGCGGATCTCGTCGACCATGCCCTGCTCCACCATCTCGGCGGCGACGCCGATGGCGTTGCGGATCGCCGTGGCACCCGAGGACCCGTGGGAGATGATGCACACGCCGTCAACTCCGAGCAGGACCGCGCCGCCATACGTGTCGGGGTTGAGCGTGTTGTACAGCGGGACGAGCGCCGGCAGGAGGGCGTCGGCGTGTGGCTTGTAGCCGTCCTCGGCAAACGCAGCAAGGAGGGCGGCGATCAGCGCCTTCATCCCACCCTCGAGCGTCTTCAGCGTGACGTTGCCGGTGAACCCGTCGGTGACTGCGACGTCGACGTTGTCGCTCATCACGTCGCGGCCCTCGATGTTGCCGATGAAGTTGATCGAAGGCGCCGCCGCAAGGAGCGGATAGGCCTCTTTGCGCAGGGAGTCGCCCTTACCGGGTTCCTCGCCGATCGACAGCAACCCGACCCGCGGCTTGTCGACGTGGAATCGGGTGCGGGCGTAGACGCTGCCCATCTGGGCGAACTGCACGAGCCAGTCGGGCTGCACCTCGGCGTTGGCACCGGCGTCGAGGAGCACGGTGGGACTGGCACCACCCGGGACGGGGATCGGTGTGGCGATCGCCGGGCGCTTGACCCCCTTGATGCGACCCATGCGGAGCAGTGCTGCCGCCATCGTCGCTCCCGTGTTGCCGGCCGAGACCATCGCCGAGGCTTTGCCGTCGCGGACCGCTTCGGCGGCACGAACGAGAGTGGAATCCTTCTTGGTGCGTACCGCGGCGCCAGGTTCGTCGTCCATGGCGATCAGCTCGTTGGCGCTGATCAACTCGATGTCATCGTCGTGGACGAGGCTGGATGGGCCGACGAGCACGACCGGGATGCCGTCGTCGACCGCCCGCCGAACGCCGGCAAGCACCACATCGGGCGCATCGTCGCCGCCCATGGCGTCGACGGCTATGGGCAGCATCGAGGTGGTGACGTCAGGCGACGTCGACTGCGACGCGGTTCTTGTACCAGCCACACGACGGGCACACCGTGTGGGGGGTCTTCGCCGCGCCGCACCGCGGGCACACGCTGCGCGCCGGGGCGTCGAGCTTCCAGGCCCCAGCTCGACGGCTGCGGGTCTTCGACTTCGACTTCTTCTTCTTGGGAACGGCCATCGTTGGTCTCCGGAACGAAATTCGGGCTGCCCCAGGCTACCGGCCCGGATTGCTATTGGGTGCGGAGTTGGTCGAGGGCGGCCCAGCGCTCGTCGACCACGGCGCTGTCGCACTGGCACGGGCCGGCGGTGAGGTCGGCGCCGCACACCGGGCACAGGCCGGGACAGTCGGGGCGGCACAATCGGGGATCGTCGACCGCCAACAGGACGTGCTCGCGGACCATCGGGGCGAGATCGATCTGGCCATGTTCGATCGGGAATGCGTCGTCGTGCTCGGCGGGCTGCTCGGCGTAACGCTCGTCGACGTCGACGACGAGCGTCTCGTCGAGCGGACGAAGGCAGCGCCGGCAGGTCCCCGTCCAGGGCACTTCGATCGTTCCGGTCAGGCCGATGTCGTCGATCGTCGACACGAGCTCGATGTTGACGGTCAGGTCGCCAGCGATCGCGTCGTCAAGCGCGTCGACGTCCGAGGGTGTCATCGAGGCCGAAACGGTGCGACGAAGTCCCGGCTCTCGGAGCAACTCGGCGGCGTTGACGCGAAGAACGCTGGCGGCCATGACACCCAGTTTGCCGTGCCGGTCGACGGGCGACTATCCGTCCTGGTCGAAGAAGCCCTTCGTCGGGTCCTCGATCTCGTGCTCGCCGGTGTGCGTCGGGAGGGCGCCGATCGACAGACGCTGACGGCCGGCATTGACCGTCTTCTGCAGCTTGTCGAGGAGGATCTCGAAGCTGCCGAGGCGCTGGTCGAGAAAGTCCTCGGTCTCGTGGCGTAGCCGGCGCGCATCCGTCTCCGCCGCCTCCATCACTTGACGCGCCCGCTGCTCGGCCGCCCGCACCACCTCGGTGCGCTGCACCATCCGCTCAGCCCGAACACGCGCCGCTTCGAGAATCTCTTCGGCTTCGCGTCGCGTCTTGGCGACGAACTCCTGCCGCTCTTTGAGCATCCAGCGGGCTTGGCGCAGTTCGTCCGGGAGGCGCTGCAGCGCTTCCTCGAGCAGCTCGATGATCTCGTCTCGGTCGATCCGCGGCGATGACGAAAGCGGCATCGTCGGCGCCGTGGCGATGATGTCGATCGAGCGGCGCAACAACGTCTCGGCGTCACCGACGTAACCGACGGGCGGGGCGTCGGAGTAGTCCTCCTCGTCGATGTCGTCGTAGTCGTCGTAGTAAGTCTGGTCGTCGTCTCTCATGTCGTGCTCGGACGGTCCGCAGGCGGAAACATGGTCGTCAGCGCCACCGCCACCGGCCTCGGAACGAGGTGCTGTACCGCACCACCGTACCGGGCGATCTCTCGCACGAAGCGGCTGCTGATGAAACCGCGATCCATGCGACAGGGCAGGTAGACGGATCGCACACCGGACACGGAGTAGTTGGTGAGCGCCATCTGCTGCTCGGTCTCGAAGTCGCCGGCGTTGCGCAGGCCCTTGACGATGAAGTCGACACCGGCGGCGCGAGCCGCGTCGACGGCCAGTCCGTTGTGCGTGACGACGCGTACCGACCCCGTCAGCTCGAGCTCAGCGGCGCTCTCCTCGATCAGCCGAACCCGGTCGGCGACGGCGAAAACACCATCTGGCTTGTCATCGTTGTGCATCACCGCCACGACGACGTCACCGAACAGCTCGCTCGCCTGCTCGATGATGTCGAGGTGCCCGAGATGAATCGGGTCGAAGCTCCCGGGGTAGAGCACGCTTGCCATGGTGCTGGAAACGGTAGTGGCAGGCCGCCAGCCGACCGTCACGAACCTCGGGATCGCTCCAGGAACGTGACCCAGGTGCGGCCGTAGCGCTTCACCCGTCGCTGCTCCCAGCGGGCGGAGGAGTCCAGGGCGATTGCCGCTTCGGCGACGAGGAGCCCCGCCTGTAGTACATCGAGCAGTCGCGGCCAATCGGTGAACTCGTACGGGGGATCGGCGAAGGCGATGTCGCAGTCGATGCGCGGCGCCATGACGAGCACGTCGCCGGACATCACTCGCGATCGGCCGGTCAGGCCGAGCGACGCGATGTTGTCGTGGATCGCCGAGAGGGCATGGCGGTCCGACTCGACGAAGGTGCAGTGTTCAGCGCCTCGCGAGAGCGCTTCGATGCCGAGCGCACCACTGCCGGCGAACAGGTCGGCGACGAGGGCGCCGTCGACGACGTCGAGGCTGCGCAGGGCGTTGAAGATCGCCTCGCGGACCCGGTCGGTCGTCGGCCGTGTCGATGCTGATGCCGGGGCGGTGAGCCTGCGACCGCGGAACTCACCCGCCACGACGCGCATCAGGGCAGGTTACGGCGGGCACAATTGACGGCAGTGCTCGAACCCGACCCGATCATCACGTGCATCGACTGCGGCGGCCGCGCTCACCTGCTCACCGCCCCGCGGCAGGACGACGAGGACGCCGAGGCCGAGCCCTGGCAGGAGGGCGACATCGTGGCCTATCGCTGCGAGGACTGCCTCGATCGGTGGGACATCGTCCTCGCCGACGACGACCCCACCGACTGACAATCGACGGGTGTTAACCGATCGACCCAGGCACCCGGTTTGTCGAATTCCGACAATCCAGGTGCCTAGCTCGTTCAAATTACGAGGCTCGACGGGAGATGCCGGCGATGAGCGTGGTAATGACGTAGTCGGGGTCCGTCGTGACATCTTCGGTGGTGAAGAAGTAGATCGTCTTGCCGAGCAGTTGCAGCTCGTTGCGACGGTGCTCCTGGCGTCGGCGCTCCGCTGCGCTGAGGTAGCCCCGGCGTCCGCCGACCTCGACCACGACGGATAGCGGGAAGAAGTCGAAGTCGACCCGGGCAACGTGCACGCCGTCGCTGCGGTAGGTGCGCTGCAATGCCGGCTTGGGGAGCGGCAACCCATCGAGCAGTTTGAGGAATCGGCGTTCCAGCCAGCTCTCGACGCCTGCCGAGCGCATCACTTCGTCGAACGCGGCGACGCCCGTTCGTCCGCGACGACCCAACTCGTTGAGCCGTCGCTCGACGACCGTGGGTGCAGTGAGCCGCTTGCGAACGGCGCTGTCCAGTGCGTTTCCGAGTTGGCGCGGGCCAACGTGTCCGATCAGCTCGATGACAGTTCTCGTACCTGACGTAGTCGGCAGGCCGTCGACGAGGCAGCGGTCAAGCGGAGCGATCTCACCAGTCGATACCACGTCACCGATCGTGCGCCTGCGCCGCATTGAACGTGGCACGAGGTACGCCAGCGTGCCCTCGTCAAACCCGTCGAGTTCGTGCAACGCCGCGGCTGCCTCCGCGGAGACGAGGGCACATGGACCGAGATCGAGCAGGCCCGCCTGCAGCTGTCCTCTCCAGTCGAGCCGGACGCCGGCGAAGGTCAGGGTATGCGTGCCGACAACCACGAACAATCCACTCGCCAACCGTCGCGTCACGCCGCACGATGTGATTCCGGTCGCAATCGCTTGGGCACGGGTGAAGACCTGCCGTTGTCGAGCGGCAAGCTCGGCGAGTGCACGATCAGCCTCCTTCATGGGGCGATCATTGTTAGAGGGTGTCAGGTCGAGGGGCGGACCTCGGTCCAGTAGCCGTACACGGCGATCGCCATCAGCAGGACACCCGAGAGCACTTCGATGATCCGGTGGTGGACGGCGAGCCAGCGGGTGATCTGCCGCTGCGCCGGAGCGGCGAGCACCGGCAGGACGACCAGCGGCCAACCGAAGCCGAGGGCGTAGAACACGAAGTAGACGAGCGAGTCGGCGAGCGCGTCTGAGCCGCTGACGCCGCCGATGACGAACGCCGAGACGACGATTGGCCCCGTGCACGGCAGCGTCATCGGGGCGAGGAACATCCCATAGAGGAACGCTGTCGCCGCCGGGCTACGGAGAATGGGGGCTTCCATGCCGGCGATGCGGTTGAACGGGCTGTGTCCGAGCACCATCAAGACGCCGAACGCGAACACGATGCCGTACATCAGCGGAAGCAACCAGTCGAGGATGTCGGCGACGGCACGGCTCAACTGGAACAGGACAAACCCGAGGGCGACCATGAACACGACGATCCCGGCGAGGACCAGCAGGCCGAGGCTCATCGTCGACGCCCGTGAGCGCGGGTTGGTGAGCCTTGCGGAGAGCATCACGAGCAGCCCGGGATACAGCGGGAGCAGGCAGACGTTGCCGAGAATCGCCGCGTTGCCGAGCGTGAACGCCTCGACATACTCGGACACGACCGGGATCAGCCGGTCGTCGTGGCGGTATCGCCCGGCCCCGCCGCGGCGGTGAGTTGGGCGACAAGCTCTTCGGTGCTCTCCTGGCCGGTGGTCAACTCGCCGGCGGTGCCGTTGGCGTCGATCACGATCTTCGGCGTGCTCGGCGGATTGGCCGCCGTGTTGCCGAACTCGTCGACGAAGGCTGCGAGCACCTCAGGCGTGAGCACGGCAAAGCGGATGTCGGGCAGTTCGTTGACCTCGGCGTAGTCGGCGACCGCCTGCGCATCGAGGTCGGTCTCGACGCTGAGGGCGACAACCGCCGCTTGCTCCCCCATCGTCGCCGCGGCCTCCTGCGTCTTCGGCATCTGCTGCAGACAGTTGCTGCACCACGTGGCGAACAGCTCGACGAGCACCGGCGTCCCGATGCAGTCAGCCAGCGTGAACGCCACACCGTCGACGTCGACGATCTCCAGGCGCTGCCAGGCGGGCAGCGATTCGTCAGCGGTCACCGTCGTGGCGACATCGTCCGCCGGCAAACACGGCTCGGCGCTCGCCGGCAGTGAACTGTCGGGCGGGACGGTGGCAGACACCGTCGCCGGAGCACCGATGGCGAGCAGGGTCAGGGACAGTGCAGTGATGAGCAGTCGCATGATTCTCCTCCCGACACGGGATTCGTAGCCGAGGGTATTGCGGATTGGTCGCACTCACCGAGATCGTGGCGGTTCCTCGCTGGCCCCGACGTTGGCGTCGAGCCACGCGTTCACCGCCGCCCCGCCGCGCCACACCTTGGCGACCTCACTCGCCGCCCGGCTGGTGTGCAGCCAGGCCGGAGTTCCGAGCTCACGCCCGGTGATCAGCCCCCTCATCCGCAGCAGGTCGATGCGCGGGTGGTCCTTCGGCCACCCACGAGGGGCGGTGACCAGCGGCGGCTCGGCAGCGGCGATGTCGCGCCAGCGCCGCTCCTCGCGCCGCCGCCAGCGCGGCCTCGAGCTCGGCACCGTGCGTTTCGTCTGCGACCGCAGTGCGAAAGCGTTCGAGCTGGTCGCTCGCCAGGTGGTACATGCCGCCACCGGCATAGAGGCCGTTGGCGCTGATCTGGAGGTAGGTGGCCGCGGCGCCGTCGCCGTAGGAGACCGCGGCGTGGGCGGTCTTGTACGGCGACTTGTCGGCGGAGAACCGGACGTCACGGTTCATGCGGAAGACCTTGAACTCGCCGAACTCCGGCTCGAGCCGGTCGAGCAGGGCGCGCATCGGCTCGGCGACGGAGGCGTCGAAGCGCTCCTTGTTGGCCAGCCACCACGGTCGCTCGTTGTTGCCTTCCAGCTCGACGAAGAAGTCGAGCGCATCGGGCGGGAATCCGGTGAATCGCATCACATCTCACTCCTCAGCTCTTGGTCAGGAACTCTTCGTCGTCGGAGGTCAGCAGCAGATCCAGTTCGTCGGCGAGTTCCTCGTGCCCGGCGAGATCGGGGTCGGCGTCGACGATCTCGAACGCGGCGTCGCGCGCCTCGCGGATCAACTCGGCGTCGGTCCGCAGTGACGCCAAGCGGAGGTCGCTTCGTCCTTTCTGGGCGGTGCTCATGATCGTGCCCTCGCCGCGTAGCTGGAGGTCCGCTTCGGCGAGCTCGAAGCCGTCGGTCGAACCGACGATCGCGGCGATGCGCGGGCTCACTCCCTCGGCGCGCTCCTCGGACAGCAGCCAGCACTGCGACTTGGCCGAGCTCCGGCCCACCCGTCCGCGCAGCTGATGGAGCTGGGCGATGCCGAATCGATCGGCGTCGAGGATCACCATCACCGTCGCATTGGGGACATCGACACCCACCTCGATCACGGTCGTCGCGACGAGGACGTCGAGGGCACCAGCACGGAAGCGTTCCATCACGTCCTCCTTCTCTGCAGGCCGCAACCGTCCGTGCAGGAGACCGAGGCGCAGCCCGGCCAACTCGTCGGCGGCGAGGCGGGTGAAGGTCTCCTCGGCAGACGCCGCTTCCAGCTTCTCGGAGTCCTCGATCAGCGGGCAGACAACGTATGCCTGGTGGCCCGCAGCAACCTCGGTCCGCACAGCGTCCCATGCCAACTGCTGATCGAGTGGGCCAACGGCACTGATCGTCTCGATCGGCGTGCGTCCCGGCGGCAGCTCGTCGAGGACGCTGACATCGAGATCGCCGTAAACCGTCATCGCTGCCGTCCGGGGAATCGGCGTCGCCGTCATGACGAGCACGTCGGGGACCGCTTCGCCGGCCTTGTCGCGCAGGGCGGCGCGCTGCTCGACCCCAAAGCGATGTTGCTCGTCGACGACCACCACGCTGAGGCGGTGGAAGTCGACCGCGGCCTGGATCAGGGCATGCGTCCCGATGACGATGTCGACCCCGCCGGCGGCGAGATCGGCGAGCAGCTGCTTGCGGGTGTTGCCGGTGATCTTGTTGGTGAGCAGCTCGACACGCAGTGGACGGTCGCCGAAGAGATTGTCCGGGTCCGGTACGGCGAGGTCGGCGAGGAGCTCGCGCACGGAGAGCAGGTGCTGTTCGGCGAGGACTTCCGTCGGGGCCATCAGGGCACCCTGGTTTCCCGACTCCACGGCGGACAGCAACGCCGTGACGGCGACCACGGTCTTGCCGGAACCGACGTCACCCTGGAGCAGGCGATGCATCGGGCGCGGCGACGAGAGGTCGGTGTCGATCTCGCTCATGACGCGCCGTTGCGACCCCGTCAGGTCGTAGGGCAGGGCATCGTGGAAGCGCTCGACGAGGGCGCCGCCGACCTCGTGGACGAAGCCAACAGACTTCGCCTCGATGGCTCGTTTGCGGCGGACCAGGACGAGTTGCACCCGCAACAGCTCGTCGAACGCAAGGCGCCGGCGGGCGAGGTCCTTGGCATCGAGCGTCTCCGGGACGTGGATCGATCGCAGCGCTTCACCCCGATCGGCGAGATGCAGGCGCTTGCGGATGCCGTCCGGCAGTGGGTCGGCGATCCCCCGCGTTCGGCATCGTTCGATGGCGTTCTCGACCCAGCCGGCGAGCTCCCACGTCGAGAGCTGGACCTTCTCGCTCTGCGGATAGATCGGCACGATCCGCCCCGTGCGGTCGCCGATCAGATCGACGACCGGGTTCGTCATCTGCAACCCGTTGCGATACAGGTCGACGCTGCCGAAGAGGGCGACGTTGAGACCCTCGACGAGTTGACGCTCGCGCCACGGTTGGTTGAAGAACACGACGTGGAGGCGTCCCGTGCCGTCGCCGACGACCGCTTCGACGATCGTCCGGCGGTTACGTGTCGTGCGCCGATGGACCGAGCGAACGGTGACGAGGACGAGCGCCTCCGTGCCGGCGACGAGGTCGGCGACACGCGCTTCGTTGGTGCGGTCGACCCATCGCCGTGGATAGGTCATCAGCAGGTCGAGGACCGACTCGATGCCGAAGGCCTTCAGCGCCGCCCGCTTGCGCTCGCCGACGCCGCGTAGCTCGCCGACGCCGTGACCGTCGAGCTCGCGCAGCGAGATTCCGCTCACTCAACTCCAAGCAGGTACGGGTACAGGGGCTGACCGCCGACGTGGACCTCGAGCTCGACGTCGGGAAATTGCTCACCGATCCACACGGAGAGCTCGGTGGTGACGTTGTCGTCGGCGTCCGGCTCCGGTGATCAGCGTGATCAGCTCGCGATTGTCGTCCGACAGTCGTTCGAGCAGTGCCTTGGTCGCGCTGATCACGTCATCGCCGATGGCGACGATGCCGTCGCCGCGCACGATGCCGAGCCAGTCGCCCTCGGCTGACGGGGCCGGCCGGGGTGCTCGACGCCCGTACCGCCTGGGTCACCTCGCCGGTGACGACCGCCTCGGCGGCCTGGCGCATCGGCAACGACGTTGGCGGGAGCATCGACCTCGGGGTCGTAGGCCATCAGGGCGGCGAGACCTTCAGGCATCGACCTTGTCGGCACGACGCGAACGGTCTTGGCGAGTGAGCGCATCGACCTGTTCGGCGACGGGGATGATGTTCTTGTTGCCGGGGAGCAGCACCACGTTGTCGGCGTTGGCCTGCTCGACGGCGGCGAGCAGTTCGGCCGTCGACGGGTTGAGTGTCTGGCCGCCGGCGACCACGACCTGCACACCGAGATCGCGGAACAGGGCGGAGATGCCGTCGCCACTGCTGACGGCAACGACCGCGCAGGTCACGGCCGGGAGCTCGGATGGGGCGACCGTCGCGGCAGCGCCCATCGCCGCCGTCAGCTCCGCCTCGCGGCCGGCATGCTCGGCGGCAATCTCCTCGAACAGGTCGGTGACACGGATCTTGAACGGCCGGCCGTCGAGGTCGAGTGCGGTCTCGATCGCCGCGCCGATGTCGTTGGTGTGAACGTGGCAGTTCCACGTCCCGTCACCGCCGACGACGACGATCGAGTCACCGATCTGTCCCCATCCCTGCTTGAGCGCGTCGATGTTGGAGTCGGCGAGGTCGCACAGGAACATCACCTCGTAGCGCTGCTCGCTGACGTCGAGCTCGCCCTCCACTCCTGACGTCCGTGGGCGACGGCGTCGAAGGCGTCGCCAACGACACCGCTCCCGCTCTCCGGCCCGGCTTCCGGCAGCGCCTCGCCGTCGACCACGTGGAGGGCGGCGTCGAGGAGCAACAGGAACCCAGCGCCGCCGGCGTCGACGACCCCGGCGTCCTTGAGCACCGGCAGCAGCTCCGGCGTCCGGTCGAGGGCAGCCGTCCCGCCGTCGCGGGCCGCGCCGAGGACGTCGACCAACGAGCCGCCGGCACTCTGCGGCCTCGCGCGCCGCCTCGGCAGACTCCCGCACGACCGTGAGGATCGTCCCCTCGACTGGCGTGAGGACGGCGGCGTAGGCACCCGTCGTCGCCGCCTCGAGTGCCGTGGCGACGACTGCGCCGGTGGCCTCGCCAGCGGCCTTCAGCGTCGACGAGATGCCACGCAGGATCTGCGACACGATCACGCCGCTGTTGCCGCGGGCGCCCATCAGGGCGCCGTAGCTGATGGCGTCACACGTGGCGGCGAGCTCGACCGGAGCCTTGTCCATCTCGGCGACGACGGCGTCGAGGGTTCGGGCCATGTTCGTTCCGGTGTCGCCGTCGGGCACGGGATAGACGTTGAGCCGGTTGATCCGCGCGGCGTGGGCGATCATGACGTCGCGGTACGTGGTCATCGTGTCACGCAGGGCGTCGACCCCGAGCAGCTCGAGCGTTGGCACGACGCTCACTGTAGGGCGACGGTGTCGCGGTCAGTTGGCCGCGACCCCGGCCACGCGATCGGACAATCCGTCCAGGCCGAGGGCAGCCAACCTGCGGCTCAGCGGGTCGTCGGATGCCGGCCGGAGCGTTTCGCCGGCGACCGTGTAGCGGCCCTGCCGGTTGACGACGGCGAAGTACGGCATCGTCTCGGCGTCGCCCGCGACGAGGAACCACATCGCTTCGTCGCCGACATCGAGCGGCTGCACACCGTCGACGACGACAGGTGTTCCGTCTGCCAGCGCCGCGGGTTCCTCGACGATCACGTCACCCGACAGCAGCCCCGGCGAGCACAGCGGAGACGTCGAGGACCACGAGCCGCGTGAGCAGGGCAGCATCCGGGTCGGCCGGAGCGGTGATCTGCCGTCCATCGGTGATGTCGGCGACGGTGCCGACGACGACGAGATCGCTGGCGGCGACGAGCTCGTCGACGCGTCGCCACGTTGGCCGCGGACGAGTCGACGTCGATCGCCCGACGCTCCGATCCATCGCTACGCACGACGACGATGGCAGCGATCGGCGCCGATGAGCAGCGGCACGAGCGGTAGCCACTTCGAGATGCGTGTGTTCAGTCGTGGACGGCGGGATCGAGCGGGAGCACGTACGTCGCCGCCAGGGCGCGCCGACTGAGTCCGGCCAGATCGATCTGCGGATCGATCATCCGTTGACGCTGGCGACCGTTGAACGACACCCACGAGTCTGCCTGCACCGTGACGCCGTCGTGGCCGCGGCCGGCGAAGTCGTCGGCGACGAGGTGGGCCGCCGCCAGCGCCAGCTCGGGCCGGATCGCCGCCTGCCGCGCCTGCCAGTCGGTGAGCACCGAGGTGGGGTCGACCGCCCACGACTCCCCCGTCGCCGGATCGGTGACGGTGAACCGCAAGCAGGCCGGCCTTCTCGGTGAGCATGACGCGGAACGAGCCGTAGTAGCCCTCCTCGGTCCACCGCACGTCGCCGGCGTAGGCCAGATGGCGCAACGGAATCGCCGTCATGAGCGCGATCCACACGATGGCGGCCGCGACGGCGACCGATGGGTGTTTAGGGGACGGAACGGTCCCCAGAACACCCATCGGTCGATTGGGGCGGCGAATGCGGAGCGTGCGCGGCCAGTCGGGCGGGAAGAAGATCGTTGTGGCGGCGATCATCACCCAGGGGAACACGCCGATGGCGAACAGCCGCCAGGTCACCACGTGGAAGACCACGAGGGCGACGTAGGCGAACGGGCGCGAGCGTCGCCACAGCAACCAGCCGACGATCGTCAGGTCGAAGGCGGCGCCGAGCCAGCTGGCGACGAGCCCGACGGACGGCTCTGTCGAGGAGCCCACCGAACACCGGCATCGCGGTGCGCGATGCCAGCCACGTCGTCATCGGCTGGCCATCGACCAGCCAGTCGTGGTTGAGCTTGGCCAGCCCGGCCATCACGTACACGACCCCGACCTGGAAGCGCAGGATCCAGACGACGAGCACCGGGATGGATCGCCGTCCGCTCGTCGGCAGCACGACCAGGAGGGCGAACGTGAGCGTGACGAACCAGTAGTGGTTGAGATAGAGGGCGGCGTCGATCAGCTCGCAGTACGTGAAGGCGGCGACGAACAAGCCGGCAGCGAGGCGTGTCCGCCGGCCGGCAGCGACGGCGAGCCCGAGCGGGATCATCGCCGCGACGACCGCGTACATCGCCGGCGCCGGCAACGGACGGATCCAGGGGACCCATGGGTAGGTGAGATGGTGCTCGGGGGCGAGGTACAGCGTCGCCACCCACCCCTTGGCCAGGAATCTCGCCGCACTGAACGCACCAAGCAACCCCATCGCCATCCGGAAGAACGCGACGGACGAGGCGTCGACCTGGCGCCACGGACCTGGCGCCGGGCGAGCCGGCGCGAGGAGCGGATCAGCCGGCGCTGTCGCCGTCAGCATCGGAGAAACCGATCGTGACGTCCAGGCGCGCGGCCACCTCGGTGGCCAGTGTCGCCTCGACCTCGGCGGCCAACTCGCGGCCGCGGTCGAGCTCGCCGGACGCGAACGCCTCCTCGGCGGCTTCGAGCTCGTCGTCGAGTCGCTCGGCGAGCTCGTCGCCGAGCAGTGGGCTCCAGCTCGTCGTAGACATCGACGATTCCGCCCAGCTGCGATGCACGGTCGGCGGTCACGTCGAGGGGAGGCAGGTCGCCCTCGTCGCGGGGCTCCTCGGTGAGTTTGTGAACGAGGAAGATGCTGTCGTTGACCATCATCTCCAACCAGCCATCGGCCTGGGTGTCCTCGGCGATGACGTCGGCGAAGGAGTCGCCACCGTCGAAGGACTCCGTCCAATCTGCGACGACGAGGTCCGCTTCGTTGGCGATGACCTCGGCATTGGCGGCCAGGTAATCGCACCACCGAGCGTCACCCGACCGCTCGCTGGCACCGTCGCTCTCGAGCACCCAGCGCATCGCCGTCAGTCCGCGGGTGTCGGCGCCGACGTTGTTGCCGACGACCTCGGCGGTGATCTCGCCCGGTGCCGAGCGCTCGATGAACGCCTCGATGTCGTCGACGCGAATCGGCCAGTCGACCACCGCCGGGGAGCGGCGTTCCATCACCGGTCCAGTCCACGTCGCCTGCGTGGAGAGCCACTGTGTGCGCGTCGTCTCGATCTGCTCCAGCACCTCGTCGATCGATTCCTGGCCGGGAGACGCGCACACGTTGCCGACGCTCTCGTTCAGTTCGGTGGCTTCGGCGGCGAACTGTTCGAATCCGGCAACGGCTACCTCGTCGCCAATGTTCGACACCACCTCTGCGCCGTGAGGGCGGGTCGTCGCCGCATCCGGCGACCGCGAGCAGCAGTGCGACGGCCACCGGCACGATGATCGGTCGTCGCTTCACAATGCCTCCAGGAACGACAGCAGCCGGCGGCGATCCTCGACGGCGGCTTCGCGGAAAGCGGTCGCGGCATCGGCCGCTTCCCCGCCGTGCCAGAGGATCGCTTCCTCGATCGTCGCCGCCCTTCCGTCGTGGAGCAGGAACCGAGCCCCGGCGAGATCGTCGACCAATCCGATGCCCCACAGCGGTGGGGTACGCCACTCCTGCCCGCTGGCGACGAAGTCCGGACGCCCGTCGGCGAGGCCGGGCCCCATGTCGTGGAGGAGGAGATCGGTGTAGGGATGGATCTCCTGGTTCGCCAGCGCCTCGATGTCGGATTCGCCAGTCGTCTGCGTCGGGGTGTGGCACGACGCGCACCCGAACGACTCGAACAGCGCCGCTCCCTCGCGCACGTCGGCGGACTCGGCATCGCGGATCGCCGGCACGGACAGGGTGCGGCCGTAGAACGTCACGTTGGCCAGTTGGCCGTCGGCGAGCTCCGGGTCGCCGCCCTCGATCGCCGCTGCGCAGTCGTGCTGGATGTCGGTGCACTCCTGCTCGGGATGGAGCGACGACGTGATCCCGAGGTCACCGTGGAACGCGCTGGCGATCTGTTGCTCGACCGTCGCCACGTTGGCCTTCCAGCCGAATCGTCCGACGACGACCTCGCCGGCGACCTCGTCCCAGACGAGGTTGGGACGCCCGGAGATCCCGTCACCGTCGGCATCGTCGGGATCGGCGGCGGCAACGAGGTCGTCCTCCGGGATCGCCTCGAGCAGGCCCATCCCGATCACCTGTGGAGCCAGGCGCGGCGAGATCATCGTCTCGTCGCCGAGCGGGCCGAACTGTGCGTCGCCGACGCTGAAGGTCGGCTGGACGAGGGTGTAGGGCGTGCCGTCGCCGTACGTGCCATCGATCGTGGAGAACGTGACCGCGACCGTTCCTTCGGCCGCAACACCGGGGATCGAGCGATCCTGCAGCTGGCCGCCGTAGACGGGGTGATCGGCCGGCGCACCGGTCTCCGTTTCCCCGGGCACGGACAGGCGCAGGAGCAGCCCGATCGGCACGTGTTCGGCGTCAGGTGTCGGCGGCACGCCGCGTCCGTCGAGGACGTGGCACGACGAGCAGGCCTGGGCGTTGAACATCGGACCGAGCCCGTCGCGGGCATCCGTCGAGGCCGGGGCGATGACCCAGTTCTGGTTGAACAGGCTGTCGCCGACCTCGAACGTGCGTCGCTCGTCACGCGACAGGTTCGGGGCGGGGAAGCTGAACGAGGCGCGCGTCGGGCTGTGCCGGGTCGTCTCGCCGCCGAGGTCGGGATCGAGCGGCGGCGGCGGCGCGTCGCATCCACGCCGCCCCACGCCGTGGCCGACAGCACGATGACACCCGCCGCGGCGACAACGCGTCGACGCCCCGTGACGACCTCAGATCTCCAACGTGATGCCGGCCGGGGCGGCGGCCGCGACGAGGGCATCGGCCTGGGCCTCGAGGGCCTCGATTGCGGTCAGCACGCTGGCCCGACCTGGGTCGTCGTCTGGAACCCCGTCGGCGAGGTGCTGGTCGAACGGCGCGGGAATCGCCTCGAGATCGGCGAGGCTCGCGTCGACCGCCTCGCGCAGCGCCGCCGCAGCGTCGGCGTCAGCAGCCTCGAAGAGAACCATCAGACCCGGGCCCTCGACGCCGCCCGGGTACTGCCCGGTGAGCACCATGTCGATCCCATTGGCGTTGGCGAGGAGGTCGGCGGTGGTGTTGTCGGAGAAGCAGGAGTGCTCGTCCTCCTGAGACCGCTGCTCGTAGGCCACGTACATCCGTTCACCGGCGAGCTCGCCGCGTGTCAGCTCGCCGATCCCCGTCAGGATCATCGTCAACGACTCGTTCGGATCCCCGGCCACGAACTCGGCGCGGTAGTTGTCGGCATCGGGCGACCACGCCTCGACGAGTCCGGTGAGATGCTCGAGCAACAAGTCGCTGGTGACAGCCAGATAGGTCGCCCGGCGATCGGCGTTCTCGGCGGTCGTGTAGTCGGTGACCGGCCGCGTGCCCGGCCCGTCCGTGGACAGGTCTTGGCCCCAGAGGAGGAACTCGATGGCGTGCCAGCCCGTGGAGATGTTCGCCTCTCCGCCCTGCTCGTTGAGTGAGGTGAGCAGGTCGGCATCGATCGTCGGGTAGGTGTCGGGATCGTTGATCACGCCGGACTCGTTGTCACCTTCGACGTAGTCGATGTACACCTCGTCGAGCGGCCAGGCATTGATCAGACCCTCCGGCCCGTCCGTCTCGTTGTCGATCGGGCCGCCGTAGAAGCGGAAGGCCTCCGTGAGCCCGTAGTCGTCACGGGCCGTCAACCACGCCTGTTTGGCCGCCTCCAGGGTTTCGTCGGTCGGGTCGGCGAGGAACGCGTCGATCGCCGCATCGAGCTCGGTCGCCGATTCCAGAGACG
The DNA here is from genome assembly GCA_963733085.1 of Ilumatobacteraceae bacterium. GTDB lineage: Bacteria > Actinomycetota > Acidimicrobiia > Acidimicrobiales > Ilumatobacteraceae > Desertimonas. Next base: position 130,361 of record CAVTBY010000013.1, read on the forward strand.
CCTGATACGCCGCGTGCACCCCGTCGGCGTAGTGATCGACGACGGCCTGGGCGTCGTCGCTCGACCCTGCCACCGTCACGCTCGGTGCGCCGAGAGCGGCGCCGGCGGCGATCGATGACGGCAGCGACGGCGGCGAGGGACCGGCGCTTCGCTCGAGCAGAGGTGTAACGGTGCATGGCGCCGGATGATAGGTACGCTTGACAACAAGGATCAAGTGACGTCGACAGGCGAGCTGGACGGCCAGTCCGCCGACGACATCGGTGCGAGGCTCAGTCCCTCGTTGTCGATAGCCTGGCTGGTCGTTCGTCGCGTCGGCGCCTGCCGGCGGCCCCGAGTCGGAGAGCAGTGAAGATGGCAGCAGTGTGTGAAGTGTGCGGCAAGCGCCCCTCGTGGGGTATGTCGGTGTCGCACTCCCACCGGCGCACGAAGCGGCGCTGGAACCCGAACATCCAACGGGTGCGCGCCGTCGTCAGCGGTTCGACCAAGCGCATCAACGTCTGCACGGGCTGCATCAAGTCGGGCAAGGTCGTCAAGGCTGGTGCCGGCCCGGTGCCGGTGGCGCACGGCTGAGCCACCCGATGCAGGGTGTCGTCAAGGCTTATGACCCGGTGACCCGCACCGGGGTCGTCACCTGCGACACCGACCTGAGCGACTACGAACTCACCGCCTCTGCCCTCGACGGCTCGGTGTTTCGCATGCTGCGCCAAGGCCAGCGAGTCGTCTTCGACCTCGATGAGACGGGTCGGGCGACGTCGCTCCGTCTCGGGTCAGAGGTCGACATGCAGACGCCGGGAGGCTGATCACCACGTCGCTGTATCTCGCCCCGGACCGCAGGGAACCAGACTGGGACAACAATCTGACAACGGAGACAGATCGATGAGCAGTCACACCAGCAACGACAGGCTCCGCACGTGGGTCGACGACTGGGCGGCGATCCTCCAGCCCGACAGCGTCCACTGGTGCGACGGTTCGGCCGAGGAGTACGCCCAGCTGTGTGCCGATCTCGTTGCCGCCGGCACGTTCACCGCCCTCGATCCAGGAGAAGCGTCCGAACAGCTATCTGGGCCCACTCCGACCCCGCCGACGTCGCCCGTGTCGAGGATCGGACGTTCATCTGCTCCGCGCGTGAGGCGGATGCCGGCCCGACGAACAACTGGCGCGAGCCCGGCGAGATGCGCCGCCAGCTCACCGAGTTGTACACCGGCGCGATGCGCGGCCGGACGATGTACGTCATTCCGTTCTCGATGGGTCCGCTGGGCTCACCGATCGCCCATGTCGGTGTCCAGCTCAGTGATTCGGCCTACGTCGCGGCGAGCATGCGGATCATGACCCGGATGGGTCAGGGCGCCCTCGACGTGCTCGGCGACGACGGCGAGTTCGTCCCGTGCGTCCATTCAGTCGGCGCCCCGCTCGACGAGGGTCAAGCAGACGTGCCCTGGCCGTGCAACGCCGACAACAAGTACATCGTGCACTTTCCCGAGACGCGGGAGATCATGTCCTACGGCTCGGGCTACGGCGGCAACGCTCTGCTCGGCAAGAAGTGCTTCGCCCTGCGCATCGCCTCCGTGATGGCGCGCGACCACGGCTGGCTCGCCGAGCACATGCTGGTCCTCAAGCTCACCAATCCCGGCCGGCGAGTCGAAGTACATCGCCGCCGCCTTCCCGTCTGCCTGCGGCAAGACCAACCTGGCGATGATCGTGCCGACGATTCCCGGCTGGACCGCCGAGACGGTCGGCGACGACATCTGCTGGATGAAGTTCGGCGACGACGGACGGCTCTACGCGATCAACCCGGAGGCGGGGTTCTTCGGCGTCGCCCCCGGCACTGGATTCGGTACCAACCCCAACGCGATGGCAACGCTGTACGCCAACTGCATCTTCACCAACACCGCGCTGACGCCGGACGGTGACGTGTGGTGGGAGGGGATGACCGACGAGCCACCGGCACGGGCGACCGACTGGCTCGGCAACCGGTGGACACCCGACGAGGACACGCCGGCCGCCCATCCCAACGCCCGTTTCACCGCTCCGGCGTCACAGTGCCCGTCGATCGCCCCGGAGTGGGAGGATCCGGCCGGGGTGCCGATCTCGGCGATCCTGTTCGGCGGGCGCCGCCGGTCCACCGTCCCCCTCGTCACCGAGGCGTACGACTGGGAGCACGGCGTGTTCCTCGGTTCGATCATGGCGTCGGAGACCACGGCCGCCCAGCAAGGCGCCGTCGGCAAGCTGCGCTTCGACCCGATGGCGATGCTGCCGTTCTGCGGCTACAACATGGCCGACTACTTCGATCACTGGCTGTCGATCGGCAAGGCCAGTGCACCGGACCGGCTCCCTTCTCTGTTCTTCGTCAACTGGTTCCGCCGCGACCGAGAACGGACGGTTCCTCTGGCCCGGCTTCGGTGAGAACAGCAGGGTGCTGAAGTGGATCTTCGAGCGCGTCGACGGTGACGCCGACGCGGTCGAGACGGCGATCGGTTTGCTGCCGGCGGCCGGCGCCATCGACACGACCGGCCTCGACATCAGCGACGACGACCTCACCGAGCTGCTCGCCGTCGACGTCGAGGGCTGGCGTCAGGCGATCCCCCAGATCCGCGAGCACTACGCCCGCTTCGGCGACGACATCCCGGCCTCCCTCCAACTCGCCGTCGACACCCTCGAACGCCGCCTCGCCGACACCTGACCCCCGCCCCCGCCCGGTCTGTGTCAGCGAACACGACCGCCGGCGTCGTGTTGGCTGACACAGATCGCCGGGCGGCGTGGGCGGCAGTCCTGTGACACCCGTGCGCGATGCTGCCTTCACCGGGATCGGTGCTGACATCCGGGGCACCCGAAACGACTCCAATCCGATCGGGGAACTCTCGATGCGCCGCGACACTGGAATTCACGCCCTTGCCGAATCCTCCGCAGAGCGGTACGGCTTGTTCACCACCGACCAGGCCCGCGCCGCGGGTGTCACCAAGCGACAGTTGCGCCGCCGCGTGGCCGACGGTGTGCTTGAGCAAGCCGGCACGCATGTCCTGCGAGGGGCGTTCGTCGAGCCGTCAGCGCTTGCCCAACTTGCTGCTCTCGTCCTCGACTGTGGGGAGGGTGCGGTCGTGTCGGGCCCAACCGCAGCGGCATTGCATGACCTCGATGGATTCGTTCTTCGCCCGCCGTTTCACGTCACGGTCGAGCGAGGCCGGTATGTCGAGCGCCCGCCGCACCACATCCACACGACGACGGACCTTCCTCCGGAGGACCGCACACTTCGTCACGGGATCCCCGTGCTGGCCGTTCCACGCACCCTGATCGACGCCGCAAGGTTCGTTCGTCCGGCCACACTGACCGCAGCGCTCGATGGTGCGTTGCGCGACCGCCTCGTTACGGAGGACCTCCTCCACGGACGCATCGCGTCGATCAGATGCCGCGGCCGATACGGAATCCCGAAGCTGATCGACGTCATCGAAGGCTGCGAGGTGAGCCGTGGTGGGCACAGCTGGCTCGAACGACGATTCCTCCAGATCTGCGCCCGCGCCGGCCTTCCGGCGCCGACGCGTCAGGAGGTCGTCTCCGATGCCAAGGGCAAGATGGTCCGGGTCGACTTCCACTTTCCGGGAACTCGGGTGGTGGTCGAGGTGCTCGGGTACCGGTGGCACCGCGGCAACCGGGCGAGGTTCTCGCGTGATGCCGAGCGAATCAACGCTCTCGTTCGAGACGGCCTCCTACCGATTCAATTCACGTACGACCACGTCACGCTGGAGGAGGCCTGGGTCGCCTCCGAGGTTCGAGAGATGCTCTGTGTCAGCGAACACGACGCCGGCGGTCGTGTTCGCTGACACAGAAGTCGGTCCGGGGGCGGGGTCAGTTGAGGGCGAGCTCGCGGACGCCGAGGCCCATGATGAACAGGCAGCCGCCGGCGTAGAGCAGATACTCCTTGCCGCGCATGAACGTGCTCGTGCGGTAGCTGTAGAGGATGCCGACGGCGAACACGGCCGAGAACCCGTAGAGCGCGTGGAGGCGAGCCGGCTCGAGGTCGTACCGGGCCATCAGCACGGTGCCGACGACCGCTTGGGCGAGGGCGGTCAGCTGGGCGAGGACGATGGCGACGACGAGCGGGCGGCCGTGGAGCCGGCGGTATCGATGGGCGGCCAGGCACCAGAGCCCGGCGACGGCGTTGCCGACGATCAACGCCCAGGCGAGGGCGCGGTGCCAGGCCAGCCAGCCACTCACATACCCACACCGCACGGATCGCCGCCGATGATCACGGTGACGAGATCGTCGTCGGCAGTGCCGGTCAGGCGGCCGCTGAGGCTTTCGTCGACGTAGAAGCTGGGGGCCAGCAGCCCTTCCTCACCAGCCTCGATGACAACGTCGTGGTAGGCGGCGCGAAGGAAGGCCACGGTGGTGCCGAGGCCGATGCCGTCTGGTGTGGCCAAGCCCTCCGGAATCGCCTCGAGGTCGCGCACACTTCCGTACGAGTAGCCGAAGAAGTGGCGCTCGCCGTCACCGAAGGCGGAACGGTCGGAGAAGTACAGGTACAGCGTGCCCCAGGCGACCAAACGCGCCTCGTCACCAGCGCAGGCCCCGACCGACAGGGGATCGACCCAGCCCGAGTCCTCGTCGGGCTCACCAAGCACGGCAGTGATGGCGGCGATCGTGTCGTCGGCCGCGGCACCGAAGGCGGCGATGCCGAGCCCGTCGTCGGCAAGCACGATCGTCGGGGCGGCAGGCGAACCGGCCGGGCCGCTCGCCGGAGACGAATCCGATGAAGCCGCAGACACGGAGGTCGGCTCGCCTGCGGCCGACACGCCGTCGGCACGATCCGTGTCGTCGCGGGCGCAGCCACTCGAAACGACCACAGCGACTGCAACCGCGCCCCAAGCTCTCCGTGCAGTTCCCATCGATGCCCTCTCCTGCGAAAGGGCGACGCTAGTTGTGCCAGTCGCTGCGGGGGTGGACCCCGCAGCGGCACCGCAGCGTCACGATTCGAGCGACTCGACGATCAGCTGCAGTTCTGCACGCGGGTCGAAACCCGATTGCGGGTCGCCTGTGAGGGTGTAGACGACCCCGGCGATGTCGTTGCCAACCTGGGCGATCACGACGTCGGCTCGCAGCGTGATCGGCACCATGAACACCGTCGACACTTCGAAGCTCAGCGCTGCACTGTGTTCGCCGATGCCGAGGTCGCCTTCGTTCGACACCTTGACGTCGAACTCGGCCGGGATCTCGCTCTCCTCGGACTCTGCCGCCATCTCCGCCTCGAGCCCTTCGCGGATGCAGTCGCCGGTGTCCTTTGCACCGAACACCTCGATGAACTCCGTGACGTTGGAGACGTTGGCGTCATCGACCGTCGCGGCGAACGCTCCGGCCGTCTCCTCGTCGAGGACGAACGAGAACGCTTCGGTGGTGTCTGGCGCGTCGGTCGGCGGAAGCCAGAGGAACTCCTCGGACTCGCTCGACGCCGTCTGACCCGGGAACTCGTCTGCGTCGAGGTCCTCCAAGATTGCCGGCAGCTCGCCGAAGCACTCCGCGACAGCTTCGTCGCCCTCCGCCTCGGCGTCATCGTCGTCGTCATCATCCTCAACGGCTCCCTGGGAATCCCAGCCGGCGGCGGTCATCCGCCCGTTGAACGCCTCCATCGCTGTATCCAGGCGCTCTTGGTCTTCCGACGCCGCGGTCGCCAGCGATGTGGTGCCGCTGACGACTGCCATCAACACTCCCGCGGCGGCGACCCATCGAGGCGTCATGGATCGGACGCTAGTGCCGCTCGGCTCTTCGTCAGGCTTCGACGACGGCTCCGGAGTCGACGAGCGCCTCGATCCGCTCGACAGGCACACCCCAATCAGCGAGGATCTCCCGGGAGTGCTGCCCGGGGTGGGCGGGCGCAGGACCAACGGTCGCCGGCGTCCGACTGAATCGCGGTGCGGGAGCCGGCTGGACGCGCCCCTCGATCTCCACGAACGTGCCACGAGCGACGTTGTGCGGATGCACCACCGCCTCCGTCATCGTCAGAACCGGGGCGACACAGGCGTCCGTGCCGTCGAACAGCGCACACCACTCATCGCGTGTCCGCGACCTGAACACCTCGGCGAGACGTTCCTTGAGGTGCGGCCACGAACTGCGATTCATCTGGTCCGCAAACGCCTCGTCTCCATCGAGGCCGAGGCGCGGCAACAGCTCGGCGTAGAACTGCGGTTCGAGGGCGCCGACCGACACGAACATGCCGTCGGCGCACTCGTAGACGTCGTAGAAGTGGGCGCCCGTGTCGAGCAGATTGGTGCCGGGCTGCTGCTCGTCGAAGGCACCGATCTCGCGCAGCGTCCAGAACATCGTCATCAGTGATGCCGTGCCGTCGACCATCGCCGCGTCGACGACCTGACCGAGCCCGCTGCGCTGCGCCTCGAGCAGGGCGCACACCACCCCAAAGGCGAGGAACATCGCTCCCCCGCCGTAGTCGCCGACCATGTTCAGCGGTGGCGTCGGCGGCTGGCCCTCCCGGCGGAAGTGGGCGAGCGCCCCAGCGAGGGCGATGTAGTTGATGTCGTGACCGGCCGCTTGCGACCACGGACCGTCCTGCCCCCATCCCGTCATCCGTCCGTACACCAGGCGATCGTTGCGAGCGAGACACTCGTCGGGCCCGAGACCGAGGCGCTCCATCACACCCGGGCGAAAGCCCTCGATCAGGGCGTCGGCTCGCTCGACGAGGTCGAGCAGCACGGCGACGCCGTCAGGCTGCTTGAGGTTGACGGCGAGATTGCGCCGGCCCCGCAGCGTGACGTCGACGTGCGGCGTAGCGGGGGTCGGGCCGCGAACCGCGCTGGCGCGCTCCACCCTGATGACCTCGGCACCCATGTCGGAGAGCAGCATCGCCGCCATCGGGCCCGGCCCGATTCCGGCGAGTTCGATGATCCGATAGCCGCCGAGAGGGCCGTTCGAAGTCATCGACCCAGCATGTCACCGGCTCTCGCTGATCGCCGACGATCGCCGACACGACCAGCGGCCACAGCTGTGGTGGCAGATCGTGGCCCATGTCGGCGACGAGGAGGAGGTGAGCGCCGGGGATCGCCTCGGCGGTCGCCATCCCTCCGCCAGGGGTGATCAGCGTGTCGTCGCGGCCGTGGATCACGAGTGTCGGGACATCGAGTTGGTTGAGCGCCGCCGTGCGGTCACCGCTGGCGTAGATCGCAGCGAGCTGGCGCGGGCTACCGACCGGATAGAAGCTGCGGTCGAAGCTCTCGGCTGCCCGCCGACGAATCCGCTCGAGGTCGACGTAGCGTTTCGATGCCCACACCGCCACGCGGGCCGAAGCCTCGATATAGGCATCCCGCTCGGTTGGCGGAACGGTGAGCAGCACCTCCAGGGCCTCGGGTTCAGGTTTGCCGATCTTCGGATCGCCCGTCGAACTCATCACCGACGTCAACGAGCGGACTCGCTCCGGGTGCTCGATGGCCACCGTCTGGGCGATCATTCCGCCCATCGACGCGCCGACGACGTGGGCAGCGTCGACGTCGAGGGAGTCGAGCAGGCCGACACAGTCGTTGGCCATGTCCGTCAAGGAATAGGGCACGTCCGGCATCTGCCCGCCGGACAACGTCGCCTGCAGCGCGCCCTGCCAATCGGCTGTGACCCCGTCGAGCTTGGTCGACAGGCCGCAGTCTCGGTTGTCGAAGCGGATGACGTATCGCCCACGGTCGGCGATTCGGGTGCAGAACTCGGCGTCCCAGCTCGTCAACTGGACGACGAAACCGGCGATCAGCAGGACGGCGGGGTCGTCGGGCGACCCGAACGTCTCGTACTCGATGTCGACGAGCTCCGGGCGTGTCGACTTCACGGTGGCTCTCGGCATCCGCCGAGTCTGCCAGTCCCGGCTACGGTCCCACGAAGTGACGATCTTCGGAGTACATACAGGACTGCAGAACACCTCGATCGACGACTTGCGGGCGGCATGGCGGCGCATCGAATCGCTCGGCTTCGACTGGATCTCGATCTGGGACCACCTGTACGGCGCCACCGGCAAGGCTGACGACACGAACTGCCTCGAGGCGGTGACGATGCACGCCGCGCTCGCCATCGAGACGTCGCGGGTGCAGTGCGGGTCCCTCGTCTACTCCGTCGGCTTCCGGCACCCCGCCGTGCTCGCCAAGGCAGTGACGGCGATCGACCTGCTCTCCGGAGGGAGGGCGGCGATCGGCCTCGGCGCCGGCTGGGCCGAGGTCGAATACAAGGCGTTCGGGATCGACTTCCCGAACCCGGGCCGGCGCCTCGACCAGCTGGAAGAGTGCGCGGCCTGCGTCCGCGGCTTGCTGCACGACGACGTCACCTCGTTCGAAGGCCGCTGGTTCTCGCTCAACGAAGCCCGCAACGAGCCGCGGCCGGTCCAGGCGAAGCTGCCGATCTGGATCGGCGGCGGTGGCGAACGGCGCACCTTGCGAATCGCGGCGCGCTATGCCGACGGCTGGAACGTGCCATTCATGTCACCGGAGACGTTTGCTCGTAAGCGCGACGTCCTTCACGAGCACTGCGCCGAGGTCGGCCGTGACCCAGCGGAGATCCTCTGTGCCGTCAATGTCGGACTGGCATGGTCCGAGGAGAGCCTCCGCGAGCAGTTCGGGGCGATCAGCGACTTCGTCCGTCCGGGCGTGCTCGGCGGGTCGGACGCCGAAGTCGTCGACCGCATCGGCGCCTACGTCGCCGCCGGGGCCGATCAGGTCAACCTCGCCCTGCGCGCCCCGTTCGATCTCGACGCCGTCGAGCGCTTCGCGCAAACACTCAGCGTGACGTGAGCGTCATTCGTTGAGCAGGCGCTGTTTCTGCGCCTCGAACTCAGCGGCCGTCAGCGTTCCCCGTTCGTGCATCGCCTCGAGGCGCTCGAGGCGCTCCATCACGTCTGTGACCGCGGATTGCGGCGCGCCGGGATGGTGGGCCTGATACGTCCGCTTCTCGTTCTGCTCCATCTGAGCGTGGATCAGGTTCTGGATCTTGTCGGGGTTGTGGATGTCGGTGAAGCGCTGCTGTCCCGTTTCGGCACCGGACTCGATGAGCAGGTTGCCGGCACCGACGAGGCGCTCGAGGATCGACTGCGCGAAGTGCACGCTGTTGACGCGCTCCAGCGGGATCTCGATACCACTCTTGGCGAACACACCCTGACGGAAGATGACCCGGTCACTCGTGATCACGAAGTCCGTCGTCACCCACTTGACGTAGCGAATGACGACCCAAACCGCACAGCCGACGATGAGGATGAGGGCGGTCCATTTCAGTGCAGCCGGCGAGTCCATGGCGACAACGACGACCCCCAGAACGATCGCCGCGATGAGGGCGAATACCGCCTCGAAGAAGTACAGCCAGTGCGGATGCAAGTCGACGGCGAGTTCCTCGTAGTCGTTGAGCAGCTTCTTCGGGTACGACATGGGCCAAACAGTATCGGTGGCACCACCCGACTCCCGTGTCATCGAAGGCGATGACACGGCAGTCGTACAGTGGCCTCGTGGACGAAGCCAGATTGCTCGGCGACCTCGACGCCGACCAACGCGCAGCCGTCACGACACCGTCGCAACTCGTCGCCGTCATCGCCGGGGCCGGCTCGGGCAAGACGCGAGTGCTGGCCCGTCGCATCGCCTATCGCGTGGCCACTGGCACGGCCGACGCCCGTCACACGTTGGCGTTGACCTTTACTCGCCAGGCTGCCGGCGAGCTGCGCCGGCGGCTTCGCACCGCCGGGCTTCGTGAGTCGATCGAGGCCGGCACGTTCCACTCCGTTGCCCTCGCCGTGATGCGCCAGCGTTGGGCGGACGAGGGACGGCATGCGCCGCACATCGTCAACGACCGGCAACGCCTCCTCGCCGACGTAGCGGGAAGTTGCCCTCTCGACACGATCGCTGCCGAGCGCACGTGGTGCGCAGCTCGGGGTGTCGAGCCGGCCGACTACGTCGGTGCGGCCCGCGCCGCCGGGCGTCGCGGCGCCGTGCCGCCGTCGACGATCGCCAAGGTCCTCGACGACTACGAGTTGATCAAGCGACGACGCGGCGTCGTCGACCTCGACGACCTGCTGCTCGTTCTCAGACGTGAGCTCACGGCCGACCCGGCGTTCGCCGAGGTCGTGCGCTGGCGCTTCCGCCATGTCCTCGTCGATGAGGCGCAGGACCTCAACCCCGTGCAGTACGACCTGCTGCAGCTGCTCCTCGGCCCCCGTCGTGATCTGTTCCTCGTCGGCGACCCGGCGCAGGCGATCTATGGATTCAACGGTGCCGATCCGTCGCTGCTGGTCGACGTCGACCGCCACCTGCCCGGCGTCGAGGTCGTCCGCCTGCCAACGAACCGGCGCTGCTCGCCGCAGATCGTCGCCGCCGCACGGCACGTGCTGTCGGTATCTGCCCAGGCCACCGACGTCGTGTCGTCACGAGACGACGGTCCGCCCGTGGAGATCCACAGTGCGGGGGATGAGCGCGCCGAGGCCGCACTCATCGCCCGCTTCGTGGCCGACCAATCACCGACGTTGCTCGGCGCCGGCCAGGTCGCCGTGCTTGCCCGCACCCACGAACAGCTGGCCATGCTCCGTTCGGCACTCGACGCCGCAGGCGTGGTGGTGCACCGCCAAGCGATTCCTCCCGGCAGCCCGCTCGCCGCATCGATCGCGACGGCAACGGCTCTCGGTTCCGCCTCGAAGTTACGGGCCTGGTCGCATGACGTCCTCGAACTCACCCCGCCTGCCGAGGCGGCGTCGATGCCGGCGTCCGAGCAGGCCGATCGGCGCGTCGCCGCAGTCGCGCTCGACTTCCTGCGCGAGCAGCCCTACGGCGACGGGAGCGGACTCCGGTCGTGGATCGCCACGACGGCGCCGTTCGCTGAGCACGGCAGCGACGTCGGTGTCGAGCTGCTGACGTTCCACGCGGCCAAGGGACGCGAGTGGCACACGGTGGTCGTGGCTGGAGTCGAGACCGGACTGGTGCCGCACCGATCGGCGACGACTGTCGACGCCAAGGCGGAGGAAGCTCGCCTACTCCACGTGGCGATGACACGGGCCGGCGATCGTCTGCTCGTCACCTATGCCGAGCGACGGCGCGGTTACGCCCGCAAACCGAGCCCGTTCATCGTCGACTTGCCAACCGGCGCTGTTCCGATTGTCGCACCGCCGCCATCCGAGAGTCGTCCCGACCCGGTCGCCGTACGCACCGACCGCCTGCACACGTGGCGGCAAACGGCCGCCCGGGCCGCGGCGTTGCTGCCGGCGCAGATCTGCTCCGACGCCGACCTCGCGGCGATCGCCGCGGCGCCGCCGTCGAGCGCCGACGAGCTGTCGGCCATCGCCAGCTTCGGGCCGGTCACGGCGGCGCAGGTGTTCGAGCCGATCCGCGCCGCGCTCGACGCCGCCGACCAAGTCAGCGTGACAACCACACCGTCGCGTCGCTGACGAGCCTGCCATCTTCGAGCGGCATGCTCGCCAACAGGACCTCGACGTGGGCAGGCACCTCGATGGATGACTTGCCGAGATTGACGATGCATCGGAATCCGGGATCGCGGTCGAAGCAGAGGACATCAGCGGCGACATCGACCCAGCGCATCCGCCCGTCACCGAGGGCGGGATGCCGGCGCCGGATGCGCAGCGCCGTGCGGTACAACGACAGGTGGCTGCGCGGATCGCCGCCCTGGGCCTCGGCGGTGAGCGCCGACCACTCCGGCGGTTGCGGCAGCCATGGCTGGGTGCGACCCGGGCCGAGTACTTCCGCGAGGTAGGGCTGTGCAGGACGTGCTGCTCTTCATCGACAACATCTTCCGCTTCGTCCAGGCGGGCTCCGAGGTGTCGGCCCTGCTCGGCCGGATGCCGTCGCAGGTGGGCTACCAGCCCACGCTCGAGACCGAGATGGGCCAGCTCCAGCGGATCACGTCCACGCGCGAGGGCTCGGTGACCTCGGTGCAGGCGATCTACGTGCCGGCCGACGACCTCACCGACCCCGCGCCGGCGTCGGTGTTCGCGCACCTCAACGCCACCACCACGCTCTCGCGCTCGATCTCCGAGAAGGGGATCTACCCGGCCGTGGACCCGCTCGACTCGACCTCAACGTATCCTCAAGCCCGACATCGTGGGCGAGGAGCACTACAAGGTGGCCAACGAGGTCAAGGAGATCCTCCAGCGCTACAAGGAGCTCCAGGACATCATCGCGATCCTCGGCATCGACGAGCTCTCCGACGTAGGACCGCCAGACTGGCAGCGCGCGCGCAAGATCGAGCGTTTCCTGTCGCAGCCGTTCTTCGTGGCCGAGGTCTTCACCGGCTCGCCCGGCCAGTACGTGTCCGTGCAGGACACGGTGCGCTCCTTCAAGGGAGATCATCGAGGGCCAGCACGACGACCTGCCCGAGCGCGCCTTCTACATGAAGGGCACGATCGACGAGGTCACCGAGGACGCCAAGAAGGGCGGCGGCAAGAAGAAGGACAAGAAGGACGAGGAAGGTGAAGAGGGCGAGGAGGAGACGAAGGACGAGGACGACGAGGACGAGTCGAAGGACGACGACTCGGACGAGAAGGAGTCGAAGGACGAGGACGATGGGGACGAGGAGGAGCTCGAAGGAAGCGGACGACTCGGATGAGGAAGAGGACGACGGAGCCGACGAGGAGGACGAGGAGAAGTCCAAGGACGACGAGGACGAGTCCAAGGAAGACGACAAGGATGAGGAGGAGTCCAAGGACGAGGATGAGGACGAGGACGACGAGGACGAGATGAGGACGAAGACGACGGCGAGGACGGCGGCGGCGGCGATGACGACGACGACGACGGCGGCGACGGCGACGGCTCCGACGAGGACCTCGACGAGGCGCGCAAGGCGCTCGACGACGCCGAGAAGGCACTCACCCAGGCGCGCGAGACGGTCGAGCAGGCCAAGGAGGACCGGAGCTAGTGGCCAGAACCAAGTTCCCGGTCGAGGTTCTCACGCCCGAGGGCGAGGTGTTCAACGACGAGGTCGAGATGGTCTCGACCCGCACCACCACCGGCTCGATCGGGGTACTCGCCAACCATGCGCCGCTGCTCGCGATCCTCGACCCCACGGAATTGAGGCTGTACAAGTCGGAGTCGGATGTCGTGAGCTTCGCCCAGGGTGAGGGCTACCTCCAGGTGGCCGACAACCAGGCCCTGGTGCTCGTGGAGGAGGCGATCTCACCGGACGACCTCGACCACTCCGACATCGAGTCGAAGCTCGAAGGAGGCCGAGCAGGGCCTCGAGGGCGCCGAGAAGGGCTCGGAGGAGCGCTCCCGCTACGAGCGCAACATCAGGCGCTACAAGGCCTTCCTGGAGGTCGGGGAGGGCTAGGACTCAGGGCAAGTCTCCGCGCGCAGTGCGCGGCGAGCGCGGGGGCCGGCCTGAGGGGGGCGGCGGCGCCTTGGGGGCTGGCCGGGGATGCGGACCACGCCCGAGTCGATCAGGTCGATCATGTAGTCCACGAGGTGCGAGTCGAGGCGGGTGCCGCCGTTGTAGCGGAGCTCGGGCAGCGCCTCGTTGAGCGGGCGGTGGCGCCGGTAGGGGTGCGAGCGCGTCATGTGGTCGAGCGCGTCGGCCGCGCGGATGATGCGGCTCTCGATCGGGATGTCGTCGCCGGCAAGCTGTCGGGATAGCCGCCGCCGTCGCAGCGCTCGTGGAGGTGGAAGACGATCGTGCCGCCGTCGAACAGGCCGCGCGCCCGCGAGCATGTCGCGGCCGAGCAGGGAGTGGCGCTCGAGCTCGTCGGCCTCGCGGGCTGAGCGGGCGGCGTCCTTCAGCCACGATCTGCTCGGGGATGCCGATCTTGCCGACGTCGTGGAGCAGCGCGGCCGGGCGGATGCCGCTCGACGCGCTCGTCGTGCCAGCTCGAGGCGCTCGGCGAGCGCGACCGCGTAGGAGCGCCACCTGGTCGGAGTGGATCTGGGTGAAGCGGTTCTTCGCGTCGACCCCCTTGGCGAGCGCCTGGAGCGTGTTCATCAGGCCGCGGCGTGCGGACTCCGTCGTCGGCCTGGCTGGCGCCGATCACGTCGCCCGCCTCGTCCGTGTAGACGGGCCAGGGGCCACGCCCCGTAGGCCTTGCCCAGGTAGAGGGCGCGTCGGCCCGGTTCACGAGGTCCTGCTCTCGGGAATGGTGCGGGAACTCGGCGATGCCGGCGCTGAAGGGGATCTGGTGGTGCCCGGTACCGACCTCGATGTTCACGAGCGCGGCCTTGATCCGCTTAGCACCCTCCCGGCGGTGGCGGAGTCCGCCCGCGCCAGGCCGACCATGAACTCGTCGCCGCCGACGCGGCCGCAGAAGTCGCCGGCGCGCAGCTCCGCGAGCATCTTGGGCGAGCATCGTCAGGGCCTCGTCGCCGTGCCGTGGCCCCACGTGTCGTTGATGTGCTTGAACCGGTCCAGGTCCATCGCCACGAGCGCCACGGGGTAGTACTCGCGCCGGCGCGGCGCAGCTCGGCCTCGAGGCGGTCCTTGAAGGCGCGCTTGTTCGGCAGCCCGGTGAGCGGGTCGTCGAGGGCCATCGTCTCGAGCTTCCCGCTGGCGGGCGGTGAGCTCCGAGGCCCGGCGCTCGAGCGGCCTCAGCACGAAGGCGGAGAACGCGGCGTAGATCAGGGCCGCCGCGAGCGCGCCGGCGCCTGCGATCACGACTGGATCGGCGCCCGCGAGCGCGGCGGCGGCCAGGGCCAGCGCGGCGCCCGGCGAGCACGGCGATCGCCGCCGTGACGCGGGCGGCGGCGGGAAAACGGGAGGGGAGGGGGGACCGAGGAGGGATCGGCACAAGTGGTGCATCGGCGCACGGATGAGCGCCGTGAGCCCGTGCAAAAAGGATGGACGACCGTTCGATCTGGACGTCTGTTCTAGCCCACAACGTGCGGATTTATTGGGCGGCGTTGTGAGCAGCGCTCGCGCAGCGCCCGATCCTCACGGCGGATCAGCGCCTAGCGCGGCGCCCGCGCTGGGCGTCCCCTCATCATCGTCTAGCCGTCCTTCCACTTGACGCTGCAGCCCACCGGCTCGGTCTCCGCCGTGTTGGGCTCCCGGCCCTCGAGCACCGCGTCGAGCGCCTCGCGCAGCCAGGACGCGTTTTCGCTCTCTTCGCGGTAGTCGGCATCCGGGGCGCCGCGGTAGCGGAGGCGCAGATCCGAGTCGAGCACGAACACGTCTGGCGTCGTCTTGGCGTCGAAGTCGCGCGCCACGTCCTGGGTCTCGTCGTAGAGGTAGGGCGCGGGCCAGCCCTCCTTCTCGACGCGCTCCTTCATCGCGTCGTAGGAGTCGGCGGGGTAGCGCTCTGCGTCGTTCGGGCTGACGAAGAAGAAGCGCGCACCGCGCTCCCCGTACTCGCTCGCCACCTGCATCAGGCGCTTGTGCCAGGCGAGTGCGTACGGGCGGTGGTTGCAGGTGAAGACGATGGCCGTTGCGCCGGCGCCGTCGTCCAGTGAGTGATGCTTGCCTTCGGTGTCCGGCAGCGTGAAGTCCGGCGCCCGCTCGCCGAGGGAGATCATGGCTGGCTCCTTTCGATGGCCCGCGCGAGTGCCTCTCGCACGACCGCAGGGTCGGGCGTGGCCGACACCCGGCCGTCGCGCAGGTGGTAGACGCGGCAGGTTAGGCCGAGCGGCTCGCCGTCGCCCGGCGGCTGCACGTCGCGGCCGTCAACCAGGATCGTGGGCGAGCCGGGAAAGCGCTCGCGCTCGGCCTGCTCGTCCGTGGCGATCTCGCGCACCTCCACCGCCTCGGGGTCGAGGCCAAGCTCGCCCATCGCGTTCCGGAGGTCGGAGAGCGCCTCGGGCGTGGACGGGCGACCCTTCCACCAGAGCAACTCGATGGCCGGCCGGGGCGCGCTCATCCTTGGCTAGGCCTTCGCGTCGCCGAACGGCTCGTCGCGCTCGCGCACGGCCTGCTTGAAGCCGGCCTCGGCCGCGCGCTGCTGGAACGCGTAGCCCTCCGGCGTGTGGCGGGCGACGCCGTCGAAGACCACGCCGAGCGCCTGCGTCGCGCGCCAGGCCCTGCGCCCAGGCCGCCTGGTTGAGCGAGCAGCTTATGCATCACGAGCTGGTTGACCGGCACCAGCGCGATCCGCTGCACCAGCGCCTCGAACGCGCTCGTCGAGCTCCGTCGGCGGCGGCGCCTCGATCGCCAGGCCCCAGTCGAGCGCCTCCGCGCCCGTCGATCAGGTCGCCCGTGAACAGCAGCCGCTTGGCGCGCTGGTCGCCGATCCGGTGCGCCCACAGCGCGATCGTCGGCACGCCCCAGACGCGCGCCGGCGGGTAGCCGATCCGCGCGTCGTCGGCGATCACGAGCAGGTCGCAGCACAGCGCCATGTCGGTGCCGCCCGCGACGCAGAAGCCGTGCACCTTGCAGACGACCGGCTTGTTCGCGTGGAACAGCGACATGAAGCCGCGCAGGTTGCGGCTCATCATCTGGTAGTCGACGACCGGGTCCCAGGTGCCGCTCGGGTCGTGGTTGCGCGGCGATCACGGCGCGGGTCGATGCGGCGAGCCCGCTCGGCCGTCGCCGTCGCCACGAGCCGCCCATGCGCCCTCGGCCGACTCGACCAGGTCGTAGCCGCCGCAGAAGCCCTTGCCGTGCCCGCTCAGCGCGATCACGTGCACCGTCGGGGTCGAGGTCGGCCCGCTCGACGCACGTCCGCCAGCTCGCGCGGCATCGCGAGCGTGATGCCGTTGCCGCGCTCGGGGCGGTTCAGCGTGATCCGCGCGACGCGCCCGTCGACCTCGTACGTCGAGCGTCGTGTCACGCGCTCACGCGACCGGGCGGTGGCGCTCGATGATCGACGCGGCGTCGACGCCCGGCGGCAGCGTCCCGTAGGCGCGGCCGCGGTCGCCGCCCAGGCGCGAGGCGCAGAAGGCGTCGGCGACCGCGGGCGGCGAGTGGCGCACGAGCAGCGAGCCCTGGAGCGCGAGCGCCATCTGCTCGACCACGCGGCGGGCGCGGAACTCGATCGTCCTCGAGGTCGCGCGAGCGTCGGCCTTCAGCGTCGGCCACGAACGCGTCGAGCCGCGCGTCGGCGCCGGCGCGCCAGGTCGACCTCGGCGAAGAACGCGTCGACGCGCCTCCGGCGTCTTGGCCATCGCGCGCAGCACGTCGAGCGAGTTGACGTTGCCCGAGCCCTCCCAGATCGAGTTGAGCGGCGCCTCGCGGTACAGCCGCGGCATGCCCGACTCCTCGACGTAGCCGTTGCCGCCGAGGCACTCGAGCGCCTCGCCGACGTGCCCACGGCGCGCTCTTGCAGATCCAGTACTTGGAGACCGCGGTGGCGAGCCGCTTGAACAGCGTGCCTGCTCGGTCGTCGCCGACTCGTCGTAGGCGCGCGCCAGGCGCATCGCCGTGACCGTCGCGGCCTCGGAGTCGATGCACAGGTCGGCGAGCACGTTCTGCATCAGCGGCTGGTCGGCCAGCAGCTTGCCGAACGCCGAGCGGTGCGCGGTGTGGTGGATCGCCTGCGCGACGCGCCGCGCGCATCAGCCCGGTCGAGCCGAGCACGCAGTCGAGCCGCGTGTGGTTGACCATCTCGATGATCGTCGGGACGCCGCGGCCCTCCTCGCCGACGATGCTGCGCCCAGGTGCCGTCGAACTCGACCTCGCTCGACGCGTTCGAGCGGTTGCCGAGCTTGTCCTTGAGCCGGTTGATGTGGAACGGTTGCGCTCGCCGTCGGGCGTGAAGCGCGGCAGCAGGAAGCAGGAGACGCCCGGCGTCGCGTCTGCGCGAGCACGAGGAAGGCGTCGCACATCGGCGCCGAGCAGAACCACTTGTGGCCGGTGAGCTCGTACTCGCCGCCGGGCCGCCGCCGTACGGCTCGGCGCGCGTGGTGTTCGCGCGCACGTCGGAGCCGCCCTGGCGCTCGGTCATCGCCATGCCGAAGAGCGCGCCGCGCTTCTCGCTCGGCGGGCTTCAGCGCTCGCCGTCGTACTCGAGCGACGTGAGGCGCGGCTCCCACTCGGCGGCCAGCTCGGGCTGCTTGCGCAGCGCCGGGCACGGCCGCGTAGGTCATCGAGATCGGGCAGCCGTGGCCCGCCTCGACGCCGCTGCCATCGTCAGCATCATCGCGGCGCGCGCGACGTGCGCGCCCGGGCCGGGCTCGCGCCAGGGCAGCGCGTGCATGCCGTGCCCGACCGACGTGCTCCATCAGCTCGTGCCAGGCCGGGTGGAACTCGACCTCGTCGATCCGGTTGCCGAAGCGGTCGTGGGTCTTCAGGACCGGCGGGTTCTCGTTGGCCAGGCGGCCCGAGCTCGAGCGTGTGGCGGTCGCCGGCCTCGCGCCGAGCGTCGCGCAGCGGTCGACTCGCCCAGCCGGCGCCCTCGCGCTCGACCGCCTCGACGAGCGGCCGGTTCGCCTCGAAGGCGTTGAAGCCCTCGAGCGGCGGCGGCTGGTTGAGGACCTCGACGGGTCGGCGTGCTGCGGTCGGTGACGGTCATGGCTGGACTCCTCCTCGGTAGACGGGCCGGGGAGGCGCAGAGCAGAACTCGACGAGCGTCGCGATCGAGCGCCTCGTGCGGCCCGGGCCGCCGTGCGTCGGCTGCGGGGGAGAGCGGGCCGACGAGCGCCTCGCCGATCGCGCCGACCAGGGCGGCGCCGACGGTCTCGGTGTCGTGCGGCGGGCAGCTCGCCGCGTGCGATGCCGTCCTCGATGCGCGCGCAGCCAGCACGTCGCGGTAGCCGCGGCGGAAGGTGAGGCGCTCGGCCTCGACGGCCGGGTCGACCGGCTCGGCCAGCAGCGCGTAGGCGCGCGTCGGCTCGGCGAGCGCGCGGCGGGCGAAGGCCTCGACGGCGGCGCCGATCCGCTCGCGCGGCGGGCGGCCGTCGTCGGCCGTGACCGTCGGCGAAGACGTCGAGCTCGCGGCCGGCGGCGCGCCGGAACGCCTCGGCGAACAGCGTCGGACTTCGAGTCGAAGTGGCGGTAGACCGTCCCGGTGGCGACGCCGGCGCGCGCGGCGACGGCCTGCACGCTGGCCGACGCGTAGCCGCCGTCGGCGAGCTGGTCGATCGCGGCGGCGACGATGCGCTCGCGGGTGGCGGCCTTGCGGGCCTCGGTGCGCTCGGTGGGGCGGTACGGCATCGCGAAGAAGTGAACCACGATTCACACCTTCGCGCAAGCCGAACCGGCGGCGCTGTTTCTAGCTCGGCCCGCGGCAGTTCAGTCGAGCGGCTTGCGCCAGACAAAGAGGTCCGCGGAGACCTCGCCGTCCAGGCCCAGCTCCTTTATCGCTGCCGTTACTCCGGGGTAGGCCGCGTTTCCATAGTCGTGGAAGACCATGGCCCCACCGGGCAAGAGCGCCGACGACCACACCTCGAACGTGACCAGCGTGCGCTCCGCGCTCGTGCGAGCCGTCCACGAATACGAGCTCCGGCGCCGCATCTCCCGGCCGGGGCCCGGCCTCGCCGGGCGCCTCGCGCAGCTCGATGCGGCCGCGCGCCTCGCCGGCCAAAGCCAGGTAGCGCTCGCGCTCGGGCCGCGCCAGCGGGTCATAGGAGATCACGCCGCGCTCGGGAACGGCCAGGGCGAGCGCGATTGCGCCCCAGCCCGTTCCGGTGCCGATCTCCACCACGTCCCGGGCGCCTCCCGCGGCCGCGAGCAGGTGGCGAAGCGAACGAGGCGGCAGCGCGCCGCCGAGGCTGAACTCGTCACCCGCGCGCGCGGCCCTCCGGCGGGCGCGCACGTAGAACCGGGCCACCCTCGGCGGCAGCCTGAGCGTCCGCCCGTAGTAGCGGAACGCGTGCAGAAGCCGCCGGCGCACGGGCTGATCCTAGGTGGCCGCTCGCCTCAGCGCGCATGCGCCTCGTCATCGCCCTCGCCGCCACGCTCGCGCTCGGCGCCGGCTCCGCCGAGGCGCGCGATGCCGCGCTCCATTCTGGGGACCGTGGCCGACGGGGCACTTCTCGACGAGGCCGGCGTGCTCGAGTCGGAGCTGGATGCGATGGTCGGCGCCGGAGTGGGATCGGTCCGAATTGTGTTCGACTGGCGCTGGGCGCAGCGCCACGCTTCCTTCGGCGACGTGCCCGAGGAAGAGCGCGGGCTATTCCGCGACGAGGGCGGCGTGCCCACGGACTGGTCGGAGATCGACCGCCACGTGGCCGGCCTGAGCGCAGCGCCGGCTGCGGATCCTTCCGGTGGTGATCCATGCGCCCGACTGGGCGGCCCGGCACCCGGGCGGGAACCTGGACTCGCCGCCGCGCGAGCCCGAGCAGTACGCGCGCTTCCTGGCGGCGGCTGCCCGCCGCTATGGCACCGGCGGCTCGTTCTGGGCCGAGCGCCCGGAGTTGCCGCGGCGCCCGATCCGCGACTGGCAGATCTGGAACGAGCCGAGCCTGCGCGACTTCTGGAGCGTCACCTCGTGGGCGCGCGACTACGTCGCGCTGCTCGCGCGACGCGGACCACGCGCTGAATCGGGCCGACCGGCGGGCGCATCGTGATCCTGGCGGATGCCGAACCGGAGCTGGCACGACCTCGGGACACGTGTACCGCGCTGGAGCGGCCGCCGCTACTTCGACGTGGTGCGTTCCACCCGTTCACCGACGACGTGGACGGCGTGCCAGATCCTCGAGCGCGACCGCGCGGGTGATGCGCCGGCACCGCGACGCGCGCAAGCCGTCCAGCGTCACCGAGGTGAGCTGGCCGTCGGCCAGGGCCGCACGAGCCGGAAGTACGGCTGGAGGCCACTCCAGCGCGGTCAGGCGGCGCGGGTCGCCACGTGCTTCCCGCTGCTGGCGATTGCCGCGCGGCGCCGATGCTGCGCATCGAGCGCGTGTACTGGTACACGTGGCTCATGCGACGCCGGCGCCGCGACTACCCGTTCGACTACGCGGGGCTGCGCGGGCTCGAGGCCGGAGGAGAGGTGGTGCGAAGGCCAGCTCCGCTTCGGCGAGCGGCGCTGGGCTTACTCGCCCGTGAGCGCTCTCCGGGCGCTCGAGCGCCGGCCGTGGGCCGTCGTGGCAGGCCTCACCGCGCTCGCGGCGCTGCTGCGCTTCGCCACGCTTGGCGATCAGAGCTTCTGGCTCGACGAGTCCGCCACCGTGGACGTGCTGGGCGGCCCGTGGGCGGACATGTTCGACGAGCTGTCCTCGAGCGAAGCCACCCCGCCCGTCTACTACGTCCTCGCGAAGGCGTGGACCGGCATGCTGGGATCGGGCGAGGCCGGGCTGCGCTCGCTGTCCGCGCTCGCCGGCACCCTCACGGTTCCGGTGGCGTACCTCCTGGGGCGCGAGGCGGCATCGGAGCAGGCAGGCCTGGTCGCGGCAGGCGGGCTGGTGGCGGTCCACCCCTACCTGGTCTGGTACTCGCAGGAGGCGCGGGCGTACGCGCTGTTCGCGCTGCTGGCCACGTGCTCTCTCCTGTTCTTCGCGCGCGTGCTCGAGCACGGCGTCCGTCGTAGCCTGGTGGCGTGGACGGTCTTCGCGGCGCTCACGATGGCCACGCACTACTTCGGCGGGTTCCTGGTGGCCGCCGAGGCGCTCTGGCTCGTGGCGCGTGGGCCGCGCCGGTCCGCGCTGGTTGCGAGCGCTGTGCTCGCCGCCGTGGCGCTCGCACTCCTGCCGCTGGTGCTCGAGCAGCGCTCGCAGGGCGGCAACCAGGCGTGGATCGTGGAGCGCTCTCTCGGCCAGAGGCTCGACGCCACGGCCCGCGGCTTCCTGGCAGGCGAGACCACGCGGCGCCTGCGCGGCGCCGTCCCGCTCGCCGCGCTGCTCGCCTGCATCGGCGCCGTGCTGCTGCTCGGCCGCGAGCGCCTGGCCGAGCGCCGCGGCCTGGTTGCCATCGCCGTGGTGACCGTGGCGGCCGCCGCGATCCCGGTGACGCTCGCGCTGTTCGATGCCGACTACGTGGTGTCCCGCAACTTCCTGTTCGGGCTCGTGGCGGCGCTGGTGCTGCTGGCGGCAGGCCTCGCCACGGGGCGCGCCGGCCGGCTGGGGATGGCCGTGGCCCTCGCCCTGTTCACCCTCTACGCCGTGCTGGACGTGAAGGCGGTGCGCGACGAGAGCCTCCAGCGCGACGACTGGTCCGCGGCGGTGAGCGCGCTGGGCAGACCGCCGGCGAGCGCGTGCTCGCGGTCTACCCGGCGGATCAAGTGCGACCGCTCGAGCTCTACGCCGAGGGTGAGGAAAGGCTGCCGCACCTGGCGCGTCGCCGGCGCAGATAGAGCTGATCGGGGTCGGGCTCGGTTCCGGCGCCGAGCCGCCTCCGCCCCCGCCGGGATACGAACTCGCGGGAACGCAGGAGCTCCAGCACTTCACCATCGTCCGCTTTCGCTCGAGCCAGCCGCGCCCCGTGGGCCCGGCCGAGCTCACGGCGCTCTCCCTGGACGGTGAGGCGCCCGCCCTTCTCCTCCAGCGCGCGCCCTGATTCAGGGCGCCGTGAGGCGCTGCGCCACCTCGCGGAAGCTGAAAAACGCCGGCTTGCGCTCGATCGCGTTGTCCGGCCGGAGCCTGCTCAGCCCGGCCCATGGAAGATGTCGTCGCCTTCCGTGTCGGTGCTCAACCAGGAGAGCCAGAACACGCCGCCGATGGCGCATCCGCAGCGGGCCTCGTACGCCTGCGTGACCTTCTCGGCCTGGCCCTGCTCGGTGGTGGTGGCTCCCGAGGGATGGCTCTGGTTACCCGAGGTCCAGGTGAGCTCGGTGACGAAGATGGGCTTGCGCCGGTCGCCGTAGCGCTTCATCACCGCCCCGTTCGCGCACGATCTCCACGACGCCGTCGACGGTGGCGGTGAACGGGTGCACCGCGGTGGCGTCGAAGTACCGCCGCGCGCCGCGCCGGTAGAGGCTCTCGAGTGCCTCCCAGCTCTCGTTTGCGAACCCGGCGACCACGATGCGCGCCCCGGGGTCCACGCGGCGCAGCAGGATCCTGGTTCGGCGCAGGAGCCTGATGTAGCGTCGCTGGAACGGCTGCTTCTGCCAGTAGTCGAAGAAGTAATACGTC
>CAVTBY010000014.1:0-16161 GCA_963733085.1 Ilumatobacteraceae bacterium
ATCGCCGCGTTGGCCCCGGCGATCATCGATGACGAGGACGTGCCCAAGCGCCAACCGGTTGCGGCATGGGAACAAGAGGTGGCGTGCGATTCGGCCGCCGAGCTTGCCGCGGCGACCGACTCCCCCCGCCGCTGCGACCTTGCCGTCGCCGGGGACGCTCTGTACCTCCACGAACACACAACGCCAGGTCCCTCGGCGCGGCCGTTTCGTCTGACCCGGTTCGACATCGTCACCGGCGCCGAGCGCTGGTCTCGTGAGGTCGGCTCCTCCTCCACGATCGACGCTCACGAGGAGATCGTCGTGATCAGCGACAAGACCCACTTCGAGGTCTACGACGCCGAGACTGGTGAATTGCGCTTCGAGCACTCCGGGTCACCGGCAGCCATCAATCGCTATGGCATCTTGCTGCTCGCCGACGGCGAGGTGGTGACCGCGCTCGATCCGAAATCGGGCGAAGAGCGCTGGCAAGCCGATGGAGCGCTCGGCACCTTCTGCCGCGACATCGTCGTGGTCGTCGCGCCGGTCGGCGATGTGTCGAGAACGCAACCGTTCGCCGTGCTCGATCACTACTCCGGCGAGGAGCGCTGGAACAGCGACGAACCATTTGATCCGCGCACCGACGAGGTCACGTGCGGATTCGGCGCCTACGTCTACACCACCGATGGCGACGAGCTGCGCGAGTGGGATGCCTACTCCGGGTGGATCAACTGGACGACACCGGTCGCCGGCGCTGGTGCCATCGAGGTGTATCGCGAGGTCGCCCTCGTCCGCTCGGGAGAGGCGGCCGAGAACATCGTGGCCGTCGAGCGAGAGACCGGCGACGTGCGGTGGGAGAAGCCTGCCGCCGAAGTTGGCACCGCGGTATCGGTCATCGGACGCGTCCGGGAGGACGCCGATGGTGTGTTCACGCTGCTCCCGCTCACGGGCGACATCGTCAATCACACATCTCCGACACCGGGAGCTCCGTTCGAGGTCGTCGCCTCGTCGGACACGCGGGTCGTCGTCGCCAGCGGCAGCATCGTCACGGCGTACGGCATGAATGACCTGGGCACAGCGTGGCAACTCGATGTCGGCGGGGCTCCCGACGAGTTCGACGTCGCCGACGGATACCTCGTGACGCGGACGGGTTCGCTGCTGCGCGGCTACCGGTGACGCCCGACCAACCAGCTCCCGGGACGCAGCGGCGTCGCCCACAATCCGAGCGTCGTGCCGAGACTGTCGAGCTGCTCCTCGACGCCACTATCACAGCGATCAGCGAGATCGGCTACCACGGGGCGACCGTCGCCGAGATCTGCCGTCGTGCGGGCCTGACCGACGGCGCCCTCTTCCACTACTTCGACACCCGAGTCGACCTCGTCCTCAAAGCTCTCGAGCGGATGACCGAAGAGCGCATCGCCCGGTACGTCGAGTACGCCGACGGGATACGTGCCGGCACGGGCAACGCCCTTGACCTGTTGACCATGGTCGGCCGGCTGGCGCGCGACGACGTAGCGATCGTGTGGGCCGAGATCACGATCGCCGCCCGCACCGACGCCGAACTGCGCGAACGCGTCGGCCCGGCCATCGACGCCCGTTGGGCCCTGATCCGTTCTGCCGCCTCGTCCTTTCCAGCCATTGCGTCGATGGAGGAGTCCCGGCGCGAAACGTGGCTGCAACTGCTGCGCGGCACGATGGAACTCGCCCCCGTGATCGAGCCCGTGGTCGACGCCGGCGACCACGAGGAGCGCGACGTCCGCCGCAACCGTGCACTGCTCGATCTGGCGGTCCACCTCGGCGCCGGATTCCCTGCCGGCTGACCGGAACATCTCCTCCGGGACGCAGATCACCTGGAAGATGGCCGTTGCATTTGTCGTTGCGGTGCACTTACAATGCGCGTGCTCGCTTTCTTCGGCGGAAGAAGGCGAGCCGGCGGGAACCGTTGTTCACGTCGGTGTTCGGCGACGGGACCACCAAGGGCGCGGCGGAGGCCCACGGTGTTCCCGTCGCCGATACCAGCGCCCCCCGCGGAGAGGGTCCGATGCCAGACGGTGAGCCCCAGCGGCGTTCTCAGGAAGAGCGCACTGCTGGCACGATCGCTCGCTTGCTCGACGCCACGATCACCGCGATCGTCGAGATCGGCTACAGCCGATCGACGATCCGCGAGATCTGCACTCGCGCCGGCGTCTCGCAGGGCGGCTTGTTTCGTCACTTCCCGACGCGCAAGGACCTCCTCGTCGCCACCCTCGCCGAACTCCACGATCGGCAGATTGCGGCGATGGCCGGGATCGCGGCAGAGGCCGACCCGCACGCCGCCCTCGCCCGGATGCGCGACGTGATCAACGCTGCCGACACGACGGTGTGGCTGGAGCTGTGCGTCGCCGCGCGTACCGACGCCGAGTTGCGGGAGGGACTCCGACCTTTGCTCGCCCAGCATCACGAGACGTTGCGCCGCGTCGCCGAGCAGCATCCCTCGTTCGCCGCGTTGTCCACCGAGTCGCAGACGATTTGGCTCGATATCGCCGAGCGGGTGTTCCAGGCCGAAGCGCTCTGGCGCCAGATGACCCCTCCGCCCGATCTCGGCGAGGCCAAACTCGAGGCGCTGATCGACCTCCTCGACCTGCTGCCCGAATCCGGCAGGCGTTGATCTGATCAGCCGGCGTCGGTGGTTTCGGGCTGGACGACCAGGTGGGTGACGGGCACCTTGTGCTTGCGCTCGATGCGGTCGGGGAGACTCAGCTTCAACCATCGCGACATCCCGATCGGGAGTGTGCACACGACGACGTGATCGACGTGACGATGGCGCAGCGCGTCGTCGACGGCCATCACCGGGCTGGCGTCGCCGACCTCGCCGTCGACCGTGACTCCAGCGCCGCGAAGCCGCGCCAGTCCGTCCTCGAGTCGGCGGGCGGCGATCGTGCGCGCTTCTCCCTCCGTCCACGTGAGGTGTTCCTTCGGCGGTGTCGACGGGACGACGAGATAGAAGTCGCACGGTCCAGCGCTGGCCAGTTCGTTGACCTTGTCGAGCAACTCGGCGCCACCGATGGTCTGGTTGGCGACGATCAAATAGGTCGGCATCGTTCCCCCTTCAAAGTCCACGTCGAAACGGCATTCGAGGTCGACATCGGGCCCGTTCGCGAAAACAGTAGTGCAAACGTGCCAGACTGAGCAGGTACCTCGAGGAAGGAGCTCCGATGGGCTTGATGGACACGATCAAGGGTTGGTTCGGGGGGAACAAGGACCAAGTCAAGCAAGGCATCGACAAGGGCGCCGACGCGATCAAGGACAAGGTTCCCGATCAGTACGACGGCCAGGTCCAGTCGGGCGCCGACGCGGCCAAGGACGCTGTCGACAAGCTCGACTGAGCGCTGTTCGCCGGGCGCACCGGTCCGCCTCTACGGCAGGACCGGTGCCAGGCTCGCTTCGAGGAGCGGGCGGAACCACTCCGACGCCACCGTCGTGATGTGTGTGGCGTCGCGGTAGAGCAGGATGTTTCCGATCATCATCGGACAGGCCGCGTCGGTACACAGCCAGTCCGAGGTGTCGATGTAGCGGGCGCCCAGGTTGCTCGCCACCTCCGCCTCGATGGTCAGCCGGCTCGAGGCCACGACGTCATCCCGGTCAGACGAGCACACGTCGGCACGCCGCAGATTCCGGGATAGGCAGTCCGTCGGCTCTTCGGTTGATTCCGGGGTGTCACCGATGACGACGACGTTGTTCGCATTCGGAACGACGCGTTGCATCGTCGCCGCAAATCCCTCACGCCACTCGTCGTCGTCGTTCGGGTAGCCGGCCGAGGTGCTGACCAGCAGCAGCTCCGGTTGCTCGGCGGCGATGAAATCAACAGCTTGGTCGCGCCAGATCGGGCAGGTTCGCGCGAGCGTCGCGGTAGGGATCGACACCGCCGCAGTTGGGCAGCCGCCCTTGATCATCACGATCAGTTCGAACTCACGCTCCTCGGCCAGCGTCTCCAACGCCGGGAACCACTGCGCCGCATGCGAGTCGCCGTAGAGGACGACCGTGAAGGCAGCCCCGTCGTGGCCGTAGCGGCATGGCGTGAGCTCACTCACGCGCCCGACCGCGACGCAATCGTCTCGGTAGACCGTCGCCCGGTCGGCGCCGACATCGCCGAGCGCGGGGCGAAGGTTGGATGGAACATCCGTCTGGGCCAGACCTTGGGCGAGGACAGCCTGATTGGCGGCGACGAGGGCGTCGACGTCGCCCTCAGGCAGGTCCGCCAGGCTGGCTTCGGTGACCGCTGCCTGCTGCGGCGTCGTCGTCGTGGTTTGCTCGGCGACGGTCGTCTGGGGGGCGACCGTCGTCTGCGCAGTGAGCGTCGGCGCGGCGGCGAGCTCGCCGGAATCGAGCGCACTGTCGGTGGATCGCATCCACGCCCCAGCAAGGACGGCCGTGGCGCACAAGACGGCGCCGAGAGCGAGCCCGCGGGCCGCCCGTCGAGCCAACCACGGCGAATGGCGAACCGGATCCTCGAGCAGTCGCAGCGAGATCGCCGAGAGACCGACGGCGAGGCCGACGAGTAGCAGGCGCATTGGCAACGGCATCGGGCCGAACTGCGACTCGGCGAGCACAAGCACCGGCCAGTGCCAAAGGTAGATGGCATAGGAATGACGTCCGATCCACAGCGCGACGGGATGGCGCAGCACAACGACGGGTCCACCAGTCGCGCCCCCTGCTCCCCCGGCGACGATCACGAGAACGGTCGCCAGCACCGGCAGCATCGCCATGTAACCCGGGAACACGGTGCTCACGTCGAAGCTCATCACCGCGACGGCAATCGCGAACAGTCCGAACCAGCCGAGGGCGGCGCGCAGTCCAGGGTGCACAGCACGGAACGCCGGCCCGGCGACCGCCAGGGCGGCCCCGGCAAGCAGTTCCACCATCCGCGCCGGGAGCAAGTAGAAGGCCCATGTCGGTCGCTGCTCGGTCATCCAGACCGAGGCGATGAGCGACCCCGTGGCGATGACCAGGATCGTCGCCAGCAACAGTCGGCGGTATCGGCGCGGGCGGCGCGTCAGCGCCACGATCACGAGCGGCCACAGAAGGTAGAACTGCTCCTCGACGGCGAGCGACCAGTAGTGCAGCAACGCCGACGGCTGGGCCTCGGCGAGCTGGGCGGCGAAGTAGTCGCCAAGCCGACCGGCGAACACGAAGTTGACGACGAAGACACCCGCCGCCATGGCGTCGACGGCGAGCGTGCGCTGGGCCAGGGGCGACAACATCACCGTTCCCGCCAGCACGGTGACGACGATGACGAGACACGACGCCGGGAGCAGCCGGCGCGCCCTCCTGGCCCAGAAACTGGGAAGCGACAACGTGCCCGTCGCCGCAAGCTCTTTGAGCAGCAGGCGGGTGATCAGGAATCCGGAGAGGACGAAAAAGACGTCGACGCCGACGAAGCCACCCTGGAACGCACCGAGTCGAAGATGGAACAACACGACAGCGACCACGGCGACGGCCCGCAGGCCTTCGACGTCGGGACGGAACTCGTCGTCGGCGACGGCGTGGAGTTGGTGTCGCACGGCGCGCCGCCGGGCGACATCGGCCGGCACCCGATCACGCAGGTGAACGCGGCCGAGCGATGGATGCTGCTGTGTTCGAGCCGACGGGGACCCACCGGTGTGCTGCCGACGGCCCGCGGGCGCGTTGGTCTCCACTGGCCGCCTCGCCATCCCTCGACGGTACTGCTCAGCCGGTGGGTCGTTCGGGGACCGACCCCCCGGTGTCAGCCGTTGGGGCCCAGGGCGTCGGACCCGATCCGACCGAGCGCCGAGGCGACCGTAGCCAAAAGGCATGACACCCCTTGTTTACGATGTCGTACATGAGTATTGCGTATCCCCTTAAGTCCAGCGGGGCCTAGATCTTGTGGGTGATGACGTCGTAGGGCTGAGGGTCGGTGTTCACGGCCTGCTCGACGAGGCGATGACCACAGCAGCCCTCGGGATCGGCTGGTGCGCCGGTTGAAGCGGAAGGTGAACTCGTCGAGGTAGTAGTCGAGGTGCTCAGCGGACTGGCCGAAATGCATCGTCCCGGCGAGCCACCGTTTGAACGCAGCGAGCTGACGCGATGGACGCCGGGGAGCGAGCTTGTGGCAGGGTTCGGGGGACGAGTGCACGACGATCGGGACATGCTGGAGATGCAGCTTCTTGGCGACGAAGGCGTAGGAGGACTCGCCGTCGGTGTAGAGGATCGT
Source organism: Ilumatobacteraceae bacterium (assembly GCA_963733085.1). GTDB lineage: Bacteria > Actinomycetota > Acidimicrobiia > Acidimicrobiales > Ilumatobacteraceae > Desertimonas. Next base: position 6,188 of record CAVTBY010000014.1, read on the forward strand.
GCCCGCCGTCGTCGAGTCCTCGGAGAAGCGCGACAGCTTCGTACTTGCGGTCGGTGGTGTCGATGCTGCGCATCCTGAGCGGCCCCGAAGACGACGTGGTGCAGAAACGCTCGACGACGACCAAGCGAACTCGGCTCGGTGGTGGCGATACCGCGGCCCGTTCCTCCTGCCCTGGCCAACGGCGACCCGATGAAGGTCTGACCGATCTGCCACGGCGGCGCCGGATCGCCACCGAGGCATGCCCGCGATCCGGAACGACGACCATCGCTCGGCGCAGCTTGTGCATCCACGCTCCACGCCGATCTCGAACGACGCCGATGATCGAGTCACACGCTGCAGACCGAGCGGCGCGAGACACCGTGACTCCGGGGCGCAGACGAACCATCATCGCCGAGATCGCACACGCGCTGCGAACAGCGCACTGCGGTGGGAGGGATCGTGCCCGCCGGCACCGACGTCCGACGGCCACAGCGGCGACGCATGCACAGGCGCTCGCGCCGTGGTCGAAGCGACTGGTCGGCGCCACGCAGTCAAGCAACGGAACCCGCTTCTGGCGCATCGCAAACGCCGAGGCGTCGAGAAGGCGACCTACGCGCAGGCCATCACCTCCTCGTCGTCATCTGGTGGATGCTCAAAGGCGACGTCACGAGATGGGTTACGACTACCTCGCCCGCCGTGTCGACCCCGAGCGACGGCAACGACAACTCATCCGACCAACTCGAACAGCTCGGACTGAAAGTCACCCTCGAGCCCGCAGCCGCCTGACCCGGAGTGACCGGACCCAGTCAACTACATGACACCCCTTGTTTACCATGTCGTACATGAGTTCGGTGAGGGGTGTCGAGCGGTTGGTGTTGGGGGATGACCCTGATGACGGGTCGGTGTTGGATGCGTTCGTGAAGTTGTTGGTCGCCGACCCCAAAGAGCGCAACGCGAGGGGTTGGCCGGGTTGGTGCGTCGTTCGTTGCGGGTGCGTGGCTGGCTCGACGCCGTCGACGCACGGCATCGCCGGACGCGGGCCGCCGAGCTGGCCGATCAGGGTCGTGGGGAGGCGGCGGCGACGGTGCTCGCCGGTGGCGGCCGCCGGGCCAAGCGTGACGCCGAAGCAGCGGCAGCACGTGGCGGCGTGTGTCAACGGATGCCGAAGCTGGCCGAAGCCCTCGCCGAGGGTGTGATCGGTGCCGGTCATGTCGACGCCGTGGCCAAGGCGGCGCGCCAGCTCGACGACGACGGCAAGACGAAGCTTGCCAAGCACGCCGAGGCGTTGGTCAATGCGGCGTCGTCGATGTCGCCTGAGCAGTTCGACCGCGAGGTTGGTGACTTGGCCCGTGACCTCGCCGGTGACGGCGGGTTGTCCCGTCACGAGCAACTGCGCCGGCAACGCAATGTGCGGCGTTGGGTCGACAAGCACACCGGGATGTGCAAGACCCTGTTGTCGTTGGATCCGCTCGATGACGCCAAGGTGTGGACCGCGTTCCACGCCGCCATCGGAGCGGCGCGGGCGGTCAACCAGGACGGCGACGAGCGCAGCTGGGATCAGTTGCAGACCGACGCCATCGTCGACCACATCACCCGCACCACCAGCGACAGCAGCGGAGCAGCGGCTGGAGCGGAGGTGTCGGTTCTGATCGACTACAGCGCCCTGCTCCACGGCGGCGAAGCGAAAGTCGCCGAAACCGCCGACGGTCAGCCACTACCGGTCGAGGTGATCCGCCGGTTGTGCTGCGACGGCAGCCTCGTTCCCGTCTGGCTGAGCGGGGATCACGAGGTGCTCGCCGTCGGCCGCCAATGCCGCCTCGCCACGAGGGCGCAGCGGCGGGCGTTACGGGCGATGTACCGCACCTGCTGCATGCCCGGCTGCACCGTGGCGTTCGATGCCTGCCGAATCCATCACGTCGACTTCTGGGAACACCTCGGCCCCACCGACCTCGACAACCTGGTGCCGATCTGCGAACTGCATCACCACCTCGTCCACGAAGGCGGCTGGACCCTCACCTTGCACACCGGCCGGCGAATCACCCTGCACCGACCCGACGGCACCCTCTCCTTCGACGGCGTCACCACCGACCGCATCACAGCGCCGGCGATCAACGTTCGCGACGGTGACCGGAACAATGCCAGGCCGCCGCCGCCGTCACCGTCATGTCAACGGAATCGACCGCCGCCGCCGACCACCGCAGCCGAAGTCGCAGAGGAGCTCGAACTCGCCCTCCACCACATCTCCGCCAATGCTCCCTGAGATCCGGGGGTCCGCGGCTGGCGGGGCTTACGCGGAGTAACGTAAGCCCCGTTCCGCCGACACAGTGGAACCACGGCTCCGCGTCACCCTGGCGCGGAGCCGTTGAGTCCCTGGTCACTCCCCATATCCGGGATCGCTGGGCCAGTTCGGTTGGAACAGGTGCCACTGCTCCGGCGCACGGCGGATGAGGTGCTCGAGCTCGGTGGCGAGGTCTTGTGTGATTCGCGAGACGTCGTCGCGCAGGGCGCCTAGCCGTTGCGCCGGGAGTGGCGGGCGGACGAGGCCGTGGTGGCCATCGGGCCGGCGCGTGAAGTACACGGCCACGGGCAGGATCGGGGCGCCGGTGCGCAGCGCGAGCGTGGCCGGTCCAGCGGGCAACTTGGTGCCCTCGCCGAAGAATTCGACGTCGATGCCTCCGCCTCCGATATTGCGGTCGGACAGCAGGCAAACGATCTCGTTGCGCTTGAGCGCCTGCAGCGTTGCCCGCCCGGCATCGGCGCCGAGGCCGACGACTGTCATGCCCAATTTGGCCCGCAGCTCGGCGAACCAATCGAACAGCTCGGGCGGCTCGATGCGTTCGACCACAACCGTCACGGGATCACCGCTGTCGGCCAACCAGCGCCCAGCCCACTCCCACCCGCCGAGATGGGGCAGGGCGAGGATGACGCCGGTGCCCTCACGGCGAGCGGCAGCGATGTGCTCGTAGCCGGTGACGACGATCCCGGCGGCGACCGTGCGCGCCGACAGCGATGGGAGTCGCAAACTCTCCACCCAGTAGCGGGCGTAGGACTCGAAGGCATCTTGCACGGCAGCACGCAGCCGCCAGCGCGACCACATCGGGTTGACCCGTCGCAGGTGCCGCTCGATCATCGCTCGGCGCTGGGGGTTGGCGACGTTGGCGCCGAAACCGATCGGGTTCGCCAACCCACTCGCCACGATGCCCGGGACCATCCGCGCGAGCATCGAGCCAGCCCGGTAGCTGCCCACGGTGATGGCCCCGGAGAGACGCTTGCCGGCCGCCGCCGGCTCCTCAGTGGAGTCAGCAGTGCGGTCAGCCACGGCGTCGCTGAACGCGGGTGCGTCGGCGCTGGATGCGAGCGACGCGTCGCGTCTGGCGACGGCTGCGGCGCATCTCGATGCGCGCCGCCGTTACGGGAGCGACCTCGGCCTGGCGCCACACCTTCACGAATCGCTGGATCGCCGTGACGATGGTCAGGGCCAGCATCACCCACAACACCGGGACGAGCAGCCGGTCCCAGAGCAGGCCGATGCACAACAGCACCACGCGCTCGGCGCGCTCCATCAGGCCGCCCTTGGCGTCGAGACCGAGCGACTCGGCCTTCGCCCGCTGGTACGAGACCAACGACGACGCCGCCATCACGGCAAACGCCAGAACCGCCATGTGTGGCGACTCGTGCCCGGCGAGGTACCACGCCACACCACCGAGGAGAACTGCATCAGTCACCCGGTCGACCGTCGAGTCGAAGAAGGCGCCGCGCTGGCTCGCCGCATCGGACGCCTTCGCCAGGGCGCCGTCGAGCAGGTCGGGCACGGCGGCGAGGATGACGAGGACGAGGCCGAGCAGAAGGTGCCCGGAGCCGATCGCGAACGCGGCACCAATTCCGACGACGAGGCCGACGACTGTCAGATGATCGGGTGTGAGGCCAGTCCGCCGCAGCGCCTGGCCGACGGGTCGGACCGCCCTCTCGATCGGCTTGCGGAAGCTGCCGTCGAACATCGCCGTCAGGCTAGTGCTCTGATTTGGCAGGATGTCAGCCATGAGATGTCAGCCATGAGATGTCAGCCATGAGCAAGTCGACCGCTGCCGACCTCGCCATCGCCTTCCGCTCGTTGACACGTCGCCGCGCCGAGGCGATCGATGCGGCCAAGGACGCCCAAGTGAGTGACCTGCTCGCCGGCTTCGACGAACAGATCGCTGCCGCCGCTGGCGTCGTCGGATCGGCACCGAACGCCGGCGCCATCGCCGAGGCCATCGCCCGTCGTCCGATCGACGACTGGGACGACGCGACTCTTGACGAACTGCGGCGCCTCGCCACCGAAGCGGGCACGGCCGTGCGTCGCATCGCCGACGCCGCCCCAGCGGACGACTAGCCCGAGCTGGCGTCGGAGCCCGTGTCGGGGTTCGCCTCGACGAGGCACTCGACGACCCTGCCGTCGATCGCGTCGACGAGCACGAGCCCGCGGTGATCCGGCGGATCCTCGATCGAGTAGCACAACACGCGCCATGTCGGTCTGCTGCGCAACCCGCGCCACACCTGCTGTGCCGAGGCATGACCGACGGCGAAGCCGACGGCCTGTTGGGCGGCGATCAGCGCGTCGGTTTCGTTGACGTGCATCCGCCAACCCGACGAGATCGAGATGGCCGCCGTCACCACCAGTGCCAGGGCAGCCCACAGCCATCCGTCGTTCACATACGGCACGTCGTCGCGCCACAAGGCCCAGATCACGACACACGCAGCCGCGATAAGGAGGTACAGCGCGCCGGGTATGCGTCGTCGTGAGTTGTCGGGAAACTTGTACGGCCCAACGTAGCCGGCGGCGTCGAGATCGGCGGGTAGATCGTCGCGGTGCTCGTCGCTCACGCCGACGACTCCCACGCGGCGCGGATCCGCGCCGCGCTATCGCCGATTGCTTCTGGCAGGGTGCGTGTGTTCGCGACGGCGGTCATGAAGTTCGAGTCACCACCCCAACGCGGCACCACGTGCACGTGCAAGTGCCCGCTGACGCTGCCTCCGGCGGCCCGGCCGAGGTTGAGCCCGACGTTGAGACCGTCGGGCCGATATGCCCGCTTCAACGCGACGACGGCCGCGGCGACTGTCTCCCACAACTCGCTGAACTCGGTCGGCGTGAGCTGCTGCAGATCGGCGACCTCGCGATAGGGCAGCACCATCAGATGCCCCGATGTATACGGAAAGGCGTTCATGATCACGAAGCACGTCGGGCCGCGGCGAACGATGTTCGTCTCCGTGTCGTCGAGGCCGCAGCCGAGAATCTGCGTGAAAACACTGCCCTCGCCGGAATCGACGGCGTCGCCGGCATCGACGTTGCCGGCACTACCCGAGACGTAGGCGGCGCGCCATCCATTCCACAGGCGATCGAGAGCGTGGCCGTTCATGGCTGGCGCAGTGTACGAGCGCAGAAAGCCGTCGAGCCGGGCCCGCTCCGGCGGATGAGCGAGCCCGGCTCGAATACATCGGTCTGACGGGCCGACCGGCGCCGAGCGCGCCGCAAACGGGCGTGCCGGCGATGGCGAGAGTACCACGTACGTGTGTTGTCCAGACCTGGTTCACCAGACCGTAACGACTTTGGCACCCGACGCATTTCACGGGCGCTTCGCGCCTGCGTCAGGGGTGCATCGCCTCGGTCTCGGCGATCGAGATCTCCTCGACGAACATGGCGATGAAGGCGCTGACGTCGACGCCACGCTCGACCTCGCCGCCGCGACGGTTGACTCCGATGGTCCGCGCCGCCGTGTCGTCGTCCCCGACGACCAGCACATAGGGGATCTTCTCCAGTTTGGCGCTGCGGATCCGCTTTCCGAGCGGATCTGCGGCGGCGACGAGATCGGCACGGCCACCGACGTCGCGGACGCGCCTGACGACCTGCTCGGCGTACTCCTCATGGGCCGTCGCCACGGGAAGGACACGCACTTGGACCGGCGCCAACCACGTCGGCAGCGCCCCGGCGTAGTGCTCCAACAGCACACCGAAGAACCGCTCGATCGAGCCGAACAAGGCGCGGTGCAGCATGATCGGCCGGTGCCGCTCGTTGTCGGCTCCGACGTATTCGAGGTCGAACCGTTCGGGATGGTTGAAGTCACACTGGATCGTCGACAGCTGCCACGATCGCCCGATCGCGTCACGCACATCGATGTCAATCTTCGGGCCGTAGAACGCGGCGTCGCCTTCCTTCAGCGTGTACGCGAGCCCACGACGATTGAGGGCACTTCGCAACGCCTCGGTCGCCTGTTCCCACACTTCGTCCGAGCCGATGAACTTCTCGGGATCTTTCGTCGACAAGTGGAAGGAGAAGTCCTCGAAGCCGAACGCGCCGAGCACCGACAAGACGAAGTCGAGCAGCGACGCGATCTCGTCGGGGAGTTGATCGGCGGTGCAGAAGATGTGGCTGTCGTCCATCGTCAGCCCGCGCACGCGCAGCAGTCCGTGCAACGTGCCCGCCCGCTCGTACCGATACACCGTGCCCAACTCGAACAGTCGCAGGGGCAGTTCCCGATAGCTGCGTTGCCGCGACCGGTAGATGAGGCAGTGCATCGGGCAGTTCATCGGCTTGGGGTAGTACGTGCCGTTGTCCAGCTCCATCGGCGGGTACATGCCGTCGGCGTACCAAGCCAAATGGCCTGATGTCTCGAACAGCTTGCCGTTCGTGAGATGCGGTGTGTAGACGAACTCGTAGCCGCCGGCGACGTGGCGAGCCCGGCTGTAGTCCTCCATCAGCTTGCGAACGATGGCGCCCTTGGGGTGCCAGACCGCCAGGCCACCGCCGATCTCGCTCGGGAAGCTGAACAGGTCGAGCTCGGTTCCCAGCCGGCGGTGGTCGCGCTTCTCGGCCTCGGCAAGCTGGTCGAGATGGGCTTGTAACGCGGCGTCGGACTCCCACGCCGTTCCGTAGATGCGTTGCAGCATCGGGCCCTTCTCGTTTCCTCGCCAGTAGGCGCCGGCGACCTTCTGCAGTTTGAAATGTCCGAGCCGGCCGGTCGACGGAACGTGCGGCCCCTTGCACAAGTCGACGAACTCGTCGCTGTTCCGATACACGCTCACGGTGTCTCCAGCGTCGACCTCACCCGCGTCGAGAGCATCTGTCGCCCCGTTCGCCGCGAGTTCGCGCACACGCTCGATGATCTCGACCTTGTAGGGCTGGTCAGCGAATACACCGAGCGCCTGATCCGCGCTCAGTTCGGAGCGCACGAAGGGTTGGTCCGCCTTGACGATCTCGCGCATCCGCGCCTCGATGGCCACGAGGTCGTCGTCGGAGAACGTCGCCCCGCCGGGCAGCTCGAAGTCGTAGTAGAAGCCGTTCTCGATCGCCGGGCCGATCGAGAACTTGGCGCCGGGGAACAGCTGGGTGACCGCCTGGGCCATCACATGCGCTGTCGAGTGGCGCAACACATGCCGTCCGTCCTCGGTGTCGTCGGTGATGATGGCCACTTGGTCGCCATCGTCCAGGGCACGCCCGAGATCAACCTCGTGGCCGTCGATGGTGGCTGCGACCGCAGCCTTGGCGAGTCGCTTGCCGATCGAACCGGCGACGTCCGCGGCGGTGGTCCCGGCCGGGTACTCCCGGTGGGAACCGTCGGGGAGCGTGATCGTGATCGGGGCGTTCATCGCCCCGGAGTCTACGAAGCGCCCCCGTCGACGCCCCCGGGAGTTGCTGGCGCGGCATCAGTGGTGGTGATGTTCTGGTTGAGGTGGAACACGTTGTCCGGGTCCCACGCGCGCTTGAGCGCGACGAGCCGCTCCCAGTTCGGCCCGTAGGCGGCGCGGACCCGCTCGGGCTCGTCGGCGTCGAGGTAATTGATGTACACGGCGTCGGCCATGTAGGGCGTCAGCGCCTCGAACGTCGAACGGAGCCAGCCGATGTTCGCCTCATCCTCGGCCGGGTCGAGCCACTCGCCGGTCATCAGGAGGTTGTAGCCGGGGGCGCGGTGGGGGTAGGCCGTCGCTGTCGGGTCGATACGGGTGACGGCGCCGTGGAAGTGCTCGATCATCATCCCGCTCATCGGCGACGGGACGCGCTCGAAGGCGTCGATGAGCACGCCGACGACTTCGTCGGAGAGCTCGTTGAAGAACGCTGAGCGCCAGTAGTTGCGGGCGCCCTTCGGGAACGCGTCGTCCAGGATCGTGTTCATCACCGGGTAAGGCATTGGCCCGATCAGGTCGACTGCCGGTGTTCCCACGGAGCGCAGAGGTGCGACGAGTGTCTCGCCGGTGGCGATGTCGCCGCTGTGGCACACCGGCACGGCGACGATCTTGTCGCCGGAGCCATCCGGCGCGTGAACGAGCCCGAAGTAGCTGACGAGCTCGTCGGGAGGCTCGGCGGTCGCATCCTGGTACGCACCGAACACCGGCAGTGCGTCCGAGAGCGGGTAGGCGACGATCCCGCCGAGGATCGTGTCGAGCGGATGCGCCTCGAACTCGAGCGACGCGGCGATCCCGAAGTTGCCGCCGCCGCCGCGCAGGCCCCAGAACAGCTCTGGCTCGGTGTCCGCGCTGACCTGGAGCACGTCGCCATCGGCGGTGACCAATTCGACCGTCGTGAGGTTGTCGACGGCCATCCCGTAACGGCTCATCAGCCATCCGACCCCGCCGCCGAGCGTCAGGCCGGCGACGCCGGTCGTCGAGATCACGCCGCCGGTCGTTGCCAGGCCATGCTGGTGCGTCGCCCGGTTGTAGTCGTTCCAGGTCGCACCGCCCTGCACCCGCGCTCGCCGCCGGACCGGGTCAACGTAGCTACCCCGCATTGGCGCCAGATCGATCATCACGCCTCCCTCGGTGACAGCCTTGCCAGCGACGCTGTGCCCGCCGCCTCGGACCGAGATCTCGAGCCCCTCGGACCGGGCGAAGCGCACGGCGTCCGCCACATCGGCCGTGCTGGCGCACCTGGTGATCAGCGACGGCCTCTTGTCGATGAGACCGTTGTGAACAGCCCGCGCCCCGTCGTACGCAGCGTCATCGGGTCCAACGACCTCACCGGAGAACTGGGCGCGAAGCTCATCGACGGAATCGCGCGATGTGTAAGTAACCATGCAGCGATCGTGATGCGAGTTGAGCGGGATGAGAAGTGCAACGTCTGAACCCTCACGTCTTGCAGGCAGGACCCCCAAGGCGTGTGCTCAGGAGGAAGCGGCGGCGTGGAGCGGCTGCGGACCGTGGTCGTGATCCCGCCGCCAAGTGGGAAGGCTGCGCGCCAGCGACCGAGAACCCATCATCTCGATCGCTCCGGAACGCACAACGCCACCCCACTCGATCTCACCCAGATGCCAACGGGCGAACGCCAACGGATCGTGGACTACGACGACTAGATCTTCCTCGCCGCCCGGGTACGTCTCGCAGATCTCGGCGTCGCCGCGTTCGATGAGCAGCCAGCCGCGGCTGCCTGGTCCCGACAGTGTGGGGTAGTCGAAGCGGACGAGCGTTCGGCGTTGAGGGAGCCGATCACGGTCGAGAAAGAAGGTCGCCCACATCCACAACACCACCCCCGGGTGAGCGTGTTCGGGCATCAGGTCGGCCCATCTCGAGCCCCACCGCTGCAGAACCACCATCACCTCGGACAGCTCACGACCTGATTCGGTCGGCTCGTAGATCGAGCCTCGGCCGTCGGGCTTGCCGCGGATCTTCAGGACCCCGGCGCGCTCGAGGTCTCGCAACCGCTTCGAGAGCAGTCCGCGAGACAGGCCAGGAGCGGCGTCGGCGATCTCGTTGAAGGTCCGGCATCCCAAGATCACGATGTTGCGCAGGATGATGATCGACCAGCGCTCGGCGAGGAGCTCCGAGGCTCGAGCGATCGGGCAGTACTGCCCGTAACTGCGCACACGAGAAGCCTGTCACCCGCGGGTGCTCCGCACTAGTTCAGTTCCTGAACCCTCGTTTTGGGACTGACCCGAGCTAACTAGCTACGCCCGCCAGTTGGCGATCGTCGGCGTGGTTGTCGTCCGGCACCGAGTCGGCGACGTGCGTCGGTCGGGCCGGCTCGTTCG
>CAVTBY010000015.1:0-161938 GCA_963733085.1 Ilumatobacteraceae bacterium
CTGACAGCCGACACGACCGATTGGTGTTTCCTGACGATTCGCGGTTCTCCTCGTGTGGGTGTGGCCGTGCGCTGCGTTACGTGGGATGGCTCTAGAAGCGGCGGCTAGTGAAGTCGTGTCGGGCAAGTCTCGACATCACCGTGAACTGTGAGCTGTCGCAGCAGGTTTGTGCTGTTTGCGCTCACAGTTCCGGTGTCGACGGGGCGAGCGGCGAGATCTGCCGACGCAGCAGGCACGAAATGGTCGTTTCAGTCGGCACTTCGGATTCTTCCCGCGCAAAGCGGCGAGATCTGGCCGCGCAGCGACATCAGTTCCGGCGCGGCGGCTGAAACCTCGCTTTCCAGGGCCAGCGCGCTTGCCAGCGCATCGGTCGACCCACAGGAACCCGAGCAGTCCCCGATTCGGTCATGACAACACCCATCGGTCGCTAGATCGTGAGGTTGCCGGTCGGGTTGCGGACGACGAGCTCGACGGCCTCGGACGCCGTCGTTTCCGGGATGCCGACGGCGACCAGCTGAACCTCGATCAGCTCGGCGTCGTCTCCGGCGTCGATCATCGCTACCGCCAGCGAACGAGCCCGTTGCAGCACCTCGAGGCGGTGGCCGCGCGACGCCTCGAGCCAACGCTCGTGCTCGCGTTGCAGCTCCGTCCGGCAGTCGCGACAGATGGCGCCGGGCGACATCCGGGAGCATCCGCCGCACGACGTAACCGTCGGATCGCTGATGGGCGAGCCCGAACATCATGCACCGCCCGAACGCCTTGGTGAAGGCGTTCGATGCCCCACGCGAGTAGCTCAACCCGAGGGCTTGGGCCGTCGTCGCCAGGTCGAGTTCGTAGCCATTGGGCTGCTCGTCGAACCCGGTCGCCAGCCGGCGGACCAGCCAGGTCGCCGTCGGGCCCAGCGTGCCGAGCCAGAATCGCTCGACATAGCTCGAACGGGGATCGTGGCCGCGACGGTCGACCACGGGGTCGACCCAGGGCGCGATCCTGACGACGGACGGGAACGGCGCCGCGGCCGGCGCCGGGATCGGAAAGGTCTCGAGAGTCAAATCAGTCGCCTTCCAACAAATGCGGTGTTGGAGGATGTGCGGTCGTTCTCGTCCCCCTGGGCGCGCGCCGGGAGGCGAAACGGAAGGCAGACTTCGCAGATGGCATCGGACATCGAGCGCGTGGGCGGCTGGCTCGCCTCCGCCGAGCGGGTGACGGTGCTGACCGGCGCAGGTATCTCGACCGACTCGGGCATACCGGACTTTCGCGGCCCGCAAGGCGTGTGGACAAAGAATCCCACGGCGGAAAAGACGTCGACCTTGCAGCACTACCTCGCCGATCCGGAAGTTCGCCGGACGGCGTGGAAGGTGCGGGCCGACGCAGCGCTGTGGTCGGCCCAACCCAACGCCGGACACCGGGCGATCGTTGACATCGAAGCGGATGGGAAGCTGCACGCCGTCGTCACCCAGAACATCGACGAGCTGCACCAGAAGGCGGGGAACGATCCAGCACTCGTCATCGAGGTTCACGGCACGGCGTGGTGGACTCGTTGCCTGTCCTGCGGCGACCGCCGGCCGATGGCCGAGACGCTGGCGCGGGTACGCGCCGGCGAGGAGGACCCGCCGTGTGAGGTGTGTGGCGGCATCCTCAAGAGCGACACGATCTCGTTCGGCCAAGCGCTCGTGCCCGAGGTGATCGACAGGGCGATGGCGGCGTGCCGGGTGTGCGACGTGCTCCTCGCCGTCGGGTCGACGCTGGCTGTGTACCCGGCCGCTGGCGGGGTGCCACTGGCGGCTGCAGCAGGGGCTCGGGTCGTCATCATCAACGGCGCTGCCACGGAGTTGGACGGGCTCGCCGACGTCGTGCTCCGTGGTTCGATCTCCGAGCTGCTGCCGGCAGTCGTCGATGCATCGAGAGCAGACGGCCCGTGATCTATCACGCCGCGCTCGTCGAGGACTGGGACGCGGCCCAGCGGTCGGGCCGCTACGAGGTATCGACCCGCGGGGCGACGCTGGCCGCCGTCGGGTTCATCCACGCGTCCTACGAACACCAGCTCGCGGGCGTCGCCAACCGTTTCTACACCGACGTCGACGAGCTCGTCGTGCTGTCGATCGATCCGGACGCGGTCGGGGCGCAGGTCGTCGACGAGGCGGATCCGACGGGGGAGCAGTTCCCGCACATCTACGGGCCGTTGCCCGTCGACGCCGTGCTCGACGCCACGCTGTGGTAGCGCCAAGCGGACGGACGGTGGCAGCTGCCGGAATCCCGACCCGACAGGTAGGGTTTAGCTATGGCCACGTTCCGAGATCTGCTCGCCGCCGCCAAGGCGGAGATCCGTGAGGTCGACCCGGAGGGCGCCGCCGCGCTGATCGCCGGCGGAGCAGGCGTGCTCGATGTTCGCGAACCCGACGAGTACGACGCCGGCGCCCTCGACGGCGCCGTGCACATTCCCAGGGGGCATCTCGAGTCGCAAGTCGAGAGCCGGGTCACCGACAAGGACACGCCGCTCGTCGTGTACTGCGCCGGCGGCGTGCGATCGGCGTTCGCCGCCCGCACGCTGCAGGAGCTCGGCTACACCGACGTCGTTTCGATGGTCGGTGGATTCGGGCGGTGGAAGGACGAAGGTCGTCCGTGGAGCACACCGGTCACGCTCACCGCCGACCAGAAGGTCCGCTACATGCGCCACCTGCTGCTCCCGGAGGTGGGCGTCGAGGGTCAGTCCAAGCTGCTCGCCTCGAAGGTCCTCTTGCTTGGTGCCGGCGGGCTCGGGTCACCGGCGGCGCTGTACCTCGCGGCTGCGGGGGTCGGCACGATCGGCATCATCGACATGGACGAGGTCGACGCGTCCAACCTGCAGCGCCAGATCCTCCACAACCTCGACCGCATCGGTGACCGCAAGGTCGATTCGGCGAAGAAGACGATCGTGTCGCTGAACCCCGATGTCGACGTCGTCACGTACGACACGCGGCTGTCGGCCGACAACATCCTCGACATCATCAGCGGCTATGACGTCATCGTCGACGGCGCCGACAACTTCCCGTCGCGCTACCTACTCAACGACGCCAGCGTCAAGCTCGGCATCCCGGTCGTGCACGGCTCGATCTTCCGCTTCGAGGGGATGGTCAGCGTGTTCCACCCGCTCGAAGGCCCGACATACCGCGACATGGTGCCCGAGCCGCCACCCGCCGAGCTCGCCCCGAGCTGCGCCGAAGCCGGCGTGCTCGGCGTGCTCCCCGGCATCGTCGGCTCGATCCAGGCGCTGGAAGCGATCAAGGTGCTGCTCGGCATCGGAGAGCCCCTGATCGGGCGGATCCTGACGATCGACACGACCGACATGTCGATGCGCACGTTCAACCTCAAGGCGGATCCCGCCAACGAGGTCACCTACGCCAACCGCGACCGCATCGAGGTCCGCGACCTCGATGGCCTCTGCGCCCCCTGGGTGACCGCCGACCACTAGAGCGGGGTAACCGATGGGTGTTTAGCCTCGATCCACCGATGTGAGGGTTGTGGCGTCGTTCGTGTATCCACGAGAAAGGCCTCCTGAGTTGGGACAATGACGGTGTTCTACGACGTCGTTGCGACCAACTCGGAGGCACTTCCAGTGACGCCAGTATCGCACGGGATCGATCGCGTCGAAGCGATCTTCGATGACGACACATTGGTCGCTGATGCCGGCCTGATCGTGCCGGCGACGTTGATGTGTCGTCTCGGGCTGGGTGGAGTTGATCGACGAGCGGGTGCGGCTCGGCGATCGGGTCGGCGGTGCCCGTCCTGGCCGCAAGGTGTTGACGTTGGTGGCGGCGCTGCTGCGCGAGGCGAGCCACATCGATCACGTCGACCGGCTGCGTGCTGGAGCAACCGACAAGGTGTTGCCGTTCCGGGTGATGGCTCCTTCGACGTTGGGGACGTTCTTGCGGGCGTTCACGTTCGGGCATGTCCGCCAGCTCGACGCCGTGATCGCCGAGACAATCCGCCGTGCCTGGGCGCTGGGTGCCGGACCCGGTTCAGCGCCAGTGACGATCGATTTGGACTCGACGATCTGCGAGGTCTACGGCAAAGCCAAACAAGCTGCCGCCTACGGCTACACCCGCCGGTTCGGCTACCACCCGCTGGTCGCCACCCGGGCCGACAGCGGCGAGGTGCTGCACGCCCGGCTACGCAACGGTTCGTCCCAGCGCGGCCATCGACGCTTCGTCGAAGAGTTGATCGCCCGGGTCCGCCGAGCCGGCGCCGACGGGCCATTGACGTTGCGCGCCGATGCCGGCTTCTACAGCTGGGAACTGGTCGACACGTTGAACCGGCTGAACGTCACCTGGTCGATCACCGTGTCGATGAACACCAGCGTGCGAACCGCGATCACGGCGATCGACGAGGCCGACTGGGTCGACATCGTGTACCCCGACGGCGGCCAAGCCCAAGTCGCCGACACCACCTACGTCACCGGCGGCTACGACCGCAAACGACCCCAACACCAAGTCCGCCTCGTCGTGCGCCGCACCCGACTCAAAGACCCCGACCAAGCCCAACTGTGGCCAGACTGGCGTTACCACGCCTTCATCACCAACCTCGAACACCCCGTCGTCGCCGTCGACCAGTTCCACCGCCAACACGCCACCATCGAACTCGCCATCCGTGACCTCAAAGACGGCGCCGGCCTCGAACACTGCCCGTCGGGCCGGTTCTTCGCCAACGCCGCCTGGCTCGGCTGCGCCGTGCTCGCCCACAACGTCTGCCGCTGGACCGCCCGCCTCGGCGGTGTCCACCCCGACACTCAGCTGACCGTCACCGCCACCATCCGCAACCGGCTGTTCGGCCTGCCCGGCCGGCTCGTCAACCGCAGCAGACGATCGATCCTGCGTCTCCCCGCCCGATGGCCATGGGCGACCACCTTCCACACCGCGCTGGACCGGATCCGCGGCCTGCGACTGATCACCTGACATCACAACGCGGACCGGCGCGGCCGCACACCGAACACACGCTGACACAACCACCAACACACGAAACCTGCCACAACGCGCCCCGCAACCGGCCAAACGCCCCACCCGCCACCATCCGACACCGACACCCCCCGACCACCCCACCGCCGAAACCGAACGGTGGATCGAGGTTTAGGGGACGGAACGGTCCCCTAAACACCCATCGGTCGCAAGAGGGGGGTCGGGTAACGCTCGGGTAACGGGGGGTCACGAGGATGCCGTGAGTGTCCAGCGAGGTGTTCAACATCCCGTCGCTCCGCGGAGAGCTGTACGAGCCTCCGCGTCCGGAGCTCGTCGATGGGCACGAGGACCTCCTCACGATGGTCGACGTCGGCCCTGCCCGCGACCCGGTCGACGGCCTCGCGGACAACATCGAGCGGCTCCTCGAGATCGTGGAGCCGGTCCTGATCCTGCTGTCGCTCTGTGGGCGGGAGGCCGTCCGGCTGGCGATCGCAGGCCAGGACACACTCAAGGCGGTACGGGTAACGCTCGCCGAGCCGGTGGAGGTCACCGGTCTGGAGAGCGCCGGCTGGCCCTCACCGATCACGCTCGGACTGATCAGCGATCCGGTTGTGGTTGGATTCGAGCTGTCGAGCCGCTTCGGGGCGATCCCGTCGACACGCTTCGACGACGGATGGTTTGTATTCGGTGTCGGCGGAGCTTCGGGGTCGCTCGCCCTCGTCGAACTCCTCGCCCAGGTCAAGTCGGCGATCAATGGGGCCTGTGACGACCTTCTCGACGACGTCTCCGAGGTGGTGGGCACGCTGTCGTTCTCCGATCTCGTGGCGGCGACCGACCGGTCGACGGGTTTGCTCACGATGTTCGATCCCGACGGCTGGCTGATCGAGTCGCTCACCGACGATCAAGTCGACGCCCGAGATCAGGGCGACGGCGATCCGGATGCCGAAGCCCTGGACGCCCTCGGCGATGCTGCGGTCGACGAATTGATCGGGCCTGACCTCGTGGAGTTTCTTCGCGCCGAACTGCAGCGTGGCGACGACGGAGGATGGGAACCGTTGCGGTCACGGTTCGGTGAGGATCGCACCTCTCGCCAGATCGTGCGGAGCGGAATGCGGGCGGCTCGTCGCAGGCATCGCGTGGTGGCGCGGAAGAGTCTCCGGCGTGCATTCCGCTTCGGTCGATCCCGGCGTCTGACCTACACCGAGTTCCTCATCGGCTGCCACATCGAGGAGGTGCTCGACGCCCTCAACCGTCTCGACCGGACCGCAGCGGTTCCGCGTTGGGAGTTCGAGTTGGGAGTCTTTGGTGAAGCCGGCCAGCACTACGCGATCGCCCGGCTTCCTTCGCCGACGGAGGCCGTTGTCCCGCTCACGGCGGCGGTGGTCAATCCTGGCGCGCCCACGAGCACGCTGACGCTGACCTGTCGCCGATGGGGCAGCGACGCCGAGGTGACCGGCGCCGCACCCCTGACTCTCGAGGACGGCCGGCTCGTCCTGCCGTTCGAGCTGGTTGACGGCCCCCAGGATTGGCCGGTCATGACCATCGAGCCCGATCTGCTTCACGAGGAGATCAACGGCACGACTGACGTCCTCCGCATCAGCGGCATCCAGCACGGCGACGTGATCGTCTTGACCGACAGCGCCACGGGCGCGTCCGAGCAGATCGCCGTCGTCAAGAACTTCTCCCTCAACGACCTGAACCGCCTCCGCGCGCACGGCCACGACCTGGCGATGGCGCCGCCGTTCGGCGACCTCGGGGGTCTCGCCGCGACCATCGTCGATGCGGTCGAGTTCCTCCTCTCGGACGGTCCCGACACGGAACAGGACCGCCAGCGGATCAGTCTCATCGGTACGACGACGCAGCCGATCCCGCCGTCGTCCGACCCGAAGGCCGAGCCGGCGACGCTCGACGTGCCCTCGGCACGGGGCATCGGCACATATCCCTACGACGCGGCGCACCTCCACGTCTGCGTGCCGCAGGCCCACCCGGACGATCCAGCCCTGGCGGCTCGCGTCGCCACGCTCGAGGCGAGTGCCGCAGCCTCCGTCAACGCGATCGAGGTTCCCGACCAGCTTCCGCACTCAGCCGATCCAGGATTCCGCGACGCGATCGTCGCGTCCGCGTCGGGTCTCGAGACCGAGCTCGCGCAGATCCTGACCGAAGTCGGCGCGGTCACGGGCTCGGCGACCGTGTGGCACACCTACGAGGCCGGCCCGGCGTCACGTCCCCCGTACCAGCTGGCCGGTGGCGCGGTATCGCTGTGGCCTGGTGACCCGGTGCGCAATGTCGGCGCCGTCCGCGGCGCCACGCCCGTGCTCGTCCTCGTCCAACCGGTCGACGTGAGCGGCGGTGGCATCGAAGAGCTCGACCTGCACGAGGTGATCACGGCCAATCTCTTCGTCAACCGTCAGGCCCAAGTCGAGTTCTACGTGCCGGAGGGCGCGTCGCAGCTGATCCCCTCGGTGCGCGAGTCCTTGCAGGTCGCCGACGCCCTCGCCTCGCTGGCCGACGGCGGGGTCGTGCCCACTGGTGTCTTCACCGGCGACCAGCCCAGCGATCCCGTCGACCCCGTCGACCCTGTCGATCCCGTCGATACGACCGGAACCCGCGGCTCGATTCTGTTCGGCGTCGTCAATGACGCCGGCGAACGGTTGCCCCGTGCCCGCATCCGCGTGAGCGGGCCCGAAAGCGCCGAGCTTCTGGCCGACATCAACGGCGAGGCCACGCTCGTCGATCAGCCGGCTGGGCCAGGCAGTGCCGAAGTCGCCGGCTACCCAGATCACGAGTCTGACACGGCGTCCTACACGATCACCGCGGACACTGAAACCCGCGTCGAGCTGAGGCTCCGACGCAAGTCGCCACCCCCGGGTCTCCCGCCGCTGCGCGGCCGGATCGCGGAGTCGTCAGGCTTCTTCGTGCGGGATTCGCCTGGACCGACCGGCGGAATCCTCGGAAAGCTCGACTACTCGTTGCTCGAAGTGGCCGTGCTGGGCGCCCAGGAAGTACCTGCCAAGGGTCCTCCGATCGAAGACCTTTGGTATCGCGTGCGCTTCGATCCCAGCGACTTCTTCAACCTCATCGTCCACTACGAGGATTACATAGGCGAGGAGGGACTTGGCGAGGAAGCGCTGGCCGCCCAACAGCGAGTGCTCGACCTCCACCAGGGGGTCACCGCATGGGTCGGTGCCGACGCGTTGTCGACGATCGCGATGCCGTGGGATCACTTCCTCGGTCTGCTCGCCGAGTTCGAGGCCGATTCCGACGAGGACGTCCTGACCCGGCTGTCCCGGATCCGCCAGATGGGCGAGAACGCCGACGTTCCCGGCAATGACGCTGTTGGAGCCGGTCACGACGTGCCCAACCAGGTGACGCTGGCCGACCGCTCACCCGACCCCGACCGTTGGTCGATCGTCTATGAGGCGAAGCAGGTGGAGCTCCCGGACGGCGAGATCGTCGACATCCACCACTTTCTGTTGGGAGTCGACGGTCGGGTCGACGACGGACGACGCAGCGACGACCGCACCGTGCTGGCCGACCTCGACAGCCTCCCTCTCCCCGACTGGGTGCCGACGCTCCCCGCGGGCATCAAGCTGCCGGTGTCACTGCCGATCGGCGAGAGCTACTCCGCGCTCACCTGGTCGGGCGATGTCGGCGGCGCGGTCTCCGATCTCGTCCGCCACGAGAGCGACGCGTGGGAGGAGGAGACGGCCCCGAACTCGACGACCGATGTCCTCAACTTCTACTTCCGGACCCGGTCGCCCGACATGGACCTCCTCGCCGACGTCGACGCCTGGGGCGCCGTCCACCTCCTGCCGACCGGCAACGGAGACGAGCTGCTCACGGTGGACAGCCTCACGGAGCTGGTCACCACGGTGTACGGACCGGCTGGCCCACTCACGGAGCTGCACACGTTCTCGCGCGAACGCGACGCGCGGCACCGGCGTGAGCGAGATACTGCTCCACTACGGCTTCACGAGCACGGAGGAACTCAAACTCCAGTCGGTTCCCGCTGCCGCGATGTTGGAGCAGGTCAAGATCTTCGCGCCGACCTGGTTCACCGTGAAGGCCGCCAAGGCCGTCGCCAACGGCGAAGTCGGTGAACTCGCCGACTTGGCGCTCGGGCCGACCAACACCCAAAAGAGGCAGCTCAACTCGGTCTCGGAGCAGATGACCCCGGTGTTCCTCGACTGGCTCGAGGAACTGGCGACGGCACTCATGGTGATCATCTGATGAACGGAGGTCGACGATGACGGCAGCGGCTACCGGATCGGTTGCCCGTCTGCTGATGGGTGCCCTCGCACCGCTCGCCGACGCGTTTGCGAGTCCCGCAGCATTCGGCCAGCTCCTCCGCGATCTGGGGCACGAGGGCACGGTGGAGGCCGCCGCACTGGCCGACTTCGAGCTGACGGCCTCGATCGTCGACCTCGTCGAACAGGGCGAAGAGCTCGTCGCCCGGCTCGACTCGCCCGGCGACGGTGCGGTCGAAGTCGCTCAGGTGGTCGCCGACCTCGTCGCGGTGACCAGCGATCTGCTCGGCTTGCTGGGAGACCTCGGCGACGTCGATGGCGGCAGCCTCGACGCAAGCCTTGATGATCCGGCGATCTGGACCGACTTCGCACGCGAGCTTCCGGGCTATCTGCTGGTCCAGCACCTGGAGTCCGAGGTGCCCCTCCTCTACGGACTGCTGCGTCTCACCGGTGCGATCACCGAGGTCGACACGAACGACAGCACCCGTGACGTTCTCGACGCCGGCCAACTCGTCGCCGCCGTAGGCGACCCGATCGCAGCGCTGACGAGCCGGTTCGGGTGGGGTGCGGATTTCGATCACGACGCACTGGTGTCGGACTTGGCGCTCGTCCTCGACGCGATGGGCGTCGGCGCCCGAACGGCGCCAGTCCGGCGACAGTTCGCCGACCGCTTCTTCGCGCCCGATCAGCTCGACGGGATCGACGCTGCCCGCGAGCTCACCATCGAACTCTTCAACGGAATGTCCGGGTCGACATTCGTCGACGCCGGATTGTCGCTCGTCCCGATTCCCCACGTGCCGGGTGACGCGGTCAGCGAACTGTTCGTGACCAATGTGACCGCTGGAGCCACCGCCGCCGAGATCGATCTCGGCAACGGCTGGGTGCTGCGATTGGCTGCCGGGCTCGACGAGACCGGAGCCGTCGGCGCCCGGCTTGCAACCGTCGGGGTCAGCTTCGAGGAACTGCCAGTCGGCGGCGATGCACGATGGAGTCTGGAGGGGGCGCCGGTCGGTGGCTGGAGTCTGCTCGGTGGCCTCATCGAGCTGGGCGCCGTCGAACTCGCGCTTCGACTCTCCAGTGCGGGTGGCGATCCCGAAGTGGCCGTCACGCTCGCGGTCCAGGACGGCAGGGTGATCCTGTCAGCGGGTGAAGGGGATTCCTTCCTTGGGGCCTTGCTCGGCGACAGCCCGATGACCATCGAGATGTCGCCAATCATCGAATGGTCGTCGAACACCGGCCTGACGCTCGACGGCAGTGTCGGGCTGGCATGCGACATCCCCCTCGCGTTGCGGCTCGGACCGGTGACCATCGACCAACTCCATCTCGAGGTTGCGGTCGGTGCTGGCGACGTGTCAATCGCGGCGGCCGTGATCGCAGGCGCCGACCTCGGCCCGGTCGCATGCACGGTCGACGGGATCGGCGTCGGACTCGAACTGGCCGCCGCCACCGATTCCTCCGGCGCGCTCGGCCCGCTCGACGCCAACTTCGTGTTCGTGCCTCCATCCGGGATCGGAGTGGGCGTCGACCTCGGTGTCGTGTCCGGCGGCGGCTACCTCGACATCGACGTCGAGGCCGGGTCGTACGACGGGGTCATCGACCTCGAGGTCCTCGGCGTCGGGGTCTGCGCGGTGGCGATCATCGACACCAAGCTGCCCGACGTCGACGGCTGGTCGATGTTCTTCGCCCTGTTCCTCGACCTGCCCTCGATCCAGCTCGGGTTCGGGTTCACCCTCGAAGGCGTCGGCGGCGTCGCCGGGATCAACCGGGCGATCGACGTCGACGCTTTGGGGTCGGCGGTGCGTTCCGGTTCGCTCGACACGATTCTGTTCCCGCCCGACCCGATCGCCGACGCCCCGATCATCATCGAGGAGTTCCGGTCGATCTTCCCGCCGGCCGACGGCAGCTACGTGTTCGGTCCGATCGTCAAGATCGGCTGGGGCACGCCCCCGTTGATCGAGGCAGAGCTGGGCATCATCATCCAGCTGCCCGACCCGCTCGTGATCGTCGTGCTCGGGTCGGTCAGCGCGGTCCTGCCGCACAAGGATCTCGAGCTCGTCGCCCTCAACCTCGACGTCGCCGGGGTGATCGACTTCGAGGCCGGGACGCTGGCGATCGACGCCAGCCTGCACGACTCGCACGTCGTCGGGTTCGCCCTGTCGGGAGACATGGCGCTGCGCGCCGAGTTCGGCAACGCCCAGGCCTTCTTGATGTCGGTCGGCGGGTTCCATCCGCGCTTCGACCCGCCGGGCGACTTTCCCGACCTGCGGCCGGTGACATTCGGGATCACCGCCGGCTCGGTGCTGCGCATCGACTTCATGTCGTACTTCGCGCTGACGTCGAACTCGGTGCAGTGCGGTGCGGACTTCACGCTCGACGCCGACGTGATGGGCTTCGGCGTGTACGGCTCGTGTGGCTTCGACGCTCTTATCCAGTTCTCCCCGTTCATGGTCATCACGTCGGTCGACTTCGAGGTCAGCATCACGGCCGCCGGCGTCGACTTGATGGGCGTGATGCTGTACGCCTCGGTCGAGGGGCCGAACCGCTGGCACGTCATCGGCACGGCACGGTTCGAGGTGCTCGGGTTCGGCAAGGACATCCGCGTCGACGAGTTGATCGGGTCGAAGGAGAGCGAGCCGGCTGTCGAGGCCGCCGACGTGCTCATCGAGCTGATCGCGGCACTGGCGACCGACGACGCCTGGCGGGTGATCGAGGCCAACGACTCGGCGGTGACGTTGCAAGAGATCGACGACCCCGACGCTCCGATGTTTGCGACCCCCGACGCGGTGATCGAGGTTCGCCAGACCCTCGTGCCGCTGGGGATCGACATCGAACAGTTCGGCAACGCCCCGGTCGGCGAGCACTCGACGTTCGAACTGACGGCCGTCGGGCTGGAGCAGTCGGGAACGCTCGATGATTGGTTCGCCCCCGGCCAGTTCTTCGAGCTGGGCAACGACGACAAGCTGGAAGGGCCGGAGTTCGAGTTGATGCGCTCAGGCATCCAGTTCGGCGGGGGAGCGCCGATCGCCGGCGAGGACGTCGGCGTCGACACCGGCTACAAGGCCTACATCATCGACCCGGAGTTCCCCGAGGAGGAGACCTTCCTCGGCAAGGGCGAGATCCACGTTCTGGACGGTGTGCCGGTCACGGCCCACACGCAGAACGGATTCACTGCCGTGCACACGGACACGGTGGCGACCAAGTCGCCGACGTTCATCGTCGTCGACGATGGCGGGGCGACCGTCGCCAGTACGACGACGTGGTCGGCCGCCTACGCGGCCAGTGCGGAGCACAGCGACCTGCACATCGAACGAGAACTGGTGGTGCACCAATGAACGTGCGAGTCTTCGAGCGAGCGAATCAGTATTGCGCCGCCCTTACGACCCGCGCGGCCAGGTCTGCGGCGGGTCATGTGCTCGCGACATCATGGTCGCTTGCTCTTGAAGCCGACGTGGCGGCGGGCGTCGCGACGGGTCCGGTTTTTGCGTCAGCGAAAGTGACCGATACGGGCACATTTGCTGACACAGATCACAGTCGCCGGCTTGTGTCAGCGAACACGACGCCGGCGGTCGTGTTCGCTGACACAGACGACTCGGACCCGGTCGCCGGCTTGCACCGCCCGTCGCCCCGGCGATCGCCCACATGGTCAGGGTGCACCAATGAGTGACAAGCACTTTCTCCCGTGGATGCGGGTCGGGCTGGCGGCGGGCATCGCGGGCGACGGCAACGGGTCGGTCCTCATCCAGCCCGCCGTCGATGTGGTCGTCGACGACGGCGTCCACCCTGTGTCCGGCCCGCAGATCCAGCTGCGCGGACCCGGCGATGTACTCGCCTTGAACCCCGCCGAGATCAAGCGGCGCGTCCCCGAAGCCGGGGCGGTCGGCGCAGAAACCAACTACTTCTGCGCGGTCGAGTTCTTCGCCGCCGACCTGCCGTGGCGGTACACGCCGACTGCCGTCGCTGACGGGCAACTGTCCCCCTGGCTCGTCCTCGTCGTCGTCGAGCTGGGCGACGGTGTCACGCTGACCTCCGGCGGCCGGCTCCCCGTGCTCAGTGTCGACTCGCCGGCCGACCATCTGCCCGACCTCGCCGATTCGTGGGCGTGGGCCCACGTGCAATCCGCCGTGGAGATCAAGGGCTCGTTTGCCGCGGCCTACGCCGCCGACCCGACGGCGTTCACGTCTCGATTGCTGTGCCCCAGGCGACTACGTGCCGACACCAGCTACACGGCGTGCCTCGTGCCGGCGTTCGACGCCGGCCGGTGTGCAGGACTCGGCCTCCCCGTGACGGCATCGACGCTTGCTGCATGGGACTCGGCGAAGGTCGAACTTCCGGTGTACGACTCCTGGGAGCTCGCCGCCGGCGACCGATTCGACTTCAAGACGCTCGCCAAGCGGATCAAGCCGGCCGAGCTGCCCGAGGACGTCGGGTTCCGCGACCTCGATCTCACCGACCCCGGTCCCGGGATCCGTCCGACCTCGACACCGGCGACGTTCGTCGGGGCGATGCACGCCCCGACCGACAGCCTCGAGTACTGGCACGACGACGACGACCGCCTCCAGTTCGAGACCGATGTCCGCCTACGACTCGTGAGCAGCGCTCCGAAGCGCGGCCGCGAGGGCGCGGCGTACGATCCGCTCGTCGACGATCCCGTGGTGACGCCGACGGTGTACGGCGCGCCGCAGGTCGGCACGAGTGTCGTTCCCGAGACGCAGGAAGCGAAACGCGGCTGGTTCGAGGAGCTCAACATCGGACCCCACCATCGCGCCGTCGCCGGGCTCGGGGCGGAGGTCGTCCGGGCCGACCAGGAGTCGCTGATGGCCGCGGCGTGGGAGCAGGCGCGCGCCGCCCTCGACGTCAACCGCCAGCTCAATCGGGGCCGGCTGACCACGGAGGTGGCGGCTCACACGGAGCGGAAGTGGGCGAAGCTCGACGACGCGACGGCCGTCTCGATCGCCGCCCCGGCGTTCGTGGCGATGCGCGTCGGCGACTCGACCGCGAAGCGCCTGGTCGTCGACGGGGAGGCGCCGAAGGCGTACTTCGGTGCGGCGTTCCGGCGTCTCGGCCGTTTCAACGGCCCGCTGTCGACACGGGCGACGGTTCCCGCAGCCGGGTCGCCGGCGATCGCCATAGCGCGCGCTGTGCTCCAGACGTCGGTGCCTGAAGCCGACTCGGTCGTCGATCCCTTGTCGACCGCCTACCGCAAGAGATATCTACCGGCCGGCATGGATTGCAGCGCCGACGCGGTCGAGTCGTCCTCGCCGGTGATCGTGGTCGATGGCGAGCGTCCGCACCGCGGGCCGGTGCGGCGCCGGCCTGACGGGCCGCGTACCCGGAGGCGGCGGGACGTCCCGATCGACGGCAACGGTCCGGTTTCACGCAAGGCGGTTACAAGCACTGTTCCGTTCGAGCCGTTCGACTTCGAAGTTGAACGGCCGGGGACGGACGGGCGGATCATCACCACGGTGCCGGACACGGGCGACGTCGGCCTCGATCTCGCCGCGACTGTCCGCGCCGCGGTGCAGCCCGTCACCGCGATCCGCGACTCAGTGCGCAGCATGCTGATCGTGTCGTCCGCGGTCTGGGAGGCTGCCTCGATTCCGACCCGTGTCGGCTTGCAGCCGCGGTTCACCGACCCGATGTACGAGCGGGTGCGGGCGCTGTCGGTCGACTACCTGGTCCCCGGTGTCGGGTCCGTGCCGAACAACACGCTCAGCCTGCTGGAGATCAACCCGGCCTACATCGAGGCCTTCCTCGTCGGCCTCAACCACGAGATGAGCCGGGAGCTGCGCTGGCGCGAGTACCCGGCGGCGCTCGGCCAGACCTGGTTTCAGCACTTCTTCGACAACGTCGACCCGGCGGGGGCGGTCGATGTCGGCCCGATCGATTCCTGGACTGCGACCGCTCCGCTCGGCCATGAATACGACCAGGCGCGAGGAGTCGAGCCAGACGAGCAGGAAGGGGCCGGGCTCGTCGTGCTGATCAAGGCCGATCTGATCCGCAAGTATCCCGACGTCCGCGTCTACGCCGTGCCGGCCACGATCGACGAGGAAGGCGAACGTGTTCCCCTGGAGGGCGCTGCGCCCGAGTCTCCGAGCTTCGTCGGGACGTTGCAGCGCGGCGTGAACTTCTACGGCTTCGACACGCTCACCGAGGAGGATGCCCGCGGCGACGGGGTTGACAACGACGGATGGTTCTTCGTGCTCGAGGAGGAGCCGCGGGCGATGCGCTTCGGCCTCGACCATGGCAATGACGGACAGAAGGGCCAGCTACCTCGCTCGTGGGACAGCCTGGCCTGGGCCCACCTGGCCACGGAGGACGCTGTCGTCCCGTGGTTCTGCTCGATCGACCCGCCGAACCAGAAGTTCTCCGACGAGGATCTCGGCACGGGGCTCGAGTGGGGCGACGACGCTGCCGTGATGGCGGCGATCACGTTCCGCCGGCCGATCCAAGTCTTCATGCATGCCTCGGCGATGCTCCCCCCTGGAGGTAGCAGTGACTGACGACCGACCGTCGCGCCGGGTCGTGACGACGAAACCCCCGATCGACCTCAACTTCCCGCGCGGGCCTGAGACCGTGCCGAAGAACCCTGGCGGCGAGATCGAGCCGAGCGGGGGCGAGCGCTTCGACCTCGCGCGCTGGCAGCCGAGCATCCCGGCGCTGCTCGTGCCGATCCGCTTGGAGACGAAGTTCGTCGATGACGAGCTGCGCATCCGCATCCTGCCCGATCGGATGTCGGTGCAGGGGGCCGCCCCGGCGTCGGCGGGCGAGCTCGAGGAGGCCGTCGACTTCTGGGTTCGTTACCACGCCGCCAAGACCGCGGAACAGCGCACAGCGACCTGGCGTCAGTACGCCAGGCGGCTCGGTTCGACGCGGGCTGGCTTCGTCGCCCGGCTGACGCGCCCGACGGTCGACGCCAAGGGGCAGCTCAACTTCCCGGGAATCGTGCCGGAGACCGACGGGCCGGCCTTCGCCACGCTGCTTCCGGATCGGTGGATGGCCACCGGATGGGTCGGCAACAAGGTGGCGTTCCAACAATTCAGCGACCCGGTGACCGGACCGCTGGCAGTGAGCCCCGACCCGACGGCGCCGACGACGACGCTCGGCGGCTCCGGCCTGCGGATCGATCCGGCGACGGCATGGCTGTACGACTACCAAGAGGCGCTGGAGCGCGGCATGGCGATCACCGTGCAACTCACCGACACGGCCGCGATCGCCGCCGACGGAGTCACGACGCTCGTTGTCATCGGTGTCGACGAGGCCCAGCAGCCGACGAAGGCGGCCGCCGAGCTGCACGCCCTGTTCGAGCAGCACAGCCAATCGTCCGGGCTCGCCTTCGTTCCCCAGGGCACCCCGACGAACAACACCGAGACGGTGGCGTCGGGCTACCGACGCGTGGAGGCCGAGTTGGCCGATCTCGAAGCACGCGAACTGGATGCGTACGTTCCCGATGCCGACGACAACGCGACCAGGCTGGCCGGCGCGCTCGGATTGTCCGACGCGGAGCTCTTCGGACGGCTCGCCCACGGATCTGACCGACAGCATCAAGCGGCGCGGGACATGCGCATCGCCCTGTTCGAAACGGTGTTCGGCACGTTCGCCCGCGAGCTACTGGCGACCCACGACATCGACAGCTCAGTGCTCGGAGATGGGCTCGATGACGATGCGATCGACGCGTTGCGCTCGTGGTTCGTGACGCGGCTCACCGGCGGCGCGCCCGTTCCGACGGTACGCGTCGGCGACCAGCCCTACGGGATCCTGCCCGTGATGTCGCGCGCCAACGTCGTCCACACGGCCGCCCCGAAGCTGCAGATCTCCAACGTCATCGACGTGCTCATCGAGGAGTGGCGACACGCCCTTGCCTCCGTCGCCGTGCTCGACCACAACGCCACCGACGCCTTGCAAGGCGACGACTCACTCGTTGACGCCGCGGCGCGCGAGCTCGTCACCACGGTGCTCGCCAACAACCCGCACCCCCGCCGCCTCGCGGTGCGCTCGGCCAAGGACTGGAGCGACCAGTCGCGGCCCGTGCAGGAGTTCCCGGGCGGGGAGGCCGGGCCGGCATCCTTCGGGCCCGAGGATTCGATTCCGGGCGGCGACCCCACCCCGTTCGTGGCCAAAGGGGGGTTCCGCTGGGAGTACGACAACGCCATCGACACGATGAACACGGATTGGGACGAAAACGTCAAGAAGCTCTACGAGGCGGTGATCCAGGAGGTCGTCCCGAACCGACTGGATCTCGATGAGATTCCCACAGGCCCAATCGGCGGAGCAGCGGTCACGCGACGGGCAGCAAGCATCGAATTGGAACAGGACACGAGGCCATCGACGGAAGAGGACATCCGCGATATCGAGCAGCAGATCGAGGTGTGGGTCCAGACCGACGCAGCCATCGACGATCCCTTCGTGCCGGTCGCATTCGAATCGTTCGAGTCGATCGAGGAGACGCACGAGTTCGTCGGTGAGATGATCGAGCGGTTGGAGGCGCACGAGCTGCGCCAGCGGCCGTTGCGGTGGCTCGATGTCCCTGGACTCGATGGCGTGCTCGGCCGCGACGATCTCCAGCTGCTGTTGACGAGCTTCTCGTCGGGCGAGCGCTTGTGGGAACGGTCGACGGTGCAGGACGACGTGCCGCCCGCCGGGGTCACCAGCGCCGTCTATCTCGCCAACCTGAGCGAGCGGGCGTCGTCAGACTCGACGAGGACAGGCCCGATCATCGGCGGTCCGAACGACCCGCGCGACGACGTCGAGCTCCCGGGTGGTCCGTTCCCCCAGATGACCCTGCCTCCTGAGTTCCTCGCCGCCGCGCCGCTGCTCTACCAGCTCATCGACGCCACGCTCGCCCACGACGGCCACCGGCAGGAGCTCAGCGATGCGCTCGCCCGGCTCGCCGGCGTGGACCCGGTGGAGCTCGACTGGTTGCTGCGCGAGACGCTCGGGCTCGGGAGCCACCGGCTCGACGCGTGGCACACGAGCATGGCAACTGAGCGGCTCTCGGCGATGCGTTCGAAGGCGCCCGCCGGGGTCTACGTGGGGTCGTACGGGTTCGTGCTCGACCTCGACCGGTCGGAGGATCGTCCGTCCCACGGTTTCATCCACGCTCCATCGCTCCCGCACGCCGCGTCGGCCGCCGTGCTGCGATCTGGCTGGATGTCCCGAGGCAACAACGACAACGAGTCGCCGGCGGCCATCGATCTGGCGAGCGGTCGAGTTCGCCAGGCCGACTGGATCCTGTCGGGCGTGCGCCATGGCCAGGATCTCGGCGACCTCCTCGGGGTTGAATTCGAGCGGTCGCTGCACGACGCCGTGCTCGACGTCGCGATCCGCCCGCTGCGCGCGGCAGTCGCGACAGCCGATGGCCTCGGTGACGCGGCGCTCGACGTGCCCGTCGACGGCATTCGACTGCTCGACCTGCACCGCGCCGGCGATCTCGACGCGACCATCGACCAATTGGCCCTCGACGCAACGAAGGAAGATCGCCTCGTCGACCTGCTCGGTGCACTCGAGTCGACGTTCGACGCCGTTGACGACGTCACGACGTTCGAGATGGTCCACCACCTCGTCGTCGGCAACCTCGATCGTGCTGCTGCCGTCGTCGACGGGATGGGACCGAACGGCGGCCGGCCGCCAGAACTGACGGGTGTGCGCACTCCGCGGGATGCCCTCACCATCGACACCCGAGCGCTGGTGCTGATCGACGCGTCGGCTTCCAGCCGGGGCCGCGGCTGGGCCGGTGGGACACGCGACCGCTTCGATCCCGCCCTCGACGCGTGGGCCGCGGCCGTCCTGCCACCGCCTGGCGACGTCGGTTGGCTGGCCACGACAGCCAAGGGCGGCATCGTCGAGCTGCGCCTGGACACGTTGGCGGTCTCGGCGCTCGATGCGTGCGTGCTCGCGAGCGACGACCCGTCCTCGATCACACCGGCGCTGCGTCGACTCGCCGAGCTGGGCAACTCGCAGCACTCACTCGTCGCTCACCGCCCAGGCGATGGCGGTACCGCACCGATCACCCTCGCCGAGTTCCAACTGCTCGCTGTCGAGCTGAAGCGCGTGATCCAGGAGTCGACGGCCGCCGATGGTTCGTCCCTCGCGGTGCCGGGTGGCGAGGTGACGGCTGTCCCGGACGCGCGTGGCACGATCGACGAGGCTTCGGATGTGCTCGCCTCTGTGCTCGGAACGTTTGGCGCCGTCGCCTCGGCGAAGGACTGGGCGACCTTGACGGTCGGGCAGCAGAACGACCTCGCCAGGCTCGGAATCGTGCCATCGCCGGTCGCCGACCCGACCGCCGACTTCGCAGCAGTGCGGGCGCGCGTCGCCCGCAGACTGAAGTCCGCCGACGGCGTTGAAGCCGTCGACACGATTGCCGGGATGCGCGATCGCGTCGCCCAGATCACCGGTGTCGCCGTTCCACTGCTGGTGCCTTTCCAGCTCCCGGGGTCCGGCAGCGGTGTCGAGTTCTCAGCGACTCTCGCCAGTGCCGACGAGATCGACGACTGGTTCGACGTCGTCGCCAGCGTGCACCCCAACGTCGGTGCGCTGTGGCGAGCCCTCCAGCTCGGCGGCCTGCTCACCCAGGCGGCGCCGACGCTGACCGCCGGCCAGGCGCCGCTGTTGCCGGAGGACTCGTGGGCGGCATTGCACCGGCCGGCGCCGGGCACCGGCGGACGGGTCGCCGTCGCCGCCGTCACCCACGGCGACGTCGGTGCTGCATCTTCGGTCGTCGGCCTCGTCGTCGATCGGTGGTCGGAGCGGATCCCAGGTCCCGATCAAGTCACCGGCGTGGCGTTCCACTTCGATGCACCGAGCACGGAGGCGCCGCAAACGATGCTGCTCGCCGTCACGCCGGAAGGACGGCCGTGGAGCGCCGATCTGATGCTCGACACGGTGCTCGAGACGATCGAGTGGATGCAGCTGCGTGCCGTCGCGATCGACGACCTGGGGGACTACGGCCACGCAATCCCGACGTGCTTCACGCCCGGCCGGTTGGAGAGCACCGAAGTTGTCGAGGTGGCGCCGTGATCGGCCCGTGGGATCGCATCGAAGGCTCCTCCCGCGACGACGAGCTCGACGCCGGCGTCGAGGCCCGGGTCGCCGATCCGCTCTGGATGCTGTCTCGCCAGTGGCAGGTCGGCGAGTTCCGCGGTGATGACGCCGGCAACCCGATCGCTGCCCGGATGGAGTGGCAGAGTACGGCGCTGCGCTCGTACCGACCGGGTGACGTCGGCGCGTTCGTGCCGATGCCGACGACGCAACCACTCGAGCGCGTCGTCGAAGCGGCGCCGCCACCGACCAGCGGTGCCGCTCGGCTGCACTGGTCGTCCCGCCTTGCCGCCCAGCTCAGCCGCCGTCTCGTGCGCGATGGGCACGGCGACGCCGTGGCCGCGCTGGCCCAAGCCGATGCGTTCGCGCTTCCCGCCGACGACGCGGTGGCCCTCCCCGGCGCCGGATCCGTCGGCCACAGAACTGCTGCGCCGGCGCAGCTTCGACGGTTCCGCCGTCCTCGACGCTGACGACGCCAAGATCGGCACGGCGCTTGCCGGCCTGCCGACGACGTCGCGCGACGAGGCGCTCGGCATCATCGGGAAGTGGCAGACGACGACGCGGTCGCGCTTCAAGACGCCGCCACGCGACACGTGGGACGACACACGACTCGAGCACCGCTTCTCGGTCACCGCCGGGACCGGCGACTCCGAGGTCGTGATCACGGCCACCGAGTTCACCGGCGGGCACCTCGACTGGTACAGCTTCGACGTCGAGCCGAGGCGACGAGATCCCGACGCGAAGCCGCCGGTCCTCGAAGGACCGCCGATCATCGACCTGCCGATCCCCGAGCGACCTGCCGAGCAGGTGACGGCGATCCCGACACCGGTCCGCTACGCCGGGATGCCGGCGTCGCGGTGGTGGGCGTTCGAGGAGGGCGACGTGCACTTCGGCGACATCGCCGCGGCGCCCGGTGACCTCGGCCGGCTGCTCCTCGCCGACTACGTCACGGTCTACGGCAACGACTGGCACTCGATCCCGCTGCGCCTCCCGCTGGGCACGGTGTGCCGGGTCCTCGACCTGAAGGTGTACGACACGATGGGCGGGTTTACTCCGATCGCCCACGCCGCGCTGGCCGACGATCGCCGGCCCGGCCAACGCGCGTTCCGGTTGTACGAGCTGAGCGGAGACCCGTCGGTGAAGGCGAACAAGGCCCCGCTGCTCCTCCTGCCACCGTCGCTGTCGGGCGCTCATGTCGGTCCGATGCTGGAACGCGTCGAACTGGTCCGCGACGAGGCCGCCAACCTCGCCTGGGGGATCGAGCGCTTCGTCGAGGGGCCAACCGGCCGGGCCGTCGATCGGCTCCAGCATTGGCGGATGGTGGCGCCCCCAGCTGCGGCAACACCGGCGACGACGAAGCAGCGTGTCGGCACGGAGCGAAGTGCCGACGACTTCCAGCCGCTGCCGAAGGACGTGCCGCGGCCGCCGATCGAACTGCCGCCGGATCGTCCGAAGCCGACCGACGACAACGAGTACACGCCGACGTCGGAATCCTGGCGGTACCGGCTGGAGTCGACGGCTCCGCCGTTCTGGGTCCCGTTCGTACCTCGGCGGGTCGGCAACGGTGCCCAGTTCCGACTGCGCCGCGCCCGCATGCAGGAGTGGGAGCTCCTCGATCCGTCGGTCACGGGCGCCAAGGGCGAGCTACTGCAACCACGACAGCCAATGGTCATCGAGGAGGAAGAGGTGCCTCGTGGTGGCGCGACCCTCGAACGAAGGTGGCAGACCGCCCGCTGGACGGACGGGTCGCTGCACGTGTGGCAGCAACGCACCAAGCGCCTCGGTCACGGCGAGCGATCCAGTGGCCTGCGCTGGGACTCCCTCGAAGATCTCTGACTCTCGGTCAGGGAGCGTCGGCCTCGGCGGGGGTTGGGAGCTCGTCGCGCTCTTGGAGGATGACCCCGGCGAGGACGAGGGCGATACCGGCGAACTCGAGGCCCGACGGGACCTGATCGAGGCCGATCCAGCCGAAAACCACGGCGGTCACCGGCAAGAGTGCGAGCAGCACCGAGAAGCGTCGGATCGGGATGCGGCGCAGCACGTGCTGGTCGATGCCGTAGCCGATGGCGTTGGAGAACACGCCGACGAGCACGCATCCGGCGAGCAGTCGGGGCGTCGTGAAGACCTCGGCGCTGCCCGGCGCCCCGATCGGGGCGATCACCACGGCTCCGATCGCGAGGCCGATACCGAGGCCGGCGACACCGCGGCCGATCTGGGCGACGCGTGAGCCGATCACGATGTAGACCGCCCACATCGCCGACGCGGCGAGGATCCACAGCAGCCCCACAGTGTTCTCACCGACCTCGATCCCACCGAGCACGACGACTCCGAGGGCGGCCAGTGCCAAGGCGCCGGCGTTGCGGGCGGTTCTCGTCATCGCTGCGGCGACGGCGATCGGTCCGATGAACTCGATCGCCACGCTCTTGCCGAGGTCCGTGTGGGCTAGCCCGAGGAAGAAGAACGTGTTCATCAACGCCGTGGCGATCCCGAACACGGCGGCGGCAAAGAGCTGCGGTCGTGTCCAGCGACGCAGGGCGCCGGGAGAGATCAGGATCAGAACGACCGCGGCGCCGGCGACACGCAGCCACGCGACCGTCCGCGGCGCGACCTCGTCGAACAACAGGACGGCGATCGTCGCGCCCGTGTACTGGGCGATGGCCGACAGAACGAACAGCGGCTCCGGTGCCGCAGTGTCGAGGTAGTGCCGCGAGCGCGGTGAGCGCGCTATTCGAAGAGCTCTGGGTCGGAGGCGCAGATGTCCTGCCACAACGGCTGGAAGCTGAACCAGCCGGCGAGCGGGAACCCGGTCTGCTCGCGCGTGTACGTGGCGTACTCGTGGTTGATCTTCTTCGGCTCGCCGGCGGCCATCGCCAGCAGCTGCGCCTGGCACGAGCGCTCCATCGAGATGAACCAGAACGCGGCCTCGTCGACGGTCTCGCCGACCGTGAACAAGCCGTGGTTCTGGTGGATCGCCGCCTTGCCGCTCGGGAACGCGGCGGCCAACTCCTTGCCGGCCTCGACGTCGAAGACGACCGCGCCACCCTGGGCGGTGATCACGGTGTGGTCCTCGTAGAAGACGCACGAATCCTGCGTCAGCGGGTCGAGCGGGATGCCCAGTGAGCTGAATGCCTTGCCGTGCACGGAATGTGAGTGCGCCGCGGAGACGACCTCGGGACGAGCCTTGTGGATGGCGGAATGGATGGCGAACGCCGCCAGGTTCAACGGGGCATCGCCTTCGACGACCTCACCCTGATGGTTGACGAGGAGCAGGTCGCTGGCGCGCATCTGGCGGAAGCTCTTGCCGAAGGGATTGACCCAGAAGTGGTCAGGGCGTTCCGGGTCGCGGACGGTGATGTGCCCGGCGACGCCTTCGGCGAAGCCGAACCGCCCGAAGATCCGCAACGCCCCGGCGAGCTTGGCCTTGCGATGAGCACGCTCGTCGGCGACGTCGTCAAACGTCGGCGGTCCGAGTACGGCAGCGCCAAGGGTGGCTGCAACGATCTTCGCGGCCGTGTCGTCGGCGGTCGCTGGGGACTCGGTGATGGCCATGTCCGTCAGCGTATTCGCACCCCGCCAGGACCGTTGAAAGAACCGATGGGTGCCAGGGGGACCGAATCGTCCCCTACACACCCATCGGTCGCTGGGTACCGGGCCGCCACCTGCGCCGGGTCGCACACCCGGCGATCGCGCCGGCGAGTGCAGCAGCCGAGCCGATCATGGTGACGATGATCCCGGGCCCGAGACTGGCCGACGTGGTGTCGGTGACGTCGACGTAGTCGGCGAGGTGGGTGATCGTTCCGAGCACGGCGAAGGCGGCGAAGACGATGCCGATGATCATGATCGGCAGGATCCGCCCGGCGGCCAGCGTGGCGATGCCAAAGCCGATCAGCACCACTCCGAGCAGGACGAACATCCCACCTGGCGGAGTGTCCTCGATGAACAGGTTGGGAAAGTCGCCGATCGTCCACTCCTCGAAGGCGTTGTAGTCGGTGCCCGGCTCGGAGATCCACGGCAGCACCGCACCGACGATCATGACCACGCCGCCGATGAGCATCAGCAGCGCGGCTGCGGTCGTGCGCGGTCGCGGTGGCTTGGCGGTCACGAACATCGGCGCCTGCGCGCCGTACACCTCGGGATACCCGGGCGGCGAGCCGTATCCGGTCGGGGGCATGCCCAGCGACGGTCCGGGTGGTGGCGGTGGGGCCGTCGGAAGTCCCGGAGGTGGAGGTGGCGGCGTGCTGCCCGGTGCCGGTGGCTGCCACGGCGACGGGTCGTTCGGCGGCATGGCGGCGAGACTACGCGATGGGATCCGGACGGGCGCGGCTCGGGTTCACGCGTCGGGCTTCGTCGGGCATCTTCGGGTACACCGGTGGCCACGGCGCGTCCGGGATGCCACCGGCCAGATCGCGCTCGTAGCGCTCGACGAGGGGGGCGATCGACTGCGTCTCGGCATCGATGTCCGCCCAGGGATCGCCGCCGGTCTCGAGCCGACCCGGGACCGACTGCACGGTGAGGTTGTCGGGATGGATCGCCGGCAGTTCGTCCCACGCGAAGGGCGTGGACACCTGCGCCCCGGGCCGGGCACGCACGCACCACGCTCCGAACACGGTCTTGTGCGGGGCGTTCTGGTTGAAGTCGATGAACACCTTGGCGCCGCGCTCCTCCTTCCACCACTTGTCGGTGATCAGGTCCGGTCGCGCCGCGGCGAGGGCGCGGGCCACGGACACCGCGGCCTGTCGCGTTCCGAACGAGTCCCACCCCTCTTCGACGCGCACGTAGACGTGGAGCCCGCGGTTGCCCGTCGTCTTGATGAACGACGTGATGCCATTGTCGCGCGAGGAACTGGCGGACCTCGGTGGCCGCCTCCTGCACCATCGGAAACGTGACACCGGGGGAGGGGTCGAGGTCGATGCGCAGCTCGTCGGTGTTGTCCGGATCGTCAGCTCGGTAGGGCCATGGGTGGAAGCCGAGACACCCGAGGTTGGCAGCCCACAGCACGTGGGCGATGTCGGCCATCACGATTGCCCGCGACGTGGTGCCGTTCGGGCGTCGACACGATCGTCGTCTGCAGCCAGTCCGGGGCGCTGTCGGGGATCCGCTTCTGGAAGAAGTTCGACCCGCTCACGCCATTCGGGAAGCGCTGCAGCAGGGTCGGCCGGTCGCGCACGGTGCGCATGATCGGGTCCTCGACGGCGAGGTAGTAGTGGGCGAGGTCGAGCTTGGTGATGCCGGGCTCGGGAAACATCGGCTTACCCGGGCTGCTGATCTCCACGGGGTGACCGGCGGCGATCAGCTCCACCGGCTCGCCGTGCTCGTTCGCCTTCGCCATCAGTGGACACGGTAGGTGAGACTCGGTGGCGTGGGCTGCTTGACACCGCGCCGACCGCCCGGCGAGACTGCATTTCGGGCAGATGTCCGCTGTACGGACAGTGCCGGCGCTCGCATTCAACCGTCCGAGGACAGGAGCCACGATGACCACGACCGCAGCCGCTCCGGTGACGTCGGGCAGCGACCTCGTCGCCAGCGCCAGAGCGCTGCAGCCGCTGCTGCGCGAGCACGCGACCGCGGGTGACGAGGCCGGCCAGCTC
Source organism: Ilumatobacteraceae bacterium (assembly GCA_963733085.1). Taxonomy (GTDB): domain Bacteria; phylum Actinomycetota; class Acidimicrobiia; order Acidimicrobiales; family Ilumatobacteraceae; genus Desertimonas. The sequence continues at coordinate 25,801 of CAVTBY010000015.1, forward strand.
AGCGACCCGGTCGTCGACGCGCTGCACGAGCACGGCCTGTTCGGCATGTGGGTGCCCGAACCGCTCGGCGGCACCGAGCTCGATCCACTGTCGTCGTTGCTCGTGATCCAGACGCTCGCCGAGGCCGATCCGTCGGCGTCGTGGGTCGTGATGGCCGCGGCACTCGCCACAGGGACCGGCGGTGCCTACCTGTCCGACGAGGCCGTCGCCGAGATGTTCGGCGGGCCACGTTTCCCGGTGGTTGCGGGGCAGGGGACGCGACCCGGCTCGGCTGTGATCGACGGCGACGGCTATCGGCTGTCCGGATCGTGGAGCTTCGCCTCGGGCATCAAGCATGCCCAGTGGATCCACACCCTGGCGATCATCGAGGACACCGGTCAGCCGAAGATCTTCGTGCTCCCCGTCGACAAGGCCCAGCTCATCGACAACTGGGACGTCCTCGGGCTGCGGGCCACCGGCAGCATCGACTACGTCATCGAGGACGTCTACGTGCCGAACGGCTTCACCCATTTCGGTCCAGCGGAGAAGGCCGAGCGGGGCGGCAACCTGTTCAACCTCGGGATCATGCACTTCGCCATGATCTGTCACTCCGGATGGGCGCTCGGCGTGACGCGCCGGATGCTCGACGAGCTGGCCGCGCTCGTCCAGTCCAAGGCCGGGCGACCCGGAACGCTCGCTGACAGCAACGCGTTCCACACCTTGTTCGGCGACGCCGAGGCGAAGTGGCACGCGGCCCGGGCGTTCATCTACGACACGTGGCGGGGCGTCACCGACACGATCGCCGGCGGCGACACGCTGAGCCACGAGCAGCGCACGATGACCCGTCTCGCCCTGTATCACGCCACCTGGGCGGCCGAGGAGATCAGCGTGGCGGTGTATCGGGCGGCTGGAACGACGGCGCTGCGGTCCGGGGTACTTCAGCAGTACTTCCGGGACATGCACGCCGGAACCCAACACGTGACGTCGGCACCCGGGGCGATCGAGAACTGCGGGAGGGACCTTGCCGGTCTTGCCCCCGGTCACGAGTGGTTGTACATGAACCTCGTCCCGAGCGAGTGACACGTTCCACGCCGGTGGTGTCGGTCATGACCCGCCGCCGAGCTCGATCAATACCTTGACGGTCTCTGCTGGGTGCTCGTCGAGTTGTCGGAACGCCTCAGCGGCATCGGTCAAGGCGACTCGGTGGCTGATCAACGTCTCGACCATCGCAGCGTGACGGCGAACGAGCTCGGCAGCGGCGACGAACTCGTCGCGCCGGCAACAACTCGTGCCGAGCACGTCGAGCTCCTTGAGCGGCAGGACTCCCGGATGGATCGGTGCCGGCTGGCCCGTCAGGCCGACGACGACGATGCGCCCGCCGTGGCGAACCGCGGTGATCGCCGTGTCGAGGACGGCTGCTTGGCCGGTCGTGTCGACGATGACCGATGGTCCGCCCGGGCCGACGTGCTCGGCGACCTGAGCCGGCAGGCTGTCGTCGCCGGCCCACTCGGCTGCGAATCCCCACGAGGCCAACAACTCACGACGGGTGGCGACCGGATCAAGCACGAGCACCTTGGCACCGCGATCGGCAGCGGCGAGGGCGGCCGCGGCCCCGATCGGGCCGGCGCCGAGGACAACGACATCTTCGTCGGCGGCAACACGGCCGCGGTTGATGGCGTGCACGGAGACCGCCACCGGTTCGATGAGCGCGGCCTGCCGCGCCGACAGGTCAGGAGTCGCGACGAGATTCGACCGTCGGGACGACGAACCGCTCCTGCAGGGCGCCGTCGTCGTGGACGCCGATGATCCGCAGGTTGACGCAGACGTTGGGACGACCGTCGCGACACGTGTGGCATCGTCCGCAGGGGAGCATCGGCCACATCGCCACGCGGGCGCCGGCTTGGAGGTCTGAGCCGCCGGGGTCGGCTTGCTCGACGAGTGCCGAGAACTCGTGGCCCATCACCCGGGGGAGGAGCCCGACGTGCGAGTCACCCAGTTCGTCGCGGTAGAGGTGGAGGTCCGAGCCGCAGATCCCGACGGTCTCGACGCGCACGACCGTCTGGCCGGGTTCGGGAGGGCCAGGTTCGGGCCGATCCTCGAGCAGCACGCGGCGAGGCGCGGCCGTGACAGCGACCTTCATCGTGTTCGGGTTGCGGCGGAGAGGAAGTTGATCACTTCGTTGGCGACGAGGTCGGGTTCCTCGAAATACAGCGCGTGCCCGCACTGCGGGAGCACCTTGAGGACGGCGCCGTCGATCGCCGCGGCGTAGGCCTCGCTGTGCTCGGGGGGAATGATGATGTCGACCTCTGGAGTGATCACCAGGGTGGGGGCGGTGATCCGTGACAGTCGGGCTGGCAGGTCGGGATTGTGCAGGAACGGCTCCGATGCGTACTTGGCGAACGAGACGGCGTCACGCTCGGCCTGTGCCGCCGCCTCGGGCGGCAGCGGCGTCGCCAGCATCGCTTCGGCCTTGGCCGGGTCGAGGAACAATGCCCGGACGATCTCGTCAGGCTTCATCGTGAACAGATCGGCGGGAGGAGCCTCGGGGAGGAGGATGCCGGGCGGCGCCATCAGCACGAGGCGGTCGATCCGCTCGGGCACGGTGCTGGCGATCTCGGCGGCGAGCCAGCCGCCGAGCGAGGCGCCGGCAACGCTCACTCGCGCGAGCTCCAAGGAGTCGAGGAGCGAGATGTAATGCTCGACGAGAGAGGCGATGGAGTCGACCCCGTCGAGTTGGGGACTGAGGCCGAACCCGGGATGGTCGGGGGCGATCACGTCGAAGTGCTCGGACAGCCGTTCCAGGTACGGGTTCCACATCCCGGCGCCTCCGGCGGCATGGAGCACGAGGACCGGGGCGCCGGCGCCCTGGCGGAACAGGCTGCTCACACCAAAGCGGCTGCGCGTCTCGGTCGGCGTGGGTCCGACGGTCCTTGGGTCTGGGCGGTGCCCAGAAGTCTCTGTCTGCGTCATCGTGATGCTCCCTGGTCGATTGGAATTGAGGCGATGGTGCGTTCGCCGAGGTAGCCGGACAGGATCAGCTGATGGTCGGCGCGCAGTTGCTCGGCGGGGGCGTGGATCACCAGCTCGCCGTGCGAGAGCACGTAGCCCCGGTCGGCGACCTCCAACGCGATGTGGATGTGCTGTTCGACCACGAGCACAGCGCAGCCGCTCTGCTTGGCATAGGTCGACACGACCGGCATCAGCCGTTCGACGATCACCGGGGCGAGCCCGAGTGAAAGCTCGTCGACCAGCATCAGCCGTGGCTTCCGCGCCAGCGCCGCTCCGAGCGTGAGCATCTGCTGTTCGCCGCCAGACAGCAGGCCGGCCCGGCGGTCGCGCAGGGCAGCCAAGGCCGGGAAGTAGGTGTAGGCGAGGTCGGCGTCGAGCCGCTCGCCCCGGTACCCGAGGCGGAAGTGCTCGGCAACCGTGAGGCCGAAGAAGACACCGCGCCCTTCGGGCACATGGGCGATGCCGAGCTGGGCGCGGGCGGCCGGCGATTGCCTCGCGAGGTCGTTGCCGTCGACGCGGATCACGCCGGCCATCGGGCGGATCAGACCGGAGATCGCCCGCAGGGTCGTGGTCTTGCCAGCCCCGTTCGGGCCGAGCAGGGCGACCACTTCGCCGGCCCCGACGTGCAGGTCGAGGTCGCGTACGGCGACGGCTGCGTCATAACCGGCCGAGAGCCCCTCGAGTTGAAGCACTGGGGTGGTCGTCATCAGCCGGTGCCCTCCAGCTCGCCGGCCGCCGAGCCGAGGTAGGCGGCGACCACGTTCGGGTCGACACGCACCTCGGCGGGCGTCCCGGTGGCGATCACCTTGCCGAACTCGATGACGACGATTCGGTCGCAGATGCCGAGCACGAGGCCCATGTCGTGGTCGACCAGCAGAGTCGGCGTGCCACGGTCGACGATCCGGCGCAGCTGCTGCCCGAACACCACCGACTCGTGGGCGTCGAGCCCGGCGGCCGGCTCGTCGAGGCACAGCAGCCTGGGCGCGCGGCGAGCGCCCTGGCGACGGCCACCAGCTTGCGCTGGCCCTGTGTCAACTCACTCGGCGTGGCGTCGGCGAATCCGCCCAGGTCGAACACCTCGAGCGCCTCGTCGATCGAGTTGGAGTGGGGGATCGCGCGAGCAAGAACCTCCTTGATCGTCGTCCACGCCGAAGGGTGCACGGCCGACACCGTGAGGTTCTCGCGCACGGTGAGGTCGTCGAAGAGCTCCATCGCCTGCCACGTGCGTGCCATCCCCCGCCGGGCGCGGGCATGGGCGCGCAGGCCGGTGACGTCGGTGCCATCGACGGCGACCGTGCCGAGGTGCGGCACGAATCCGGTGATGGCGTCGATGAATGTCGTCTTGCCGGCCCCGTTCGGGCCGATCAACCCGACAAGTTCCCCGGGACCGACGTCGAGGTCAACGTCGACGACGGCGTGCACGCCGCCGAACGACACCGAGATCCCACGAGCATCGAGCAGGGTCATGAGGACTCACTCACGAGTTGTGGTTCGGCAGGGACCGAGTCGCGCTCGCCGGGGGATCTTGCGTTCGCGACGGCAGCCGCCTTGGAACGTCTGGCGGCCGTCCGCTTGCGGTAGGTGGTGCCGGCGATTCCCTCCGGGTTCTGGATCAGCGTCACGATCAGGATCACGCCGCCCACCAAGAGCGTCCAGTTGCCGGAGATGCTGAACGCCTCCTCGATCGTGTACGGGATCAGACCCTCGGTGGCGACGAGCCCGCCGACCACCGCGCCCGACACCATCGTGATGCCGCCGATGTAGGCAAAGGCGACGAACCCGAGGGCGATCAGGATGCCGAACCGGGCGGCGCTGACCGAGCCGAAGTTGTAGGCGTACATCCACCCCGCCGTTCCGGCGATGAACGACGAGATCGCGTACGCCGTGATCTTGACGTAGGTGACGTTGATACCCGCGGCCGCGGCGGCTCGCTCGTTGGCCCGCACCGACAGCATCTGCTGGCCGAGCACGCTCCTGCGCAGACTGGCCACGAGCAGGCACAGGGTGACCACGACGGCCAGGAAGACGAAACCGAGAACCGGGCTGGGCACCCTGCCGTCGAGCCCCCGGAACCCGGCGTTGGAGCCGAGCCGGATGCCGAACAGCTCGGGCTGATCGACGGGCGAGCCAGTGCTGCCGGCACCCCACCTGCGGTTGGCGAAACCGAACTGTTCGATCGCCACGACACCGGCCAGCGTGACCACGGCCAGGCTCACGCCGCGCACGCGCAGGGCCGACACGCCGACCACGAGGCCGATCACCACTGCCGCGGCGGAGCCGATCAGTGGTCCCCACGGAAACCCGATGCCGGCCTTCGCGGTCAATTGCGAGACGGCGAACCCGGCCACCCCGGCGAGCGTGACCTGGGCGAGCGACACCTGGCCGACAAATCCGGTGATCACCACCAGCGACAGGCACACGACCATTCCGACCATCGACACCATCAGCGCCTGGCGGTAGCTGAACGGCAACACGATCAGCAGCACGGCGCCGACGACGGCCAGCGCCAGCGCCGGAACGGCCATGCGCCGCGGCCGCGGCGCGAACGGCAGGCGCTTCTCGACCAGCTCACCACGCGATGGCAGGCGCCCACCGCGCACCGACAGGGCGATCACCAGCACCACGAATGTCAGCAGCGCCTGCACGCCGGGCATCGGATTGCCCTTGTCGGTCGGGAACCACCGCAGCGTGGCCACCCACGTCATCAGCGACTGGCCGATGCCGATGGCGAACCCGGCGATCGCGGCGATCCACAGCGAGCTGAACCCGGCGAACAGGGCGGCGGCGAGGGCCGGGACGACGAACAGCACCAGGGTGACCGAGTCGGCCTGGGAAAGCGGTGCGGCAATGATGCCCATCGCCCCGGCGATCGCCGACGCGAGCACCGTGTTGGCCATCGACAGTTGATTGGGCGACAGGCCACGCAGCATCGCCGTGACCTCGTTCTCCGACGCCGCCCTGGTGGCGAGCCCGAACCGGGTCCAGCGAAAGAGAGCGCCGAGCGCCAGGGTGATCAGCACCACGACACCGGCCATCCAGAAGCGGTTGACGGGAATCGAGTTGTCGAGCACCTCGACGATCCGGACCGGGAAGACGCTCGGGATCTGTCGCGGCACGTCGCCGAACCACAGCAGCATCGTGGCCTGCAGCACCAGCAGAATGCCGAGCGAGGCGACCAGCTTGGCGAGGGGCGACGACGTCCGCAGCGGTCGGAACACGAGCAGTTCGCCGAGCACGCCCACGAGTACGGCGGCTGTCATCGTGATGGCAAGCGCCGGGACATTGGCGAACTCGGGGCCGAAGTGACCCGACCGCAGCGCCCAGAATCCGTAGGCGGAGACCATCGACACCGCCCCGGTGGACAGGTTGATGATTCCCGAGCCGCGGTACGTGATGACGACCGCCAGGGCGATGCCGGCGATCACGGCGCCGCCCCCGAGGCCGAGCAGCACGAACAGCGCAGCGTCCTGCATCGGCTACTCGACCATCGGGGTCATTGTTTCAAGGCGCGTGCTGGCGCGGGTCTGGGCGGTGCCCAGACTGGGGGGTCACGGCGAAGTAGATCAGAGGGGCGACTCCCAACCCTCTGGCGGCGGCAGGAAGCCGCTGACGTTCTCCAACACGCCGCCGGTATACCGGAAGAACTGCGTGTGATCACCACAGTTGCCGGGGGCCTCGGGGTACTTGCCGCATTCGACCACGGGCGAGCCGAGGATCAGCGGGCCCTCGAAGGCGGCCATCTGCTCGAGGATCGCCTCGGTGGTGATGTTGTCGGGGCCGATCGCGTTGAGCCATTTGGCGAGCGTCATCGCCTGGCCGAAGCCGACCAACACCCACGGGTCGGGGATGAACTGCTCCTGACCGATCTCGGTGAGGAACTCCTGGTATGGCACCACTGCAGGGTCGGCGGCGTCGGAGCCGAGCGACGAGGTGATCCCGTAGTACCACTCTGGAAAGTCGCCGAGCCCTTCGATCGTCGCCGGGTTGAGGCACACCGGGCTGGCGAGCACCTTCTCGTCCGGGATCTCGAGCGCCCGCTGGGCCTCGGCGAACTTCACGCACTCCGGCTGGGCGATGACCGGCATCACGATGTCGGCGTCCTGGGCCCCGGCGGCGAGCAGCGGCACGGTGAGGTCGGGCGTGTTCTGCGGGTACGGCACGACCTCGACCGGGATGCCGAGTGTCTCGAACGCCGATGCCTGCCCGGCGGCGGCGTCGGACTGGGTTTCCTCCGAGTAGATCAGCGCCGCCGATTCGACGCCGAGCACATCGGCGGCGAACGAGGCGAACGGGGCGAGGATGTAGACCGCTCCGCCATTGAGGACGGCGGCGTTTGGTTGGGTGGTGTCGACCGGATTCACCGACACGCCGTGCACCACCGGCTTCGATTCTGCCAGCGCGGCGTAGAACGCCTGCGTCCCGGTGACCGTCGGACCGCTGATGACGGCGACGATCGAGTCGTCGTTGGCGAACTGCTGTCCGCACTGCTGGCCCTCTTCTTCGGTGTTGGCGATGAAGCACTGGACGATCTCGACCGGGCGACCGCCGATCCCGCCGGCCTGCTCGTTGATGAACTGGACGGCGAAGTCGACACCGTCGTCGTGAACGCCGCTGACGACGATCGTCCCGCCGTCCTGGTTGATGTAGCCGATGCGGATCGGATCGCCCGAAGCGGCGCCACCCGGTCCACCGACGTAGCCGAGGAAGTCGGTGACCTTGCCCTCGGCGTCGGGTGCGGCTGGTGGCTCGGTGGTCGCCGACGCCTGGGTCACGGGTGCGACGGCGACCAAGGCCAGCACTGCGACCGTGCCCAAGGCTCGTGAGGCGCGTCGCTTTCGTGACACCCGGGCGCCGAAGTTGCCGCTGATCATGTCGTAACCCCCCGTTGTTGAAGCTCCGAAGCGACGTCGAGGTGTGGCTGTGCCGCCCCTTGGCGCCGCGTCCCCGGGCACACCATCCCAGGACGACGACCTCGTTGTCAACCGCTGTGCGGACAAGTGTCCGCTCTCGGGACGGGAGCGTTTGATCGGAGTGTTTCGTGCTGACGGAGTGTCACGTGCTCGATTTCCCGGCAGCTGACACTCCGATGACAGCAAACACTCCGATCAGTTGTGGTGGAGCGCGGCGTTGAGGCCGGTCCACGAGCCGCCGGCGCGTGGCCGTAGTTCGACCGCGCCGGTCTGGCTGTGGCGGATGAACGTCATCGCCGAGATCCCCGACAATTCGCGGGCCTTGACCACGTCGCCGTCGGGCAGCTTGACGATCGTTCCGGCGGTGACGTAGAGCCCGGCCTCGATGACGCAGTCGTCCCCGAGGCTGATTCCGAGACCGGCGTTGGCGCCGATGAGACAGCGCTCGCCGATCGTGATCCGTTCCGACCCACCGCCCGACAGGGTGCCCATGATCGATGCCCCGCCGCCCACGTCGGAGCCGTCGCCGACGACGACTCCCTGGGAGATCCGTCCTTCGACCATCGACGTGCCAAGTGTGCCGGCGTTGAAGTTGCAGAACCCCTCGTGCATCACGGTGGTCCCCTCGGCGAGATGGGCGCCGAGACGGACGCGGCTGCCGTCGGCGATGCGCACGCCGCTCGGCACGACGTAGTCGAGCATCGGGGGGAACTTGTCGACTGCCTTGACGGTGAGCGCCGCCCCGGCGGCGCGGCGGGCGAGGACGACATCCGCGACATCGCCGGCGGCAATCGGTCCGAGGTCGGTCCAGGCAACTGTGTTGAGCATCGCGAACAAGCCGTCGAGGTTGAGCGAGTTCGGTGCGGCCAGACGGTGGGAGAGCAGGTGGAGCCGGAGGTAGACGTCGGCTGCCGACGCCGGTGCGGCATCGACGTCGATCGTCAGCCGGACCGGACGCATCAGGACATGTCGGACGTCGTCACGGCGATCGCCGCCAGCAAGGTGGACGTCGACATCCTCCGGGGCGCTCTCACCGAACTCGCCCCAGCCGACCCAGCGGAACCACGCGTCGAGGGTGTTGCCATCGCGGTCGAGCGTCTCGAACCCGGCTCCCCACGCGGTCCGCGTCGCGGTCATCGCCCGTCCTCACGGGGCTCGGGACGCAGCGTGGGAAAGAGGATGACGTCCTTGATGTTGTGGACACCGGCGAGCAACATCACCAGGCGGTCGATGCCGACGCCGAGACCGGCCGTCGGCGGCATCCCGTACTCCAGGGCACGGAGGTAGTCCTCGTCGACGCTGCCACGTTCGAGGTCGCCTGCGTCCTTCGCCGCCTGCTCGTCGTCGAAGCGGTGGCGCTGCTCGACGGGGTCGTTGAGCTCGCTGTAGCCGTTGGCGTACTCACTGCCGTTGATGAACAGCTCGAAGCGATCCGCAACCTCCGGGTCGGCCGGGTCGACTCTCGCCAGCGGTGACACCTCGACGGGATGGCCGATGACGAATGTCGGCCGGACGATGCCGTCCTCGCACAACTTCTCGAACAACTCCTCGATCAGCTTGCCGGACCCCCACGATGGCTCCCATCGCACCCCGTGCTTCTTGGCGATTGCGCGCACTGTCTCCACCGGAGTCGATGGGTGCACGGTTGCGGCCACTGCATCCGAGACGGCATCGGCCATGCGCAGTCGCGGCCATGGCTCGGCGAGGTCGACCTGCGTGCCGGCGATGTCGATCACGGTCGAGCCGACCGCATCGCGAGCAGCGTTGACGACCAGCGTCTCGGTGAGCTCGATGACGTCGGCGACGTCGCCGAACGCCTGATACGACTCCATCATCGTGAACTCCGGATTGTGCGTCGCGTCCATCCCCTCGTTGCGGAAGGTCCGCCCGATCTCGAACACCCGGTCCAGTCCGCCGACGATCAGCCGCTTGAGGTGGAGTTCGGTGGCGACGCGGAGGTACAGCGGGATGTCGAGCGTGTTGTGGTGGGTCACGAAGGGACGGGCGTGGGCGCCGCCGGGCTCGACATGGAGCGTCGGCGTCTCGACCTCGACGAATCCCCGATCGGTCAGGGTCGTGCGAAAGCTGGTGAGCACTGCGTGGCGGATCTCGAAGACCCGGCGAGCCGCGGCGTTGACGACGAGATCGGCATAGCGCTGGCGGTATCGAATGTCGGGATCGGCCAGGCCATGCCACTTGTCCGGCAACGGTCGGATCGCCTTGGCGAGCAACTCGATGCTCTCCACCTTGACTGAGATCTCGCCGGTACGGGTCGTCATCACCGTGCCCTTTGCTCCGACCCAGTCGCCGCGATCGAGGGCCTTGACGTCGGCGAACGCTTCGTCGCCGACGACGGACTTGGAGACGAACAGTTGGACCTCGTGGCCGCGGTCGGCGACGGTGAGGAAGACGAGCTTGCCGGTGTCGCGCTTGAGCATCACACGACCGCCGATCGACACCGGCGTGTTGGTGTCCTCGCCTGGTCCGAGGTCGGCGCCCAGCGCACGAACATCCGCAGCGCTGTGGGTGCGATCGAAGCGGTACGGGTAGGGCTGCCGTCCGGCGGCGCGCAGGCCGTCGACCTGCTGTTGACGACGGGCGCGCTCGGCGGCGAGCCCGCTCCCGGAGATCGCCGACCTGTCTTCCTCGTCGGGTTCGATCACGCCGCCCGACGGTACCCGGTCCGGTCCTGCTAACCGGCCGTCGTTGTCGTCGCTGCCCTGGATGGTTGTGGCGCCGGAGCAACGAGTAACCCGTGGATGAGGAACTCGGTGCGCCGGTTCAACGCCAGCGACGCCTCGTCGTCGCCGGTTGACAGCAAGTCGGCCTCGCCGACCGACCGCGCCGACAGACGCGACCCGTCGATGCCGAGGCTGGTGAGGTAGGCGACGACAGCGTCGGCGCGTTGCTGTCCGAGTTGCAGGTTCGTCGCGTCGGTCCCACGTTGATCGGCATGACCGATGACAACCACGGAGATGTTGGGGGTGGCGTTCATCACCGCGCCCAGGCGATCGAGCTGAGCGGCGTGGTCGGGAGTGATCTCGGTTGACCCTTCGGCGAACCGGACGGAGTTGAGCTCGAGTACGCGCAGTCCGACACCGACGGGAACACTCGGGTTGACGGTCAGCCGGTTGTCGACCGGGAGGTCGGCAAATTGGCTGTTGGCCACCGCGAGCGCGGTGAGCTGTCGGGCAGCTTGCGCGCTCGGAACCGCGCCGACGAGGGTGATCCGGTCGCGGTCGAAGATGGCCACGACCGGGGTGGGGCTGCCGTCCGGCATCGTGTTGTAGGTGGCGCCGGCAGTCGCGGCGGTCGTCGGTGCGGCTGTCGTTGGTGGGATCGTCGTGGTCGTTGTTGGTCGTGCGGTGGTGGTTGTCGGTGGGGTGGTGGTGGTTGTCGGTGGGGTGGTGGTGGTTGTCGGTGGGGTGGTGGTGGTTGTCGGTGGGGTGGTGGTGGTTGTCGGTGGGGTGGTGGTGGTTGTCGGTGGGGTGGTGGTGGTTGTCGGTGGGGCGGTGGTGGTGGTGGTGGTTGGCGCCGTCGTGGTTGGGGTTGACGTCGATGACACGGTTGGGGGCGTCGTGACGGTGCGGGAGGAGCTCGTCGGCCGAGCCGGCATCGCCACAGCGGACGTCGTAGTTGGCCGCGCCGAGGCAATCGGTTCGGTGGTCGCCGGCTCGGTGGTCGCCGGTTCGGTGGTAGCGAGTTCCGTAGTCGCGGATTCGGTGGTCGTGGCGGACCCAACGTCGGCGGCGTGCTCGGTGGTTCTCGGCTCCGTCGTCGTGATCGTGGGCTCGGTCGTGGTGTCGACCGGTTCGCTGGTGGCCACTTGCGCCGAAGCGGCGTTGTCAGGTCCTGATCTCGCCGGCTCGCTGGTGCGTTCCTCGAAGAGCGGCCCGATCGCTCGGGTCGCTTCGTCCGTGGTCGCCGGGTTCGAAGTTGCCGTGACCGCCGATGTAGTGGTGGCCATCCGCGGCCGGCTGGCGGCCTCTTCCTCGTCGTCGGTCAGTGCTGGACGGATGACGAGCACGCCGAGCGCGGTCAGCCAGCCGACCACCAGGACGGCGACATAGCCGAGGATGAGTGGGGTGCGCCGGCGCAGTGGCTCGTCCTGCGCCTCGGAATCGTCGTCGTCGTATTCGTTGTCGTCGTACTCGTACTCGTCGTCGTACTCGTGCTCGTCGTAGTCACCGTCCTCGTCCGCGTCGACATCGTCACCCGCGTCGTCCTCGTTCGTCTCGTCCACCCCGGTTCACGTCCCCTTGTGCACAGGCCGCCTGCCCGAACGTCTCGGGCTTCGTAGACAGGAGTCGCCGAACCGTCCGCGATGACGGAGTCGTTCGCCTGCGACGGGAATTCAGACCCTGAGCGGGACATAGCCTCTGTGCCGTGGCGACACGATTCCTCATCATCGGCGGCGGGCCGGCAGGCAACACTGCTGCGTCGTTCGCCGCCCGACTCGGCGCCAACGTGACCGTCGTCGAACGCGAGCTCGTCGGCGGCGCCGCCCACCTGCTCGACTGCATCCCGTCGAAGACGATGATCGCAACGGGTGGGGCGATGAGCTTCCTGCGCCGCTCCACCGGCATGGGTCTCGAGCAAGCCTCGGCGACCGTCGACACTGAGGCGTTGACGATGCGCATCGAGGGCATCAAACGCCACCTCCACACCGGCACGAGCGGCCTGTTGCAGAGCCAGGGCGTGCGCATGATCACCGGCACCGCCCACTTCGTCTCTCCCCACGCCGCCGAGGTCGACACTGTCGACGGCACGGAACTGGTCGACTTCGACATCGCCCTCGTCGCCACCGGCTCACGGCCGCGCATCCCCGAGTGGTGTGAGCCTGACGGCGACCGCATCCTCACGACGCGCGATTGCTATCCGCCCAAGGAGTTCCCGACCAGCGTGACGATCGTCGGGTCCGGCGTGACAGGCGTCGAGTTCGTGCACATGTTCGCGTCGTTCGGTGCCGACGTGACGCTCGTCGTCTCTCGTCAGCAAGTGCTGCCGAACAAGGATCCGGAAGTCGCCGCCGTGCTCGAGGCGGATTTCCTCGCCCGCGGTGTGCACTTGCTCAAGGGAGCGCGAGCTACGGCGATCGAGCGGGATCACGAGAGCGACACCGTCGTCGTGCGCTGTGACGACGGCCGGGTCGTGCGAACGTCACACGCAGTGCTGGCCATCGGCTCCGTGCCCAACTCGGATGGTCTCGATCTCGACCGCGCCGGGGTCGAGGTCGACGCCGGCGGCTACATCCCGATCGACCACAACTGCGTCACCAGCGTCCCGCACATCTACGCAGCCGGCGACGTCAGCGGCAAGCTTCCGCTCTCCTCGGTTGCGGCGATGCAGGGACGCAAGGTGGCCGAGCGGGTCATGGGGCTGCACACCGGCCCGCACCGTCATCTCGACTACGACAAGGCGGCGTCGGCGATATTCACCGAACCGGAGATCGCCGACGTCGGCCTCGCCGAGGCCGAGGCGTTCGCCGCCGGCCGCAAGATCCGCGTCACGAAGGTGCCCTTCTCCGCGACGGCCAAGGCGCTGATCAACAACAACCCGCAAGGGTTCGTCAAGATCGTCTCTGATCCGGCCACCGGCGTCGTGCTCGGCGGCTCGATCGTCGGCCGCCACGCCGCCGAGCTGATCTCCGTGATCGCCCTCGCCGTCACCGCCAACCTCAAGGTCACCGACATCGTCGAGAGCCTGCTCGTCCACCCTGCCCTGTCCGAAGCCCTCGCCGAAGCCGCCGAGTAGGTAATTCTGTGTTAGAGCGTCCGGCAATAGGTGGTGCTGCGGGTTCGAGCGACACGTGAGCACGGCTGCGTTGCTCTGGAAGTGGAGCGTGCCGGGCCGCCAGACGGGCCGACTCGTTTGCGTCAGCCGATGTGCCCGTAGGGGCCACTCTTGCTGACACAAACGGAGCAGCCGAGCTTTGTGTCAGCGAACACGACGTCGGCGGTCGTGTTCGCTGACACAGACGCTTGACTCCCGCCGGGACGGGGCTCTGGTGGCTGTCGGACGTGTTCGAAGAGCGAATTCGACTATTGACGACGCCCTTGTGAACGTTCACAATCGGTAGGCGGAGGCGTGCCGGGGGGCACCTCTCCTCACAAGGGGGTACACATGCGCAACTGGAAGACGCCTGGTTCTGATTCATCACTTTCCGATGCTGACGTGACGCCGCAGGAAGGGATGCCGCGGTGGAACCGCCGCCGCTTCCTCACCGCCAGCGCGCTGGTCGGCACCGGCGTGGTGCTCGGTCCAGAGGGCCTCGCCCTCGCTGGTTCAGCGCGATCGTCGGCCGCTCCGAACCTGCTGGCCGGGGCCGCTCCGATCCAGGACCTGCCACGCGAGCAGACGCTGATTCTGCAGGCTCAGGAGGGGAGCCTCGCCAATCCCGGCTGGTTCAACATCTGGGTCAATGCCGGTGGCGGATTAGCCCATGGCCTGCATCAGCTGATGATGGACACGCTGTGGTTCATCGACCCCAATCAGGGCATCGATGGCGTGACCCACAACTCGCTGGCCTCCGGCCCACCCGTCTACAACGACGATTTCACCGAGATGACGGTGAACTTGCGCGACGACATCTACTGGAGCGATGGCGAGCAGTTCACCGCCGACGACGTCGTCTTTACAGTCCAAACCCAAATGGATAGCCGAAGGATTGGTATGGAGCGGCGCCTTCTCGACCCAGGTCGAAACCGTCGAGGCGGTGGACGACCAGACGGTCCATTTCACGCTCCAGGCCCCGAACTCGAGATTTCATTCGATCTTCTCGGTCCGCTGGAATGGCGCCTGGATCATGCCCGAGCACATCTTCTCTGGTGTCGAGAATATCCTGGAGTACGACTTCGCCGATCCCGTCGGCCTGGGGCCGTACGTGTTGAGCAGGTACGACCCGAACGGCATTTGGTACATCTGGGAGAAGCGCGAGGACTGGGACCGCACGTCGGTTGCCGACTTCGGCGAGCCGGTGCCGCAATACGTCATCTACCGCCTCAACATGCCGCCCGACAATCGGCTGATCGAGATGCGCAACGGCGACCTGGACATGATCCACGACCTCTCGCCGGAGGGCATGTTCTCGATCGTCGAGGAGGAGGACGACGTCAGGGGCTGGTTCCCCGGATTCCCGTACGCCCATCCCGATCCGACGCTGCCGATGTTCATCTTCAACCATCAGAACGAGAAGTTCCAGGATCGCCGCGTTCGCTGGGCGCTCGCGCTGATGCTCGATGCCCGTGGCATGTCGATGGCCAGTTATCGCGGTGCGGCGACGCTCTCGGCGATCTCGATCCCGCCAACCGGAACGCACCCTGACGACTACCACATCCCGATGCAGGAGGAGTTGATCAACTTCGAGCTCGACACCGGCGAGAGCGTGATCAAGCCGTACAACCCGAACATCGGCCTCGACGTCGCTGAAATGGTCCGTCCCGAGTTCGGTGACGAGGTGCCCACCGACGAGGACGCCATCCGCCGAGCATTCGGCTATGGCTGGTGGAACCAGGATCTGGATGCGGCGGCCGCGCTGCTACGCAGCGCCGGCTTCACGGAGGACGGCGGTGGATGGACGATGCCCAACGGCGAGCCCTTCGAGTTCACCCTGATGATTCCGCCCGACGGCGTCATCAACCGGCTGGGCACGATCGGGGCCCAGATGTGGAGCCAGGCCGGCGTCCCCGTGACGGCCGAAGTGCAGGAACCGTGGGGTAACGCCTGGGATCGGCAGGGAGCCGGGGACTACGAGGCCAACGTCGCCTGGTCCGTGGAGACGTGGGGCGGTCACCCCGACCTCTCGTTCTTCCTCGACAGCTATCACTCCGAGCTACATCGTCGAGCCGGGAGAGCTACAGCCGGCGCGCAACTGGATGCGCTGGCAGAATCCCGAGCTCGATCGGATCATCGAGGAGATCCGCACCGTCCCCTTCGACGATCTCGAGCGCAACGTGGAGCTCGGCCAGCGAGTTCGTCAGGCTCCACCTCCAGGAGATGCCCAACATTCCGGTGATGTCCTACAACGTGTTCGTGGCGTTGTCGGAGCGCTACTGGACGGGCTATCCGACCTCGGAAAATCCGTACGCCAATCCGGTGAACAACTGGGCCAACGCCAGGTACATCCTGACCCAGCTAGCGCCGGTCGGAAGCTGACCCCGAAGGTGCAGGTGGGTGCCCGGCAGTTGTGCCGGGCACCCACCGGCGTCTGCCCAAACAGGCACCGACGCGAGAAGGCGGTAGATGAAGGCCTATTCGTGGTTTGCGCTCAAGCGCTTCACGCAGATGATCGTTGTCATCTTCGTCGGTGTGTCCGTGGCGTTTCTGGTCAGTCATCTCTCACCGGTCAGCCCCGTCGAGAGCATGCTCCGCCGAGTGACGGCCCAGGGAAACTTCAGCCCTGAGGCCGTCGAACAGATGCGTGCGGCGCTCACCGACCTGTATGGCGTCGACAAGCCGCTCCCCGAGCAGTACATGAACTTCTGGCGTCGGTTCCTCCAGGGCGACTTCGGCCCATCGTTGCTCGCCTTTCCCACGCCGTCGATAGACCTGGTCATGCGGGCGCTCCCGTGGACGGTGTTCCTGCTGAGCATTTCGGTATTGGTCACGTGGTCGCTGGGCAACCTGTTCGGCGGGCTGGCTGGCTACTTTCAGAACAACCGCCTGCTCAAGGTCTTCGGGGTGGCAGCGATGGGCGTTCAGCCGATCCCCTACTACATCGTCGCCTTCCTCTTCCTGATCTTCTTCGGGTTCGTGTGGCCGATCCTGCCGATCTCCGGCGCCTATGCCATGGATGTCGAGCCGGGGTGGAACATCGACTTCGTCCTCTCGGTCATCCAGCACGCGATCCTGCCGGTCACGTCGCTCATCGTCGTCGGGTTCGGGACCTGGTTCCTGGGGATGCGGGCGCTGGTCTCGAACATCGTCACCGAGGACTATGTGACCTACGCCGAGCTTGCGGGGGTGAAGCGCAAACGCGTCGTCTACTCCTATGTGATGCGCAACGCCGCCGTGCCGCAGTTGACGGCGCTCGCGCTGGCGCTCGGATCGATCTTCTCGGGCACTGTCATCACCGAACAGGTCTATACCTATCCCGGCCTGGGCACGTTGTTGGTCGACGCGGTCAATGGTGGCGATAGCTCCACGGTGCTCGCCGTGTCCACGGTATCCGATCGTCGCGGTAGCGATCGCGATCTTCATCGTCGATCTGCTGCATCCACTCCTCGATCCGCGGGTCAGAACGGTGTAGGGCGATGTTCGTCGTCGTTCGCGATCTCATCCGTTACAACCGCGAGTTCACCGTGGGCTTGTTCCTGGTGACGCTCATCGTGGCGTTCTCTTGCCTGAGCTTCGTGTCACCGGTGGATCCCGAGCTGCAGTATCTGGTTCCGCCCGACCTGCCGCCCTCAAGGGAATATCCGTTCGGTACGAACTCTCGTGGGCAGGATCTCTTCTGGCAGGCCACGTTCGCCATCCGCAACACGCTCATCTTCGGAGTGATCGTGGCGGTCCTGTCTCGGATCATCTCGATCACCGTCGGGCTGATTGCTGGTTACAAGGGCGGCTGGTTCGATCGGGCGTTGATGACCATCAGTGACGTCGTCGTCGCCCTGCCGATCTTTCCGATTCTCGTCTTGTTCTACTTCGTGATGAGAGACGATCTGGATGCGCTGAGGCTGGCGATCGTCATGGCCTGTCTTCGGTTGGCCATTCGACGCGAGGCTGATCCGGTCCGTCGCGCTGAGCTTGCGGCATCGCGAGTTCACCCGCCACGCGGTCTTCGCCGGGATGAGCGCTCGCAAGATCATGTTCGAGGAGCATCTTCCCTACGTCATGCCGATCGTCTTCGCCACGGCCCTGGCGAACATGATCTGGTCGATCGGCCTCTCCGTGACGCTTTCAGTGCTGGGGTTCACCGACATCAATGTCCCGACCATCGGCACGATGCTGTATTGGGCCAACAATCACTCGGCGATGGTGGTCGGCACGTGGTGGTGGATCGCCGTGCCGGTCGTCCTCATCGTCATCACCTTCATCGGCCTCTACTTGCTGGCGGTGTCGCTCAACGAATACATCGACCCGCGTTCCCGTCTGCAGCGAATGGGTGACGCATGACGGTCGCACCTGACGAAGTGCTGACGGTGAACGGCCTCAAGGCCTACTACCGGACGAAATATTTCGGTGTTGACCGTGAGGTGCGGGCGGTCGACGACATCACGCTCTCCGTTCGCAAGAACGAGATCTACGGCATCGCCGGCGAGAGCTCTTCGGGCAAGACGACCCTGATCAAGACGTTTGCCGCGGCGATTCGACCACCGCTGCGAATCGTCGGCGGATCGATGACCTACCGTTTCAAGAACGGCGAGATCGATCCCTATGCGGCAAGCGAGGCCGAGGTCGACGCACTCCGCTGGAAACATCTTTCCTACATCATGCAGGGATCGATGAGCCTGCTCAATCCGGTGCGGCGGGTTCGCAGGACGTTCGAGGACTTCGCCTTTCGGCCGATGGGGCTGCCGAGCAGTGAGTTCTGGGACAAGGTCGAATCGCACCTCCAGCGACTCGGCTTGTCCCCGAACGTGCTGTCCGCCTATCCGCACCAACTCTCCGGCGGGATGCGCCAGCGGGCGACGATCGCCCTCGCAACCGTGTGTCGGCCCGAGTTCGTCATCGCCGACGAACCGACCACGGCGCTCGACGTCGTCGTGCAGAAGGACGTGCTGGCGATGATTCGCGACGTGCAGCGCCAGATGGGGTCGTCCGTGGTGTTCGTCACCCACGACATGAGCGTGCACGCCAACACGGCCGACCGCGTCGGCATCATCTATGCGGGCAGGCTCGTGGAAGAGGCGCCGACGCGCACGCTCTTCGCCACACCACGGCATCCGTACACCGCCCATCTCGTCGCTGCCCTGCCACGCATCGGCGACACCACGCCAAAACCGGCGCTCGAGGGACGACCGCCCAACCTCGCCGAACCGCCCACTGGCTGCCGCTTTCACCCTCGATGCCCGCTGGCCATCGAGAAGTGCAAGACCGACGTGCCGCCACTCGAGTCGGTGGGACTGGATCACCGGTCTGCGTGCTGGCGCAGCGCCGACGTGCCTCCGCTTTCCGAAATCGGCTCCGAGGAGACAGCGGTGGTGGTCGCCCAATGACCGCGTTGCTCGAGGTTTCTCACGTCTCCAAGCGCTTCGTCATGGGCGGCCAATTCTCGCGCGGCTATGTCGATGCCGTCATCGATGCCAACCTCTCGCTGTCGTCCGAATCCTCCGAGATCTTCACGATCATCGGCGAATCAGGGTCTGGCAAGACGACGCTGGCGCGCATGATCCTCGGCCTCGAACAACCGACAAGTGGTGACATCCTGTTCGACGGCAAGAGCAATGCGGAACGTCGAAACCGCGCTGCACGGCGCGAGTTCCTGCAGCGCGTCCAGCCGGTCTTCCAGAACCCGTTCGAAACGTTCAATCCGCTCAAGCGCGTCGATCGTTACCTCTTTGCATCGGCGCGTCGTCTCAGGGGCGCCGGGACCAAGGCCGCGGCGGAGGCGGTGATGGACGAGGCATTACACAAGGTCGGACTGAGCCTCAGGGAGGTCGCCCGCCGCTATGCCCACGAACTTTCCGGCGGCCAGCTTCAACGCATCGCTATTGCCCGCGCGCTCATTCCCAACCCTTCGCTCCTCATCGCCGACGAGCCGGTGTCGATGGTCGACGCATCGCTGCGAAT
This sequence comes from Ilumatobacteraceae bacterium, assembly GCA_963733085.1. Classification (GTDB taxonomy): domain Bacteria; phylum Actinomycetota; class Acidimicrobiia; order Acidimicrobiales; family Ilumatobacteraceae; genus Desertimonas. The sequence continues at coordinate 45,429 of CAVTBY010000015.1, forward strand.
GTCGATCGTCAATCTGCTACGAGACCTGCGGGACGAGTTCGGCGTGACCGTCATCTACATCACGCACGATCTCGCCACCGCCTACTACATCTCCGACCGGCTCGTGATCATGCAGAAGGGATACGTCGTGGAGATGGGCCCGGCCCGGCCCATCCTCGATGCGCCCGAACATCCCTATTCCCGGCTCCTCAAGGAGTCCGTCCTGTCGGTCACAGACGCAGGGACCGATGGACTGGTTGCGTCGGACCGATCCGAGGCCACGGCGGCTTTGGAGCGGGCGGCGGAGGGGACACTTCAGGAACGAGAGGATGGCCGCTTCGTCAGGATGTAGCGACGGCTCGGCTCTTGGCTGGGCTGAGGCGCACCATCGTCCACGAGACCGGAGGCAACGGAACATCGATCACGCTGTCGACGTCAGGTGGTGGCAACGACACCGTGCGCGGCTGCACGCGGTCGGGCTCGGCCGCGGTGTTGCTGGCGTGGCGGTCGGCGTCGGCGAGCTGGAGGCATTCCACGGCCGCGACCTGACCGAGCGGCCGGGTGTCGACAGCCAATTGCACCGTGGCATCGAGCGAGCGATTGACGACGAACAGGACGGTGCCGGCGTCGTCGCGGGTGGCGACGGCGTCGACGAGCGGCACCTCGCCGAACCGCTCCGTCTCGTAGCTCGGCGCGTCGATCGCTACGCGCACGACGTCGCCGCGGGCGTAGCGGGACGTCGCGGCGAACGGGTGGAACGTCGTCTGTCGCCAGGCTGGACCGCCGGGCTCGGTCATCATCGGCGCGATCACGTTGACGAGCTGCGCCAGACAGGCGACGGCGACTCGGTCGGCGTGCCGGAGCAGCGAGATCAGCAGATTGCCCACGACGACGGCATCGGTGACGCTGTAGCGATCCTCGATCAGACGTGGCGCGATTGGCCATCCCGGCTCGGGACCGTCGTGCTGGAACCTGCTGATGTACCACACGTTCCACTCGTCGAACGAGAGGTCGATGCGCTTGCTCACGCCGAGCTTGGCGCGGACGTGGTCGGCGGTGGCGGTGACGGCATCGATGAAGCGATCCATGTCGACTGCCGAGGCGAGGAAGCTGCCGGGATCGCCCTCGTGTTCTTCGTAGTAGGCATGCAGCGACACGTAGTCGACGACGTCGTAGGCCTCTTCGAGGACCGTCGCCTCCCACGACCCGAACGTGGGCATCGACGAGTGGGAACTGCCGCACGCCACGAGCTCGAGGTCGGGCTCGGCCTGACGCATCGCCCGTGCCGTCTCGGCGGCGAGTCGCCCGTACTCGGCTGCTGTCTTGTGTCCGGTCTGCCACGGCCCGTCGAGCTCATTGCCGAGGCACCACAACCGAACCCCATGGGGTTCTTTGGCACCGTTGGCAACGCGTTGGTCCGACAGCGCCGTGCCCGATGGGTGATTGGCGTACTCCAGCAGGTCGATGGCCTCGGCGACGCCGCGGGTGCCGAGGTTGACGGCGAGCATCGGCTCGACACCAGCCCGGGCACACCACGTGACGAACTCGTCCATGCCGACCTCGTTGGTCTCGCGGCTGCGCCAGGCGAGGTCACGCCGCACCGGACGGCGGTCACGCCGTCCGACGCCGTCCTCCCACCGATAATTGGACACGAAGTTGCCGCCCGGGTAGCGCACTACCGTGACGCCGAGCTCCTGGGTGAGGGCAAGGACGTCGCCGCGGAAACCGTCCTCGTCGGCAGTGGGATGGCCGGGCTCGTAGATCCCCGTGTACACGCAGCGGCCGAGGTGCTCGACGAACGAGCCGAACAACCGGCGCTTCACCGGAGCAACCTGCGCCGCTGGATCGATCACGACGCGGGCGGCGAGCGGATCTTGCTGGATACTCACGACTGCGACCTCCGTAGTAGCGCGTCCGATCCCTGGATTGTGAACGTTCACAAAGATTTCGTCAATCCCGCCCATTGCTCCAGTGGCACGCTGAGCCGCGTGAAGGCAGAACCGTGACTCGTCCGCCGGGGATGCATGACGTCGCGAGGATGGCGGGCGTGTCGCACCAGACGGTGTCGCGCGTCCTCAACGACCTCCCCAACGTCCGGCCGGCGACGAAGGAGCGCGTCGAGCTGGCGATCGCCGAGCTGGGCTACCGCCGCAACGCCGCAGCGCGCTCACTCGTCACGAGACGCTCGGGTGTGATCGGGGTGCTCACGCCACGCACCCATCTGTTCGGGCCGACGAGCACGATGATCGCCGTCGAGGTCGCAGCACGAGATGCTGGGTACTTCGTCAGTCTCGCCAGCGTCGCCGACTCGTCTGCGGCTGCGCTCGACGCCGCCGTCGAGCACTTCAAGGACCAGGCGGTGGAGGCAGTCGTGCTGATCGCCCCCGAGCGGGAGTGGCTCGCTGCGGCCCACATCGTCGCCAACGACTTGCCTGTGGTGACGATGTCCGCCGACTACCGCGCCGCCAAGCCCTGGCTCGTGTCGGTGGCGATGGACAATCGCGCCGGGGCTCGCCTCGTCACCAGGCATCTGATCGATCTCGGGCACCGTGACATCGCTTTCATCACCGGTCCTCAGGCCTCGCCCGAGGCTGCGGCACGGTTGCGGTCGTGGCGCCATGAGATGAGGAACGCCGGCCTCGTCACCTCGCGCGTGTATCGGGGCGACTGGAGCTCGGCGACCGGGTTCGCCGCCGGCCGCCAGATGGTCGCCGACGGTCTCCCGACGGCGGTCTTCGCGGCGAACGATCAGACGGCGCTGGGGCTGTTGTCTGCGCTCGGCGCAGCGGGCGTCAACGTTCCCGGTGACGTGTCCGTCGCCGGCTTCGACGACCTGCCCGATGCCGAGTTCTTCCAACCTGGACTGACCACGGTGCGCCAGGACTTCGCCGCCCTCGCCGCCCGCTGCGTCGGCGTGCTGGAGCGGATCCTCGCGGGCGAGTCTGCATCAAGCGTCAGCATCAGCGGCGAGTTGGTGATCAGGGAGAGCACCGCCCCGCCACCCCCATCGAGGATGACGCCGAGCGCGGCCGGCTGACATCCGAACCGATGGGTGTTTTCATGACCGAATCGTCATGAAACACCCATCGGTCGCAGTTGCTCAGCGGGCGGCAACGAGGAGGACGAGGCCGGCGAGGATGACGCCGGCGGCCAGCGTTCGCCGGTGCACGGCACCCTCGTCCAGGTAGCGGTTGCCGAGGAAGGCGGCGATCAGCACGCCGGACTCGCGCAGGGCGGCGACGTATCCCACCGGGGCTCGGCGGACAGCGGCCATCACCAGCATGTAGGCGAGCACTGCCATCGCCCCGGTGATCGCCGCCTGTCGCCAACCGACGCGCATCGTCGCCGCGAGCCGGGGCCCGCGCCGGGTGGCGACCACGTAGATCGACATCACTACGCCGATGGCGACGAATGCCGCGAGCGGGTAGGTGATCCCGAAGGATCTCACCGCCCGACTGTCGTTGACGGTGTAGACGCCGATCGTCACGCCGACAGCGACCGCCGTCGACAGTTGCGTCGCGGTCGCACCTCCCGACAGCAGCCACATGCCCGCGGCGACGATGAGCACGGCGAGCGCTCCGACGACGCCGAGGTCGTCATCGAGCAGCACGACGCCACCCAGGGCGGCGAGCACCGCCCCGGTGCCGCGGGCTATGGGGTAGGCCACTGCGAAGTCGCCGTGTTCGTAGGCGCGGGCGAGCAGCAGCAGGTACGGAACGTGGACGACGCCGGTGACGAGCGCCGGCCACCAGGCCGCGGCCGGGAGGTCGCGGGTGATCGCCAGCACGAGAGCGCCGATCAAGCCGCCGATCATGAACTGCGCCGACAGTGTCGTGACCCGATCGGCACTGCGCTTGGCGACGAGGTTCCACGCCGCGTGCAGCCCTGCCGCGGTGAGTGCCAGGAGGGTGGCGGCGAGCACCTAGTGGGCCACCACGGGGACGGGGGCGGCTACTCGATGACGGCGACCACGTCGCCACCACCCACGGTGTCGCCGGCGGCGACCTTGATCTCGGCGACCGTTCCGCCGCGTTCGGCGGAGATCTGGTTCTCCATCTTCATCGCCTCGAGCACGACGACGGCTTGGCCGGCCTCGATCTGCTCGCCGACCTCGACGAGCACCTTGACGATCGTCCCCTGCATCGGCACCGTCACGTGGCCGCTGCCGGCGGCGCCCGCCGACCCGTGCGGTGAAGACCGTCGAATGTTGCGAACGACACCACGGCGGCCACCGGCGCCAGGGCCGGCGATGTCACCGGCTTCCGGCACCCACAGCGTCACATCGAAGCGCTTGCCGTTGACCTCGACGGTGGTGTGTCGCCGAGCGAGTTGCGGGGCCGATGCGACCTCGTCGCCTCCGCCCGTTGCAGCCGGTGGTGTCACGAGGGCAGAGAGGTCGAGGCGTTCCTCGACCCACTTCGTGGAGTGCTCGACGTTGACGAAGTCGGGGTGTCGGAGGATCGCCAGATCGGCAGGAATGGTTGTCGCCACGCCCTCGACCTTGGTCTCCTCGAGGGCAGTGATGGTGCGGGCGATCGCCGTCGGACGATCCCTGCCCCAGACGACGAGCTTGGCGACGAGGTTGTCGTAGTACGGCGAGATCTCGTCCCCGGCGTGGTATCCGGAGTCGAAGCGGACGCCGAAGCCTTGGGGCTCGTCGAGCCGCGTGATCCGGCCGGGAGACGGCAGGAACGCCCCACCAGCCGGGTCTTCGGCGTTGACCCGGACCTCGATCGCGTGACCGCGACGCTGGGCGAGCACCTCCTCCTGGGTCATCGGCAGCGGCTCACCGGAAGCGACACGGATCTGCCACTCGACGAGGTTGATCCCGGTGATCGCTTCGGTCACGGGGTGTTCCACCTGCAGCCGCGTGTTCATCTCGAGGAAGAAGAAGTCGCCTTCCTGGTAGATGAACTCGACCGTGCCGGCGTTGTAGTAGCCGACCGCGAGCCCGGCCTTGATCGCCGCGGCACCCATCGCCGCCTCGACGCCGTCGGGGAGCCCCGGCGCGGGTGCCTCCTCGATGAGCTTTTGGTGGCGCCGCTGGGCAGAGCAGTCACGCGACGAGACCCACACGATGTCGCCGTGCTGGTCGCCGACGACCTGCACTTCGACATGGCGTGGCCACGTGAGATAGCGCTCGACGTAGACCTCGTCGCGCCCGAAGAACGCCTTTGCTTCACGCTGCGCGCTGGCCATCGCCTCGTCGACATCGCCGGCGGAGTGGACGACCTTCATGCCGCGACCGCCTCCGCCAAAGGCTGCCTTGATCGCCACGGGCCAGCCGTGGTCGTCACCGAACGCACGGATCTCGTCAGGCCCCGCGGCGAAGTCCGTGGTGCCAGGCACGATCGGCGCGCCACCGCTGAGCGCCGCCCGGCGGCTCGAAACCTTGTCGCCCATCGCCTCGATGGCGCTCGCCGGCGGTCCGATGAACGTCACGCCGTGATCGGTGATCGCCCGGGCGAAGTCGGCGTTCTCGGAGAAGAACCCATATCCCGGATGCACGCCGTCGGCACCGCTGCGAGCGACAGCGTCGAGGATCGCCGCAGTGTTGAGATAGCTCTCCGCGGCGGTCTTGCCACCGAGGGCGTACGCCTCGTCGGCGAGCCGGACGTGCAAGGCATCGCGATCGAGCTCCGAGTACACGGCCACCGTGGCGATCCCGAGTTCGCGAGCGGCGCGCACGACGCGCACGGCGATCTCTCCGCGGTTGGCGATGAGGATCTTCTCCAGCACGCCTGCCAATGTAGGTTGGTGGGCGGCACGCGGCGCACGCCGGTGGGCTGGCCGGGGGAGTGGCCACCCGGCTGGCAGGTTGAACACATCGCCGCGACCGGGAGTACCAACGAGGACCTGTTGGCGTCGGCCGGTGAGCGCCCCGACCGCTCGGTCCTCGTTGCCGACTACCAACATGCCGGCCGTGGACGTCGGGATCGGGTGTGGTCGGCGATGCCTGGCCACAATCTGCTCGCCTCCATCCTCTTTCACAAGGTGCCGCCTGAACCGATGGAGCTGCCCCGCCGTGTGTCGTTGGCTGCGGTCGACGGGTGCCGCCGCTTCACCGCTGCGCCTCTGGCGTTGAAGTGGCCCAACGACGTGCTCCTCGACGAAAACAAGGTCGCCGGAGTGCTCGCCCAACGGGCCGCGAGCGGCAGTGTGGTGGTCGGCATCGGGGTCAACATCGGATGGGCCCCTGATGGTGCGAGTCGGCTGGGGAGCGCGGTCACGCCGGTCGAACTGCTCACCGAACTGCTCGCCGCGTACGACCGCCTGCCGGCGTCACCGCACGAATTGCGTGACCGTTACCGCAGCGAGCTGGCGACGATCGGTCGACGTGTCCGCGTCGAATTGCCTGACGGTGAACTGCTCGGCGTGGCCACCGATCTCGCCGTCGATGGGCGTCTGGTCGTCGTCGACGACGCCCGCCGGACGCATCGCCTCAGCGTCGGCGACGTCGTCCATCTCCGTGCCGTTTGACGGGTTACCCGGGGTTCGGTTCCGTTAGCGTGGGCGTGAAATGAGTAGTCGAGGTCGTATTCACCGCGCCCCGTTGGCGCTGGCTGCCCTGTTGACCGTGGTCGTCGGCGTTGGGGGCGGCGCCGGCGTCTACTTCGCCGGGGAACGCGAGGAGGGCGGCATCGAGCGGGTCGAGGAGCTGACCGACGTGCTCGAAACCAACGACGGTCCGGCGGAGAACTACCTCATCGTCGGCTCGGACAATCGCGACGTGATCGACGAAGACGCCGAGGACGCCGGGCTGTTTCTCGACGGCTCGACGGGCGAAGGCGGTCGCAGCGACACGATCATGATCCTGCGCCGCGACCCGGAGAGCGGGGCGTCGCTGCTCAGCATCCCCCGGGACCTGTGGCTGCCGATCGCCGAAGTTGGCGACGATGGCAAGATCAACTGGGCGTACATCGGGGGTCCCCGCCGGCTCGCCGCGACGATCACCCAGGGACTGGGGATCCCGATCCATCACTACGTGGAGGTCGACTTCGCCGGGTTCCAGCAGCTCGTCGACGAGATCGGCGGCGTCGAGATCTGCGCTGGCGAGTACGCCGTCAAGGACGACAACTCGGGGCTCAGCATGCAACCAGGCTGCCAGGTGCTCGACGGGAGAATGGCGCTGGCGTATGCCCGGTCGCGGAACTACGAGGAGTTCCGCGACGGTGACTGGCGGTTGCAGGACGGCGCACCCGATCTCAACCGCATCGCCCGCCAGCAGCACTTCCTGCGCACGGCGGCAGCCGCCGTGATGGCCGAGATCAACAGCAACCCGTTCCGGCTCGGCGACCTGATCGGCACCGCCGGCAATGTCGTCCGCCTCGATGCCAATGTCGACGTGCTCGAGGCCGGCGAGGCGATGTTCGCGGCGGCCGAGGAAGGGCTGCAGACGTATGTGCTGCCGGTCGAGGAGCTCACCGTCGGCGACCAGTCGGCACTGCAACTCAGCGAGGGGGCCGAGGAGATCCTCGACTACTTCCGTGGCCTCGGGCCGCTCCCGGTCGTCACGGAGACGACCGACCCCACCGCCACAAGCTCCTGAGCGGGGTTACGCTCCCGGGCGATGAAGGCGCTCATCTTGGCGGGTGGTGAGGGGACGCGTTTGCGTCCGATTACGCATACGCGGGCGAAGCAGCTTGTGCCGGTGGCGAACAAGCCGATCCTCTTTTATGGCATCGAGGCGATGGTTGCCGCTGGGATCGAGGAGATCGGTGTGATCACCGGGGCGACGGGTCCGGAGGTGCGTGCTGCGGTCGGCGATGGGTCTGAGTTCGGCGCCAAGGTGACTTACATTGCGCAGGACGCGCCGCTCGGTTTGGCTCATTGCGTGTTGATCGCCGGCGACTTCCTCGGTGGCGATGATTTCGTCATGTACCTGGGAGACAACCTCCTCGAGCAGGACCTTTCGGCGTTCATCGCCGCGTTCGAGGAGGCGCGCCGTTCGGAGGACCCGCCGGCTGCGCAGATTTTGCTCAAGCAGGTCCCTGATCCGCATCGTTTCGGGATCGCCACGTTGGATGACGATGGCCATGTCGTCGAACTGGTCGAGAAGCCTGAGGATCCGTCGTCGGACCTCGCTCTCGTCGGTGTGTATTTGTTCGATCAGACGATCCATGACGCGGTGCGGGCGATTTCTCCGTCGGCTCGCGGTGAGTTGGAGATCACCGACGCGATCCAGTGGTTGATCAGCAACGGTAAGCGTGTGCGCACGGAGTTGCTCACCGGGTGGTGGATCGACACTGGCAAGCTGACTCCGCTGCTCGAGGCCAACCGGTTGTTGCTGGAGAAGATCGTGACGCGTATCGATGGCGTCGTCGACGCGGGTTCGTCGCTCGATGGGCGTGTCGTCGTCGCCGAGGGCGCCGAGATCGTCAACTCGACGATCCGCGGCCCGGTGGCGATCGGGCGCGGCACGCGAGTCGTCGACAGCTTCATCGGCCCGTTCAGTGCGATCGGCAACGGCTGCGAGGTGGTGCACAGCGAGATCGAGCATTCCGTGGTGATGGATGCGTCGAAGGTGCTGCACATCCCCCGGCTGGAGGACAGCTTGATCGGTCGGGAAGCGGTTGTCGAGCGTTCGGCGAAGCGTCCGCGGGCGCTGCGCCTGATGGTCGGCGACCACTGCCAGATCGACGTCGAGTGATGGCAGACGTCGTCGAGCAGGCGACTCGAGCAACGGCGATCGACGGTCTGTTCGTGATCACGATGAAGCAGGTCAGCGACGCGCGAGGGACCGTCCGCGAGTACTTCCGTCGGTCGGCTTTTACCGCCACCGATCTGCCCTCCATCGATCCGTTCGTCCAGATCAACGTCACGGAGTCCCGTCGTGGTGCGTTGCGCGGGTTGCACGCCGAGGCGATGACGAAGGTCGTGGCGGTGGTCGCCGGCGAGGCGTTCGGCGCCTATGTCGATCTGCGATCGGGATCGCCGACGCGTGGCGTCGTGGAGACGGTGGCACTCGTGCCCGGTGTCCAGGTGCTCGTGCCGCGTGGGGTGGCGAACGGCTTTCAGTCGCTCGTCGACGGCACGCAGTACGTCTATTGCTTCGACAAGGAATGGCGACCGGGTATGGAAGGACGTTCCTGCAACCCGTTGGATCCTCAGTTGCGGATCGACTGGCCGCTGCCGGTCGATCCCGAGGATCGGGCGCAGGTGTCGGCGAAGGACATCGCAGCGTCGACGGTCGCCGAATTGCTCGAGGAGAGTCCATGAAGTTGTTTGTCACCGGCGCGGCCGGGTTCATCGGGTCGAACTACGTGCGTCACGTGCTGACCTCCACGGACGACACGGTGACGATCTTCGACGCCCTCACCTATGCCGGCAACCGCGAGAACGTCGCCGACCTGGTCGACGACCGCCGCTGCCGGTTCGTCCACGCCGACATCACCGACCAGGACGCTGTCGTCGAGCACCTGGCGGGACACGACGCCGTCGTGCACTTCGCCGCCGAGTCACACGTCGACCGTTCGATCAAGGACCCGTACGCCTTCGTCCGCACGAACTGTGACGGCACCAACGTGCTCTGCGACGTCGCTCGTCAGGCCGACGTCGATCGGTTCGTCCACGTCTCGACCGACGAGGTCTATGGATCGATCGAGGTCGGGTCGTTCAGCGAACAGGACCGGCTCGGTCCACGGTCGCCGTACTCGGCGGCCAAAGCGGGCAGCGACCTGATCGCCCTCTCCTACCACACGACGTACGGGCTGCCGGTGGTGGTCACCCGGTCGAGCAACCAGTTCGGGCCCTATCAGTTCCCCGAGAAGGTCATCCCGCTTTTCGTCACCAACCTCCTCGACGGCAAGAAGGTGCCGCTCTATGGCGACGGCATGAACGTCCGCGACTGGCTGTTCGTCGAGGACAACGTCAAAGCAATCGACCTCGTGCTGCGCCACGGCGTAGTCGGTGAGATCTACAACATCGGGGCGCACAACGAGTTGCCCAACATCGAGCTGACGAAGAAGCTGCTCGCCCTGTGCGAGCGGGACGACAGTTTCATCGAGCCCGTCGCCGACCGGCTCGGCCACGATCGGCGCTACTCGATCACCACCGACAGGATCGCCGCCCTCGGATGGAGCACCGAGCACGATCTCGACGACGCCCTCGCGCGAACCGTCGACTGGTATCGCTCGCATCGAGACTGGTGGGAGCCGCTCAAGGCCCGGGCCGCCTTCTAGATGCCGCGGGTGCTCGTCACCGGGGCCGGTGGTCAGCTCGGCCACGATGTCGTCGCTGCCGCCGAGGGTGCCGGCGACGACGTGCACGGGTTGACGCACAGCGACCTCGACGTCACCGACCGCCGTGCCGTGATGGAGGCGGTGAGGACCGCGCGTCCCGACGTCGTCGTGCACTGTGCGGCGTGGACGGCTGTCGACGCCTGCGAGTCCGATCCCGATCGCGCTGAGCTGTGCAATGGGCGGGCCGTGCGCTGGGTCGCCGAGGCCTGTGATCTCGCCGGCGCCCACCTCGTCCACGTCTCGACCGACTACGTCTTCGACGGTCGCCTGAGCCGTCCATATCACGAGTTCGATCGCCCCAACCCGCTCGGCGTGTACGGAGCGTCGAAACTCACCGGTGAGCGTGAAGCGCTGGTCCTCGGAGATTCAGCGACCGTCGTGCGCACGTCGTGGGTCTGTGGCGAGCACGGACCGAACATGGTGCAGACGATCCTGCGCCTCATCGCCGGCGGCGATGACACACCCGGGCGGTTGGCGTTCGTCGATGACCAGCGCGGTTGTCCGACGTTCACCGCTGATCTCGCGCCGATGCTCCTGCGCCTCGCCGCCGAACGACGCGGCGGCATCCATCACGTCACCAATCAGGGACCCGTCACGTGGTTCGAGTTCGCCCAGGCGGTCGTCGCCGCGGCAGGAAGAAACCCGGACCTCGTCCGCCCGATCACAACCGCCCAGCTCGACCCGCCACGTCCCGCCCCCCGCCCGGCCAACAGCGTGCTCGACAACGCCGTGCTGCGCACCGCCGGCATCCCCCTGCTACGCGACTACCACGACCCCCTCGCCGAACTCGTCGCAACCCTCACCCGCTGAACAACGACCGATGGGTGTTTGGGGGACCGTTCCGTCCCCTAAACACCCATCGGTTCAGAATTCGGGGGACGGCGGAAACGGCTGATGCAACGATTGGCCGATGCGGGTGGAGACCGAAGACAGCGCGTCCGGGCCGGTCGACCCGGAACAGCCCGCGAGCGAACGGATCCGCCCACCACTCGACGCCAGACCGAAGCGCGGTCTCGGGTCGTGGCCGGTCATCATCGTCGGTCTCGCCCTCACGCTCGGCGGCTTCGTGCTCACGTCGAGGACGGCACCGTGCTCCGACTTCCACGTCGGCACTCAGTTCTCCGGCTCCGACGACCGACTCGCCAAGTGGATTGGTGGCTGCGGCAACGATCTCGGCGAGGCGCGGGCGACGTTGCTCGCTGACGGTCTGCTGATCGCCGGCTATGCGATCGCTGCCGGAGGCATTCTGCGCCGCTGGTGGCCGCTCTACCAGGCGCCGGGGCTGAAGCGCTGGGAGCGTCTCGTCGTCGCCCTGCCATTCGCGACGGCGTCGATCGATGTCATCGAGAACCTGGCGACATGGAGCGCGCTCGGCGCTAACGAGACCCGCTTCACCTATCCCGACAACCTCTTCGAGCCGACGCTCGTTTCGACGATGGCCTGGCTGAAGATGCTCGCCTATGGCCTCAGCTTCCTCTGCATTGCCGCTGTCTGCCTGCTGGCCTTCGCTCGGCGCAAGGAGTCGGCGACACCAATCCCGCGACAGGACCAGCCGATCGCCATGCGCGATCTGCCGCCACCCACCGACCTGGGGGTCTGCTGCTCCGGTGGCGGCATCCGTGCCGCCGCCTTCGCCCTGGGAACGCTCGACCAACTCGAACGTGCCGCGATCATGTCGCGGGCTCGCTGGCTCGCCGCCGTCTCGGGCGGCAACTATGCATCGACGGCGTGGACATTGGCCCGGGTCGACGACAGATCGGGCCACGCCGCGGCCGACGTGATCGACTGGCTCAACTCGCCGATCCCGTACTCGAAGTCCCCGAAGCACCGCTTCCTACGCAACGGTCCCGGTGGACTCGGGCGCTCGATGATCGCCGCCGTGTTCTACGTCGCTTTCAACGTCGCCGTCCTTGGCGCGCTCGTCGCCGCCGTTGCCTGGCCGATCGGCCGATTGATCGGCAGCAACGCGATACAGCCGAAGTTTCCGCGTCTTCGGTGCTCTGCCGGCGTCCCTGGAGATCCCCCGCGAACTCTGGCTCCCTGCGGTGATGATCCTCGCTCATCGCCGGGATCCTCCTGCTCGTCTCGGCGTTGCCGTCATGGGAGACCTCATCGCTCTGGCGACCGGCCGTGTGGCTCGCTTCGATCGGTGTCGCCGTGGGGTTGCTCACTGTCGTGATCCCCTGGGCGATGGCGATCGTCGGCAACTGGCTGCGCCGCGGTGACCACGACTTCCGCGCCGCTTCCACCGGCCTGGCGGCATTGTTCGGCGCCCTCGGCATCGTGTGGCGCCTGGCGCGCAAGCCGGTGCTCTCGCGTTTCGCCCACAAGCTGCCCTACCTCGGCGGCCTGCTGCTCGCGGTCGCTGCCCTCGTCTGGGCCGGCAAGGTGGCCACTGACGCCGCAACCGGCATCGGCTTGCTGTCGACACCGACGCGCTGGGTCGTCGTCGTCGTCGCCTTCGTCGGTGTGTACCTCTTCGTCGGCATCACCCACCTGTCGATCCACCGCATCTACCGCAAGCGGCTGCGTCGCTCGTTCGGGATCCGCCGCGACGCCGAGGGGCGGCTGTACTCGCCGCACCAACGCGACCAGATCACCTGGGATCAACTGCCCGCCGATGGTCCCGAACTGGTCGTGTGCTGCGCGCACCAACGCGACGGCATCGCGCCGGGGGGATTGCCAGCCGACACGTTCACGATCTCCCGTCGGGAAGTGTGCATCGGTGGTTACGTCACGCCGACGGACAAGTACCTCGAGCGGATGCCCGACGACCTGGCTGCTGAACGCGCCGTCTCGTCGTGGATGGCGACATCTGGCGCCGCCTTCGCATCGGCGATGGGACGTTTCTCGCGCGGCACGACCAATGCCCTGATGGCGGCGCTCAACATCGACCTCGGCATCTGGCTGCCCAATCCGCGTCTCACGTCAACCTCGGCGGAGTTCCCCAAGCCTCGATACGGGTACCTGTTCAAGGAGATCCTCGGCTGGTACAACGACAGCGACCGCTTCGTTTTCATCGCCGACGGCGGGCACTGGGACAATCTCGGGTTGGTCGAGTTGCTGCGGCGGCGCTGCGCCACGATCATCTGCATCGACGCGAGCGGCGACGACATCGGTCGCTTCTCGTCGCTCCATCAGGCCATCGAGCTTGCCGGGTTGGAACTGCCGGAGATCGTCGCCAGCTTCGACCTCGACGGCTTGCAGGGACTCGTCGGGGTCGACGGGGCGTTGCCGCCGTGTTCGGTCACGGCGTTGCAGGTGCAGTACACGGCGCCGCGCCGCGACTCCACGACGGGAGCCGCCGAGCCGGGCACGACGGGCACGATCTACTATGCCAAGGCACAGCTCGCTGCCGACCTCGACGTCACGCTGCGCCGCTACGCCAAGGTCGATCCGACGTTCCCGAACTACTCGACGGCGCGCCTGTTCCTCGGCGACGACCAGTTCAGGAGCCTGGTCGCCCTCGGGTGGGCCGCAGGGGCCCGACTGACGGCGCTGGTCGGCGAGTCGATGGTCCTTCCCCCGGCGCCCGAACCGGAGTCGGTGCCGACGGTCGTCGCTGTCGCTGATTGACTCCTCGGCGATGCCGTTCACCCGCGCCGAGCTGGAGTCGTTCCGCGGGGCAACGGTGCCTGACCTCATCGGCCCGGACGTTCGCCTGCTGTTCGTCGGAATCAACCCGGGCTTGTGGACGGCAGCGACGCAGACCCATTTCAACCATCCGGGCAACCGCTTCTATCCAGCGTTGTACGCCGCGGGCCTCATCGACATCGTCGTCGATCGCGGACGGGCGATGACCGTCGCGGAACGACAGCACCTCATCGACCGGGGGATCGGGATCACCAACCTCGTCGCCCGCGCCACCGCACGAGCGGACGAGCTCGACTCCGACGAACTGCGTGCCGGTGCAGCTCGCCTCGACGAGTTCGTCGCCGAGCATCGGCCGAACGTCGTCGCTGTCGCCGGGATCACCGCGTATCGCGCTGGCTTTGGTCGTCCGAAGGCAGCGCTCGGTCGCCAGGACGAACCACTCGCAGGCAGCGTGTTGTGGGTCGTTCCCAACCCGAGCGGCCTCAACGCCCACGCCACGATCGCCACGCTCGCAGCCGACTACCGCCACGCTGGCGAAGCGGCGGGCATCACGATGCTGCGCTGAACTGATCTGGGGAGCTGTGAATCAACTGCCGACACGAGTCTTTCCCAGAACCGTGGGCGACACGAATCTTCCCGAGTTTCTGGAACCATGGCGGCGATGCGTGTCGGCGTGAACCTGCTGTGGTGCCGGCCGGGGCGTGTCGGCGGTTCGGAGGAATACCTCGTCCGCCAACTCGACGGCCTGGCGGCGGTCGCCCCCGACGTCGCCGCCCGCCTGCTCGTGCCGCCCGGCTTCACCTCTGCGCACCCTCAGCTCGCTGACCACTTCGAGATTGTCACCACCAACACAGCAGTTCGCTTTCGAGGTGGTCGCCTCATCGCTGAGCCGCTGGCCGTTCGGCGTCTGCTCGGCGGCACCGACGTCATCCATCACGCCGGCGGCACGATGCCGCCAGATCGGGGCCGCCGGCACACACTGCTGACCATCCACGACGTCCAGTACCTCCGCTACCCGAGGTACTTCTCGACCGCCCGCCGCGCCTACTTGCGGCGGCGAGTGCCGCAGTCGGTGGATCGCGCCACGGCGATCGCCGTACCGAGCAAGCTTCGTCGGCACCACGCTCACCGATGCGTTCGGCACTGGGAGTGAGCGGATCGTCGTCGTACCGCACGGCTACGACCCGCCGGCGCGGCCAAGCACTGCCCACCGAGGATGCGATACGTGACCGGTACGGACTGGGCCGGCGCAGGGTGGTCGTCTATCCGGCGATCACCCACCCGCACAAGGGGCACCGGCTGCTCGTCGAGCTGCTCGCCGGGCCGTGGGCGGATCCGAACCTCGTGCTCGTCCTCCTCGGTGGTGTCGGCGCTGCCGACAGCGCTGTGTCGGAAGCGATCAGCGCCAATCGACGTCGGCAACCGGATCGTCCGGCCGGGTCGGGTTCCGGCGACGGAACGCGACGGCTTGGTCGCGCTCGCCGAGGCGCTCGTGTTCCCATCCGAGTACGAAGGCTTCGGCGCTCCCGTGCTCGAGGCGATGGCGCTCGGCACACCGGTGATCTGTAGCGACCGGGCGGCCTTGCCCGAGGTCGCCGGCGACGCGGCCGTCGTGCTCCCGCCGACGGTCGAGGCCTGGGCAGACGCCCTCGCCACGGTGGCGGCCAGGCGCGACGAGCTGATCGAACTGGGCCGGCAACGAGCCGCTCGGTTCACGGTCGCCGCTTCAGGAACGGCACTGGCTGCCGCGTACCGACTCGCCGCCGGCAGTGGAGCCTGAACGTGCGCCTCGTCGTGCTCTGCCCTCACTTCGATCCGGACACAGCGCCGACTGGGCGGGTGATGACACGCATCGTCGAGGAACTGGTCGGTCGCGGTCACCACGTCGACGTCGTCACCGCGCTGCCGTGGTACCGGCACCACCGCGTCGAGGAGGGATGGAAGGCGTCCGTGTCGCGCCGGCAGATCACGTCGTGGGGGTCGATCACCCGGGTCAACCCGTTCGCCGGTGGCGACAAGCGCAACCTTCCACGTCGCGCCGCCGGTTTCCTCGGCTTCTCGGCGTTGGCCCTCGCTGCCGGCGTCCGCGCAGGAGGGTGGTTCCGACGCGCCGACGGCGTCATCGCCATGTCGCCACCGCTGACGATGGGGACGACCGGTCGGCTCGTCGCCTGGGCGCACCGTTGCCCGCTGGTGTTCAACATCCAGGACGTGTTCCCGGACGCCGCCGTGGCGACCGGGGCGGTCACCAACCGTGCCGTTGTCGCCTCGGCTTCGTGGTTGGAGCGAGTCAGCTACCGGCTTGCCGACGCCGTGACGGTGTTGTCAGACGATCTCGCCGCCAACGTCGGCGGCAAGCTGCCCGCCGGCCGGTTCGGCAAGGTGCGGACGATTCCCAACTTCGTCGACACCGAGGAGATCCGACCACGAGACCGGCTGACGCCGTATCGCACGGAGTTGGGCATCGGCGCCGAACCCGTCGTTCTCTACGCCGGCAATGTCGGGTTCTCGCAATCGTTCGATCTGATCCTCGCCGCGGCGCGCGCACTGCCCAGCGTGACGTTCGTGATCAACGGCGACGGGGCGACGCGCGCCGAACTGCAGGAGCGGGCCGCCGACGTTGCAAACGTCCGCTTCGGTGACTTCGTCCCGCCGGATCGCCTCGGCGAGTTGCTCGCCACCGGCGATCTCCACGTGGTGCCACTGCGTCGCGGCTTGGCGAAGGTGAGCGTCCCTTCGAAGACGTACTCGATCCTCGCCGCCGGGCGGCCGGTGCTCGCCGCCATCGACGAGGGCACGGCGATCCCTCGCCTCCTCGCCGAATCGGGTGCAGGGGTCAGCGTGGCCCCCGACGATCCTGACCGCTTCACTGCCGCCGTGGAGGATTTGGTCGCTGACGAGGATCGCCTCAGGGCGATGGGCGCGGCGGGGCGCCGATGGGTGGAGACAGCGGCGTCCCCGGAGTCGGTCGCCGCAATGTACGAGGCGCTGATCACCGAGTTGCGGCGACGCGCGGGGGGCCCGGGGGGCAGAGGCTCCGCCGGAGCCCCCCGGTAGCATTCCGCCCCCGTGGCTCCATCATCCTCGTCGACCAAGAAGGCCGCTCGCCTCGCGCAGAAGGGCAAGGGCCGGCGTGTGCGATTCCAGGGCGGCACGCTGTTTCCCCTGGTCGTGGCCATCGTCTTGGTCGTCGGATTGGGCTTGGTCGTCTACGCCAGGGCGTCGCGTCCCGAGGACGTGGCGCCGTTCGCCAGCGATCACTGGCACGGCGCCTACGGGTTCCAGATCTGCAGCGAGACGCCCAACGTCGAGCTGACCGGAAACATCGAGGAGGTCGATGCCGACGGCAACCTGGTCGGGACCGAGGCATATGTGACGAGCGGCGTGCACAGCCATGACGACGGGGTGATCCACTGGCACCCCACGGGCTCGCGAGCCACGGGCCGTGACGCCCAGCTCGGAGTGTTCTTCGGCAACTACGGAATCGAGCTGTCCGACACCCGGCTGGCGCTTCCCGAAAGCGGGTTCACGGTCGATGGGGCCGCCCCGCCGGAGGACTTCCCGACGGTCTACGAGGAGGGCGAGACGGAGTGTGAGGGCATGGACGGCGATCCCCGGTTGACGGTCGTCGTGTGGGAGGACCATCGCGACCCCGAACTCGAGCCAGGTGTACACGAGCAGCTTCGACGACATCCCGTTCGACAAGAACGGCCTGGCGATCACGATCGCGTTCGTGCCCGACGACGTCGACGTCGAGATGCCGCCGTCGGCTGCCAACCTCGAGGAGCTCGGCGCTCTCGACACGCCGCCGCCGGCACCCGGTGAGACGGTCCCGCCGTCCGAGGCTGCCACCAGTGTGCCGACCGGCAGCAGCGAGCCGACCGGCAGCAGCGAGCCGACGGACTCGAGCGAGCCGACCGAGAGCAGCGCCCCAGAGTCGACAACCGAATCAACGACAGCGAGTTCCGCTACCACCGAGGCGTAGCGGCGATGCACGCCATCGTCCTCGTTGGAGGGTTCGGGACGCGGCTCAGGCCGCTCACCAACACGGTGCCCAAGTCGATGCTGACGGTCGGCAACGAGCCGATCATCACGCGCCTCGTTCGGCGGCTGGAGCGCAGCGATGTCACCACCGTCACGTTGGCCCTGGGATTCCTACCCGACCCCTTTCGGGAGGCGTTTCCCGACGGACGATGCGGCGACGTCGAACTGCGCTACGCCGTCGAGCCGGAACCGCTCGACACGGCGGGAGCGATTCGCTTCGCCGCCGAGGCCGCCGGCGTCGACGACACCTTTCTTGCTCTCAACGGCGACGTCATCTGCGACCTCGACGTCGATCGGCTGATCGCCGCTCACCGTCGTCTCGGTGGCGAGGCGACGATTCACCTCACTCCTGTCGCCGATCCTTCGGCGTTCGGGGTCGTCGAGACGGATTCCGGTGGACGCGTGCTGCGGTTCCTCGAGAAGCCCGAGCCGGGTACCACCGACAGCAATCTGATCAACGCCGGAACCTATGTGATGGAGCCGAGTGTCCTCGACGCTATTCCGTCTGGCCGACCGGTCAACGTCGAGCGCGTGACGTTCCCCGAGCTCGCCGCCAGGGGCGGGATGTTCGCCATCGCGACCGACGACTACTGGATCGACGTCGGCCGCCCGGAGCTGCTCCTCCGTGCCAACCTCGACCGCCTGGCGGGTCGCTACGACGCGACGATGACCCATCCGGTGAGTGACGGCGACGGTGTCGATCCGGGCGCTGTTGTCGCCGGTGACGCCACGCTCGCCGAAAGCGTTGTCGGGGGCGACGTCGAGGTCGGATCGCGCTCGGTGGTGACCCGATCGGTGCTCCTCGATGGGTCTCGCATCGGCGATGATGTCGTCGTGCAGGACTCCGTGGTGATGGGCCGGGTTGCCGCTCGAGCCCAGCTGCGTAACGCCGTCGTCGGCATCGATGCGGGGATCCAACCCGGCCAACAGGTCTTCAATGAACGACTCCCAGCACCCGGCTGAGGCCGCGCAACCGGCGGCCGTGGCCGGCGACAGCGAACGCCGACCGACCGACGTGATGGTCATTGGAGGTGCCGGCTTCATCGGGTCGCACCTCGTCGACAGCCTGATCGCCGAGCGGGCCGTTGTCGAGGTCGTCGATGACTTGTCGTCGGGATCGCTCGCCAACCTGGCTGAAGCGAGGGCGGCGGCGCCCCGCGCCGGTGGTGAACTGCACATCCACACCCTCGACGCGACCTCGGTCGACATCGCCACGCTGATCACATTGCGCCGGCCGCGCCACGTCGTTCACCTCGCGCTCCTCGTTCCCGGCGCGTCGTCGGTGACCGACCTTGGACGATCCTTCTCGTCGATGCTCACGGTGCTCGACGCCGCCCGCGCCGCGTCCGTGGACAAGGTCGTGGTGCTGCTCCCGGCGACGGTGTTGTACGGGAGCCCGTCACCGCGTCAACTCCCGGTCAAGGAGGGCGAGATCACGCCACGGGGAGTGCGCGGCGTCGTCGCCAAGGCGATCGTCGAGCTGTTGACGTCGTACCGCGAGGAGCACGGCATCGAGTTCACGGCGCTGGCGGTGACGACCGTCTACGGGCCGCGCCAGTTGCCCCAACGTGGTGCCGTGGCCCGCCTGCTCGACGCCGCGTCGAACGGCGAGCCCGCTCGCCTCTCCGGCGACGGTCGCCAGACCCGCGACTTCATCCACGTCGACGACGTCGTCGACGCGGTGGCGCGAACTCGACAACGCGGCAGCGGGTTGGTCGTCAACGTCGGGACCGGGGTGCAGACCTCGTTGCGCGACGTCGCCGCAATGATCGGCGGTGGTCCGCCGCCGTCGTTCACCGCGGCCCGACCGGGCGAGTTGGATCGCTTCAGCGTGTCGCCGGTGCGAGCCCGAATCCATCTCGGTTGGGCGCCTTGGACGTCGCTTGCCGACGGCCTCACCACCCTCCGCGACGCCCCCTGAATCCCATCGGAGTGTTTGCTGCTATCGGAGTACCACGTGTCGAGTTTTCCGGCAGCTGACACTCCAATGACACGAAACACTCCGATCAACCGGCGGCGAGGGTGACGCGGGCGAGGTCGGCGGCGGCCTCAGCGGTCGACATCACGGACGGGGTCACGACGGCACGCATGCCTGCCGCCTCGACAGCAGCTGTCAAGTCGCGATCAGCGGTATCGATCACGAGGGTGGCGGCGATCGGCGAATACAACCTGGCGACGCCGACGACAGTCGGCTCGTGGCCGAGCTCACGCAGCAGGCGGTCGGCGGGGCCCTTGAGCGCTCTGCCACCGACGATCGGCGAAACGGCGACAACCGACTCACGCCGTGACCGCGAGGGCGTCGTCGATGCCGGGCAGGGCGCGCAGCGGCTGGATCGAGACGAGCGGGTTGGACGGGGCGATCACCACCGTCGCCGCTTCGGCGATCGCCGCCTCGACGTCCGCCGTTGGCCGTGCGGCTCCCGTGTCGATCCGCACCGCGGCGACTTCGACGTCGTGCTGCAGACGGACGAAGTAGTCCTGGAATGCCAGCACCTCACCATCACCCAGGACGAGACGGGTCGACACGACATCGTCCGTCATCGGCAAAATGCGCACGTCGACGCCCCAAGCAGCGGCTATCTCGGCGGTGATCTCGGACAGCGTTGCCCCTTCCAATCGGCGGGCGGTGCGATAGAGATGCGTCGCCAGGTCACGGTCACCGAGCCGGAACCACGTGATCGCCGCGTCCGATGAGGGCGGCCGCACGGCGACGTAGCGGCTGAGGGCGTCCATCGCTGTCCACGATTCTCCGGCGAGTCCCCACCCTCGTTCGGGGTCGATCGCCGCGCCGAGCGTGTACACGACGGTGTCGAGGTCGGGGGAGATCGCCAACCCGTTGATCACCGCGTCATCTGCGGTGTTCACCACCGCCGTGATCGACGAGGGCTCGACGACCTGGACCGCACCGGCCAGAAACCGTGCTGCGCCGACACCACCGCACAACACCGTCACGTTCGCAACCATCGCACCAGTCAAGCGGGCGATAGGTTCGCCGTGCATGTCGCCAGGGCACCCTCGCGTCGGCGTCGTCGTGCTCAACTACTTGCGGGTCGACGACACGCTGGCGTGCCTCGAGTCGCTCACTGCCCTCGACGACCCGGTCCGGGTGATTGTCGTCGACAACGGCTCCGCCGACGGTTCAGCCGTCAGGCTCGCCGCCGTGCCCGGTGTCGAGTTGATCGCCAACGACAGCAACCTCGGTTTCGCCGGAGGCAACAACGTCGCCATCGCCCGTCTGCTCGACGACGGGATCGAGTTCGTTTGGGTGCTCAACAACGACACGCTTGTCGAGCCGGCGACGGTGGGAGAGCTGCTCGCGGTCGCTGACGCCGACCCGGGCATCGGTGCCGTCGGCTCGGTGCTCTACGACATGGCAGCGCCGCACAACGTGTTGACCTGGGGCGGTGGCCGCCTCGGACGGTGGACCGGGCGTACCCGTGACGCCCGTTCCGAGAATGATCAGGTCGACTACCTCACCGCGGCGTCCGTCTTGCTGAGGGCGACCGCGTTGCGCCAGGTGGGATTGTTCGACGGCCGCTACTTCTTCACCTGGGAAGACGTCGACCTGTCCACACGTCTCGTCGCCGCCGGCTGGCGCATCGCGGTCGCGGGGCGGTCACGAGTGTTGCACCGCTGGGGCGGCACGCTTCAGCCCTTCGCCCCTCGTCGCCTGGAGGAGCACGCCGCCGGGCTGGTCGTCTACATGCGCTCGCACTCCGCGGCCCCCTGGCTGACGACTGTGCCGATGCTCGGCTACTACGCCATCACCGCGCTGCGCCGGCGTCGACTGGAGCTGTGGACTGCGGCATGGCGCGGTTGGCGAACCGGATGGTCCCGGTGATCACCATTGTCGTGCCGAACTGGAATGGCGCCGATCGGCTCGGCCCGTGCGTTCGCTCGCTCGCCGCCCAGACCTACGACGGCGCCGAGATCGTCGTCGTCGACAACGGTTCCGTCGACGACTCACTCGCCGTGCTCGCCGAGCTCGCCGCCGAGATCGCTCCGGTCCCTCTCACGGTGCTGCGCAACGACGTCAACCTCGGATTCGCCGGCGGGGTCAACTGCGGCATTCGCCACGCCCTCGAGGCCGGGGCGACGGCCATCGCCCTGTTCAACAACGACGCCGTCGCCGAGCCCGGGTGGTTGGCGGCACTAACGGCCGTGCTCGACGGCGACCCCGAGGTGGCGATCGCCACCGGCCGGTTGCTGATGGCCGATGGGCGATCGGTCGACAGCACCGGTGACTTCTACTCGGTGTGGGGCCTGGCGTTCCCACGCGATCGCGACCAACCGGCTGAGCCGGTACGCGAGTCGGGAGAGGTGTTCGCGGCGAGCGGTGGGGCGAGCCTGTACCGAGCCGCCCTGTTCGCCGACATCGGCCTGTTCGACGAGGTGTTCTTCGCCTACTTCGAGGACGTCGATCTCAGCTTTCGGGCCCGGCTCGCCGGACACCGCGTGGCCTATTGCGCCGATGCGGTCGCCTACCACGACCAGGGCGCGACGAGCCGAACGATGGGTGGCTTCGCCACGACGCAGTTCTTCCGCAACCTCCCGCTGCTCTTGGCCAAGAACGTTCCGGCGCGGCTGCTGCCGCTGGTGTTGCCTCGATTCCTGCTCGTGTACGCACTGATGGTGCTGTACCAGTTCCGTCGCCGCCAGGCGATGCCGGCAGTGCGCGGCATGGTCCAGTCGGTCGGGTTGGTGGTCAAGGCCGTCCCGCGGCGGTGGGCGATCCAACGGACACGACGCGTCGACGCGTCCAGCATTCGCGAGCAGCTGTCGCGGGGGCTCCCACCAGGGATGCGTGTGCTGCGCGGCCGGCTGCGGGGCGGGGAAGCTCGTCGGTCCCATCCGTAGACTCGCCGTCCGTGCCGCGAGCGTTCATCACTGGGATCACCGGACAGGATGGTCGACATCTCGCCGAGTTCCTGCACGACCGCGGCTACGACGTCTACGGGATGGTCAAAGGGCAGAACAACCCCAAGGCGACACAGGTCATCGAGGAGATGCCGTTCGTCGAGCTCGTCCCCGGCGACCTCGCCGACCTGCCCTCGCTGGTCGCGGCGTTGGAGCTGTCCCAGCCCGACGAGGTCTACAACCTCGGGGCGATCTCGTTCGTCGCCCTCAGCTTCTCGCAGGCCGAGCTGACCGCGAACACGTCAGGGCTGGGGGTGTTGCGGATGCTCGAGGCGATCCGCATGGTCGGCGGCACCCAGGACAACCCGATCCGCTTCTACCAGGCATCGTCGTCGGAGATGTTCGGCAAGGTGCGCGAGACGCCGCAGGACGAGATGACCCCGTTTCACCCGCGCTCGCCGTACGGGTGCGCCAAGGTGTTCGGTCACGACATCACCGTGAACTACCGCGAGAGCTACGGACTGTTCGCCTGCTCGGGGATCCTGTTCAACCACGAGGGCCCGCGGCGCGGCATCGAGTTCGTCACCCGCAAGGTGTGCAACGCGGCGGCCCGCATCAAGCTCGGTTTGCAGCACGAGTTGGTGATGGGCACGCTCGACACGAAGCGCGACTGGGGGTACGCCGGCGACTACGTGCGGGCGATGTGGTTGATGTTGCAGCAGGACGAGCCCGAGGACTACGTCGTCGCTACGGGCGAGTCACACACCGTGCGTGAGCTCGTCGAGAGAGCCTTCGCCGAGGTCGGCATCGAAGACTGGCAGCGCTACGTGCGCCAGGACGCCAAGTTCTTCCGACCTGCCGAGGTCGATCTGCTTGTCGGCAACGCCGCCAAGGCTCGCGAGCAACTCGGCTGGCGCCCCGAGGTCGACTTCCCGACGCTCGTCAAGATGATGGTTGCCAGCGACCTTCAAGCCGAAGCCAAGAAAGCCAACATCCCGCTCGCCTGACAACCGATGGGTGTTTTCCTGACGATTCGGTCATGAGAACACCCATCGGTTGCGCGGATCGTGGGCTTTACGACTCCAAGGGCCTTTCGGCCAACGCCTCGAGTACCGACGCGTCGTCGGGGCGGGCGCCCGAGGCGAGCTTGGAGCGCAGGGCGAACGCAAAGAACGTCATCGCCGCGATCGACGAGGCGAGAACTCCGATCTCGACCCGGCGGAAGACGTCATCGCTGCTCAGCCACACGCCGAGCGCGAGGGCGACGGCGCCGACGACCCAGCCGAGAGCGACGAGGGAGTGGCCGCGCAGGGCGATCACCGCTTGGGCGAGGGCGAGAGCGACCATGTAACACGCGCTGCCGGCGGCGAGGATCGCCAGGGTCACCCCGTCGAGCTCGGCGTTGTACACCTTCTCCAGCACGAACGGCCCGATCGCGAGTGCACCGAAGCTGCCGACAACCCCGACGCCGATGACGAGCACGAGTAGCCGGCGCAGTCCGTTGCGGAACTCGACGAAGTTGCCCTTCGCGGCGAGCCGGCTGAGGCGGGGGAGCAGTGCCGCCTGGACCGCTTGGAACATGAACAGCGGAATGCGAGCGAGCAGGACCCCATAACCGAACTCGGTCACCATCTCCTCGGCCTCAGGCGTGTCCTCGGAAAGGAGGTTGACGAGCACCGGTCCGGCGTTGAGCAACGCCGCCGCGAAGACGGATCCGAGCAGCAGCCACCCGAGATTCGGCGTGACCTCTTTCCACGTCGCTTCCGATCCGTCGGTGGTCGCTAGCTGGCGCTTTGCAGCGACGTAGGTGATGCCGACGAGCGGAGACAGGGCGATGAGGAACGCGTAGGGCCCAACAGCCGTGATGCCGATCAGCGCGAACAGCGTGCACACGGCGACGCGGACGACCCCGTCCGAACCGATCACGACGGCGTAGGAGTGGAAGCGCCCACTTCCCGAGCAGATGCCGCGGGCGAGGTGCGCCGGGGCATAGGCGCAGAACGCCACGACGAGGGCGACGAGCATCACCCAATCGCCGTCGAAGTAGGCGCTCGTGATCCACGGACTCACGCACAGGATGGCCAGGGCGACGATGCCGGCGAGGAGCATGCCGAGTCGAGCGACCTTGGCGACGACAGGGCGTCCGCCGTCACCGACGGCGCGGCGATGGCCGAGCCCGCGGCCGAGCTCTTGCTCGAGCGGCAGGAAGAAACCGGGAGCGAGCGCGAACGTGGCGAACCACAGCGACGAGAGCGGCGTGAACTCCTCGGCGCCTCCGACGGCGCTCCTGCCGATGGCGAAGAACAGATACGTCGCCACGCCGGCGATGAGCAACGCGGCAGCGACGGGGATCGTGCCCTCAGGGAACGAAGCCCGCAACGCGGCAGCTCGGGAGACAGACTTCGCTTCGGACACGGCCTGCAGAATCTACCGACGGTTCGCGTTTCGAGTGATTGGTCGAGGAGGTGATGCTTGCAATAGTTAGCACTCTGCGCTAGATTGTTAAACCATGCCTACGATTGACTTCCCCACGATCGACCTGTCGAAGATCAAGCTCCCGTTCCAGCTGCCCTTCGACCTCCCCACCATCGAGGTTCCCTCGATCAACGTCCCCGACGTCGACCTGCCAACCGTCACCGTACCCACCGCTGAACAGGTCATCGAGTGGTTCCGCGATGCCGTGTTCGCCGGCACCGGGCTCGTCGCCCTCACGGCCGAGCGCGTCAGCGACCTGCAGAAGCAGTTCGTCGACCTCGTTCGCACCCAGCTGCCCAACCGCTGACAGCACCGATGGGTGCCAGGGGGACCGAATCGTCCCCTACACACCCATCGGTCGCAGTAACGTCCGGGTTCCACTCGGCAATGTTGCGGAATGTTGTCAGCTTCGTGACGAATCGAGAACGTCCGCCCCGGTAGCCTCGGACCACCGTGGACGGCGAACGTGCTCAGCGACCAGGCGCGGTTGCCGCGCCACCGGTCGTTGCCGTCGTCGTCGTTCACGCCGTCGGCCCGTGGTTCGAGGAGTGCCTCGAGTCGCTCGCCCGCCAGGACTACCCGTCGCTGAGCACCGTGTTCCTCGTCGCCGACGGCGCCGAGACCGGAGACGACGACGTCGGGCGGCGAATCCATGCCGTCCTCCCGGATGCCTTCGTCGAGGATCTCGGTAGCAACCCTGGATTCGGCCCGGCGGCCAACACCGTGGCCCAGTTCGTTGAAGGGGACAACGGCTTCTTCTGCTTCTGCCATGACGACGTCGCCCTCGACCCCGACGCCGTGCGGATGATGATCGAGGAGCTGTACCGCTCCAACGCCGGGATTGTCGGTCCCAAGCTTGTGACGTGGGACAACTCCCGGGTGCTGCAGGACGTCGGACTCGACGTCGATCGGTTCGGCCAACCGGCCAGCCGGGTCGACGTCGGGGAGGTCGACCAAGAGCAACACGATGCGGTGACCGACGTGTTCGCCGTTCCGTCGGCCTGCTTGTTGGTGCGCGCCGATCTCTTCCGCGCGCTCGGCGGATTCGACACGGCGATGAGCTTCTATGGGGAGGACGTCGACCTGTGTTGGCGGGCCCACATCAGCGGTGCTCGCGTGATGGTCGTTCCAGGCGCTCGCGCCCGTCACCGCGGCGAGCTGGAGGCGCGGCGGCCCGACCTCAACCACACGGTGCTGCGCGCCCGTCACCAAGTGCGCTCGATGTTGACGCTCACGGCGGGCAGTCGCCTCCCGGTGCGGCTGCTCGAGCTGATCGTCCAGACAATCATCGTGGTCGTCGTTGGCGTGTTCACCGGCCATGCCCGCGATGCTTGGGCGTTGGTGCGCGCTGTGGTCGGCGCGATTCCTCGCTTCCCGACGTTGCTCGCCCGACGTGGTGCCGTCGCCAAGCTGCGGCGCGTCAGCGACGCTGAGGTCCACGACCTCCAGGCGCGGGGGAGCAACCGTCTGGCCTCGTTCCGCCGCACTCGCGACACGCAACTGGTGATCGGTGTCGACGCCCCGGGTGTCGCTGCCGACGGGCACGCCACCTCAGTCGTCAGGCGATGGCGCGAACGATCGCTGGCGCCGATCATCACCTGGCTAGCGGTGATCGTCGCCGTGCTCGTCGCCAGCCGCTCGTTCATCAACCGGTCGGTGCCGACAATTGGAGAGTTCCTGCCGTTCCCCGACAGCCCGCGCCAGTTGTGGAGCGACTTCGTGAGCGGCTGGAACCCACGTGAGCTCGGCTCGACGTCGCCGAACCCGACCGGCCTCGCGGTGTTGGCGGCCGGAAGCGTGCTGTGGCTGTTCCACATGGGTCTCGGCCTCACCGTCGTCGTCGTCGGTTCGATCCTCGTCGGCGGACTCGGCGTGTGGCGACTCGCCGACTTGTTTCCCTCCAATCGCGAACGCATCGTCGCCCTCGTCACGTACGTCGCCATGCCACTGCTGCCTGGCGTCATCTCGACGGGGCGGTTGACCGCACTCATCTCCTTCGCCGCCCTGCCCTGGTTCCTCCATCTCGTCCGCAGTGCCGCCGGCATCGGAACGGCCGACCCTGGTGCCGCCGCCGCAGACCTCCCCGACGGCGTGCTCCAGCTCGGACCTCGCGAGCGGATCCGTCGCATTGCCGTCGCCGGCATCGTGGTTGCCCTGGCCACTGCCTTGGCACCTCCGTTCATCCTGCTCGTCGCCGGCGTGACCCTCGTTCTGGCGTTGTCGTCGCTCCTCATCGGCGCCGGTTGGCGGACCTCGCTGTGGTTGTTCGTTGCCGGTGCGGCCGCGGCAGCGATCGCGTGGGTGCTCAACCTTCCCTCGGCGGCCTCCTGGTCATGGCACGAACTGTCGGCCGTCCCGCTCGCCGGCGCGCCGGGGCGAGGTCTCGAAGACGTCGCGTCGATGAACATCGGCCGGGCCCGCCTGAGCCTGCTCACGCTGGCCCTGTACGTCCCGGTGATCACCGGGCTGGTGCTCTCGCGGGCCTGGCGACTGACGTGGGCCGGGCGGGCGGCCGGACTCGTCGTCACGTTCGGCGTACTCGCCGTGTTGCAGGACCGCGACGCCCTGCCGTTCCGTGCTCCCGAGGTCGGCGTCCTGCTTGTCCCCGTCGCCCTGGGTCTCGCTCTGGCGGCGGCGTGTGCCGTCGCGTCCTTCGCGTCGGACGTCGCCGGTGGGACGTTCGGCTGGCGTCAACCGCTCGGCCTGGTGTCCATCGTCGCCGTGCTGTGCGGGACGTTCCCCGCGCTTGTCACGCTCACCGATGGCTGGTGGTACGCGCCGCGCACGACGATGATGTCCCTGCTCGGCCCGCGCCTCGTGGCCGACGACTTCGGGGACTTCCGCGTGCTCTATCTCGGTGACCCTCGCGTGCTCCCCGCGGCACCGCACGACCTCGGGGGCGGCATGTCCTACGCCCTCACCGGCCCGGGCGTCCCGTCGATCAACGACCGCTGGACGGCGCCGGGCGCTGACGCCGACGGCGAGCTCGCCGATGCGCTCGCCGCCGTGTCGAGCGGGGCGACGCAGCGTGGCGGACGCCTCCTCGCGCCGTACGCCGTTCGGTACATCGTCGTGCCGCACATCGACGGGGGGCAATCGACGCCGAGCGACCCGATCGACCCGCCGATCGGACTGACGGATGCGTTCGAGGCCCAGCTCGACCTTCGCCTCCTCTTCACGTCGCCGAACTTCCAGGTGTTCGAGAACACCGCCGCCTTCCCCGGCGTCGCCGCCTTCTCCGGCCCGCTGGCGGACGCGCCCTCGGCGGCGGGGTCCGCCGAGCTCGTCCGCCGTGATCTGAGCGGCGCGCCGCCGGTGCTCAGCGGCGCACTCGCCACGAGGTCGGCGTCAGGGGAGGTTCCCGCCGGATCCGTGGCATTGGCCGTCCCCTTCGACGAGCAATGGAAGATGGAGGTCGGCGGCGAGAGCGTCCCGACCGGCGTCGGGTTCGGTGCTCTCACGGCGTTCGACGTCGCCACCGCCGGCCAGGCTGAGATGCGCTACGAGACCCCGTCCGGCCGGGTTGCGGCCCTGTTCGGCCAGGCCGCGCTGTGGGTCGTCGCCATCGTGGCGGCCAGCCGCCTGCGCCGGCCCGCGTGGACCTCGCGCCGGGGCGGCGGGGGTGATCGCCGTGCCGTCATCGACCTCGCCGAGGACGTCGACCTGCCGACCGATGCCGGCGACGTGCCGGTGATGGTTCCGCTCGAACCGGTCGCCGCTGGCGCTCGGGAGCCGGCGGCGGCGCGAGCCGCCCGACCGCTCTTCCGTGCCGACGACGAAGCCGCCCGGGCGGCGTGGGTCGACGAGATGTTCGGCGCCGAGGAAGAGTCCCAGGAGTTCAAGCCTTGATTCTGCGACGTCTACCCATGCTCGTCGTGACGATCGCCTCGTTGATCGCTGTCGGCCTCGGCGCCGGGACGGCGGTCGTGCCGACCGACGCCGTGTTCTCCGCCGTCAGCGCCCCGTGGATGCCGGCGGCGCCGCTGCCCGGTGGGCTGACGAGCTCGTGGTTCTGTCCCGGGGTGCCAGCCGCGGGCGAGGAGGGCCGCACCGGCACCATCACCGTGTTCAACTCCGGCGACGTCGCCCTGCGCGGCCGGCTCACGGTGCTCCGTGTCGATGGCGAGCCGGTCACGCAGGACATCGAGGTGCCACCGTTCCGGTCGTTGGCGGTTCGTCTGGACGAACTCGTCGAGTCCCCGTTCGCGGCCGCGTTCGTCGAGATCGACGGTGGTGGAGGGCTCGTCGAACAACGCGCCGTCGATCCGGCGGGGGAGTCGGTCGCCGCCTGCGCCAACGCGAGCGCGGCAGAGTGGTACCTCGCCGCCGGCGACACGCTCGACGGCAGTGTCGAAACACTCGTGCTCTCCAACCCCCACGACTACCCGGCCGTTGTCGACATCACCTTGGCAACAGAGCGCGGGGCACGGATCCCCGAGGAGTATCAGGGGTTCGCCGTCCCGGCCCGGTCCGTGCGCGTGATCGACGTGGGAACGATCATCGGCGACCAGACGAGGATCGGTCTCCGCGTCGTCGCAACGCGGGGCGGAGTCGTGGTCGGCAGGTCGCAACTGCTCGACACGGCCGAGCGGACCGGTTACGTGATGACGCTCGCCGCCCCGGCAGCCCGCGACCAGTGGTGGTTCGTGTACGGCGAAAAGGCGGACAACGTCGTCGAGAACTACTACCTGTACAACCCCGGTGAGGAGGACGCCACCGTGACACCGGTGCTCCTCGGGTTCCCGCAGCCGGCCGGAATGGCGCCTCCGGACGCGATTGTCGTGCCCGACGGCGAGGTGGTCGAGTTCCGTGTCGCCGACATCGCCGACCTCCCCAACGGGGCTCACAGCGTCGTGTTCGGGACGGAGCCGGCGACGCCTGTGGTCGTCGAGCGGGTCATCACCCGCACGATCGATAGCGTGCCGACGACGTCGATCACGCTCGGGGCGACGACGCGACCCGATGGCTACATCGCCAACACGTGGTACGTCGGGCTCGGCCCCGCAGTCGCCACCACAGGAGGGCTCGTCGTGTACAACAACACCAGAGCCGACTCCGTCCTCACCCTCCAGGCGATCGCTCCGGAGGGGGTGCAGACCGTTCCCGGGTTCGCCGATGTCACCGTTGCCGCCGGGGCGATCCACGCCCTCGACATTCCCGACGCGGCACTCGGCAACCAGCTGATCGTTCGCTCGACCACGCAGGTGTTCGTCGAGCGGATCCTGCCGCGAGAACCGGATGCCCAGGGCCGCGTCGCCGTCTGGGCCGTGCCGGCCAACGCCTGACGGGCGTATGGACCGCTTGCTGATCGCCCTTGGGATCGCCGTTGTCGCCGCGCTGGTGGCGATCGTGCTTCGGCGCCGGACCCGTGCCGATGCACCGACCCGGGCGATCGGTCCCGTCCCGGAACAGCTCGACCGCGCCGACTTCGCTGTCCCCGGAACGCCGTGGCTCGTGGCCGTGTTCACGTCGGCGACGTGCTCGACCTGTGCCGACGTCGTGGCCAAGGCCGAGGTACTCGCCAGTGCCGATGTCACCATCGAGGTGGTCGAGTTCCAGGCCCGGCCCGACCTCCATCAGCGCTACCACATCGAGGCTGTCCCCATGCTCCTCATCGCCGACGGGCAGGGCGTCGTGCGTGGCCACTTCCTCGGACCGGTGACCGCCACCGACCTGTGGGCTGCGGTCGCCGCCGCCCGAGGCGAGCCGTAGCCCAACCGGGTTCCGACCGATGGGTGTTTACGGGACCGAACCGTCCCCTACACACCCATCGGTGGCCGGGCGGGGGGTGTGTCCACGACTGTTGGGTGATAGGGGGACCGAATCGTCCCCTAAACACCCATCGGTTGCCGGCGGGGTCGCCGTCAATCAGTGGGGCGGCGGGGTCGCCCGTGTCACCGGAGCGTTCTGGGTGGCGGGGGCGCCCTCGTCCTCGGGGTGCGAGATGTTCAGCTCGATCGGTGACCCACCGCCTTCGCCGGACTCGGCGAGACCCTGCTGGATCAACTGGGCGACCTCGCGCCCGTCGATCGTCTCCTTCTCCAGCAGCGACTCGGCGATCAACTCGAGCCCGCGCCGATGCTTGGTCAGCAGCTTGGTTGCCCGGTCCTCCTGCTCGGTGAGCACCCTCGCGATCTCCTCGTCGAGCAGCTTGGCGGTGTCGTCGGAGTACTCCCGGCCGGCGGACATCAGGTCCTCGCCGAGGAACACGTGCTGCTGCGAGCTCCACGCCATCGGCCCGACGCGCTCGCTCATGCCCCACTCGCGCACCATCCGGCGGGCGATGCTGGTGGCCTGCTCGAGGTCGTTCGCGGCGCCCGAGTTGAGGTGGTTGAACACGATCTTCTCGGCGACACGCCCACCCATCGCCTTGCAGATGATGTCCTCGAAGTACTCCTTGGCGTAGGTATGGCGTTCCTGGGGGAGGCTCCAGGTGACACCGAGGGCCATGCCCCGCGGCAGGATCGTCACTTTGTGCAACGGATCGCCGTGGGGGAGCACGGTGGCGAGCAGGGCGTGACCGCCCTCGTGGTACGCCGTAGCCCGCTTCTCGTCGGCGGTCATCACCAGGCTCTCCCGGAGGGCGCCGAGCACCACGCGGTCGCGAGCGTTCTCGAAGTCGATGCGCTCGATCAGCTTGGAACCGCGGCGCACGGCCACAAGGGCGGCCTCGTTGACGAGGTTGGCGAGGTCGGCGCCGGACATGCCGGGCGTCGCTTTGGCCATCGTGCCGAGGTCGACGTCGCCGCCGATGCGCTTGTCGCGGGCGTGCACCTCGAGGATCGCCTTGCGCTCCTCGTACTCCGGCAGCGGCACGACGATCTGGCGGTCGAATCGACCTGGCCGCAGCAACGCCGGATCGAGGATGTCGGGGCGGTTTGTGGCGGCAAGGATGACGATCCCCTCTGCCGTCTCGAAGCCGTCCATCTCCGAGAGCATCTGGTTGAGCGTCTGCTCGCGCTCGTCGTGGCCGCCACCGAGGCCGGCGCCACGCTTGCGCCCGATCGAGTCGATCTCGTCGATGAAGATGATCGCCCGGCCCATCCGGCGGGCCTGCTGGAACAGGTCGCGCACCCGGCTGGCGCCGACACCGACGAACATCTCCATGAAGTCCGAACCGGTGACGGACAGGAAGCCGACTCCGGCCTCGCCGGCGACGGCGCGGGCGAACAGTGTCTTGCCGGTTCCCGGCGGGCCGACGAGAAGCATGCCCTTGGGCACACGGGCCCCGATCTCGCGGAAGCGGTCGGGCATCCGCAGGAAGTCGACGACCTCGGTGATCTCCTGCTTGACGCCTTCATAGCCGGCGATGTCGGCGAACGTGGTCGACGGCCGATCCTGGCTGTAGGCCTTCGCCCGGCTGCGCCCGATCGACATCACGTTGCCCATCTGGCCGGCAGCGCGGCGCTGCATCCAGACGAAGAAGCCGATGATCAACAGCACCGGCAGCAGCAGGCCGGCGATGCTCAGGAACCAGTTGCTGCTCGGCGTCTTGAACTCGTAGTCGACGTTGGCCTCGCGCAAGGCCTCCTCGTCCGCATCGGACAAGCCGCGCTCACCGCCACCGGTGGTGGTGAACTGCGTGCCGTCCGTGTACTCGCCGCTGATCGCCCCCGACGAGTTGTTGATCTCGACGGACTCGACCTTGCCCTCGCTGACCTGTTCCATGAAGTCCGTGTAGGTGATCGACTGGCCCTCGTCGCGGGGCCACAGGCTCGGCAGGAGGAGGGCGGCCGCGACAACGCCGGCGAGCACGTAAAGGGCCCAGCGCGGCCAGCCACCGGGACGACGCGGCTGTTCGCCATTGCCACCGGGAGTGGGTGGGCGCTTGTCGCCTGAGGGCCGCTGCGAACCGCCGCGAGCCGGCCCGCGCCCAGGCGGCGGCGGGGGAGGCGGCGGCGGCAAATTGCTCATGAAACCATGCTACGGCCAGATCCACGGCGGAGCCCGTGCGCGTGACGTACTCTCCGTCACGTGTTGCAACCTGTCCACCGTTGCGAGCGACCGAGCGCCAGCGCCGAGGGTGCGAGCGAGCGAGCGCCAGCGAGCGAGCGGCTAGCAGCGGCCTGCGTGGCCGGGGAACGCATTGACGGCCTGCGTGGCCGGGGAACGCAATGAAACGTCATTGTTCTCGGCCGACGTGCTCGGACGTGGCCGTCGTCACGCTGACCTACGAGTACCGGCGATCGCAGGTGTGGCTCGACCACCTCACCGTCGACCGCGACCCACATGCCTACGACCTCTGCCGCCGCCACGCCGATGATCTCTCCGTACCCCTTGGCTGGCATCTCACCGATCGCCGCATCCCCATCGTGGCCGTCGCCAGCGATCTCCTCGCCGGCTGACCCAACGTCGCGGCGTTTGTGTCAGCCCGGCGCCGGGTTGTGAGTCGCCCGCCTGACACAAACCAGGCGGCGTTAGCGTGACAGGTCGTGTCGTTGCCGCTCCGACCTGTCGCGATGCGCGACACGGGGCGGCGGATCGACGTGCCCGTGGCGTTCCTCACCTGGCTGGCTGCGTGGCTCCTCGGCCAGGTCGTCGCCCTCGTCGTGTACTCGGCCGGAGGGTACGAGGACCTCGACGACGTGCCCATCTGGGTCCTGTTCGTCAGCCAGCTATTGATCTGGGCGATCTTCGTCGCCGGCATGGTCCTCGCCTCCAAACGCGAGGGGACGGGGCAATTCCGGGCCGACTACCAGGTGCGAGCCCGGGCCGTCGACCTGCTCGGCGTACCGATCGGCGTGCTGACCCAGCTCGTCCTCGTGCCGCTCGTGTACTTGCCACTCGAGTCGCTGTGGGAGGACGTGTTCACCGAGGATCGGCTGACCGAGAACGCCAAGGACCTCGTCGACAGGGCGTCGGGCGGCTCGATGGTGCTGCTCGTGCTGATGGTGTGCGTTGGGGCGCCGCTGGTCGAGGAGCTCGTCTACCGCGGCCTGCTGCAGGGATCCTTCGCCGCCCGCATCAACCACGTCCCGGCATGGATCGCCGCGTCGGCGCTGTTCGCCCTGGTCCACTTCCGGCCGGTCGAGTACCCGGGGTTGTTCGTGATCGGCCTCGTCTGCGGGGCCTGCGCCCTCGTCACCGGCCGCCTCGGCATGGCCATCGCCTGCCACATCGGCTTCAACGTGACCGGTTTGCTCATCGCCCTCGACTGACCGATGGGTGTTTTCCTGACCGAACCGTCATGAAAACGCCCATCGGTTCGATTCGGGTAGGTGGCCGCCGTCTCCAGCGGGGGACTCCCTGGCATGATGTACGGCGCTCATGAGTGACTTGCGACACCGCGACGGCGACGCCGGGGCGATCGACCCAGAGGGTGACGACTTCGCCGCCCAGTTCGACCGCGAGTTCGGCCCGCCGACAGCGACGGCGGTGATCGACGACGCCCCACCCGCCCCGCCGGAATTCGCTGTCGACGACGGTGGCGACGCCACACCACCAGCCGGCACTCCGATCTCCATCGAGCGTCGGCGTTCGCTGCCGGCGCGGGTCGGGATGCGGATCATCCGCCGGCCGTATCAGTGGTTCCGGCGACCGTGGCCCGACGACCGCGTCGTACGCCTCGCCGTCACCGTCTCGACACTCGTCGTGACGACGTTCATCATGATGCGCGTCGTCCACTTCCGGCCGATCCTCGGCGACGACCTCATCTTCGACGACGTCACGCCGACCGGAGGCGACATGGGGTCGCACGTGTGGGCGCCGGCCTACCTCCGCGATCATCTGCTCCCCAACCTCCAGCTCAGTGGCTGGAGCATGGACTGGTACGGCGGCCTGCCCGTGTACCGCTTCTACATGGTCATCCCGGCGCTGGCGATGGTGCTGCTCGACACGGTCCTTCCGTACGGCGTGGCGTTCAAGATCGTCGCCATCTCCGGGCTCGTGACACTGCCGTTCACGTGCTGGGCGTTCGGTCGGCTTGCCCGCTTCCGCTACCCCATGCCGGAACTGTTCGCCTTCGCCGGGCTGTGCTTCGCCCTCAACGAGAGCACGACGATCTACGGCGGCAACGTGCTCGCGACGATGGCCGGCGAGTTCTCGTTCTCGATCGCCATCAGCCTGATGATGCTCGGACTCGGCCTGCTCGCCCGCGGCCTCGAGGACGGCAAAGGCCGGCTGATGATGTGGGCCTCGATCGTCCTCGCCCTCGCCTGCCTGAGCCACGGCATCGTGCTGATCTACACGGCGGTTGGAGCCGTGGTGATCGTTGCCTGCCGATCCGGCGCCGACCTCTGGCGGATGCTCGTCAGCCGGATGAACCGTCGTGGTGACGCCGGCCGCAACGAGGGTCTCGTCTACACCGTGCTGGCGACTCCCGCCCTCGTCGGGCTCGCCGTCCTGCTCACCCAGGCCTTCGAGCTACCCACGTCGCTGATCGCCCTCGCCTTCCTGCCCGGGATCGTGGCGACCGTCGTTCTGTGCGCGCAGGCGGGGTGGAGCTGGCTACCGAACCAGTTGTTCGTCAAGCGGCTGCTGTACGGCGCCTCGATCGGCGGACTCACGCTGCTCCTCGCCGCCTTCTGGGTCGGGCCGTTCTTGTTCAACCACGACTACATGACCGACATGAAATACGGGTTCAAGCCCGACGGCGGTAGTGAGTCGTTCTGGTCGATGCTGTTCGACCAGGAGCCGTTCCTCGACGTGCTGATCAACTCGCTGGCGATCATCGGCTTGATCGCGGCGATCGCCCGCCGCCACGTCTACGGCGTCGCCCTCGGCCTCACCGGGCTGATCGCCGTGGCGATGGTCTACCTCACCCGCGACAGCCTGCCGG
Organism: Ilumatobacteraceae bacterium; assembly: GCA_963733085.1. Taxonomy (GTDB): domain Bacteria; phylum Actinomycetota; class Acidimicrobiia; order Acidimicrobiales; family Ilumatobacteraceae; genus Desertimonas. The sequence continues at coordinate 81,396 of CAVTBY010000015.1, forward strand.
TCATCGGCCTGCTCTGGAACCCGCGGATCCTGCCGTGGGTGTACCTGATGCGCTACCTGATGATGATGGTCGGCGCCGCCGAGGTCGCCGGCGTGCTCGTCAACTGGCTGCGCAACCGTCCCGCCAGGGAAGTCCCGGGCATCGGGACGCGGTCGCTGATCGCCGGCGCCATCGGGCTCATCGTGTTGGTGATCTTCGGCTTCGTGTTCCAGATGCTCCCCGGCGGGAGCAAGATCGGCGACCAGTACGCATGGGGTCCGATCCGCTCCAATCACGGCACCGGCGATGCTCGCAGCGACGGCTGGCCTGCCTACAACTTCCGGGGCTACGAGGCCAAGCCGCTGTATCCCGAGTACCACGACCTCGTCCAGACGATGAACCAGCTCGGAGCCCGCGATGACGGCGCCGGGTGCGGCAGGGCGTTGTGGGAGATCGACAACCGGGACGGCGTCGGCAACGGCAAGTACGGAACGACGATGGCCCTGATGTTGCTGCCGTTCTGGACCGACGGCTGCATCCAGTCGATGGAAGGCCTCTACTTCGAGGCATCGGGCACCACGCCCTACCACTTCCTCACCGCCGCCGCGATGTCCGACCGTGCGTCCAACCCGGTGCGCCAACTGCGCTATACGGACAACGAGGCCGATGTCGGCATCGAGCACATCCACGACCTCGGGATCCGGTACGTGATGGTCACGACCGACGAGGCGATCGCCGAGGCGGAGACTCGGCCAGAGTTGACCCCGGTTGCCGAGAGTGGTCCGTGGCGCATCTTCGAGTACGAGGATGCGGCGTACGTCGAGGCGCTCGACGTCCAGCCGGTCGTGGTCAATGGCCGCGAGGGCGACCAGCGCGAGTGCTACTTGGAGATCGGCACGTCGTGGTTCCAACACCAGGACGAGTGGGCGGCGATGCCGGCCGTTGACGGTCCGGACACGTGGCAGCGCATCGACGTGGCCATCGACGAGACCCGCCAGGAACCGCAGGGCCAGGGCACCGACGAGTGCGGCGATCCGCAGTCCTCCACGTCGCGACGGGTGAACATCGTCGAACCGGTCCAGGAGATCGAGGTCGTCGACCTCCCCGAGGTCGATGTCAGCAATGTCGAGATCGGCGAGCAGTCCGTCGAGTTCGACGTGTCCGAGCCGGGAGTGCCGGTGCTCGTCCGCGTGAGCTACTTCCCGAACTGGACCGCTCACGGTGCCGAAGGGCCGTACCGCATCGGTCCGAACCAGATGGTCGTCATCCCCACCGACACTCACGTCCGCCTGGAGTTCGAGCGGACGAACACCGACCTGTTCTTCTACGGGATGACCGTCGTCGGCATCGCCCTGGCGGTGTTTGCGCGCTTCCGTGACTGGAACTTCCCCAAACTGGCGCCGCCACTTGCCGCGGGGATGTCAGCCGCCCCTCCGCCGGGTTGGCCCTCACCTTCGGCGGGCACCGACATCGACGACATCACGTGGGCGCCGGGTCCTGGTCCGCCTGGTAATGACGGCGAGCCGCCCCCGCCCCCGCCACCTGCTTCGGCGCCGATGGCGCCGGCCCTGCCTCCGCCGCCACCGGACGATCAATCGGGTTCCTCGGTAACCTGACCGCCGCCATGTCCGTTCTCGACGAGATCGTCAAGGCGTACGACATCCGAGGAACGGTTCCCGACCAGCTCGACGCCGAGGTCGCCCGCGCCTTCGGTGTCGCTTTCGCCAGTCACACCGCCGCAACCACGGTGCTGGTCGCTCGCGACATGCGTCCGTCGGGGCCAGAGCTCGTTGCCGCCTTCACCGACGGAGTCCTGTCGCAGGGCGCCGACGTCATCGACATCGGTCTGGCGTCGTCCGATCTGCTCTACTACGCGTCCGGCAGCCGGCGGCTTCCGGCGGCGATGTTCACGGCGTCACACAACCCTGCTGAATACAACGGGATCAAGCTCTGCCACGCCGGGGCGTTGCCCGTCGATCTCGACGTCATCAAGCCGCTGACCGCCGAGGTTCTCGAGGGACGTGAGCCGGCCGCCCGTGGTGCCGGACAACGCACCGAGGAGAATCTCCTTGACGACTTCGTCGACCACGTCGTGTCGTTCGTCGATGTCACGAAGCTCCGACCACGTCGTGTCGTCGCCGACACCGCCAACGGCATGGGTGGCCTCGTCGTCCCCGCAGTCTTCGACCGTCTGGGGGTGTTCGAGCTCGAGATCATGTACCCCGAGCTGGACGGCACGTTCCCCAACCACCCCGCCGATCCGTTGCAGCCGGCCAACCAGCGCGACCTGCGCGCCCGTGTCGTTACCGGCGGGTTCGACATCGGCCTGGCGTTCGACGGTGACGCCGACCGGGTCTTCGTGGTCGACGAGACGGGCGCCGGTCTGTCCGGCTCGACCACGACGGCGATCCTGTCGGCGGTGACGCTGCGGTCGCACCCGGGCGCGACGATCCTCTACAACCTCATCTGCTCACGGGCGGTGCCGGAGGTGATCGCCGAGAACGGCGGCGTTCCAGTCCGCACCCGCGTCGGCCACTCGTTCATCAAGCAGCAGATGGCCGAGTCGGGCGCCGTGTTCGGAGGCGAGCACTCGGCGCACTACTACTTCGCGGCGAACTACGGGGCCGACTCGGGCCTCATCGCCACCGTGCAGATGCTGTCCGAGTTGACTCGATCGGACGACGTCCTGTCGAAGATTCGTGTGCCCTACGAGCGCTACACCCAGAGCGGCGAGATCAACACCCACGTCGCTGATGTCGAGGCGGTGCTCTCCGGCGTCAGTGCGAACTACGTCGACGGCCGCCAAGACCGCCTCGACGGGTTGACGGTGGAGTTCGACAGTTGGTGGTTCAACCTCCGCCCGTCGAACACGGAGCCGCTGCTGCGGCTCAACCTCGAAGCCGAGTCCCGTGACGAGTGCGAAGGCCGTGTTGCCGAACTGCTCTCGTTGATCACCAGCAACTGACGTAGGAAACGCAAGAATGACCTCACTCGCGCCCGAGCTGCTCGCCATCCTCGCTTGTCCCGAGGACAAGGGGCCGCTGTACTACTTCGAGGATCTCGACGTGCTGTTCAACCCGCGCCTACAACGCGTGTATCGAGTGCGCGACGGCATCCCCGTGATGCTCATCGACGAGGCCCAGACCCTGGAGACGAGCGAGGCGGAGCGCTTGGTCGCGCGAGTCGACGCCGAGGGCATTCCGCCGACATTCGCCGTGGCCGACGAATCTGAACCAGCTGAGGAGAAGTCCTGACATGACCAACGACTCGACGTTCGCGGCGCGCAAGGATTATCGCGTCGCCGACCTTTCGCTCGCCCCGTTCGGGCGCAAGGAGATGCTCCTTGCCGAGCACGAGATGCCGGGACTGATGGCACTGCGCCGCGAGTTTGGCGACGCCAAGCCACTCGCCGGGGCGCGCATCTCCGGATCGCTGCACATGACCGTTCAGACGGCCGTTCTGATCGAGACGCTGACGGCTCTCGGCGCCGAGGTCCGCTGGGCGAGCTGCAACATCTTCTCGACCCAGGACCACGCCGCTGCCGCCGCGGTCGTCGGTCCGGACGGCACGCCGGACAACCCCCAAGGGGTTCCAGTCTTCGCCTGGAAGGGCGAGACGCTGGAGGAGTACTGGTGGTGTACCGAGCAGATGATGACGTGGCCCCCCGGCGTCAGCGGCGACGACGGCCCGAACATGATCCTCGACGACGGTGGAGACGCCACGCTGTTGCTGCACAAAGGCGTGCAGTACGAACGCGACGGCGAGGTACCCGACCCGACATCGGCGTCGAACCCGGAGTTGGCGATCGTCCTCGGGCTGCTGCAGCGCTCCCTGAAGTCGGAACCGACGAAGTGGACGCGGATGGCCAAGGAGATCCGTGGCGTGACCGAGGAGACGACCACCGGCGTCAAGCGCCTCTACAAGATGGCCGCCGATGGCGACCTGCTGTTCCCGGCGATCAACGTCAACGACTCTGTGACGAAGTCCAAATTCGACAACCTGTACGGCTGCCGGCACTCACTCGTCGACGCCATCTCCCGGGCGACGGACGTGATGATCGGCGGAAAGACCGCGGTCGTGTGCGGCTACGGCGACGTCGGCAAGGGTTGCGTGCAGAGCCTGCGTGGCCAGGGCGCCCGTGTCATCGTCACGGAGATCGACCCGATCAACGCCCTCCAGGCGGCGATGGAGGGGTTGCAGGTGTTGCCCCTCGACGATGTCGTCGAGACTGCCGACATCTTCGTCTCGGCGACCGGCAACGCCGACATCATCACCGTCGAGCACATGAGCCGGATGAAGCACAACGCGATCGTGTGCAACATCGGCCACTTCGACAACGAGATCGACATGGCCGGCCTCGCCCGCTCCGGCGCGACACGAGATGAGCTCAAGCCGGGCACCGACGTGTGGCGGTTCGACGGCGGCAATCAGATCATCGTCCTCGCCGAGGGCAGGTTGGTGAACCTCGGCTGCGCGACCGGGCACCCGAGCTTCGTGATGAGTTGTTCGTTCAGCAACCAGGTGATCGCCCAGATCGAACTGTTCACGAACACCGCGCAATACCCGACGGATGTCTACGTGTTGCCCAAGCGCCTCGACGAGAAGGTCGCCCGCCTCCATCTCGACGCCCTCGGCGTCAAGCTCACGAAGCTGAGCGATGAGCAGGCCGACTACATCGGCGTCGAGCCCGGTGGGCCGTACAAACCCGAGCACTATCGGTACTGACGGGCGTGCTCGGCGCGACGTCCAATCCGCCGTGCCCAGCACTACCTTGACGACCATGCAGCGCAAGCTCGTCGCCACGCTGCTCGCCGCCTGCCTGCCGGTCCTCGCTGCCGGGTGCTCGACGCTGAAGGGCGCCGAGCGAACCCAGGTACCCACCGCTGCCGGGGCGGCGCAAGCCGCGGCGCCGGTGCAGGCGCCGGTCCAAGCGCCAACGACAGCGGCGCCACCGGCGACGACCACGGCGACCACCGTTGCCCCGACGGCACCGCCGACGACCGCCGCTCCGACGACGACGCTCCCGCCGACGACAACAACCATCCCGTTGCCGCCGGGCATCCACGATCCGGGGTGCGCGAGGGTCGTGCAACCGGGCGAGTCGCTGAGCCTCATCGCCGACGGTGTCGACGATCCCACGGTCACGGCCGCAAGCCTCGCCGAGGAGAACGGGATCAGTGATCGCGACACGATCCACGCCGGCGATGTGCTCGACATGTGTCCCGGCAACCAGATCGACGACCTCACCGGCGAGCAACGTCGCGAGGAGGAAGTCGTCGCCGCAGGCTCGAGCGGCGTCGCCGCTCAGCAGCAGAAGCTCAACCAGTTGTTCTCCGGCTATGGCCTCCCGCAGTTGGCGGTCGATGGAGTGTCGGGGCCGTTCACCCGCCAGCAACTGTGCGCCGCCCGCATGGCTCTGCACCTACCGATCAGCCGCAACGACATGGCGCCGGGCAGCGCCGAGGAACAGGCGTTGATGTCCGCCGAGTCGATCGCCATTCCGGCGGACGCGGCGATCGGTTCGTCGCGGTGGATCCTCATCAACAAGACCTGCCAGGTCATGTTCGCGGGCGAGGGCGAAGGCGGCGTCAGGTTCGTGTTCAAGACGTCGACGGGCGAACCCGGATGGGAGACCAGCAACCAGCAGCGGGTGAGCGCCTTCCGTTACGACCCAGCGCTCGAGAACGATGGCTGGCACAACAGCACGAAGTTCCCGGTCGAGGAGGACAACCCCCTCAACGGCAACATGTACAAGCCGATCTACTTCCATCGTGGACAGGCGATCCACGGGGCCAACAACGTGCCACCGGAACCGGCGAGCAAGGGCTGTGCGAGGCTGCGCCCGGAGAACCAGGACGCCTTGCTCAGCTGGCTCGGCCTAACCGACGTCTCCGAACCGACGTACAACCGCGACCGCATCAACGTCTCCGTCTCCGTCCACGGCGACTACGTGCCGGGCTGAGCCCACCCGACTGGGCGTGCGCGGCCGGGGAACGCAATATCGTCATCGAATTGTTCTGGCGCCGGAAGGCGCGAAGGCGCACAGTGTGCGTCCATGAGGGCCACACGATTCGTGGCCGCGGCGGCGCTCTTCGTGTTCGCCTCGGCATCAACCATTCAGGCGGCGGGGCGCCAGCAGGCGGCGGCCGATTGCGGCGACCTCGGCAGCACCGCTCCCGTCAACGATGGCTTCCCGAATCGACTCACCACGCTCGTCGGGACCGACATCCGAACGGGTGGACACGAATGCTTCGAGCGGGTTGTCCTCGAGCTCGGCGGATCCGGCGAGCTGCCCGGCTTTCAAGTGCAGTACGAAGCCGACCCGATCCTCGACTCACCGAGCGGTGAGCCAGTCGAGGTCGCCGGCGAGGCGACGCTCGTCCTCTCGGTCGGCGCCTGGATGCCCGACATCGAGGGCAACGGCTACCAAGGCCCTCGGGAGTTCGTGCCCACGAACGTCGTCAACATCAAAGAGCTGCAGCAGATCGAGAACTTCGAGGGTCAGAACGCCTGGGCGATCGGGCTCGATCGCCAGCGTGACTTCACGGTCAGCACGCTCACCGAGCCGTTCCGCATCGTGATCGACATCGCCCTCGACCCGGGCGGAGCTCCGACGCCGACCACGGCGACCACTACGGCGCCCGGTCCCGACGCCACGCTCCCCGCGACGCGCTAACCGCCCTCCATCGGAGTGTTTCGTGCTGACGGAGTGCTACGTGCGCGGTTTCCCGGCAGTTGACACTCCGATGGCAGCAAACACTCCGATCAATCGACGGTGACGAAGTCGAGGCGGCTCGTGCGGATGCCGAAGATGCCGCCGAAGTAGTGCACGAGCGGCCCGATCGCCAAGGCGAACACGGCGGTCCCGATGCCGACGGACCCGCCGAGCGCCCATCCGGTGACGAGCACGGCGATCTCGATGCCGGTGCGGACGAGTCGTAGTGAGTAGCCGCGTCCGGCGATGCCAGTCATCAGCCCGTCGCGCGGTCCCGGCCCCAGACCGGCGCCGATGTACATCGCCGTACCCACTCCGAAGGCGACGACTCCACCGACCATCTCGACGACTTGCCAGGCGACGTCGGTCGGCTCCGGAAGGCGCGGGAGAGCGACGTTGACGGTGGCCCCGATCAGCACGGCGTTGAGGATCGTGCCGATCCCAGGTCGCACCCGCAACGGCACCCACAGGGCGAGCACAGCGAACCCGACGATGATGATGACGGTGCCGACAGCGATCCCGGTGTGGCGGCTGATGCCCTTGTGGAGGACGTCCCACGGGGCGAGGCCGATGTCACCGGCGATGATCAACGCGATGCCGACGCCACAGATGATGAGGCCCACGACGCACTGAACGAGGCGCATCGTCAACGACGACGGAATGGCGCGAGAGAACGGAGGTGAGTGAGCGGCGACGTGAGGCTTCACGTGGTGACGACGGGCTGGCGGGCCGCCGCGACGAGAGCGTCGAACAGGGCCTGCTGGGCAGGATCACCAGCCGCAGTGTCCTCCGGATGCCACTGCACGCCGACCACCCACCGATCGGGGAGTTCGACACCCTCGATGACGTCGCCCGACCATGCCGTGACGACGAGGCCGGGCGCCAACTCGTCGACCGCCTGGTGGTGAACGCAGTGACCGCGTCCGCGTGTCGTGCCCATCGCGGTCGCTGTCCGCGATCCGGCTACGACGTCGATGTCGTTGTGGTGGCGGTAATGCCCGTCCGCTCGCCTGCCGATGACGTCGGGCAGGTGCTGGTGCAGGGTTCCGCCGAGCGCCACATTGAGCACTTGATGACCGCGGCAGATCGCCAGCACCGGCTTGTCGCGGGCGACGGCGGCGCGGGCCAGAGCGAGGTCGAGGGCATCATGCTCGTCGCACACGTTGATCAACCTGGGGTGCAGATCGTCGACGCCATAGCGCAGGGGCGAGACATCGGGTCCGCCCGGCAGGCAGAGGGCATCGACTCGAGCCATCACCTCGTCGGCCGCGGCCTCGACGTCATCGCCGGCGAACAGCGGTGGTAGGGCGAGCGGGGCGCCGCCGGCACGGATGATCGCCTGTTGGTACGGACGTCCGAGGGCCGTCGCCGGGACACGCCACGTGTCGGCGGATTCGGTGAGCCGCGATGGCAGAGCGATGAGGGGGCGCACCGACCCCAACGTATCGCCGGCGCTCGCCGGATTCTCGGTGGCTTAGCGGGCACCAATGCGCAACATTGAGCGCCGGCTACGCCGTTGCGCCGATGCATCGAACGAGCCGCGGTGAGCAACATGGTGGGACACCTCAGAGAGAAACGACGATGAACTCGACCGAAACCTACGAGCACGCCCTCGACCACCTGCTGCTCTACAAGCCCGAGGTGGTCGGCCTCGCTGGCGCCCTCGTCATCGAGCACCCCGAGTTCGCGATGGGCAACGCCCTGATGGCCTACCTGTGTCTCACCGCTACCGATGTACCGGAACTCGACGCAGCGCGGTCCGCCCACGCAGCAATGGCCGCGGCGCCGCTCGACGAGCGCGAAACGATGCATGCTGCCGCACTAGGTGCGTGGCTCGGCGGGGACTGGCACGCTGCGTCGTCGATCCTCGACGAGCTGCTGTTCTCCTGGCCGACTGACGTGCTCGCGTTGCAGGTCGGGCATCAGCTCGACTTCTTCCTCGGCGATGCCCGCAGCCTGCGTGACCGTCCGAGACGAGCCCTCGACTCGTTTGCCGCCGACGATCCGCGGGGCTCGATCGTGCGCGGCATGTACGCCTTCGGGCTCGAGGAGACTGGTCAGTACGAGAAGGCCGAGGACGTCGGGCTGTCGGCGATCGAGGTACATCCCGACGACGTGTGGGCGATTCACGCCGTCGTCCACACCCTCGAGATGCGCGGACAGGTCGACCGTGGCATCCCGTTCCTGCGCGGCCGTGTCGACGACTGGGGAAGCGGCAACTTGTTCGTAGTGCACAACTGGTGGCACCTCTCGTTGTTCGAGCTCGAGGCCGGCCATCACGACGAGGTCCTCAGCATCTACGACCAGCATCTGCACAACGCTGACGCCGCTGGCGTACCGCTGGAGATGCTCGATGCAAGCGCCCTGCTGTGGCGGCTGAAGCTCGACGGCATCGACCCCGGCGCCCGGTTCTCCGAACTTGCCGACGCCTGGGCGAGCCGGACCGCGGACGAGCCGTGGTACGTCTTCAACGATCTGCACGCAGTGATGGCGTTCGTCGGGGCCGGTCGCTTCGCCGACGCGTCCACGGTGATCGCCAAGCTCGAAGCAGGGGCGCCCGCCGGACGCACCGGCGTCTCCAACGAGGTGATGACCGCGGAGGTCGGTCTCCCAGCGTCTCGCGCCATTGCGGCCTTCGCTCAGGACCGGCACGACGACGTCGTCGACCTGCTCGCCCCGGTCCGGCGCCGGCTGCACCGGTTCGGAGGCTCACACGCCCAACGCGATGTGCTCCAGCGCACACTGCTCGAGTCGGCGTTGCGATCGGGGCGCTACGAGTTCGCCGCCGAACTGATCGCGGAGCGGTTGGGGCAGCGGGAGAGCAGTGTGTACGGCTGGTCGCGCCGGGGTCAGCTGAGCGCGGCCCTCGGCGACGAGGCGACTGCTCGGACCGCTGCCGAGCGCGCCGCCGCCCTCCAGTCCCGTTTCGCCGCCGCCTGATTGGAGTGTTTCCTGCATCGGAGTGCCACGTGTCGTGTTTCCCGGCAGCTGACACTCCATAGCAGCAAACACTCCGATGGGGGCTGTGACACCCCTTCGTCATTGTGGGCTCCATGATCTTCGTATCTCGATGTGCCGGATGCCAGGTCCGCGGGCCGGTGCTGTGCCGGACCTGCCGCTTCGCCCTCGTCGCCCGCCCGGCGCCGGGCACGCCCGGCGACATCATCGTCGCCACTACCTACAGCGGGCGGGTGCGCGACATCCTGCTCGGGCTGAAGTACCACAATCGCCGGCGCGTCGCAGCCCACGTCGCCGGAGTGCTGGCCGGCAGGCTGGGCGGGCGGGTCACCGATGTCGACGTCGTGACGTGGGCGCCGACGAGCGCGTCGCGACGACGACGCCGCGGTTTCGATCAGGCCGAGCTGATCGCTCGCGGGGTCGCTGCACACCTCGGTCTGCCCTGTCGCCGGCTCCTCGAGCGGGACGGCACTGCGACGCCGCAGACCGGTCGGAACCGTCGCCAACGCCTGTCCGGGCCGCGCTACCGCGTTCATCCACGCGCCGCCGGACGTCGGGTTCTCGTCGTCGACGACGTGGTCACGACCGGGGCCACGCTCGACGCAGCTGAGCGCTCGCTCCGTCGCAGCGGGGCCACCGATGTGCTGCTTGCCGCGGTCGCGGCGACTCCCGACTGCCTGCTCCCGGCGGCGCGGGTGGCCTAGTATCGCCGCCGTTGCCCGGTGGGCGGCCGTACGACCGAGAGGAACCCCGACCCAATGAGTGGACGACGAGCGACCGCTGGCGAGCACCGGGTCGTGGGCGCGCAACGGTCGTCGCGGCGCACCCGAGGAATCGCGGTCGCCGCTGCATTTCTCTCACTCGCCGTGTGCGGTGCCGTCGCCCAGGCGTCCTCTGGCCCGGCAACACCTGCCGGCGACGCTCGCGCTCCAAAGGTGGTCGTATCTCCAACCAGCACGGAGGTCTCTCCAGCCAGCACGGAGGTCGGCGGCGACGCGGTGCCACCCGACGACCTAGGCGGCGATCCCGCCCTCGACTCCCTCGCCCAGTCCTGCTTCGACGGCGACCTCGTCGCCTGCGATCACTTGTTCCTGCAATCTCCGGTCGACTCGCCGTACGAAGAGTACGGCGACACCTGCGCGGGGAGACAAGCTGCCGGCACCGGCCGGCTCTGCGGACTTGCCACGGCCGAGGCGCCGAGCGGTGCGCCGACCCCGCCCGAGGGGCTCGGCTCGGACCCCGCCCTCGATGCCCTCGCCCAGTCGTGTTACGTCGGCGACATGGACGCCTGCGACGAGCTCTACGGCAGCGCCGATTCCGGCTCCGCCTACCAGATCTACGGCGACACTTGCGCCGGGCGCCAGCCCGAGAACACCGGCAGCTACTGCACGGCGCTGGTGGATCCGGTACCTGGAACGGGCGATGTGCCAGCCAGCACGTCGGTCCCGCCGACCACGCTCTTTGGCGATACCACGACCACCGTCTTCGACGTTGCCACGACGCTGACGCCGACGCAGCCGGTGGACACCAGCGAGCCGGCCGAGCCGGGCGAGGTGCCGGCGCCGACGGTCGAGCCCACCGGCCTCGGCGACGACCCGACGCTCGACGGCCTCGCCCAGTCGTGTTACGACGGCGACCTGGCGGCGTGCGACGATCTGTATCGAGGCGCCGAACCGGGGACGCCGTACCGTAACTACGGCGACACGTGCGCGGGGCGCCAGGCGGAGAACTCGGGAACTTGGTGTGTCGACGCTTTCGGCGCGGAGCCGACCGACAGCGTCGTGGTCGAGTCGTCGGAGCCGACCGACAGCGTCGTGGTCGAGTCGTCGGAGCCGACGACGTCGCCGCCTTCGACCACCACGTCGACGACGATTGCCGTTCCCCCGGTCACCACGGCCCCACCGTCGACGGTCCCAACGACTCCTCCGCTGACCACCGGGCCGACGCAGACCCCGCCCGGCGCGATTCCGCCGCCGACGCTCGAGCCGACCGGACTCGGCACCGACCCCGCGCTCGATGCGCTGGCGCAGTCCTGCTACGACGGCGACATGGCCGCGTGTGACGACCTCTGGCGTGACTCCGAGGCGGGCAGTACCTATCGCAACTTTGGCGACACCTGCGCCGGCCGCCAGCCGGAGAACAGCGGCAAATGGTGCGAGGACGCGTTCGTCGTCGACGGAACGACGCCATCGACGAACACGCTCGCCGTGACCACCGTCCCGGAATCGACGACACCGTCGTCGATTCCGCCGGCCACCCAGCAGCCGACCGGACTCGGCGACGATCCGACGCTCGATGCTCTCGCCCAATTGTGTTTCGAGGGCGACATGGATGCCTGCGACGAGCTGTTCGACTTCGCACCGATCGGGTCGGACTACCGGTCCTATGGCGACACGTGCGCGGGCCGCCAGGAGCCCGGCACGTTCAACTACTGCCACGTGATCTTCCCAACGCCGGACTGAGGGGCTTAAAGGCAGAGCGCCGATAGGTGCGACGGGTCGCCGTGGGGCGACTTCACGGCTTCACTGCTCTTGAAGATGGCTGGTACTGGCCGGCAGCGATGGCTTGAAACGGCTTGTGTCAGCAAATCGACCCATAGTCGGCCGTTGAGCTGACGCAAAGGTTGCCGAACTGGTTTGTGTCAGGCGATCGCTGTCGATGTGGTCGTTTTCCTGACGCAAACCTGGCGGACCGGCGCGGCGGCCGGCGATCGTCCCTTTCGGAGCCGACGCGTGCAATTGGCGGCGCTGGCGACCCGTCGCACCTATCGGCGCGCGCTCCAAGCGGATCCGAGCGGATCCGGCGGGGAGGTCCGCACCGCCGGATCGACGCGCGTCTAGCTTGCTCGTGCGATGACCGTCGAGGTCGCTCAGCCCCTCAGCGCCGAATGGTTGCGTCAAGGCCCGCGCCTTTTCGCCACCCCCGCCGACGAGCCGCGCGCTCGCCGGGCCAGCGATGTCATCGCCCTACTGGGTGCCACGGTGCTGCTGGCGGTGCTCAGCTTCGCCGCCAACCCGAGCCCCGGCTTCGTCAGTGCCATCGCCGCCTTTCTCGACGCCCTGCCGGACTTTCTCGACACCGGCTGGCAGTTCGCTTCCGACCTGCTCGTCCTGTTCACCGTCGTCTTGCTCATCGCCATGGTCGTCCGCAGACGCTGGTCGATCACTCGCGACATGATCGTGGCCGTCCTCGTCGCCACGGGGGTGTGGCTGCTCGTCGGACGGATCGTCGAGGGCTCATGGCCTGCGTTCTGGGACTCGCTGCGGGCCTCGGCACCCCCACCCTGGTACCCGGCGCCACGCATCGCCATCTGCGGCGCTGCCGTGCTGACGGTCTCGCCACATCTCACCAGGCCGATCCGCCGGCTGGCCACGTGGATCGTTGTCCTCGCCGCCCTCGCCGTCGCCGCCCTCGGTGCGACGTTGCCGCTGGGCGCCGTCGCCGGTGGCCTGGTCGCGATAATCGCCGCGGCGGTCACCCACCTCGCCTTCGGTTCGAGCGCTGGGCGTCCCGGTCTCGGCCAGGTTCGGTCGGCGCTGGCCCAGCTCGGGGTGGCCACGACCTGGCTCGGCCCGGCCGATCGTCAGCAAGCAGGCCTCTTCGTGGTCAATGCCACCGACACCGATGGCGAGCGTCTCGTCGTCAAGGTGTACGGGCGCGACGCCCACGATGCTGCTCTGATGTCGACGCTGTGGCGCACGGTCTGGTACCGCGAAGCGGGATCGCCGTTGCGCTTCGGGCGCCTGCAACAGGTCGAGCACGAGGCGTTCCTGACGTTGTACGCCGGCCAGGCGGGTGTGCTCACCGACCGCGTCGTGACGGCTGGGCCGTCCGTGGAAGACGACGCCTTGCTCGTCTTGCGGCGGCGCGGCACGACCATCGCTGAGTCGGAGGATGCGTTCGCCGCGGACGCCGTTGTAGCCGCGACCTGGGGACTCCTCGCCAACCTCCACGGGGCGGGCATCGGTCACGGCCAGCTGGACGACCGGCACCTCCTCATCGCGGACGACGAGGTGGGGATCATCGACTTCCGTGGTGCAACGGTCGCCCCGTCCGTCACGCAGCGCCGGACGGACGAGGTCCAGGCCCTTGTCACGTCGACGTTGCTGGTCGGCGAGGAGCGAGCGGTCGACGCGGGGCTCGCCGCTGTTGGCGCCGACGAACTGACCGCGATGTTGCCGTACGTCCAGCGGGCCACGCTCACCGCCCGGCAGCGCGTCAGCGTCCGCGAGGGCGACCTCGACCTCGACGGCTTGCGGACGCGGGCGGCGGCCGCAGTCGGCACCGCCGTGCCGGAATTGGTGCAGCTGCGGCGCGTGACCATCGGCTCGATCCTGCGTGTCGGGCTCCCGGCACTTGCTGTGCTCGTGCTGTTCACTGCGTTCGCCGGCATGGACCTCGGCGAGCTCTTCGATCAGGTGCGCAACGCGACGTGGTGGCTCATCATCCTGGCCTTCCTGCTGACCCAGGTTCCCCGCTTGACCCAGGCCGTTTCGACACTGGGTGCCGCCCCGGTGCCCCTGCCGCTCGGTCCCGTCTACGCCTTGCAGCTAGCCGTGTCCTACGTCAATCTGGCGATTCCCACGGCAGCGGCTCGTGTGGCTGTCAACATCCGCTTCTTCCAGCGCCACGGCGTACCGCCTGGCTCGGCGATCGCCGCCGGAGCGATTGACGGGTTCGGCGGGTTCGTCGTGCAGATCGGTCTGCTTGTCTCCCTCGTGTTGTTCACGTCGGCGTCACTCGATCTCGACGTCGGCGGGACCGTCGACAGCGCCAGGCAGATTCTCGCCATCGTCGCCGTCATCGTCGCCGCGGCCCTCCTGATCGTGTTCGCCGTGGCGAGGATTCGCCGATTCGTCGTCGGTTGGACCAAGCGCCTCGGTGCCGAGGCGTGGGGTGCGGTGCGCGGGCTGAACTCTCCACGCCGACTGTTCCTGCTGCTCGGCGGCAACCTCGCCACCGAGGTCCTTTTCGCCGTGGCGTTGGCCACGTTCGTCCGTGCCTTCGGCTTCGACATCGGCTTCGGCGAGGCCATCTTGATCAACGTCAGCGTCGCCCTGCTCGCCGGACTGATGCCGGTACCCGGCGGTGTCGGCGTCACCGAAGGGGGGCTGACGTTCGGTCTCGTGCAGGCCGGCGTTCCCGAGGAGGTCGCCTTGGCGATCGCCGTGATGTCGCGAGTGTCGTCGTTCTACCTGCCGCCGATCTGGGGCTTCGTCGCCCTTCGTTGGCTCGAGCGCAACGAGCACCTCTGATGCGCCCGGGACAGACCGACTACGCCGACTGCGAAGAACTCGACGGCTGGTCTTTCGCCCAGGATGTCAACGCCTGGTCGTCGCTCGGCTACATCGTGGCCGGTCTTGTCATCATCGTCGCGGCCACCCGGCGGCGAGTCCCTCGGGTGTTCCTCGCCCTCGCCTTGGCGGTGATCGTCGAAGGTGTCGGCAGTGTGCTCTACCACGGCGATCCAGGCGACGCCGCCCAACTGCTTCACGACGCCGCCCTGGTCGCCATCCTCGGGTTCATCACCGGCTGGCACGTTGGCCGGTTGGCCGGCGGGCGCGCCGATGTCGGCGCCCTGGCCGGGTTCGGAGCGGGCGCGATCGCCGGCGCCGTGGGAGCATCAGCCGCGGCGGCCGTCACCAACTCGTTCGTCGCCGTCGCCGTGGTCGTGATCGTCGGCGCGGAGCTGCTCGCTCGACGCCGCCGGCTTCCTGCCGTCTGGAACGCCGCGAGCATCCTCCTCGTCGGTGTTGCCGTGCTGTCGTGGGTCCTCGGAACGTCCGACAGCCCGCTGTGCGACGCCGACTCGTGGGCCCAGCCGCACGCCCTGTGGCACCTGCTGTCGGCACTCGTCGTGCTGGTGTGGGTCGATCGCGCCGCCGCGGTGACGATGCCTGACAATCCACCGCGCCTGTGGCGCCGCGCCGCCGACCGTGGCATCGGTCTGTTGGCGACGATCCTGACCCACGCCTTCCACCGATCGGTCGACGTCGTCGGGCGCGATCGCATCCCGGCCGGTCGTCCCCTCCTGGTCGTCGCCAATCACGGCAACGGCTTCGTCGACCCGATCGTTGTCGCCTCCGTGCTACGGCGGCTGCCCCGCTTCATGGCCAAGGCCGCTCTCTGGAAAGTCCCCATCGCGAGGCCGTTCCTCGGGTTCGCCGGCGTGCTTCCCGTCTATCGCAGCAGCGATGGCGATCGCCCCGGCGACAATCGGTCGGTGTTCGCCGAGTGTCACCGCGAGCTCGCCGGCGGGGCGACGGTCGCGATCTTCCCCGAGGGAACGACCGGCGATCGCGCCGGAATCGATCGGGTCCGCGCCGGCGCCTCGCGAATCGCACTCGGGGCCGTCGCCACCGCACCCGACCTCGCCGTCGTGCCGATCGGCTTGGCCTTTGAAAGCAGAGTCGAAACGCGTAGCAGGGCGGTCGTGATGGTCGGTGCTCCGATCGACGCGGCGCCGTTCGCGGTTCATCCGATCGGCGCCGACGGCGAGCCGGAGCGGGGTGATGTCGAGGCGCTCACGACCGAGATCCGGACAGCGCTCGAGCAGGTTTCCCCGGAGTTCGAGTCGGTCGAACAACGCGAGATTCTTCGCGCCGCAGCGCGGACGACGTGCAACGCCCGCCGGCAGCGCGGCGAGGCCCGGTTCGGCGAGGTTGAAGCGCTCGCTCGGCGGATCGCCGGGGCGTCGCAGGAGGACCGTCAGGCCGTCGTCGAGCAGTATCGGCTGTACGCAACCCAGCTGCAATTGACCGGGCTCACCGACCAGGAGCTCGGTCCAGCGACCACGTCGCTGTGGCGGGTCGCGCTGGCGATCGCCGCTGTAGTGGTGGTTGGCTCGCTCGTCCTCACGGCCACGTTGATCCATCTCCCGGCCCTGCTCGTCGTCGTCGCTGCTACGGCCGCCGTGCACTCGACAGCGACGAAGGGGACGGTGCGGATGCTGGTAGGACTGAGCGCCGGGCTGCTCACGTGGATCATCGCCGGCATCGTGATCGGCGACGGCATCGGTGCCTTCGTCGCCGCGGTCGCAGTCGCTGCCGGTGGTGCGCTTGCCCTCGCCGTTTGGGCTCCGCTGACGCGGGCCGTGGCAGCAGTGTGGGGCGGCCTGCGGGCGCGTGATCGAGGAGGTCTGATGAAACCAGTTCTCGCTGCGCGCGCCGCCGTGGTCGACGCTGTCGGCGCGGCTCTTGAATCGGCGACGGCAACCGAGTTGGTGGGTCGCTGACGATGGTCGACGAGAAGCGCCGGGCATCACCTCGCAGCATCGTCATTCGGGCAATCGTCATCGCCGTCGCCTTGGCGCTTTCCGGGTTCGTGCTCGTCAACGCCTTCGACGATCTCGATCCCGCGGAGATCGTCGACTCGCTGCAGTCCCTTGAGGACGCCGAGCTGATCTCCTTGGCCGGGATGTGGATCCTGTGGATCGCCTCTCAGGGCCTGCAGACGGCGTCGCTCATCGAGGGATTGCCGGTGCGCCGTGGGGTTGTCGCGTTCCTCGGTCCGGCGGCGATCGCCTCGATCATCCCGGGGCCAAGCGATCTTCCCGTTCGCTACCGGATGCTCACGTCGTGGGGCCGTGACACGGCCGAGGCGACGCTCGCCGTCGGCGCCGGCGGGCTGTTCAGCATCGGGATCAAGCTCGTGCTGCCGGTGATCGCGGCCATCGGTCTGATTCTTTCCGACTCCCCGATCGAAGGGTCACTGCGCACGGTCGTGGTCATCGCTTTGATCGTCGGTCTCGTGCTCGTTGCGGTCGCCTTCGTTTTCAGCTCGCCGCGGCGGACCGAGCGCGTCGGGCGGCTGGTCGATCCGGTCTGGCGATTTGCACTCCGTCTACTCCGCAAGGAGGACCGCGACGACCTCGGCGTGCGTTTGGTCGCCGTGCGCGAACGGGCCGTGGCGACGCTGCGCGAAAGATGGCTCGTCGCGACGTGGGGGACGATCCTCACCGCTGGCGCCCGTTATGCCCTGCTCCTGCTTGCCCTGCGCTTCACGGGGGTGCCGGAGGACGCGCTGACCTGGACCGAGGTCTTCATCGTCTTTGCCCTTGTCCAGGGACTTACCGTGATCCCGATCACCGCCGGCGACGCCGGCGTCGCCGAGGTCGCCTACATCGGCCTACTCACCGCCGCCGCAGGGAGCGAGTACGTCAACTCCGTGTCGGCGGCGGTGATCCTGTTCCGCGTCCTGACCTGGCTCCTGATCATTCCCATCGGCCTCGCCGTCCTCGCCTATTGGAGCCGATCGGTCGCGAACAAACCGGCGGCGGCAGTCACGAGCGAGTGAGCGCCAGCGAACGAGCGGCCAAATGCGGCCTGCGTGGCCGGGGAACGCAATGAACGGTGTTTAGGGGACCGTTCCGTCACCTAAACACCCATCGGTTGGATGCCTCACCTATGGTGCCCCGGGTGGCTGACAGCACGATTGTGTTCCTGATTCTTGCCGGCGTCGTCGTGCTGTTCGTCTCCAATCGAGTCCCCGTCGAGGTCGTCGCTATCGGCACGGCACTGTCGCTGTGGGCCACCGACGTCCTCGATCTGAATCAGGCGCTCGCCGGATTCGGCGATCCGACCGTGCTGTTCATCGCCTCACTCTTCGTCGTCAGCGAGGCGCTCGACGCCACCGGCGTGACTGCGTGGGCCGGGCAGCAACTCGTCGCTCGAGCGGGCGAGAGCAGACAGCGCCTGCTCGTGCTGATGATGTTGATGTGTGCCGCACTGACGGCCTTCATCAGCGTCAACGGGGCGGTGGCAGCACTCGTTCCTGTCGTCGTCGTCACGGCGGTCAAGCTGCGGACACCGTCGTCGCAACTGATGATGCCGCTGGCGTTCGCCGCCCACGCCGGATCGATGCTGACGCTCACGGGGTCGCCCGTGAACGTGCTCGTCTCGGAGGCGGCCGACGACGCTGGTGCCGACCCCTTCGGGTACTTCGAGTTCACCCTTGTCGGCATCCCGCTGCTCGTCGGCACCATCGTCATCGTCGTCTTGTTCGGCAACCGCTTGCTCCCGCATCGCAACGCCCGCTACATGCCGGCCGACTTCAGCGACCAGGCCCGCGTGCTGCTCGAGAACTACGAGCTTGACCAGGAAGCCGGCGGTGAACTGTTCAGTCGGAAGTCAGGCGTGGCCGAGGTCGTCGTCCGCCCACGGTCCGGTTTGATCGGGGAGACGGCGTTCCCGGGGATGGTCACGGAGAGCGGCGACCTCGTCGTGCTCGCCGTCCATCGCAAGGGTGAGGACCTCGGACCCAAGGAGGTCCCTCTCGCGGCCGGTGACGTGATGCTGCTGAAGGGCACCTGGGACGCCCTCGCCATCAACCTCGAGGATCCCGATGTGCTCGTCGTCGACGAACCGCGGGTCGTGCGCCGCCAGGTCGTTCCACTCGGCCCCGGTGCCAAACGCACGCTCGTCATCGTCGCGGCGATGGTGGTGCTGCTCGCCACCGGCGCGGTCCCCGCTGCGGTGGCCGGGCTGTTGGCCGCCGGGGCGCTGATCCTGACCAGGGTGATGACGATGGAGTCTGCGTACCGCGGGATCAACTGGACGACGATCGTTCTCGTCGCCGGGATGATCCCGCTGTCCACGGCGATGCAGGTCAGCGGCGCCGCCGACAAGGTGGCCGACGGCCTGCTCGATGTCGTCGGCGGGCCGTACACGCTGCTGATCGGCCTGTTCGTCGTGATCGCCGTGCTCGGTCAACTGATCAGCAACACGGCCACGGCGCTGATCGTCATCCCCGTGGCGATCGCCGCGGCAAACGAGCTCGACGTGTCGGTGCGGCCCGTGCTGATGTTCGTCACCGTGATCTCGTCGGCGGCCTTGCTCACGCCCGTCGCCACCCCGGCCAATCTGATGGTGATGGGGCCGGGCGGATATCGCTTCGGCGACTACGCCAAGCTCGGCCTGCCGCTGCTCGTCTGGTACTTCGTGATCGGCGTCGGCCTCGTCCCCGTCTTCTGGAGCTTCTGAGTTGACCATGATGAGCGCAGACGAGGACGGCTGAGCTGGCTGTGCTAGAACCCTTGTCGCCAAAATCCTGGAGGAAGCGATGACGAACGCCCCTGCTACCGCAACCTTCGACCCAGTTCCGTCGGTGCTACGCGTCGACGCCGTGCAGATCGGCATCGCCCCGGTCGCACCCAAGAGCGCAACCGCGATCGGAGTGCCGGTTGGCGCCCGCGGTGGCGTCGGCGAGACGTTGGGCGTCGACCGGAAACAGCTCAAGGCCGCCGGTTTCGACGCGACGGTCGGCTCGACCGTCGTGGTTCCCGGAGCCGGCGGTGGCGCAGCCGTGGCGGTCGGCATCGGTGAGTCGGGGAAGCTCGACGTCGCCGGGCTGCGCAACGCAGCCGCGGCGTTCGCCCGCGCCGCGTCGTCGCACGCCCGGCTGGCGTTCAGCCTCGACGGGGTCGATTCCGTGGCTCCCGAGCAGGCGGCGCAGGCGGTGGTCGAGGGAGTGCTGCTGGCGCGCTACAGCTACGACTCGCTGCGGAGCCGACCGCGTGGCAACGCCGTGACGAGGCTCACGATCGTCGGCCGACGCCGACGACAAGCAGTCGCTGACCGTCGGCGCCGCTCGCGGCAAGGCGCTTGGCCGCCGCGACCCAGCTCGCCCGCGATCTCGCCAACACGCCGCACAGCCACCTCACCGCGACTCGCCTCGCTGAGGTCGCCGAGGCGATCGGTGCCGAACGTGGGTTGGACGTCGAGATCTTCGACAAGGCGCAGCTCGTCGAGATGGGCTGCGGCGGTCTGCTCGGCGTCAACCGGGGCAGCACCGAGGAGCCGCGGATGATCAAGCTGACGTACCGGCCCGTCGGCGAGCCGACCGGGCCGGCTGGCACTCGTCGGCAAGGGGATCATGTACGACTCGGGCGGCATCGCCCTCAAGCCCGGCGACGAGGTCCACGCCCAGATGAAGAACGACATGTCCGGTGCCGCGGCGATCCTCGCGGCGATGGCCGAGCTCGGCGACCTCGGCTGCACGGCGCAGGTCACCGGCTGGTTGATGTGCACCGACAACATGCCGTCCGGTACGGCGCTGGCGCTCGGCGACGTGATCACCGCGCGTGGTGGCAAGACCATCGAGGTGATCAACTCCGACGCCGAGGGACGCCTGGTGATGTCCGACGCCCTCGTGCTGGCGACCGAGGAGCCGAACGACGCGATCGTCGACATCGCCACGCTCACCGGAGCGTGCATGCGCGCCCTCGGCACCCAGGTCGCCGGCGTCATGGGAAGCAACCAGGACCTCGTCGACCAGGTCCGCGCCGCCGCCGAGGCCACCGACGAGCCGGTGTGGCAACTCCCGCTCGAGCAGCGCTACCGCAGCGAGATCGATTCGACGATCGCCGACATCAAGAACCTCGGCGGTGCCAACGCCGGTGCCATCACCGCCGCGTTGTTCCTCGCCGAGTTCGTCGGCGACGTGCCGTGGGCGCACATCGACATCGCCGGCACCGCGTGGTCGGGTGGCGACGCCGGTTGGCAGACCGCTGGCTGCACCGGCTTCGGGGCCCGCCTGCTCGCCGAGCTGGCGGTCCACTTCTCGCCGCCGACGTCGTGACAAGCTGAGACTGCCCACCGCCTCGAGCCCTGCAAGGGAGGATGCCGATGTCGGAGTCCGCTGGTAACGCTGGTTTGGCCGCGCCGGTCGAGGAGCCGGTCAAGCGCGGTGGCATGCAACGTGTGCTCGACGGCATCGAGAAGGTCGGCAACAAGGTGCCCCACCCGGCGATCATCTTCGTCGGCCTGTGCGTGCTCGTGATCGTGCTCTCGGCGATCCTCGCCGCCTTCGACGTCAGCGTCACCTACGACGTCGCCGTGCAGCCGCCACTGGTGGCCGAGCAGGAGTACGTCGGTGGTTCGGTGGTCCCCGAACCGGAGATCTCGCCGGACCAGTACCTCAACGACGAGATCGACATCGTCCAGGAGACGACGGAGATCGAGAGCCTGCTCAGCACCGACGGCGTCCGCTTCCTGTTCTCGTCGTTCGTCAACAACTTCGCCAGCTTCAGCGTCGTCGCCGTCGTCTTCGTGGCGATGATCGGCGTCGGCGTCGCCGAAGAGGCGGGGATGATGGCGGCGCTGATCCGCAAGCTCGTCAAGGCCGCCCCGCCGGCGACGCTGGCGTTCATCATCGTGTTCGTCGGCGGGCCTGTCGAGCATCGCCACCGATGCCGGTTACCTGATCCTCGTCCCGCTGGGTGCGGCGGCGTTCTACAGCATCGGTCGCCACCCGCTCGCCGGGCTGGTCGCCGCCTACGCCGGCGTCAGTGCGGCGTTCGCCGTCAACATCTTGATCACGCCGCTCGACAGCCTGCTCACCGAGGTGACCAACGAGGCGATCGCCCTCGCCGACCCGGACCTGTCGATCGACCTCACCGCCAACTTGTGGTTCAACATCGTGTCGACGTTCGCCATGGCGATCGTGATGACGTTCATCGTGCAGCGGATCACCGAGCCGGCGCTCGGCAAGTACGTCCCCGACGCCGACATCGACCTTCCCGGAGGAGGAGATTCCCGAGGGCGAGGGGCGCGGCCTGCGGTTCGCCACCTACGGCCTGCTCGCAGGACTGGCGGGCATCGTGTTGTTGACGGCGCCGTCGGGTGCCCCGTTGCGCAATCCGGAGACCGGCTCGATCTTCAACAACTCGCCGTTGATGGAGAGCTTGATCTTCATCATCACGATGCTGTTCTTGATCATGGGCATCTGCTTCGGGATCGGGGCGAAGACGATCTCCAGCAGCACCGACGTGATCAACGCGATCACCAAGACGTTCGCCGGGCTCTCCGGGCTGATCTTCATGCTGTTGCTGATCAGCCAGTTCATCGCCTACTTCAACTTCAGCAACATCCCCACGATCGTCGCCGTGAACATGGCCGACTGGCTCGAGGGCGCCGACATCGGTGCCCTGTGGCTGCTGATCGGCTTCATCCTCGTGATCGTGATCCTCGACCTGATCATGCCCGGGGCGCTGCCGAAGTGGGCGATCTTCGCCCCGATCTTCGTCCCCTTGTTCCTCCGCCTCGACGTCGCACCGCAGACCGTGCTCGCCGCCTACCGCGTCGGCGACGGTCCGGCCAACGTGATCACGCCGCTGATGGTGTACCTGCCGTTCATCGTCCTCGTCGCCCAGCGCTACAAGAAGGACGCCGGCCTCGGCACGATCATCTCGCTGATGTTGCCGTACACGATCATCGTGCTGGTCGCCTGGTTGTTCTTCTTCATCGCCTGGTACCTCATCGGCATCCCGATGGGCCCCGGCTACCCAGCCAAGCTGTAAGGCGGCGCCGCCGGCTGTCTTGTCAGCGAACACGACGTCGGCGGTCGTGTATTCCTGACACAGACGACCTCGGTGGCCCGCCGGACCCCGTCTGGGAGGCCCCGGTAGGCTTGCTACCCGCATGAGCATCCTCGATCGCATCCTCCGCGCCGGCGAAGGCAAGAAGCTCAAGGCGTTGCAGGCGATGGTGCCCGAGATCAACGCCCAGGAGCAGGGCCTGCAGAAGCTGTCCGACGAGCAACTCGTCGCCAAGACCGCAGAGTTCCGCCAGCGTCTCGACAACGGCGCCGACCTCGACGACCTGGCCGTCGAGGCCTTCGCCGTGATGCGCGAGGCGGCCCAACGGGTCATCGGCCAGCGCCACTTCGACGTCCAGTTGATGGGCGGTGCCGCGCTGCACTTCGGCTGGGTCGCCGAGATGAAGACCGGCGAGGGCAAGACCCTCGTGTCGACGTTGCCGGCCTACCTCAACGGCCTGAGCGGCAAGGGCGTCCACCTCGTCACCGTCAACGACTACCTCGCCCGCCGCGACGCCGAGTGGATGGGGGCGATCCACCGCTTCCTCGGTCTCAACGTCGGTCTGATCATCCCCGGGTTCAAGACGTCGCCCGCCGAGAAGCGCGAGCAGTACGCCGCCGACATCACCTACGGGACGAACAACGAGTTCGGCTTCGACTACCTCCGCGACAACATGGCCGGCCGCCTCATCGACAAGACCCAGCGCGGCCACAACTACGCGATCGTCGACGAGGTCGACTCGATCCTCATCGACGAGGCGCGCACGCCGCTGATCATCTCCGGCCGCGTCGCCGACGCCGCCAAGCTGTACTACCACTTCGCCTCGATCGTCCGCTCGTTGCAGCGCGACGTCGACTACGAGGTCGAGGAGGACAAGCGCGTCGTCGTGCCGCTGGATGCCGGCATCGAGAAGGTCGAGAAGGCCCTCGGCATCGAAAACCTCTACGACGAGGTGCAGCAGAACCTCGTCCACCAGATGACCGTGGCGCTCAAGGCCAAGGAGCTGTACAAGCGCGACAAGGACTACCTCGTCACCGGCGGCGAGGTGAAGATCGTCGACGAGTTCACCGGCCGCATCCTCGAGGGCCGGCGCTGGAGCGAGGGCATCCACCAGGCGGTCGAGGCCAAAGAAGGCGTCAAGATCAAAGAGGAGAACCAGACCCTCGCCACGATCACGCTGCAGAACTACTTCCGGATGTACGACAAGCTCGCCGGGATGACCGGCACGGCGGCCACCGAGGCGGCCGAGCTGATGAACACCTACGAGCTCGGCGTCGTGCAGATCCCGACGAACAAGCCGGTGCGCCGCGACGACGGCGGCGACCTCATCTACAAGGGCGAAGTCGCCAAGTTCGAAGCCGTCGCCAGCGACATCGCCGAGCGCCACGCCGCCGGGCAGCCGGTGCTCGTCGGCACGGTGAGCGTCGAGAAGTCCGAGTACCTGTCCCGCCGGCTCAACCAGCTCGGCATCCCGCACTCCGTGCTCAACGCCAAGCAGCACACCCAGGAAGCTGCGGTCGTCGCCCAAGCCGGCCGGCTGCACACCGTCACCGTGGCGACGAACATGGCCGGCCGTGGTGTCGACATCATCCTCGGTGGCAACCCCGAGGGGCTCGCTCGCCACGAGACACTCAAGGAGGGCCACGCCGCCGGCGTGATGGTCGACGAGTTCGAGCTGCCCGTGCCGCTCGACAAGATGCCCGACGAGTTCCGCGAGGCACGGGCCAAGGCGCTCGGGCGCTACCAGGAGCTCGTCGAGATCTACCGCGCGGAGTGCGCCGCCGAGGGCGACAAGATCCGCGAGCTCGGCGGCCTCTACGTGATCGGCTCGGAGCGTCACGAGTCTCGGCGCATCGACAACCAGCTGCGTGGACGGTCCGGTCGCCAGGGCGACCCCGGTGCCAGCCGCTTCTACCTCAGCCTCGACGACGAGCTGATGCGTCTGTTCGCCACCGGCGCCCTGAGCTACGTGATGAACAAGGCGCTGCCCGAGGACGAAGCCATCGAGGCGAAGATGGTCACCAAGGCGATCGAGCGGGCGCAGACCACGGTCGAGACGCGCAACGCCGAGATCCGCAAGAACGTCCTCAAGTACGACGAGGTGATGAACGAGCAGCGCAAGGTGATCTACGCGCGCCGCGACCAGATCCTCGAAGGTGCCGACCTCAAGTCGGCGGCGATGGAGTACCTCAACGAGGCCGTCGACGCCCTGCTCGAGACGTACTGCGCCAGTCCCGCCGCCGACGAATGGGACCTCGACGGGCTCACCAAGGAGCTGAAGACGTTCTGGCCGTCGACGATCACCGAGGAGCAGTTGGCGACGTGCCGCAACACCAAGGAGATGGCGGCGCTGATCGACGAGGACGCCACCGCCCACTACGAGCGCCGCGAGGCGGAGTTGACGCCGACGGTGATGCGCGAGGTCGAGCGGCAGGTGATGCTGCGGATCATCGACCAGCGCTGGCGTGAGCACCTCGAGGAGATGGACTACCTCAAGGAGGGCATCAACCTCCGGGCGATGGGCCAGAAGGACCCGCTGACCGAGTGGCAGCGCGAGGGCTTCGAGATGTTCGGCTCGATGATGAAGGGGATCGCCCAGGACTTCGTCCGCTACGTCATGCACGTCCAGGTCGTCCGTCAGGAGCAGCCGGCGGCGTCCCCCGGTAGCCCCGGACAAACGACCGTGACTTCGAGCGCCGCGCCTGCTCCAACCGCCCCGGCTCCTGCACCCGCCGCGGCAGCGGCGGTATCTCCGTCGGTGAGCAACCTCCAGCAGACCTCGTCGGACACCGATCGTGTCTCGGGCTTTGCCGCCGCCGCGGCGGCGGCACCCGTCGCCGAGCGGGAGATGGTCGAGGCGGCCGCGGCGGCACGTCCAGCGTCCGCCGGGGGCGCTCAGGCCGCGGCGCGACGCCAACAACAGGTGCCGAAGCAGGAGACGGTGGTCAAGGACGAGTGGTCGAAGACCCCCCGCAACGCCCCCTGCCCCTGCGGCTCGGGCAAGAAGTTCAAGCTCTGCCACGGCGCGTGATTTCGACCTCACTCGCTTCGCTCGCTGCGCTCGCTCGCTCCGTTCGGCCGAGCTCGAAGCAGCGGCCTGCGGCCGCACTGCAGAATCTCCGCAGGTCGACCGGCAGAGCCGGATCGACCTGCAGGCCACCCCAGCCGAGCCAAAGCGCTCGGCCGGGGACCCCGGCAAGACCCACCCACCCGGCTCCGGCAGGAGCCTCTGCCCCCCGCACCCCCCGCCGTGGATCGCAGAGCGCCCTCGGTGCGTGATTTCACCGACGACCTCCGCGAGCAGCGGCGGCGGCTCGACGAGGCTGCCGGGTATCTCGACATCGCTCACGCCCGGACGCGGATGAGCGAGGTCGAGGCGGAGATGTCTCGTCCGGACCTGTGGGACGACGCCGACTACGCCAAGGCGTTGAACGCCGAGTACGCCAACCTCCGCGACGACCTGGCGACCTACGACGGTCTCGAGCAGGCGCTCTCGGACGCCGAGGTGCTGCACGAGCTGGCCCGCGACGAGGGCGACGAGTCCCAGGAACCCGACATCGAGGCGGCGATCACCGACGTCTCCAACCGTCTCGACCAGCTCGACCTGCGCAGCCTGTTCACCGGTCCCCACGACGACGTCCGACGCGATCGTGCAGATCAACGCCAAGGACGGTGGCGTCGACGCCCAGGACTGGAGCGAGATGCTCCTGCGCATGTACGAGCGCTGGTCGGATCGCCGCGGCTTCACGATCACGGTCAACGGGATCTCCGAGGGCACGGAGGCGGGCATCCTGTCGGCCGAGGCGACGATCTCCGGGCGCTACGCCTACGGCTTGCTCGTCGGCGAGCGGGGCACCCACCGTCTCGTGCGGATCAGCCCGTTCGACAACCAGGGGCGTCGCCAGACGAGCTTCGCTGCCGTGCAGGTGTGGCCGGTGATGGACGCGCCCGACGTCGAGCTCAACGACGCCGACGTCAAGATGGAGGTGTTCCGCGCCTCGGGCGCTGGCGGCCAGCACGTCAACAAGACGTCGTCCGCAGTCCGTCTGATCCACGAACCGACCGGCCTCGTGGCCAGCTCGCAGGAGGAGCGCAGCCAGCTGCAGAACCGGGAGCGGGCGATGTCGCGGCTCAAGGCGATGCTCGCCGCCAAGGTCGAGGAGGAGCACGCCGCCGAGCTCGATGCGATCGGCGGCAAGCAGGCCCAGGTCGGCTGGGGGAGCCAGATCCGCAGCTACGTGCTGCAGCCCTACCAGATGGTCAAGGACCTGCGCACCGACGTCGAGTCGGGCAACGTGGCGGCGGTGCTCGACGGCGATCTCGACGAGTTCATGGAGGGCTACCTCCGCTGGCGCCGACGCACGGCGAACTGACGCGACGCCGTCGCACCGGCGCTCCGACGGTAGGCTGCCGATCGCTCGCTCGTAACGAAACCGACAATGATCCGACTCGAAAACGTCACCAAGTTCTACGGCCACGACGTCTGTGCCCTCCGCGATGCGTCGTTCGACGTCAACAAGGGCGAGTTCGTCTTCATGGTCGGCCCGTCAGGGTCGGGCAAGAGCACGCTGTTGCGCCTGCTCAATCGCCAGGAGCGACCCGAGGCCGGCAACGTCATGGTCGCCGGGCGCAACATCGTCGACATGCCGTCCAGCCGTGTGCCCCAGCTGCGGCGCAACATCGGCAACGTCTTCCAGGACTACAAGCTGCTGCCCAACCGCACGGTCTTCGAGAACGTCGCCTTCGCCCAAGAGGTGATCGGCAAGCCCAAGCACGTCATCCGCCAGCAGGTCCCTGCCGTGCTCGACCTCGTCGGTCTCGCCGGCAAGGAGGAGCGCTTCCCCGACCAGCTCTCCGGTGGCGAGCAGCAGCGCGTGTCGGTGGCGCGGGCGTTCGTCAACCGCCCGTTGATCCTGCTCGCCGACGAGCCGACCGGCAACCTCGACCCGGCCACCGGCGAGGGGATCATGCGCCTGCTCGATCGCATCAACCAGATCGGCACGACGGTGCTGATGGCGACGCACGACCAGCGCATCGTCAACTCGATGCGCAAGCGGGTGATCCAGCTCGACCGCGGCGTCATCGTCCGCGACCAGGCCCGCGGGGTCTACGAGTAGAGATGCTCGGTTAGAGATGCTCGGTCGATTCACCTATGTGCTGCGCGAGACGTGGGCGAGCTTTCGCCGCAACGTCACGCTGACGGTCGCGGCGATCATCACGTCGGCCGTCGCCCTGCTCATCTTCGGCCTCACGCTGTACGTCCAGAAGGGTTTCGACAACACGGTGGCGCGCTGGGAGGGCGGCGTCGAGATGATCGTCACGGTCAACCCCGAGGCGACCGACGATCAGCGCACGATCATCGAGCAGACGCTCGGCGACAACTCGGCACTGGTCGAGGACTACCAGTACTGCAACGTCGAGTGCTCGCTCGCCGAGGCCGACGTGCTGTTCGCCGGCGACCCGACGGTGCGTTCGCAGCTGACCGAGCAGAACATCCCGAGGTCGTACCGGGTCGTGCCGCGGGACGGGACGAACCTCGACGACATGCAGTCACTCGACGAGACACTGCAGGGCGTCCCCAACGTGCGCAGCATCGTCTATCCGGGCGACTGGGTCGAGGTCGTCAGCAAGGTCAAGGGCTTCGTCGGCCTGTTCACGCTGATCCTGTCGATCCTCCTGCTGCTCGCCGCCATCCTGCTGATCTGGAACACGATCCGAACGGCGATGTTTGCCAGACGCAGGGAGATCGAGGTGATGAAGCTCGTCGGCGCGACCGACTGGTTCATCCGCATCCCGTTCATGCTCGAAGGTCTGATCCAGGGACTCGTCGGGGCGCTGTGCGCGAACGCTGCGCTGTGGCTGATCAACAACCGTTGGACCGCCGGCGTCGAGGACTTCCCGTCGCAGAGTGGACTCGAGGCGATGGTCGTCGACGGCGACTTCCAGGCCACCCGGATGCTCGTCATCCTGATCATCGGCATGGCCGCCGGCGCCATCGGCTCCGGCATCGCCGCGAGCCGCTTCCTCGACGTCTAGCAGCGTTCCCCGGCCACGCAGGCCGTTGCTGGCCGCTCCCTCGCTGGCGCTCGGTCGCTCGCATCTGTGGTGACACGTCGCCTCACTGCGTAACCCTTACAGCTTGGTGATGACGGTGAGGCCGTCGCTGACGGGGAGGATGTAGCTGGCGACTCGGGTGTCGGCGGCGATCGTGTCGTTGAAGTGGCGGATCGCCGTGAGGTTGGTGTCGTCGTCGTCCGTCGCCGCGTCGACGACGCGGCCGGACCACAGCGTGTTGTCGGCGAGGATCAGCCCGCCCTGACGCACCCGCGGGAGTAGCTCCTCGAAGTAGTTGACGTAGTTCGGCTTGTCGGCGTCGACGAAGGCGACGTCGATCGACTCGCCGTGAGGCAGTGCCCGCAACGTGTCGAGTGCCGGTGCAACGCGGAGCTCGATGCGATCGGCGAGCCCCGCCTGCGCCCACGCCTCCTTGGCGATCGCCGTGTACTCCTCACTCACGTCGCAGCACAGCAGCCGGCCGCCGGGCTGCAATCCGCGGGCGATGCAGATCGACGAGTACCCGGTGAACGTGCCGACCTCGACGGCGAACGTCGCTCTGGCAAGGCCCGTCAGGATCGTCAGCAGGGCGCCCTGGTCGGCACTCACCTGCATCACGGAGACGTCTCCAAGCGTCGCCGTCTGGGTGCGCAACTCGTCGAGCACGGCGTCGGGCCGCGGGCTGGCGCGCTCGGCGATGTACGCCAAGATGCCGTCGTCGATCCAATCTCGTTGCCGTGATGTCATGCCGAGGACGCTAGCGAGCCATTCTCGGGGACCTCGTCGCTACCGTTCCCGCCGATGGACATCCGGCCGACGATGTACGAGCGCGTCGGCGGGCGAGACTTCTTCGTCCGCCTCGTCGACACCTTCTACGAGGGCGTCGCCGCCGACCCAGTGCTCGGCCCGCTCTATCCGGAGCATCCCGACTTCACGGGCGCGCGGCACCGGCTCACCCAGTTCCTCGTGCAGTACTGGGGCGGTCCGACCGACTACTCGGCCGAACGCGGCCACCCGCAGCTACGGATGCGCCACCTCCGGTTCACGATCGGCACCGCCGAGCGCGACCGCTGGCTCACCCACATGGCGAGCGCCGTGGCCGCGACCACGCAAGATCTCGACGGCGGTGACGTGATCGCCGCGGAACTGCTGGACTACTTCCGCCCGACCGCCGAGCATCTGCGCAACGACACCGGCTTGCCGATCACCTCGCCCACGTTCAGGACATGAGCGCCGAAAACGCCGCGGCGATCGCCGTTGTCGACCTCGTCAAGCGGTACGAGACCGTCGCCGGCCGTCGACGGCATCTCGTTCACCGTCCAGCCGGGGGAGGTCTACGGCCTGCTCGGCGAGAACGGGGCCGGCAAGACGACGACCGTCGAGATCCTCGAGGGGTTCCGCCGGCCGACCTCAGGGACGGTCTCCGTGCTCGGCTGCGATCCCGGCGACACCGATCGGTCGTTCCGCGATCGCATCGGCATCGTCCTGCAGTCGTCTGGCATCGAGCGCGTGCTGACGGTCCGTGAGGTGCTCACGCTGTACGGCGGGTGCTACCGACGATCGCGACCGCCCGAGGAGTGCCTCGAGCTCGTCGGGCTCGACCAGTCCGTCGACAAGCGGTGCGACCGGCTGTCCGGCGGCCAGCGCCGGCGTCTCGATCTCGCCCTCGGCATCATCGGCTACCCGGATCTGCTGTTCCTCGACGAGCCGACGACAGGCTTCGACCCGGCAGCGCGCCGCGGCGCCTGGGAACTGATTCGGTCGCTCTGCGACGGCGGGACGACGGTGTTGCTGACGTCGCACTATCTCGACGAGGTCGAGCACCTCGCCGACCGTGTTGGTGTGTTGCGCAACGGTCGTTTGATCGCCGAGGGTTCGCCCGGCGAGCTCGCCGCCACCAGCGGCGACACGACCGTCCGGTTCCGGATCCCTGCCGGTGTGGACGTCAGCGAGGTCGCCAACGTGCTCGACGGCGACGTCCGGTGTGTCGACGAGCCCGACGGTGTGGTGGTGACGACGGCCAAGCCGACGGCAACGCTGCACAGGCTGACCGGCTGGGCGCTCGAGCGCGGACACGAGCTCGACGGACTGGTGGTCCAGCGACCCTCGCTCGAGGATCTCTTTCTGACGCTCGCCGACGACGAACGGAGGAACCGGAGTGAGTGGTTCAGCGGCGCCATGGCCGTCGACCGGAAGGCTGCTCGCCGCCCAAGTCGTCGCCCAACTGCGCGTGTTCCTGCGCATCCCGGTCGCCCTGTTCTTCACGGTCGCCCTGCCGTTGATCATCGTCGTGCTGTTCAACCTCATCTTCGGCGGAGCCGACGCAACCGTCGAGACGACGACGGGGGACTGGTCGATCCAGCAGTTCTACGTCGCGGCGCTGGCCGCTTTCGAGGTGGTGTCGGCGACGTTCACCAACCTCGCCAACATGATCCCCGATCGGCGCCAGGACGGGGTGATGAAGCGGTGGCGGGGTACTCCGCTGCCGTCGTGGATCTACCTGTCCGGGTTCGTCGGCGCCGGGCTGATCATCGCCGTCGCCGGGTTCGCGCTCATCGTCGGCATCGGGTTCGCCTTCTACGACCTGGAGATCGACGTCGCCAAGGTGCCGGCGTTCGTCGTCGCCTTCCTCGTCGGCACGCTGGCGTTCTCGGCACTCGGCGTCGCGATCGCCGGGCTGATCCGCAGCCAGGAGGCCGCTCCGGCGGTGACGAACGCGATCATCTTGCCGATGGCGTTCATCTCCAACACGTTCATCGCCGTCGACGACTCGGCGATGCCGGGCTGGCTCGACGTCATCTCGCGGATCCTTGCCGCTGCGCCCGTTCGTCGAGAGCATCCAGGCGCCGTTCAACCCGACGGTCGACCCTCCGGGGTTCCTCCCCGCCAACCTCGCCATCCTCGTCGCGTGGGGCGTCGTCGGCCTCGTGGTTGCGGCGCGCACGTTCAAGTGGGAACCGGTCGCCGACGTCGTCGCGCCCTTCGCGCCGGCAACGGCGTCGCTCCGCGACCGGCGGGCTCGGGGCGACGTGATAGTTCTACTGCGGTGAGTCCGACCGATCCGCCACTTCCGCCGTCACCGGACGAGCCGACGGAGGAACCTCTCTGGGACGGTGGCGAACCCGGCGAGCCGCCCGTGGACGGTTCGCCACCTACCGGCGACATCGAGCCGGAGGCTGATTCGGGCGCGCCGGTGGAGCCCGACGACGCCGACGCCGCGCCGGCAGCGGAGCAACCGACGGGCGTGGTGCCCGTCACCAGCGACGACTTGATCGAACAGTTCCCACCGACGGGAGACGAACCGACCGAGGTCTTCCCACCGACTGGTGACGAACCAACCGACGTCCTGCCGCCGACGGGCGACGAGCCGACGGATGTGCTGCCGCCGACTGGCACGGAGCCGACCGAACTGCTCGTCGGGGCGGCCGTGGCCGCCGACGGAACGGGTGAGACCACGCGGGAGCACCGGCGGCGGGTTTCGCATCGCCGCTACGTGATGCGGCGGATCGGGGTCACTCTCGCCACCTTGGCCATCGTCGGCGGTGGTGTGTTCCTCCTCGTTGCGCTGCTCGGCGACGACGACGACGGCGCCGGTGGCACCGACTCGACGACACCGGCGACCAGCGAGGCGGCGGTCGCCCCGGTGACCACCCGGGTGACGACGACGGCGGCACCGGAGACGACCGACGCGGTCGTCACGCAGACCTCCACGGCTGCCGAGACCACCGAAGCAGACCCCGGCGACGACCCCGAAACGACCGCTGCGGCCGAGGCGACCGATCCGCCCGAGGAATCGGACCCCGCCAACGACCCGGAGAGCACGACGGCAACGGAGTCGAGCCCACCGGGCACGGTGGTGTACGACCTCGACTCGGAGGCATCGTGCGAGATCGGTCAGACGCTGCGCCGTGGCGATTCCGGACCGCAGGTCCAGTGCCTGCAGGAGCGTCTCAACGAGGTCACCGTCGGCGGCGAGGATCCGGCCGTCGATGGCGCCTTCGGCGAGCAGACCGAGCAGGCAGTGCGGGCGTTCCAGGAAGCCAACGAGCTTGGTGTCGACGGCATCGTCGGTCCGGCGACCGGCGAGTTGCTCGGCATCTGGGCCGGGTGATCGGTGCCAGGCCGAGCTCGCTGACGAGCACGAAGCGCTGCGGTCGGTCGTTCGCGAGTTCGCCGACGCCGAGATCGAACCGCACGCCGAGGAGTGGGATCGCACCCACGAGTTCCCGCTCGATGCGGTTCGCCAGATGGGCGAGCTCGGTCTGTTCGGAATCCCGTTCCCCGAGTCGGTCGGTGGCGGAGGTGGCGACTTCACCGCCGTGTGCGTGGCGATCGAGGAACTCGCGCAGAGTCGATCAGTCGATCGCCATCACGTTGGAGGCCGGTGTCGGCCTCGGCGCCAATCCGATCTTCAAGTTCGGCAGCGACGAGCAGCAGCAACGCTGGCTGCCCGATCTGTGCGCCGGACGCGCCCTCGGCGCCTTCGGCCTCACCGAGCCCGATGCCGGAAGCGACGCTGGCGGGACGCGGACCCGCGCCGTCCTCGACGACGCGACGGGCGAGTGGGTGATCGACGGCGAGAAGGCGTTCATCACCAACTCGGGCACGCCGATCACCTCGATCATCACGGTCACCGCGCTCGACCGGTCCTGGTGAGATCTCGCTCGATCGTCGTCCCGGCGGACACGCCGGGTCTCGACGTCCAGCCGGCCTACCGCAAGATGGGCTGGCATGCGTCCGACACCCACGGCCTGACGTTCGTCGAGTGCCGCGTCCCGAAGGACCACCTGCTCGGAGAGCAGGGCCGGGGGTACGCCCAGTTCCTCGAGATCCTCGACGAAGGCCGCGTCGCCATCGCCGCCTTGGCGGTCGGCGTGATCCAGCGATGCCTCGACGATGCCGTCGCCTACGCAGGCGAGCGGATGACGTTCGGCCGTCCGATCGGGTCGAACCAAGGCGTGGCGTTCCGGTGCGCCGATCTGCACGTCGCTCTCGCCGCCGCCCGGCACCTGACGTATCACGCGGCCTGGTTGCGCGACCACGGCAAGCCGTTCAAGACGGCCGCGGCGATCGCCAAGCTGTATGCCACGGAGGCGGCGATCGACGCCACGACGGGCGGCGACCCAGGTGTTCGGCGGCTACGGGTTCATGGACGAGACCGCCGTGTCTCGGCACTACCGGGACGCCAAGATCCTCGAGATCGGCGAGGGCACGAGCGAGGTGCAGCGACTCGTGATCGCCCGCACGCTGGGACTCCGCGTGTAGCAGAGTCGCAAAGAAATTGTTGCAAAGAACTACTTGCAAAGAATTCTTTGCAGTTCTACACTGCATCGACATGAACTCCTACTTCGCTGCCGAACTGGCGCCAGCACGACCCATCGTCAGCTGCTCGATGAGCGGGCGACTGCCGGCATCGTCGCCGACGCCCGTCGCCGGCGCCGGGCCGACCGTTTGACACGCCGGGCCGCCAACTTGACGCGGCGTGCTGCCGAGCTCGTCGAACGTTCGCACCGCTGACCCGATGCCCAAGCGTGTCGACCGGCGTATCGACGCCACGTCCCTCCAAGGCCTCGCTCACCCCTACGCGTGCAGTTGTGCGACCAACTCAACCTGCACGGCCCGGCGACGGCGACACAGTTGGCGGCTCGCCTCGGCGAGTCGAGTGGAGCGACCAGCTATCACCTTCGCCAACTCGAGAAGTACGGCTTCGTCGAGGAGGATCCCGGCCGCGGCTCGGGGCGGGAGCGGTGGTGGCGCCGTGTTCCGATGCGCATCACCATCGAGGCCCACACGCTCGTCGAGAGCCCGGCGACCCGCGACGCCACGATGCTCGTGCTCAACGAGTTCCTGCGCGGCAAGCTGACGCGGATTCAGGCGTGGCGCGACAACTACGACCGGTGGCCGCGCGAATGGGCCGAGGCCAGTGTCGAGAGCTCCAGCCATCTGCGCGTCACGGCTGACGAGCTCGCCCAGGTCGGCGCCGAGATCGATGCCGTGATCACGGCGTGGGTGGAACGCACTCGTGATCGGCAAGGCGACGGCGTCGCCGACGTCGAGGTTCAGTGGTACACGTACCCGGTCGGCGATCCGACGGATCAGTAGAGGTACGGGAAGCCGGACCAGTCGGGCTCGCGCTTGTCGAGGA
Organism: Ilumatobacteraceae bacterium; assembly: GCA_963733085.1. Classification (GTDB taxonomy): domain Bacteria; phylum Actinomycetota; class Acidimicrobiia; order Acidimicrobiales; family Ilumatobacteraceae; genus Desertimonas. Next base: position 116,562 of record CAVTBY010000015.1, read on the forward strand.
ACGCATCGCGGCCCTCAGCCGCTTCGTCCGACGCGTAGGCCAGTCTCGTTGCCTCGCCGGCGAACAGTTGCTGGCCGACGAGTCCGTCGTCGATGAGGTTGAAGGCGTACTTGAGCATCCGGCGAGCCGTCGGGCTCTTGGCGTTGATCTCGGCGGCCCACTCCAGGGCCGTGACTCTCCAGCTGCTCGTGGGGGACGGCGAGGTTGGCGGCACCCATTCGGACATAGTCGTCGGCGCTGTACTCGCGGCCGAGGAAGAAGATCTCTCGGGCGAACTTCTGGCCGACCTGGCGGGCGAGGTAGGCCGACCCGAAGCCACCGTCGAAGCTCGCCACGGCGGCGTCGGTCTGCTTGAAGCGGGCATGTTCGGCACTCGCCAGCGTGAGGTCGCACACGACGTGCAGGCTGTGCCCGCCACCGGCAGCCCAACCGGGCACGACGCAGATGACGACCTTGGGCATGAAGCGGATCAGGCGCTGGCACTCGAGGATGTGCAGGCGTCCGGTCCGCGCCGGGTCGATCGAACCGGCGTCGTCGCCGCTGGCATATCGGTAGCCGTCATTGACCGCGGATGCGTTGGTCGCCTCCCGAGCAGAACGCCCAGCCACCGTCTCGCGATGACGGTCCGTTGCCGGTGAGCAGGACGACGCCGACGTCGCTCGACGTGCGGGCATGATCGAGGGCCGCGAACAACTCGTCGACGGTGTGCGGGCGAAAGGCGTTGCGCACGTCGGGCCGGTCGAAGGCGATGCGCACCGTGCCCTGGTCGATGCGCCCGATGGTAGGTGATGTCGGTGAAGTCGAAGCCCGGCACCGCCGCCCAGCGCGACGGATCGAAGAGGTCGGACACGCCGTTGGCGGATGAGCTACTCACGGTCGCATTCTGCTGCCACTTTTCGGTCACCGTTGACCGAATCGCGGTAGTAGAACCGTGCGGATGTCCCCGGAATGGCGAATTGCGAGTCCTCGGCGTCGGCGGCCTGCCGGAGATCGCCGCCGGAGACGACCTCGCCGCGCTCATCGCCGGCCGCCATCTCGCTGGACGATCGCGACATCGTCGTGGTGACGTCAAAGGTCGTGTCCAAGGCCGAAGGCGCGGTCGTCGAGCTCGTCGACGTCGAGCCGTCGCCGTTCGCCGCCGACTTCGCCGCGCGATGGGACAAGGACCCGCGCCTCGTCGAGGTCGTCCTCCGCCAGGCGCGGCGGATCGTGCGGATGAGCGGACCACTGCTGATCACCGAGACGCACCACGGCTTCGTGTGCGCCAACAGTGGCGTCGACGAGTCGTCGAGCGGGGCGGCCGGGCGCGCCGTCGTGCTCCCGGACGACCCGGACGCCTCGGCGCGCCGCTTGCGCCGAGCGCTTCGCCGAGCTCGGAGTCGACGTCGCCGTGATCATCAGCGACACGTTCGGACGCCCGTGGCGGGAGGGTCAGACCGATATCGCCGTCGGACTCGCCGGGATCAACCCGATCACCGACTACATCGGCCAACACGACCCGCACGGCCACGAGTTCCGGGTCCAGCAGCTGTGCATCGCCGACGAACTGGCGTCGGCCGCCGAGCTGGTCAAGGGCAACCTGTCGCGGGTTCCGGCGGCGGTGATCCGCGGCTTCCCCTGGGTGGTCGACGATGCCGCGACAGCTGCATGCCTGATCCGTCCACCCGACCGCGACCTCTTCCGCTGACCAACGCGGCCGGGGTACGGTGCGGAGCATGCCCACTGCCGCGGAGTTCGTCGGTCCGACGACCGAGCTGTTGCAGTCGTTGATCCGCAACGAGTGCGTCAACGACGGCACGCCGGACAGCGGTCACGAGATCCGCAACGCCGACCTGCTCACCGACTACTTCGAGGGCTCCGGACTGGCGGTCGAGCGGTTCGAGTCACGTCCAGGTCGGGCGTCGATCGTCGCTCGCATCGAGGGCTCCGACCCGTCGGCGCCGTCGCTGTGCCTGATGGGCCACACCGACGTCGTGCCGGTCAACCCTGATGGCTGGTCGCGCGATCCGTTCGGCGGCGAGCTGGTCCGCGCCGATGACGGGACCACCGAGGTCTGGGGCCGTGGAGCGATCGACATGCTCAACGCCACGGCGTCGATGGCCGTCGCGTTCCGCCGCCTCGCGACCGAGGGTTTTCGACCGCGAGGGACGTTGATCTACTTCGGCGTCGCCGACGAGGAAGCAGGAGGGAAGTGGGGAGCCGAGTACCTGCTCGACCGCCATTGGGACGCCGTCGGCGCGGACTTCGTGCTCACCGAGCTCGGCGGCTGGTCGCAGGTTGGGTCCGACGGGCGCCGGCGAATCACCGTCAACGTGGCGGAGAAGGGCCTGGCGTGGATGCGCCTCCGCGTCGCCGGCACACCCGGTCACGGCTCGATGCCGTACGGCAGCGACAATGCCCTCGTCACCGCCGCCGAGGTCGTTCGTCGGCTTGCCGCCACGCGCCCCCGGCCGCAGCTCGGCGATCTGTGGCAGGGCCTCGTCGGCAGCCTCGACATCCCTACCGAGCTGGCGGAGAGGCTCACCGACCCGCAGCGGGTCGACGAGGCGATCGCCTCACTCGACGCCGCCCACGGCCGGGTTGCCCACGCCTGCACACACACGACGATCTCGCCGAACGTCGTCCACGGTGGGCAGAAGACGAACACGATCCCCGATGTCGTCGACCTCGAGGTCGACATCCGCACCGTTCCCGGCGACACGATCGACACCGCCCGTCAGTACGTCGCGGAAGCGCTCGGCGACTTGGCGGCGAGGGTGGAGATCACCGTGCTGCAGCACAGCGAGTCGACCCGCTCGGCTACGGACAACGAGCTGTGGGACGTCGTCAGCCGGCGGACCCAGGTGGCGTACCCGGGCTCCGAACTCGTTCCCGGGTTGATCCTCGGCGGCACCGACGCCAGGTTCTACCGCCAGCGCGGCACCGTTGCCTATGGCGCCGCCATGTTCTCGCCGGGTGTGACGTTCGAGTCGTTCGGCCAGCGCTTCCACGGCAACGACGAGCGCATCGACATCGACTCGTTGGGCCTCAGTGGCGAGTTCTTCTATGGCGTCAGCAAGGACCTGCTGTCCTGAGCACGTGACTTCGTGAGGTCTGAACATTCTGGGTGCCGTTCCTTGCGGAAATCGCAACGATTGGCACCGAGAAGCTGAAGGCTTACAGCCGGCGTAGCGCACCGGCGGGGTGATCGAGTGGAGCCACGGTGACGCTCGCATCGGTGACGTAGCACCCGGTGCGGGTCGTGATCACCGGGTTGAGGTCGAGCGAGCTGATCTCGATGTGCTCGGCGACGAGCTGGGCAGCCCGGATCAACGTGTCGACGACAGCAGCCGGTTCGATCCCGGCCTGGGCGAGCGCAGGTCCCACCCGCGACTCGGCAACGAGGCTCTCAGCGCCGTAGATCGACAGCGGGGCAAGGCGCAGCGGTTCGTCGTCGCCGACGAGACCGGCCTGCATCCCACCGATGCCGATCGAGACGACCGCACCGCCCTCGTCGTCGACCCTGGCGTGGATGCGCAGATCGAGTCCGGGAGGGGCCATCGCCTGGACGATCACGAAATCGGCGTCGTCACCGAGTTCGGCGCGCATCACGTCGATCGACGCCCGGACGTCGTTGGCCGTCGCGAGGTCGAGGGCGACGCCGGCTCGCAATGAACGACCGACCTGGCGATGGCGCGCCTTGACGGCGACCGGAAAGCCGACCTCGCCAGCGGCGTCGACGGCGTCGGTCGCGGCGACGTAGCGCGTTGGCGGCACACGGATCCCGTAGGCCGTCAGCAGCTCGGCCGTCTCCACCGGATCGAGCCGACTGGTACCGGCGCGCAGTGCCGCAGCGACGAGATCGGTGACGTGGTCGACGTCGATGCCGTCGACGGTCGCAGGAGGCGAGGCAGCTTCGCTGGTCAGCCAGCGCCCGTACGCCCACGACCGGCCGAGTACCGCAGCTGCCGGCTCGGGGAACATGAAGTTGGGCACCTTCGAGCCTGACGTGATCGGGCCGTCGGCAGTGGCCAGGAGCACCGCCGTGATCGGCTTCTCCGCCCCCACCGATGCGCGTTCGATCTCGTCGATCGGCCCGCCAACAGCCTCCGCCAACGGTGGCGCGTAGACCACCATCAGACCGTCGATGTCGTCGGAGTGCAGCGCCGCCTCGATGGCCTTGGTGTAGTCGGCAGGGCTGGCGCGAAAGTCGAGTTGAATCGGCGGCTCGACGGGGCGCAACCCACGGGCGGTGACCGCTCGTCGGGCGAGGCGCTCCGGGCTCGGGTAGTTGGAGAGCACCGCGATGCGATCGCCGCGCAGCACCGGTTGCGTGGCCAGCACCCTGACCGTATCGAGCAAGGCGGCGACCGTCGGTACCTCGATGAGGCCACAGTGCCGGTAGAGCGCGCTGTTCGTCGGGCCGAGGTCGGCGCTGGTTCGCACGGCAACGATGGGGCGGTGCTTCGACACACGCCGGGCGATGCGGGCGAACCGTCGTGGGTCTCCGAGGTCCTCGGTGTACATGCCGATCACCCGGGTCGACTCGTCGTCCTCGAAGAACTGCAGCAGGTCGGTGCCCGACACGTCGGCGCGGTCACCCAACGACACGAACCACGACAGCCCGAGCCCCTGCTGCCTGACCAGGTGCAGGAACGATGCGCCCAGCGAGCCGGACTGCATCGAGATCGCCACGCCGCCGTCGGAGAGGCGTTCCGGCAGCAACGAGGCGTCGAGCCCGATCTCCTGGCGTGACGCCGCCACTCCCATGCTCGACGGACCGATGATGCGCATCCCGTTGTTGCGGGCGCGGACCACCATGGCGGCGACGTCGACATCGGTCCCGTCGACAGACGTGACGACGACGGCGCCACGGACGTGGGCGGCGATGCAGTCATCGATCGTCTCGTCGAGTGCCGCTGCCGGCACGGCGATGACGGCGAGGGAGATGGTCGCGGGGATGTCGGAGACGCGGGCGTACACGGGGGCGTCGCCGAGCCGCTGACGGGAGCGATTGACGGCGTAGACGGGCACCGTTGCTGCCGAGGTCACGTTGCGTCCAGAGGGCTGCGCCGATCGAACCGGGTCGGTCGGTCGCACCGACGACGGCGATCGCCCGCGGCAGCAGCATGCGGGCGATTGCCCGGCTGTCGGCGCGCTGTTCTCGCCGGCTCATCGAGTCGACGAACTCGGGTGTCTCGGCGATCGGGAAGTCGACCTCGATCACCCCGCTGTCCACGCGGCGCTGCAGCGGCCAACCGGCGCGGGCGAACACGGCGAGCATCGGCCGGTTCTCGCCGAGGACCTCGGCGGTGAACCGCTCGATCCCGTTGGATGCGGCGATCGCGGCCAGGTGTTCGAGCAGCAGGGTGGCGATCCCGGTGCCGTGGTGGGCGTCGTCGACCATGAAGGCCGTGTCGGCGTCGTCGCGTCCCGGCCAGCGCTCGTAGCTGGCCCACCCGAGCAGTTCGCCGTGGGACTCAACGACCAGGGCGGCGCGGTCGACGAGGTCGACGTTGGTGAAGTGATCGAGCTCGCGTTGGCTGAGCGTCGGCTTTGGTGTGAAATAGCGCAGGTACCGGCTCTCGTCGGACTGCCGATCGTGAAAGGCAGCGAGCGCTGGGGCATCGGCCGCGGTGATCGGCCGGATCGACACCGTCTCACCGTCACCGAGGACTGCGTTCGCCGTCCAGCGTTCGAGATCCGGCGCAGCGATCACGACTCACTCGTACCCGTGCGGGTGAGTGCTGTGCCAGGCCCAGGCGCTGGCAATGATGTCGTCGAGCGACTTCGTCGAACTCCATCCGAGCGTGCTGGCGATTCTCGTCGGGTCGGCGTACGTCGCCACCGGGTCGCCGGGCCGGCGGGCGACGATCGCGTGGGGGACCGGCCGTTCGGTGATCCGTTCGGTGGCATCGATCACCTCGAGCACACTGGTGCCGATTCCCGTTCCGACGTTGAGCGTCACCGTCGCCCCGCCGCCGGCCAGGTAGTCGAGCGCTCGGACGTGAGCGTCGGCGAGGTCGTCGACGTGGATGTAGTCGCGGATGCACGTCCCGTCCGGTGTTGGGTAGTCGTCGCCGAAGACCTGAAGCGCCGGCCCCTGACCGAGCGTCGCCTTCATCGCCATCGGGATGAGGTTGATGCTGCGATCCCAGACTTCTCCGAAGCACCCGTCCGTGGACGCCCCGGCGGCATTGAAGTAGCGCAGGTTGACGGCGCGCAGGGCATGAGTCGTGCCGTACCAGGCGAGGATTCGCTCGACCATCGCCTTGGTCTCGGCGTAGATCGACTCCGGCGCAACCGGCATTTCCTCGGTGACCGGCACGGCAGGGGGCGTGCCATTGACCGAGCAGGACGACGAGAAGACGATCTGGTCGACGCCGGCCCGCAGCAAAGCATCGACGAGCTGCACGGTGCCGGTGACGTTGTTGGTCCAGTACTGCGTCGGCTGCTGCATCGACTCACCGACGCTCTTGTAGGCGGCGAAGTGGACCACTTGAGTGACGCCGTAGTCGGTGCACGTGGAGAGCACGGCGTCTCGGTCGGTGATGTCGGCGGTCACGAGCGGTACACCGGGAATCGATTGTCGGTAGCCGAACTCGAGCGAGTCGAGGACGACGACGTCGACGCCGTCGGAGACGAGGCGACGGACGGTGTGCGAACCGATGTAGCCGGCCCCTCCGGTCACGAGAACACTCACCCTCGCGAGGCTAGGGGCATCGGGTGGCGCAGACTGGAGCGCGTGACCTCTGACCGCCGGCCCAACGTCGCCCTCGTCCTGGGCGCCGGCGGGGTGGTCGGTCACGCCTTCCACGTCGGCGTGCTCAACGCCCTGGCCGGCGAGTTCGGCTGGGATGCCCGCCTCGCCCGGCTCGTCATCGGGACATCGGCCGGGTCCGTCGTCGGGGCCAGCCTGCGTGCCGGGCTCGATCCTGCCGACATGCGCCGTCGACTCGCCGGCGAGCGGCTGTCCCCGGAAGGAGCAACGCTTGTCGGCCGAGCCGCGGCGGCGATGGCCGAGCTCACCGGCCCGACCGTGGACTTCAACGGTCAGCGAGACGTCGACGCAGCCGAGGAGACCGCGTTCGGTGTGATCGCCCGCCGTGTACGCATCGCCTCACCGGCCCGCGTGCGCCGGGCCCTGCGCCAACCATGGAAGGTGACGCCCGGCTCGCTGGTCTCGGCGATGCTCCCCCCGGGCCGGCGTCCCACAGCCCATCTCCGGGTGCCCTACGACGCGATGATCGGGCCGAGTTGGCCGGACGAGCTGCTGTGGATCGTCGCCGTCGACCTCGACGTCGGGACGCGAGTCGTTTTCGGTCGACCCGGCGAGCCTGTCGCGTCGGTCGGTCGAGCGGTCGAGGCATCGTGCGCGATCCCGGGCTTCTTCGCGCCGGTGACTGTCGACGGCGCCCGTTACGTCGACGGGGGAGTGCACTCGACCACCAATGCCGACCTCGTCGCCGTTCTCGAACCGCTGCCAGACCTTGTCGTCGTGAGCGCGCCGATGTCGGCGGTCGGAGCTGCCGTCCCACGTCCGCCGCCGTTCTCTCTGCGCCAGCTCATCCGCCGCCAGGTCGCCGGCGAGGTCGGCGCGCTGCGCGGGAAGGGAATCGAGGTCGTCACTCTGCAGCCGACCGCCGTCGACCTCGCCGTGATGGTCGGCGACTCAATGGACCCGGCGAAGGCGTCGGTCGTGCGCGCGAGGGTCGAAGAGTCGACGCTTGCCCACGTGCGGCGCCCCGAGATCGCCGAGCGTCTCGCCCTCTTAAGGGCTTGAGGGAGCTCGTTCAGCGCCGAGCAGGCTGGTGATCTCGACCTCGAGTAGGGCGGCCAGCTCGGCGTTGTCGCCGACCGACCCGACGACTTCGAGTCCGCGACCCGTTCGGTAGACGGTCGCTCGATGCCGGCCACCACCGAGCTCGGAGACGTCGTTGTGGACGACCAGATCGGTGCCCCCGGCGACCGCCCGTACGGCTTCGGTGCCTTGCTCGGGCGTCGCACCGCTCGTCAGCTTGAAGCCGACGACGATCGGGTTGCCGCCCGCCAGGTCCTTGAGTTGAGCGAGCAGCTTGGGGTTGCGCTTGAGGTGGATCTCCATGACCTCGCCGGTGTCCACCTTGCCGCCCGTGTCGAGCGTGACGGGGCGACCGTCGACGACGAGATGATCGAGGTCGTAGTCGCTGACGGCGGCGAGGTGGATGATCGCATCGAACGACCCATCCGTGAGCAGTTCGTCGAGTGCGTTGGCGAGGTCCTCGAACGTGGAGAAGGAGCGAAGCGTCATCGAGCCGCCGGTGACATCCGGCACGATGGCGTCGGCGGCATGGAGGAGCGTTACGTCGTAGCCGGCTCCGGCGAAGTGGGTGGCGAGGGCGCCGCCGGTGGCGCCGGTGCTCGTGTTGGTGATCGAGCGCACGTCGTCGATCGGAACCTTGGTTCCGCCGGAGGTGATGAGGACTCGACCTCGCCCCGGCGTCGCCGCGGCAGGCGTTGACACCCGCAGCCGTCCGAGCAGATCGGCGAGGATGTCGTCGGGCTCGGCAAGCCGGCCGGGGCCGATCTCACCGCAAGCGAGCGACCCGGCCGATGGATCGATGAACTCGACGCCCCAGCCGCGCAGCCGATCGATGGCGAGGCGCGTGGCTGGATGGTCGTACATCGCCGCATTCATCGCCGGGACGACCACGTACGGCACGCGGAAGTCGTGGGCGAGGAACATCGTGCCGATGAGGTCGTCGGCGATGCCGGCGGCGAGCCGGTTGATCGAGTTGGCCGTGGCTGGGCAGAGGACGACAAGGTCGGCGCGGCGGACGAGGTGGATGTGGTCCATCAACGAACCTGACGCGAACGTGTCCGTGGCGACCGGCCGACCGGTCAGTCCTTCGAGAGTTGCCGGGCCGACGAACTGCAGCGCCGCAGCCGTCGCCACCGTCTGCACCGTGCATCCGGCCTGGACCAGGCGCGACACAACATGGCACGCCTTGTAGGCGGCGATCGAACCGCTCAGCTGGAACAGCACTTCCGGCATCGTTGAAAGGCCTCCTTCGTTGGGCCAACGCCGGAAACGCTACCGACCGCCGGGCGACGGGCTTCGAACCGGCGGCATGCCAGACTTCCGCCCACCAATCAGGGACCCAACCATCCAGAGATACGGAGTAGCGATGAGTACTGCCAGCTACGAGTTCGATGGTGCCACCGAGCGCATCCATGTGTCGACATGGTCGGGCGACGGCCCGCCGCGGTTCGTTGTCTTGCTCGCCCACGGGTACGGCGAGCACGCCGGCCGCTATGAGCACGTTGCGGCGATGCTTGTCGGCCTCGGCGCGGTCGTTTACGCCCCCGACCATCTCGGCCACGGCCGATCGACGGGGGAGCGGGCGCTCGTCGCGGACATCGAGACGCTCGTCACCGACCTTCATGCCGTTGCCGACCGGGCTCGTGCCGATCATCCTGGATTGCCGATCGTGCTCGTCGGGCACTCGATGGGTGGTCTCATCGCCGCCCGGTTCGCCCAGCGCTACCTCGACGAGCTCCGCGCCCTCGTCCTGTCCGGACCGGTCGTCGGCGGCAACCCGGCGTTCGAGTTGCTGCTCGACATGGACCCGATCCCGGAGATCCCGATCGATCCGACGGTCCTGTCGCGGGACCCGGCGGTTGGCGCCGCCTACGCCGCCGACCCGCTCGTCTATCACGGACCGTTCCACAAGGAGACGTTGCGAGCGTTGGCCGCGTCCGCCCACGTGGTGGCTGGTGGTGGCACCTTCGGCGATCTGCCGACGCTGTGGATCCACGGCGCCGCTGACCAACTGGTGCCCTACGAGGTGACGGCGACGACGATGGAGCAGATCAAGGGCACCTCGCTGCGCCACACGGCCTACGACGGAGCCGCCCACGAGGTGTTCAACGAGACGAACAAGGACGAGGTACTCGCCGAGGTGAGTGATTTCCTACGGAGCACCCTGCAACTCGACTGACCACCAAATTTTCGAGCGGTTCGTCGAAGTTGAACCGTCGGTCTCGGACGCTTCGGCTCCGAAGTTCCCTGATTAGGGGTGATCCGTCAGTCGCCGCCGGCGGCGGCGCACAGGGCGTGCTCCGGAGATCTCGGCCTCGCGCACCGCGCGGTTGAGATCGACCTCGCGGGCGAGGCGGTTCATGTGCTCACGGGCCAGTTGGGCAATCAGAAAGTCGTTCATCGCTGCGTTCCTTTGCTTGGGGAATCGGATTAGTTGGGCGCCCGGCGGAGGTCGATGTCGCCGCTCAGGGTGTGGGCGTGGATCGAGACGGTCTCGGTGTCGTCGCCTGGCGTGTCGCTCGGTTCGAGCGTCGACGAAACCCTGCCGGAGAGCGCCTGGACGTCGAGCCAAGCTGCGGTTCCAGTTGCGACGCCGAGTTCGACATCGCCTGATGCGGTGTCGATCTCCACGCTGCCTCGCCGGAGCACGTCCACGCGGACGTCGCCCGACGCCGTGCGCACGCCGACCGAACCCTCTGCGGCCTTGATGACGACGTCCCCGGAGGCCGAGCGCACCCGGGCGTCGCCGGCGACGAGGCCGACGTCGATATCGCCAGAGGCCGTGGCGAGCTCTGCCGACCCATCGATCGACTCGAGGCGAAGATCGCCGGACGCACTGTTGACGGAGGCGTCGCCGCCCACGCTGCGGCCGGTCACGTCGCCACTGGCGGTGCGCACGTGCAACGCGTTCGGCGTGTTCGAGGGAAACCTCGCCTGACGCAGTGCTGAGTTCGACGCGCCCGAGCCTGCCGACGAGCTGAACGTCCGCTGACTTGACGTCGGCGTCCAAGGCCGAGCCCGGAGGAACGACCACGCGGACATCGAGCCGCGGGTTCCTGCCGAACCATCCCTTGGTCGCCGGCACGATCACCTCGATCGTGTCGCCGTGCTGCTCGACGGATGTGGCGGCGGCATGCTCGACGTCCGCGGAACTTTCCGGGTTCCCCGGTCGCACGTCGACCGACGCAGCGGTGCGGCCCTCGTCGGTTTCGTCGGTGCGAACCATAAGCCGCCCGGAGGCGAACCGCACGATGAGCGCGACGGGTCCAGAAGTGGTGAACGATCTCATGATTTCTCCTCCGTGGTGGCTGTCAGCGAACCCAGCCGGTCAGTCGTTTTCCCGGCCGGGCGGCGTGGGTTCGTTCGGAACTCGACACGCCCTGGTCAATCTTCACGACGGCGTCCTGGAGCTCATTGACGAGCCAGGAGTTGACGGACGCCCCGATGCTTCCGGCGGCCTCTTCGATGCGCGCCTTGAGCCCATCGGGGAGTCGCAGCGAGATCCGCGCCGTCGTGTCGTCGGCGTCGAACGAGGGTGCCGCCGGTGGCGGGGGCTGGGCGGCGGGCTCGGGCGGGACGGGGGCGGTCACGACGAACTCGGGGTCCCGTCCTCGCAGGCGGAGCTCGACCGATCCGGGGGCGAGCTCGGCGGTGATCTGCTCGGCGGCCGCCCCGAGGGCCTCGATGAGCACCAAGCGGACGGAGGCATCGAGGCTGGCGAGCAGGCGGTCGGCGGCTCGGCGCACATCGTCGCCGGCGACTTCGGCCGCGGCGGACAGCTCCCGGTGAAGGGTCTCGACGTACGGTGCCAGCTCCATGACGTCAGTATGACATCAAAGTGATGTCATGTCAACATCATCTGTCAACTTGGTGATGTCATCTTGACATCAGCCTACCGCCGTGCCGACTCCCGCTCCGATCGCCGCCGTGACGCCCATCGCCAGCGCACCGAGCACGCAAATGCGCAGCGCAGCTGCGGCCATCGGGGCACCTCCGAGACGGGCGCCGACGGCCCCGAGGGCGGCGAGAGCCACGAGTGCGGCCGCGGCCACAACCACGATGCGTGGCGACGAGGGACTGACGAGCGCGGCCAGCAGAGGAATCAGTGCCCCGACCGTGAAGGCCGCCGCCGAGGAACAGGCCGCCTGCACCGGGCGGGGGGTCGCCACCGCGGTGATCCCGAGCTCGTCGCGAGCGTGGGCGGCGAAGGCGTCGTGGCGGGTCAGCTGTTGGGCGACCTCGGCCGCCAACTTCGAGTCGAGCCCACGCCGTTCGTAGATCCGCGTCAGCTCGTTGAGCTCGCTGACCGGGTCGGCGGCGAGCTCGCGTCGCTCCTGGGCGAGGTCGGCCTGCTCGGCGTCGCGCTGCGAGCTCACGGACACGTACTCGCCGACGGCCATCGACATCGCCCCGGCGACAAGGGCGGCGGCTCCAGCGGTGAGAATCGTGTCGCGCGACGTGTCGGCGGCGGCGACGCCGACGATCAGGCTGGCCGTCGACACGATGCCGTCGTTGGCACCGAGCACTGCTGCCCGCAACCAGCCGACGCGTTGCGTGCGGTGGTGCTCCGGGTGTGGCAAGCGGCCCCTCGGCCCTGTGCCCGGGCGGGCCACGGACGTGGACACGCCGCGGAACCTACTCCGCCGGCGGCCGGCGGCGGCGGACGTCGTAGGCGCAATGGCGATCACCGCTGGCCATGTGGCTGACCCGCACGACATCCGTGTCGGGGAGCACGGCGCGGATGAACTCCAGCTCGCTCGAGCATGCCTGCCCGTATTTGCCGGCGACGGCGGCGATCGCGCAGTTGTGCTCGACGACGAGGAAGTGGTCGCGGGAGACCTGCTCGCACGAGGCGAGATAGCCGTCCTCGTCGAGGATCGCCGTCAGCTCGGCGACCTTGCCGGCCAACGAACGGTGCCGGTCCAGTCGTTCCCTCGCCAGGGAGATGCGGTGGTCGCGGCGACGCTCGAAGAGCCGGTCGACGGCTCCTTGCGAGCTCTCGGCGACGTAGCCGAGCAGTTCATTCGTCAGCGCCCCGTAGGCCTTCGGGAAGAGCAGGTCGCCGAGCTCGCTGACGTGATAGGTCGAGCCGCGGGCGGCCGCGTCGTGGCGGATCGTCGCGCAACTCGACCGCCTCGACGAGCCCGTGCTCGGCGAGGGAGGTGAGGTGCTGACGGGCGCCGGAGGCGGTGATGGCGAGATCGGCCGGCGACGTCTTCGACGGTGGCGTCGCCGATCCGCCGAACGGCGTAGAGCACTGCCCGGCGCCCCACCGGGATCGGCGGTGCGACCGAGACGCCCGTGGCGAGCGAAGCGAGGCGGCGGCCGAGGTCATCATCGTCAAGCGTACGGAAGGATGAGATGGCTGTCGCCGAACTCGTGCCACCGGTAGCCGGCGGCGAACGCCGACTCGTAGGCCATGACGAGGGCGTCCCTGCCGGCGATCGCCTCGAGCATCGCCAGATGGGTGGCCTCAGGTTCGTGCCAGCCGGTGAGCAACCCGTCGATGGCGCGGACACCGCGTCCGGGGTGATGATGAGGTCGGTCCAGCCTTCGCCCGGATGCACGGTGCCCCCCGAGTCGGTGACGGTTTCGAGGGCACGCACGACCGTCGTGCCAACGGCGATGACGTGTCCACCGCCGTGACGAGTCGCGTTGGCGAGAATCGCCGTGGAGGTCGGCACCCGGTAGCGCTCGGTGGACGGCCGCTCACTCGCTTCCAGGACGACACGCCGGTGTGCAGGGTGATCGGGGCGACAGCAACGCCGTTGCTCACCAGCCGGGTCACGATCGTCGGCGGTGAACGGTCGTGCCGCACTCGGCATCTCGGCGCTGCCGGGGTCCGTTGCGAACACGGTCTGGTAGGCAGCGAGGGGCCAGTCGCGGGGTACGTACTGGTAGCGGATCGGTCGGCCGGCGACGGCCATCGTCGCCGCGACGTCCACGCCGTCGGCGGCCATGGCGAGCCAGAGTCGCTCGGAGTCTGGGGCCGTGCGCAGGAGGTGGAACAGCGGCTGACCCGTCGGCAACTCGACTAACGCAGGTTCGCCGGGCAGCCGGAGGCGCTCCGTCGACCCGTTGGCGATGCGTCGTCGAGGTTCGACCATCCAGAGGTCGCCAGGCAGCTTGTTGGAGACGTGGATGACGGCGTCGCCGTGGCCCTCGATGACGACGTCGAGGGCGGCGGCGACGGTCGCCGACGTGTTGACGACGAGGAGGTCGCCGGGTCGCAGGTGGTCGGGTGATCGAGGCGAACGTCGTGTGCTGGGGGGTGTCGAGTCCTCGCGACACGAGGAGGCGCACGTCGTCGCGCCCCGTCCCACGCGACTCCGGCGGCCGGTCGGCTTGATGCTCGGCGTCGATCGTGAAGCTCAACGGGAGTGGTTCCACGAGGCGCTGACGATCGCGATCGAGGACGGCGACAGCGCTCACCGGCCGACCTCCCTGGCGATGTAGCGACCGCTCGGCTGGTCGCCTTCGATCAAGGCGACGATGCCGGGCACGCTCGCCTCGGGAAGCGGTCGATCGCTGATGTCCTCTCCGGGAAAGGCGTCCTGGTGCATCTCCGTGCGCATGTCACCCGGGTCGATGGTCAGCACGCGAAGGTCTTCGCGCTCGGCCGCGAGCACCCGGCCGGCGTGCTCGAGCGCAGCCTTCGTGGCGCCGTAGCCGCCCCATCCCGGATAGCCCTCGACGGCCGCGTCCGACGTGATGTTGACGATCACGGCGCCGCCGTCGAGGTGGGGGAGGGCGAGCTGGTAGAGGGCGATCGGGGCGACGACGTTGGTCTCGAAGGTCTCGCGCAGGGTGGCGGCGTCGATCTCGTCGAGGCGGGGCAGTGGGCTCGCTCCGAGCGTGCTGGCGTTGTTGACGACCACGGCGATCCGACCCAGTTCGGCTGCCGCAGCGACGAGTCGGCGGCGGTGGTCGTCGGCCGTGACGTCGCCGACTACGGCGGCGACCTGGGTCAGCGGAGCAAGCTCGGCCTCGGCGGCAGCGAGCCGGTCGGCACGGCGAGCGTCGATGGCGAGGGCGTATCCCCGTGCGGCAAGTTCCCTCGCCAGCGCCAGCCCAAGGCCTTGCGACGCTCCGGTGATGATCGCAACTGGCTTCATTGTCGGGTCCTCCCGTTTCCGGTGATGACCCTAACAACAACTAGATACTTGTTTTATTCTCGGCGTGAGAACTTTCGCTGTGACTGATGTCGCCTAGCGCAGCGCCGCGTACCGCTCCGCAGAGCGTGCCTTGGCCTTGGCGGCCTCGACCTCGCGGTCGCGCGGCGGGGCATGCGTGACCAGTGAGGCGACGAGCTCGCGGGTCACCGCGGCGACGGTCTCGACGGCCTGCTCGAACGCCTCGGCGTTGGCCGTCGACGGCTTGTTCATCCCGCTGACCTTGCGCACGTACTGCAGCGCCGACGCGTGGCACTCCTCGGCGGTCGCCGGCGGCTCGAAGTTGTGGAGGGTTCTGATGTTCCGGCACATGCCCCCAGCCTGCCACGGCCGACAGCAGACACAACCGATGGGTGTTCAGGGGACGGAACGGTCCCCTACACACCCATCGGTTGCAACAAACTCCGCGAGGATGCGATTCCGACGGGAGGCATGACATGGACACAGCGAACACTCGGTACAAACGGTCTTGAGGTGTCAGCCGTCGGGCTCGGGTGCATGGGGCTCGGCCGCAAGGTCGCCGAAGGCGAGCTGCGCGACCAGATGATTGGAGTGCTCCGCCGCGCCGTCGAGCTCGGCGTGACGTTGTTCGACACCGCGCAGGTATATGGGCCGCTCACCAACGAGGAGCTCGTCGGCGAGGCGCTGGCTCCGTTTCGCGGCCAGGTGATCATCGCGACCAAGTTCGGACTTGTCGACGCCGATGGCCAATCGGCGGGCAGCCGACCCAACACCATCAAGGCGGCCACCGACGGCTCGTTGCGTCGGCTCGGCGTCGACGCCATCGACCTCTACTACCAACACCGCGTCGATCCAGACGTCCCGATCGAAGAGGTCGCAGGTGCGGTCAAGGAACTCGTCGAAGCCGGCAAGGTCAAGCACTGGGGGCTCTCCGAAGCGGCCGCCGGCACGATTCGCCGGGCCCACACCGTGCTTCCGGTGACTGCGGTGCAGAGCGAGTACTCCCTGTGGTGGAAGCGACCCGAGGACGAGGTGCTCCCGACGCTTGCGGAACTCGGCATCGGCTTCGTCCCGTTCAGCCCGCTCGGCAAGGGCTTCCTCACCGGCACGATCGACGCCAACACTGAATTTGCCGAGCACGACATCCGCGCCTCGATCCCTCGCTTCGAGACCGAGGCCCGAACCGCCAATGCCGCGCTGGTCGAGGTGCTCCGCGCGGTCGCCGATCAACTGCACGCGACCCCCGGCCAAGTCGCCCTCGCGTGGCTGCTGGCCCAACGCCCGTGGATCGTCCCGATCCCCGGCACGACCAAGATCGAACGGCTCGAAGAGAATGTCGGCGCGGCGACGATCGAGCTCAGCGGCGACAACCTGCATCACATCGACGCGGCGGCCGCCGATATCGCGATCGTCGGGGCTCGCTACCCGGAATCACACGAGCGACGAACCAACCTGTGACCGAGGCGGTTCGCTCCTCGCCAAGCTACGCTTTCCGGACCTAGAATCCCTGGTAGGTGACCCTTTTTCGTGGTGGAGCTGGGGGGAATCGAACCCCCGTCCATCAGCCGGTGGACAAACCCGCTACGACCGTTCCCGGCTTCGAGGCTTACGCTGCCCCACCGGCGGGTCGGCTGGTGACCTTGCGGTCACCGACGCCAGGTCTTTCCCTGGAGCCAGCCGTCTTTCCGGCCGTCAGTGGTCTTTCCCACCGTCATCCTCCGCTTCTGTTGCCGGGCTGCGGCGGACCGGCCCCGTGTGGCATTGCTGCTCACGATGACTCGTCACTTACCTGAGATCAGGCTGCGCGAGCGAACTGCGTGTTGGCAATTCTTGTTGGTGCCCCGTTTAGCGAGTCTGAGCAACTCGGGTCGCGTTCTCGTCCCTCGTCACTGACGTCGAAACCTGTCAGCCCCGTGAGTTGAGACAATCAGTCTACCCTGCCCTTCGCCGCCCTGCCCATCGCTCGGTCGATCTCGCGTTGCGAGTCCCGCTCGGCGATCGCCTGGCGCTGGTCAGCCTTACGCCGGCCACGACCGAGGGCGAGCTCGACCTTGGCCCGGCCGTCCCGGAAGTAGAGGCGCAGCGGCACGAGGGCGAGGCGCTCCTGGGCGACGCGGGCCTGCAAGCGGTCGATCTCGTCGCGGTGGAGGAGCAGCTTTCGACGGCGGTCGGGATCGTGAGCGCCGGCGTCGGTGGCGAACTGGTACGGAGCGATGTGCACCCCTTCCAGCCACAGCTCTCCGGCCTCACTGCGAGCGAACCCCTCGGCGATCTGGACATGGCCGAGGCGCAGGCTCTTGACCTCGCTCCCCGTGAGGACGACGCCGGCCTCGACGACGTCGAGCACCTCGTAGTCGTGCCGTGCCCGCCGGTTTCCGGCGATCAGCTTGGTGCCGCCCTGGTTGGCCGCGGGCAGCGTGCGGGCCCTTCTCCTGGCGGCCATAGGAGCGCCGAGGCTACCGTCCCGCCGTGCTCGCGGTCCCTCGAAGCGTCCTCGACGAGATGGCGGCGATGGCCTATGACGCCTATCCCTACGAGGGCTGTGGGCTGATCGCCGGCCCTGCCGCTGGGGGGGCTGTCACCACGTTCACGCCGTGTCGCAACGTTGCCGAGTCCGCTCGGGTCTACACGGTCGATCCGAGCGATCACCTGCACGCCGAGCGTGCCGCCGAGGCAGCCGGTACGGAGATCATCGGAGTGGTGCACAGCCACACGCACACCGATCCGTTCCCGAGTCCGACGGACATTGCCCAGGCTCCCGATCCGGCATGGCACTACATCATCGTCGGACTCAAGCGGGAAAGCCCGGAGATCCGCAGCTTCCGCATCGCCGGCGGCGAGGTCACCGAGGAGCCGATCGTCGTCGTCTGAATCCCTCGACGACCTGTTCGTCACGGTGGTCATGCGATAGATTGTTGATGAATCGGATCGGATTTGTTCCGGTTTGGACCTTAGGAGCAGACGGTGCTGACGATCGCCAGCGTTCACGAGAGCGTGCTCGACCTCATCGGCAACACGCCGCTGGTCGACATCTCGATGCTGTCACCGAATCCTGATGTTCGCGTCCTCGCCAAGCTCGAGAACCAGAACCCGTTCGGATCGGTCAAGGACCGCATCGCCAAGTACATGATCGAGGACGCCGAGAAGCACGGCCGCCTCCTTCCCGGCCAGGTGATCGTCGAGCCCTCGTCGGGGAACACCGGGATCGCCCTCGCCGCCATCGCCCGCCTCAAGGGCTATCCGATCAAGGTGCTGTTGCCCGAGAACGTCTCGATCGAGCGCCGCCAGATGCTCAGCGTGTTCGGCGCCGAGATCATCCTCACCCCGGGCGAGGAGGGATCCAACGGTGCCGTCCGGCGAGCCGAGCAACTCGCCACCGAGCATCCCGACTGGTGCTTCCTGTACCAGTACGCCAACGATGCCAACCCACGGGCGCACTACGAGGGAACGGGACCGGAGATCTGGCGGGATTGCCCCGAGATCACCCACTTCGTTGCCGGCCTGGGCACGAGCGGCACGCTGATGGGCACCGGTCGTTTCCTCAAGGAGCAGAACCCGGACATCAAGATCGTCGCGATCGAGCCGCCCCAGGGCGAGCGCGTCGAAGGCTTGCGCAACCTGGCCGACGGCTACATCCCGCCAGTGTTCGACGATTGGAACGGCTTCGCCCTACTCGATCGCAAACGGGTCGTGCGTCCACGTGAATCGATCCAATGGACTCGGCGTTTGGTCACCGAGGCGGGAGTGTTCGCTGGGCTGTCCGCCGGGGCCGCGATGGCCGGCGCAGCCAAGGTCGCCGAGGAGATCGACAGCGGCACGATCGTCATCGTCGTCGCCGACGGGGGATGGAAGTATCTGTCGACGGGTGCCTACACGAGCGACCTCGACGAGGCTGCTGCTGCCGCCGAACAGGTCATCTACTTCTAGTATCGACCGCCAGTGAGTGACGCTGGCCCGCCATCCGACGAATCGCCGAGCATCTGGGAACCACCGTCTGGTGACGCCCAGCCACCCGGCGACGTGCCGCCACCGCCCCCGCCGCCCGAAGAGCCTCCGGAGCCTTACGACCAGGGTCCGCCAACCGAGGTTGTTTATGGCGCCGGGGCGGCGGGCGGCTTGGCCGCGTCGGGCTTCGACCCTGACGCGACGGCGATCCAACCGCAGATGGACGGTGGCGGAGGTGCCGGAGGCGTCCCACCCGGCGGCGACTATCAGTACGAACCCGAATACGAACCGCCGCCCGGGCCGTGGTGGCAGCAACCGGGAGCGATCATC
The DNA here is from genome assembly GCA_963733085.1 of Ilumatobacteraceae bacterium. Lineage (GTDB taxonomy): Bacteria > Actinomycetota > Acidimicrobiia > Acidimicrobiales > Ilumatobacteraceae > Desertimonas. The sequence continues at coordinate 135,750 of CAVTBY010000015.1, forward strand.
GCAGTCGCGGCGGGAGCCGCAGCAGTAATCCTGGGGATCATCGCCCTCATCGTCTTCACCGGTGGTGATGGCGACAGCACCGACGACAGCCTGCCCCTCGTCAGCGCCGAGAGCACGACGCCACAGCCGCGTCCTCCCACCACAGCATCGACGTCCACGACCCTGTTCCCGACGTCGCCATCGCTCACCACTGGCCCGCTCCCTACCAACGTGACGACAGTCCCGGCACAGCCGACCAGCCCGCCGACCACGGCAACCCCGACGACGACACCAGCGACGACGACGCCGACCACGACGGCTCCGACCACTGCGGCTCCGACCACTGCGGCTCCGACGACTGCGGCTCCGACGACCGCGGCTCCGACGACCGCAGCGCCGACGACCGCGGCACCCACGACGACCGCGGCGACGACGCACGACGCAGGCTCCGACGACTACTGAGGCTCCGACTACTGAGGCGCCGACCACTGAAGCGCCGACCACTGAGGCGCCGACCACTGAAGCGCCGACGACTGAGGCTCCGACCACTGAGGCGCCGACGACCTCCGAGCCGACGACGACCGCTCCGACCGAGGACGCGTTCGTGGTCATCGGGGAGAGCAACCCGGTCTTCGCTCAGGTGATCACCACCGCCGAACTGCAGGACGATGTTGCGAGCGGTGACATCACCGTGTTCGCCCCATCGGACGCAGCGGTCCAGGCACTCCCGGCCGAGGTCCTGAGCGACCAGGCGCTCGCCGCGGCGTTTGTCAACGGGCACATCGTCAGCGGCGCGAGCGACGTGGCGGCGCTCGAGACGGCGGGCCAGGCGACGACCGCCGGCGGGCAGGTTCTGACGTTCGCCACAGGTTCCGTCTCCGGCCCTGACGGGATTCCTCGGACGTACACGACGCAGAATCAGGCAGCCACCAACGGATTCGTCCACGGCATCGATGGTGTGCTGTTCGTGCCGGAGGTTCCGACCGACACCACGTCGAGCTCCACGACCACGATCGTCTAGTCACCGCGATCGGCGTCGTAGCGAACTGTGAGCTGTCGACGCCGATATCGGCGCTCGGGGCTCACAGTTCCGTGGGGAGAGCCCGGCACTTGGTCGTTCGGGTTCGACATAGGCGCCGGCGGCCGAAGTCGTCGCGGTAGACCCCCCGACTAAGGTGCCCGCTGGTGAGCGACCAGGGGCCGCAAGGTCCGTCCGATCCCACGCAAATCATCCCGCCCCCTCCGCCGGGTGGAGGCGGTGGGTCCGACGGGACAGACTTCGGGCCAGGTTCCGAGTACGAGCCGGAGTACGAGCCGCCTCCGGGCGGATGGTGGAACCAACCCGGTGCCCTCATCGCCCTTGCTGCCGGGGCGGTGGCCGTGGTCCTCGGCATCGTTGCGCTGGTGATCTTCACCGGAGGGGACGATGAGCAGACCGAAGACTCGCTGCCTGCCCAGACCGCCATCTCGACGACGACTGAAGCGGCTGGCCCGACCACCACCGGACCAGCTCCGACGTCGACCGTCCCGACCATCTCGGTCACTACAGGCCCGCTCCCGACCTCCGTCACGTCGACCACCACGGTCGCGACCACGTCGACATCGACTCCGCCGACCTCGACTTCGACGACAACGTCGACCTCTACGACGACGTCGACGTCGCCTCGACCTCCACGACTTCGACGACGACGTCCTCGACCTCGACCACGGTTCCAGAGACGACCGTTCCTGCCGCGGTCGAAACGGCGGAACCGGCGACGACGGCCTCGACGACGACGTTGCCGGAGACGACGACTGAGCCGGACACGACCGAGGCTTCGACGACGACGACGACCACGACTTCGACGCTGCCGGAGACGACGACTGAGCCGGAGACGACGGAGGCGACGACGACGTCGACGTCGACCTCGACGACGTCTACGACGGTGCCGGAGACGACCACTGAGGTCACCACGACGGAGCCGGAGACGACCGAGGCAACGACGACGAGTGAGGCGACGACGACGACGGAGGCGACGACGACGACGCGTCCGTCGACGACTACGACTTCGACCTCGACGACGTCTACGACGGTGCCGGAGACGACGACTGAGCCGGAGACGACGGAGGCAACGACGACGAGTGAGGCGACGACGACGACGGAGGCGACGACGACGACGACGTCCGTCGACGACTACGACTTCGACCTCGACGACGTCTACGACGGTGCCGGAGACGACGACTGAGGTCACGACGACGGAGCCGGAGACGACCGAGGCAACGACGACGAGTGAGGCGACGACGACGACCCGTCCGTCCACCACGACGACAACCACGACGTTGCCCCCGACGACGACTCGCCCATCGACGACCACGACGACCTCGACGACGACGACCACAACCGAGCCGCCGACGACCACGACCTCGACGACGACGTTGCCGCCGACCACAACCGAGCCGCCAACGACAACGACCACCGACGACGTTGCCGCCGACCACAACGACGACGACGACGTTGCCGCCGACCACAACCGAGCCGCCAACGACAACGACCACCACGACGTTGCCGCCGACGACAACGACGACGACGACGTTGCCGCCGACCACAACGACGACGACCGCCAACGACGACGACGACCGCCGACCACGACGACGACGACGTTGCCGCCGACCACGACGACGACGACGTTGCCGCCGACGACCACGACGACGACGACGTTGCCGCCGACCACAACAACGACCACGACGACAACCGAGCCGCCAACGACGACCACGACCGAGCCGCCGACAACGACCACCTCGACGACCACCACCTCGACGACCACCACCTCGACGTCGACGACCACGACGACGGCGCCACCGACGCAAACTGAGTGGGAGGTGATCCAAGAGGATCCGCAGCTGAGCGACTACACCGCGGGCTTCGCCGACCGTCCCGAGCTCGTCGAGTTGATCAACAGTGACGACGTCGTCACCGTCTTCGTCCCGACGAACGAGGCGATCGCCCTCGTTCCGAACTGGGACGAGATCGTCGCTGACGACGAGGCCTTCGACAGCTTCGTACGGTCACACCTGATCACCGGTGCCGTTACGGCCGACCAGCTGTTCACCGGTACCGAGCCGCGCCAAGTCGCCACGCTCAGCGGCGAGATGGTGACGATCGACCCCGTCGCCCAAACGATCAACGGAGCGTCAATCGTCACCGCCGACACGCCGGCGACGAACGGCCTGGTCCACACGATCGATCAGCTGTTCATCGTGCCGCCCGTGACGGCGACGACAACGACGTCGACTTCCACAACGACAGGCTGACCACTATCGGTCAGCCGAGTGTTTGGCGTCGTCCGAGTGCTGGGTGGAGACCTGTCTGACGTCAAGCACTCGGATGGCAGTGCCGCCTCAGCTCGGCGAGGGGATGTTGGTCGTCGCGAATGTCGGCGGCCGCGGGCGGGTGACCCACCGGCGGCCGAACAGGTAGATCACCGGCAGGGTGCACAGCAGCGGGCCGATGAATGCCAGCGGGCGGGTCAACCACCACAACAGATCGGGTTCGCGAACGTCGGTGCGGTTGCCGAAGACCACATAGTTGATAGCCCGATACAGCGCCATGCCTGTGGTGTGGAACAAGAACACCGGGAGGGCGAAGCGATTGATCACGTCGCTGACGCGCACCCACGTCGGACGCCCGAGGCGTAGCTGGATGGCTGGACGGATGATCTCGAGAGTCCCAGCCTGCAACAGGACGAGGGCGATGATGCACACCGTCGGCGGCGCCATGTTCGAGGTCTCTCCGGGCACCCCCACCATCGAGCCCGGGTACAGCCCGCTGCTCACGAGGGCCGCGAGGGCAAGCCCACCACCGATCAGCAACGTCCAGTCGACGGTGCGCCGTGACGTCACGATCCGCTCGTAGAAGAAGCCGAGCTGGTGGCACAAGCCCCAGACGACGATCATGTTGATCCAGCCCAACTCCGCAACGTCGTAGCGGAACCGGAAGACGTCGACGAGCCCGGCGATCCCCGCCAGCGTGACCAGCACGATCGTGTCGAACCGTGTGTGCAACCAGATCGCGACGGGGAGCACCAACACCAACATCAGGTACACGCCCATGAACCACAGTGGGCTCACGACGAGTTTGACTGCCTGCCACGTCCAGGCCCAGTCGAACACCGTCGACACCACCGCCCCGATGATGATCCACACGCCGAGCAGCACCAACGTCGGCACGGCGAGTCGCTTGAGGCGCACGCCGACTAGCGTCCAGATCGATTGCCCACGGTCGCGCGCCTTCTCCCACGAGCGCAGGTGGCCGTATCCCCCGACATAGAAGAACAACGGCATCACCTGGAAGGCCCAGGTCAGGACCCACAGGCCGGTCGTGAATCCGAGCGGATTGCTGGCATGCGGCCCGTCGTCCTCCCACACGAGGATCGTGAACACCCAGTGCCAGGCGACGACGACGAGCAAGCTGAACGCACGAATGAAATCGACGTACCTGTCCCGACCCTTCACCGCCGTCCCCGTGGCGGTGGTCGTGACGCTGCTCATCGGCAACATTCTCTCCAATCGGGTGATGCCCGCGGCACTCTACGTGCCCACCAACCTGGCGACCGCCGCGGTCGTCGTGTTCATCGCCATGCGCCTCGTCACGCCGTACGACATGGGCTGGACGAACTGGGCGAAGGGCGCTCGGTGGGGGTTGGTTGTCACCGTCATCGGCCTCGGCGTGTATCTCGTCGCCCTGGTGACACCGGGCCTCACCGAGTTGTACAACGACAGTCGCGTCGACGACGGGATCCCGCGACTGTTCTACGAGGTGTTCATCCGCATCCCGCTGGGCACCGTGCTGCTCGAGGAGGTCGCCTTCCGCGGCGCGCTGCCGGCCGTGTTCGAGAAGCACGGATCGCGAATGCACGCCGTCGTGATGTCGTCGGTGTTGTTCGGGCTGTGGCACGTGTTGCCGTCGTTGAGCCTCGCCGACGTCAACCCCGTGTTCGAAGGGCTGCTCGGCACTGGGCTGGCCGGCAAGCTCGGCGGGGTCGCGATCGCCGTCGTCGGCACGTTCCTGGTCGGCCTGTGGCTGTGCTTTCTGCGCTACCGGTCGGGCAGCATCCTCGCCCCGATCATCGTCCACACCGCGAGTAACGCCGGCGGCTACATCTTGGCGTTCCTGTTCGGTGGAGCCGTCATCTCCACCGACATCGGGCGCTGACCGTCTGCCACCTAGCCTGCTGACTCGTGGATCGGCCGATTGGGATGTTCGACTCCGGATTCGGAGGGCTGACCGTCGCCCGTGCCGTCATCGACCTGCTCCCGGCCGAGGACCTCGTCTACATCGGCGATACGGCGCGCTATCCGTACGGCCCCCGACCGGCGGCCGAGGTTCGCCGCTTCGCCCGCGAGCTGGCGACCAGTCTCGTCACCGACCACGGCGTGAAGGCGATCGTCGCCGCCTGCAACACTGCTGCCGCGTCCGGGCTCGATGACCTTCGCGACGAGCTGGGCGTGCCGATCATCGACGTCGTCGCACCCGGTGCCGCCGCCCTCGTCGACGCGACCGAAAGCGGACGAATCGCGGTGATCGGCACGGTTGGCACCGTGTCGTCGGGTGCCTATCTGCACGCCGTCGAGCACGCCGCAATGCTCGCCGGCCGCACCGTCACGCTCACCAGCGCCGCATGTCCCGGCTTCGTCGAGTTCGTCGAGCGCGGCCAGACCGCTGGTGACGAAGTCACGGTGCTCGCTGAACGGCTGCTCGCACCGGTGAGGGCAGCCGATGTCGATGCGCTGCTGCTCGGATGCACCCACTACCCGTTCCTCAGCCGTGTGATCGGCGACGTCGTCGGCGGCCACGTCACATTGGTCAGCTCCGCCGACGAGACCGCCTTCAGCGCAGCGCGCGTCCTCGGCGAGCTCGATCTCCTTCGCCACGACGGGGTTGCTGTCGGCAGGCACCGGTTCCTATCCAGCGGTGACGTCGACGCGTTCCGTGAGCTCGGTCGCAGCCTGCTCGGTCCCGAGCTCGACGCCACCGAGCCCTGGTGTCCAGAGTCTCGGTATCCAGAGCGTTCGATCAACCCGCAACGATCGAGCCGGTCGACCTTCGGCCAGTTCGCCGACAGCACAGGAGGACCTTGATGACTCGGCCAGATGCTCGGGCCGACACCGAGTTGCGCACGGTCACGTTCGAACGTGATTACACGGAAATGGCAAACGGCTCGTGCTTGGTCACATTCGGTCGAACCAAGGTTCTGTGCACGGCGAGTGTCGATGAGAACGTGCCTCGCTGGATGCGCGGGTCGGGTAAGGGTTGGGTCACGGCCGAGTACTCGATGCTGCCCGGCTCGTCTCCGGAACGGGTCGACCGAGAAGCGGCAAAGGGGAAGCAGAGCGGTCGCACGGTGGAGATTCAGCGGCTGATCGGACGCTCGCTGCGCGCCGCCTGCGATCTCACCGTGCTCGGCGAGCGCCAAGTGGTCGTCGACTGCGATGTGCTTGCAAGCCGATGGTGGTACACGAACGGCGAGCATCTGCGGGGGCTACCTCGCCCTCCACGACGCCTGCGCCAGGCTCGTCGCGGCGCGCAAGCTGGCCGCCCATCCATTGCACTCGTTCTGCGCCGCCGTCAGCGTCGGCATTGTCGCTGGGGTGCCCGTCGCTCGACCTCGACTACTCCGAAGACAGCACCGCCGACGTCGACATGAACATCGTGACGATCCGTCCGCTCGCCGGCGGCGACCCGCGATTCGTCGAGGTCCAAGGGACCGCCGAGGGTGCGCCGTTCAGCCACTCCGAGCTGGCGACGTTGCTCGCCCTGGCCGAACGTGGGCTCGCGGAGATCGTCGACCTGCAGGCCGAGATGATCGCCGAACCGCCCCTCGTGCGCCGGCGGTGATCGCCGCGGCACATCGCCGCCCGCGACAGCTCGTCTGTGCGTCGGCGAACCCGTCGAAGGTCGCCGAGATCGCCGAGATCGTCGGTGGGGCGATCGAACTGTTGCCCCGCCCCGCCAGCGTTCCCGACGTGATCGAGGACGCCGGATCGCTGGTCGGCAACGCCCGCCTGAAGGCGTCGGCGATCGCCACATCGAGTGGGTTGCCCGGCCTGGCGGACGACACAGGACTCGAGGTCGCTGCCCTCGATGGGTTGCCCGGAGTCGACACCGCGACGTATGCCGGGCCGGGCGCCTCTGACGACGAGAACTGGGCGAAGTTGCTCACCGCCCTCGACGGCGAAACCGACCGGCGGGCGCGCTTCCGGACCGTCGCCATGGTCGTCTGGCCGGACGGTGACGAGCTGTTCGCCGAGGGCACGTGTGTGGGGGAGATCGTCGCCTCGGCGCGTGGCAGCGCGGGGTTCGGCTACGACAGTGTGTTCGTCCCGGCCGACGGCGACGGGCGGACGTTCGCCGAGATGACGCGTCGCGAGAAGCAGGCGATCAGCCACCGGGGCAAGGCGTTCGCCGAACTGTTTCGCCTGCTCCTCGGCCCGGAGCACGCCGAGCACCGATGACCGTGCCGACTCGTCATCACGACCTCGTGATCATCGGCGCCGGCTCCGGCAACTCGATCCCCGGGCCGGAGTTCGACGATCTCGACATCGCCATCGTCGAACACGGAAAGTTCGGTGGAACCTGCCTCAACGTCGGATGCGTCCCGACGAAGATGTACGTTCACCCCGCCGAGCTTGCCGCCGGTGCTCGAGCCGGTGCCGCGCTCGGCGTGGCGATGAGCGTCGAGGCGGTCGACTGGCCGGGCATCCGCGACCGTGTGTTCGGGCGGATCGATCCGATCGTCGCCGCCGGCCAGGCGTATCGGGAAGGACCGGAGTGTCCGAACATCACGGTGTACTCCGGGACGGCCAGGTTCGTCGGCCACAAGCGCCTCGACACCGGCACGGGGACGGTGATCACCGCCGACCGGTGGGTGCTGGCTGCGGGGAGTCGCGCCACCGTGCCCCCGATCGTCGGGTTGGAGCTCGGCTCCCGAGTTCATACGTCCGACACGATCATGCGCCTCGACGACCTGCCGCGATCGATGGTCATCTTCGGGGGCGGGTTCATCGCCGCCGAGTTCGCCCACGTGTTCGACGCGTTGGGGTGCGAAGTCACTCAGATCATCCGTGGCGACCGCCTCCTGCGGATGCTCGACGAGGACATCTCCGACGCGTTCACGGCGGCGGCGCGGCGGCGATGGACACTGCTCAGCGGCAACGAACCCTCAGCGTTTCGCCCGTCACGCACCGGCGTGGCGGTGGAGGTTGGGGGCCGCAGAGTGGGCGCCGACATCGTGCTCGTGGCCACGGGTCGAATCGCCAACAGCGATCGCCTGGACGTCGAAGCGTCGGGGGTCGCCGTCGATCGACGGACGGGGCTCGTGCGCGTCGACGAGTTCCAGCAGACGTCGGTGGAGGGGATCTTCGCGCTCGGTGACATCTGTTCGCCGTGGGAGCTCAAGCACGTCGCCAACCACGAGATGCGCGTCGTCCGTCACAATCTCGCCCACCCCGACTCGATGGTCCGCAGCGACCACCGCTTCGTGCCGTCGGCAGTGTTCACCCATCCGCAGATCGCGACGGTTGGGCTCAGCGAGTGGCAGGCCCGGGAGCTTGCGGTCTCCTACGTCACCGCTCGCTACGACTACTCGGGAATCGCCGGGGGGTGGGCCCGCGAGGACACCACCGGCTTCGCCAAGGTGCTCGCCGACCCGCGAACCGGGCTTCTCCTCGGTGCCCATGTGATCGGGCCAGAAGCCGCGTCGGTGATCCTGCCGGTCATCCAGGCGATGTCGTTCGGGCTCACCGCCCACGAGGTCGCGACGCGGCAGTACTGGATCCATCCGTCGCTCTCTGAGGTCGTCGAGAACGCCTTGCTCAGCCTGCCGGCTCCGCTTGGTTGACGATCACGCTGACGACAAACCCACGGTGGTCGCTGCCCGGGAGGTCGACGTCGATTGCGTCGGTGACCGCGAGTGAGGCGTCGACGAGGGCGTGGTCGAGACGCAGGAATGGCGGCACCACCCGCCAGTGGTTCGGCCATGACGAGGAGAAGCCGCGGCCGGCGAGCACGTGGGCGTCTCTCCAGCCGGCGGCGAGAAGGCGCCGGAACGGCGGATGCCAGTAGGTGGCGTTGAAGTCGCCGACGACGATGGACGGCGTTTCGCTGCCGGCGACGAATCGTGCCGCCAGCCCGTGGATCTCGTCGCGCCACGGGCGGATGTTCTCGAGTGGGTTCGGTGGGTGCACGACATACACGGTGACGCCTCCGTCGACGTGGACGACGGCGGCGGTCGATTCGTACAGCGCCGGGGGCGGGGCGACCTCGGTGAGCGGATGGCGGCTCCAGAGCGCCGACCCCCCGGCGGTCGACTCGGGATACTCGATGCGGTACGGATAGTCAGCTCCGAGCGGGCTCACGTACAGCCCCCCGGCGTGCGTCAGGGTGTACTCGGTGAAGGCCAGCACGTCGGCGTCGAGGCGGGCGACCACCCGGGCCAGCTCGGCGGTGCGGCCGTTGTAGTAGAGGAGGTTGCCATGGAACACGCGGAGTGCCGGCGGTTCGTTCGGGCAGCGGCTGTCTATCGGATGGACGACGTAATGGCAGGGACATCACGACGAGGACGACGGCCATTGCCGCCGACGCGACGACCAGCGGCCACGATCGTGCGAACGCCGCGCCGACACCAATCGGGACCGCCAGGGCGAGCAGGTATGGCGTTGCTGCTTGCAGCGTGACGACCACGGACGTGCCCGACCATCCGGCGAGCTGGGTTACCACGACCGCTGCCATCACAGCGATGACCGTCCACGCAACGATCCCGACGACGATCACGGCGGGAGTGTGCCACGTCGGGTTTCAGCCGGTGCTGATCTCGTCCGGGTCGACGATGTCGTTGTTGTCGGTGTCCGTACCTGGCGCGTCCGGGACGAGCAGTGCCCATGTAGCCGGTCCGACCTGGCCGTCGACAGTGAGATCGTGCAGCTGTTGGAACGTCCGCACAGCCGCGCGTGTCCCCGGGCCGTAGTACCCGTCGACGTTGAGCGACGAGTCGACAGAAGCGCGCAACCGCTCCTGCACGAGTCTCACGGCGGGGCCGGAGTCACAGATGTCGAGGTGGTAGTTGTTCGTCGGTTGGTACGACGAGCACACCGGCGGGTCCGTGGGGCGGGTCGCCGGCGCCGACGACTCCGGCGGTGACGTGCTCGTCGACGTTGTTGTTGGTAGGGCCGTGGTCGTCGGGGCGGCGCTTTCGATCGGTGCGGCCGCGGCCGCCTCGGTGGATTCGACGGCTGCGAGTGTCGGCGCCCCAGGGCGTTCGGCTGTGCCGGTCGACGGTCCCGAGCGAGTGAGGGCGATGGCGATGCCACCGGCTACCACGATCGCGACCACCGCCGCGGCGACAGCAATAGCGTGAACGGTGCGACGCGGATGGGCGCCAATGGCGACGACGTTGTCGAGGGCAGCCACCGGGGCGTCCTCGCTGCCGGCGGTGTTGCGTTGTGCGTCCTTGGCGGCCGCGGCCGCGTCGACGGTGGCGCCAAACCGCCGCAACCGGCGCTCGAGTTCGGGGTTCATGGTCGCTGCTCCAGCAGTTTGCGCAGCCGGCGGCCGCCGCGGTGAAGGTGGTTCTTCAGTGTCGAAACGGGGATGTCGAGGAGGTCGGCGGCCTCGGCGTAGCGATATCCGTGGGCGTGGACGAGCATCACAGCCGCCCGCTGGTCGGGCGGTCAGGCGGGTGAGCGCCTCGTGCAAACCCTGGTCGACGACGGGCACCTCTGGGTCGTGGCTCTCGTGGGGGAACAACGGCGCGCGGTGGAAGCGCGTCTCGTTGCGCACGGCGGTCTGCCCGACGCGGTACAGGTAGCCCACGGGATTGGCCATCGCCAGCAGGCGATCGCGGTTCGCCCAGGCCCAGGCGGTGGCTTCGGCACAGGCCTCGACACCGAGGTCGACCCCGTAGCGGGACACGAGGGCGCGGCGCAGCTTCACCTGGGCGTCAGCGATGAACACCTCGAACGAAGGCGCCGCCGTGGTCCTATTGTCGCCGGTGTCCACGAAGGCCCCGCAGAGTTGCTGCGCAGCACTCATCTGCAAGAGAAAGCGCCGAACGTCGAGAACGATTCACGAACCGCCCAGTCTGGTCGGCACCGGCAACATCGACGGTGAACGTGGCTTCCGTGCCGGCGGCGGGATTCGAACCCACACTGGCATCGTTCTAAGCGATGTCTCTCTGCCTGTTGGAGTACGCCGGCCGATTCTTTCGCCCGCACCATGTGTGGGTGAGGGAATGACAATTCGGACACAGGATACGAAGGTTCTCGAGCCGGTTGTCGTTGTGGTCGCCGTTGACGTGGTCGAGCTGCAAAGGTAGGGCCTCACCACGCCAGGTCGCCAGACCACAGATTTCGCAATGCGGCGGCTTGAGACCTTCGGCGATGAGACGCTGTCGAAGCCGACCCGTGTTCATATAGGTTGATCCGGCAACGAGAATCTCCTCAAGGGGCTGCCGACGGAAACCTTGAGAAGGCGGCCGTCCTCGCGCCCAACCCCGGCCGAGAAAGTGATCCGTGGCCAATGCCAGCCGTGCGATGTGGGTCTTGACGAAGCGGTGCATCCCGCCGCTCGGCTTGAAGCCGAGTCGTCGCACAACGTCCGAAACTGAGGAGCTGGCTGCAACCGCGAGTCGCAGGTCGTCGTCGGTCCATGACCGACGCGGCCCGACGCGGCCATTGACGATCTTCGGGAGGTGGGCATCGTCGACGCCGAGGCGGTCGATGTGACGACGAAGTGTCGCGTATGTGCCTCCTCCGGGCCGTAGCCCGAGTCGCGCACAGATCTCGCCGAGCGATCGACTCAGTCGAACCGCCTCGGTGAGTTCATCGTCGGTCCATCGGCTGAGTCTCGGCATGAACCTCACGTTAGCAAACAGGTGTTCGACTGAAGAGCCCAGTCGTCACGGCACGGGGACCCAGGCGAGGATGAGCTGGGTGACCTTGACGTCGGTGCGTTCGACAGAGACCGGGATCGTCGTCACTACCGTCGCTGCGGTGGCCCACTCGGCGTCGATCGCCGCTGACCCGGTGGCGAGTTCCTCGTCGAGCGCTGCTCGTTGCTCTTCGATCCGGGAGACCTTGCCCTTGGCTTCGTCGACTCGCTTGCCGTCAGCATCCCGAGTCAAATGGTCAGCCGCACGGCCGATCTTCGTCGCCGCGCTGCGCCGCGAACCGAACAACCCACCGATCAGGTCGCCGGCGGCGCGCAGGAGGTTGCCGCGCTTGCGGTCTTCGGCTTGCTCGGCGACGACGGCGGCACGGTCGGCGGCGGCGGCCAGCTGGGACTCCAGCTTGGCGACCTTGGCGTCGTGCTTGGACGCCAGCTCGGTCTTCGCCGACTCTGCGGCGGCCTGGGCGGCTTGGGCACAGCGAGCCTGGAATGCTTCGGCCGACTCGTCGGGCAACGAGTAAAGCTTGAGCGGCTTGTTCGCCTGCAGCTCGAGTGAGCCGCTACGTACCAGATGATCGATCAGCCCTCGCTCGACCTGCTTCCACGCCTTGGCCTCGCCGATCGGGGCTCTCGTCAACCGGTAGATCGCCGAGCTGGGGGCGGTCGCCAGTAGGTCGGAATCGGCGAACGCGATGGTGGCGGCACGGGTCGGATCGACGGCGGCATCGAGGGGGAAGAGCACGGCGTCTTGGTCGACGTCGTGGATCAGGTCGGCCTTGGCCTCGTCGTACCGGAGATGCACCCTGGCGAGGATCGCCGGCTCGAAGACGGTGCCGGCGGGATCGCCTCCCACGTCGTCCAACCACGACGCCGTAGGTGCCACCCAGCGCACCGTCACACCTTCGGCGACCTTCGGCATGACGGGTGTCGAGTCACCGTCGGGCACGGGAGCGGCCGCCGCTGCCGCCGGCTGCGGTGACGGTGACGGGTCGGCCGATGCGGTGGTGGGCGCTGCGGACGACGGACTGGCACCATCCGCCGTCGCCTCGTCACCCGTTAGCTGCTTGATCTGGTCACGCGTGAGCGGGCCGCGGAGGTAACTCATCGCCCATCGGGTGGTGAACACCTCGGGTTCGTCCTTGCCGGCACGGCGCAGGACGAACTCCCGCTTGTCGAGCCCGCTGATCGTGTCGCTCACGGCCTTGACGTCGACGCCACCGGCGGCGGCGCTCATGCCGTCGATGAGGCGGTCCTTGTCTCGTTCGGTCTGGAGCCGCCCGACCATCCACGTCCCGGCATTGGAAATCGCCTTGTAGTCGATGTCGACAGGGTTCTGCGTCGCCAGCACAACACCGACGCCGAACGCCCTGGCCTGCTTCATCAGCGTCATGATCGGCTTCTTCGTCGGCGGCGCCTCCGTTGGTGGGAGGTAACCCATCACCTCATCCATGTACAGCAACGCCCGCAGGTCGGTCGTTCCGCTCTGGCGACGCATCCACGTCACGAGCTTGGCGAGGAGCAGCGACGTCACGAACTGGCGCTCCTCGTCGGAGAGATGGGCGGTCGTGATGATCGCGCCGCGCGGGGTGCGCTCCGGGGTGAAGAGCAGCGTGTCGATATCGAGCGGCGTGCCCTCCCCCCAGGCTGCGAACGCCGGCGAGGCGAGCAGCCCGTTGAGCTTGAGGGCGAGCCGTTGGCGGTCCTTTGGCGGGAAGAACTCGTCGAGCTCGAACACGCCGAGCTTCGTCAGCGGCGGCTGCTGGACCTGGCCGACGAGCGCGGGAAGGTCGAGCGCCTGGTCGTTGGCCCAGGCCTGCTGCACGAGGTTCGACAGGAGGATGTGCTCACGGCTCGACAGGGGGTCGGCGGCAATGCCGACGAGGCCGAGGAGGCCGGACACGAACCCGTCGATCTCGTCGGCGATCGTTTCGGCGTCATCCGTATCCGGGACCTGGAGCGACCCGATGATGTTGAGCTCCACGCCAGACCGAGAACCTGGGGTGTAGATGGTCAGATCGCAGGAGTCGCGGAGGCTCTTGATCTGCTCGGGTCCGTAGTCCCAGCTCGCCAGCCCCTCGGTCCACGTCTGCGCCTGGGCGGCGGCGAAATCGTCGGGTGATTGTCCGGCCGACTTGGCCTGGCCCTCGTCGACCCATGGGCGGAACGACTCGGCGGCAAGGTCGGGGAACGTCAGGCAGAGATTGGTGAGGTCCCCCTTGGGGTCGATGAGCAGGGCCGGGATCCCGGCACGCAGGACTTCCTCGATGAGGACGATGCCGAGACCGGTCTTGCCCGAGCCGGTCATGCCGACGATCACCCCGTGAGTCGTGAGGTCGGCCGAGTCGAGCTCGACCTTGGTCGCCGTTCGCTCGTGCGTGGCGGCGTCGATCAGGGCGCCGACATGGAGGTCAGCCACGACGCGTCAACGTAGCCGCGGCAGTTCACGGGCATTGCCGCGTCGGGGGCCGGACATCTGCCTAGACTCCCGCGGTGCGCTGTTCGGCGGCTCGTCGAAACAGTCGGAGGCAATCGAAACTCAGTATGGAGGCTGTGTGACAGGTCGTGATCCGCGCGAGCGACGTGAACTTCGCGAGCGCCGACAGGTACCGGAGCCCCGCCAGCAACGCGAGCGCCTGCTGCGCAGCCTGGTCGTGGCCGGTGTTGTGGCATCCGTCGGCGTGTTTGCCGTCGCCGCCCAGGCACGCGACACCGAGCTCGGCGCGCCGGGCTCGGTCGAACAGGTCGCCACCGACACCGCCGCGGTCGAGGGTGTCGAACCGGCGGGTCTGGCAGCCCCTGGCCCGACGACTACGGCCGCTGCAGGGGACGACGCCGCGACGGAAGGCTCGCAACCAACCGAGTCGGTTCCCGACCTCGCCGGTGCTCCGACCGAGCTCACCGCCGATTGCACGATCGCGCCGAAGACGATCTCGAACGAGTCCGAGTCGATCGACGTGCAGTGCCTGCAGCAGGCGCTCCAGCGCGAGGGCTTCTACAGCGGCGCGATCAGCGGTGAGTTCGACTTCGCCACGAGCGCCGCGGTCGAATCGCTGCAGAAGGAGCGCGACCTGTTCGTCGACGGCGTCGCCGGTCGCGAGACCGGAATCGAGCTCGGGATCTGGCCGGACGAGCAGATGCTCGTCGTCCGTACGCCACCCCCGCCCGAAGGGGCGATGGACAGTTGGGGCTACCCGTTGTCGTCGGTGGCGTCGACCGGCAAGGACGCTCCGCCGTTGCCGGAGAATTCGGGAGATGGCCGGCGCGTCGTTTACGAGCGGATCAGCCAGCGCGTCTGGGCGGTCAGCGACGACGGCGAGATCATCCGCTCGTGGCTCGTCGCCGGGAGCCAGTACAACAACGAGATGCCCGGCACCCACCAGGTTTACAGCCGGTCCGAGCAGTCGACGGCGTGGAACGGGCGGGCGATCCTGCCGCTGATGATCCGCTGGCTGCAGACCGACATCGGCCACATCGGCTTCCACGGCATCCCGATCCACGTCTCCGACGGCTCGCCGTACATGACCGAGGCCGAGCTCGGAACGCGGCTCTCGGGAGGGTGCCAGCGCCAGTCGAACCGCGACGCGCAGTTCATGTGGGCGTTCGCCGAGGTCGGCACCAAGGTGGTCGTCCTCTAGCTCGCGCCGACCGATGGGTGTTTTCATAACCGTTCGGGGTTCTCCTCGGGTTTGTGTGGGTCGGTCGCTCACTGCGTCACGGTGGCATGGCTCTGGAAGCGGTGACACCGCGGGCGTCGCGCCGAATTCATCGCCTGGGGTGCGTGAACTTGAGTCCGTTGGCGTGCTCATGCGGTGACCGTCGTCGCGTTGCATCGCCACGTGCCGTCGCGACGCTGAACAACTGCCCGCTTCCGGGCCAGCGCGCTTGCCGGCGAATCGATCGAACCCACAGAAACCCGAGAAGTCCCGTTTTCATGACGGTTCCGTCATGAAACACCCATCGGTTGCGTCCGGCCGAGGACCGTGGGTCGCCGGCTCCGGTCGACACACGACAGAATGACCACCTGTGACCGTGCACGACGACGTCCTCGAAACGCGCTTCGGCCTCGCTGACCGCGTCGTGGACGACGATTCGCTCGCCAACAGCATCCGCCGCTTCGCCGACCGCGGCATCACACTGCCGACGTTCGCCCAGCTCGCCGACCCAGCGTCGATCGACCCGAGCAAGGTCGGTGACGCCGACCCCCATGGTCCCGACGCCCGCAACCTGTGGCGCGACCACTGGTACAACGACCTCGCCGGCGGCCGCGTCGACACGCCGGAGCATGTCGTCCTGCCGTCCGAGCTCACCGGCGTTTCGAGCCCGATCATCGTCGTGTTCGGCGATCGCTTCCCGATGGTCACCGCCCACAAGGTGCTCGCTGCCTACGCCTGTCTGGCCCCGCGCATCGTCACCGGTCAATTCGACCCGACGACGCAGCGGGCGATCTGGCCATCGACTGGGAACTACGCCCGTGGCGGGATCGCCATCAGCCGGATCATGGCCAGTCGCGGCGTCGCCATCCTCCCCGAGGGGATGAGCCAGGAGCGCTTCGACTGGCTCGAACAGTGGTGCGAGAACCCGGCCGACGATGTCATCCGGACGTACGGAACGGAGTCCAACGTCAAGGAGATCTACGACGCGTGCAACGAGCTGGCGCTCGATCCGAGCAACGTCGTGCTCAACCAGTTCTGTGAGTTCGGCAACCACCTCGTTCACTACGAGGTCACCGGTCGGGCGCTCGGTCATGTCTTCGACGCCGTCGCCGATGGGCGTGCCGGGCTGCGTCTCGCGGCCTTCGTGTCGGCGACCGGATCGGCGGGAACGATCGCCGCCGGGGACCGCTTGAAGGACGACTACGGAGCCCGGATCGTCGCCGTCGAAGCGTTGGAGTGCCCGACGATGCTCGCCAACGGCTTCGGCGAGCACAACATCCAAGGCATCGGCGACAAGCACATCCCGTTGATCCACAACGTGATGAACACCGATGGCGTCGTCGCTGTCAGCGACCGGGCAACAGACCAGCTCCAAGTGATGTTCGCCAGCGAGGATGGGCTTGGTTTCCTCGCCGACCGCCGGCTCGTCCCCGAGCGGGTCCTCGGCACGCTCCGGCACTTCGGGCTGTCGTCGATCTGCAACGTGCTGGCGGCGATCTCGACGGCGAAACTGTTTGGTCTCGGACCTGACGACGCCGTCGTCACCGTCGCCACCGACGGTGCGGCGATGTACTCCAGCGAGCGCGACAAGATCACCGCCCGCGACTTCGGTGGCGGTTTCACCAACCTCGACGCCGCCGCGGTCTGGGGCGAGCACCTCGCCGACGTCACCACCGAGAACGCCGTCGAGTGCACAGCCGCCGTCCGCAACCGCATCTTCAATCTCGGCTACTTCACCTGGGTCGAACAACAGGGCACCCCGTTGGAGTTCTTCGAGGCCCGTCGCGATCAGTCGTTCTGGAGAGGGTTGCGGCGTTACCTCGACACGTGGGACTCGATGATCGAGGACTTCAACAAGGCGGTTGCATCCGTGTGAGTGGTGGACCCGCGGGACTCGCCGGCTGGCGGTGCGCGGTGTGCGCCGCCGCTGTCGACGTTGCCACGCCCTACCCGTTCACCTGTCCACGTTCCTCGGCGGTCGACCGCCGTCACGTGCTGCATCCGCTCGCCGCACGCGACGATGCCCACGTACGACTCGACGACCCCAACCCGCTCGTCGCCTACGGACCGCGAATGGCGTGGTGGTCGTTCGGGGCAGCCCACGGCCTGACCGAGACAGAACTTGTCGCCCTGGCTCGTGAGGTCGGCGACGACTTCACGGTCACACCGTTCGCCGCTCACGCCTTCGATCTCAACCGCAGCGCGCCGACGACGGTGTGGGTCAAGGACGAGACCGGCAATGTCGGCGGCAGCCACAAGAGTCGACACCTCGCCGGCATCCTGCTCCACCTTCGCGCCGCCGAGGCGGCGAGCGTCGCAACGAGTGGCCGGCAGCCGCTGGCGATCGCCTCGTGCGGCAACGCCGCGATCGCCGCGGCAACTCTCGCCCAGCGGGCCGACTGGCCTCTGCGGGTGTTCGTCCCGGAGTGGGCGTCAGCCAGCGTGCTCGGCGTGATCGAGTCATGCGGGGCCGACATCGTCGTGTGCCCGCGTCGGGACGACGACCCACCGGGCGATCCGGCGATGCTCCGCTTCCGCGAGGCGGTCGATGCCGGTGCCTTGCCGTTCACGGTGCAGGGGCCTGAGAACGCGCTGTGCCTCGATGCCGGCCGGACGATTGGGTGGGAGATCGCCGAGGCTGTCGGAACACCCAGCGGCCCATCTGTGCTCCATCGTGTCGTCGTGCAGGTGGGTGGGGGGGCGCTCGCCGCCTGCGTCGGCTGGGGACTTGGGCCGGGCATCCGCCTCGACACGGTCCAGGCCCAGGGCTGTGCACCGCTCGCCCGAGCCTGGTGGCGGGCCAAGGACGCCGGATACACCGAGGCCCAGCTTCCCGGTCGGTGGAGAGAGCTGATGACGCCGTGGGAGCGACCGCAGTCGATCGCCGACGGCATCCTTGACGACGAGACCTACGACTGGCTCGCCGATGTTGCCGTGATGGCATCGAGCTCCGGGTGTCCGATCGTCGTCCCCGAGGAGGCGATCGTCGATGCCGCCCGCGTCGCCGCGACGACGGGCATCGATGTCAGCGCGACCGGTTCCGCAGCGCTCGCCGCACTTCTCGTCGCCGAAGGCAGGCCGGCCTCCGACGAGTCAGTGGCAGTGATCTTCTCTGGCGCGAGACGTTGAGCGCCCCTGGGTCTCGGGGGGCGAACTGGCCCCACACGCGTAGCCTTGGCGCCATGCACGAGCCCACGCCCCCGCTCAGCCCCCGGATGCTGGACGTCGCCACCGATCCACGCAGCGACGTGTTCAACCGCCTGCTCAAGGATCGTGTCGTGATGCTCGGTGCGGCGGTCGACGACGACATCGCCAACCAGCTCTGTGCCCAGCTGCTGTACCTCGAGGGCGAGGACAAGGACCGCGACATCTGGCTGTACATCAACAGCCCAGGTGGCTCGGTGACTGCCGGCATGGCGATCTACGACACGATGCAGTTCGTCAGCTGTGACGTCGCCACCGTCTGCATCGGTCTCGCTGCGTCGATGGGTCAGTTCCTGCTCACCGCCGGCGCCGAGAGCAAGCGGTACTCGCTGCCCAACGCTCGAATCCTCATGCACCAGCCCCTCGCCGGCATGCGCGGCCAGGCCGCCGACATCGCCATCCAGGCGCAGGAGTTCTCCTACACGAAGAAGCGGATGTTCGAGCTGATCTCGCTGCACTCCGGCCGGCCCGTCGAGCAGATCGAAGCCGACGCCGACCGTGACCGATGGTTCTCCGCCGAAGAGGCCAAGGATTACGGTCTCTGCGACCACGTCATCGTCCGCCGCGGCGAGATCCGCTGACTTCTCTCCATCGGAGTGTTTGCTGCTGACGGAGTGTCAGCTGCCGGAAAACCCGTCACGCGACACTCCGATCACCCTGATGGCGACGTCGTCGATGTCGACGACGTCGTCGACGCTCGCGGAAGGCTCGCCGCTGGAATGGTCCCAGGAACGATGGTCGTCACCGGGCCCCATTCGATCGCACAGTTGTCCTCCAGCCAGCCGGCGACAGCAACGGCCGCACGCTCGGCGGCGAACGTGCTGGCGACGACCTCCTGATCGTCGTCGCTCGTCCAGGCCAGCTCGAGGTTGTCGGCGTGGGCATTCCACTCCTCCTCGATGGCCAACGGCGCGTCGTCACCGACGTCGCGCCAGAGGTCGATGAGGTCCTCGACGGCTGCGTCGGTCGCCGGGATCGCCCGCAGCGCTTCCACGTTCTCGGCGACGCTGGTGCAGAACTGTTCGGCGTCTCCGGCGTCGTCGTCGTCGCACGAGGTTAGTGACAGCGCGGCCACGACGGCGATGAAGGGAAGCGCAGCACGCACGAGGGGCGAGTCTCGCAGATGGTCGGTGCGAGCTTCAGGGCACCCCACCTCGGCGTCTCGTTGTGACACCCCTTCGGTAGCCTCGCCAACAACCGTCGTTGGACCGGTCGCCGTCCTCCACCGTTGATTCACTCGCCGCCCTGCGGCGCTTGCTCCGGAGGAGAACTGCGATGCTCGCATCCATCCCGTCGGCAACCGTGCTCGGCGTGCGCGGCAGCCCGGTCACCGTCGAGGTGTTCGTCGGCGACGGCCTGCCCGGCTATCACATGGTCGGCATGCCCGACACGGCGTGCCGAGAGTCCCGTGACCGCGTGCGTGCGGCCGTGGTCAGCGCCGGGTTCGGCTGGCCGAGCCGGTGCATCACCGTCAACCTTGCCCCGACGAGCCAGCGCAAGTCCGGTGCTGGTTTGGACCTGGCGATCGCCATCGGCCTGCTCGTCGCCTCCGAGCAGCTACCGACCGAAGCCGTCGCCGGTTACGCCTTCATCGGCGAGCTCGGCCTCGATGGCACGATCCGCCGGGTCCCAGGAGTGGCGCCGATGGTCGACTCCCTCGATGAGGTCAGCGTGGTCGTCCCGCCCGGCAACGTCGTCGAGGCGCAGATCGCAGCTCGTGGGTCGATTCACACCGCTGGTGATCTCCTCTCGGCGGTCGCCTGTGTCTCTGGATCTCGGCAGTGGGACCGGAACGATCCGATCGACACCGACGCCGAGTTGCCGCCGCTGCCGGACCTCGCCGACGTGCGTGGCCAACCGGTGGCCCGGCGCGCCCTCGAGATCGCCGCCGCCGGCGGTCACCATCTGCTCCTTGTCGGTTCGCCAGGCAGCGGCAAGACGATGCTGGCGCAGCGGCTCGCTGGACTGCTCCCTCCGCTCGATCGGGACCAGGCGCTGGAGACCACGATGGTCCACTCGGCGGCCGGCCTCCGACTGCCGCCGGGCGGGCTCGTCCGCCAGCCGCCGTTCCGCGCCCCGCATCACACCACATCGGTGATCGGCCTCGTGGGCGGCGGCTCGCACCAACTGCGGCCCGGCGAGGTGTCGCTGGCGACGAACGGAATTTTGTTCATGGATGAGCTCGGCGAGTTCGGCAGAGCCGCTCTCGAGGGTCTGCGTGAGCCGCTCGAAGAGGGCGTCATCCGCGTCGCCCGGGCGGCGATTCGCGCCGTGATGCCGGCTCGATTTCTGCTCGTCGCCGCCACCAACCCGTGTCCGTGCGGCGGGGGCCCGCCGGGCTCGTGTGAGTGCGACGACGTTGCACGGGCCAGATATCTACGCCGCCTGTCCGGCCCGATAACCGATCGTTTCGACCTCCGGGTCGTCGTCCACCGACCTGCGGTCGACGACTTGCTCGGCTTCGAGTCCAGCGAGCCCTCGGCGATCGTTCGCCAGCGGGTGATTCGCGCCCGGCAGATCGCCAATTCGCGTGCCGGCAAGCTCAACGCCACGCTCAGTGCCGAGGAGCTCGATGCGTATGCGCCACTCAGCGACGCGGCCCGCACCCTGCTCCGCGATGAGGTCGAAAGCGACCGACTCACCGGCCGCGGCTACCACCGCGTTCGCCGGGTGGCGCGCACGATCGCCGACCTCGACGAGGAGACCGACGCGCCGATCTCGGTCGCCGAGGTCGAACTCGCCCTGCAGATGCGCGCCTCGTTGCGCGCCGGGTCCGGCGTACCCACGCCATCGCGATGGATCGCCTGATGAGCACCGACGACGAACGGACCGGCGCGCTGGCGGCGCTTGCCGGCTTCGAACAGATCACGGCGGCGCGGCTGCGTGTCCTGCTCGCCCATCACGAGCCGTCGGAGGCGCTCGCAGTCGCCGCCGGCCGGGCCCGCCCGCACCCGGCCGTCGAGCCGATGCTCACGCCTGAGCTGAGGGCGGCGTGGGCGCAGTCGGCGCAGCGACGGTCAGTCGTCGACTGTGCCCGTCGCTGCGCTCGCTGCAGGATTGGGGCGGTGACCCGTGGCGATTCCGGGTACCCCGAAGTACTGCTGGCGGATCCTCAACCGCCTGCCGTGTTGTTCTGGCGCGGCGACTGGTCGGTCCTCGACGGACGACGTGTCGGCATCGTCGGCACCCGCAACGCCACCGGCCCGGGGCGCGACTTCGCCACCCTGCTCGGCTTCGCGCTCGCCACCAACGAGGTGGCGGTGGTGTCGGGACTGGCCAAGGGCATCGACGGGGCAGCCCACCGAGGGGCGCTACGCGGCGGCTCTCGTCGCGTTGTCGGCGTTGTGGCCAACGGTTTGGACACTCCGTATCCGCGGGTGAATGCCGACCTGTGGGAATCCGTCGCCGACGATGGCTTGCTGATCTCGGAGTGGCCACCGGGAACGGAGCCCGAGAAGTTCAGGTTCCCTCAGCGCAACCGCATTCTTGCTGCGCTGAGCGAGCTCCTCGTCGTCGTCGAGAGCCGCGAGCGGGGTGGTTCTCTGACGACCGCTCGGGAAGCCCTGGAACGGTCGATCGAAGTGATGGCCGTGCCCGGCTCGGTGAACAATCGGGCTGCGGCTGGGACGAACCAGTTGATCCGCGACGGCGCAACGCCAGTCACCGACCCGGATGATGTCCTGCTCGCGCTCGGACTCGACAACCGCCGGGCGGCGGGCCGAGGCTACGACCCGCGCCCACTGCCTCGTGGCGACGAATCGCGGGTTCTCGAGCGCTGCAGGACCGATCCGTGCACGCTCGACGACATCGTCGCCGACCTCGGCCTGTCCATCACCGAGGCGGCGATGACCCTGGCCCGTCTCGAACGGTCGGGGTGGGTTCGGGAAGCGGGCGGCTGGTTTGAGGAGGTCACGTCATGTCCACAGGCTGGCTGACTGCCGTCGGGCCAACTCGGAGACGTGTCCGCGTGTGGCGGGGTGGCACGGAATACCCTCGACTCAATGTCCTCTGCTGCCCTCGAGCCGTCCGACGTCTCGGCGGCGTGGCGTCTCGACTCGTTCGCGCAGTCGTTGACGTCGTTGGCAGCCAACACGGTGACCGCCTATCTCGGCGACGTCCGTGGCTTCGCCGAGTGGGCGGCGCGAGCAGGCATCACCGACCCGAGCGCCGTCAAGCGAACGGTGATTCGTCGATATCTCGCCTTCCTCACCACACGCCAGTACGCCCGCCGCAGCATCTCTCGCAAGACGGCGTCGTTGCGCCGGTACTTCCAGTGGTCGATCCGCCAGCACCTGACACCGTCCGATCCGACTCTCGGAGTGCACACCGGGTCGGGGGAGGGCAGGCTTCCACGTGTCCTCGACGGACGCGAGATCGGCGAACTCCTCGAAGGCTCCGGTCCGGAGGACGAGGCGGTGTGGCGACGGACGATGGACGACGCCGTCCTCGAGCTGCTCTACGGGTCGGGCCTACGGGTCAGCGAATTATGCGACCTCGACACGGCGTCCCTCGATCTCGACGCTGCGGCGGTGGTCGTGTGGGGCAAGGGTTCGAAGCAGCGGCGGGTGCCGATGTCCGAGCCGTCGGTCGCGGCGCTGCGCAGGTGGTTGCCGATCCGGCACGAGGTCGTGCCGGCGGACGGTCCGGCCGCCGCCGCGCTGTTCGGCAACGAGCGTGGGCGCCGCCTCACGCCCCGTGACGTGCGCCGCATCATCGACCGCCGTTCGCCGGTGCCGACGCACCCCCACGCCCTGCGCCACAGCTTCGCGACCCATCTACTCGACGGCGGGGCCGACCTTCGGGCGGTGCAGGAGCTACTAGGGCATCGCGATGTCGCGACGACGCAGCGCTACACGCACGTCAGCCGCGAGAGACTGCGCGCCGCCTACAACTCAACGCATCCGCGAGCGTGAGCGAGCGGTCGTGAGCATCGTCGACTTCGATCCGCACCTGTCGCTGCAATGGCAGCGGTGGTTGCGGCGGCGCAACCTGGCCGCCCGCGATCACCTGATCGTTTCGTATTCGCCGTTGGTCAAGTTCATCGCCGGGCGTGTCGGCGCTGGGTTGCCGGCGAGCGTCGATCCGGGCGATCTCGTCAGCTCCGGGGTGTTCGGCCTGATCGATGCCATCGAGCGGTTCGATCCCAGTCAGGGCGTCAAGTTCGAGACCTTCGCCACGCCGCGGATACGTGGAGCGATCTACGACGGGCTGCGCCAGCTCGATTGGGTGCCGCGGTCGATCCGCACGCGGGCACGCGATGTGCAGCGGGCGATCAGCGAGTTCGAGGTCGCCAACGGCCGCTCGCCGACAGATCCCGAGCTCGCCGACCAGCTCGGTCTGGAGCGGGCCGAGCTCGACCGCTGGTTGACCTCGATTGCCTCGACCACGGTGGGGCCACTGGAGCGGGCATTGGACGCTGGTGCCGAGCCGGTGGCGCTGTCCGGGGAGGTGCCCCAGGTGCCTTCCAAGGTGGTCGAGGACAAGGAGGTGCGCGAGCTCGTGCGCTCCGAGATCGGCAAGCTGCCCGATCGCGAGAAGCTGGTGCTCTCGCTGTACTACGACGAGGGGCTGACCCTCGCCCAGATCGCGCGGGTGCTCGGCATCAGCGAGAGCCGGGTGCCGCAGCTGCACAGCAAGTCGGTGCTCCACCTGCGCTCGCGCCTCGAAGCTGCCGGCGTCGCCTAGTCGCGGCGCCCCCATAGTCGGGAGGGCCCGATGCCCGCCAGTTCCTTGTCCACGCACCGTCGCGCGCTGGCCGCGGTCACGACGGCGCTATTCGCCACCGTGACGACGCCCGCCGCGGCGCGCAGCGCGTCGTGCCTCCTTCCACCGGTCGATGCGCCGATCGTCCGCCCGTTTGATGCGCCGCCGTGCCGCTGGTGCGCCGGCCATCGAGGGCTCACCTACGATGTGGGCGTTGGCGCGCCAGTGCGCGCTGCAGCGGCGGGCACGGTGACGTTCAGCGGGATCGTCGTTGACGTTCGCTACGTCGTCATTCGTCACGCCGACGGGCTGCTGGCCACCTACGGCGGCTTGTCGTCATCGCCGCTGACTGGCGGCGACCCGGTCGCGGCCGGGTCGATCGTCGGCAGTAGCGGGGCCGCGCTGTACTTCGGCCTGCGCACCGGACCCGACGCGTACATCGATCCGCAACCGTTGCTCGGCGTGCTCGTCGTGCCGCCATACCTCGTGCCGACCGACGGCACCCCGCGACGGCCGCCGCCCGAGCCGGTGTTGCAGTGTGAGCCGGTATGATCGTCCGTCGGCCCATCATCCGATGTGCCCTCGAACACTGATCCGTTCACCTCACTGCGGTCGCCCGTCGGCGCCGGTGGGCGGCACAACCGCAGAAGGAGAATCCTCGATGGCTGTCATCACGATGCGCCAGCTGCTCGAAGCAGGCGTGCACTTCGGTCACCAGACCCGCCGTTGGAACCCCAAGATGCGCCGGTTCATCTTCGGCGAGCGCAACGGCATCTACATCATCGACCTAGAGCAGACGCTGTCGCGCGTCGAGCGGGCCTACGGCTTTGTCCGCGACCTCGTGGCGGGCGGCGGTGTGCTGATGTTCGTCGGTACCAAGAAGCAGGCCCAGGATCCAGTGCGCAGCTTCGCCGAGAAGTGCGGGATGCCGTATGTCAACGAGCGCTGGCTCGGCGGCATGCTCACCAACTTCGACACCATTTCCAAGCGGATCAACAAGATGCTCGAGTACGAGCGCATGCAGCGCTCCGGCGAGTTCGACGCGATGCCCAAGAAGGAGGCGCTGCTCCTCACCCGCGAGCTGGAGAAGCTGCAGCGCAACCTCGGTGGGCTGCGCGAGATGACCCGCCGTCCCGACGCCATCTTCGTGCTCGACACGAAGAAGGAGAGCATCGCCGTCACCGAGGCGAACAAGCTGGGCATTCCCGTCGTCGCTGTTGTCGACACGAACGTCGACCCCGAGCTCGTGCAGTATCCGATCCCCGGCAACGACGACGCCATCCGCGCCAACTCGTTGCTCGCCAGGGTCATCGCCGACGCCGTCGAGGAGGGCAGGTTCATCGCCGCACAGCGTGAGCCGGCAGCGGCCCGTCCGACGCGCAGCACCGAGGAGGAGGCCGAGTTCAATGCCCAGCAGGCAGCGGCCCGACGCGAGGCGATGGCAGCGCAGGCAGCCCGTGACCGCCGTCTCGAGAGCCCGGCCGATCCGACGCTCGACGAGCCTGAGGTAGCGGCGTCCGCACCGTCGGTCGCCGACGGAACCAGTGAGGACGTAGTCCAAGACGTTGCCACGCCGCTTGCCGAGTCGGTCGCCGAGGAGCTACCGGCTGACGTCGAGACCGCCGTGACCGAGCCGACCAGCGATGCGGTCACCGAGCCGACCAGTGATGCGGTCACCGAGCCGACCAGCGATGCGGTCACCGAGCCGACCAGCGATGCGGCCACCGAGC
>CAVTBY010000016.1:0-151837 GCA_963733085.1 Ilumatobacteraceae bacterium
TACTAATCGGCCGAGGGCTTGGATTGAATCGCTCGTGCTTGCTCTGGAGTCCTCGAGGTTGGCGTTGGCCACCTCTTTGACAACCGATTTCGGTGGCCATAGCGACAGGGTCACACCCGTTCCCATCCCGAACACGGAAGTTAAGCCTGTCAGCGCCGATGGTACTTGGGGTGAGAACCCCTGGGAGAGTAGGACGCCGCCGGATTTCGATTGAAGGAGCGCCCCTGGTCTGCCGGGGCGCTCCTTCGCGTCATGCGCGCGTCAGCGTTCGAATGTGGCGGTGATCGTGGCCCGCGCCAGCGTGTGCCCGAACAGGTTGAAGCCGAGGACTGCCGGCGTGGCGTCGTCGGTGACGTCGAGATGGTCGACGTCGACGGCGTGAACGACGATGAAGTAGCGGTGCGGTCCATGCCCAGGGGGTGGGCCGGCGCCGACGTACGCGGCGATGCCGGCGTCGTTGCGTAGTTGCACCGCCCCGTCGGGAAGGCCGGCACCGTCGCTGCTCCCGGCCCCGGTGCCGAGTTCGGTCACCGTGGCGGGGATGTTGAACACCGCCCAGTGCCAGAATCCGCTCGCGGTCGGAGCGTCGGGGTCGTACACCGTGACGGCAAAGCTGCGCGTGCCAGCGGGGAACCCTGCCCAGGACAACTGCGGAGAAACGTCTTCACCGCCGTCCACGCCGAACACGGCGCTGGCGTTGCGCGCCGGCATCGGTGCGCCGTCGGTGACGTCGCTGCTGGAGAGGTGGAACGACGGCACCGATGGAAGGAATTGGTACGGATCCGGTGGAGTTGGGCGATCGCTCATGGCGCGGACGTTACTGCGGCGCCGGAACGCAGCGGGAGGCGACGCTGCCCGTAGCATCGATTGCTATGCCCGAGCGTCGTCCGGATCACCGCGGTCGGCGATCGGGAGGCCCGCCTTCGAAGCGCACGGGTGGGAAGGGAAGCCGGCGAACCGGCGGGCGCCAGGAGCGCCCATTGACAACCGCTCAGCAGCGGTCCCGAGAGGTCGCTGCGCGGCGCGGGCCACGTCCACCTCGCGACCCCGAGGCGGAACGTCAGCGAATCGATGAGCGCACACTCGACGTGTGGATCGACGAAGGCGCCGCCGGCGTTCGCGACGAAGCTGCCGGGGCAGTCGCCAGAGCGGCGACGGATCGACGACGCAAGCAGGTGCGCCCGCTTGATGCCGACGTCACGGCGATGGTCGTCGCCAAGGCGCGAGATCCACGCCGGGGACACCAGTTGGCCCAGCGTCTTGCCGAGGCCGAGAATGCTCTCGAGCGTGATCGCCTCGACGACGCCCGCCGGGCGATCACCCCGTTGCTACGGGAGATTCCCGGTGTTGCCGCCGTCCACGAGGTGGCCGGCCTCGTCAGCTACCGGCTGGGCCGCTGGCGTGAGGCCGTCAAGCAGCTCGAGGCGGCCCAAGCGCTCAACCCTCGTCCCGACCTGCTGCCCGTCCTTGCCGACAGTTATCGCGCCCTCAAACGGTGGTCGGACGTCGACCGAATCTGGGCAACCGTTCGAGAGATCTCCCCGCCACACGACGTGCTCGCCGAGGCACGCATCGTCGCTGCAGGTGCCCAGGCCGACCGCGGCGATCTCGTGGGCGCGTTGCGAATCATGTCGACGGTTCCGACGAAGCCACGGCGGGTACGCACCCACCATCTCCGTCAGTGGTACGTCCTCGGTGATCTGCACGATCGCGCCGGCGATCCGTTGGAGGCGGCGCACTGGTTCGAACGTGTCGCCGCCGAGGACGTCGAGTTCGTCGACGTCCGCAACCGCCTTCGCGCCCTGGGGAGATGAGCCCGTAGCCTGCCGTCGGTGGCGAGTCGACACTTCCGTGCAGGTGTGGTCGCCGTGATCGAGCGGGACGACAGGACCGTCCTCGCCTTCGAGCGCGCCGACGTCCCGGGGAGCTGGCAGCTTCCCCAGGGCGGAATCGAGCCGGGTGAGGAAGCGCTCGATGCCGTGTGGCGGGAGATCAAGGAGGAGACCGGACTCGGTCCGACGGATGTCACGCTCGTCGGTGAGCATCCAGACTGGGTGGCCTACGAGTGGCCGCTGGAGATCCGCGCCGGACGCAAAGGGATCGGTCAGGTGCAACGCTGGTTCACGTTCCGCGCCGTGGATCCGGACGTGGTTGCGCAGCCCGACGGGACCGAGTTCATGGCGTGGCGCTGGGTCGACAGGCAATGGCTGGTCGACAACGTGATCCCGTTTCGGTCGCCGGCGTACGCGCGTGTGCTGTTGGGGTGAGCGGCGACACCTTGTTCGACGATGCCGCGGCCGAGCGGCTCCGCCGCCAAGCACCGCTCGCCGCCCGGCTGCGACCGCGGACGATCGACGACGTCGTTGGCCAGCCGCACCTTCTCGGCCCCGGCAAGCCACTGCGCCGCCTCGTCGAGACCGACACGATGTCGTCCGTCCTGCTCTGGGGCCCGCCCGGCACTGGCAAGACGACGTTGGCCCTCGCGGTCGCCGGCTCCACGTCGAAGGATTTCGAACAGCTGTCCGCGGTGACCGCCGGCGTGAAGGACGTGCGCGACGTGATCGAGCAGGCCCGTCGGCGTCTCGGTGAACACGGTCGCGGCACCATCCTGTTCCTCGACGAGATCCATCGGTTCAACAAGGCCCAACAGGATGCTCTGCTTCCGGCCGTCGAGGACGGCACCCTCACCTTGATCGGGGCCACGACGGAGAACCCGTTCTTCGAGGTCAATCCGCCGCTGCGCAGTCGCTCGACCCTGTTTCGTCTCGATCCGCTCGACGCCGCCAGCTTGCGAACCTTGGCCCAGCGTGGTCTCGAGGCCCTCCAGGCCACGGCCGAGCCGGACGCGATCACGCTCGTCGTCGAGCGTGCGGGCGGTGATGGCCGCCAGGTGCTGACATCCGTGGAGGTCGCCGCGGCGATCGCTCACCCCGGACCGGTCACGCTGGCCGACGCCGAGGCAGCACTGTCGACGAGCGCGGTCCGCTACGGCCGCGATGATCACTACGACGTCATCAGCGCGTTCATCAAGTCGATGCGCGGATCGGACCCTGACGCCGCCGTGTACTGGCTCGCGAGGATGCTGGAGGCAGGTGAAGACCCGCGCTTCATCGCTCGTCGGATGGTCATCTTCGCCAGCGAGGACATCGGGATGGCAGATCCCCAGGCACTCGTCGTCGCCGTCGCCGCAGCCCATGCGCTCGAGTTCGTCGGGTTGCCCGAGGCCCAGCTCAACCTGTCCCAGGCGGTGATTCACCTGGCCACGGCGCCGAAGAGCAACGCAAGCGCGATGGCGGTGTGGACCGCTCGCGCCGACATTGCCAGCGGTGCGCTCGGCGAGGTCCCGGCCCACCTGCGCGACTCCCACTACCGCGGCGCAGCGACGATCGGGCACGGCACCGGGTACGAGTATCCCCACGCCCACGAGGACGGATGGGTCGAGCAGAACTACCTGCCCGACGACCTCGCCGGTCGGTCGTGGTACCACCCGACACCGCGCGACCAGCCCCGGACTGGGACCGATGAGGACTACCCTCGGTGACGTGAGCACCGGAGAGCTTGCCCTTGTCGTTGGTGCCGTGCTCTGTGCGCTCGCCTTCGCTGCCCTCGCCGTCACGCTGGTGCGCGTCCGCGATTCTCTGGCCGACTTGCGCATTGAAGTCGTTTCCCTGCGCACCGAGTCGGCGGCGGTGATGGGCGAGCTTCGAGAGTCGACCACGGCGGCGGCCGAGAGTGTCGCGGCGGCCCGCGCCGACCTCGAGCGCTTCGATCGGGTCCTCGGCTCGGCCGAGGCGATCGGCTCGGCACTCGAGGGTGGCTCCCGGATCAGTAGGGCAGCGCTGTCGGCACCGATGATCAAGGCGGCCGGAATCGCCACTGGAACGGGCCGCGCCATGAGGCGGCTGCGGAGCGATTCGTGATGCGTCGAGTCGTGTGGTTCGTCGGCGGCGTGGCCACGGGCGCCGCCGGGGCCGGCTACGCCAAGCGCAAGGTCACTGCCGCTGCCAACCGGATGCGCCCGTCCAACGTCGCCCACTCCACCACGGCGGCGTTGCGTCGGGGCGGGCAGCGCTTCGTCGGCGCGGTCCACGAGGGGATGACAGCAGCACGGCGGCGTGAGGACGAGTTGCGCGCCGAGCGAGACGGACGTCTGGTTCGCCTGCGCGATCACCTCGCCGACGGCGACGAGGTGCTCGTCGACGGCGAGGTCGTCGAGCCGGGACGGGTGATCCTCCTGCGCCGCCCTGATCGCCCGACCCGTCGATGAGCCGCACCGTCACACTGCTCGAGGAGTTGCAGCGCGTCCTCGGGCCGGAGCGCGTTCGGGACAGCGGTGCCGAGTTGTCGCTGTACCGCCGCGACGCCGGGCACATGGCGGGAGTCGCCTCCGTCGTGTGCTTCCCGACCACCACGGCCGAGGTCGCTGCGTGTGTCAGCGTCGCCGCCGACGCGAGCGTCCCGTTTGTCGCCCGTGGATCCGGGACCGGTCTCGCCGGAGGGGCCGTCCCTCCCGAGGGGGCGGTCGTCATCTCGCTCACGAAGATGAACCGGATCCGCGGCGTCGATCCCGACACCCGGCGGGCGTGGGTCGAGCCAGGCGTTCTCAACCTCGACCTCAGCCGTGCTGTCGCCGTCCACGGGCTGCACTTCGCTCCCGATCCGAGCAGCCAGCAAACGTGCACGATCGGCGGCAACGTCGCCAACAACTCCGGTGGCCCGCACTGTCTCGCCGAGGGCGTGACGGCGAGCCACATCCTCGCTCTCGAAGTGGTGCTCCCGGACGGGACCGTCACGGTGCTCGGCGGCGAGGATCCGGAACCTCAGGGATACGACCTGCGCGGAGTCTTCGTCGGCAGTGAGGGGATGTGCGGCATCGCCACGGCGATCTGTGTCCGTCTCACGCAGGATCCACCCGTGGTCCAGACGATGCTGCTCGATTTCGCCGACGTCGAAGCCGGGGCATCGACCGTCAGCGACATCATCGCTGCCGGCATCGTCCCGGCGGCGATGGAGATGATGGACCAACTCTGCCTGCAGGCGGTCGAGGCGTACATCCATGCCGGGTTGCCGGTGGACGCTGCTGCCGCACTGCTCGTCGAGGTCGTCGGGCTGGCGGGCGCTGTTGACGCCGATACGGAGACGATCGTCGGCATCGCCCGACGGCGAGGGGTGCGCAGCGTGCGCGTCGCCGCCGACGCAGCCGAGCGGGCGCTGCTCTGGAAGGGCCGCAAGTCGGCGTTCGGGGCGATCGCCCGGATCAAGCCGAACTACTACCTGCACGACACGGTGGTGCCGCGTCACGAGCTGCCGGCAGTCCTCGGCGAGGTCTATGCCATCGCCAAGCGATTCGATCTCGACGTCCTCAACGTGTTCCACGCCGGCGACGGCAACCTCCATCCGCTGTTGCTGTTCGATGAGCGAGAGCCAGGGGTCATGGAACGAGTGTTGGCGGCAGGCGACGCGATCGTCGCCGCCTCGGTGGCCGCCGGCGGCGTGCTCAGCGGCGAGCACGGGATCGGCCTCGAGAAGCGCGACATGATGCCGTTGATGTTCAGCGACGTCGATCTCGCCGCTCAGGCGGCCTTGCGCCTGGCGTTCGATCCTGACGAGCGGTCGAACCCCGGCAAGGTGCTGCCGAGTCCGGCCAGGTGCGCCGACGTGCAGTCGATTCCCGCTGGTGCATGGATCTGACCGGCTTTGCCGAGGAGGTCGGCGGCGTCGGTGAGGTGACCATCACCGGGGCAACGACACGAGGTGGACCAGTGCCGGGGGTTCGCGCCGTGCGGGCGCCGACCGGGATCGACTGGCTCCGCGGCGATGAGATGACGGTGTGTTGCGGTGCCGGCACGCTCGTCGCCGAGCTCGACGAGGCCCTCGCCGCAGTGGGGCAGTGCGTGGCGATCCCACCGTCGGGCACCGTCGGCGGGGCGCTGGCCGTCGGCCGGAGCGGGCTGCGCCGGCTCGGCTATGGCCCGATCCGCGACACCTTGCTGCAAGCTCGTTACGTCTCGTCTTCCGGCGAAGTCGTCAAGGCGGGCGGCCCGACGGTGAAGAACGTCAGCGGGTTCGATCTGTGCCGGTTGCTCGTCGGGTCCTACGGCACGCTCGGCTTCCTCGGCGAGGTGATCCTGCGCACCCGCCCGCGGGCACGTCACGAGCAGTGGTATGCCACGGCCAGCGATCCGCTCGACACGTTCGGCGGCCTGTACCGGCCGACGTCTGTGCTGTGGGACGGCGCGACGACGTGGGTCCTGCTCGAGGGCCATCCGGACGACATGGCGACGGCTGCGTCGGCCGCCGGTCTTGTCGAGGCACCCGGCCCTCCGCCGCTCCCGGCCGGTGGGCGCTGGTCGATCGCGCCGTCGGAGCTGAAGGCGTTGCAGGGTACGTTTGTCGCTGAAGTCGGCGTCGGCATCGTCCACCATGCCGACCCTCCACCGCGTCTGGAAGTGAGCGACTCCGTCCGCGAGCTCAACCGCAGGCTCAAGGCCAACTTCGACCCGACCAACCGCCTCAACCCGGGCTTGGACGTTCTCGCCCTGCCCTGATCCATCGGAGTGTTTGGTGTCATCCGAGTGTCGGGTGGCGACCTGTCCGCCACGAAACACTCGGATGACCTGAAACACTCGGATCAGGAGATGCCGCTGTGGCGGAAGGTAATGGAGATGCGTGGTCCGGCGCTGCGGACTTTGGGGACCGAGTGCTGCCAGTGATGCTGACAGGCACCGCCCATCACCAAGAGGTCGCCATGACCGACGTTGTAGGTGAGCGAGCGTCCACCGGTCCGTGGCCGCAGGCGGAAGGGACGGCGTGATCCGACGCTGACGATGGCGATGTGCGCTTCGGGGAGTTTCGGCCCGCGCAGGTCGCCGTGCCAGGCGACCGAGTCGTTGCCGTCGCGGTACCAGTTGAACCCGATCGAGTCGAACTCCACGTCGTAGCGTGCACTCAGTGCTCGCCGCGCCTCGCCGAGCACCGGAAGCGGCTCGCCGCCTGAAGGGCCACTCCACCACGAGGTCAACCGCGGTTCGGGAAGGCGCCGGTCGTACATCGTCACCGTGCGTTGGCGCCACTCCAGCCCTTCGACCAGGGCCGTGAACGTGTCGTCGGCGCCGGTCAACCACTCCGGCGCGAAGTCGATCCAACAACGGCCGTCGAGGTGGCGGCACTGAACTCCGCCGAACGAGTTGTCGACCGCCGCCTCGGCGCTCCCGAACAACGACCCTTGGAACATGCGTTCGATCTTAGCAACTGCGCCGGTTTCAGAGCACGCGCCGAATGATTGCCTCCTTCCAACGCTTGTAGGGCGGGTACGTGACGCTCGGATCCGGCTTGGTCGCCTTGGTGAGCACGCCGCGACGGTGGGAGAAGCGGTCGAACCCGGCTTCGCCGTGGTAGGCCCCGAAGCCGCTGGCGCCGACCCCGCCGAACGGCAATTCGGGGACGGCGAGCTGGACCATCGTGTGGTTGATCGCGACAGAACCCGACTTCGTGCGCTCGATGATCCGCTCGGCGGTCGGCGTGTCGTCGGTGAACAGGTACAAGGCCAGTGGGTGTGGCCGAGCATTGACGAAACTCACTGCCTCGTCAAAGTTCTCGACCGCGATCACCGGAAGGATCGGACCGAAGATCTCCTCGGACATCACCGCAGCGTCCGGCGCGACACCGGCGAGCACGGTCGGCGCGAAGTAGCGGTCGGCACGGTCCGTACTCCCACCCGTGACGACGGCGTCGTAGCCACCGGCGTCGAGCAGCCGGGTCAGTCGATCGAAGTGCCGTTCGTTGATGATCCTGCCGTAGTCGGTCGACGTTTTCGGGTTCTCTCCGTAGAAGTCGTGGACCGACCGCAGCACCGCGCCGAGAAAGCGGTCCTCGACCGCTTTGGCGACGAGAACGTAGTCGGGGGCGACGCATGTCTGGCCGGCGTTGGTGAATCGGCCCCACGTGATGCGCCGAGCGGCGACGTCGATTTCCGCGTCGGCGACGACGATGGCCGGACTCTTCCCGCCGAGCTCGAGCGTCACGGGCGTGAGGTGCTCGGCAGCGGCGCGCATCACGATCTTGCCGACCGCGCCGCCGCCGGTGTAGATGATGTGGTCGAAACGTTGGTCGAGCAGCGCAGTCGTCTCGTCGACCGCTCCTTCGACGACCTGCACCACTCGTTCGTCGAGGTAGCGGGGGACGAGTTCGGCGAGTAGCGACGATGACGCCGGCGCCAACTCGGATGGCTTCACCACGGCCGTGTTACCGGCGGCGAGCACCCCGACGAGTGGTGCCAGGGAGAGGTGAATCGGGTAGTTCCACGCGGCGATGACGAGCACGACACCCAGCGGCTGCCGATCCACCCGCGCGCTCGCCGGCCGCAAGGTCAGCGGCACGCGCACTCGGGCCGGCTGCATCCAGCGGCCGACCTGCTCGATGGCGTGCTCGATCTCACCGACGACGAACGACGTCTCCGTGGTGAACGACTCGATCGGCGGCTTACCGAGATCGGCGGCGAGGGCCGCGTTGACCCGACCATCGTTCTCCTCGAGGAGCCGCTTGAGCTGACGCAGTTGGGTGACGCGGGCTTGCTCGCTGTCCATCAAACCGGCGTCAGCACCCTCGCGAACCCGGCCGACAATGCCGGCGATGTCGGCCAGGGCGGTCATTGCAGCGACATTACGTCGATACGGTGAGCATGATGTCGCAGCCAGGAGTGATCGCCACCACCCCGCGGTTGCATCTCGACGACTCGGAGTTGGCGACGTGCGTCAGCTGCGGGTTGTGCCTTCCCCACTGCCCGACGTACCGGGCGACGGGGGAGGAGGGATTGTCGCCGCGCGGCCGGATCGACGCGATGCGATCCGTGCAATGGCGGGGCGCCGAGATCGACGACGAGTTCGTTCGCTTCATGGAGACGTGCGTGCAGTGCCGGGGGTGCGAGCCGGCGTGCCCGAGTGGCGTTCCGTTCGGCCACCTCATGGAGGGCACGAGGGACACGCTCGCCTCCTCGGCATGGATCGCGCCGCGACGGCAGCGGCTGGCGATGAGGGTGCTCGGTCACCATCGTCTGCTGCTCGTCGGATCGACCCTGCTCGCCATCGCCCAGCGCCTTCGGCTCGTACCCCGACGGCTCGGGCTGACGCGCCTCCCCCTACGCCGCGGGCCACGGGGCGGCGTTGCCGACGGCACCGTCGTGTTGTTCACCGGGTGCGTCATGGACGCGTGGATGCGCTCGACACATCGCGCCACGGACGCCGTGCTGACGGAAGCAGGGGCCAGGGTCCAGTGGTCGCCCGACAGTGCGCCGTGCTGTGGTTCATTGCATGCTCACGCTGGACTGCTCGATGACGCCAGAGCGTTCGCCCGCGACGTCATCGCCGCACTTCCCGGTGACGCGCTGGTGTTGGTCAACTCGGCCGGTTGCGGCGCGGCGATGAAGGAGTACGGGCACCTGCTGGGGACCCCGGAGGCGGCCGCGTTCTCCGCACGCGTGCGTGACGTGCACGAGTGGCTCGCCGAACGGGTCGACGTGCTTCCCGCCGGACGTGTGGCGCGCCGGCCGGTGATCGTTCAGGATCCGTGCCACCTGCGCCACGTGCAACGAGCGGAGGGCTCGGTGCGTCGGGTTCTGTCTCGCTACTTCGACGTCGTCGAGCTCGATGACGAGGGGTTGTGCTGCGGTGCCGGTGGGGCCTACTCCGCCCTGCAACCGGAGTTGGCGGGAGCGATCCGCGAACGAAAGTTGGGGGCCATCGAGCGGGCGGTGGAACGCAGCGGCGCCTCGGTTGTCACCTCGGCAAACCCCGGGTGTGCGATGCACCTCGGCGCCAAGGGGGTCGACACGCGGCATCCGATGGACCTCGTCGCCGAGGCGATCGGGGCGCCGCGATGAGCGAGCGAAGCGAGCTCCAGCATTACGGTGCTTCTAGCGAACTGGTGCACCGCCCGTCGGCAATGGCGATCGAACACGGGTCGATGGTGCACCGGTGAGCGTCTATTGTGACCTCGCGGGGCGGCTCCGTGACATCGCTGGGGAACTCGACGACGTCGCGCTCGACGTGCTCAATCGTGCGGTCGCCGACGGCGCGACGTCGCGGCCGGCCGAGGACAAGGCGTTGACCCAGGCACGTCGAGCCGTCGAGAAGGCCGCCGCGCTGCTCGAGTCACTCAGCTGAGCGCGCGTCACGCCTCGACGAAGCCGTTGAGCACGTCGATCATCGCCCGTAGGTCGCCGTACTTGTGCTTGGCGAACTGAAACCGGATGCGCGGCAGCTCGACACGATCGCCCTGGCGGATCTCCACTCCCAGCGGTTCGCTGCGCTCGATCTGTCCCGACGAAACAAGGTGGGCGAACTGCTCGGTGAGGGCGGCGAGCTGGTCGTCGGTCGGGGGGACACGCAGGCGGATGATGGCCTGATTGCCGACGTAGCGGATCGAGTCGTAGTTGGCGTAGAACCGCTCGATCTCGCGGCAGGCATCGAGACAGGAGTCGGTCAGGAAGTAGAGGTGGGTGTCCGCCGCCGAGACGAGGTTGCGGGTGATCAGCTGATTGCGTACGAGCTCGTCGACGGCACCCCAGAACGGGTCGCCCTCCACGTCGAGGAAGATGATCGGAACGGGTAGCCCCTTGCCGGTCTGAGTCAGGGTGAGCAACTCGAATGTCTCGTCGAGCGTGCCGAAACCACCGGGCAGGCACACGAAGGCTCGCGATTCCTTGACGAGCATCAGCTTGCGCGTGAAGAAGTACTTCATGCTGACGTACTTCTCGTCGCCGGCGATCACCGGGTTGGCGCCCTGCTCGAACGGTAGGCGGATCGACACGCCAATCGACTGCGCTCGCCCGGCACCTTCCATCGCCGCCTGCATGATCCCTGGTCCGGCACCGGTGACGACCATCCAGCCCCGCTCGGCGAGGAGCTTGGCGATCTCCGTTGCCTGGGCGTACAGCGGATCGTTCGTTGCGGTGCGCGCCGAGCCGAAAACGGTCACCTTGGGAACGTCGTTGTAGGGGGCGAACACGGAGAAGGCCTCGCGCATCTCGGCGAGGGCGGCAGCGGCGATTTTCAGGTCGAGGGTGTCGGGCCGGTCGCCGATCAGCCCCAATGCCGACTCGAGCATCTCCCGGGCCAGCTTCTCGTCCGTCGGGTTGGCGGCCGTCCCCACCGCGGCCGCCACCAGCTCGGCGATGGAATCCGGTAGACCTGTGCTCATGGGTGACCGATCGTACGGTGCCCCGAGCCAGGTCGCCGGGAGGACACCGGGGATATGGTCACGTCGGGCCGCCGGTGCCACTGTCGGTGTTGTCGCCACGGGGGCCGGCCTGGCCGCCGGCGAGCTCCTTGTCGGAGTCATCGAAGGAGCGACGTCGCCCGTGATCGCCGTCGGGCAGAAGGTCATCGACCTCGTGCCGCTACCGCTCAAGAACTGGGCCGTTGAGACGTTCGGCACGTCCGACAAGGTCGTTCTCGTCGTCACGACCCTGGCCATCTTGTTCGTCGTCGGGATCGCCATCGGCATCGTCGCCGTGTCCGGTCGGCGCACCGAGGCGGTTATCGGCTACCGCGGTCGTCGGCTTGGTCGGCGTCGTCGCCGTGTTGACACGCCCCGATCCAACTGTCGCCAAGCTGCTGCCGATCCTCGTCGGGACGCTCGTGTCGGCGGCGGTGCTGTGGTGGCTGTCACCCGCGCCGGTCGCATCTGTTGGGCCGGCGGGCGCGGGTCATGCGATCGCGACTGTCGGGGACACCGACGAGCTGTCGCCGATCGAACCCGTGGTGATGCCAGGGCCGGGTGTCGCCGACCGGCGAGTGTTCCTGATGCGCAGCGCCGGCGTGGCGTCGCTGGCGGTACTCGCCGGCGGGGCCGGTCGCCTGCTGCAGCGGCGCTACGACGTCGGCGGCGAACGGGCGGCGCTCGCCCTGCCATCGGTCGCCGATCGCCGCCCGGCGGCGGTGCTCCCACCGAACACCGACTTCGAGGTCGAAGGGCTGTCGACGTTCGTGACCCCCAATGCTGACTTCTACCGCATCGATACGGCGCTCGTCGTCCCCCAGGTCTCCAAGGACGAGTGGCGGCTGCGCATCCACGGGATGGTCGAGCGTGAGCTCGAGTTGACGTTCGACGACCTTCTCGCCCGTGACCAGATCGAGGCCTACGTGACGCTGGCGTGTGTGTCGAATCCGATCG
This sequence comes from Ilumatobacteraceae bacterium, assembly GCA_963733085.1. Lineage (GTDB taxonomy): Bacteria > Actinomycetota > Acidimicrobiia > Acidimicrobiales > Ilumatobacteraceae > Desertimonas. Next base: position 12,172 of record CAVTBY010000016.1, read on the forward strand.
GTGGGCCGTACGTGGGCAACGCCTTGTGGCAGGGAGTGCGCCTCGCCGACATCCTCGCCGAGGTCGGCGTCGACCCGGAATCCACCCAGCTGCTCAGCACGTCGATCGATGGCTGGACGTGCGGCACACCGGTCGTCGTCGCTCACCGACGGACGCAACGCGATGCTCGCCGTCGCCATGAACGGCGAGCCGTTGCCTGCCGAGCATGGCTATCCAGTGCGCATGGTCGTGCCCGGTGAGTACGGCTACGTGTCGGCGACGAAATGGGTCGTCGACATGGAGTTCACGACGTGGGAGGCGGTGGACGCCTACTGGGTGCCGCGCGGGTGGTCGCAGCAGGCGCCGATGAAGACGATGACACGCATCGAGGCGCCCGACGATGGCGCCGACGTCGCGGCCGGCACGGTGGAGATCGCCGGCACGGCGTACGCCGTCCACCGCGGGATCTCCGCCGTCGAGATCCGTGTCGATGAGGGCGAGTGGGTGCGAGCCGAGCTCGGCGGAGTGCCCTCGCCGGACACATGGCGGAAGTGGGTGGTCGAGTTGGAGGTCGAGGCGGGGGAGCACACGATCGAGGCCCGGGCGACCGACGGACTCGGCGAGGTGCAGACCGACGAGGTCGCCGACGTCGCCCCCGACGGTGCAAGCGGCTACGACTCCATCTCCATCAAGGCTGATTGATCCGAGTGTTTCCTGCTTACCGGAGTGCCAATCGGCGATCTTCCCCAGAAGGTCTCGTGACACTGATCTTCCCCAGATTTCGATTCGGCATGGCCACGCGAGGTCCTAACGGGCAGCAGCCACGGTCTCAAGGATCGTGTCGATGACGAGCTGCGGGTCTTGCTCCTCGACGGCGTGGCCGGTGGTCACGACGAGTTGCTCGGCTCGCGGGCTGAGCTCGAGTAGCGCGCGCTGATCCTCGACATTGCGTTGCTCGCCCTCCGCGGCGTCCGGGCCGTAGTCGTTGCTGATCACGACGACTGGGATGTCACCGATCTCGGTCAGCACGGACCAGGCGTCACGCTCGACCTGTAGGTAGTCGCGCCGTTCGACGTTGCTCGGATGATCCCAGGCGGTGATTTCGAGGATCTCGGGCGGCGGATCGACGAACGGTGCCGGTGTTTCGACGAAGACCATGCCAGCGATCTGCTCGGGATGGGCGACGGCGTAACCGATCGTGATGTATCCGCCACCGGATGTCCCGACAAGCACATAGGGCGCCGGCACTTCGGCCACCTCGAGCAGTTGCTCGAGGTCGCCGACCAACTCGGCAAGCCCACGCGGCCCGGGTGCTGCGTCGCTCCGTCCGAGGTTGGCCCGGTCATACACGCAGGTCCGAGTCTCAGCGGCGAGCGCGTCCTCGGCGAAGAAGTACGAGCTGCTGGTGTCCTCGTCGCCGCCCTCGAGGATCACCGTCGGGGAACCTTCACCGGAGCATCGCAGGTACAGGGAGCGCCCTCCATCGACGTCGACGAGCCCGTCGAAGTCCTCGGCTGCCGACGACACCGGCGCGGCGACGCCCCAGGAGACCTCGTTCTCCCAGACGTCCTCGGTGTCGACCAGCACTTCGGAGTCGCCGCCGTCGGCGTCGACGACACAGATCGCCTCGTCGTAGTCGTCGGTGCCGGCTCCGGACCCGCATCCGAACGCGATGTGGCTGCCGTCGGGCGAGTACGCCGGCTTGAATCCGCCGCGCTCTGCACCGCCTGGGTAGAGCTCGACCTCACTGGCGGGATCCCCGTCGGCGCTGATCGTGATCAGCGGACCCCAGATGCCCGACCCGCGAGGGTCGGTCTGCATCGCGATGCGCGATCCGTCCGGTGACCATGCCGGGTTGAGTCCCCCGGAGTCCATCACGGTTCGTTGCTCACCGCTAGCGAGGTCGGTGACGAGCAGCGGCGAGGCTTGGCCGTCACCCAACCACCGCTGGAACAGCACCTCCGTGCCATCCGGCGAGATCTTCGGCTCGTAGTCGAACGCATCGGGATCGCCGATCAAGGTCGGGTTCGTCCCGTCCGCATCCATCCGGTAGAGCACGGTGTGGAATCCGGCGTCCCACGGCAGGATCGGCGAGTAGCCATACGCGATCCACGTCCCGTCCGGTGACCAACTCGGCGTCTCGTGAACGCCAGGTCCCGACGTCAGCACCCGCACATCGCTGCCGTCGGCGGCGACTGTGGCGATCTGTGACGACCCGTCGTCGGCGACGAGGGTGTAGGCCAGCCGGGTGCCATCGGGCGACCATGCCGGACCATAGGAGTACCCGTCGGTGAGTTGGATCTCGTCGGTGCCGTCAGGATCGATGGCGTACAACGCCATGAACTGATCGGTGCGCTCATGACCCGGCATGATCCTTCCGAAGGCGATCCGCCCGTCGTGATGCGGTTCAATTCCTGAGCCGTCGACAGCCGCCGAAGCCGTTGGCGCACCGACACCGACGGTAGTGGCGACGGCGACGGCGATTGCTGCGAGCTGCAGTTGGCGCTTCATGGCGTCACCGTGAAGAACGAGACCATGCCCTCGAAGAGGTGCGGAGGGCCGGTGCCCTCAGATTCGCCAATGGAGCCGACCGGAACCGGGCACAACACCACGTACTCACCGGGCGTGAGATTCACGACCCCGTAGTCGGAACCCCCTGGCGGCGTTTCGATCTCGCCGATGAACTCGAAGCTCTCGGCGAACTGCTCCTCGCTCTCGATCGCGGCGAACGCCTCTTCGGCGGACACGTTCACCGTGTCGAGTTTGCGGCCGAGGTAGGCCACGTGGAACTCGGCGCCTTCGTTGACCACGTCGAAGCTCGTGACGCCGGCAGCGGTCGGCAGCTCGCCGTCGAAGTGATAGTCCATCGCCGTCAGTGAGACCTGCTGCCAGCCGCAGTTGGCGACGTCGAAGGCGTGCACCCGTTGCTCGGCTGCAGCGACGTCCGGGGCCTCGAACGGGTCGCCGTCGACCAACCCGATCTGATCGATCGCGGCCGAGAGCACGTCGAGGTCGGCGGCGATCTCCGCCGGGGCAACGGCAAGCACGTCGTCGGCGAGCAGTCGTAGCTGCTCGCGGTACGCAGCCAGTGCGGCGGCGATCTCCTCCTCGCCGGCGGTCTCGAAGTCGACGTCGGGGGGCGGGCCTGTTTCGATCGCCAGGATGGCATCGCAGTAGGCGGTGAGGTCGGCGGCGCCTGAGGCGACGCTCGCAGACAAAGGGATCGCGGCCAGTCCGAAGACAGCCAGCAACGTGGGTGTGGTCTTGGTGCGAATTTGCATGCGGCCCAGCGGACTGCGACCAGGTTGCAATTCGTTCGCAACCCGTACGCAGCCGGTTCGCAGGCCTGGGAACACGACCCAGGTTGCGAACGTTCTGCAACCAGGCCGCGGCACGGTTGCTCCCGTGAGGAAAAACAACCTCGTCGGCGGCCACGTGTGGGATCCTGAGCCCGTGCGCACGGCGAGCGCCGCGGGGGTCGAAGTAGCGACGCGCCGGTTTCGCGTCCTCGGGCCGATCGAGGCGGATCGTGACGGCACGGCCGCCGCCCTCGGTGGGCCACAACAGCGTCGCATCCTCGCTGTCCTCGTCAGCGCGGCGGGACGAGCGGTCTCGGTCGACCGCCTCGTCGACGCGATGTGGCACGACGGAGCGCCCGATGCGGCGCGGCACACGGTGAAGACATACGTGTCGCGGCTGCGAACAGTGCTTGGCGAGACCTGTGTCCTCACCGACGGTGGCGGCTACCGCCTCGACCTCGCCGATGCGGCGGTGGACGCAGTCGAGTTCGAGCGGCTCGTCGATCGAGCGCGGCACGCTCCGTCGACCCAGTCCGTCGCCTTGCTCGACGAGGCCGTCGGGTTGTGGCGAGGGGACGCCTACGGCGAGTTCGCATCGGAGTGGTGGGCGTTGCCCGAGGCGTCGCGTCTCGAAGAGCTCCTGCTGGTGGCCCACGAGCGTCGCAACGAGGCGTTGATGCAGATCGGTGAGCACGCCCGCGCCGTCACCGAGCTGGAGCGGCTGGTGCACAGCCATCCACTGCGCAGCCAATTCGTGGAACAGCTCGTCCGGGCGTACGACCGCACCGGCCGGCATGTCGAGGCGTTGCGGGTGCTTCGCGTCCACCGCGACTACCTGGCCGAAGAGACCGGCATGCCGCTCTCGCCGCAGCTGGTGGAGCTGGAACGATCCATTGTCGGCGGGGGAGGCGCAGCGGCCGCGTCCGGCCAGGCGCTACGCGGCTACGTGCTCGGCGACGTGATCGGATCCTCTCTTGGGGCATCCGGAGTGGCGACGGTCTACCGATCCGTGCAACCGGGGCTCGGTCGACACGTCGCCGTCAAAGTGATCACGGCGACGGTCTCCGACTCGCCACAGTTCATTCACCGCTTCGAGCTCGAGGCCGAGCGGGTCGCCCGCCTCGAACACCCCCACATCGTGCCGCTCTACGACTTCTGGCGGGAGCCCGGCGGGGCGTACCTCGTGATGCGGCTGATGACCGGAGGCACGGCCGAGGACGCTGCGTCGGACGGTCCGTGGTCGATCCCGCGGGTCAGCCGGTTGGTGCGTGAGGTGGGTGGCGCGTTGGCCCATGCCCATGCTCACGACGTCATCCACGGCAACTTGCGTGCCGGCAACGTACTGTTCGACGACGCCGGTACCAGTTACGTCGCCGACTTCGGCGTAGGTGCCGCGCCCGCGGGGCCGGCCCCCGAGCAGGTCGAGGGCGGCGCAGGCGACGAGGCAGGTGACCAGTACGCCCTCGCAGCGTTGGTCCGGCACCTCCTTGGCGATAGCACCAACTCCAACGGCACATCGCTCCCGGGACCGGTGGTCGCCGTGCTGCGACGAGCGACTGCCGATCCTCCGCCCGAGCGGTTTCCGAGCGTGCAGGCATTCGTCGAGGCCTGGAACCAGGCGACTGACGGTGGCGATACGCGGGAAGTCCAGACGTGGTCCTCGGCGGAGGGAGCGAACCCGTTCGTCGGGCTGCGCTCGTTCGCCGAGGCCGACGCCTCGCTGTTCTTCGGGCGCGACGAGTTGGCGAACAACCTTGCCGACACCGTGGCTTCGTCGCCATTTCTCGCTGTCGTCGGGGCATCGGGATCCGGCAAGTCGTCGCTGATCCATGCTGGACTCGTCCCCCGGTTGCGCCGCGCCGGGGTCAACGTGGCGACGATGATGCCGGGGGGCGACCCCGCCGTGCAGTTGCGTGTGGCGGTGCTTTCGGTCGCCACCCGGGAACCTCGCCGCGTCGACCTGACCGGCTTCGTGGCCGCAGTCGCGGCGCAGTGTGGCGGCCGCTTGACCATCGTCATCGACCAGTTCGAGGAGCTGTGGACGATCACCGACGCAGCTACTCGAGCGACGTTCTTGTCTGAGCTCGGCGCAGTTGCGTCGCAGGCTGTCGCCAGCGACGGGCTGCGTCTCGTGCTCGTCGTCCGCGCCGATTTCTACGACCGGCCGCTCTCCGACCCAGTGCTGGGCGGCCTCATCGCCGACTACTCGTTCCCCGTGCCGGCGATGTCCGCCGCCGGGCTCCACGCCGCGGTCAACGGTCCGCTGGCCGGCACCGGCGTGCGATTCGAACCCGGATTGGCCTCGCTGATCGTGTCCGAGTCACTCGAGCTCAGTGCCCCGCTACCCCTGCTGCAGTTCACCCTCGCCCAGCTCTACGAACGACGGGACGGCGATGGGTGCATCACCGCGGAGGCCTATCGCGATCTCGGCGGGATCACCGGGGCCCTCGCCGCCCAGGCGGAGTCCGTGTACGCGTCGATGACGGACGACGAGCGCGGCGCCGCCCGCAGGCTGATGTTGAGGCTCGTCGTCCCCGGTGACGGCGCCGACGACACGCGGCGACGCGTCCGTCACGGGGAGCTCCCTGCTGACGGCGCTGCGGTCGCCGCCCGCCTCGAGCATGAGCGCCTGCTGATCGGCGACCGCGATCCCGAAACACGCGAGCCGACCATCGAGATCGCCCACGAATCCTTGCTGCGGTCGTGGCCCCGCCTCGAGGGCTGGCTCGACGACGACCGCCAGGTGCGCCAGCAACTGCTCCACCTCGGCGCGACGGCACGCAGCTGGGCGGCCAACGGACGTCCAGACAGCGAGCTGTATCGGGGCGTGCGGTTGGAGTCGGCAGCCGAGGTCCTCGACGACGGTCCTCAACGCCTCACCGACGACGAGCGGGACTTCGTCGTCGCCAGTCGTGTCGCCGCGAACGCCGAACTTGTCCGCGAGCGCGCCCAGCGGCGCCGGCTCCGGCGCCTGCTCACGGCGACGGCGATCGCCCTCGTCGTCGCACTCGTCGCCGGATCCATCGCCTTCGTCGCCCGCCGTCAAGCGGACCAGCGGGCCCACGAGGCCGACGTCGCCCGCCTCGTCTCGCAATCGGCGGCGCTCACGTCGTCGAAGCGCGATCTTGCCGCCCTCCTCGCCCTCTCCGCGTCCCAGCGGGACCCTGGGACGGTGACGGACGGTGCGCTGGCGAACGCCGTGTACTCGGACCCTTCGTTCATTGCCGACCTCCGTCACAATCCTGAATCGGGATCCGTTTCGATCAGTCCCGATGGGTCGACGATGGTCACGTTCGGGCTCGGTTTCGACCCGATCGACGAAAGCCGCCTGGTTCGCTACGACCTCGCCACCAGCGAAGCCGACGTCGTGCCACTGCCGAGCGAGGCACCCTTCGCGTACCCCCTCGCCACTGTCGATGACCGGCGGGTCGTCTACTCCCAAGGCGAGGCTGGTAGTCCGACGCCGGAGGTAGTCGTGTTCGACACTCGAGCGGGCGTCGTGGAGGCAACGACCACGCTTCCCGCTGCGCCCATCCGGCTTTCCGTCAGCCCCGACGGCACCCAAGTCGCGGCCACGACGTACGGCTCGCGGGAAGATTCGGCAACCGTCTACGTGCTGGATGTGGACTCGCTGGACGTCGTCGCGTCGATTGATCAGCCCGGTCCGCCGTACGACGGCGATCTCCCCAGGTGGGTGTCGGCGTCGACATGGGTCGATGACGATCGGATCGCCATCGGCAGTCCCAGCGGGCGGATCATGATCTGGCGCGTACCGACCGACGACGTCGAGCTGCGCCTCAACGATCCGCCCTCGTCCGGACGTGTCGCCGGCGAGCTGGAAGTCACCGTGGACGGCGCAATTCTCGTCGCCGGAAGCACGGAAGGCGACGGCGTCCAGGCCTTCGACCTCACCACGGGTGAGGCGATTTGGGCCGAAACGCGCCCGTACAACGCCGACATGGCCATCGATGAGCGAAGCGGCGTCGTGTGGGCAGGGGAGCGCGGCGCCGGGACGAGCAGGCTCGTGGGCCTCGACCTCAGAACCGGCGAGCGGACCGGACTGATTCGCGATGCCCAGCACGGCTGGCCGTGCGGAGTGGAGATCGATCGGCCGCAGCGGTTCCTCGTCTTCTCCAGCTGCAACGAACGATCGGTCTCGGTCTGGTCACTGGACGGAGCGACGGCGGCAACCGCCGGATTCGGCCCACCGGGAACGTTCTTCTCAATCGGGAACTGGGTCGACGATGGCCGGGTGGTCATTCACGAGCCAGGGGTCGGATCGTTCTTCGTCGACGTCGAATCGGGGACACGGACCCCGTTTCCCGAGGACGAGCTCGGGCCAACGATCTTCCTCCGCGACGGGCGGCGAATCCGGGTCGAACACGGTTCCGAGCGCATCGTGATCACCATGCCGGATGGGACGGAGTCGTCGTTCGACATCGAGCTCCCTGGAGATCAGTTCGCATTCCTTCAGGAATGGAGCGAGCAGTCCGGCGTGCTCGCAGTCTCCGGCGAGGGCGGCGACATCGTCACCCTCATCGACCCGTTCGCTGGGCGTACGGTCGGCACGATCGACACCGACGTGGGCGGGGTCCTCAACATGTCGATGCCTGCCGACGGCAGCAGGCTGGCAGTCGCCGGCGGGGACGGGAACGTCGAGGTCTACGACGTCGAGCAGCGAACGCGGATCGGACGGCTCGAATCGGTCGGTGGCAGCGTCACGTTCAGCCGCGACGGCCGACTGCTCGCGATCGGGTCGTTCAACGGCACGATGGGTGTGTTCGATGGAGAGACGCTTGAACCGAACGGTGATCGGCTGACTGGAGGGACGGCGTACCCCGTCCGCGTCGAGTTCAGCGGTGACTCGTCGATGCTGTTTTCTGCTGGGTTCGACAACACGCTGCGTATCTGGGACATGGCCGCCAGAACCCAGGTCGGTCCGGCGATCGCGGTCATCGACCCATGGTTCGACGTCTCCCCCTCAGGCGACGAGGTCGCGGCGACGACGCCCGCCGGCGTGCAACGGTTCACCCTCGACCGCGATGAGCTCCGCGCCGCCGCTTGCCGGATCGCCGGCCGCGAGCTCACCGAGGACGAAGCGCGACGATTCCTGGGGGCGCAGGTCGGGCCGCTCTGCTCGTAGCGGTTACTGGTCGGCGCGGAGTTCGGCGACTTTGGCGTCGAGGGCGTCGATGAGGGCGCTGAAGCTCTTCTCAAAGCTGGCCACGCCTTCGCGTTCGAGTTGCGCGGCGACGTCGTCGAGGTCGACGCCGACATCGGCGAGCGACGCCCAGACAGCCTCGGCCTCGTCGACGCCGTGATCGACCGTTCGGGCGAGTGTGCCGTGGTCGTTGAACGCCTCGATCGTTGCGTCGGGCATCGTGTTGACGGTGAACGGGCCGATCAGGTTGTCGATGTACATCGTGTCGGGGTAGGCGTCGTTCTTCGTCGACGTGCTCGCCCACAGCGGACGCTGGACCTTCGCACCTCGCGCCGCCAGGGCCTCCCACCGCTCGCCGCTGAACATCTCGGTGAACAACTTGTAGGCGAGCTTGCCCTGGGCGATCGCCGCCTTGCCGCGTAGCGCAAGCGCCTCTGGTGTACCGATCTGCTCGAGCCGGCGGTCGACCTCGGTGTCGACGCGGGAGATGAAGAAGCTGGCGACGCTGGCGACGGTGCCGAGCTCGGTACCGTCCTGCGTGGCGTATGTCTCGAGACCGTCGAGGTAGGCGTTGATGACTTCCCGATAGCGATCGAGGCTGAAGATCAACGTCACGTTGGTGTTGCGACCTTCGCTGATCATCGTTCGAATCGGGCCGATGCCTTCGGCCGTCGCCGGGATCTTGACCATCACGTTGAGTCGGGCGATCCGTTCGTGCAGCTCGCGGGCGGCGGCTTCCGTGCCGGCCTCGTCGTGGGCGAGGCCGGGGTCGACTTCGACGCTGACGAAGCCGTCCGCGCCGCCAGACTCTTCGTACACGGGTTCCAGGACCTCAGCGGCGCCAGCGATGTCGTGCAGGACCATGGTCCAGTAGTCGGCGATGGTGGGGTGGTCGTCGAGAGCGAGCTCGCGGAACTGCTCGTCGTAGTCGGCGGCACCCTCGATTGCCTTCTGGAAGATCGTCGGGTTGGACGTCAGCCCGCGAATGCCATCGTCGCGGAGCTTGGCGAGCTGGCCCGACGTGAGGTAGCCGCGGCGGAGGTTGTCGAGCCACGGACTCTGGTCGAACTCCTCGTAGAGGCGGATCAGGCGGTTCATGACTTCATGCTACGACGCCACCGAACAGAGCGACTTTGCGCGACGGACGACGTGGTCCACGTTGATCCCGAGCTCGTCGAGGACGACGTCGCCCGGAGCACTGGCGCCGAATCGATCGATGCCGATCGAGTCGTCGGCGAAGCGCTCCCAGCCGAGCGTCGTCGCCGCCTCGACCGACAGCACCGGCACACCTGGCGGGAACAGCTCGTCCCGATAGGCACGGTCCTCACGTGCCAGGCGGTCCCACGACGGCAGACTCACGACACGGGTCGCGATCTCGCCGGACAGCTGCTTGGCAGCGTCGATCGCGACGGCGACCTCGCTGCCGGTGGCGACGATGACGAGCTGCGGATCGCCCGCCGCCTCATGGACGACTCCCGCGCCACGAGCGACGGCCGAGCCGTCGGTGCACACGGGGATGCCCTGGCGCGACAGCACGAGGGCGGTCGGGCCGTCGTGTTCGACTGCCGCCTTCCAGGCCTCGACCGTCTCGTTGGCGTCGGCAGGGCGAATCACCTGGAGGTCAGGGATCGCCCGCAGCGTCGCGACGTGCTCGACGGGCTGGTGGGTCGGTCCGTCCTCGCCGACACCGACGGAGTCGTGGGTGAACACGAACACGACCTTCGCTCGCGACAGCGAGGCGAGGCGTACCGGCGGGCGCATGTAGTCGAGGAACACGAAGAACGTGCCCCCGACGGGGAGGATTCCGCCGTGGCGGGCCATCCCGACCATCGTCGAGCCCATGGCGTGCTCGCGTACTCCGTAGTACAGCTGCCGGCCACCAGGCGTCTCGGCGGTCTGCTGCACCGCGTCGGGCAGCTTCGTCCCGGTGTTGCCGGTGAGGTCGGCGGCGCCGGACACCAGGCCGGGGAAGGAATCGACGCAAGCAGCAAGCACTTTGCCGATGGCCTGCCGCGTCGCGACCTTCTCGCCCTGCTCGAAGCTCGGCAACGTCGATTCCCAGCCCGAGGTCCCCGTGCCCGCCCAGGCCGCGTCCCACGCCGAACGCTCGTCGGGCTCGATCGCTTCCAGGCTCTTCTGCCACCGCTCGTAGTCGGCGGCGCAACGCTCGGCGGCAAGCTCTCGGTAGGCGGCGACGACGTCCGGTGGTGTCCAGAACGGCTCGTCGGGGATGCCCAGGACGGCCTTCGTCGCCGTGACGTCGTCGGCCGTGAACGGGTTGCCGTGGGCCTCATGATGGTCCGTCCACTTCGGCGAGGGTGTGCCGACGTGCGAGCGAAGGATGAGCAGGCTGGGACGGTCTTCGACCGCCTTGGCGGCGAGCAAGGCCTCTTCCAGGGCGTCGCAGTCGTCGGCGATCTCACCGAGATACTCGACGTGCCAGCCGTAGGCCTCGAAGCGCTGGCCGACGTCGTCGGTGGTGGCGAGTTGGGTCGGACCGTCGATCGTGATCCGGTTGTCGTCGAACACGACGTTGAGCCGTCCGAGACCGAGATGGCCGGCGAGCGACGCCGCCTCGTGGCTCACGCCTTCCATGAAGCAGCCGTCGCCGGCGATCGCCCACGTGTAGTGGTCGACCAGCCCGGGTCCAAAGCGCTCGCGGAGCACCCGCTCGGCAACGGCCATCCCGACGGAGTTGGCGAAGCCCTGGCCGAGTGGCCCGGTCGTGACCTCGATGCCCGGCGTGTGGCCGGCCTCGGGGTGGCCGGGAGTGCGCGACCCGAACGAGCGGAACGCCCTGAGGTCGTCGAGCTCGAGCCCGTACCCGCTCAGGTAGAGCATCGAGTACTGGAGGATCGAGGCGTGGCCGTTGGAGAGCACGAAGCGATCGCGGTCCGGCCACTCGGGGTCGGCCGGATGGTGGCGCATGACCCTGCTGTAGAGCACGTGGGCGAGGGGAGCGAGGGCCATCGCCGTCCCCTGATGGCCGCTCTTGGCGTGCAACGGGGCGTCCATCGCCAGGCCGCGGACGATCTTGATCGCCTCGGTCTCGAGGTCGGAGGAGAGTGTCGAAGACATCACGTCCGACCCTATTCCCGGAAGTGACGAACTCTCATCCGAAAGATGCATCATGGGTGCGTGAGTGGTCCGTTGCGGGTCGACGACGTTGCCGACGAGATCTCGCTCGTCGACGCACCCGCCGAGAACACGGTCGAGCTGACGCCGAGCCGGGAGTCGCTCGTCGGCGACACGATGGTGCGGCGAGCGTTGCCGACGCGGCGACGGCGCACCGTGGGGGCATGGTGCTTCCTCGATCACGCCCCGGAGAAGCTGGTTGACGGGGCTCCCGGCATGCAGATCGGGCCGCATCCGCACATCGGGCTGCAGACCGTCACGTGGCTCTTGGACGGTGAGGTCGTTCACCGCGACAGCCTCGGCTCCGAGCAGCTGATCACCCCTGGGCAGCTCAACCTGATGTCGGCCGGGCGCGGCGTCGTCCACGCCGAGGAGACGCCGCGGCGCTACAGCGGCCCCCTTCACGGCGTGCAGCTGTGGGTCGCCCAGCCGGAGCACACCCGTCACGATGCCGCCGCCTTCGAGCACCACACCGAGCTGCCCGTGGTCGACTTGCCGACCGCGACGGCGACGGTGATCGTCGGCGCCCTGATGGGTGTGCAGTCGCCGGCGCGGCGCGACACGGAACTGGTCGGCGTGGATCTGGCGCTTCGTCCCGGACGCGCCGTCATCCCGGTCGAGCCGTCGTATGAACACGCCATCGTGGTCCTCGCCGGGACGATTGCGATCGACGACTTCGTCGTCCCTGCCGACCAGCTCGGCTATCTCGGCAGCGGCCGGGACGAGATCGCCATCACCGTGTCGGCGCCGACTCGGGCGCTCCTGGTCGGCGGCGAGCCGTTCGAGGCGCGACCGCTGATGTGGTGGAACTTCGTCGCCCGTGGTCGTGACGAGATCGACGCGGCATACACCGACTGGCAGTCGGGCGATGAACGATTTGGCACCGTGGCATCGTCGCTCGATCTGGTGCCGGCGCCACCGCTCCCGTGGCGGTCGTCCGGCCAGCCGTTCCGGCGTCGCTGAGCGAGTCGTCAATCAGCGGGCGGCAGCAGCGTGAAGGGCACGACGAGCCACGGTCCGCGGTCGATGCGGCAGTGGGCGAACACCTGCGTGTAGTCGGTGAACTCCAACTCGCCGCGGACCAGGCGGTACGTGAACTTGCCCGGCTCGACGGTGAACGGGTTGACGTTGCGGGCCACTTGATCCTCGTCGGACGTCGGCGCGTCGGGATCGCCGGTGCGGCGGAACACGACCTCGAACACGCCTTGGCCGGAGCCGTCGGACGGGCAGTAGATCAGACCAACGAGATGCGGCGTCAGCGTGAGCGGCACCGGTGACGGGGCGGCCATCGAGAACATCGCTCCGGTCAGGTCGATCCGCGTCGACGGTCCCGGCGCCTGACGCATCTCGAAGTTCTCCACGAACAGCGCGGAAACGATGTGCATCTGTTCAGATGTAGCAGTTGCTGTCGAAACGCGCTATGCCAAGGGGCGCAGATCGACCCGTCGAAAGGAACCGCCATGGCCTTCACGTTGCCCGAGCTTCCGTACGAGACGAACGCCCTCGAGCCGTACCTGTCCGCCGAGACGTTCGAGTACCACTACGGCAAGCACCACAAGGCGTACGTCGACACACTCAACCAACTCGTCGCCGGCACCGATGACGAGAACGCCAGCCTCGAGGACATCATCGTCAAGGCCGAGGGAAAACTGTTCAACCAGGCCGCCCAGGTGTGGAACCACACGTTGTACTGGAACTCGATGGCGCCGGGCGGTGGCGGCGCGCCGACGGGCGCGGCGGGCGACGCAATCGCCGAGCACTTCGGCAGCTACGACAAGTTCCGTGAGGACTTCAAGACCGCTGCCACCGGACAGTTCGGCTCGGGGTGGGCGTGGCTGACCTACGACGACGGCAAGTTGGCCATCACGGCGACCGGCAACGCCGATCTCCCGCTCAAGCACGGATCGAATGCAGTGCTGACGTGCGACGTGTGGGAGCACGCGTACTACATCGACTACCGCAACGCCCGGCCGAACTACGTCGACGCGTTCCTCGACAACCTGATCAACTGGAAGCTGCTGGAGCAGGCGCTCTAGCAGTCGAGGAGTCGACACGCCGAGTGGCGCCGGCGCGGCCAGCGCCACTCATCACGCGCAACTTTGCCAGGCGCAGCCACAGCAATACCCGGATGACCCACCAGCCGGGATCGATCTCGAACCAACGGTGCGACAGCTTCGCCGCCGTCGGCTTGGCATGGTGGTTGTTGTGCAGCCCTTCGCCGGCGGTGACGAAGGCCAGCCACTGCAGGTTGCCGGCGTTGTTGTCGTAGGGCCGGCGTCCGAAGTGGTGACCGATCGCGTTCACCGCAGCGGAACCAGCGAGATAGACGTTGACGTGGACGAACGCGGCGAGAAGGCCGACCTGCCATCCGACGACGACACATAGAGCGGCGACGCCGAGGCCGAGCCCGATCAGGGCGTGGTCGTAGAACAGCCGGTCGAGCCGGGTTGGCGGCACGTCACGGGCGTAGCGCTCGATCGTGCGCGGGTTGCGTGACTCGCGCCGGTACATCGCCACGTTCATCAGTTGGACCTTGACCCAGCCTTGCAGCACAGGGGAGTGCGGATCGCCCGCGACGTCGGTGAACGCATGATGTTTGCGGTGCACCGCCACCCACTGCCTCGCGCGAATCCCGGTCGTCACCCACAGCACGAAGCGGAACCCGTGAGCGGCCGCCGGACGCAGCGCGAGGGCGCGGTGGGCGAGAACTCGATGGAGATAGACGGTTGTTGCCATGAAGGCGATCGTCGACACGGTCGCTCCGATCACGAGCGCCACGAGCACCGTTCGCATCTGCGCAACCCTATCGCGTCTACCTACCGGTAGGTAGGCGAGGGTCTGTGGCTACGCTGACTCCAGTGTCGCAACCCCACGATGAGCTCAGCGAGCTGGCCGGATCACCAGAAGGCAGTGCCCCGACCCGGACGACGCGCGAGCTGATCCTCGACGAAGCCGTCGCCTGCTTCGCCGCCAACGGCTACGAGGGCACGTCCCTGAACGACATCGCTGCGGGAGTCGGCATCCGTCGGCCGAGCCTGTTGCACCACTTCGCGTCCAAAGAGGCGCTCTACGACGAGGTCTTCGAGCGCCTCCTGTCGGACTGGTTCCGCCGCCTCGACGTCGCCGTCGCCTCGCCGGAGCAGGGTTGGGTCAAAGTCGAGCTCGTACTCCACGCCGGATTCGACTATTTCGCCGACAACCCCGACTACGTCCGTCTCGTTCGCCGCGCCGCGATCGACGGGAGTGGTCATCTCACGATCGACCTCGCTGCCGTGATGCGCCCGATGTTCGATCAGGCGGTCGCCTACTTCACCGCCGAGATGGACGCTGGTACGTTCCGCCGTCAGGACGCCGACCAGCTGCTGTTGACCGGCTACGGGGCGTTGCTCAGCTACTTCAGCGACGCTCCGTTCCTCGAAGGCCTGCTCGACATCGACCCACTCGATCCTCGTGCCCTCGACCAGCGCCGCGCTCACGTTCTGGCGTTCTTCCACGCCGCCTTGGTTCCGTAGCGCTCACGAGGGCGCGCCAATAGGTGGTGCTGCGGGTTCGAGTGACGCGTGAGCACGGCTGCGTTGCTCTGGAAGTGGAGCGTTCCGGGCCACCAGACGGGCCGACTCGTTTGCGTCAGCGGATGTGCCTGTAGAGGGCCGTCCTGCTGACACAAACGACGGGCGCAACCGACTGCGGCGGTTTGAACAGCCGCCTCAGCGGCTACTTAACCGTCGCGGTCAGTGCCCGCCTGCTCGGCCGCATCACCCGTTGAAAGGATGGATCCCGTGCGCCGACTCGTATTCACCGGAGCAGTGCTGGCTGCAATCGCCCCCGCTGCCGTCGCCAGCGCCACAACACCGCCCGACCCGACCGAACCCGCCGCGTCCGACACCACGGAGGCCGCTGCCACCGGCGACACGACCGGCTCGGAAGGGGCCACCGCTCCCGAGGAGACCGGCGAAGTCGCCACTGTGTTCGACGACTCCGGCAACGCGGTCGCCACGATCACGGCTGGCATCAGTGAAGTCGGATTCTCCGACTACGAGGAGGGCAACGACCCCGAAGCGGGCAACGAGTACGTCCGCCTGGTCGTCACCGTCGAGAGCTTGATCACTGAAGGCACCTTCGGCGTCAGCGTCGACGACTTCATCCTGCAGAGCAACAACGGCTTCGTGACCACCGCAGAGAACGTGCCCACCGCCGCGCAGGCCGACGCCGACGAGGACATCACCGAGGAAGCCGACCTGGCCAATGGCGAGACCGTAGAACTGACTCTGACGTTCGAGGTGGTCTCCAGCGTCGGCCCGCAGTCGGTCTTCTACAGCCCGGACGACGATCGGCTGGTCGACGTCGCCGAACTGGCCACCGACTCCTAGGACGGCCACAGCGGGGCGGTCGCCCGCTACGTTTCGGCGAATGCCGTCCCGCGCCGAGCAGTTCCCCGAAGTCGATCCGGCGCTGGCTGCCCGTTGGCACAAGTTCGGTGCCAACGGGCAGCCCCGCTTCCCACAGCTCCTCGGGCTCACCGTCGAGGACGTCCGCGACGGCTACTGCCGGATGCGGCTTCCGTTTCGGGCCGAGCTCCTGCACGCCGGCGGGATCGTCCACGGTGGCGCGCTGGCGACGCTGCTCGACTCCGCGCTCGTTCCGGCGATCGGCGTGGCACTCCCTCCGGGTACCGCCTACTCCACGGTCGACCTCCATGTGCAGTTCGTCGACAGCCTCGTCGACGAGGACGCCGTCGCCGAGGGCTGGGTGGTGCGACGCGGCCGGCGCACCGTGTTCGGCGAGAGCGAGGCCCGCGCCGCGAACACCGGCCGCCTGATCGCCAAGGCGATCTCCACGTTCTCCGTCCGGCCAAGTTGATGACGACGCTGTCCGAGCGTTCGTCCAAGGAACTGCTCGCCGCGTTCGGCTTGCCGATTGTCGCCGAGCGCGTCGTCCCGGACGTCGACGGTGCCGTCGCCGCCGCCTCGGCGCTCGGCTTCCCCGTCGTGGTCAAGCTGAACGGAGCGGGCATCGCCCACAAGAGCGAGCGCGGCCTCGTGCGCCTCGCTCTCGCCGACGAGAACGCGGTCAGCGCGGCCGCCCAAGCACTGCTCGCCGCCGCGAGGCCGGAGGACGGCACCGTCGATCTGCTCGTCGCCCCGATGGTGTCAGGTCGTCGGGAGCTGATCGCCGGAGCGGTCCGTGGTGCGCAGTTCGGGCCGACCGTGATGCTGGGCGTCGGAGGAGTGCTCGCCGAAGCGACGGGCGACGTGGTGTTCAGACCGGCGCCGCTCGACCTCATGACGGCGGACGAGATGATCGACGACCTGCGCGGCCAGGCGCTGATCGGCCCGTTCCGCGGTGAGGCAGCGGTCGACCGGACCGCCCTCGCCAGCGCGCTCGTGGCCCTCGGCAAGGTGATTGTCGAACGCCACGACGTGGCCAGCATCGACATCAACCCGCTGATCGTCGATGGTGACGGAGCGCTCGTCGCCGTCGACGCCCTCGTCGAACTGCGCCCAGGACCATCGGTGACCGCCGCCCGGCGGCGCCGACCGACGAACGAGCAGTTCTCAGCAATGTTCGAGCCACGCGGGATCGTCATCGTCGGGGCGTCGACGCATCCCGGCAAGTTCGGGTTCGTGTCCCTGCACAACGTTCTGGCTTGCGGCTATCAGGGCCGCGTTCATGGCACGAACCGGCAGGCCGAGGACGTTCTCGGCATCCAGACGGTCGCCGGCATCGCCGAGGTTCCCGACGGAGCCGTCGACCTCGCCTTCATCTGCACGCCGCCTGCAGCCAACCCCGAGGTGCTCCGGGACTGCGCGGCCAAAGGCATCGCCGCGGTGTTCGTCACTTCAGCGGGCTACGGCGAAGCTGGTGCCGATGGCAAGCGTGCCGAGAACGAGCTGGTCGAGCTGGCGGACGAGCTCGGCATCGTTCTCGCCGGCCCAAACGGCCAGGGCCTGGTCAGCACTCCCGTCTCGCTGTGCGCCCAGATCGTCGCGCCCTATCCGCCGCCCGGACGGATTGCCGTGGCGAGCCAGAGCGGCAACTTCGTTTCGAGCTTTCTCAACCTCTCCAGAGCCACCGGGGTGGGGATCTCGCGCGCCGTGTCCGCCGGCAACGCCGCGGCAGTGTCGGTCGCCGACTACCTCTCGTGGTTCGCCGACGATCCGGCGACAAGCGTCGGCTTGGCCTACATCGAAGGGATCGCTGACGGCCGCGTGCTGTTCGACCAGTTGGCCGACGCGGCCCGGCGAGCGCCGCTCGTGCTGCTCAAGGGCGGAGCCACCGCGGGCGGGGCGCGTGCCGCGGCCAGCCACACCGGGGCGTTGGCGGCGGACGACAAGGTGTTCGACGGCGAGTGCCGCGCCGCCGGGATCACCAGGGCGGCGTCTGTCGAGGAGGCCTTCGATGCCGCGGCGACGTTCGCCACGCAGCCCCTCCCGCGAGGCCCGCGCGTCGTCGTCGTCACCACGGCAGGCGGCTGGGGCGTCGTCACCGCCGATGCGATCACCAACGATCCCGACCTCGAGCTGATCGAGCTGCCCGCCGATCTGCGTGCGGCCGTGGACGAGCTCCTGCCAGCACGTTGGAGCGGCGGCAACCCGATTGACTGCGCCGGCGGTGAGACGCGTGACACGATTCCCGAGGTGCTCCGACTGGTGGCAGAACACGACGGTGTCGACGCGATCATCCAACTCGGGATCGGGATCCAGTCGAACGAGGCACGACTGATGCGCGAAGGCCGCTTCTACCCCGAGCACGGTCTGGACCGAATCGTCGACTTCCATCAGCGTCAGGACTCCCGCTACGCGACCGCTGCGGCCGAGCTGAGCAGCGCAACCGGCAAGCCGATCCTGGTCGTCAGTGAGCTGGCCGTCGCCGATCCGGACAATCCCGGACCGGCGACGGTCCGCGCCACCGGAAGGCTGTGCTACGCCAGTGGGAACCGGGCCGTGACCGCGCTCGGGCACCTCTGGCGCGACGCTAGACACCGGCAGCGGCGTTCCGGTCGAGCATGAGTCCACGTCCGGCGAACCCGTCGCCGTTGGTCGCCCTCGTCGCCGTCGTCCTACTTCCCGCCCTGGCCCTGTTCGGATTGTGGCGATTCGCGAGCGGACAAGACGGCGAGACGGTCGAGTCGCTGCCCCCGACGACCGCTGCCACCGGCGCGCCCACCGCTCCGGCCCCTGTGTTGAACACACCACTGTTGTCGTTCCGGCGGATCCCCGGGTTGATCGCACGCGACCTCAACGACGACAGCTTCGCCGCCGCGATCAACACCTTTGCAGGAATGCTCGACCCGACGTCGTGCCTCGTCGTCCAACTCGACGGCGTCGAGGTCGGTTCGCACAACCCCGACCTCCCTGTCATCCCGGCGAGTAACCAGAAGCTGCTCGTCGCGGCCGCCGCCCTGGAGGTGCTCGGCCCCGATCACGTGTTCACGACCGAGGTGCGCGGTGGCCCCGTGAGCGGCGGGGTGTTGTCGGGTGACCTCTATCTCGTCGGTGGCGGCGATCCGTTGCTGACGACGGACGACTACCCGGCCGAGACGATCAACGGTTACCCGGTGCTCAACGCCACCTCGCTCGACGGCCTCGCCGATTCCATCGCCGCCGCTGGGATCACGCGGATCGACGGGAACATCGTCGGCGACGGATCTCGCTACGACGACGAGTTCTTCCACCCGAGCTGGCCGGAGGACATCTACGTCACCGAGGCGGGTCCACTCGACGCGCTCTTGGTGAACGACGCTCGCTTCCTCACCGATGACTGGCAAGTCGCCAACGACCCCAGCGCGGGCGCCGCTGAGGAGCTCGGCCGCCTCCTCGAAGCGCGCGGGATCACGATTGGCGGCGAAGTCACGACTGGGACGGCACCCTCCGACGCCGCCGTGGTCGCGTCGATCGTGTCCCAACCGCTGCCTGCGGTGATCGCCGAGATGCAGGCGTCGAGCGACAACAACACCGCTGAGCTGCTGCTCAAGGAGTTGGGTGTCGCGTCTGGCGCCGGCGGGACCACCGCAGCGGGTGCGGCAGCCACGATCGCGGCGCTGGCCCAGATCGGCCTCGACACGACCGGCGTGGTCGTCGACGACGGCTCCGGGCTCAGCAACGACAACCGCGTCACGTGCCGGCTGCTCACCGGGATCCTCGAGCGCTACGAGCCCGGCGATGAATTCGCCGCCGGGCTGCCGGTCGCCGGCCAGGACGGAACCACGCTGAGCGACGTGTTCGTCGGTTCGGCAGTGGAGGGCCGGCTGATCGGCAAGACCGGAACGTTGCACAACGAGCCGTACAACGCCGATCCACCGTCGGTCAAGGCGCTCAGCGGCTACCTCCCGGTGGAAGGCGGGGGGATGATCGAATACGCCTTCATCCTCAACAGCGTGGGCACGCTGCCGGAGCAGACCGTCTATCGGCCGATCTGGGACGCCTTTGCCGAGGTTGTCGCCGCGTACCCCGCGGGACCTTCGGCCGCCGAGCTCGGACCGGGGTAACAACGATGCCACTGCCGATGTTTCCGCTCGGCAACGTCGTGCTTCCCGGTGAGCTGCTTCCGCTCAACGTGTTCGAGCCGCGATACCGCCAGCTCGTGCTCGACTGCCTCGCCGCCGACGCCCCGGAGTTCGGCGTCGTGCTCATCGAACGGGGGAGCGAGGTCGGGGGCGGCGACGTGCGCACATCGATCGGCACGGTCACCCGTATCGTCCGCGTGATGCCGCTCGGCAACGGGCGGTTCGAGGTCGTCGCCGCCGGCCTGCGCCGAGTCAGCGTGCTCGAGTGGCTCGACGACGATCCGTATCCGCGTGGTGACGTCGAGGAATGGCCGGAGGCGGATCCGACTGACGCCGACGCGTTGCGGCCGCAGCTCGAGCGCCTGCTCGGTCGCATCGACGAAGCGCGCGACCTTGCTCAGGCCGTTGCCAGAGCGAACAAACAGCGCACGAGCGGGCGGGCAACTCAGCCGCTGCAGCTCAGCGACGACCTCGTGCGAGCTACGTATCAACTCGCCGCCCGGGCTCCGATCGGGCCGGCCGATCGCTACCGACTACTCGCCGCGCCGACGCTCGAAGCGCGGGTCGAGCTGCTCGGCGCCGCCGTCGACGACGCCGAGGCCATGTTGCGATTTCGGCTGGCGTGATAGAAACGTTCGTCGTGGCAAACATCGCAGAGGACCGCAACCTCGCCCATCGGGAGGACACGTCGATCGAGGGACTCGTCTACCTCGTCCGCGACTACGCCAAGCAGGAGACCGTCGGCCCACTCAAGGGCGCCGGCAAGTGGCTCGGATACGGGGTCGCCGGGGCCCTGCTCCTCGGTGTGGGTCTCTTCCTCGTCCTCCTCGGGCTGTTGCGGCTGATCCAGGCAGAGTGGGACCGTGCCTCCACCGGGGCGCTGTCCTGGCTCAGCTACCTCATCGTGCTCGTCGTCTGCATCGGCCTGATCATCCTGACGGTCAGCCGGATCAACAAGCCGAGCCTCAACAAGGAGAACCCGTGATGGCCAAGGCCGCGCGAGCACCCGAGCAATCGATCACGCGCGAGGACCTCGAGCGTCGCTTCTCAGCCTTGCAGGGCGACCTCAAGGGCAAGGTTGCCTCCCGCAAGCAGTCGCTGATCACCACCGCGAGCGCGGCGGCCGTCGTGGTTCTACTGATCGTGTTCCTGCTCGGCAAGCGCAGCGGCAAACGCAAGACCACGCTGGTCGAGATCCGCAGAGTGTGACCGATGCCGACCAAGCGCGGGCTGCCGGGCGAGGAGCGCTATTGGCAGCTGATGTACTCGATCGTCGGCCGGCGGCGTGCCGCCCGCCGGCTGTTCGGCCCTCGGCGGGCCTGGCGGGGGGTCTACTCCACGGTCTACACCATCCGCTTCCTGCGCAAGCTGCTCGGGTTCGGCCCCAGGCTGGTGAGCGTCGAGAAGCTCAAGCCCGGCCAGTTCCTGAGCGTCGAGGCGATTGACCCACGCACGCTCAGTCCTGCCGAAAGGAAGCTCCACAAGCGTTGAACGCGCTGCTGCGATTTGTGTCAGCTCGGCGACCACGAACCGGTCATCTTGCTGACACAAACGACGGCCGATGGGTTGGTCCTGCCAAGATGGCCGCCCGTGGGACACACTTCCGAGCGAACGCTGCACGAGGGAGAGCGCGTGCTGCTGCTCGACTCGAAGCGTCGCCGCTACCTCGTGACACTCGTCGACGGCGGCGAGTTCCACAGCCACAACGGCTTCGTACCCCACGCCGAGATGATCGGCCGGCCGGAGGGCATCACGGTGCGGTCGACGCGTGGCTCGGAGTACCGCGTGCTCCGTCCGACGCTCGAGGACGTCGTCGTCGAGATGCCACGCGGAGCCCAGGTGATCTACCCCAAGGATCTCGCCCCGATCTGCATGCTCGCCGACATCGGACCGGGTATTCGGGTGTTCGAGTCGGGTGTCGGGTCGGGGGCGCTGTCGATGACGATGCTGCGGTGGGGCGCGACGATTGTGGGCTATGAGGTGCGCGAGGACTTCGCCAACCGGGCCCGCACGAATGTGCGCGAGTTCCTCGGCGACGCGGCCCTGGCCGACTTTCGGATCGAGCTGCGCGACAGCTACGCGGGGATCGACCCGGTGGACACCGGCGACGGGTTCGATCGCGTGGTGCTCGACCTGCCCGAGCCGTGGCAGGTGGTGCCCCACGCCGAGCGGGCGTTACGGGCCGGGGGCATCCTGGTGGCCTACACGCCGCAGATCACCCAGGCGGCGCAGACTCGGGAGGCCCTCAAAGGCAAGTGGATCGACGCCCGCACGATCGAGGTGCTGCAACGCAGCTGGCACATCGACGGCCAAGCCGTACGCCCCGACCATCGCATGGTCGCCCACACCGCGTTCCTGACCGTGGCGAGGTGGCTCGGCTAGGAACTCTCAGGCTTCGATGAAGATGCACTCTCCAGGGCATTCCTCGGCGGATTCGATCACCGCGTCGAGTTGACCGTCGGGGATCTCGGCCATTCCCTCGGCGCCCTGCGGGTTGCCCTTGGCGGCGGCGAAGATCTTGTCGCCTTCCTTCACGTAGGCGAGACCGTCGTCGAGGAGCGTGAACACGTCGGGCGCGATCTCTTCGCAGAGACCATCACCAGTGCAGAGATCCTGGTCGATCCAGACCTTCATGGGTTGCAGATTACACGGCGAATCACGTGAAAACACGATTGCCGGCCCGATCGGCACCAATCCTCGACCAGCCTTCGACGTCCCGTGGACGTCTCTTCGCTCGCTTTCGGAAAATCGACGTATGTCGCGGCGTCGAACGGTCTCTTGATCTGTGACGAACGCTATGTGCCGCGAACGGCGCGTTGAACGTGTGTATGTTCAGACCGACGGCCGGAGAACGGCCCGGACAACAGAGAGGAGCTCCCGTGGCAGAGAAACCACAGGAACAGATCGAGGCGCTCGTCGCCGAGGTCGAGCACCTCCGGACGCGTCTGGCCGATGCACCCAAGCGGATGCGCACGCTCGAGGAGCGATTGCTCGAGACCAAAGGCCAGCTCTCCCAGGCCATCGCCCGCAACGAGAAGCTGTCCTACACATTGCGTGAGGCGCGCGACCACATCGCCACCTTGCGCGAGGAGGTCGACAAGCTCACCCAGCCGCCGTCGGCGTACGGCGTCGTCGTCGGCAAGAACGAGGACGGCACCGTCGACGTGCAGACGAGTGGGCGCAAGATGAAGGTCGCCCTCCATCCCGAGATCGACCATCTGGAGTTGGAGGTCGGCTCGGAGGTCGTGCTCAACGAGAGCTTCAACGTGATCTTCGCCCGCTCGCCGGAGATCACCGGCGAGGTCGTCACGATCAAAGAAGTCCTCGAGGACGGCGTGCGGGCGCTGGTCGTCGGGCGCGCCGACGAAGAGCGCATCTGCGAACTCGCCGACAGCGTGCGCGGCATCCATCTGCGCACCGGCGACACGATGCGTCTCGATCACCGCACGAACCTGCTTCTCGAGAAACTTCCTCGCCCAGAGGTCGAGGACCTGCTGCTCGAGGAGGTGCCCGACATCTCCTACGAGGACATCGGCGGGCTCGACGAGCAGATCGAACAGATCGCCGATGCCGTGGAGTTGCCCTTCCTGCACTCCGACCTGTTCGCCGAGCACCGGCTCCCCGCCCCGAAGGGAATCCTCCTCTACGGGCCGCCGGGCTGCGGCAAGACGCTGATTGCCAAAGCCGTCGCCAACAGCCTGGCGCGCAAGGTCGCCGCGGCTACGGGCGACGAGAAGGGCCGCAGTTACTTCATCAACATCAAAGGCCCCGAGCTGCTCAACAAGTACGTCGGCGAGACGGAGCGGCAGATCCGCATGGTGTTCCAGCGAGCACGGGAGAAGAGCGAAGAGGGCTGGCCGGTCATCGTCTTCTTCGACGAGATGGATTCGATGTTCCGCACCCGGGGCACCGGCGTCTCATCGGACATGGAGTCGACGATCGTTCCCCAGCTGCTCGCCGAGATCGACGGTGTCGAAGGACTGCGCAACGTCATCGTGATCGGGGCGACGAACCGCGAGGATCTCATCGACCCGGCGATCCTGCGACCCGGACGGCTCGACGTGAAGATCAAGATCGAGCGCCCGAACAAGGACGCGGCCGCGCAGATCTTCGCCCGCTACCTCACCGACGAGATCCCCATCGCCGCCGGAGAATCTGTCGCCGACATGATCACGGCGACCGTCGATGAGATGTACAGCGAAGAGGACGCCAATCGCTTCCTCGAGGTCACCTACGCCAACGGCGACAAAGAGGTCCTCTACTTCAAGGACTTCGCGTCGGGAGCGATGATCGAGAACATCGTGCGCCGGTCGAAGAAGCTCGCCATCAAGCGGGTCATCGGCGGAGGCGCCAAGGGCGTGGCGACGGCCGACCTCGTGGCCTCGATCAAGCAGGAGTACAAGGAGCACGAGGACCTGCCGAACACCACCAACCCCGACGACTGGGCGAAGATCTCCGGCAAGAAGGGCGAGCGGATCGTGTTCATCCGCACGCTCACTGCCAGCGGACAGGCCGAGGACCCCCACGGTGGCCGGGCCATCGAACGGGTCGCAACCGGCCAGTACTTGTAGGTCAGATTTCTGGCTCTCCCCACCTTTCCGTGGGTTCGCGACGGCGCGGGCTTTCTACCGCCACGAACGAGACATAGTTGTCGTCGGCGGCGCCCGAGAATGGGCAGCGCAGACGTACGTCAGTCGCCAGCCGGCCACGTCACAGTGACGGTCAGCTCTTCGGTACCGCGCACCAGCCTGATCGCCAACTCGCTACCAGGGCCGACGTCGGCGAGGGCGGCGAACAGATCGTCGGCGGTGACGAGATCGCGTTCGCCGGCGCCGACGAGGAGGTCACCTTCCCGTATGCCTGCCCCGGCCGCGGGGGAGTCGTCGACGATGCCGCGCACCAACAAACCATCGCGTTCGTCGAGCCCGACGGAGCGACGAAGCTTGGCGGCAACGTGCGGAGGAGCCAGGGCGACGCCGAGCCGGGCTCGTTCGTAGCTGCGCCCCTCGCCCATGGCGGCAACGCGGCTGCGCAGATCGTCGTCGGCGGCGCGGGCGAGGTAGAACCCATGCTCGATCCGATGCGTGTTGACGGCGACGACCTTGCCGTCGCGGTCGAGCACCGGCGCCCCCGACGAGCCGGCGGCCGACGGCGCGGTGTGCTCGATCGCCCCGGCGATCCGCCGTCCTCGTGGTCCGCGGAAGCCGTGGTCGGCACCGGTGACTTGGCCCCACGTCGCCCGCACACGCTGCCGACCCGCCGTGATCGCAACGATGACGTCGCCCTCGGCGGGTGGTTGCTCCGACCAAGACAGCGCGGGGGCGGCGCCGGTGTCGACCTCGAGGACGACGAGGTCACCGTCGACGTCGCTGCCGGTCACGGTTCCCTGGGCGACTCGCCCGTCGGCGAAGCGCACCGAGGTCGTGCGGTCGCGCAGGTTGTGGGCATTGGTGACGACGCGACCGGGGGCGACGACGAAGCCGCTGCCGCGGCCTTGTCGTCCGATCGACACGACCGACGGGCTGGCGTCGGCACTGGACTTGCGGACGAGATCGGTGAGCTCTTCGATGGCGGTCATGACGTTCCTTTCGGTTGATACGGCGGGGCGACGCCCCAGCCCCATCGGGGCACCGGGGCCCGCTGCGGTGGAGTGGCGCCCGGTTGTGAGTTGGCAACGGCGAGGCGGGTGCCCCACTCGAGGTAGGACACGAAGGCGGCACGAAACTCCGGGTCGACGGGTAGCTCGACCTCATCGGCCGCGTCGATGATCAGGTTGATCCAGCGCCTCCGCTGCGCCTCGGAGATCGACTTGCCGAGGTGCTGAGTCAGCATGTGGTGATACCCGCCGCGTTCCTCGCTGTAACGAGCAGGGCCGCCGAACACCTCGCTCAGCCACATGGCGACGAAGCGGGGGTGGTCGGGGTCCATGTCGGCGAACAGCGGCCCGACCACCTCATCGGCCGCGACCTTGCCGTAGAAGACTTCCGTGAGGCGCTCGAGGGCGGCGGAGCCGCCGGCCCAGTCATACAGCGTCGGGATCTCCTCGGTCACGTTGCCTCCAAGTAACTAGCGAAGTGCAAGTGACTCTAGACTGTACCGGTGACCATTGACAACACCTCGCTCGCCGGCGCCGTTCGCGAGGTCGGTGATCGCTGGAGCCTGCGCCTCATCGCCGCCCTGCTCGAAGGCGACCGCACGTTCAGCGAGCTTTCCGAGGAGGTCGACGGCATCGCCCCGAACATCCTGACCGCCCGGCTGAAGGCGCTGCAGCGTGACGCCGTCGTCGCGGCCCGCCCTTATCAGCGGCGGCCGGTGCGGATGCGTTACTCGCTGACCGCGTCCGGACATCGCCTCGCCGACGCGGTCGCCCTGCTCGCCCAATGGGGCGCCTCTCGGCAAGGCCGCACAGCTGGACGTCGCCACGAGGCGTGCGGGTCGGCGCTCGAACTGCGGCCGTGGTGCCCCACGTGCGAGGTCGCCGTCGAACCAACTGAGCCATCCGAACTGATCTGGGTCTGATGCTCGATCCTCAACCGCGGGGGTAACGTCCGGACATGGCGCTGCCGAAGGTCTGCGGGATCGAGACCGAGTACGGCATCATCGTCCGCGGCGGCGAGTCCAATCCCGTGTCGGCGTCGTCGCTGCTGATCAACGCCTTCATGGCGACGATCAGCGATCGCCGGTCACCGCGCACGGGGTGGGACTTCAACGACGAGCAGCCCGGTAACGATGCCCGCGGCTTCAGCCTCGACGAGGCGATCATCCCCGAGCTGGAGACGTCACTCGTCAACGCCGTGTTGACCAACGGCGCCCGCTACTACGTCGACCACGCCCACCCGGAGATCTCCAACCCGGAGACCACGACCGCGCTCGAGGCGGTGCGGTGGGATCGCGCCGCCGAGGAGATCATCCGCATCAGCGTCGACGCGGCGAACAGCCAGCTTGCCCAGACCGCCAGGGCGTCGCGGCAGCAGCCCGGCGAGATCGTCGTGTACAAGAACAACTCCGACGGCAAGGGCAACAGCTACGGCTGTCACGAGAACTACCTGATGGCCCGCGAAACGCCATTCGGGCGGCTGGCCACGCAGATCACGCCTCACTTCGTCACCCGTCAGATCTTCTGCGGCGCCGGCAAAGTCGGTTGCGAGTCGCCGGGCGCCGCCCACGATTCGGTGCCGTTCCAGCTCAGCCAGCGAGCCGACTTCTTCGAGGAGGAGATCGGCCTCGAGACGACGCTCAAGCGCCCGATCGTCAACACCCGTGACGAGCCGCACGCCGACGCCCAAAAGTACCGCCGCCTCCATGTCATCGTCGGTGACGCCAACCTTGCCGAAGTCGCGACGTTCCTGAAGGTCGGCACCACTCAGATCGTCCTGTCGATGATCGAGGATGGCGCGCTCGGTGACGATTGGCTGCTCAGCAACCCGGTGTCGGCGATCCGCCAGGTCAGTCACGATCCGACGTTGTCGACCACGGTGCTGCTCGCCGACGGTAGACGTGTCACCGCTCTGGAGATCCAGTTCGGCCTCCTCGAGGCGGCCGTCAAGTACGAACAGCACCAGGGCCTCGCCTCCGTCGGCGAGGAAGTCGGTCATGACGTGTTGCGACGGTGGGAGCGCGTCCTCGCGGGACTCGAATCCGACCCGGACTCAGTCGCCCCGTGGGTCGACTGGGTCACCAAGCGCCACCTCGTTCGCGGGTATGCCGAACGCCACGACCTGCAGCCCGGCGACGCCAGGCTCAAGGCCATCGACTTGCAGTACCACGACCTCCGCCCGGAGCGCAGCCTTGCCCGTCGGGCCGGGCTCGAACGCCTCGTCGACGAGGGTGATGTCGCCGCCGCCGTCACCCAACCGCCGACGACGACGCGGGCATACTTCCGCGGCCGCTGCCTCGCCAAATTCGCCGGCTCGGTGGTGGCGGCCAACTGGGACTCGATGGTGTTCGACTCTGGTCGCGAACCGCTCAGCCGCGTGCCGATGATGGAGCCGCTGCGCGGAACCGCCGAGCACGTCGCTAAGTTGATCGACGAGAGCGACAGCGCTGCCGAACTCCTCAGCCGCCTGGGTTCCTAGGCGGTGAGACGGCAGGGCGTGGTCGTCGAACGAATGGAGGTGCAGCGGCCATGGCCGAACGAACTCACAAGTCCAAGCCGGCGGTACGGACAGAGGATGCCGTCGACACCGAAGCGGCCCCGGCCACTGCCGAGACCGGAGAGAAGCTGAAGGCAGAACTCGACGACCTCCTCGACGAGATCGACGACGTTCTGGAGACAAACGCCGAGGACTTCGTGAAGTCGTACGTGCAGAAGGGCGGGCAGTAGCCCGCATGGCGTTCCCGTTCTTCCGGGCCGAGGAGGATCCTGGCTCGAGTTTTCCTGAACTGTTGCGCCGCCTCGGGAGCGCACCGGCGCCGATCGTTGGAGATGCCGCGTCGATCGGATCTGTTCCGCATGCCACGACGTGCGTGGCCGTGCGCTTCGCCGACGGCGTCGCCATGGCCGGCGACCGGCGGGCCACCGCCGGCAACCTGATCAGCCACCGTTCGATGGAGAAGGTCATCGAGGCCGACCGGCACAGCGCCGTCGCCGTCGCCGGCGCCGCCGGTCCGGCGATGGAAATGGTTCGACTCTTCCAACTCCAGCTCGAGCACTACGAGAAGGTCGAGGGCACACCGCTGAGCCTCGAGGGCAAGGCCAACCAGTTGTCGATGATGGTGCGCGGCAACCTGCCGGCGGCGATGTCGGGGATGGTCGTCGTGCCGATATTCGGCGGCTACGACCTGCGCCGGCAGACCGGGCGCTTGTGGGACTTCGACGTCACCGGTGGACGCTACGAGGAGAAGGACTACGTCAGCACGGGATCGGGCAGCCTTCACGCCGGCACCGTGATCAAGCTCGGTTACACCGCAGATCTCGACCGCGACGCAGCCATCAATCTCGTGTGCCGGGCGCTGTGGGAAGCGGCCGACGCCGATTCGGCAACGGGTGGGCCTGACGCCCTGCGTGGCATCTACCCGACCGTCGCCGAAGTCACGGTCAGCGGATTCTCCCGCGTGCCCGACAGCGAGTTGGCTGAGCGCTACGACACGATCGCCGCCGCCGTGAGGAGCAACGGCAACTCGTCATGACAGTCCCCTTTTACGTAGCGCCTGAGCAGGTGATGAAGGACAGGGCGGACTATGCCCGCAAGGGCATCGCCCGCGGCCGCGCCATGGTCGCCGTCCGTTACGCCGACGGCGTGGCGATGGTCGCCGAGAACTCCTCGGCGACGCTGCGCAAGATCTCCGAGATCTACGACCGCATCGCCTTCGCCGGGGTCGGCCGCTACAACGAGTTCGACCAGTTGCGCGTCGCCGGGGTGCGCGCCGCCGACCTCAAGGGCTACCAGTACAGCCGCGACGACGTCGACGCCCGCAGTCTGGCCAACCAATACGCCCAGATCCTCGGTCAGATCTTCACCCACGAGATGAAGCCGATGGAGGTCGAGATCCTTGTCGCCGAAGTCGGCCACACGCCCGAGGGCGACCAGATGTTCCACATCAACTACGACGGCACCGTGTTCGACGAGCGCGACTACGCCGTCCTCGGCGGTGACTCGGCGACGATCTCGACTCGGTTCACGGAGGCCGCCGGCGATCGCCTCGGCGACGGCTTCGAGCTCGGTGATGCCGTTCGCGCAGCCGTCACCGCACTGTCCGGAACGGACAGGTCGTTGAGCCCCGACGACCTCGAGATCGCCCTGCTCGTGCGTGGCGAGTCACGACGGTGCTTCCGGCGCATCACCGACGAGGAGGTCGGCGCCCTGCTCGCCGAGGTCGGCGGGCCGCCGCCAGTGGCGCCGAGCTGAGGCGCCCAGTGGCGGTCGATCTCAACAGCGACGTCGGGGAGTCCTACGGGGTGTGGCGGCTAGGCGATGACGCCGCGATGCTGCGCATCGTCTCCAGTGCCAACGTCGCGTGCGGATTCCATGGCGGTGATCCGTCGACACTGCGGGCGACATGCGTCGCGGCAACGTCGCACGGCGTGAGGATCGGCGCGCAGGTGTCGTATCCCGACCTTGCCGGCTTCGGCCGGCGTTACATGGACCTCGCCGCCGACGAGCTCCGCGACGCCGTGCTCTACCAACTCGGCGCCCTCGACGCCTTCGCCCAGGTCGCCGGCGGGGAGGTGGACTACGTGAAGCCACATGGCGCGCTGTACCACGCGACGATAGACAACCCCGCCCAAGCGGAGGCCGTGGTCGCCGCGGCCGCGGAGTACGACCCGTCACTGGCAATTCTCGGCCAGCCAGATTCGGAGTTGCTCGCCGCCGCCGAGCGAGCGGGGCTCGAGGCTGTGTCGGAGGGCTACATCGACCGCGCCTACCAACCCGATGGCCGGCTCGTTCCCCGGTCCGAGCCGGGCGCGCTGCTCACCGACGTCGAGGCGGCCGTTGCCCAAGCGGTTCGCATCGCCGTCGATGGCGAGGTCGTGGCCGTCGACGGTGAGGTGATCTCCCTGCACGCCCGGTCGTTGTGTGTACACGGTGACACCCCTGGCGCAGTCGCGCTCGCCACCGCCGCCCGCGAGGCTCTGGAAGCTGCCGGGGTAGGCGTGTACTCGTTCTGCGACTGACTCGTGGAGATCCGCCGGTACGGGTCGCGGGCGCTGCTCGTGACGCCGAGGGATGTTTCCCCGCTCATCGAACACCCTGACGTCGTCGAGGTCGTGCGGGGCGCGGAGACGGTGCTCGTCGTGGTCCGGGACGCCGACGCGCTCGATTCTGTGCGGCGTTCGGTTGAGGCTCTGGAAGGCGAGTCGGTTCGTGCTGGGCGCGGTGACGGGTTCGACCGCGAGGTCGTTCTCGACGTGGTCTACGGCGGGGACGATCTCGGCGACGTCGCCGGCGCTGCTGGACTCACCGTCGAGGAGGTCGTCGAGATTCACACCGGCGCGCTGTACCGCTGTGACTTCTGTGGGTTCGCGCCGGGGTTCGCGTACCTGTCCGGGCTCGACCCACGGTTGCAACTGCCGCGCCGGGCGACGCCACGCACCTCGGTCCCCGCGGGCTCGGTGGCGATCGCCGGGCCGTACACGGCGGCATACCCGTCAGACTCGCCGGGCGGATGGCACCTGCTCGGGCGCACGGACGCCACACTCTGGGACCTCGGCGCAGACCCGCCGGCGCTGATCACCCCCGGCACAACCGTCCGCTTCCGCCCGGTCGACCGAACTAGTCGCTCCCACTCCCGGAATCCGGGACTACGAGCGACAACCTCCTCGGGACGCTCGGTGCTGCGGGTGGTTGTGGCGGGGGTGGCGACTTCGGTACAGGACCGAGGGCGACCGGGGTACGCGTACCTCGGGGTGCCGGGTTCAGGGGTGGTGGACCGCCGCAGCGCCGACCTCGTCAACCGGCTTGTCGGCAATCCGCACGAGGCCGCAGTGATCGAGACGGCCGGCGGGCTCGTCCTCGAGGCGCTGGTTCCGGTCGTCGTCGCTGACTCGGCGACGGGCGCGGTCCATGCGCTGAGAACGGGCCAGACGGTGGGGGTGAGCCCCGCAGCCGGCGAGTTGTGGGCGTACCTGGCCGTGCGCGGTGGTGTCGAGGTTGAGAAGGTGCTCGGCTCGCGGAGCTGGGACAGCCTGTCCAAGCTCGGCCCGCCGCCACCGCAGCCGGGCGACGAGCTCGCCGTCGGAGTCGATCCGGGCGAGCCCGTCGCTGCGGACCAGGCACCGCAACACCCTCCTTCAGAGCAAACATCCGTGCTACGAGCTCGGCCGGGCCCCCGTTCGGACTGGTTCACGGAACAAACCCTGGATGACCTGACATCCACCGCCTGGACGGTCGCGGTGTCGTCCAGAGTCGGCACCCGCCTCAGCGGACCCGCGCTGGCTCGGGCGCGACATGACGAACTGCCCAGCGAGGGCCTGGTCACGGGTGCGATCCAGGTCCCGCCCGACGGCCAGCCCGTGGTGATGCTGGCCGATCACCCAACGACCGGTGGCTACCCGGTGATCGCCGTCATCGACGAAGCGGACCTCGCCCGCCTCGTCCAGCGCCCGCCGGGGTCAACTGTCCGCTTCCGGGCCTATTGACCGAACCGGCATGCCGGCCACGGGTAGCGTGAGCCCATGGAGCGCCGGATCTACGGACTCGAGAACGAGTACGGGGTCACGTGCACGCTCCGCGGCCAGCGTCGGCTCAGCCCAGACGAGGTCGCCCGCTATCTGTTCCGGCGGGTGGTGTCGTGGGGACGCAGCTCCAACGTGTTCCTCCAGAACGGTGCCCGGCTGTACCTCGACGTCGGGTCCCATCCGGAATACGCGACTCCTGAGTGCGACTCGCTGTACGACCTCGTCGTCCACGACAAGGCGGGGGAGCGGATCCTCGAGTCGTTGGTGTCGTCGGCCGAGGAGCGCCTCGCCGAGGAGGCGATTCGCGGCACGGTGTACCTGTTCAAGAACAACACCGATTCGGCAGGCAACAGCTATGGCTGCCACGAGAACTATCTGACGCGTCGGGCCGACGACATGGGTCACTACGCCGAGGTGCTGATCCCGTTCTTCGTCAGCCGGCAGATCTACACCGGCGCCGGCAAGGTGCTGCACACGGCCAGGGGCGCGTCGTACTCGATCGCCCAGCGCGCCGAGCACATCTGGGAAGGGGTCAGCTCGGCAACGACACGCAGCCGGCCGATCATCAACACCCGCGATGAGCCGCACGCGGATGCCGAGCGTTACCGGCGGCTCCATGTCATCGTCGGCGACTCGAACATGAGCGAGTACACGACGTTCGTGAAGGTCGGATCCGCGGCGGTGATGTTGCGCATGCTCGAAGACCGTCGCGTGGTGCTGCGCGACATGACGCTGGAGAATCCGATCAGGGCGATCCGCGAGATCAGCCACGACACGACATGCCGGCGCCTCGTGCGCCTCGCCAACGGCCGCGAGGTGAGTGCCCTCGACATCCAGCGTGAGTATCTCGACCGGGCGCTGCGCTACGCCGAGTCTCGCGGCCTGCCACCGCTCGAGCAACGGGCGCTGGAGATGTGGGAGCACTGCATCTCGACGATCGAGAACGATCCGATGAAGCTCGATCGGGAGGTCGACTGGGTCATCAAGTTCAAGCTCCTCGAAGCGTTTCGGGAGCGCCACGGCTTGGCGTTCGGTCACCCACGTGTCCAGCTCCTCGACCTCCAGTACCACGATGTGTGCCGGCCACGCAGCCCGTTCTACAAGCTGCAGGGTCGTGGTTTCGTCGAGCGGGTCTGCACCGATGTCGACGTCGAGGCGGCGATCGATCAGCCACCGCAGACCACCCGGGCCAGGCTCCGGGGCGAGTTCGTGCGCCGGGCCAAGGAGCGCAAGCGCGATTACACGGTTGACTGGGTTCACTTGAAGCTCAACGACCAAGCGCAGCGCACCGTGCTGTGCAAGGATCCGTTCAAGAGCCGCGACGAGCGGGTCGAGAAGTTGATCGATTCGCTCTAGAAACCACCCGACGATGTCTGACCACGCCCAACCGAGCCGCGCCGAGGCGCGTGCTGAACCGACCGAGTTTCTTGTCGCCTCAGACGCCGTCGACAACGACGAAACCGACGACACGGAGGAGACCGAGGTCAAGCCGAGCGCCGCCCGACGGCGGGCCCGAGGTCTCGTCGACTGGATCGTCGTCATCGGCGTCGCCCTGCTTGTCGCGTTCCTCGTGCGCACGTTCGTGCTTGCGCACTTCGTCGTCGACGGTCACTCGATGGACACCACCCTTCACGACGGCGACCGAGTCTTCGTCAACAAGCTGTCCTACCGGTTGCACGATCCCAATCGCGGCGACGTGGTCGTGCTCCACGAGATCGAGGACGCGTCGTTCGCGCGATCTCATCAAGCGCGTCATCGCCCTCGAGGGTGAGGAGATCGTCGTGCGCAACTGCGAGGTGTTCATCGACGGAGTCGAGCTGTCCGAGCCGTATCTCGACCCTGAGGTCATCGAGAGCGGTGGATGCGGTGCGGAGTACGGGCCGGAAGTCGTGCCGGAGGACCACGTCTTCGTGATGGGTGACAACCGCGGCGGGTCACAGGATTCCCGAGCCATCGGCTTCATCGACGAGGACGAGATCGTCGGTCGCGCCTTTGTGGTCTTCTGGCCGACGTCCAATTGGCGGTGGTTGTAGCTCACCGCAAGTCGCGCCGATAGTCGAGGTCCGCCCGCGGCACGTACTCGGCGGCCAGGACTTCCATCATCACGTCGACATGGTCGCTGTAGAGACCGTCGAGGCCCATCCGTACCGCGGGGTGGAGGACGTGGTCGTACTGCAGGTCCCACGCGAACGCGAAGCGCTCGAAGCGGTGGAACAGGGCGACGAGCCCGCCCGTCCAGTCGGTGTAGTGCAGGTTGATCGCGTCGATATCCGCCTCGGCGAGAACTGCGGCCGCCCGCTCCGGCCCATCGCGGAGCCGTGACAGTCTCGTCGTGTGGACAAGCCGGACGGCGGAGCTGACCGGACGCAGTTCAACGAGCTCGTCGACCGTGTCGGCACACAACCACATCCGGTCGAGGCGGCTGCCGGCGGCCGACGCGAGTTCGATGACCGCCGCGCCGATCCCCGCGTGCTTGAGATCGAGCGACAGGTCGAAGTCGGAGCCACAGTGTTCGAAGAGCTCGCGCAGCGTCGGGACGTGCTCGGGCAGATCATCCGACGAACATGCGGCGATCGGACGACGTCTCCGGCCGATGCGGACGACGCCATCGTGGTCGAGCACGAGCACGCCGTCAGCAGTCCGCCAGACGTCGCTCTCGAGGCCGGTGGCTCCGAGCTCCAGGGCAAGGCGAAACGCCTCGATCGTGTTCTCCGGGGCGCGGTCGCGGGCTCCCCGGTGGGCGAAGCCGATCGGCGGATCGAGCAGCGACGGCAGCCGTTGTTGCACGACCGCTACGGTAGAGCCACGCGCCCAACAGCGCCTCAACTCCTGAAGGAGGTCCGATGGAACTGAGACGAACCCATGAGGGGCACCCGCGTCTTCGGTCCCTCGTCGCCGCCGGCGCAGCCGGAGTGGTGGCGTTGTCCGTCGTCGTCAGCGCCCAAACAGCGGGGGCCACCACTGAGACAACGGTGCCTGGCGACGAGACCACGACACCGGACGGCTCGGCCACGACGGAGGCGCCCGAGCCGACCACGACCACAGCCGCGGCACCGACGACCACCGCAGCGGCGACGACGACGGGGCCGGCGACGGCGTCGTCTGCCGAGTTCGCCGCCACGCTGGAAGCGGAGTGCGAGGGCGACACCGGCAACCAGTTGCTGGCATCGGGCTTGCAGGTCGTGCTCGGGGAAGACGGCAGCCTGCGCATCGTCGAGATCGTGCTGGCATGCGACATCGAGTTCGTCGGGGCCTGTCGACGAAGCGCTCGGACGGCCGACAACCAACGTCGAGGCCTTGATCGCCGACCCGGCCAACAACGTGACGCCCAATCAGGCGCAAACTGATCTGCTCAACGAGGAGCTGTTGACCTACTGGCGGATCGCCGATGCCTGGGCCCAGTCGCAGTCCGGCGCCGCACCAGACGAGGACGCCACGGCAACGACCGCCGTGGAGGCGGCGGAAACCACGGAAGCCCCGGCCGCAACGACCCCGGAGGAGTCGGCGACAACGACCGGCTAGCCCCGCCGGGGGCGCGAGTGTGGTCGCGTACCCCGGTTCTCTAGGCTGGCGGCGTGTTCAACCTGTCCGGCAGCGAGGTCATCGTCATCTTGATCCTCGCCCTCGTGATCCTCGGGCCGGACAAGCTGCCCGACGCCATGCGCCGCGCCGGACGGACCTGGGCGGAGTTGCGCAAGCTCAGCAGCGGATTCCAGGAGGAAGTGCGCAAGGGCTTCGAGGAACCGACCAAGGAGGTCAGGAAGACCGCCGACACGGTGCGCAAAGCGGCGGCGTTCCCCAGCAAGAAGCTGCGCTACAACCCGTTGAAGGATTCGCCGCCGGCGATGCCAGAAGGGGAATCGGTTGCCGAGCCGGGGGTCCAGCCGGAGCAGGACCTGCCCGCGACCGCCGATTCCGTTGCCGAGCCCGAGCCGGTCGATGTCGAGCCCGAGCCGGTTGACGTCGAACCCCGGACGACCGCCGATGGACCTGCCACGGCCACATGAAGCTCGCTCACAATCCACTGCGGCGCGGCGAACGCCCCGAGCGCACGCCCGACGCCACGATGACGCTCACCGAGCACCTCGCCGAACTTCGTCAGCGGATCATCCGGGCGGCGCTGGCGGTGACGGTCGGGATGATCGCCATCCTCGCCTTCTACAACCAGGTGCTCGACTTCCTGCTGCGGCCGTACCACCGGCTGTGCGAGAGCAATCCCGAGTTCCGCGGCTTGGCCGACTGCTCGCTGATCATCACCGACCCGGTCGAGGGGCTGAGCACACGCATCCGCATCTCAATGTACGGCGGACTGCTGGTCGCCCTGCCGGTGATCATGTGGCAGATCTGGCGCTTCGTTGTTCCCGCCCTGAAGTCGAACGAGAAGCGCTACGCGGTCCCGTTCATCGCCTCGTCGGTCAGCTTGTTCCTGCTCGGTTGCGTGCTCGCCTACCTAACGCTGGAGAAGGCACTGCAGTTCCTCATCTCGTGGGCGGGCGAGGACGTCGAGTCGCTCTTCCAGGTGAGCAAGTACATCCGGCTGGTCACGCTGATGGCGTTCGCGTTCGGCGTCGGGTTCCAGTTCCCGGTGCTTCTCGTGTTCCTCCAAGTCGTCGGGGTGCTCACACCGCAGCAGCTGCTCGGCGCCTGGCGCTACGCGATCGTCGGCATCGTCGTGCTGGCGGCCGTGATCACGCCGTCGGGGGACCCGATCTCGCTGGCTGCGCTAGCGGGACCGATGCTCGTGCTGTACTTCGTCGCCATCGGCATCGGCCTGCTCGTCCAGCGGCGCAGCGCCGCTCGTGAGCGGGTCGCCGCGACGTAGTCGTCGACGTGAGCGAGCCGAAGCCGTCGATGCTGACGGATTATCCGTTCGAGCTCGACCGGTTTCAGCTCGAAGCGATCGACGCCATCGACGCCGGCCGCCACGTCGTCGTTGCCGCCCCGACCGGCAGCGGCAAGACGGTCGTCGCCGAGTACGGCATCGAGGTGATGCGCGGGCGCGGCCGACGGTCGTTTTACACGGCGCCGCTGAAGGCGCTCTCTAACCAGAAGTTCCGCGACCTCACCAACCGCTATGGCCCCGGCGAAGTCGGGTTGCTGACCGGCGACAACGCCATCGACGGTGATGCCCCGACGGTCGTGATGACGACGGAGGTGCTGCGCAACATGATCTACGCGCGGTCGCCCGCCCTCGACGACCTCGGTGTCGTCATCCTCGACGAAGTGCATTTCCTTCAGGACACCTACCGCGGCCCCGTCTGGGAGGAGGTGATCATCCACTTGCCGGCCCCGATCCGGCTCGTCTGCTTGTCGGCGACCGTGAGCAACGCTGCCGAGTTGGCGACGTGGATCGAGACCGTGCGCGGTCCGACGTCGGTCGTTGTCGAGACGCGGCGTCCGGTCCGCCTCAACGATCACTACCTCGTCGGCGACCGCACGAACGACCAGATGTACTTCCTGCCGACGTTCGTCGGCGGCTTCCCGAATCCCGATGCGTCGAAGATCGACGCCCAGGCCGTGCGCCGGGGCGCGACGGCCGGCGCCCGGTGCGAGGGAGCGGGCAGCGCGTCCTCTACACCCCTGGTCGCCTGGAGACGATCGATGTGCTCGCTGCCCGCGACCTGCTGCCGGCGATCTACTTCATCTTCAGCCGCAACCAGTGCGAGGAGGCGGCGCGCCAGGCCGCGACCGGCACCCGTTTGGCCGACGGGGGAAAGCGGCGAGCCATCCACACGATCCTCGAGGAGCGGCTCGAGGGTCTCGACGCGACCGATCTCGCAGTGCTCGGCTACGACGATCTCGCAGTCCAGCTCGACGCCGGCGTCGCTCCTCATCACGCCGGGATGGTCCCGGCGTTCAAGGAAGCCGTCGAGCAGTGCTTCGCCGCCGGTCTGCTCAGCGTCGTGTTCGCCACCGAGACGCTGGCAGTCGGCGTCAACATGCCAGCCCGCACCGTCGTCATCGAGAAGCTCACCAAGTTCACCGGCGACCACCACGAGCTGCTGACGCCGGGGGAGTACACGCAACTGACCGGACGGGCCGGGCGGAGAGGCATCGACGACGTCGGCGAGGCCGTCGTGCTGTGGAGCCCGTTCGTCTCGTTCGAACGCGTTGCCGCGCTGGCCGGTAGCCGCTCGTTCAACCTGCGTTCGGCGTTCCGCCCGACCTACAACATGGCTGCCAACCTCGTGCGGTCGTACAGCAGCGAACAGGCCCATCATCTCCTCAACCTGTCGTTCGCTCAGTATCAGGCCGACCGCGACGTCGTGCGTCTGGAGGCTCGTGCCGAGCGGCTGCGATCGAGCGTCGCCACGGCGCGAGCGGAGGCGGAGAGTGGCTACGGCGACATCTGGGAGTACCGCGCCGAGCGCGCCGCCGAGCGCACGATTGACGGCCGGTCCGACCGTGAGTCGGCGCTCGCCAGGCTGCGTCCCGGCGACGTCGTCCGCGTCAACCGCGGGCGTTATCGGGGGCCAGCTGTGATGGTGGCGAGTGCGTCGCGCAAGGCCGGGATGCGCCTGACGGTCATCTCCGAGGATGCCGAGGCGTTGCTCGTCACTTCCGACGACGTGATCGGACCGGTTGAGTCGCTCGGCAAGGTCCGTTTGCCGGGCGCATTCCAACCGAAGGATCGCCAGTACCGCAGGGAGGTCGCCAAGCGCCTCGCCAAGACATCGCTGCGCCAAGCCGGCCGGCGGCATCGAGAGCGGTCGCGCCCCGACGTTCATCCGGTCGAGCTCGATCCAGAGCTCCGTCTCCGCATGCGCGCCGCGGCGCAGGCGGAGCGCTACGAGCGTGAGCTGGCCGAGATCGCCGACCGCGTCGAGGGCCACAACCGCTCGCTCAGTCGCGAGTTCGACCGCGTCGTCGCTGTGCTCGAGCACCGCGGGTACCTGCTCCGTCCAACTTCTGGATGGTCACTCACCGACAAGGGCGTGACGCTCGCCAGCGTGTTCCACGAGTGTGACCTGTTGATCACCGAGTGCATCGGGCTCGGGTTGCTCGACGACGTCAGCGCGCCAGAGCTGGCGGGGTTGATCTCCGTGTTCGTCCACGAGCACCGCAGTCCCGAACCGCCTGCGCCGCCATGGTTCCCCGATGCCGCTGCAAGGCAGCGCTGGCTGCGCATCCTCGCCGTGAGCGAGGACTTGTCCGCCGAAGAGCGGGCGAGCGGCTTGGGCGGCCACCGGCCTCCCGACCCGGGGTTCTTCGGTGCCGCCCACGGATGGGTGGCCGGGCACCCGCTGACGACCGTCGTCGGTGACGAAGAGCTGACTGGGGGCGACTTCGTGCGCACGATGAAGCAGGTCATCGACCTCGCTCGCCAGATCGCCGATGTCGCTCCCGTCGCCCAGACCCGCGCCGTCGCCAGGGAGGTCGCTCGGGGCGCGGCCCGGGGAATCGTCGCCGACGGGACGATTGTCGGTGCGGCGAGTTGACCATCAAGCGGGGCGCTCCGTGGGGTGAGCCGGTCGTTGCCCCGATCGACGTTCTCGAAGTGCGTAGCGATCACGACCTAGCCGCGGCAGTGGGTGCTGGCGAGTCGCGTCCGTTGCTCGTACGCGGGGGTGACGTGCACCGCTCGCTCGGCGCTCCGCATGGTGTTGCCGCCACGACGAGGCTGCCGATCGACGTGATCGACGTGACCGCCGACGACCGCCGCCTGACGGCCGTTGCACACGTCGTCGCTCACCGTCGCGGTCGTACCGGATGGTGGCGGGGACGGATCGTCGCGGTGATGAACGTGGACCACATCGGCGCGTGGGACGCGGCGCCACGGGCCCATCCGAACGACGGGTGGCTCGATGTCATCGAGGTGGGCGAGTCCATGTCGTGGCGGGCGAGGTGGCAGGCGTGGAGACGGCTGCCCACGGGGAATCATCTGCCGCACCCCGACATCGCCACCCGTCGAGTTCGCTCGGCGACTTTCACGTTCGATGAGCCGCTCGGCTTGTGGGTCGACGGTGTCGGACGCGGCACCGTGCGTTCGTTCAGCATCGCCGTTGCCCCGGACGCAGCGGTGATCTACGTGTGAGGTAGCAGGCAGCGGCGGGGTGCCGAGATTTTGCGGCGCAGAACTGAACGTGAGTCGTTCCTGGCCGACCTCCACGTCGGGGTCCTCGCGGTCGAGCGAGCCGACGGCCCACCTGTGGTCAAGCTCGACATCCCAACCGGCTAACCCCTCCTCGGACTGGACCGCAGTCATCGACCTGCGGTTGACGGCCGGTCGTCTATACGGTCGAGCTGAACGCGGAACACGACGAACGTTCCGCCCGCATCGGAGGTTTCGCGGCCAGCCTCGATGGCACCGAGGCGGCGAGCGACACCGAACGAGGCATCGTTCCCCTCAAGGATCTTGATCACCGCGACGGTCGCGCCGAGCTCAGCGGCGGCATAGCGCAGCACCAGGTGCGCCGCTCGGGACGCCACGCCCGCCCGACGAAACCGCGGAAAGACGACGTACGACAAGTTGACCT
The DNA here is from genome assembly GCA_963733085.1 of Ilumatobacteraceae bacterium. Lineage (GTDB taxonomy): Bacteria > Actinomycetota > Acidimicrobiia > Acidimicrobiales > Ilumatobacteraceae > Desertimonas. The sequence continues at coordinate 52,847 of CAVTBY010000016.1, forward strand.
CGCCACCGCCGAGATCGCGCACCTCGACGCCGCCAGCGATGCGATTTGTCTCGATGTCACAGATTGCCCACTGGCGGACCGGCCCCCTCGTGCGCCAAGACTCCATCCAGTTCTCAATGGCGCGGATGACGTTCTCGCGGGTCGCCGGTGCCGGGAACTCAAACCAGCGGGTCTGCTCATCGTCCCCACCGGCAAGCCACTCATCGACATCAGCGAGTTCGAGCGGGCGTAGCGTCAGCGACTCGTCCCCCAGGACCACGCCGGACATCACCGAAATAGTGCCCGAGGACAACGGCACCCGCCAAGGAGAACAGGCGTCAGATCAGCGATCGACACATCCGAGAGAGATCTAAGTTACGGGGTTGACATTTGATGCGAACGTGTGTACGGTGACGGAGCAGAAGGAGCTGCTGCGATGACTGCCACCATCACTGCCGAAGCCGACGTTGTGTCGGTGTCGTTGGATGATCGCATCGCCGCCGTCTGCGGTCACCTCAACGCTTGCTACGCCGAGTTGGTCGAGTTGCTCGAGGAGGTCATCGCCACCGCGGCGTGGGTAGGGCCGGGGATTCGTTCGGTCGAGCATTGGATCGGCTGGCGCACCGGCCTTTCGGGGGCGCATTGCCGCACGCTTGCGGCGTTGGTCGCTGCCTCCGACACCCACCCGCGGGTGATCGAGGCATTCCGTGCCGGCGAGTTGTCGATCGATCAGGCCGGGCTGGCGATCAAGGCCCGCCCCGAACACGACGCAGACGTCGCCAACATGGCCCGGGCGATGACGTTGTCACAGCTACGTGTCAGCGTGCGCGCCTCCAACGTGTCCGGTGCCGAACGCGACACCGCCGCTGCCGCCAAGCGAGCTGCCGACGCCGAGCCCACCGACGACGCCGAACCCGATGATGCCGAACTGGACGACCCACCCGAACCGCCGGCACCCGCACCGTCACCCGGTCTGCGTGAGTACTTGTCGTTGCTTCAGGACGAGGATGGGTCGTGGCGGTTGCACGGCCGCCTCGACGGCGACCACGGCGCTGTGGTCGATGCCGCCCTGGCCGAGGCCCGCGACCGCCTGTTCCGCGACGGCCAACGCGACGTCACCTGGGTCGACGCGTTGGTCGACATCGCTGAACGCTCACTGGATGCGGCGCCGATCGAGCGACGCGAGCGCCACCGGGTCAACGTGTTCATCGATCCGGACCTGTCAGCGGCGGTGACGTGGATCAACGGCATCGCCATGCCCGACGCGATCGCCCGGCTGTACACGTGCGACGGCACGATCAACCCGATCTTCGTCACCGAGGGGCGTCCGGTCAGTGTCGGCCGCAGCCAGCGGATCGTCCCCGAACGCACCCGCCGGCTCGTCTTGCACCGCGACAAGCAATGCGCCAACCCGCTGTGCGGGGCAACCCGCGGGCTCGAGGTCCATCACATCATCCACTGGAGCGACGGCGGCGGCACCGACACCTGGAACCTCGTCGCGCTCTGCCGACGATGTCACCGCGACCATCACCTCGGCCGCCTCGACATCTCCGGCAACGCCGACCAACCCGACGACATAACCTTCCGCGACGAACACGGCCGACCGATCGACACGGCCACCCACGCCCACAAACCACCCGGACCACCACCAACCCCGCTACGCCCCTACCACCACCCCCTCGGCGAACGCCTCCAACGCTGGGCCATCTACTTCAACACCAACTGACGTCTAGCCTGCGGCGATGGACGTTGTCGACTGGCTGCTCGAAGGCGACCCTGCGATCCGTTGGCAGGTGCTCGACGATCTCACCGACGCCTCGGACGACGAGGTTGTTGCGGAGCGAGCGCGTGTGGAGCACGAGGGCTGGGGCGCCCGCCTGCTGGCGCTGGAAGATGCCGACGGGTTGTGGGATGGCGGCGCCTGCTTTCCGGGAGCCTTTACCGGCGGAGAGCCCGGGCAACCGTGGACGGCGACGATGCACACACTGCAGACCCTGCAGATCCTCGGGCTCGACCCGGCTTCCAAGGCTGCCCGCAAGGCCACCGAGCTCGTCGCCGAGAATTGCCGCTGGGAGCACGCCGGCCAGCGCTACTTCGACGGCGAGGTCGAGCCGTGCATCAACGGCCGGACGATCGAGACGGGCGCCTACCTGGGGGTGGACGTTGCCCCGATCGTCGAGCGAATCCTCGGCGAGCGGCTCGCCGACGGTGGCTGGAATTGCGAAGCCGAGAACGGGTCGGTGCGCTCGTCGTTCGACACGACGATCAACGTGCTCGATGGACTGGTCGAGTATCGAGCGCGCCACCGGCGGTTCCCCGGAGGTGCTCGAGGCACGTCGCGGCGGAGAGGGGTACTTGCTCGAACGCAACCTGTTCCGCCGAAAGAGCACGGGCGAGGTCGTCGACCCGGCGTATCTCGACTTCGCGTTCCCGTACTACTGGCACTACGACGTGCTCCGCGCCCTCGACTACTTCCGCCGCGCCGGCGCCGACCCGGATCCGCGGATGAGCGAGGCTGTCGAGGTCGTGCGATCGAAACGGCAGGCCGATGGTCGCTGGCAGCTCGATCGCGTCCATCCGGGTCGCGTCCACTTCGACATCGAGGAAGGCGTCGGGGCGCCGAGCCGCTGGAACACCCTGCCGCGCCCTGCGAGTGCTGAAGTGGTGGGACGAGTCGTGCTGATCGACGCGTGGATCCTCGACGAATCGCCCGGGACATATCGCTGGGGCCAGATCGAGTTGGCGCCGCCCGCCGCCGACGAGGTGCTCGTGCGGGTCGAGGCGAGCGCCCTCAACCATCTCGACGTGTGGTCGACGCAAGGACTCCCCAAGCCACCGCTGCCGCACGTGCCCGGCTGCGACGTCGCGGGCGTCGTCGAGGCAACAGGCTCCGAGGTCGAGGGTGTCGCAGTCGGCGACGAGGTCGTCGTCAACCCTGGCGTGTCACCGATCGCCGACATCATCGCCCTCGGCAACGACAGCCCGATGGGCCGCGGATTTGCCATCTACGGCGAGCACATGTGGGGTGGGCATGCGACACATGCGATCGCTCCGGCACGCAACGTCGTGCCGCGCCCCGCCGGCCGCTCGTGGGAGGAGTGCGCTGCCTACCCGCTGGCCACGCTCACCGCCTACCGCATGTTGCGGCGAGCGCGCATCGCTGCCGGGCAGACCGTCCTCGTCGTCGGCATCGGGGCCGGTGTGTCGTGCGCGGCGCTGGCGATTGCCCGCCACCTCGGGGCCGACGTCGTGGCGACGAGCCGGAGTGCGGCCAAGCGTGAAGCAGCGTTGGAGATGGGCGCGAAGGAAGTCATCGACTCGGCGGCGGAGCGATGGGACGTGCGCGCCGACATCGTCGTCGAGAGCGTCGGCCCGGCGACGTGGAACCAATCGGTACGGGCGCTCAAGCCCGGTGGCCGCCTCGTCGTGTGTGGCGGCACCTCGGGCAACAAGGCGGAGATCAACCTGCCTGTGCTCTTCTTCAAGCAGTTCGAGATCATCGGCTCGTCGATGGGGAGCTATCAAGAGTTCGCCGAGGTGACGACGTTGATGGCCGGCGGTCTCGCCGTGCACGTCGACCAGGCGTTCGATCTCGCCGACTATCCGGCCGCGCTGGCGCGCATGGAGGCGGGCGAGCAACTCGGCAAGATCGTCCTCCGGCACTGAGCCGCGGTGCTCAGGCAGAGTCGCGGCGCACGAGTGAGACGTCCACCGTCTCGCGGCGCGGGAGGACCGTCCGGGTCGCTGCGCATCTGCATCAGCATCTCGACCGCACGGGCACCCATCTGTTCGCGGTCGATGCGCACAGAGGTGAGCGACGGCCGCACGAGGGCACTGAGGGCGATGTCGTCGACACCGATCACCGCCACGTCCTCGGGGACGCGCCGGCCGAGATCCTCGAGGGCGCGGATTGCTCCGATCGCCATGATGTCGTTGTAGGCGAGCACGCCGTCGAGGTCGGGGAACCGTTCCACCAGCCGGCGCACGCCGTCCGCCCCTCCATCCATCGACTCGTCGGCCCACACGACGTGGTGGCGGGCATCGGCCACCGTCGTGGCGATCGCTTCACGGAAGCCTCGCTCGCGAGGTTCGTCGACGAACTCACTGCTCGGGCTCGACACCATGCCGAGAACGTGGCGGCCGCTCGTCCGGAAATGTTCGACGGCGAGATGGGCACCACCTTCTGTGTCGGACTCGACCGAGCCGATGCCGTGGTGATCGATGCGGTAGTCGACCGTGACCACGGGAAACGTGGGGTGGGCCACGGCCCGCAACTGATCCTGGCTACCGCGGACGGGAAAGGCGATCAGACCGTCACAACCACGGTCGACGAGTGACTGGATGACGTCGCCCTGCCGGTCGACATCACCTTCGGAGCTGGTGAGGAAGACGAGGTACCCGAAGCGGTCGCAGGCGTGCTGAATGCCGCGGGCGAGCTCGCTGAAGAAGGGGTCGGTGAGGTAGGTGGCGATCAGCCCGAGCGTTGAGCTCTGCCGGGTGACGAGGCTGCGGGCGAGCAGGTTGGGCCGGTAGCCGAGCTCGTCGATGGCGGCCTGCACCCGATCACGGGTTCGGTTTGCTGGGCCAGGGCGGTCGTTGACGACCCGCGACACAGTGCGGATCGAGACCCCGGCGCGCGCCGCGATGTCATGCAACGTGGGGGCCCGGCGGCCGGTCGGACCGGCGGGTCGATGCGGGGGACCGGCGCTGCTCATACGTTTCGACTCGTGCGAGGAGGTACCTTATCCACAGTCAAAGGCTCAGGTCGGACGCATTGCCAACGTTGGCAGGAATTGCTACGGTGAGCCTCCTTGGGGGATGCGGTGAGGATGGTCGGGGGACCGTCGTCGCTCTGGTTCGGAGGCGACTACAACCCGGAACAGTGGCCCGAGTCGGTGCGCGTCGCCGACCTCGACGCGCTCGAGCGCCTCGGCGTCAACACCGTCACGTTGGGCGTCTTCTCCTGGGCGCTGCTCCAGCCGGCCAAGAACACGTTCGAGCTCGGCTGGCTCGAGCGCGTCGTCGACGCCGTCGCCGGACAAGGGGTCGGAGTCGTGTTGGCCACACCCACTGCGGCGCAGCCGGCTTGGATGTCGGCGGCATTTCCGGAGATCCTTCCGGTCGACTCCTCGGGCCGCCGGCGCAGGCACGGCGGGAGGGTCAACTACTGCCCGTCATCGACTGCGTACCGGGAAGCGTCTGCGGAGATCGCCGGAGTGCTTGCCGATCGTCTTGGCGGTCACGACGCCCTCCGGCTCTGGCATGTCAACAACGAGTACGGGCCGGTCTGCTACTGCGACCACTGCCTCGACGACTTTCGACGATGGCTGGCCGAGCGCTATGGCGATCTCACCGCGCTCAACGAGGCCTGGGGTACCGGGGTCTGGGGCAACACGGTCTACGACTGGTCGGAGATCGAGTTCCCGTCCGAGCTCAACGCCATGGACGAACGGCGCCCGGGGCGGGTGCGCCTGTCGCCGAGCCCGAGCGTCTCCCTCGATCACGCCCGGTACTGCTCGTCGGTGTTGCTCGACTGCTTCTTGAACGAGAAGGCGGTGCTGCGTGATCGCACACCCACGGTCCCGGTGACGACGAATTTCCACGGGCCTGTCCAGGTGGTCGACTGGCACGAGTGGGCGGAGCACGTCGACCTCGTGTCGTGGGACTCGTACCCGCGGACCGATGGCCACTGGGCGCACCCGGCGTTCGGTCATGCGCTCGCCCGAGGGTCAGGACAACGACCTGAGTTCTTGGTCATGGAGGCGTCGCCAGGACCGGTCAACTGGCACGAACTCGGAGCGCTCAAGCGCCCTGGCCGGGTTCGGCTGGAAGCGCTCCAGGCTGTCGCTCACGGATCGCGGGGGATGCTGTACTTTCAGGTTCGCCAGGCGCGCGCTGGCGCCGAACTGAGCCATGCCGCCCTGATCCCTCGTCACGGCCGGCTCGACACACGCACGGGTGCCGAGCTGCTGCGGCTGAGCGCCGACCTCCGCTCGATCGGGGTCGTCGCGCAGGACCACCGACTCGACACCGCGGTCGCCGTCGTTTTCGATTGGCCGAGCTGGTGGGGCCATCACAACACCCCCGGCCTCGACCAGCGATCGCGCTACTTCGACACGGTCCGCGAGACCTACCGCGCGCTCGAGCGAGCGGGGGTGCGCTGTCGACGTGATCGGCAGCGGCGGGCCGATGTCCGGCTACGACGCGGTGGTCGCCCCGTTGCTCCACGTCGCCGGCGACACAACGGTCGCCACCCTCGCCGGCTTCGTTCGCGACGGTGGCTTGCTCGTGACAACGTGCGGCTCGGCTGTCGTCGGCGACGACTGCCAGGTCCATCCCGACGGCGTCGATCCGGTTTGGCGCGAGCTCGTCGGCCTGTGGGTCGAGGAGACCGACGTCCAGCCGACCGGGGTCGTCAACAACGTGTCCTTTCTCGACGACGAGGAGATGTTCGGCGCCAAGGAACTATTCGACATCGTTTGCTTGGAGTCGGCTATCGCGTTGGCCGAGTTTCGCGACGACTTCTATGCGGGGTCGCCGGCGGTCACGCTCAACCGCTTCGGTGCAGGCAGGGCGATGTACGTCGCCTCGCCGACCCCCGATCTCGTCGCCGCCGCCGTTGTCCGCGCGCTCGATCGACGTGGCCCGGAGGGCGGTGGCATCGAACGGCTCGTGTGGACGTCGGACGACGACGAGATCGTCTTCGTCCTCAACCACGGCGAGCACGATGCCACGGTCGAACTGACCAATGGAGAGTGGATCGACGTGCTCACCGGTCAGTCCCATCGCCATGCTGCGTCGGTTCCCGCGGCCGACGCGGTCGTGTTGCAGAGGTCGCGGTGAAACTGCTCGCCGCCTGCGCCGCGGTGGCGGTCACGATGCCGCCCGGCACAGCCGGCGATCCGGTCGAGCCGGCCGACGAGGTCGTCCTCGGCGTCGACCTGTCGTACGTCAACGAGGTGGAGGACTGCGGCGCGACGTTCCGCGACGGGACGCTCGACGACCCGTTCGCGATCCTCTCGGCGCGCGGCGCCAATGTCGTTCGTGCCCGACTGTGGAACGACCCGGACTGGACCGACTACAGCACGCTCGATGATGTCATCCGCACGTTCGAGCGGGCCGGCGAGCACGGCATGCGCACCCTGCTCGACTTCCACTACTCCGACGAATGGGCAGATCCGAGCCGGCAAACTCCTCCTGCGGCATGGGCCGCGATCACTGACATCGACGAGCTCGCCGCCACCCTCGGCGACTACACGGCCGCGACGCTGCACGAGCTCGACGCCGCCGGCGTGCTGCCCGACATCGTGCAGATCGGCAACGAGATCAACAGTGGCCTCGTCAACGGCGCGGTCGGACTCGACTGGGACCACGAGCAGCCGCTGCTCGAAGCGGGCATCGCCGCCGTGCGTTCCGTCGCGGAGTCGACCGGACAGGAGATCGACGTGGTGCTGCACGTGGCGCAACCGGAGAATGCCCTCGATTGGTTCGAACAGGCCGACGGTGGCGGGGCTCACCGACTTCGACGTGATCGGGCTGTCCTACTACCCGCAGTGGAGCAGCTTCACCCCGGCCGAGCTGGGTGCAGCGGTGCGGACGCTGTCAAACACCTCCGGCAAGGACGTCCTCGTCGTCGAGACGGGCTACCCGTGGACGGCCGACGGACGCGGGTGACAGTGCCGACAACGTCCTCGATCTCCCGCTGCGCGGTTACGGCGTGTCTCCGGAGGGCCAAGCAGCAGTTCATGGCCGACCTCACATCGATCGTCGTCGCCAACGGGGGGTTGGGCACCGTCTACTGGGAGCCGGCGTGGGTGAGCACCGAGTGCCGGACACGGTGGGGGCAGGGCTCGCACTGGGACAACGCCACGCTGTTCGACTTCGACGGGACGCTGCATGCCGGTGCCGACTACCTCGGCACCGAGTACGACCGGCTCGTCGTTCCCAGCGGGGCGACGTCGGTGGCCGGCGACGCAACCGGCGACACCGACGATCCCGACGCTGACCTCACCGAGATCACCGCCGTCGGCGACGGCTCGGTGGCGATCACGGCGACGGTCGCCGGCGACGTCCGTCGGTGGCCGGGGACGGTGATCCTGGCGATCAATACCGAGGCGGGAGCCGGTGGCGACGGCGGCCGGCGTCCGTATGACTTCGCCGCCGACCAGCGGCCCGAGCTGCTCCTCGAGAGCAGCTGGAACGACGATCCCGGCGCCGGCTACGTGACGACCTCGATGAGCACCTGGCAGGACGGCGAGTGGGCGCCCTCCACGTTCACCGGGCGCGTGGAGATCGAGCCGGGCACCGACGGATCGACACTGACGTGGGTGTTTCCCGATGGTTCCGTCGACCCGACGGCCGAGGTGACGGTGATGACCGCGCGGTCGCGGTCGCGCCGGCGCCCTCGCCGATGTCGTCGACCCTGGCACGCCGGACGTAGCCGTTGCCATGACGCTCGAGATCGGCGACAGCCGATGAAATCCCCAATGAGCTACCAGTCACGAAAGGACACAACAGTGAGCACACACACCATCAGGCGGATCGGCGCCGTCGCTGCCGCACTTGCCGTCACCGTCGCCACCGGCGGGGGAGCGGTCGACGCTTCTTCGACGGAGGCATTGACCCTGTGGGTCTACGACGACGGTCGCATCCCGATTCTCACCGAACTCGGTGACGAGTTCGAGCGAGGAGTTCGGCGTCGGCGTCACCGTCGAGGCCGTCGACCTCGCCGAGCTGCGCAACCAGATGCTGCTCGGGGTCGAGGGCAACGGTCCCGACCTTGCCATCATCCCGCACGACAACCTCGGTGCCCTCGTCGAGAACGGCGCCGTCGCCCCGGTCGACATCGGTGACAAGACGAGCGAGTACCTGCCATCATCACTCGAGGGCTTCACGTACGACGGCGCTCTTATGGGCCTCCCGCTGGCCATCGAGAACATCGGCTTCTTCTACAACACCGACCTCGTCGAGACACCGCCGGCGACGTGGGAGGAGGTGCGAGAGGTCGGCGCCGCCCTCGTCGACAGCGGTGACGCGGAGCTCGCCATCGGGCTGCCCGGACCTGACCTACAACTCGTACCCGATCTACACCTCATTCGGCGGCTACATCTTCGGCCAGGACGCCGAGGGCCAGTTCACGGCCGACGACATCGGCATGACCAACGAGGGCATGGTCGAGGGACTGACGTACATCACCTCGCTCGTGGACGAGGGGTTGGCCACCGAGAACGTCGACTGGGAGGCCACCCACGTGCAGTTCGAGACCGGCGCTTCGGCGTTCATCATGACCGGGCCGTGGGCGATCAACCGCTTCCAGGACGCCGGCGTGCCCTACGCCATCGCTCCGTTCCCGGCCGCCGAGGAGGGCGGCGATGCCGGGTACCCGTTCCTCGGTGTCCAGGGCATGATCGTCAACGCCAACTCCGACCAGTTGCTCCTCGCCCAGGCATTCGCCTCCGAGAAGATCGCCACCGAGGACTCGATGCGGCGGATCTTCGAGGCCGAGCCACGCCCGTCGGCGTGGGCGTCGGTGTTCGAACTGGCTGACGACCCCGACACCCAGGCGTTCAATGCGGCAGGCGTCGGTGCCGTGCCGATGCCGTCGATCCCGGAGATGGGCTTCGTCTGGGATCCATGGGTGAACGCCGGGACGCTGGCGATCAGCGGCGAGCTCGAGCCCGCCGCCGCCCTCGAGCAGGCCGTGGAGCAGATCGAGTCGCAGATCGCCGCTCAAGGCTGAACCGCGGCCCATCGCGATGTCGACCGTGACGAGGAGGGAGCGCGTCCCTACGGGCGCCTATGTCCGCTCCGCCATCGTCACGGTCGCCGTCGCGGTCGGTGCCCTCTGGCTTGTTCGGTCCCTGCTCGAAGACGGCCTCATCCTGCTGGCGTCGACGATCAGCGCGATCACCGTCTTCTTGCTGATCGTCTATCTACGTCGCACCTATTCGGCGATGCGCTGGATGGCCATCGGCGTCGCCTTGGCGGCGCTGTTCAGCGTCTATCCGATCCTGTTCAACGTCTACATCTCGTTCACCAACATGGGTGGCGGCCACCTCATCTCCAAGCAGCAGTCGATCGAGCGGTTGGAGTCCGAGCAGTACCTACCCGACGGCGGGGCGACGTTCACGTGGGCCGGCTACCAGTCGGGTGCCAGCTACGGGATCCTGCTGGTCGACGCTGACCCGCCGCGGTTCGTGTCCGACGACGGCGGTGACGAGGTGGTCGAGCTCGCCGAATCCGGCGAGGCACCGCCGTCGATCGGGGACTACCAGATGATGGCCCCCAACGAGGTCCTGCCAATCCTCGACTCGCTGGCCGCTGTCAACTTCGGCAGTGGAGACAGCCCGGTGCGGATCCAGTCGTTCCGTGACGGCCGCGGCGTCGCAGCCGCGGTACGAGTACGACAGCGAGTGCCGACGCCATCGTCGACCTCGCCGAAAACGTGAACTATCGAGCCGACGAGGGATCGTGGGTCGGCCCCGACGGCACCGAGCTCGTCCCCGGGTTCATCAGCGCTGTGGGTGACGACAACTTCGTCCGCTTCCTCACCAACGAGAGCCTGCGCACGCCGCTGCTGCGAGTGCTGGCCTGGAACTTCGCCTTCTCGCTGTTCTCCGTGGCCCTCAGCTTCGGCGCCGGGCTCGCCGTGTCACTGCTGTTCGAGGACCTACCGGGAACGCGGCTCGATCCGTGCCCTGCTGATCGTCCCGTGGCCGATCCCTGTCCTCGTGTCGGTGCTGATCTGGCGCAGCCTGCTGAACCCGGAGCAGGGGATGATCGGCGAGTTCCTGTCGAGCATCTTCGGGACGTCGCCACAGTTCTTCCTCGACGCCAACTGGACACGCGTCGCCTTGATCCTCGTCAACATCTGGCTGTCGTACCCGTACTTCTACGTCGTCACCTCGGGAGCGCTGCGGGCAATTCCGGGCGAGTACTTCGACGCCGCGGAGGTCGACGGCGCCAGTTCGTGGCAGCGCTTCCGCTACATCACGTTCCCACAGCTGCTTGGTGATGGTGATGCCGCTGCTGATCGCCTCGTTCGCCTTCAACTTCAACAACTTCAACCTCGTGTACATCTTCAACTACGGCAACCCCCCGATGGCCGACACGAGCATTCCGATCGGTCACACCGACATCCTCATCTCGTTCGTCGTACAAGCTCGCGTTCGTGTCGTCCAACGTGTCGAGCTACGGGTTCGGCGCGGCGATCGTCGTCGCCCTGTTCGTCGTCATCGGGTTGATGACCTGGTTCCAGATCCGCGGCACACGGGCGTTGGACGAGGCATGAGTACCCCCACGGTCGCGGCGTAGCCGGCGGAGCTGGTGGTGGCGCTATCTGCTGGCGGCGCTGATGGTCGGCTTTGCCTTGTTGCCGGTGCTGTGGGTGGTGTCGGCATCGCTCAACCCGTCCGACTCGCTCGTCGGCGCCTCGCTGATCCCGAACAACCCGGGATTCGTCAATTACGACGATCTGATCAACCACCCCTCGTATCCGTACGAGAAGTGGCTGTGGAACTCGATCAAGATCACCTTCATCTCGGTCACGCTGACCGTGGCGATCACGACCCTGGCCGGCTACGCCCTGTCGCGGTTCCGATTTGCCGGCAAGCGGGCGTTCATGAACGGGATCCTCATCCTCAACGTCTTCCCGGCGGTGCTGTCGATCATCGCCCTGTTCGGGATGATGCAGCAGATCGGCACGCAGATCCCGTGGTTCGGGCTGGACAGCCATTGGAGCCTGATCGCCGTCTACGTCTCGTTCGGCATGGGGATCAACGTGCTGCTCGTGAAGCGGTACATCGACCGCCTCCCGATCGAGCTCGACGAGTCGGCGCGGATCGACGGCGCCAGCCACGCCAGAGTGTTCCGCTCGATCGTCCTGCCGCTGATCGTGCCGATCATCGTCACCGTCGCCGTGCTCCAGTTCTTCGCCATCTACGGCGACTTCGTCATCGCCAGGGTGCTGCTGCGCAGCACCGACAGCCTCACGGTGATGGTCGGCCTGCTGCTGTTCCAGACCCAGCGCTTCGAACAGGACTGGGGGATCATCACCGCCGGCGCCGTGCTCGCCACCATCCCGGTCCTGCTCGTGTACATCCCCGTGCAGCGGTACGTGATCAGTGGCCTGACGTCGGGGGCCGTGAAGGGTTGATCCAGAAGCGCAGGTTGCGGGCCATCCACGACGACCTCGAAGGTCGACCGTACAATCGCCAGCCGTGACGCTGTACGTCCCCGAGGAGTTCAGCGCCGGGGAAGCCGACATCCTGCGCCGCTACTTCACGAACCTCGACGGGCCGGTGTTCGCTCTCGTCAACCTTCCCGAGGTCGTCAAGGGCGCGTTGTTCGCCCGCTACAGCCGCAGCGCCGAAGAGCCTGCGCCGCCTGTTCCTCGACGAGTTCGTCGGCGACCTCGACATCTCCGGCGACCATGGCATCGACGCGACCGTCGGCCTCGAACGGGCCGAGGAACTGTACGAGCGGGTCTTCTTCGAGTACGGCGACGACTCCGTCGCCCAGCTCGGTGGCGTCCACCTGGCGTGTGAGCAGGCCTCCAACATCCTCACGAAGGTGCTCGAGTGGGGGAGGCTGATGAGCTACCTCGAGCAGAGCACGCGCTACATCGCCTACGACGCCCGGCTCGGAGGGCGCTATCGGTACTTCCGCGATCCGGCCGTGATGGCGAGCCGGCTCGGCACGCGCTACGTCGGCGAGATGGACCGCATGTTCGACGCCTACAGCGCCGCAGTCGGCACGGTCACCGACCATGTTCGGGCGACGATCGCCAAGGACCCTGCGGACACGGACTTCGTGTTTCGCCAGGCGACACGGGCAAAGGCCCTCGACGCCACGCGCGGCATGTTGCCGGCCTCGGCGCTCTCGAACGTCGGCATCTACGGCACCGGGCAGGCTTTCGAGGGGCTGCTGCTGCGCCTGCGCGCCCATCCGTTGCCCGAAGCGAGGGCCTACGCCGAGCTGATGCTCGAGGAGCTGCGCAAGGTGATCCCCAGCTTTCTGCGGCGAGTCGACGTCCCCGACCGTGGTGGCCGGTGGACCGAGTACCTGGCGACGACTCGCATGCACACGGCTTCGCTTGTCGACGAGATGTTCGCCGCCGAGCCGATCGAGGAGGCGGCGACCGTCACACTCGTCGACTTCGATCCCGACGCCGAAGACAAGCTGTTGGCGGCGATCTGCTACCCGTACTCTCGGCTCTCCGAGACGCAGCTGCTCGACCGCGTCCGCAGTCTTGGCGCCGACGAACGCCGAGCGCTCGTCGCTGCGTACGTCGGCACTCGCGAGAACCGCCGGCACAAGCCGGGTCGGGCATTCGAACGGCTTGACTACCGCTTCGACATCCTTTCCGACTACGGCGCCTTCCGCGATTTGCAACGCCACCGCCTGCTGACCATCGAATGGCAGCCACTCACGCCCAGCCACGGTTACGTGCGGCCGGAACTGATCGACGAGGCCGGCGGCGCGCCACTCTTCGACGAGTCGATGGAGCGCTCCGCCGATCTGTTCCGCGACATCGCCGAGGTGTTTCCTGAGCAGGCGTCGTATGCGGTGGCGATGGCCTACCGGGTCCGCTACGTGATGCAGTTCAACGCCCGCGAGGCGATTCACCTCATCGAGCTTCGCTCTGGGTCGCAGGGGCACCCGGCGTATCGCCGGGTCGCTCTGGAGATGCATCGGCTGATTGCCGAGCAGGCAGGACACACGGCGATCGCTGCAGCGATGACGCACTTGACGACTGACGCTCCTGAGCTCGAGCGGCTCGAAGCCGAGCGGCGCGCCGAGACACGTCGCGGCTGACTGTGACGCAGGTCACGGACCCGTTCGCCAGTGCGGCATGGGCTGCCGCCTATGCTCCGCCGCGATGGCAGCCCGGGATGATGACGATGCGAGCAGAAGAAGAAGTGGTCGACGAAGACTTGGAGGCCGATGAAGACGGCGAAGAGTCCGAGGATGCCGAGCCGGATCCCGACGAGCTCGATGTCGAGGAGCTCGAGGAGGAGATCCCCGACGACGACGATGACGACGACGCCGATGTCGTCGACGAAGATGAGGACGACGACGAGGATGACACCGCGGCGACGACCCGCACGAAGCGGCGCACGGGCGATGAGGAGGAGGACGAGGACGAAGACCTGCTGTCGCCCGACGATGTCGAAGCCGATCTCGACCGCATCCTCAAGGACCGCATGGTCACCACCGAGGACGACGGTGACGAGGAGGACGAGGAGGTCGAGCCCGACGAGCGCGGCGACACGGCCGATCGACTGCAGCCGAAACGTCCCGACGAGCAGCTCTGCCCGAGCTGCTTCCTACTCGTGAGGGCATCGGCGCCGGGCTGCCCGGTCGGCGATGACGCCTGTCCGATCTTCACGTAGGGTCCACGACTCGTGGCGCCGGCCGATCCGTTGCGCGAAGACGTCGAGGCAGCATTGCGCCGTCTCGCTGGTGCGGCCACGGCGCTGCCCTGCGGCCTCGTTCGGGTGGCGCGCCGCACGCTCGCCGAATCCGCCGGTCTGGCCCGCACGATGTTCAACCTCACCGTCGATGGACTACTCGGGTGGGACGTCGACTCCGGAGTACCAAGCCTTCAATCGGCGGCCGAAGGCGTCGAAACAGCCGATCGTGGCGACGTCCGCGTTGCGGTCGCACCGGTGATCGATGACGACAGCCAGGCGGCCGACTTGGCGATTCCCGGCTACGAAGACCTCGCCGCAAGCCACATCGTCGCCAGGCTCGACCGCCTCACGCCGTCTGACCTCGCCAAGATTCGCTCGTTCGAGGTGACCCACCGCGGCCGGCGGACGGTCGTCGGCAAGATCGACCAGCTGCTCGCTCGGCCATGATCGTGGCCGGTGGACGGTGATCGATCCAGTCGTTCGTCGCGCCGCGCCGGCCGATGCCCTCTCGCTGCGCGACCTCGAGCGCACGGCGCGAGCTGATCTGCGCGACACGTGAGGTGGCGGCCGCTGGCTCGATACGCACCCCCCGCTCGCTGACGCGTGGGCGGACGCGATCGGGGAGCGCGCTGTCTGGATCGCGACGATCCCTGCGGACGACGGCACCGATGTGGTGGTCGGATTCCTCGTTGCCGACTGCGCCGCCGACCCGATGCCGGTTGCCCGTATCGACCAGGTCTACGTCGCCGGCGAGGCCCGCGAACTCGGCTTCGGTGATGCCCTCGTCGCCGCGGCGATGGACTGGGCGCGTACTCAGGGCGCGGAGCTGATCGAGGCGGAGACCCTGCCCGGTGACCGCAACCTGAAGAACCTGTACGAACGGGCCGGCGTCACCGCCCGCCTGATCACGGTTTCGAAGAAGCTGTAGAGCGTCAGAGCGTCCGGCAGTCGGTACTGCGCGTCGGGTCTGGCCCCGCGGACCTTCACGGTTGTTTGCTGTCGAAGGAGGTGTCTGCCAGCATAGCTCCGACGGGTCCGGTGTCTGTGTCAGCAAGACGGCCCTCTACCGGCACATTCGCTGACGCAAACGAGTCGGCCCGTCTGATGGCCCGGCACAACTTGGGAGAAGCGTCAGCGGGCCTTCCAGACCGGCGGACGCTTCTCGATGAACGCGGTGAGGCCCTCGGCGAGGTCCTCGGAAGCCATCACGGCGCCCATCGCGGTGTCCGTCATCCGCTTCAACGTGTCGTCATCGGCTGACATGGCGGCAATGGCCACGGCACGCGACTCCCAGACGGCGAGCGGGGCTGCCGCCGTGATCCTGGCGGCGAGCTGGCGGGCGGTGTCGAGGGCAGCATCGGGCTCGGCGAGCCTGGCGACGAGGCCGAGCTGGTACGCCCGATCGGCAGGCATCGGGTCGCCGGTGAGGATCACGTCCAGGGCCGGGCCGAGGCCAACTGCACGAGGCAGGCGGAATAGACCGCCGGCGCCGGCGACGAGGTTGCGCTTCACCTCGGCGAGGCCGAACGCCGACCGTGCGGTCGCGACGACGATGTCGGCGGCGAGAACGATCTCGCAGCCGCCGGCCGTTGCCAGTCCGTCGACGGCGACGATCACCGGCTTGCGGCGTTGGCGATACGTGAAGCCGGCGAATCCGCCGCGCTTTGTCCCGAGCGCGGCGGCATTGCCGGCATTGATCTCCTTGAGGTCGGCGCCGGCAGAGAACACCGGTCGCTCCTGCCCGGCGGTGTTGGCGGCGAGGATGCCGACCCACAACTCGGGGTCCTCCTCGAGCCGGTCGATCGCCGCTTCAAGGCCGAGGGCTACGGCACCATTGACGGCATTGCGTGCCTCGGGACGGTTGAGGGTGATCACGGCGACGTGATCGTCGGCCTCGAACGTGACGATGTCCGGCGCGTCGGCGGTCACTCTGTTGTTGCCGCCTGCTCGGCCGGTTCGGCGATCTCGGGCTCGGGCTCGGGCTCGGCTGGGGATTCCGGTGGTTCGGCTGTGGGCTCGGCGGCCACTTCGGCGTGGGGCTCGGCCGCGGCCGCGGCGGGTGGCTCTGGCGCGACCTCGGCGGGAGACTCAGCTGCCACCTCGGCGGGAGACTCGGCCGCCGCTTCGGCGCTCGGCTCGGCCGCCGCTTCGGCGCTCGGCTCGGCCACGGCCAGGTCAGGCTGCTGCTTCCGCGGCGGCTTGGCGGCAGACCCGCCCTGTTTGCGGGCCGCTTCCTTCTTGCGAGGTTGCTGGCGCAACGGCTTCGGTGTCGGCGCCTTGTCGGGCACCTCGATGCCGAACAGCACGGCGACCTGCGGAAGCAGTGGCCCGAGTCTGGTGACGGTGGCCACCAGCTCGGGACTCGGTTGTGCCGGGGCGGCTGTTGGCGTCACCGACGTGCGAATGGGGGAGAAGGCGGCTGCTTCGAGGACCGCGATCCATCGGTCGGGCGGATCGTCGGCGGTCAGGGCGGCGATCGTCGCCGTTCCGAGCTTGCCACCGAGTACGGGCGGGAACGGGACTCCGGCCTTGGGTGGCATCGCCGAAAGACGTAGCGCCCGGACGACACGACCGACGTCGACGGCGGCCTCGACATCCGCCAGCCAGAGGTTGAGCTCTTCTTCCTGTTTCACCGCGAGTTGTGCCTTGAGCTCGGCGGCGAGGGCGCGGGTCGACTCGTCACGGACCACGAGGGGGTCCTCCGACGCGGCGACCACGCTGCGCAGGTCACGCAGGTCGAGATGGGCGAGCTGGCGCTGGGCCGCTTCGGCTCGGTCGCGCCAGTCGGCGACCCGGAGCTGAGGCAACAGATCCTCGGCCATCTTCAGCACCGTCGCCTCGGGCATCTCCGGTTTTCCGGCGGCCTTCGACCGGGCATTTTCCTCGCGAAGGCGTTGACGAACCGCAGCCATCCCTTGGAGGGCGAGCTCGGCGACCGCCCGTTGCTCCTCGGGCAGCGAGGAGAGCACCTCGCCGAGGTGTTGCTTGCCCGGTCGCAGGCGTTTGGGCTTGGGTCGCTGGGGCAGCTCCGGCGGCGGTGTGAAATGCGGTCGATGTGGACGTTGCCGCGCCTGTCGGCGGTCGTCGCCGCCGGTCGACTCGTCGTCGCGACGCGGGCCGCGGCCCTCCCCACGACGTCCGCGGTCACGGCGTGTTCGGTCGCCGTTGCGATCTTCCCGCTCCTCGCCGTCCCTGGCACGGCGTGGCCGTGATCTGCTCGGTTCGTGGCGATCACGCCCTACCCGCTGTTGCGTGACCGGTTCGAAGTCGGTGCTCGGCAGCAACTCGAGGACGTCGCTGCGTCCGCCCTTCTGCTTCGGCGGGACTATCGACAGAATGCGAATGCCTTCGACGTTCTGCTCACTCTCGGCCCTGAGTTGATCACCCACGGCGGCGCCCGCCGGAAGGATCGATCCATCGAGGACGCCCTTGGGTTCGCGGGCCCCGGCGGCGCGCCACGTCCACGAGCCATCGCCGCTGGCAGACGTCAACTCGATGTCGATCCTCGTCGGCACGGGTCGCCACGGTATCCGCTCGCAGCTCTACTCTGCTCTACCGTGCCCATCTACGCCCTCGGAGACCAGCAGCCGACCATCGACGCCTCGGCGTACGTCCATCCTGACGCGGTCATCATCGGCTCCGTGACGATCGGCCCGCGGTCTTCGATATGGCCGAATGCCGTTCTCCGTGGAGATGACGGTGAGATACGCGTCGGCGCCGGTACGAGCGTGCAGGACGGCAGCGTCCTGCACACGACCGAGGTCGACCCGACGACCGTCGGCGACGACTGCGTGATCGGCCACATCGTCCACCTCGAAGGCTGCACGATCGAGGACCGAGCGTTGGTGGGCAACGGGGCGATCGTGTTGCACCGTGTGATCGTGCGCAGCGGAGCGGTAGTCGCGGCCAACGCCGTGGTGCTCAACGACTCGGAGGTTCCGGCCGGGGCCCTGGCGGTCGGCGCCCCGGCGACGATCAAGCTCGGCAAGGCCCGCCAGAGCGACATCGACAACGCCGCCCAGAGCTATGTCGCGCGGGCCGCACGGTTCCGCGATCAGCTGCGCCGGATCGACTGAGCCGGCGGCGCTACCCGGCGATCAGGGCGTCGATCTCGGCGCGCCGGGGCAGGGACGGCACCGCTCCGGCACGTGTCGTGGCGATCGCCCCGGCGGCGGCGGCGAACCGTGCCGCAGCGAGAGCGTCGGCACCCTCGGAGGCGGCGACGGCGAACGCCCCGCAGAACGCGTCGCCGGCACCGGTCGTGTCGATCGTTGTGACCGCGAACGGGTCGACATGGTGTCGTCCTGAGAGTGTCTCGACGTCGACGCCGGCGCTTCCCAACGTGGTGACGACAGCTTCGACTCCGAGACTGAACAACCGATCGCTACCGCCGAGGTGCTCGCGCTCATGCTCGTTGGGGATCACGACCGAGCAGCAGGCGAGCAGCTCGTCGGCGAGTTTGGCGGCTGGTGCTGGGTTGAGAATCGTCACGCTGCCGCTGGCACGAGCTTGGCGGAAGGCGTCCGTGACAACGCTGATCGGGACCTCCAACTGGCCGAGTACCACCCGGGTGTGGGGGAGTGGGGCGCTGTGCAGCTCGCCGTTCGCCCCGGCAACGACGACGATCGAGTTCTCACCGGACTCATCGACGGTGATCAGGGCGCGACCTGTCGCCGTGCCGGTGATGCGTTGCACGCCAGTAGTGTCGATGCCCTCCTCGGCGAGCACCGCGGCGAGTCGGTCACCCGCGGCATCGTCCCCGAGGGCGGACACGAACGCCGCGGCTGCACCGGCCCGCGCCGCCGCGACGACCTGGTTGAGGCCCTTGCCACCGGGATACTCGTGGTACTCGCTTCCGAGCAGCGTCTCGCCGGGCAGCGGGTGACGTCCCACCGTGACGACGAGGTCGATGTTGCTGCTGCCAACGACGACGAGGTCGTTCATTGCGTTCGGGGTTCAGCTGGCGCGGGCGCGGATCCCGATCGGGGCGATCAAGCGGTATCCGGCGGCATGCCGTTCGTCTTCGCTCTCGCCGCCCCAGAAGCCGTACTCGTGGTGGACACGCGCGAATTGCCGGCACGGTGTGTTCACCAAGCAGGATCCGCACACAGCGCGTGCTGCAGCCTCGCGGCGTTCGCGGGCCTGGGGTCGCTCGGCCGGAGCAGCGAAGAACAGGTGGCTGAGACCCTTGCAGGCGGCCTGCTTCATCCAGTCACCAGTCGGACCCTCCGGCCCGTTGACGCCGTCTCTGTTGACCTGGTCGATCAACGCGTCGATCACTGCCATGACGTTCCCCCGTTCACCGCTCGCGGACGCGGCACCGTGGTCAGTGACGTTAAAACGTCGTAATCAGTTGGTCAATTCCCGACCGGAGTGCCAGGCGTCACGTCGGCGGCGCTCACTGCCGCTACGACCCCGGCGGCGAAGTGCTCGACGTCGTCGGCCGTCGTGTCCCACGACGTCATCCAGCGCACCTGGCGATTGGCGACGTCCCAGTCCCAGAAGAAGCTCCATGACTGCAACGGGCCGATGGCCGCGGCGGGGAGGCTGGGGAACAGACCGTTGACCTGCGGCTTGGCGACGTCCACGGCATCGAGGTGTGCTACGGCGTCGTACAGCAGGGTGGCCATCGCGTTGCTGTGGCGGGCATTGCGCAACCACAGTTCGCCGTCGAGCAGGGCGTTGAATTGGGCGGCGACGAAGCGCATCTTCGATGGCAGCTGGGTAACCATTTTGCGCACGTAGCGCGCCCTGGTGGCGAGCGCCGGGTCGAGGAACACGACGGCCTCGCCGCCGACGAGACCATTCTTCGTCCCCCCGAACGTCAGCACGTCGACGCCTGCGTCGATCGTGAACGACCGGAGGGCGGCGACTGTGGAACCGAGGGCGGCCGTGGCATTGGCGATGCGAGCGCCGTCCATGTGCACCTTCATGTCCATGGAGTGGGCCGCCTCGCACAACGCCGCCACCTCGGCGGCGCTGTACAGGGTGCCGAGTTCGGTGCTCTGGGTGATCGACACGACCGCTGGTTGGGCGTGGTGCTCGGTGCCGAGCATCGGTGCGAGGTCACGCAACTGCTCGGGCTCGAGTTTGCCCTCGGGAGCGTAGAGATCGATGAGCTTGGCGCCGGCGATCCGCTCCATCGCCCCGGCCTCGTCGACGTTGACGTGCGAGCCTTCTGCACACACGACGGCATCGACCGGCCGCAGCAGCGTCGTCAAGCTGAGCACGTTGCCTCCAGTCCCGGTGAACGTGAGCAGCGTGACCACGGGTTGACCAAAGAGGTCGGCGAAACGCGCCTCGCACTCTCGGGTCCACTCGTCGTCGCCGTAGGCCAGGGCGTGTCCACTGTTGGCTGCGATGATCGCGGCGATCACATCGGGATGGGCGCCCGAGGCGTTGTCGCTGGCGAAGGATCGTTGCGGAGGCGGCGGTAGCTGCACGCCACAGTATGGTTCGCTGATGGCCGAGCTGGAGGTCGCCGACCGCATCGCCGCAGCTGGGCCGCTCCTCACCGGCGCCGAGCGGCGAGTCGCTCAGGCAGTCCTCGAACACCCCCATCTCGTGGCCTTCGGAACCGTCGCCGACCTGGCGTCGGACGCCGGAGCCGGGGCGGCCACGGTGGTCCGGCTCGCCGCCAAGCTCGGGTTCGACGGGTTCAGCGCGCTGCAGTCGTCGGTGCAGGATGACCTCGCCCGACAGCTCCGTCCGGCAGCCGAACGGATTCGTGAGCTCGCCGACCGCCCCCAGATCGAGCGGCACCGCGCCACCGCCGTCGCCAACGTCGCCGAGACGATCGACAACCTCAACCGGGAGGCCTTCGACGAGGTCGTCGATTTGCTCAGCGACCTGCGCCGGACCGTGCTCGTGCTCGCGGGGGAGGCCGAGCACGGCGTCGCGATGCAGTTCCTCCACGATCTCGCCGCATTGCGCGATTCGGTCGGCGCGGTGGCCGGCAACGAGGTCGCGTTGCGCCGCCAGCTCGCCCTCAGTCCGGCAGGCTCGACACTCGTCGTCATCGACCTGCGCCGTTACGAGCGCTGGTTGCTCGACGCCGTGTCGTTCGCCGGTGAGCTCGGTCACACGATCGTCGCCTGCACCGACGGGCCGCTTTCACCGCTGGCGATGAAGGCGGCGCACTCGTTCACGCTCGCTGCCCGATCACTCTCACCGTTCGACAGCCATGTCGGCACGCTGGCGTTGCTCGAGCTCATCGTCGCCGCCGTCGCCGAACGGTTGCGGGACACGGCGACGTCGCGGCTGGAGCGTGTGGAATCCGCTTGGGCCGCGGCGCGTTCACTGACCGACGGGTGAGCGTGTGCCTACGATTTCGTCATGACGGAAACAGCTCGGTGCCGGTGGTGCCGCCGGGCGCTACCCGAGAGAAGTGGTCGGGGCCGACCGCGACAGTTCTGCTCGCAGCGCTGCCGGCAGTGGGACTGGGTGGCCCGCCAGCGGGCCGGAGAACTCGAACTGAGCGAAGGCGAGTTGGTGATCGCCAGAGCGGCGCTCGACGAGTTACACGATCAGCTCTACGTCCTGGCGTGTGCAATCGAGGACACCGACACCGATCTGGCCGCCTCCGATGACTCGCCGCCCGCTGTGGAGCTACGCCGGATGCTCGATTGGCTGCTCGACGCCGCCCGCCCGCTAGCAACCCGCGAAGCCCTGGCACCCCTACTACCACCCCCAGTTTCGTCATGACGAAATAGAAGCCCTAGCGGACGGGTTCGGCCGCGCGGACCTCACGGTTGCTTTGCTCTTGAAGGCAGTGCGGGCGGCCGGTCGCGACGGTTGGAGTGTCACGTGTCGAGTTTCCTGGCAGCTGACACTCCAATGCAGCAAACACTCCGATGGAACGGGTGCGGTGATCTCGGGGTCGCATGAGGCCCGCGATTATCGGCGGAGCCGCTCAGCCCGAGCGCAGCGAGGGGCTCGCTACGCGACGCCGATAATCATCGTTATGTCAGATTCGTGGGATCGGGCGTGATCTGGGGTTTTTCTCGCCGAATTGACGTCGGGCCTGGTCACGTGACGTGCCGAGGCAGCGGTCCGGGTGGTCGTGATTGCGGTCGTCGCATGGGCCAATCGCCGGACTGGTCGAAAGGAGAACTGTCCATTCGATCAGAGAGGCACGATTGAAATGACAGTCATTACTCGTCCGTCGCCGTCCCGGCGCGCTCGCCGTCTCGGCGTTGTCGCCGTGGTCACCGGATCGTTGGCGTTGGCCGGCACTTCCACACTGGCGGTCGCCGACGCTCCGCGGCCCACCGCCGCCGTCGAGGCGACGTCGGTCGTCGGTCTGCGTCAAGGCGCCTCCGGTCCCGCCGTCTTGGCCGTCCAAGAGAAGCTCGTCGCCTTCGGCTACTACGTCGCCGGCGGTGCCGACGGCAACTTCGGCGCCGGGACGACGGCGGCCCTGCGCGTGTTCCAGCAACAGAACGGTCTCAACCCCACCGGTGTCGTCACCGAGAACACGGCGCGCTACCTCGGACTGGCCGGTGGAGTTCCGGCGGCTAGTGCGACCCCCCAAGCGCCGCAGGCGCTCGCCGCGTCGGCGAGTCCGACGGCAGCGGCGGCGCCTGGGTCGGTCGTCGGGCTGCGCCTCGGGGCAACCGGCGAGCCGGTCCGCCAGGTGCAGCTCGCCATCCTCGCCACTGGGTTGGTCCTCAGTGGCGGTGCGGACGGCACGTTCGGAGCATCGACTCACCGCGGGGTGACGCTGGTCCAACGTGTCAACGGCCTGCCGGAGACGGGAGTGGTGGATGCGGCAACGGCCAGCGTCCTCGGACTGACAGGGAGCGCCTCCTCCCCGTCGGCTCCCGCTCCGGCAGGCCCCGTTGTCCAATTGGGGGCAATCGGCGCGCCGGTGCAGCGCATTCAGCAACTGCTCATCAAGTCCGGCGTCAACGTCGTCGGTGGAGCCGACGGGGTGTTCGGCCCGCAGACCCGCCGCTCGGTCAGCGCCTTCCAGCGCCTGCACGGAATCCCGCAGACCGGCACGGTCGACGCGGCTACCGACGCCGCCCTCGTCAAGGCCGCCGGCGGCGCCGCCGCCCCGGCCACTCCCTCGACGGCCTACGTCGGACTTCGCGTCGGCTCGACCGGCCCGGCCGTCACCAAGCTGCAGCAGGCGATCATGGCGACCGGCCTCGTCGTGCGTGGTGGCGCCGACGGTGTGTTCGGCCAGCACACGCGCGGCGCCCTGCTCACCTACCAGCGGGTCAACGGCCTGCCCCAGACCGGCATCGTCGACGAGGCGGCAGCGCGCCTGCTCGGCCTCAGCTCGGGCGCCGCCCCGGCCGGTGCATCGACCGGGGGTGGCTCGGCGGCGGGCGGTTTCCCCACCTACGACGAGCGTGGTGCGCGAGTGGTCGCTTTGCAGAAGGCGCTGATCCGTGCGGGCATCAGCTTCAGCGGTGGATCGGACGGCATCTTCGGGTCGGCGACGGCCGGCGCCGTCATGAAGTTCCAGCGGGCCAAGGGCCTGCGCGTCACCGGCAAGGTCGACCAGGCAACGGCGACCGCCCTCGGCCTGCAGACGATGGCCAAACCGGCGCCGGCGCCGCAGGTCGCCGTCACCCTCCAAGCGAGGCCGCTCGGCAAAGGCCCATGCTGGTACGGCGACACGTGGCAGGCGTCACGGGGCAGCGGCCGCGTCCACCTCGGTGTCGACATCGGTGCCCCCGCGGGGACTCCCCTGCAGGCTGTCGTCGCCGGGCGGATCTCGCAGATCTATCGCGATCGACCAGGGTCGCTGTCCGGCAACGGGCTGAAGATCAGGACCGCCGACGGGACATACTTCTTCTACGCCCATCTCGCCAGCATCGCCCCCGGGATCGACGTCGGGGTGCCGGTCAGCGCCGGTCAGGCGATCGGCACGGTCGGCAACACGGGTAACGCGGCGATCAACCACCTGCACTTCGAGGTCCATCCCCGTGGTGGCGCCGCCGTGAACCCGTTCCCGTACGTGCGGGCGATCGGCGCCTGCTAGCAAAGCGAGCCCATCTAGAGCTACGACGCGCTACCCTGGCGCCCGCCGACGAACCCGTCGGGAGAGCTGCTCGTCGATGGCGACAGCGCCGAAGGAGCAACCGCCCCGGAATCTCTCAGGCGAACGGACCGACGGGTGAGGCGACGCTGGAAAGCAGGCTGGGCTAGTCGCCCAGGCTCGCCGAAGGGGAAAGACCGGTGATCGCCACCGGCTGAAGCTCTCAGGTGCCGACGACAGCGGGGGTACAGAGTCCCCCACCGCGCACCGGAGAGCATCAGATGACCGAGCAGTTTGCTCCCCCCGCCGCCGACTTTGTTCGGCGCCACGTCGGCCCCAACGACGACGAGCTCCGCCACATGCTCGAAACGCTCGGCGTCGACAGTCTCGACGCGATGCTCGACGAGACGCTGCCGCGGTCGATCCGTGACACCACCCTGAACCTGCCGGCGCCGCGCAGCGAACCCGACGTGCTCGGGGCTCTGCGCCGGCTCGCAGACGAGAACAATCCGCGCCGCTCGATGATCGGCATGGGCTACTACCCCACCGTCACCCCCGGCGTGATTCAGCGCAACGTCCTCGAGAATCCGGCGTGGTACACGGCCTACACGCCGTACCAGCCGGAAATCAGCCAAGGCCGGCTCGAGGCGCTGCTCAACTTCCAGACCACGGTCACCGAGCTGACCGGTTTGGAGGTCGCCAACTCTTCGTTGCTCGACGAGGCGACGGCCGCCGCCGAGGCGATGAGCATGACGCGCCGGTTGGCGTCCTCTGAGTCGTCCCGCTTCTTCGTCCATCACGACACCCACCCCCAGACGATCGCCGTGCTGGCCACACGGGCGCGTCCGATCGGAGTCGACCTCGTCGTCGGCGACGTCGACCGTCTCGCCGACGGCTGCTTCGGAGCGTTGTTCAGTTACCCGACCTCGACAGGAGCGATAATCGACTGGCGCGAGCACTTCGATGTCGTGCACGAGCACGGTGGCCTTGTCGTCGTCGCCACCGACCTCCTCGCCTGCACCCTGCTCACTCCCCCAGGCGAACTCGGCGCCGACATCGCCGTCGGCTCCGCCCAGCGCTTCGGCGTGCCGATGGGCTTCGGTGGCCCCCACGCCGCCTTCATCAGTGCCCATGCTGCCGCCGCCCGGGCGATGCCTGGACGGATCGTCGGCGTGAGCACGGACACCGTCGGTCGTCCCGCCCTACGTCTCGCCTTACAGACCCGCGAGCAGCACATCCGGCGCGAGCGGGCAACGTCGAACATTTGTACGGCGCAGGTGCTGCTCGCCAACATCGCCGGGCTGTACGCCTGCTGGCACGGGCCTGACGGCCTGCGTTCGATCGCCTCGCGGGTCCACGACGCCGCCGCGTCGCTCGCCGCGACGCTTGCGGCCGCCGGGTTGGCGGTTCGTCACGACACCTGTTTCGACACCGTCACGATCGACGATGTCGACGCCGACGCCGTACTCGCTGCGGGCGTCGAGCGGGGCATCGACCTGCGTCGGGTCGGCCCGACGGCTGTCGGTGTCAGCGTCGACGAAACGACCACGTCCGACGTGATCGACGACGTCGTTGCCGCCTTTGGAGTGACCGCTGGTGACAGCGTCGGCGGCGGCGAAGGGTTCCTCCCCGGCGTCCTCGCGAGGACGGGCGAGTGGATGACGCAGTCGGTGTTCCACCGCCTCCACACCGAGCACGAGATGCTCCGCTACCTGCGCCGACTCGCCGACCGCGACCTCGCGCTGGATCGCACGATGATCCCACTCGGGTCGTGCACGATGAAGCTCAACGGCACGACGGAGATGGCGTCGATCACCTGGCCGGAGTTCGCCGATCTCCACCCGTTTGCGCCCGCCGACACCTCCGCTGGCACGCGGCGCCTGGTCGCCGACCTCGAGGCTTGGCTGGCTGAGATCACCGGCTACGCCGCCGTCAGCGTCCAGCCCAACGCTGGGAGCCAGGGCGAGTTCGCCGGCCTGCTGGCAATCGAGGCCTATCACCGGTCACGAGGAGACGACGGCCGCACGGTCTGCATGATCCCGTCGAGTGCCCATGGCACCAACGCCGCCAGTGCGGTGATGGTCGGCATGGACGTCGTGGTCGTCGCCACCGACGCCGATGGGAACGTCGACGTCGACGACCTCGAGGCCAAGCTCGAACAGCACGACGACCGTCTCGGCGCGATCATGCTCACCTACCCGTCGACCCACGGTGTCTTCGAGGAGCGCATCGGCGAGATCTGCGATCTCGTTCATGCCGCTGGTGGGCAGGTGTACGTCGACGGCGCCAACCTCAATGCCCTCGTCGGACTGGCCCGGCCGGGCACGTTCGGTGCCGACGTCAGCCACCTCAACCTGCACAAGACGTTCTGCATCCCGCACGGCGGCGGCGGCCCGGGGGTCGGTCCGATCGGCGTCCGCGAGCATCTCGTCCCGTTCCTTCCCGGCGATCCGCTCGGCGGCGGCGACCAGGTCGTCGGACCGGTGTCAGCGGCGCCGTTCGGCTCGGCGGGAATCCTTGGCATCCCGTGGGCGTACATCGCCCTGATGGGCCCGGCCGGGCTGCGTCAGGCCACCACCGTCGCGATCTGTTCAGCCAACTACCTCGCCGTTCGCCTCGGCCGGCACTATCCGGTGCTGTACACGGGCGCCAAGGGCCGGGTCGGCCACGAGTGCATCATCGATCTCCGAGGGATCACCAGGTCGACGGGTGTGACGGTGGACGATGTCGCCAAGCGCCTGATCGATTTCGGGATCCACGCCCCGACGACGAGCTTCCCAGTGGCGGGGACCCTGATGATCGAGCCGACAGAGAGCGAGACGTTGGCCGAGTTGGAGCGGTTCGTCCAGGCGATGGTCACGATCCGCGGCGAGATCGACAACGTCGCCGACGGTACCTGGCCGCTGGAGCAGAGCCCGCTGCGGCACGCGCCGCACACGGCCGAGGAGTTGATCGGTGACTGGACGCGACCGTATTCCCGCGAGCTCGGCGCCTATCCGGTGGCGTCGTTGCGGGCGGCGAAGTACTTCCCCCCGGTCTCGCGCATCGACGGTGCCGCCGGCGACCGCAACCTGGTGTGCTCGTGTGAGCCGTTGGAGTCGTACGCCGAGACGCTTCAGCCGCACTGACAGGTGCGCCGACTAGCGTCGCCTCCGATGGCAGATCCTCCCCCGCCTCGGGATCCGTTCGAGAACCTCATCTCCCTCGTCGCCGGTCCGATTGCGGCGGTGATCCGCTCGTTCGACCAACTGCGGCGCGGCTCGGACGAGTTGTTCAAGGGTCTGGAGAACTTCAACCGGACGATGGCAAATCTCAACGACACGGCCGAGCGCGTCAACGCGTCTGCTCAACGAGTTCGAGGAACCAGTGCGTGCGGTGATGCCACAGGTGCTCGCCACCGCCAAGCTCACCGGGCAACTCGCTCCGGTGTTCGCGTCGCTGCCGACTGATCTGGGCAAGTTCGTCGACTCGATCAACGACCTTTCCCGGCGGCTGGCCCCGCTCGGCCAGCTCGCCGAGACGGCGGGCGGGCTGTTCAGCCTGCGCATTCCCGGAATGACGCGCCCGTCAGCGTCACCAGCTCAGCCGCCGCTCCCGGTGCCCGCACCGGAACCGGAGCGACCGACGAAGCCGAAGCCGGCACCGAAGAAGACCGCAAAGAAGGCAGGATCGAAGAAGTCCGCAGCGAAGAAGCGATCCGCTGCAGGCTGAGCGTCAACTCCGCTCGCGCTGGACGAACGGTGTGTCGACCACCGTCGCCGGGAGCGGAGTGCCCCTGACGTCGATCTCGACCGTCGCGCCGACGCCGACGTGCGGGGGGACCAACCCAAGAGCGATGCCGTGGCCGAGCGTCGGCGAGAAGTTGCCGGACGTCACGACCCCGACGGTCGCTCCATCGGCGACAATTTGGCAGCCGGCCCGCGGCGGCCGGCGGCCTTCGGTGGCGATGCCGACGAGGTGACGGTCGACGCCGCGCGCCTGCTCGGCGGCGAGGGCAGCTCGGCCACGGAAGTCCGCCTTGGCCCAGGCGACTACCCAGCCGAGGCCGGCCTGCAACGGCGTGATCCCCGGACCGAGCTCGTGGCCGTGCAGTGGAAGGGCTGCCTCGAGGCGGAGCGTGTCGCGGGCGCCGAGCCCGGCAGGCACGATGCCGGCGGCGACCACGGCGTCCCACAACGCTGCTGCGGACGCCGCCGGGACAGCGATCTCGACTCCGGGCTCCCCCGTGTAGCCGGTGCCGGCGACCGTGCACGCGACGTCGCCCCAGTTGGCGTGCGCCACACGGAAACGCCCGACCGCGGCGGCGTCCGGGAAGACCGTCGCCAGCCGTTCCTTCGCTCGTGGTCCCTGCACGGCCAGCACGGCACGCTCCCGGGTTACCTCGCTGCCCCCGACGGCGGCGACGACGCGATCGGTATTCGAGGCGTTCGGCATCACGTCGAACCGCGGTATCGCGTCCTGGTTGCTGCGGATGCCACCACACGATGATGTCGTCGAGCACGGAGGCATCGTCGGGGTCGAGCAGATGCGTGTACTGCGCCCTTCCCGGGCCGATCTTGGCGAGGTCGTTGGTGAGCTGTTGTTGCAGGGTGTCGTACGCCGTGTCCCCTTCGAGGCGTACGGAGCCAAGGTGTGAGACGTCGAACACGACGGCGTCGCCGCGGCAGGCGAGGTGCTCGGCAATCGTTCCCGAGGGGTACTCGAGCGGCATCTCCCAACCGCCGAAGGGCACCATCCGCGCCCCGAGCGCACGGTGGACTGTGTCGAGCGGCGAGCGCTCGAGCGTCATACGGCGTGCTTGTGGAGATCGTGCTCGGAGTTGTCGCTGGGCAGTGACTCGATCCCGGCGTCGACACCCGCCTTGACGCCGGCTAGGGGCAGGATGTTGAGGACGCCTTGGCCCTTGCTCATCAACTCGATCAGCTCGTCGTTGGTCCGCAGCACGACCGACGACGTCCCGCTGATGACGATGTTGGCCGAGCTGATGTCGGAGCCGACGGTCTGGCGCAAGTTGGTGAACACGTCGCGCACGGACTCGAGCTTGATGCCGGCGTCGAGCAGGGTCTTGATGATGCGCAACTCGAGCAGGTCGCGGTAGCTGTACTGACGGCGGCTCCCACTGCCGGTGGCCTCGGCGAGCGACGGCTTGAGCAGATCAGTGCGGGCCCAATAGTCGAGCTGCCGATAGGTGATGCCGACGATCTTCGCCGTCTGCGTACCGCTGTACCCGGCCCCCTCGACAGCTCTCATCGCCCGACTCCTTCCGTTCCGACAACGACGTAGTTACGGCATTGTGAGCACGCCAGGCTACGGACCCGCGGCGTCTGCGTCAAGCTTTGCTGGTTTCACCCTCACTCGTTCGCTCGCTGCGCTCGCTCTCTCCGTTCGGGCGAGCGAAGCACCGGCCTGCGGCCGGACTGAAGCATCTCAGCTGGTCGACCGGCAAAGCCGGATCGACCAGCGGTGGGGGCTCCGCCAGGAGGCTCTGCCCCCCACACCCCCGCCGGGGGATGCGAGCCCTAACCGCCGAAGTCCTCGGGCTTCACGTGTTCGATGAAGTCGCGGAACTCGTCGATGATCTCCTCGGCGGCTTCCTCGGGCTCGGGGGCGGGGTCCTGCCCGACGAGGTCGAGGAGCTCCTCGGTGGCCAGCATCGGGGCGTCGCAGCGCACGGCCAGGGCGATGGCATCGGAGGTGCGGCTCGAGACGATGGTCAGCTCAGCGTTGGGGCGGCGCAGGTGCAGTTCGGCGTAGTAGGTGTGGTCGCGCATCTCTGTGACGACGATTCGCTCGAGCGACACCCCCAGCTCCTGGAGGGTCTGCACGAAGAGGTCGTGGGTCAACGGGCGGGGGGCGACGACACCTTCGAGGGCGTAGTGGATCGACGTGGCCTCCGGGGTGCCGATGTAGATCGGCATCAGGCGGTGTCGGCCGGTGGCCTCGCGCAGCAGCACCATCGGGGTGTTCGCCGGGATCTCGACCCGCACTCCCACGACCTCGAGCGGTACCACGAGTCCGAGCGTACCCGGTGGGCCCTATCGGCCGCCGTACAGGCTTACAACTCCAGCTGTTCGCGAACGGCGGCGCGCAAGAAGCGCGCTGCGTAGCTTCGCAGCACAGTCATTGAGCTCGTCGAGCTGAGCGACGGCAAGGCTGCGTGCTTCGGGGTTGCGGTGGCGCAGCGTCGGCGTCACGAGCTGCTCGTAGAGGCCGACCTCGCGCTCGACGGACGTTCGCCACGCGCGCAGGTGACGGGCGTCGATACCGGCGCGCAGCAAACCTCCTGCAGCGGCGGCGATCTCCACGGCGTCCTCGCTGTAGAGGTCGCTGCCACCCTTGCGCCGGCCGATCACGCCGTACTCCTCGAGCGCTGCCAATTGGGTGGCGGTGACCGACGCCATCGCGCACAACTCCTCGCGGCTGACGACCACTCCAGGCAGCAGGCGAGGCGATGTGTCCTTGGCCGATCGTGAGGTCTTCTGGTCGCCCGACTCATCTTGGGCAACTGGGGCGGCGGGCGGACCGACGGCTGGTTGTGGTGCCGCCGGCGCCGCGCTGCCGTTGCGGCCCGCCGCCGGATGATTGGCGATCGCCGCCGCGCTCGGCGTGGCAGTCCGCTCCCCCACCGGTGTCCCGTGCGGTGGCGTGCTCGCCGCCTCGATGACCCCGGCGTCGAGGCGGTCCTTGATGACTCGCAGTGGTAGGAAGTGCTCGCGCTGCTCGCGCAGAATGACGCGCAACAACTCGACGTCGTGCTCGTAGAACTTGCGGTAGCCCGACGGCGTCCGCTCCGGCTCGATCAGTCCCTGGCTTTCGAGAAAGCGGATCTTGGAGATCGTGATGTCCGGGAACTCCTCGAGGAGTAACCCGAGGACCTCGCCGATCGAGAGGTGCGATGCGTTCGGCTCAGCCATCGGCACGCTCGAACAGGACGAGGCGGAACTTGCCGATCTGCAGCTCGTCGCCGTGGCGGAGGACGGCGCGGTCGACGCGCTCCTGGTTGATGTAGGTGCCGTTGAGCGAACCCTCGTCGCGGACGACATACCCTTCCGTGGTCCGTTCGATGGCGACATGGCGTCGTGACACCGTGATGTCGTCGAGCATGATGTCCGAATCAGGGTGGCGACCGAGCAGCGTCGTGCCCTCACCGAGTTCGAACCGCTCGCCGGCCTGGGGGCCGGATCGCACGATGAGCACGGCACCGTCCCGGGGCACCGAGTTCATCGGCACTGCCACGTCGTCGTGCGTGCCCGCGGCGTCGAGCAGCGGGTCGACTGCGGTCAGCGTGATCGTGCGGTCCTCCAACGAGTCGAGCGCCTGCCCGCAGCTGGAGCAGAAGCCGCTCGACGGCGGGTTGCGGTGACCGCAGTTGTTGCAGAACACGTAGGTCACGCCATCAACCCTCGATCAAACTGCCGTAGGCCGCGGCGTCGAGGAGCCCGTCCACCTGGCTGGCGTCGGCGAGCTCGAGCTCACAGATCCAACCTTCGCCGTAGGGGTCGTCGTTGAGCAGTTGCGGGGCGTCGGCGAGGGCGTCGTTGACGGCGACGACGGAACCCGAGACCGGGGCATAGATGTCGGAGACCGACTTGGTGCTCTCCACCTCACCGATCGTGTCGCCGGCCGCGAACGAGTCGCCGACCGTCGGCAGCTGCACGAACACGACGTCGCCGAGGGAGTCCTGGGCGTAATCAGTGATGCCGATGCGCACCCGCGATCCGTCGCGGCTGATCCATTCGTGATCCGAGGAGTACCGCAACTGATCGGGAAGGTTCATGGTGCTCCAACGTATCGAACGACGACGTGCTCACTTGCCGTGACGGCCGGCGGCGATGGCGCCCTTGACCCGTGGCACGTAGGCGACGGCCGTGACCCATGAGAGTACAAGACCGGGGATTCCGAGGATCCATGCGGCGACCTGAAAACCGGCGTGTCCCGGGAAGTCGCTGGATCCGAGCATGAACCCTGGCACGGCAAACATGAGCAAGAACGTGGCCAGCTTCCCCCACCAGCTGACGTCGAAGCGGGGCATGTGGAACACGAGCGTGGCGATCGCCATCATCGCCCCGACGAGCACCTCGCGGATCAGGATCGCCCAGCAGAACCATAGCGGCGCTGCCTCGGCGACGATGATGCCGACGAGTGCGACAATGAACAGGAGACGATCGACGGTCGGGTCGAACACCTTGCCGAACTCGCTGACCTGCCCCAGACGCCGGGCGAGGTAGCCGTCGACCCAGTCGGTCGCGCCGAGGCCACCGAGTAGCCACGCGGCGGCGGCGGGATTGTCCCGTCCGAACAAGAGGTAGAGAAACAGCGGGAGGCAGGCGAGGCGGAGGAGCGTGAACAGGTTGGGGATGGTGAGAATCCGGTTCGTCGCCGGATCGACCGGAGCGACAGCTGCCGTATCGAGTCCCGCGCCCATCACCCCGACTCTAGGGTTGCCGTATGGCGACCGTCTTCTCTCGCATCATCGACGGTGACTTGCCCGGCAGCTTCGTCTGGCGGGACGAGCGTGCTGTCGGCTTGATGTCGATCAACCCACTTTCGACGGGGCACGTGCTGGTCGTGCCGATCGTCGAGGTCGACCACTGGATCGACCTCGACGCCGACCTCGCCGCCCACCTGTTCGACGTTGCCCGGGTGATCGGTCGCGCCCAGGCGTCGGCGTTCCATTGCACGCGTGTCGGGCTGATCATCGCCGGCTATGAGGTGCCGCACACCCATCTGCACGTGGTCCCGACGAACTCGATGGCCGAGCTCAACTTCGCCAACGCCGCCCTCTCCGTCGATCCGGCAGACATCGAGTCGGCGGCCGAGGCGATCAGGGCTCAGCTGCCCCACTAAGCATCGGCGGGGGCGATCAGCTCGGGGCCGTTGTTGCGGACGTTGTTGACCTCGGGCTTGACGGGGTGCACCGTGAGCACATCATCGCCGGCCGGCAGCAGGAGCTGGCCGAGCCGATCGGTGTCGTGGTTGTCCGGGTCGAGCCACTCCGCCCACAGCGACTTCGGCAGGATCACCGGCATGCGGTCATGAACCGGGCGCATCGTCGAATTCGCCGACGTCGTGATCACGGTCGTCGAGTGCAGCCACTCCCCGTCCTTGCCGGCCGCCGGGTCACGCCAAGCCGTCCACAGTCCGGCGACGGCAAGTGGCTCCCCGTCGGCGGACTGGAAGTACATCGGCTGCTTCGCCGGTTTGCCCTTGGCCGTCACCGGACCATCCGCCGACCCGGCCTTCCACTCGTAGAACCCGTCCATCGGGATGAGGCAGCGGTGCTTACGGAAGATGCCCTTGTATGCGGGCTTCTCGCCAAGCGTCTCGGCTCGGGCGTTGATCATCTTGGCGCCGATCTTGCGGTCCTTCGCCCACACCGGGACGAGACCCCAGTGGAACACTTCGAGACGCAGCTTGCCGTCGCTGTCGGCAACGACGCCGTACACGTCGTTCGTCGGGGCGACATTGAAGTTCTCCCCGAGCGTCTCGCCGGCGAACGTGGCGCCAAAGTACTCGGCGATCGCCTCGGGCGAACTGGAGGACACGAATCGGCCGCACATGGCTTTCCATCATCGCCGATCGCAGGGCCCGGCCCCCAGAACGTCGGCGTCCACGGCTACGGTTCGGCCCCTATGAGTCCACCTCTTCGCCGTGTCCGAGTCGTCGTCGCCACGCTTGCTTGTGGCGCTCTCGCCGGAATCGCAGCGGTGGCGGCAATCGCGTCCGCTGGTGGTGTCGAGACGACCGAACCACCTTCGACGATCGAAGCCAGCACGACGACGACCACCGGAGTGCCGGCCTTCGCCGACGGCGAAGAAGCCCGTCAAGCCGCCGAAGAGCTGCTCGGGGCATACATCGAGTCCGAGTTCGGGGTCACGGTCGCCGACGCCGCGTGCTCGGTGCCGCCCGACGGCGAGGTCGGCAGTGAGTTCGCCTGCTACGGCCTCAAGCCAGGCAATCTCGTGATCGCCCTGCGCGCCACGGTGGGCCCGCAGCGGCTTGTCGAGCTCGAACTCCTCGTCGACCAGCAGCCGACGACGACGTCGCCGGCGACCGTGACAACTGCTGGCTAGCTCGCCGGGCGAGGTGCGCGGTCGCGACGAGGCGGTGCAGTACGTTGCCCTGTAGGGATGGAAACGCGGCGAGCGTCGCTTGATCGAACTCGGGCGACGAGTCGCCGTGTGGTACGCCGAACGCTGCACGGTCACGTCGAGCGCGGGTTCCGGCCCGACATCGAGGGACTCCGGGCAATCGCCGTCATCGCCGTCATCGCCTTCCACATGGAGGTGCCGCTGGTCAGTGGTGGCTTCATCGGAGTCGACGTCTTCTTCGTCGTGTCCGGCTTCCTCATCACCCGGTTGATCCTCGGCGAGCTCGCCACCAGCGGCAGCATCTCGCTGCGCAACTTCTGGGGCCGGCGGGCGCGCCGCCTCCTCCCCGCTTCGACGCTGACCGTCATCGTCACCGTGTTGTTCGCGCAGCAGATGCTTCCGCCGCTGTCGATGCGGTCGTTGGCGATCGACGCCATCGCCGCCGGCACGTTCACGACGAACTTCGTGTTTGCCAGCCGGCTCGGCGACTACTTCGGTGCCCAGCTCGGCTCCACCAATCCCTCGCCGCTGTTGCACTACTGGTCGCTGGCGGTCGAGGAGCAGTTCTACCTCTGCTGGCCGCCACTGCTCGTTCTGTTGACCCGCCGCCCACACCAGTACCGCCGCCTCGTCTTGGCGACGATCGGCATCCTCGCCGCCGCCAGCTTCGTCGTCGCCCTGTGGTGGACCGCCCAGCGGCCGTCGTGGGCGTTCTTCCTGCTGCCGGCGCGGATGGGAGAGCTGCTCGCCGGCGCCGCGCTCGCCGTCATCGGCACCGCCGTCGTCTCGATTCCGGCGCGCTGGCGCGCCGGACTGGGTTGGTGCGGCGTGCTCGGCATCGTCGCCGCCTGCGTGGGACTCGACGAGTCGGTCCCGTGGCCGGGTGCCGCGGTGCTGCTGCCGGTGGTCGCCACGATGGCGCTGATCGTCGGCGGTACGGCGAACGCGTTGAGCTGGGCACCGGCGACGGGACTCGCGGTGGCACCGCTGCAGTGGGTCGGTCGCCATTCCTACGCCCTGTACTTGTGGCACTGGCCGGCCCTCGTGCTCGCCGAGGCGGAGTGGGGCCCACTGAGCTGGCCGCAGCGATTCGCGGCGATCGGAGTCGCCGTCGGTGCGTCGGCCCTGTCCGTGCGCCTCGTCGAGGATCCGGTGCGGTACTCGCGCTACCTCTCGGCCGTCTCGTTGCGCAGCCTGGCCCTCGGCGCCGCGATGTGCGTCCTGGTCGTCGGTGTCGGGTGGGACTTGCGCTCGTCGACCGTCCAGCTCGACGGTGGAGTCGAGGCTGCCGCGCCTGAACTCGCCGCGGTCACAACGCTGACGCCGAGCGGTCTGGCGACTCCGCCGGCCACCACGGTCGCCCCCGCGACCACCCTGGCGGTGGCGACCTCGTCCGACGTGATGACGACGCTGGCCGTCCCCGACCCGCCAAGCGGACAGCTCGCCCAGCTCGTGTCCTCGACGCAGCAGGCCCTGCGCCAGTCGTCAGGCTCGTTCCCCGTGCCCTCCAACCTGCGTCCTCCGCTGGCGGCAGCCCGCGACCGTTCCGCGCCGTATCGAGATGGTTGTGTGAACATCGGGGCCAACGACCAGTTACAACCGTGCGAGTACGGCACTCCGAACGGGGGCGGGACGATCCTGCTGTACGGCGACTCCCACGCCGTGCAGTGGTTCGAGCCGCTCGAGCAGATCGCCCTGCAGCGCGGCTACCGGCTCGTCGTGCTGGCCAAGGGCGGGTGCCCGGTCGCCGAGGTAGACGTCCCGACGCCGGTGCTGCACTTCACATGCCCGCCCTACCGGGACCGGGCGATCGCCTGGATCGAGAAGAACGATCCCGACCTCGTCGTGGTCGGCAACTCGTACTCGCAGTATCCGGCAGACGCCGCCGAGTGGGCAGAGGGCACGGCGTCGACGATCGAGCGGCTCGGCGACGCGTCGTCGAACGTCGTTCTGATCGGCGACAATCCGGCGAGCACACAGGACCCCCCGGCGTGCCTGTCCGAGCACCTCGACGACGCGTCGGAGTGCTCGACAGCACGTGCCGAAGCAATTCTCCCGGAGCGGATCTCTGCCGAGGTCGTCGCCGCCCGCGCCAACGGCGTCAAGTTCGTCGACACGACCGACTGGTTCTGCACGGACGATGTCTGCCCGGCGGTGCTCGGCAACCTGCTGGTGATGCGCGACGAGACGCACATCACTGCTCCGATGGCCGAGTTCCTCCGCCCGTTGCTGGAGGCGGCGATCGCCGGCTCGATGTGAGCTCGGCGGCGCCGGACGTTCCTACTCGGACGGTGCCGACATGAACAGGTCGAGCCCGAGCCGCCTCGACAGGAACCGTGCGGTCAGCTGACCCTTGACGCTGTTGCCGGCGGCGTCGAGCAGTGGGGCGAACGTCCCGAGGCCGCCTTTGCCCGGTGAAACGGTGACGATCCCGCCACCGATCCCGCTCTTGCCCGGCAGGCCGATGTCGTAGAGCCAGGTTCCGGACGTCTCGTAGAGCCCTGCAGTCGTCATCACGGCGAGCGTGAACCGGCAGGTGGCGGCGTCGACGACCCGGTCCCCTGTGATCGGGTTGACTCCACCGTCGGCGAGCGTGGCCCCCATTACGGCGAGATCGCGTGCCGTCACGCGCAGCGAGCTCTGCCGCGTGTACAGGTCGAGCGTCGTCGGCACATCGGTGACGAGCCTGCCGTAGGCGTGGAGCAGGTCGCCGATGGCCTGGTTGCGGAAGTTGGTCGCCGAGGCGGAGGCGTAGATCTCGTCATCGAGCGAGAGCTGGCGTCCGGCGAATCGCGACAGCCCGTCGCGGATGAAGCTCCACTTGGCGTCGGCGTCATCGCCGGGGACGAGACTGGTGGTGGCGATGGCGCCGGGGTTGACCATCGGGTTGGTACGGCCGTCGCCGGACTGCTCGACGGCGCTCAGCGAGTTGAACGGGAGCCCCGTGGCGTCGACTCCGACACGGCGGCGGATGACACCGGGCCCGAGGGTGTCGCAGACGAGGGCGAAGACAAACGGCTTGGCCACACTCATGATCGAAAATTCGACTTCGACGTCGCCGGCGGCGTGGCTGGTGCCGCGAGCGCTGACGACGCAGATCCCGAACTGCTCCGGCGACACCCGCAGCAGGGCGGGATAGACGTCGGAGAGCTGACCCTCGTGGTTGTCCCGGAACCGCTGGTGTGCATCCTCGACGAGCGCCCTCGCCCGCTCGTCGGGTGGCAGCGCGCCGGTGGAGACGAAGCGCTCCCCGGTGACGTCCGTGTCACGGTCGTCGGCGTCCTCAGGCGAGTACATCTGCTTCCCCTATCACAGACGGGCCGCGAGAATCGCCTTGCGCTGCTGCTCGGAGAGCGGCTTGACCGCCTCGCGAACCGTGACTCCTGATGCTCGGGACGCCCACGG
Source organism: Ilumatobacteraceae bacterium (assembly GCA_963733085.1). Classification (GTDB taxonomy): domain Bacteria; phylum Actinomycetota; class Acidimicrobiia; order Acidimicrobiales; family Ilumatobacteraceae; genus Desertimonas. The sequence continues at coordinate 90,727 of CAVTBY010000016.1, forward strand.
CAGGAGCCACGCGAAGACGAGGTCTGGGCGCTTCCTGGCGGTGTCTCGAAGCACCCAACCGACCGCCTTGCGGATGAAGAATTCCTTGTCGTCGAGCATCGCATCGGCGTATCGGGAGAACCGGTCGAAGTCGCCATCGCCGCGACGCAGCGGTACCAGCAGGGCGAGCAGTGCCGACCGGCGGATCCAGAAGTCGCCGTCGACCGCCCAGCGGTCGAGCACGGCGCCCAGCTCGTCGTATCGGGCGACGAGCGAGCCGATCACGGAGGCAGCCAACCCGTCCACGAGCGCCCAGGTTCGCGACTCGCGGAGGAGGCGTTCGAGCAACCCGATGTCACCCGGTTCGAGCCGATCGACGTACTGATCGAGGAGCTCGACGACAATCATGCGCCGCTCGTGGGCGGGCTCATCCCACAGGGCTACGACAAGGTCGAGTAGCTCGTCGTGACCGAGACCCGGATGCTCAGCGGCGACCCGCTTGGCGACCGATCGGACGCCAGGAACGCTCGCGCCGTAGTGCACGAGGTCGCTCTTCAGATACGCCCGATCGTGTGCCGCCCGGTCGGGCGATCCGACATCGCGGAGGGCGGCATCGATCTCGTCCACGAGTTGGCCGTCCACGTCATCGGATCGTACGGACTTGAAATCGCATCAAATTCGAACAAAGCGCGCGTCCGGTCGTCATCAGGCCGGCGTATCTTGCGCGGACATGGTGGGTGTTCGTGTAGCACCGGTGGTTCGCCTCCGGATCGTTGTGGCGCTCTGGTTCGTTGGTGCATTGGTCGCACGGACGATCATCGCCCGGCACCTTGGCCTGCTCTAGGCCACAGCCAACACATCAACCAGTCGGCGCCGAATAACCGGTTGCAATGGAGGGACGCGCTGTCTATCGTTCGCCCACCCCCGAGGCGGATCGGGGGTCACGGCGGACAAGGCGGACATGGCAACGAAGCCAACGGCGGACGGTGTGCCCACACTCGACATCGGCACAGACGCGGACGCCGTGCGACAAGTTCGTGCCAGAGTGACCCTTCGGCGGGCCCGCGAAATGGCGATGCGCGACGGTCATCCCCTGACGACCTTCCGCGACCGACGTCTACGGGACGACATCGAACCGTTCCGTCGGGCTAGCGAGGTCTGAACTCCCCCCACGGTCCGGTCGGGCTCGATAGTCGTCGCGCCGCGTTCAGGGCCACGCCATCGGATCGTCGCCGGCGACTTGCGTATGTGCAGGGCCGAATCGGGTATTCAAGTGCCATGAAGCCGGTTGACAACGTCGACGGCTGGAGGTGTCGAGCAGCGCCTGTTGGCCTCTATGTCTACGATGTCAAAGGCGACAAGATCGGCGAAATCGGTGCCCTTTACTACGTGGACGATCCCGGTCTCCCCGAATGGATGTCCATTCGCACCGGGTTCCTCGGGTTGAAAACCCGCTTCGCCCCGATGGCCGGCGGCTCCATTCGCGACGGCAACCTGCATCTGCCCTACACCAAGGATCACGTCAAGGACGCCCCGAAACCAGACCCCAACGGCTACTTCACCACCGAGAGGCAGCACGAGCTGTTCGACCACTACGGATGGAAGCGGATCGACTGTTGATCGAATCAGCCCGAAACGGGGCAGAACCCGCTCTTCGTCGTCGGGCTGGGGAGATTTGAACTCCCTACGGCATTCCGTCCTCGTGCTGCCCCCTCCGGGTCTGTCCTGCTAGATGGCACGATCAGACCGAGGCGGGACGATGCAGATGTTGCCGAATCCAGCAGCCGCGTTGGGGAGTCGGTGTCGGCGACCCAGACGGCGGTTCCAAACCGTCGGCACCGGCTCAACCCGCCGACCATGTTGACAGACGGAGCGGTGAACGGCTAGCGGATGCTGCGGCGGGGTATCGGAAACCGGCCTGCGACCAGCAGGCGTAACGGCCCCGGGAGCGGCGGACCCCGGGGCCGATACGTGTCTACGCCGACGCTGGGCGGGTACTAATCGACCAATGGCAAACGAGAACAACGGCAAGACGTGGAGCCCGGCCGATCAGAAAGAACTCAAGCAGTTAGCCAAGGGCAACACGCCCACCGGAATCATCGCAATGAAGCTTGGCCGCACCGAGACCGCCGTCAGGTCGAAGGCGCAGAGTCTCGGTGTTTCGTTGAATCCGCCGAACCGGTCGCCGTACAACCGACGCAAGAAGTAACCGGTTTCCCCGGTCACCGACGACCAGCAGGCGCTCGGCCCTCGCATCTCTGCCGATGCGGGGGCCGTTGCGCGCGTAACCGATCACACCCACTGGGGAACCGGTGCAGCGACGTGAGGCGGCGGAACCCCAGGCGACGCCAACACCGGTTCGACCCGCCGTACAGGGTAGTCACAGATCGAAAATCGCCGACCGTTCAATACGTTCTCGTGACACAATCCGCGGCCAATCGGAGCGCAGCCCGAAGGTCCGGACGGTTGGGACAGGCGGAGTCCCAACCGTCCACCGGGAAACTCGTCAACGGTCGCATCGTGCCCGGCATCGGCCACGCCAAGCTGAGCGAACTGGACGCTGCCGGGTTGGAAGGCTGGTACGGGCGACTGCTGCGCTCGGGTGGCAGGAATGGCCGACCGTTGAGCCCGAAGACGGTGGCGTGCACCGCGGGCGTACTCCACAAGGCTCTCAGCGACGCTGTACGGCTCCGTCTGCTGCGTTACAACCCGGCAACCGATGCGAGGCTGCCGAAGCGTGAGCGGCCGAAGGCGGCGGCGCCGCGCACCCGTGCTGAGCAGGCGTTTTCCCGTCGGGCTGGGGAGATTTGAACTCCCGGCCTCTTGACCCCCAGTCAAGCGCGCTAACCAAGCTGCGCCACAGCCCGTAATCGCCACCGATGCTACCGGGAGGTGATGGTGTCAGCCGAAGAACATCGAGCCGAAGCGGTAGACGAGATACACGACGAGGGCCACGACCATGACCTTGAAATGCCATGGCGCCTTCTCGTCAGCGTCGGCGTCGCCGTGTCTGGTCGTGGCGAGCGGCGGGGTGTCGAGGTCGGTACCGCAGCGCGGGCACGTCCCGTCGTCGTTCATCGACGACGGCGCCCAGTACTTCGCGCAGCCGTCACACCACGGCATCGCACCACGTCATTCGTCAGCTGCCACGCTTGCGGACGCGCAGCTTGATCGGTGTGGAGCCGAAGTCGAACGCCTCGCGGATCGCCCGCTCGAGATACCGCAGGTACGGCTGCGGCAGCACACGGTTCACGAACAGCGTGAACGTCGGCGGGTCGCTGGCGCCCTGGACAGCGAACAGTACCTTGGCGCCGCCCGGCGCCGACTGGCGTTGCTGGGCGTCGGCCAGCACCCGATTGACATCCTTCGTCGGCACCCGCCTGTGGTACTGGGTGATCGCGTCCTGGAGCACGGGGCGCAGGCGATGCACGCCTTTGCCGGTGAGCGCCGAGATCTTCAGCACCGGGGCGTCGCCGATGAACGCCAGCCGGCGCGACAACTCGGCGAGCCTGATCGCTCGATCGTCGGGGTCGGTGAGCAGCTCCCACTTGTTGAGCATCACGACGACCGGGCATCCGCTGGCGTCGACCCGCTCGGCGAGGCGCTGGTCCTGCCCGGTGACACCTTCCGTCGCGTCGATGACGAGGAGGGCGATGTCGGCGTCGTCGATCGCCCTGAGGGCGCGCACGAGGGAGTAGTACTCGGCGGAGTCGTCGATGCGCGACCGCCGTCGCATGCCCGCCGTGTCGACGAACACGATCGGACCGTCCTCGGTGTCGACGAGTGTGTCGATGGCGTCGCGGGTCGTGCCGGGCAGGTCGTGGACGACGGAGCGATCGTGACCGACGAGGCGGTTGAACAACGTCGACTTGCCGACGTTGGGGCGGCCGACGATAGCGACGCGCGGGGCGTCGAGTCCTGCTGGCGCGGCTTCGAGCTCGAGCTCTTCGTCGTCAACCTGCTCGGCAACGTCGTCGGCGCCCTCAGCGCCGTCGCCGTTCGGTGCGAACCGCTCGACGACGACGTCGAGCAGATCGCCGGCGCGGCGGCCGTGGAGCGCGCTCACCGGGTACGGTTCGCCGAGCCCGAGGGCCATGAACTCCCAGCTCTCGTTCTCGCGACGGTCGTTGTCGGCCTTGTTGGCGACGAGGATCACGTCGTGCCCGCCACGGCGCAACCAGTCGGCGACGGCCTCGTCGTCGTCGGTGACACCGATCGCGGCGTCGACGACGAACAGCACGACATCGGCATCCTTGACGGCCGCTTCGACCTGTCTCGACACCTTGGCGTCCAACGTCGCACCACCGCTGCCGGGCATCCACCCACCGGTGTCGACGATGCGGAACGGGATGCCCAACCATTCCGCCTCGAGGATCTTGCGGTCGCGCGTCACCCCAGGGCGGTCCTCGACGATCGCTGCCTGCTCGCCGATGATGCGGTTGAACAACGTCGACTTACCGACATTCGGGCGACCGACGACGGCAACGAGGGGCATCTGCTGCTCGGTCACGAGCGCCTCCCGTCGGCAAGGGCGGCCCGAAGGGCCCGCCCGTCCGTGGCGATCACCTCGACTGGTCGCGGCAGGGCTTCGACGGAACCGCCGTCGAGGAACCGACCGTCGTCCGACAGGCACACGTCGGGAAGCAGATAGCGATGTCCGGCGGGTTCGTCGCCGAGCACGCGACCGAGATCGGCGGCAGTCATCAGCCCGCTCACGCCCGTGTTGCCGCCAAAGAACTCGTTGCCGACCGGGATCACCCGGACATCGTCGCGATTGAGCGAGGCGACGAGCGGCTGCAGCACCTTGGCGCCGAGCTCGCCGGTCAAGATGCCGATCGGCGATGTACGCCGCGGCGCCAGCGTGACCGGCGCCGGAGCCGAGCCGCTGCTCGAACACGGAGTGCGATAGTCCGTCGGGTTGCGAGGAGCGTCGACGGCGGCGAAGAAGCCACGTCTCGTGCCGGTGACCTCGTCGACGTGGCCGTAGAACTCACTCTCGAACGTCCGGGCCATCCCCACGCCGTCTTCGTGCATCGGGAACCCGTCGTACCGTTCGGCGGGCGGGAATGCTCGATCGGCCATCACGTAGTACTCGTCGGCGGCGTGGACGAGTCGTCGGCCGAGGGCCATGAGGTATACGTCCTGCCAGTCCTCGACGGCGTCGATCACGGCGCCTGCCTCATCGCTGGTGTGCACGCGCAGGTTCGCCTCCGGGTTGAAGCGGGAGATTCCGAGCGGGACGACGGCAACGGTGGCCAGCTCGGGGTACTCGTCGAGGATTCCTGCCAGGGTGTCGTCGAGCCGGGCCCCGTCGTTGACACCGGGACACACGACGATCTGGCCACGAACCTCGATGCCGTGGTCGAGCAGAGCCCGTAGCCAGCGCAGGCTCGTCGCGCCCCGACGGTTGCGCAGCATCGTCGCCCGCAGGTCGGGATCGGTGGAGTGGATCGACACGTGAAGCGGCGACAGGCGCTCTGTCACCACTCGTTCGAGGTCGGCCTCGGTGAACCGAGTCAGCGTCGTGAAGTTGCCGTAGAGGAAGCTCAGCCTGTAGTCGTCGTCCTTGAGGTAGAGGCTCCGCCGCATACCCTTGGGCAGCTGGTAGATGAAGCAGAACTCGCAGTGGTTGTCGCAGGTGCGGACGCGGTCGAACACGGCGCTGGAGACCTCGACACCGAGGGGAAGGCCCGCCGACTTGGCGATGGCGACCTCGACCTCGATGCCGTTGCGCGAGAGCAGCAGGTCGACGTCGGACTCGTCCGACCACAGCTGCCACTCGATGACATCGCGAGGAACGCGGCCGTTGAGGCGCAGCACGGCGTCACCGGGCAGCACCCCCGCGTTTTCTGCGGGCGAATCAGGCGCGACAGCGACAACGACGGGCACGGACATGGCCGTACCAGGCTAAGGGCTTGAGCGGACAGGCAGCGATGGTGCTGCGTCAAGCGGCCGTAAATCTGGGTCGGCTCGCCTATCGGCTCGCCTCCTGTGGGCGCCTCGGTAGCTTGAATCCCGTGCCCGTCGAGAAGGTGCTGCTTGCCGAGCCGCGCGGATTCTGTGCCGGCGTTGAGATGGCGATCAAGGCGCTCGCCTGGATGGTCCGCGCCTTCGAGCCGCCCGTGTACTGCTACCACGAGATCGTCCACAACCAGCTGATCGTCGAGCGCTTCGAACGTCAGGGTGTCGTCTTCGTCGACGACATCACCGAGGTTCCCGCCGGCTACCCGATCATGCTGTCCGCCCACGGATCCGCCCCGGCCGTCGTCGCGGCGGCACGGGCGCGGGGCAGTTACGTCGTCGACTCGGTGTGCCCGCTGGTCACCAAAGTGCACCACGAGGTCCGCGTGCGATCCAGCAAGGGCTACCGCATCGTCTACGTCGGTCACGACGGTCACGAGGAGGCGGTTGGCACGATGGCAGTGGCTCCCGAGGCGATCAGCCGGGTGGAGTCCGTCGCCGAGGTCGAGGCCCTCGAGCAGTTCAGCGGACCGGTGGCACTGCTCGCCCAGACGACGCTGTCCCACCGCGACTGGAACGACGTGGCTGTCGCCGTCAAGGAGCGCTATCCCGATGCGTGGACACCGGGCCGCAGCGACCTGTGCTTCGCCACGACCAACCGGCAGTCGGCGCTGATGGAGTTGGCGGCCCGGTGCGGTGCGATCGTCGTCATCGGTTCGGCGAACTCGTCGAACACGCGGGCGCTCGAGAAGCTCGCCAGGGAGGCGGGGTGTGACCGAGTTGCCAGGGTGAACACCGCCGCCGAGATCCCCGCCGAGTTCTTCGATCCGTCGCTCGTCGTCGGCGTGACCGCTGGAGCCTCGGCGCCGAACGAGGTCGTCGAACAAGTCATCAGCACCCTTGCCCCGCGCAACGGCGTCGAGATCGTGCGCGTGACTGAGGAGGACGAGTACTTCCCACCGCCGCGCAACCTGCGTGACCTCCAGGCGGCGATCGAGGTGGCGGCAACGTCGATGCTCGGTGGGACCGCCGATGCGCGACCGATGGACGATCGCAGCCTCAGCGCCAGCACCGTGCTCGCCGCCCTCGCTGCCGGCTGAATCCAGCGCTCAGTTACGCGGCACCTGGCTCCACGGGATGTCGCGATCAACGCGCACGTCGCCGGGAAGACCGAGGACGCGCTCGCCGAGGATGTTGTACATCACCTCGGACGTTCCACCCTCGATCGAGTTGGCGCGGCTGCGCAGGAACGCCTTCTGGAGGCTGTCGCTGTCGGACGAGAAGCGTGGCCGCTTCATCGTGTAGTCGCCGTACAGCATCCCCTCGGCGCCCGACAGAGTGACGGCGAGATCGAGCACGTCCTTGTTGAGGGCGGCGGCGGCGACCTTGCCGATCGACCCCTCAGGGCCGGGATCGCCGAGCTTGCGGTTCACCGAGGCGCGGATGTTCGTCAAGCGCAGCACCTCGGCACGGATCCACAGCTTGAGCACCTCGTCCTGCCGTGCGGCAGTGCGTTGATCGGCGGGCAACTCTGCCCACACAGCGAGGAGCTGACCGATCACGCCGGATCCGCGTTGCGGGATCAACCCGCCGATCGAGACGCGCTCGTTCATCAGCGTCGTCAGCGACACGCGCCACCCGTCGCCAGGCTTGCCGAGCATCGCCGTGACGGGAATCCGCGTGTCCGTGAAGTACACCTCGTTGAACTCGGCGTCGCCGGTGATCTGCCGCAGCGGTCGGACTTCGACGCCGGGCGCGCTCATGTCGACGACGAACGCCGCCAGGCCGGCGTGCTTGACCGCCTCCGGATCGGTTCGGACGACGAGCAGCCCCCAGCGAGAGACGTGGGCGAGCGACGTCCACACCTTCTGACCGTTGACGACCCACTCGTCGCCGTCGCGGACACCTCGGGCGGCCAGCCCGGCAAAGTCGGAGCCGGCCCCCGGTTCGGAGAAGAGCTGGCACCAGACCTCTTCTCCGGTGAACAGCGGCCGCAGGTAGCGACGCTTCTGCTCCGGCGTCCCCCAGGTGATGAGCGTCGGGGCGACCATCCCGTATCCGATCGGATTGCGCCAGATCGCATTGGGGGCACCCGCAGCGGCGAGGCGATCGTCGATCGTGCGCTGGTGCCTGGGGCTGAGCCCGAGCCCGCCCTCTCCAACGGGGAAGTGCACCCACGCCAGACCGCGGTCGAACTGGGCGCCCAGGAACTCGGCAGTCTCGGTGGCCGTCGGTGGATGGTCGGCGAGGAGGCCGTCGATCAGTTCGTCGACCTGCCGCGGGGCGTCAACCTCGTCTGCTTGGGGATCGGCGATCGTGCCGGAGCTCATCAGCTGAAGGTACCCGCGCCGTTCGCTCGTTTCCGATCCGGACCGCTACCTTGCGCGCCATGTTCCCCGGATCCCACGTCGAGACCCGTGGCGACGACCCAGCGGTCATCTGGGCGCCGACTGGTTCAGTGACCACCTTTGCCGAGCTCGACGCTGCCGCCAATCGGCTCTCTCGCCTGCTGCGTTCACTCGGTGTCGAAACGGGAGGACATGTCGCACTGTGCCTCGAGAACCATCCCCGCTACGTGGAATTGCTCTGGGGTTGCCACTACGCCGGGAGCGTGTACACCGCCGCCTCATCACGCCTGACGAGCGGCGAGCTGGCGTACATCGTCCATGACTGCGGGGCCACGGTCTTCATCACCTCGCGGCACCTCGCCGACCTCGCCGCGGCGATCGTGCCCGAGACTTCCGGGGTCACGGCCCGGTTCATGCTCGACGGCACGATCGAGGGTTACGCACCCTACGAGGAGAGCGTCGCCGCCCAGGAACCGGCGCCGCTCCCCGACCGCGTCGCCGGCACCGACATGCTCTACTCGTCGGGGACGACCGGACGACCGAAGGGAGTGTCGGTACAACTCGGCGCCGGCCCGTTGGAGACCACCGACACCAGCGTGACGCTGCTTCTGCAGCTCCTTTTCGGCGTGACGTCGGACGACGTCTACCTGTCGCCGGCGCCGATGTACCACGCTGCGCCGTTGCGCTTCGTGATGAGCGCCAACGCCCTCGGCTGCACCACCGTGCTGATGGAGCGCTTCGACGCCGAGGAGTTCCTCGCCCTCATCGAGCGCTATCGCGTGACCGTCGTCCAGGTCGTGCCGACGATGTTCGTCCGCCTCCTCAAGCTGCCTGCCGAGGTGCGCGCCCGCTACGACGTCTCGTCGCTGCGTTGTGTCGTCCACGCCGCCGCCCCGTGTCCGGTACCGGTCAAAGAGCAGATGATCGAGTGGTTCGGACCGGTGATCCACGAGTACTACGCCGGCACCGAGGCCAACGGCTTCGTCTACTGCAACTCGGAGGACTGGCTGGCCCACCCAGGCACCGTCGGCCGGCTGCTCGTCGGCACACTCCACATCTGCGACGACGACTTCAACGAGCTACCCGTCGGCGAGACGGGGACGATCTGGTTCGAGGGAACAAACCAGTTCGAGTACCACAACGATCCGGAGAAGACGGCCAGCTCCCGGCATCCGCAGGGTTGGACCACGCTGGGAGATGTCGGCTATGTCGACGCCGACGGCTTCTTGTTCCTCACCGATCGAAAGTCGTACATGATCATCTCGGGTGGTGTGAACATCTACCCGCAGGAGGCGGAGAACGTCCTGATCACCCACGACAAGGTCGTCGACGTTGCCGTCCTCGGAGTCCCCCACGACGAGTTCGGCGAAGAGGTCAAGGCCGTCGTCCAGCCCGTCACCATGCCCGTCGACGACGACGAGGCGGCCGCCCTTGCCGCCGAGCTGATCCGCTACTGCCGGGCACACCTCGCCGACTTCAAGTGCCCGCGATCGGTCGAGTTCCGCACTGAGCTGCCCCGCCACCCGACTGGCAAGCTGTACAAGCGCCTGCTCAAGGACGAGTTCTGGGGAGCGGCCGAGCGGGGCGCGTGATCGCGCCGAACCAGATCTGCGAACCGGATCGCCGCGGTGCCCGAATAGGTCACCGTGGAACGAGCCCGGATCATTCGCATCGTTGTCGCCGCCTGCGCCGGTTCATTGGCGCTCGGACTCGCCTCGTGCGCAGACGACGGCAACGCCGACAACGTCAACATCGTCAACGACGTCGAACTCGCAACTGCGACGACCGCCGGCGAGTCGGCTGCGAGCTTCGAGATCGAGATCGCCGACTTCCAGTTCGGCCCGGCCGACGCCGTCGTACCGGTCGGCACCGAGGTGGTGTGGCTGAACAACGACACCGACGTCCACAGCATCATTTCGACGGGTGACCTCTTCGCCAGCTCCGCTGTATTCGACCCCGGTCAGTCCTACGCCGTGACCTTCACCGAACCCGGCACCTACGCATACACCTGCGGCGTCCACCCCTTCATGGAAGGCACCATCACCGTCGAGTGAGATGGCGCGAGTCATCGCCGTCGTAGGGGCGACGCGGACTGCTGGGTGCCCACCTGGTTTGCGTCAGCCCGGCGACCACCATCGGGCCTTCTGGCTGACACAAACCGTCAACCGTCGTTTACGAGAGCATCAGCACCTGCTGGCATCGGTTCGGCCAGTCGCACTCGGGCTACGGCGACAGGATCACCATCTTCAACTCGGTCATCTCACGGACGGCGTAGGCGGGGCCCTCGCGGGTGTTGCCGCTGTCGCGGAGACCGCCGTAGGGCTGCTGGTCGGCGCGCCACGTCGGGACCTCGTTGACGAGCACACCGCCGAAGTCGAGGGCGGCGAAAGCCTTCATCGCGTCGGCAAGGCGGCTAGTGAATATCGCCGCCTGCAGGCCGTAGCGGGTGTCGTTGGCGAGGGCGATGGCCTCGTCGAGGCTGTCGTAGGCGGCGACGGCGACGACTGGGCCGAACACCTCGTTGCGGCACACCTCCATGTCCGGCGTGACATCGGTCAGTACGGTGGGGACGAGCACGCCGGCGTCGTCGACGGTGCCGCCACAGGCGATCGACGCTCCCTGCTCCACCGCCTCGTCGATCCACGACTTGACGCGATCGCGCTCGGACGTCGAGATCAGCGCCGACACCTCGGTGTCGTCGTCGAGAGGATCGCCGACAACCAGCGTCGAGACTTCGTCGACCAGCGCCGACGTGAACCCCTCGACGATGTCGCGGTGGACGAGGACTCGCTGAGTGGAGATGCAGCTCTGGCCGGCGTGGGAGAACCCAGCGACGCGGATCTTGCCGGCCGCCGTCTTCCAGTCGCTCTCGGCGTCGATGATCACCGGGGCGTTGTTGCCGAGCTCGAGGCCGACGCGCTTGCGCGGCGCCCGTGCCCGAATCCCCCAGCCGACCTCGGGAGAGCCGGTGAACGTGATCATGGCGATGTCCGGGTGTTCGACGATCGCGTTGCCAACCGTGCCGCCGCCTCCGGTGACGACGTGGAGGTACTCGGCGGGAAGTCCGCACTCGTCGACGAGCAGGGCGGCGAGGGCGACGGCACTGAGGGGCGTCTGCGACGCCGGCTTGAGGACCACGGGGCAGCCGGCGGCGATCGCCGGAGCGAGCTTGTGGGCGACGAGGTTGAGCGGGAAGTTGAAGGGCGAGATCGCCCCGACGACGCCGATCGGTACGCGCATCGCGAACCCGACCTTGCCCTCCCCTGCGGCGATCGCATCGAGCGGGACCACCTCGCCGGCGAACGTGCGGGCCTCGGCCGCGGCGAACTGGAACGTGCCGACCGCACGCTGCGCTTCGGCCCTGGCGGTGCGGATCGGCTTCGCCGCCTCGGCGGCGATCGTCCTGGCGAACTCCTCTTCCCGCTCGCCGAGCAACCGGGCCGCGGTGTCGAGGATCTCCGCCCGCTTCCACCGTGGCAGTGGACCTGCACGGAGGGCCTGTTTCGCTGTCGCCACGGCGCGGTCGACATCGTCGGCGGTCGACAGCGGGACCCGACCGATCTCGGAACCGTCGAAAGGCGACGTGACGACCACCTCGTCGCTGATCTCGTCGCTGCTCATGGTGGCGACCATACTTCCGTCATGGCATCGCGTCACCCGTACCTCGACTGGCCTGGTGCGGTCGCCCTCGCCCACCGCGGCGGAGCGAGCGACGCCCCGGAGAACACGATGCGTGCGTTCGAACAGGCGGTGTCGATCGGCTACCGCTATCTCGAGACTGACGTCCGGGTGAGCGCCGACGGGAAGGTGGTGGTCTTTCACGACGAGAACCTGGCGCGCCTGTGCGGGCGCCCGGAGCGAGTTTCCGAGCTGACCGCAACGGAGCTCGCCACCGCGAGGATCAACGGCACCGAGCCGATCCCGACACTCGACGACGTGCTCGACGCCTGGCCCGAAGCCCGCTTCAACATCGACTGCAAGAGCGACGCCGGAATCCGGCCGCTGGCCGAGGTGATCAACCGGCATCGCGCGCTCGACCGGGTGTGCCTGACGTCGTTCAGCGATCGCCGGGTCCGCGCCCTGCGCAAGCGACTCGGCCCCAGGTTGTGTACCGCCGCCGGGACGTGGGAGCTGGCACTGCTCAAGCTGACCGGATTTCCCGCTGGCGCCCTTGCCGCCCAGGTGCCGGTCCGCCGATCGTTCGTCACCGTCGTCACCGAGCGCTTCGTCCGCCGCTGCCATCGACGGGGAGTCGCCGTCCACGTGTGGACCATCGACGACGCCGCCGAGATGCACCGGCTCCTCGACCTCGGTGTGGACGGGATCATGACCGACCGCCCGGCGGTGCTCCGGGAGGTGCTCGTCGGTCGCGGCGCCTGGCACGAGTAGCTCAGGGCCCGAATTACTGTCGTTGTCGATGACTGCCCGCCAGGTCCCGTTCCACGCGGCGCGTGGTAGCCGCTGGGTGGTCGCTGCCGCCGACCAGCTGGCGACACAGGCCGGAATGTGGGCATTCGCCCGCGGCGGCAACGCCGTCGACGCCGCGATCGCCGCCAACGCGGCGATCGCCGTCACCGGCCCCCACCTCTGTGGGATGGGTGGCGACCTGTTCGCCATCGTTTCGACACCCGGCGGCGACCTCGTCGGGCTCAACGCCAGCGGGCGGGCAGGGTCGGGCGCCGACGCCGCGGCGATGCGCGCTGAGGGTCTCGCGTCAATGCCGCTGCGCGGCGATCTGCGCAGCGTGACGATTCCGGGATGTGTCGACGGGTGGGTCGCTCTCCACGAACGGTTCGGCCAGCTCGCCCTCGATGTGATCCTCACTCCGGCGATTCGCCTCGCCGCAGGTGGATTCCCGGCCGGACCACTGCTCGCCCTCGTCGTGACGTTCCTCGACGACGCCGGCAAACGCGAGCTGCACGAGCTCGTCGACCAGGCAGTTCGTCCGGGCGCGATCGTTCGCCGGCCGGGGGTCGCCTTGACGCTGCAGGCGATTGCCCGTGGCGGCCGCGCCGCGTTCTACGGCGGGGCGTTCGGCGAAGGGCTGATCCACCGCAGCGAAGGCCTGTTCAGCGACGCCGATCTGGCGCAGCCTCAGGCCGACTGGGTCGACATCATTCGCACCGAGGTGTTCGGTGTCGAGCTGTGTTCGCTGCCTCCGAACTCCCAGGGCTACCTCACGCTGGGGACCGTTCGACTGGCGGCCGACGCCGGGCTGCCGCCCGATCCGGACGAGGCGTTGTGGGCCCACCTGCTGATCGAGGCGGCAACCGCCGCCGCCTACGACCGGCCGGCGAAGCTGTACGAGGGCGCCGACGGCAACGCCCTCATCGCCGACATCACGCAACGAGGCGAGCTGCTCGACATGGGCGGGGCATCCCGACGTGTCGCGGCAACCGCCGAGGGTGATACGACATACCTCTGCACCGCCGATTCCGACGGGTGGGCGGTGAGCTTGATCCAGTCGAATGCCTCCGGCTTCGGATCATGTCTCGTCGAACCGGTGACGTCGATCAACCTGCAGAATCGTGGCCTCGGATTCTCGCTCGTCGCGGGTCACCCGGCCGAGCTGGCGCCCGGGCGCCGGCCCCCGCACACGCTGTGCCCTGCCCTTGTTCGCCGCGACGGGCGCGTCGCCGCGGTGCTCGGCACGATGGGTGGAGACGCCCAGCCGCAGATCCTCGCCCAACTGGTGGCCAGGCTGTTTCATGGCGAGCAACCGGTGGCGACTTCCGTTGCCGCCCCACGCTGGGCGCTGCGGGGTCCGCAAACGGGATTCGACACGTGGACGAGCACGCTGCCGCCGACCGTTGTCGTCGAGGACGGCGCCTCACCTGACTGGCTGGAAGGTCTGGCGTCACGCGGTCATGAGGTCTCCGTAGCCCGTCCGTTCGACGGCAGCCACTGGCCACGCCAACGTGATCGTCGTCGAGCCGAACGGAACGTTCGCCGCGGCGGCGGACCCGCGCGCGTTGATCGGCGCCGCCGCCGCGATGTAGCTCAGCTGGCGGTCAGCGCACGCCGTTGCCAGAGCAGGGTGACGATGGCGACGGTCAGCAGAACCGCTCCCGTCGGTGTCAGGAACCTGATCAGCAGCGCCGTCGAGAACCCGACCAGGGCAACGGCGCCGGTGACCAGGTGAAGGCTGCGCCGACGACTCGATGACCGAGGCACGGCGGCGAGGGCGGTGAGCACGATGGCGGCGACGAGCAGGACTCGCACCGTTAGCTCCCGGCCGGTGGCCGTCACGGAGCCATCGGGTGTCCCGACGACCGGGAGGGCCAGGACGAGGACCGTCGCGACGAGGGCGGTCCACAGCAGCATCGGCGAGCGGGCTGCGTTCGAGACGGTCACGATGAGGTGCGCTCGTCGCGGTAAGGGTTGTCCGGACTCGTCACCACCGCCGCCACGGCAGCGCCGACACCCAACGTGACGAGGAACGCGACGTTGAGGCTGATGTCGGGGAGGATGAACAGGACCCACCAGAAGACGAGGTAGCCGGCGCCGACGGCGCCGATCGTCCAGGCGAGCCTGGCCGGAACGTTGACGACGGTGCGCAGCGCCGGCAGCAACGTCGCCACCGCAGCAACGATCGCCACGATCGACCACAGCGGAGCGCTCGTGCGATCCCACAGGCTTTCGCTCGGTGCCCCCTCGCCATCTGACTCGTTGAGCAGCAGGCCGATGAGAATCGCGATGATGCCAACGACCCCGAGCACGAGGCCGAGTGTCAACGTAACCGTCGCCCCCTTGGCAGCCGGCACTCCGCCGGTGGGATCGGTCGACGCCGGTGCCGGCGCCGGCGGCGGAGGTGCCGCAGCGGGCGGTGGGGGCGGATTGGCAGGGCTTGATGTTCCTTGGCTTGGCACTCCGTGGGGGCTGCTTTGGTCAGACATGGCCGTCCAACCTAGTCAGCGACCTCGGCCAACTGGAGGAGGGTCTGGAGCAGGACGTTGGCGCCGGCGGCGACGTCCTCGGGCGTCGTGTGCTCGGCGATGTTGTGCGACAGGCCGTCGACGCTGGGGGTGAAGATCATCGCCGTCGGGCAGACCCGGGCAAGCATCTGGGCGTCGTGGCCGGCACCGCTCGGGAGGCGACGCGTGCTGTAGCCGAGCCGCTGGGCGGTGGCCTCGACGAGGTCGACTGTGGCCGGATCGAACTCGACCGGTTCGAAACGGGCGAGTGAGCGGCTTGTCACCGACACGTTCTCGGCGTCGGCGAGTCGTGCTACCTCGACGGCGAGCGCTCGCTCGGCTACGACGAGGCTGGCCTCGTCGGTGTTGCGCAGGTCGACCGTGATCGTCGCCGTCGCCGGCACGACGTTGACGAGGTTGGGGTGCACGTCGATGCGCCCGACGGTGGCCACCTGGGCACCACCGAGTTGCCTCGTCAAGTCGCGGACGAACGTGGTGATCGCCCCGGCGACGAATCCCGGATCTCGACGCAGTCGCATCGGTGTCGTGCCGGCGTGAGCCGAGCGTCCGATGATCGTCAGCTCGGTCCACGAGATGCCCTGCACGCCCTCGACGACACCAATCGTCACCCCCTCGTCTTCGAGGATCGGCCCCTGCTCGATGTGCAACTCGACGTAGGCATGTGGTGCGGCTGCGGCGGGGCAGGGAAACGGGCCGGCATAACCGATGCGCACCAGCTCGTCACCGAGAATCGCCCCGTCGTCCGTGGCGGCGATGTCGAGCGCCTCCTCGAGCGCCATCCCGCCGACGTAGACGAGGCTGCCGAGCATGTCCGGTGCGAAGCGGGAGCCTTCCTCGTCGGTGAAGAAGGCGACGCTCACCGGCCGGCGAGTCGCGATGCCCAACGTCTCCAAGGTCTCGATGACCTCGAGCCCGGCGAGCACACCGAGGTTGCCGTCGAACCGGCCGCCGGTGGCGACCGTGTCGATGTGCGACCCGGTCATCACTGCTGCGGCGCCGGGGTCCGTGCCCGGTCTGGTGGCGACGACGTTGCCGATCGAGTCGATGGTGACGGTGAGCCCGAGATCACGCATCCACCCGGTCACCAGGTCGCGCCCCTGCCTGTCGGCGTCGGTGAGGGCGAGGCGGGCACAGCCGAGCTCGCCGTTCGGGCCGGCGATCGCGCCGATCTCGCCGAGGGCGACGATGCGGTTCCACAGCCGCTCGCCGTCGATCCGTGTGTCCTGCCAGTCCTGCCAGTCAGTCATCAGCGCCAAGTCTGGCCACCCCCGTACACTTGACGTGAGATCGCCATGCTCAGATTCTCGCTTCCAGTCGGTCGGGCTGCCGGCGCGGCCGTGAGGGTCCACTGGACCGCGTTGGTGATCGCCGCGTTGCTCGGCTTCGCCCTCGTCGTCGATCTCGGGGCCGTGGTCGGAACGATCGGGGTGCTCAGCTTCTTCCTGGCGATCCTCCTCCACGAGATCGCCCACGCCCTCGTCGCCCGGCGCTTCGGCATCCGCACCGAGACGATCGAGCTGTGGGGACTCGGCGGGATGGCCCGACTCGATCGCGATCCGTCAACGCCTCGGGCGGAAGGGTTCATCGCCGCGGCCGGACCGCTCAGCAATGCCGTCGCCGGCGGGCTCGCCGTGGCCGCCGCAATCGGGCTCGATGCCCTTGGCACGCCACGCTTCCTGGTCGCGTCGATCGCCTGGTTCGCCGCCGTCAACCTCGCCCTCGCCGCCTTCAACGTCCTGCCCGGAGCGCCCCTCGACGGTGGCCGCATCGTGCGCGCCGTGCGCTGGTCGCAGCACGGCAGCCGCTACCGGGCGATGCGCGAGGCGGCGTACGTCGGGAGCATCCTCGGATGGGGGCTCGTCGCCCTCGGCGTGTCGTTCGCCGTGAGCGGGCGATCCGGCGTGTGGATGATCGTCAGCGGGCTGTTCGTGGCGATGAGTGCACGTGTCGACGTGCTCACAGCGACGATCGGCGAGCGCATCGGTTCGGCGAAGGTCAACGAGTTCACGTGGTTCGGCGTCGCCGAGGTCGGCCCGGACATGGACGTCGACTCGATGATCTGGCAGCGCAGCCGGCTCGGTGGAGCCGGGGCGGTGGCGGTGCGCGGTGAGGGAGGCACGCTCGACGGCCTCGTCCTCGAGGATCAACTCTGGGCCGTGCCGTCGGAGCACCGGGCGTGGACGATGCTGACGTCGCTGATGGCGCCCCTTGACCGCCTGCCTCGCGCCGACGTCGACGACGATCTCGCCGGCGTGCTGCCCCGTGTCCACCCGCTGCGTCCGGTGATCACGGTGTGGCGAGACGGGCGGTTGCTCGGTGTCGTGCCCCCGAAGGTGGTGCGCGAGCGGATCGCCAACCTCGTCGCGTCGCCCTGACCTGGGCCGGGACTACTGCACGAAGTCGCGCACGGTTCCGACGCGCTTGGCGACGGGATCCTTGTCACTCCACGGGAAGTTGATCCACAGGTCGGTGCGCTTCCACACGTAGTCGCACTGCACGACGGAGTGGGACTTCTCGTAGAGCACGGCGGTGCGCACCTCGGCGACCTTGCCTTCACAGAACTGCTGCACGCTGCGCAGCGTGTGTCCGGTGTCGGCGACATCGTCGGCGATGAGGATGCGGGCGTGCGACACGTCGACGAAGTCGGGGGCCGGCGGCAGGATGCGGGGGACGTCGAGGCGCTCGTCGACCCCGGTGTAGTACTCGACGTTCATCGTGTACACGTTCTTGACGGCCAGCGCGTAGCCGAGGGCGCCGCCGATAAGCAGGCCACCGCGGGCGATCGCCAGGATCATGTCGGGCTCGTAGCCGTCCTCGACGACCGCCGTGGCGATGTCACGACTGGCCCGCCCGAAGTCGTCCCAGCTCATGATCTCCTTCGCCACGGCACCCTCGTCGCTCGCCATGCCACCGACGCTACCCGGCGACCAGCATTGGTGAGTTCTGGCAACAGGTTTCCGCTGCTACGACTCACCAATGACGAGACTGCGTTGGGCGATGACGTCCTTGACGATCTCCAGCACTTGAGCCGGCTTCTTCGTCGCGTACCAGCCGAGATAGAGCAGCTCCCAGCCGCATCGAGCAGCGGCGATGTCGCGATCTTCGTCGAGCGATTCGGCGTCGGGTCCGAAGTGGAACTGGCGGCTGTGGGCCTCGAGGCCGAGGCGAACCGATGGGAAGCCGATGTCGGCTCGTGCGACGATCCGTCCGGACGAGTCCTTGATCGGGTGTTGCATCACCATCGGGGGGAGCGACGGGTCGTTCAGGCAGAGGGCGAGGAGCTCCTCGAACCACGTCGCCGGAAGGTTTCCCTCCCAGGCGATGGAGCGCAGCAAGCGGATGAGCACCCCGGTGCCCGACTGGTGTGGTCTGTGCAGGCGGATGGCATCGTCGTACAGCGCGGCGAGATCGACGCCCCGGCGCCGAGCGGCTGTCAGCGCCCGCCGGACCAGTTTCCGCGGCGCCACCGAGCCGAGGTCACACAGCGTGCGCCTGAGCGTTGTGCACGGAATGCCGTCGATGACCGTGACATCGCACGGTTCGAGGGGCCGCACGTGGTGCGTGACCGCAGCGACGGCAGGATCGAGGCGGAACGCTCGCTGCACGCTCGCCTCGATCGTCGCATTGCGCGCTGTGTCGAAGCCGTCGAGGGCGTGGAGCCGGGCTGCCGAGCGATGCGACGCCACCCCGTGGCCGCCGGCGGCGAGGATGACCACCATCAATCGCTGCCGCCACGTCGTCGGTGCATCGTCGAGAACCAGCACACCGGGCACCGGCTCGGCGAGCCAGCCGGCTCGAACGGCCGTGACCACCCGTCGGTAGTCGAAATGCAGGTCGCTCGCCTGCTGGCGGGTGATCACACCGTGTTGCTTGATCGCCGTGGCGATCAGCTCCTTCCGGGCTGCAGAGTCCACAATGCCGACCGTAAGCAAGCACTCTCACCGGTGGTCTCACAGCTCGCCTCACAGCGACATTGGTGAGGCGTCGCAGCAGAAATCCGTTGCGGTAGCTCACCAATCCTCTGGAGGGCGATGTCTTGGGGGCGGACGGGGACGCGGGTGATGCGGTCGGCGCGGGTGGAGTCACCGTCGGCCTGGCGCAGGGCGTCGCGGATGGCGGCGACGATCGCTGGAGTCACCGAGATGCACGGCGGCTCGCCGACGCCCTTGGCACCGAGTGGCGCCTGTGGGTCGGGCTCCTCCACCAGCGTCGCCACCACGGGCGGCATGTCGAGCATCGTCGGCAACAGGTAGTCGGTGAAGCTGGCGTTGCGGATCATGCCGTCGACCTGGACGATCTCCTCCATCACCGCCAGGCCGAGCCCCTGGGAGATCCCGCCCTCGATCTGACCGAGCACGGACAG
The DNA here is from genome assembly GCA_963733085.1 of Ilumatobacteraceae bacterium. Lineage (GTDB taxonomy): Bacteria > Actinomycetota > Acidimicrobiia > Acidimicrobiales > Ilumatobacteraceae > Desertimonas. Next base: position 110,313 of record CAVTBY010000016.1, read on the forward strand.
CGGGTTGAGGGCACGACCGACGTCCTGAGCCGTCGCCACCTGGACGACGCGCACGAGACCGAGCTCGACATCGACGTCGACGACGGCGCGATGGGCGGCGAAGGCGAAGGCCGTGTGGCAGTTGCCCTGGCCGTTCTCGTCGAGCTCCTCGGTCGGCCGGTGGTGGTACTCGACCGTCCGGTCGAACGCAGCATCGCCGATCGCCTCAGTCACACTGACCCGCAGCGATCCCATCGTGTCGACGACGTCGATGCCGTCGATAGCGAGGCGCAGCGGGTCGATGCCGTTGGTCGACCCCACTCGTTCGAACAGCTCCTCGCGAACGGCCCGGCACGCAGCATCGACCGCTCCCCCGCTCATCCACGTCTGGCGTGACGCCGACGTCGAACCCGACGAGCCGATCTGCGTGTCGACGCGATCGATCACGACGTCATCGACACCGAGAATCGTGCGGGCGATCTGCCCGGCGATCGTGACGAACCCCTGACCGACCTCGACGGTGGCGAACTTCAGGGACGCCCGCGGCCGGCCGTCCACGACCTGCAACCGGCAGCGGGCCGTCGAGTAATCGTCGAATCCCTCGGAGTACATCAGGTTCTTCATCGACACGCCCCAACCGACCCCCCGCCACACGTCGCCGACATCGGCGGTCAGCCCGGCACCGCCTGGGAGCCACATCGGATCGAGGGTGTCGGCCTCGGCCGGCTCCGCCGCCGGCATGGGCAGCGCCGCTGTCTCGCGGATGCACCGCGACACCGGGGCGACACTCTCGACGACCTGCCCGGTGATCAACGTGTCGCCCGTGGACATGGCATTGCGCAGGCGGATCTCCACGGGATCGAGCCCGCACGCCGCGGCCAACCGATCCATCTGGCTCTCGTGGGCGAAGCACGCCTGCACGACCCCGAAGCCGCGCATCGCGCCGCACGGCAGATGGTTGGTGCGGGCGGCGTAGCCCTCGACGACGGCGCTGCTGCACCGGTACGGACCCTGGGTGTGGGTGATCGCGTTGAGGAGTACGGCTGACGAGGTCGACGCATAGGCCCCGCCGTCGAGCACGAAGCGAGCCTCGATCTTGACGATCTCGCCGTCCGCCGAGCCATGGTGGCGCATCCAGATCGTCGCCGGATGGCGGTGGACGTGGCCGAGGAAGCTCTCTGCCCGGTTGTAGTGCATGCGCACCGGCCGACCGAGACGCAGCGCCAACAGGCAGGTGTGCACCTGCAGGCTGATGTCCTCGCGGGCGCCGAACGCCCCACCGACACCGCTGAGGACGAGACGCACGTGTTCCTCCTCGAGGGCGAGACAGGCAGCGATCTGGCGGCGGTCCTCGTGCATCCACTGCGTCGCCACGTGCAGTTCGACGCCATGACCGTCGTCGTCGGGGATCGCCAGCGCCGCTTCCAACCCGAGGAATGCCTGGTCCTGCATGCCGATGTGATAGGTGCCCTCGACGGCGACAGCGCCGGTGACGTCTGGATCACCGTGGACGATGCGCTGGTGCCGCAGCACGTTGCCGTCAGGGTGGATCGGTGGCGACGTGCCGGCGATCGCCGCCTCCGGGTCGAGCATGGGCTGCAACAACTCGTACTCCACGACAATCGCCGCGATCGCCCGCCTGCACGTCTCCTGGTGATCGGCGGCGACGACGGCGACCGGCTCGCCGACATAGCGCACGACGTCCGTCGCGAACACCGGCTGATCAGCCGTCATCAATCCGTACGTCGCCGTCCCCGGCACGTCCTCGGCGGTGAGCACGGCATGCACGCCCGCGATCGCCAGCGCCGGCGCCGTGTCGATCGACAAGATGCGGGCATACGGGTGTGGCGAGCGGAGTGTGGCGCCCCATGCCGCGCCGTCGATCGGGAGGTCCGACGAGAAGGCGAACGTTCCCGCCACCTTGGCCAGGCCGTCTGGTCGCGGTGGCGAGTCGCCGATCCGGCCGACAGTCCGAACAGGCGCTTCGGTGACGGTCATTGCGCCGACTTCCGCTCCACGGCGACTTGCTGGACGGCGGCGACGATGCGGCCGTAGCCGGTGCATCGGCAGATGTTTCCGGACAGCTCCTCGGCGATCTCGATCGGCGTCGGCTCGGCGATGCGAGCGAGCAGGTCGTGAGCAGCCATCACCAATCCGGGGGTGCAGAACCCGCACTGCACCGCTCCGGCGTCGACGAACGCCCGCTGGACATCAGTCGGCCCCGCCGCGTCGCCGATGCCCTCGATCGTCACGATCGGCACGTCGACGGCGACACCTGCCAGCACAAGGCAGGCGCAGACCAGCTGCCCGTCGACGAGCACGCTGCACGAGCCGCACTCCCCCTGTTCGCACGCCCCCTTGGCGCCGTACAGGCCGAGTCGCTCGCGCAGGACGTAGAGCAGGCTCTCGCCGAGCCAGGCGTCCGCCACGTCGTGGTCGACCCCGTTGACCCGCAGTCTGTACTGCTCACTCACGCGGGGATCACTTCCGAACCACTGACCGTGAATGCCCGGCGCAGCAAACGTCGGGCGAGGACGTCGATCGAGTGTCGGCGGTATGCCGCCGTCGACCGGTGGTCGTCGATCGGGCTGCTCGCCTCCGCCGCCAAGCGGCCGAACACGGCCACCGCATCGACCCCGATCGAACGCGCCCTCCCAGTCGATCGCCTCGACGACGAATGCCTCGGCGGCGGACGCCCGTACGATCGTCGGGGCGACCGATCCGAGGGCGATGCGAACCGACCGGGACGGCTCGTCGACCGCCAGGCACGCGCCGGAGATTGCGATCACCATCGCATTGCGAACGCCGACCTTGGTGTAGCCCTGCCAGCCGTCGAGCAACGGGACGGTGACGGCGGTGAGCAGCTCGTCGGGACGTCGGGCGGTGCGCTTGACACCGACCATGAACTCGTCGATGGAGAGTTGCCGGACCCCATCCACGCTGGCCAACTCGACGACGGCGTCTGCGGCGGAGAGCACGGGGAGGCCGTCTCCCGCCGGCGAGCAGGTGACGACGTTGCCCCCGATCGTCGCCGCGTTGCGGATCTGCGGCGAGCCGACCGTGCGCGCCGCCTGGGCAAGCGCCGGGACGATGCCGGCGAGCGGAGGCGCAGCGAGCTCGGCATAGGTCACGGCGGCGCCGAGACGAAGGCTGCCAGCCACCCGGTCGAGGGTCCACGAACGCAGCTCGGGAATACGGTTGATACCCACGACGACATCGTCACGGCCGATCGGTCGGTGTCCCTCGTTGACGTCGACCATCAGGTCGGTTCCCCCGGCGACGACGAGCGCAGCTGGATTCCCGGACAGCACGGCGACGGCCTCCGCCGTCGTGGTCGGGATCACCACGGACACTTGACGAACTGTACAAACCACCCACCTCGTCGCCGCGAGTCAAGTCACGACAAGACCCTCGATGCCCTGCTCTGGTTCGGGGAACTGTGGGTCGAGCCGCTCGAGCGTGTGACGGAGGATGCGGGCGACGGTGAGATTGCGGACCCACTTGCGGTCGCCGGGGATCACGAACCATGGTGCATCCGTCGTCGAGGTGCGCACCAGTGCATCGCGGTACGCCTTCATGTACTTCGGCCACAGCTTGCGGTCGTCGAGGTCGCCGAGGCGGAACTTCCACCGCTCGTCCGGGCTGTCGATGCGGTCCTGCAGGCGCTCCCGTTGCTCCTCGGCGGAGATGTGGAGGAACAGCTTGACGATTGCCGTGCCCTCATCGACGAGCAGGCGCTCGAACTGGCGAATGTGGTTGTAGCGCCCGCGCCAGACAGCTGTGGGTGCCAAGTTCTTGACTCGCACGACCAACACGTCCTCGTAGTGACTGCGGTTGAACACGGCGATCTGCCCGTCGGCCGGCACGTGACGGTGCACGCGCCACAGGAAGTCATGAGCGAGCTCTTCTTCGGTGGGCACGCCGAAGGACGTCACCCGGATCCCCGCCGGGTTGAGCCCGGTGAACACCTCGCGGAGCACACCGTCCTTGCCGCCGGCATCCATCGCCTGGAGGACGACGAGGAGCGACTGCGAACCTTCGGCGAACAACAACTTCTGCAGCTCGGCCAGCCGGGAGACCTCGACAGCGAGCGCGGCCTTCGCCAGCGCCTTGTCCCAACCGAACGTCTCGCCCGGGTCGTGGTCGTCGAGATCGAGCTTGCGCTCGACACGCACGAGATCGAGCAGCTCACCGATCGTGCCGACCGGCTTGGTCCGACGCGGCATCGGCGACACCGTAATCTCCCCCGTTGATGGGGAACAGACATGGACGACTGATCGTGGCCACGACGATCGTTGCGACCGCCTCTTGGGTGACGACGGCCGATGCGGTCGGACCGCCGGCACATCAAACCGTCGCGCCGATGGCGAGCCCCGCACCCGGGGGGCACCTGACGATCTCCGGCGACGCCGAGGTGTCCAATCCCTGGACGCCGGCGGCGATGCGCTGCGACTCGTACTGCTACACCCGCGCCAGGACCTTCTTCGACCAGTTGGCCGTGTTCGGAGACGACGGGCAGGTCCACGGGATGCTCGCCGAGTCGATCGAGCCGAACGACGACTACACCGAGTGGACGATCAAGCTCCGCGAGGGAATCTCCTTCACGGATGGCTCACCGGTGAACGCCGCCGCCGTCATCTACAACCTGCAGGCCGCCGGCACCGGAGTGCTCGTCAGCGCTCTCGTCAAGGACGTCGCCAAGGTTCCCGATCCGAACAATCCTGACCGCATGATCCTCAAGATCGAGCAACTCGACGACCTCACGCTCGTCATTTACACGGGCGATGACGGCGACCCCGACCAACCGCTGCCGTGGCGCAATTTCCCCCACACGCTGACCGGACAGTGGGGCTTGATCGCCTCGCCGTTCTGGCTCGCCGAAGTTGCCGAGAACCCCGAGCTGGCGACCCAGCCGGTCGGGTCCGGACCATTCGTCGTCGACAGCTACGAGCCCCGTGGCTCGTTGGAGGTCAGCCGCAATCCCGACTACTGGATGACCGACGCTGAGGGCAACCAACTGCCCTATCTCGACTCGATCTCGTTCCGGGTGATCGAGGACTCGGAGATCTCCGTCGAGGCCCTTCAGTCGGGCGACGTCGACATCGTCACGACGTCCAACGGCAGGGCGATCTCCACGGTTCAAGGCCTCGGCGACGAGTTCGCCATCGCCCTTCAGGACGACTACATCGAGACCTACTACTTGCTCCCCGATCTGGACAAGGCGGGGCCGTTGCAGGACCAAAGGGTGCGTTCGCGATGTCGCTGGCGATCGACCGTCAGGAGTTCGTCGACGTCACCAGCAACGGGTTCAACCCGCCCGCCAACGGGTTGTTCTCGCCGGGCCAGCAGGGCTACCTCGAGGACAACGGGCTCAGCCTCGAGCAGGACCTCGATGCCGCCGGGGCACTGATCAGCGAGTACGAGGAGGAGACCGGGACGGAGGTCGCCTTCACGCTTGGACACGTCCCCTCCAACGTCGTCGTCCAGGCCGCCGAGTTGCTGATGGGCTGGTGGTCGGAGATCGGTATCGACGTCGACTCGCGGACGGTTCCGCAGAACGACTTCATCAACCTCGCCGTCTTCGGTACGCCGGAGTTCGAACTGTTCCTCTGGCGTCAGCACACCGGCGTGTTCGTCGACCAGCAATACCTCTGGTGGCACTCCGAGAACGCCTTCCCGGATGGCAGTCTGTCGCTCAACTTCGGGCGCCTGCGTGATCCGGACATCGACGCCGGTCTCGACGCGCGCGCCGCCGATCAACCACCGATGAGGAGGCGAACGCCGCCGCCGAGGACGTCAACCGAGCGTTCGCCGCAGGTTGCCATTACATCCCGATCGCCTGGTTGGCGTGGGCCGTGCTCAGCGATCCCGGACGTGCAGGGCATCGGCGGGTTCACGCTGCCCGACGGACAAGCGGTGATCGACGGCAGTGCTTCTGCGGGCCAGTTCTGGACGCAGACGCTGAGCGTGGCCGAAGGCTGAGACCGACGACCGAAGGCCGATGCGCTACGCCCTGCAGCGACTGACTCGCTTCCTAGCAAGACCAACCGTCGAGCACGTATTGCGAGGACAACCTGCGCGTGCCGTCCGGCGTCAGCTACGTGCTCGAGAACCGGGCCGTCGCCAAGCGGGCGTTCCCCGAGCTGTTCGCCCGCCTGACGATCGCCCCCGTCGACGCCTACACCGACGAGCTGAACAAGCTGCTCGTGTCGCTGGCCCCCGACGGCGTCGCCGATCCGTCGATCGCCGTGCTCACGCCGGGCATCTTCAACTCGGCCTACTTCGAGCACTCGTTCCTCGCCCAGCGGATGGGCGCCACGCTCGTCGAGGGCGGCGACCTCGTCGTGATGGACGACGACCGGGTGTACATGCGCACGATCGACGGGCTCGAGCCGGTCGACGTCGTGTACCGGCGGATCGACGACCTGTTCCTCGACCCCGAGGCGTTCCGCCCCGACTCGATGCTCGGCGTGCCCGGGCTGATGCGGGCGTGGAAGGCCGGCACGGTCGCCATCGCCAACGCGCCCGGGCGCCGGCGTCGCCGACGACAAGGTCGTCTACGCCTGGGTGCCCGACTTCATCCGCTACTACCTCGGCGAGGAGCCGCTGATCCCCAACGTGCCGACGTACCGCTGCCTGTACGACGACGAGCGGCGCTTCGTCCTCGACAACCTGCGCGACCTCGTGCTCAAGCCGGCCAACGAGAGCGGCGGCTACGGCATCCTCATCGGCAACCGGGCGACCGATGCCCAGCTCGAGCAGCAGGTCGCGGCGATCGAGGCCGACCCCCGCAACTGGGTCGCCCAGCCGATCCTCCAGCTGTCGACGGCGCCGACGCTGTGCGGCGACGCCGTCGAGCCGCGCCACGTCGACCTCCGTCCGTTCATCCTCAGCGGGGAGACGTCGTACGTGACGGCCGGCGGGCTGACCCGGGTGGCCCTGCGTCAAGGACTCGCTCGTCGTCAACTCCTCGCAGGGCGGCGGCAGCAAGGACACGTGGATCGTCGACCTCGGCGCCGGCTGGGGGAAGTACTGAGTGGCCTCGCTCGCTCCGAAGACTCCGCTCGGTCGGCGTGTCTCGCTGGCCCTGGCGGGCCCGGCCCGCACCCACGGCCGCGGGAGCGTGTAGATGTTGCTGTCGCGGGTGGCCGATCGGATCTACTGGGCGGCGCGGTACATCGAGCGGGCCGAGGACACGGCGCGGCTCGTGCGGGCCCACGGCGAGCTGATGGCCGACCTGCCGACGCACGTGACGACGAAGTGGGAGCCGCTCGTCACCGTCGTCGGCAGCGACGCCCAGTTCGAGCGCTCGCGCAACGGGACCAGCGGTCCAGTCGCAGTCGCAGTCGCAGTCGCAGTCCCAGTCGTCCGGACGCGGCCCGACGACCGCGGAGATGGCCGTCGCCTCGTTCCTCGTCAGCGACCGGACGAACCCGAGCAGCGTCGTCAGCTGCGTCGTGTCGGCCCGGGAGAACCTGCGCACGACGCGCGACACGATGCCCCGCGACGGCTGGCTGCACGCTCAACGACCTCTACCTGTACGTGGCGACGGAGGCCGACCGCGGTCGCGACCGGCGGATCCGCGAGCGCTTCCTGAACCGCGTCATCGCCGACAGCCGCCGCCTCGACGGCGTGCTGGCGACGGCGATGACCCACGACGAGGCGTACGTCATGTGGCGCCTCGGGCGGGCGCTCGAGCGGGCCGACATGACGACCCGCGTGCTCGGCGTGCGCGCCGCCGCCGTGCTGTCGCTGCCGCGTCGGCGCAACGGCGACGGCGTCGCACCGGAGGGCCACGACGAGGTCCAGTGGATGGGCGTGCTGCGCTCGGTCCAGGGCCTGCAGATGTACCAGCGGGCCGTGCGCGGCCCGATCGAGGGCCCGTCGGTCGTGCGCTTCCTGCTCGACCACGACCGCTTCCCGCGGGCCGTGCGGGCCCTGCTGCGGGAGATCCGCCGGGCGCTCGCCGAGCTGCCCGATCCCGGGCGGCCGCTCGACGCCGTCGACCACGTCGAGGCCGTGCTGCGCGACTCGACCGCGGCGAGCACCGACGGCGCCGCGCTCGACGACGCGATGGACGCCCTGCAGGTGGCCATCGCCCAGCTCGACCGGCGGATCACCGAGCGCTACCTGCGGGTCGGGTGATGCTCGGCCGAGGAGCTGCTCGACGCGGTTCCTGCACGATCGCACGGCACTCGGCCGCCGCCAGACCGAGGCCGACCGCGTGATCGCGGCCTCGCTCGCCGGTCACCTCGTCCACGACCTGCGCGCGCCGGACGACCCGTCGCGACCGTCGCCGAACCGGCCGTGGCGGCTCGACCCGGTCCCGCTCGTGCTCGACGGCGCCGGTGTTCGACGCGCTGGCCGCCGCCGTGACGGCAGCGGCATGCAGGCGATGGAGGTGCTGCTCGCCGACCTCTACGGGCCCGCGCCGGCCGTGCGCGAGGGCTGGGTGCCGGCCGAGGCGCTGGCGTCGAGCGAGCGCTACCGGCTCGCCGCGGTCGGCGCGCCGCCGCCGCCGCGGTGGCTGACGACGTACGCCGTCGACGTCGTCGCCGCTGCGCCGACGGGTCGTGGCGCGTCGTCCAGGACCTCACCGACACGCCGACCGGCGTCGGCTACGCGCTGCTCGACCGGTCGGTCATGGCGCGGCGTCGCGGCCGAGCTGCTCGGCCCGGAGGGCACCGGCGACCTGGCGTCGATCAGCGGGTTCCCGGCCGAGCTGCGCCACGCCCTGGCGACGCTCACGGCGGCGCGCAGCCCGCGCATCGTGCTGTTCACCGGCGGCGTCGACGATGCCGGCGTACGTCGAGCACTCGGCGCTGGCCCGGCTGCTCGGGTTCCACCTCGTCGAGCGGCCCGACCTCGTCGTGCGGCAGGGCCGGCTGTGGCTGCGCACGCTCGGCGGCCTCGACCCGATCGACGTCGTCTACCGCCGCCTGTCCGACGCCGTGCTCGACCCGATCGAGGCCAGCGCCACCGGCAGCGCCGGCGTGCCCGGGCTCGTGCTGGCCGTCGGCCGAGGGCGGCGTCGTGCTCGCCAACGCCCACGGCGTCCGGCGTGCTCGAGGATCCGGCGCTCGCGCCGTTCTGGCCGGCGGCCGTCGAGGGCCTCACCGGGACGTCGCTGACGCTCGGCGACGCTCGCGACGCGAGCGACGAGCTCGCCGCCGTGCCGGCGTTCCGGCGCCGGCCAGGTCGTCAGCCGCCAACGTCGTCGTCCGCCTGCACGCCGTCGCCGGACCCGACGGCGTGACGGTGATGGCCGGCGGCAACGGGCGGGTGCTCGCCCCCGGCGACGACCCCCGGCGGCCGACGGCCCGGCTGGCCAAGGACGTGTGGGTGCTCGGCGCGGCCCGCGCCGCGCCGGTGATCGTGGCGCCCGCCGCTGCCGCAGGTCGACCTCGGCTCGTCCGTGCCGACCCGCGCCGCCGACGCGCTGTTCTGGGTCGGCCGGGCGGCCGAGCGGGCCGAGGCGATCGCCAAGACGGCGCGGGTCGATCGCCTCCCGCCGCCAGCAGGACCCGTCGCTGGCCTCGTTCGACGGCGGGCGCTGGGCCGCGCCGCATGGCCGCCGTGCTGCGCGTCGTGCGCGGCGCGGCGCTCGACGCCGAGCCGCCGCGCCGGCCGGCCGATCGTCGCCCTCGACGGCGAGCTGGCCGCGGCGACGCGCGCCGTCGCCGACCGGCTCAACGCGCTCGCTCGCCGACGCCGCGACGGTCGGCGAGTACCTGTCGGTGACGACCGGCCGGGTGCTCGGCAACCTCGCCGAGTCGCGCGACGAGCTGAGCGACGGGCCGGGCGCCGATCGACGTGCTCGACGCGACGATCGCCGACCTCGCCGACGTTCGTCGGGCTGTGGAACGAGAGCACCGTGCGCGGCCCGGCGTGGCGCTTCGGCGACATCGGCCGGCGCGTCGAGCGGGCGCTCGTCGTGCTGGAGCTCGTCGACTCGTGCCTGCCGCGCGTCGACGCCGAGCGCGAGCCGCCCGACGTCGTCGACCGGTCGGCGCTCGAGGTCGCTGCTGGCGGCCAACGAGAGCCTCGTCGCCTACCGCCGGCGCCACCGCAGCGACGTCGAGCTGGCGGCGACGGTCGAGCTGCTGCTCCACGACGTCGACAACCCGCGGTCGTACGCCGCGTCGATGCACCGCCTCGCCGATCACGTCGACGCCGTCGAGTGGAGCCACGGCCAGCGCGCCGTGGCGACGATGGCGGCGATGCTCGACGGCGACGACCCGCTCGACGCGCATCGGCAAGGCCTACGAGAGCGTCGACGGCGTTCGGCCGGCTGCGTCGTCGACACGTGGTTCGCCACGCCCGTCAACCCGATGCTCGTGCGCGGGCAGGCGTGCGGTGACGCGGGCCGCTGCACTACCGCGTGTGCCCACCGCACGACGTACCAGTACGCGCAGCCGATGGCCGACGGCTACACGCTGGCCTACCTGCTGCCGCGCCCGACGCGCGCTGCAGGTCGTCGAGCGGGCCGAGGTCGAGGTCGACCCGGCGCCGGACGAGCGGGCCGAGCACATCGACGTGTTCGGCAACCGGGTGCTGCAGATCGGCATCCACCGCGCCCACGACGCGCTGACGCTGCTCGGCGCGCAGCGAGGTCGTCGTCGAGCCGGGCCGGCTGCCGTCGGCGCGGCGAGCCGTGGGAGGTCGTGGCGATGCGCGTCGGCCGAGCTGCGCGGCGGCGACGCGCTGGCCGTGCGACCGTTCGCCGGCAGCTCGCCGTACGTGCCGCCTCGACCGCCACGGCGAGGCCCTGCGGGCGCTCGCCGAGGAGGCGTTCACGCCGCACCGGCCGGTCGTCGACGGGGCCCGGGACCTGTGCCACCTGATCCACGAGACGTTCGAGTACGACCCGTCGTTCACGGACGTGTCGACGCCGCTGTCGGTCGTGCTCGACGCCCGGCGCGGCGTGTGCCAGGACTTCGCCCACCTCGTCGACCGGGTGCCTGCGCTCGCTCGGGCTCGCCGCGCGCTACGTCAGCGGGTACATCGAGACCGATCCGCCGCGCCGGGCGGCGCGGCTGCGCGGCGCCGACGCGTCGCACGCCTGGTGCTCGCTGTGGGTGCCGCAGCAGGGGTGGATCGACTTCGACCCGACGAACGACCGCTTCCCGACGCACCGCCACGTCACGGTGGCCTGGGGCCGCGACTACGGCGACGTGGCCCCGGTCCGCGGCGTCGTCATCGGTCCGGCCGCCGAGCAGATCCTGTCCGTCGAGGTCGACGTCGAGCGCGTGCCCGCTGCGAGCCGTCGCGACCCGCGTACTGGGCGCGACCGTCTCGAACGGCGATCGGGCGCGCTCGCCTCGAACTCGGACTGAGCGCGTCCAGACGGCCGGCGCGTCGGCCGGCTGTGATTTGCGTCGCACGGGCGGACCGGACGCACGAACGGTGGTTGCGCCCAGCAACATGTCGGGTGTCCGGCTCGCGCCTCGTCTCGAAGCCGTTCGTGGCCGTCACGGCGGCGACCGGGCGCGTTCTTCGTCTACGTCGGCATGCTCGTGCCGCTGCTGCCGACGGTTCATCGAGGACGAGCTCGGCGCCGGCGAGCTCGGCGTCGGCCTCAGCGTCGTCGACGTTCGCGTTCGCCGCGATCTTCGCCCGGCCGCTGATCGGCCGGCTCGTCGACGCGCTACGGCCGCCGGCGCGTGATGATCGGCGGCTCGCTGCTCGGCCGGCGTCGCCGGGTTCCTGTGCGCCACCGTCGACTCGCTGCCGCCGCTGCTCGCGCTCCGCGGCCTCGCCGGCATCGGCGAGGCCGCCGCTGTTCGTCGGCGCGGCGACGCTCGTCGCCGACCTCGCCCCGCCGCGACCGGCGGGCCGAGGCGGCCAGCTACTTCTCCGTCGCCGTGTTCGGCGGCCTCGGCATCGGTCCGGTCATCGGCGAGGCGGTGCTCGGCGGACGATCGCTTCCACCTGGCGTTCCTCGTCGCCGCCGGCGTTCACCGTGCTCGCCGCCGTGCTGTCGCTCGCCGTGCCCCACTCCGTGCCGCCCGGCCGGCCGACGACGCCGACCTCGAGCCGCGTGCCCGACGCGCGCGGGCTGCGCCGCGTTCATCCACCCGGCCGCGCTCGGGCCCGGGCCTCGTGCTGGCGTCCGGCATCGCCGCGTTCTCGGCGTTCTCGGCGTTCCTCCCCGACCACGCCCGCTCGATCGGCCTCGCCGGCTCCGGCGGCCTGTTCGCCGCCTACAGCGTCGTCTGCCTCGTGCTGCGCATCGTCGGCGCCCGCCTGCCCGAGCGCCTCGGCGCCCGGCGCGCCGTGACGATCGCGTTCGTCACGCTCGCCGCCGCGCTCGCGGGCGCTCGCCGCGTTCCCCGAGGCGTGGGCGCTGTGGGCCGCGGCCGTCGTCATCGGCGTCGGGATGGCGTTCATGTACCCGTCGCTGATGGCGCTCACCGTCAACCGCGTCGACGATCGCGAGCGCCCGGTCGCCGATCAGCTCGTTCACGATGTTCTTCGAGATCGGCACCGTCAGTCGGCGGCCTCGTGCTCGGCGCTCGTCGCCCAGCTGCTCGGCAAGCGGGCGTCGTTCGGCGCCGCCGTCGCTGCTGTGCGCGTTCGGCCTGTGGCTGCTGCGCAGCCCGCGTCGCGCCCGCCGAGCGGCGCGCCGCCGCCGCGCCCGGTCGTCCGCGCCGGCGTCTCGTCCCCGTCGCCTGCCGACTGACCCGGCGGCCGCCGCTGGCGCGTCGCGCTGTCCGATTCCCGCTCGTCGGCCGGCACCGGCACGGGCCATGATGGGGGCGTGCGTCGCTCGACCACGACCGCTGCTACCGGGCCGTGCAGAGCCGCGACCGCCGCTTCGACGGCTGGTTCGTCACCGCCGTGCGCGACGACCGGCATCTACTGCCGGCCGAGCTGCCCGGCCGTCACGCCGAAGCGCCGGCAACGTCGAGTTCTTCCCGACGGCGGCCGCCGCCCAGCAGCGCGGCTACCGGGCCTGCAAGCGGTGCCGGCCCGACGCCACGCCCGGCTCGCCGGAGTGGAACGTCCGCGGCGACGTCGTCGCCCGGGCGATGCGCCTCGTCGTCGACGGCGTCGTCGACCGCGAGGGCGTCGCGCGGCCTCGCCCGCCGGCTCGCCTACAGCGAGCGCCACCTGACGCGGCTCGTCACCGACGAGCTCGGCGCCGGCCCGCTCGCCATCGCCCGGGCCCAGCGCGCCCACACCGCCGCGCATCCTCATCGAGACGACCGACCTGGACTTCACGTCCGATCGCCTTCGCCGCCGGCTTCGGCAGCGTGCGCCAGTTCAACGACACCGTCCGCGACGTGTTCGCGGCGACGCCGTCGGCGCTGCGCGCCGCCGGCCGGCCGCGGCCCGGCCGGCGCCGGCCGGCGCCGTCGAGCTCGACCTCGCCGTCGCGCGAGCCGTTCGACGCCGAGCGACCTCGTGGCGTTCCTCGCCGCCCGCGCCGTGCCCGGCGTCGAGGCCTGGGACGGCGCGGCGTTCCACCGCGCGCTCGACCTGCCCGCACGGCCACGGCGTCGCCGTCGCTGCGCCGCCGCCGGCGCGGCCGCGACCGCCGGCCGGCGTCACGGTGCGCCTGCGGCTCGCCGACTGGCGCGACCTCGGCCCCGCCGTGCGGCGCATCCGCCGGCTGCTCGACCTCGACGCCGACCCCGTCGCCGTCGACGCCGCGCTCGGCCGACGACCCGGTGCTCGCGCCGCTCGTCGCCGCCGTCCCCGGGCTGCGCGTGCCCGGGCAGCGTCGACCCGTTCGAGACCGCCGTGCGGGCCGTCGTCGGCCAGCAGATCTCCGTCGCCGGCGCGCGCACCGTCGCCGGGCGCATCGTCGCCGCGGCCGGCGCGCCGCTGGCGATCGACGGCGGCCCGGTGACCCACGTGTTCCCGTCGCCGGCCGCGCTCGCCGCCGCTCGACCCGGCGACGCTGCCGATGCCGCGCAGCCGCGGCCGCACGATCGTCGAGCTGGCCGCCCGCGTCGCCGACGGGCGCGTCGTGCTCGACGCCGGCGCCGACCGCGACGACGTGGCCGCCGCGCTGCTCGACGGTGCCCGGCATCGGCCCGTGGACGGCCGGCTACGTGCTGATGCGCGGGCTCGGCGACCCCGACGTGTTCCTGCCGACCGACCTCGGCGTCCGCGCCGGCCTGGCCCGGCTCGGCGCTCGGCGCCGATCGGGCCGAGCGCTGGCGACCGTGGCGCTCGTACGCCCTGCACCACCTGTGGGCGATCGCCGGCGCCGACACCGACGCGAGGAGGCCGCGATGACGCGCTGCCACCACACGATCGACAGCCCGATCGGACCGCTCACGCTGGTCGCCGCGGACGGCGCGCTGCGCGAGATCCGCTTCCCGAACGCGCCGCCCGTCGACGCCGACGCCGGACCCGACGACCCGACCGACCCCGTGCTCGTCGACGCCGCCCGCCAGCTCGGCGAGTACTTCGCCGGGCACCCGGCTCGACGTTCGACCTGCCGCTGCGAGCCGCTCGGCACGCCGTTCCAGCTCGACCGCGTGGCGGGGCCTGACGACGATCCCGTACGGCGAGACGGTCAGCTACGGCGAGCAGGCCCGCCGGCTCGGCCACGACGGCAAGGCCCGGGCCGTCGGCGCGGCGAACGGTCGCAACCCGCTCCCGATCGTGCTGCCGTGCCACCGCGTCGTCGGCAGCGACGGCAGCCTCGTCGGCTTCGGCGGCGGCATCGAGACGAAGGCCTGGCTGCTGCACCACGAGCGCCAGGTGATCGGCGTCGAGCTCCCGCTGTCGTAGGTCCGGACGCCAACGTACGATCGCGCGGTGCCGCAGGAGGTCGCCGACACGCAGGAGTTCCGCGAGGCGACGTTCCGGCGGGTCGATCTCTCCGGGGTGACGATGCGCGACGTGGATCTGCGCGGGGCGCGGATCATCGACGCCGTGCTGGTGGACGCCGACATGTCCGGCCTGATCACCGGTCTGCGCGTCAACGGGGTCGAGGTCGGCCCCGCTGATCGAGGCCGAGCTCGACCGGCTGCACCCGGAGCGGCTGCAGCTGCGCGGCACGGATCCGGACGGCCTACGCAACGGCTGGGCGGTCGTCGAAGCGTTCTGGCGACCGACGATCGAGCTCGCCCGGAGCCTGCCGGAGGACGTGCGGCAGCGGCGCGTGGACGGGGAGTGGTCGCTGGTGGAGACGCTCCGCCACCTCGTGTTCGTGACGGACGCCTGGTTCGGGCGCGCTGTGCTCGGCCTGGTCGACCCGTACGACCCGATCGGTCTGGTGCCCACGTTCCTCGGTGACGGGACGCGCTCGGTCTGGCGGCGGCTGGCGAGCCGTCGTTCGACGACGTCCTCGCGGTGCGTGAGCAGCGCGATGGCGAGCGTCCGCCGCTACCTGGCGACGATCGGCCCGGACGAGCTGGCCCGGCCGCGGCGCGGCAACGACGCGGCGGGCTACCCGCCGCCCACCGGGCACAGCGTGCGTGGCGTGCCTGCACGTCGTGATGGACGAGGAGTGGAACCACCACCAGTACGCGACGCGCGACCTGGCGACGCTCACGGCTGGTTGATCAGGCGCGGCTGCGGGCGCGGGCGGACTGCTCGCGGCGGGCGCGGGCGTCGGCCTGCTTCTTGCGCTTGAGCTCCTGGCGCTTGGCCTTGATGGCGTCGCGCTCGGTGCTCGACACGTCGGGCGCCCGCACGATCGGGCTCGGCCGGACCGGTTCGGCCGGCGGCAGCTTGACGAGGTCGTCGTGCTTGAGGAGGTCACGGATCACCGCCGACGCCGCGGCCTCGCCCGCGAGCGTCGACGCCAGCATCAAGCGCGTCGCGCCGAGTCCGTGGCGCTCGACGACGCCGGGCAGCACGGCCCGCAGCTGGTCGCTGGACGGGTTGTCGGCGTGGTCACCGAGCTGCTCGATGCAGTCGGCCAGCGTGGCGTCGGTCAGCACGAGGGCGATGCTCTCCATCGTGCCGTCGATGCGACCCTTGGCCGCCGCCTGGCGGATGGCCTCCGGTGTCGGGTCGCCGCCGGCCAGCCGCTCGACGGCCTCACGGTGGTCGTCGCCGAGCGCGGTCACGATGCCTGCCAGCTCGTCGTCGGTGGCGGCGCGCAGGGCCCGATCGAGCAGCCCGAGCGACTGCAGGCGGGTCTTCATCTGGTTCACGGCCCGCGACGCTACCGGTCGAGTGCGCCCACCCCGACCCGCGCTGGATCAGCGGCGTTCGACGCCGGCCGTCATCCCTTGACGGCTCCGGCGAGCAGGCCGCGGACGAAGTACCGCTGCAGGGCGAAGAACACGATGAGAGGGACGGCCATCGAGACGAACGCCGAGGCGGTGAGCAGGTGCCACGACTGACCGAACGTGCCGCCGACCTCGACGAGCTTGGCGATGATCGGCTTGTTCTCGGAGCCGCCGTACACGAGGCCGATCAGCAGGTCGTTCCAGATGAACATGAACTGGAAGATCGCCAGCGAGGCCAGCGCCGGCACCGAGAGCGGCAGCACGAGGCGGGCGAACACGGTGAGGTGGCCGGCCCCGTCGACGCGGGCGGCCTCGATGATGTCCCTGGGCAACGACGACATGAAGTTCTTGAGGATGAAGATGCAGAACGGCAGGCCGAAGCAGACGTGCGCCACCCAGACCGCGGCGACGGTGTCGTTGAGGTGGAGGTACGGGAAGATCGTGACGTCGCCGATGTGGACGCCGCCGGTGATCAGGCGCAGCAGCGGGATCAACGCCATCTGCAACGGCACCACGAGCATCGCCACGACGGCCACGAACAGCCACTCGCGGCCCTTGAACTTCATCCACGAGAACGCGTACCCGGCCATCGCCCCGATGCCCACCGACAGGATCACCGCGGGCACGGTGATCTTCATCGAGTTGAAGAAGAACTGGCCGAGGTTGGCGCTGCCCGGCGACGACGACAGCACGGCGTCGTAGTTGCTGAGCGTGAACTTGGGCCGGATGAAGGCTTCCCACCACCCCGACGTCTTGACCTCCTGCCTCGGGCCGCACCGAGGAGACGAGCAGGCCGAACGTGGGGATCGTCCACAGGAACACGAGGGCGAGGACGATGTAGCGCCCGCCGCGGCTCGAGAGCGAGGCGCTCACCGACCGCCCGATCGGTTCGCCTCCTCCCATCGCCGCGTCGACCGTCGTGTCGTCCGGCAGCGCCCCGGACCCGACGGTGGTGGCCTCGACCGGCTCGGTGACGACACTCTCGGTCGACGCTGGGTTCGACGGGCTCATGACAGCTCCTCGGCCCGTCGCTGGGCCCGCCGGTTGATGACCACGACCGGGATCACCAACACGAACAACAGCACGGCGAACGCCGATCCGAAGCCGTTGCGACCCTGCACGAAGTAGACCCGGTAGAACTCGTTGGCGATCGTGCTCGTGCCGAAGTTGCCGCCGGTCGTCGCGGCCACGATGTCGAAGACCTTGAGCGCGCCGATCGCCGTGATCGTGGCGACCGCCACCACGGTGGCGCTGATGTACGGCAGGGTCACCTTGTAGAACACCTGGCGCTTGGTCGCCCCGTCGACCCTGGCGGCGTCGATCAGCGCGTCGGGGACGCCCTTGATGGCCGCCGAGAAGAAGACCGTGGCCAGACCGGCCGCGGCCCAGATGAAGATGACGACCAGCAGGAACGTGTTCAGGCCCGGCGCCGTGGCCGGCGGGTCGAGGGCGCCGATGTTGCGATCGACGAGCCAGATCTTGTCGCCGTCGCCGCCGAGGCTGGCCGGCAGCCCCGGGATCGCCCCCGCGACCTCGTTGGCCAGGCCGACCTCGAACGGCGGGCCGGCGTAGACGAACTTCCAGATGATGCCGGCACCGGCCAGCGAGATCGCCGCGGGGATGAAGATCAGCGACTTGGCGATCTTCTCGCCTCTCATCCCGTCGGCGAAGCGGGCGATGGCGAGCCCGACGATGACCACGAACAGGGTGCCGCCGACCACCCAGGTGAAGGAGTTGGACAGGATCAGCCGGGTGCCCGTCCCGGAGAAGATCTCCTGGTAGTTGTCGAGCCCGACCCAGCTGTTCGGCGCTGTCGTCGCGGAAGCTCACCCAGATCGTGCGGACCGCCGGCACGAACAGCCCGGCGAACACGAGGAAGACGGCCGGTCCGGCGAACACCAGCACCTGCCCCCGCTCGCGCCACGAACCTGGCAGGAACTTCGTGAGGCCGTACAGCCCGAGCAGGACGGCTCCGAGGATCGCCAGCAAGATCATCACCTGGCCGAATGCCTGGAGCATGTCGTTCCCTCCTCCCGCTCGTACCCCCCGGTCCACCAGCGGTGGCCGTCAAACTACTCCCCATGAGCGAAGGGCCCGGAGCCGCAGCTCCGGGCCCTCGCTCGCATCCGTGTGATCAGTCGGCGGGCCAGCTCGCTTCGATGTTGTCGAGCATGGTCTGGGTGTCGCCACCGACGATCCAGGCCGTCGCCTCCGTCCAGAACGAGCCGGACCCGACCGCGCCGGGCATCATGTCGGCACCGTCGAAGCGGAAGATCTCCGAGCTCGCCAGCAGCTCGGCGAACGACGCCAGCAGCGGGTCGGTGATCAACGCCGGGTCGATGTCGTTCCGGGGCGAGAGCTCCGCGGGCTCGCGCGTTGCCCATCGCCACGGCGTACTCGTTCGAGGTGGCGTACAGGATGACGTCCCACGTCTCGGGCTTGTCGGTACCTGCAGCGAGCAGGTCGCCGGCGCCGAGCATCACCCGCGGGTCACCGGCTTCGGCGACGGGCAGGTAGAAGAACGTGACATCCGCTGCGGGGTCGTCGGGCGGGCCAACGACCGTCCCTTCGGGGAACAGCCCGGAGTAGAAGCTCGCCTGGCGGTGCATGTAGCAGTCGCCCGTGGTGATCGGCACGCCGCCGTCCTGGAACTTCGTCGTGGCGATCGCCGTGACGTTGTTCTCGCCGCCCATGTAGTCGGGGTTCTTGAGGAACGAGCCGACGGCGTCGGCGACGGCCAGGACCTGCGGGTCGTTGAACGGGATCTCGTGGTTGACCCACTGGTCGTACACCTCGGGACCGTTGATCCGCAGCATGAAGTCCTCGAACCAGTCGGTGATCGGCCAGCCGGTGGCCACGCCCGACTCGATGCCGGCGCACCACGGGGTGCCCCCGTCGGCGACGATCTGGTCGGACAGCGCGGTGAGCTCCTCGAGCGTCTCGGGGACCTCGTAGCCGGCCTCTTCGAACGCGGCCGGGCTGTACCACACCATCGACTTGACGTTGGCGCGCCACGGCAGGGCCTTGATCTCGTCGTCGACGGTGTAGAGGCCCTCCCACCCGGGGATGAAGTCGCTGCTGGCATGGGCGGCGACGTTCTCGGGGAGTGTGATCAGGCTGTCCGCCAGCGTGCGCAACAGACCCGGCTGCGGGAAGTCGATCACGTCAGGAGGGCTGCCGCCCTGGAGCAACACCGGGGCCTGGACCTCGAACTGGTCGGTGCCCTGGAAGTCGATCGTGACGCCGGTGCACTCCACGAGCGGCGCCCACCAGTCGGTGAAGCGCTGGATGGCGTCGGGATCGGTCTCGCTGTTGCGGACCGGCGACAGGATGCTGACCGTCTTGCCCTCGTGCTGCTGGTCGCACGGGATCTCGGTGCCGAGAATGCTCTCGACCTCGCCGCCGCCGGTCGTGCCGTCCGGCGCGGTGCTCCGGTGCCCGTCGGGTGCCTCGGTGCCGGCGGGTGCTTCGGTGCCGGCTGGTGCTTCGGTGCCGGCTGGTGCCTCGGTGCCGGCGGGTGCCTCGGTGGCGTCGGCACCGTCGTCGTCGTCGTCACCGCCACAGGCGACGAGCACCAAGGATGTGATCGCCGCGAGTGCCGCGACGCGCTTGCCGTATCTCATGCTCAAACTCCCCCTTCAGAAGCAGTCCCCGAGCAGTGGGTCCGTCGAGTTCGAGCCGTTGCCACCCGGCACCAGCCGTGTGCTTGCGTTGCGTTTGGAAATGGTGTGGAATCGCATGGAAGATTCCGAGCGCTACCATAGCAGTTCGGTGTGACAGAGGGGAAGACGTCGTCGGCAAGAATCGACGACGTCAGCTATCGCCAGCAGAAGGGGCCGCCGTGGGCAGCATCGTGCTCAATGAGATCGACAAGGTGTACGAGAACGGGTTCCACGCCGTGCACAAGCTCTCGCTCGATGTGGCCGACGGCGAGTTCCTGGTGCTCGTCGGGCCGTCGGGCTGTGGCAAGTCGACCGCCCTGCGGATGATCGCCGGGCTCGAGACGATCTCGTCGGGTGAGCTGCGCATCGGCGACCGGGTCGTCAACGACCTCGAGCCCAAGGACCGCGACATCGCGATGGTGTTCCAGTCGTACGCGCTGTACCCGCACCTCACGGTGCGCAACAACATCGCCTTCGCGCTGAAGTTGAAGAAGATGCCCAAGGAGGAGATCAACGAGCGCGTCGAGAACGCGGCCCGGATCCTCGAGCTCACCGAGAACCTCGATCGGCGACCCGGTCAGCTGTCGGGCGGCCAGCGCCAGCGGGTGGCGATGGGCCGGGCGATCGTGCGCCAGCCGCAGGCGTTCCTGATGGACGAGCCGCTCTCGAACCTCGACGCCAAGCTGCGCGTGCAGATGCGCGCCGAGGTCTCCAAGATCCAGCACTCGCTCAACGTCACCACGATCTACGTGACCCACGACCAGATCGAGGCGATGACGATGGGCGACCGCGTCGCCGTGCTCTCGCGTGGCGTCCTGCAGCAGGTCGACACGCCGCAGAACCTCTACGACCATCCGCGCAACCTGTTCGTCGGCGCCTTCATCGGCTCGCCGCAGATGAACCTGCTCGAAGCCACCGTGACGCGCAACGGCGACGGCACGACGCTGCGCGTCGGCAGCAGCACGCTCACGGTTCCGGAGTCGGTGCTGGCGGCCCGCCCGTCGCTCGCCGGCTACGACGGGAGGCGCATCGCCGTCGGGATCCGTCCCGAGCACCTGTCGGCCGCCGCCGAGGGCGCTCCCGACACGATCAAGGGCGTCATCGACGTCCGCGAGGGTCTCGGCTCGGAAGTCATCCTGCACATGACCACCGACGCCATCGGCGTCGACACGGCGGCAGCCGAGAACAAGGTGGAGACGTCGGACCGCGTCGTCGTGGCCCGCGTCGAGCCGCACACGACGGCGCAGGTCGGCGAGCGGGCCGTGCTGGGCGTCGACACCAGCCGGCTCCACCTGTTCGACCTCGACAGCGGCCTGGCGCTCAACTGACCGTCGGTGCGCGCCGTCGACGCCGGCCGACGTCTACGGCGGCGGTCCGGCGGTGGCCCGCACGACGAGCTCGAGCGGCCAGCTCCTCGACGAACGGGGCCGGCCTGGTGCCGGTCGCCAGCGCGCCGGTCAGGATCTCCGACCCACGCTGGCCCGACGCTTCGAGCGGCTGGCGCACCGTGGTCAAGCCGCTGTACGCGGCGAGGTCGATGTCGTCGTAGCCGATGACCGACACGTCACGCGGCACCGAGAAGCCGGCGAGACGGGCCGCCTCGAGGACACCGAGCGCCTGGACGTCGGAGGCCGCGACGACCGCCGTCGGCGGCTCGGGCATGGCGAACAGCTCGGCCGCGAGTTGGCGTGCTGCCGTGCGCAGGTGCGGGCCGTGCTTCACGTACCGCGCGCTCGAACGCCACGCCGGCGTCGGCGAGGGCGAGGGCGTAGCCGGCCTCGCGGTCGCGGCTGGACACGAAGCCGAATGGGTTGCGTTCCGGCTCGCCGATGAACGCGATGCGCTCGTGGCCCAGCGACAGGAGGTAGCTCGGTGGCGATCCGGCCGCCAGTGCGGTCGTCGACGACGACGCTCGGCATCGCCGGGTGCGACCGTGTCGACCAGCACGATCGGGAACGCCGGCCTGGGCGAGCCGGTCGCCTTCGTCGGCGCGCAACGGGAGCGAGATGATGATCAGCCCGTCGAGCTGAGTGCCGTGGAAGTTCCACCAGCCGCCGGCGGGCGCGATCGGGGGCGTCGACGTTGTACAGCACGATCTCGAGGCCGTGCGGTTGCAGCGCCCGGACGATGCCGCGCAGGCGCTGGTACGAGGACGGCTCGTCGAAGTGCGGCACGAGCACGCCGACGAACCGCTGCCGCCGGGCCCGTCGACGAGCAGGTGAGCGGGTCGGGCTGTAGCCCAGCGCCTCCATCGCCGCGTGGACCTTGGCACTCGTCGTCGGACGCACCTGGTGGCTGCCGTTGAGCACGCGAGAGACCGTGCCGATGCCGACCCCGGCCCGGGCCGCAACGTCGGAGATGGTTGCCATGCCGTCACGAGGTCCTTCACGGGTGTTGTGGAACGACAATGGAAGCCTAGTCGGGCCTTCCATGCGGTCACCATCGAGGTCCGGATCCCCCGCGGCGAGCCGGCGGCCGAGCAGCCAGCCCTCACCGGGACCTCGCCGTGGGCCGATCGGGACGAACCCGAGGTGGAGGTAGAACGCGGCGGCCCGCTCGTTCGCCGGGGCGACGCCGAGGTGGATGCCTGGCACGCCGGGGAGGGCATCGAACAGCGTCTCCAGCAGGCGGCGACCGACTCCGCGCCCCTGCGCTCGTGGGAGCAGGTTCACGTGGAGGTGGGCCGGGAACTCGACCAGCACCTCGGACGGCGGGCTCGGCGGGTGGTGGACGAGGCGGTGGAGCTGCTGGTCGGGGGTCAGCCGACCATCGTCGGGCGGATCGGGGTAGCGGGCGCGCAGCGCCGGCCACCATCGCGCCTCACACGCCGACTCGAACGCGGCCGTGTCGTCGGCACCGACGACGTAGCCGTCGACGCCGGCGTCCCCGTCGGCGACGAACGCCAGGTTCGGGCGCAGCACGCAGGTACGGCACCGACCCAGACGTCGCCGAACAGGTCACGGTCGCCGTACTGGCCGGACGCGTCACCGCCGGCGTCTCCGGTGCGGAGGCACACGTCGTAGATCGCCTGGCGATCGCTCGCCATGGCCCGTCGGATGAGCACGTCGCCGACGGTAACGGCGTACTCAGGGTCGTCACGGCCCGATCACATCGCGTCGACGTGGACGAGGCGCCAGCAGAACTCGACCTTGGCCCGCACGCCGGGCGACAGGGCGAACGGGTAGAGGTCGCGCATCCCCATCGAGCGGGCCAGCTCGTTGGCGGCGACGCTGGCCGTGATCGACGTGGACAGCCAGGCCTTGGCGTCGGCGGCATCGCCCGGGGCGCGTGACGACACCCCACGAGGCTCCGGTCTCGACGACGTCGTGGACGTGCATCAGCTGCGCCCACGACTCGGCGAAGTCCTCCCACGGATGGGCCGAGGCGTAGAACGAGGCGTGGTGGTCGCGCCAGCTGCCGTCGTCGACGCGGGCGTAGTGCTCGTCGAGGGCGGCGGCGTAGTCGACACGCTCGTCGCCGAACAGTTCACGGAACTCGCCGAGCAGCTGCGGGTCGGACGCGACGAGGCTCGAGCCAGACGAAGTGCCCGAGCTCGTGGCGGATGTGGCCGAGCGGCGTGCGGTACGTGCTCGCCGAGCGTGGCGCGGATCTCCTCCCGGCGGGCCGGGTCGGCCTCGTCGATGTCGAGCGTGATCTCGCCGCCGCGGTGACCGATGACCGGCGCGTCGCCGGCCGACGTCGAGCGGTAGGAGAAGCGCAGCCCCGAGCCCGACCCCACGGAATGCCGAGCACGGTGAGCTGGTACAGCGCCCGGCGCTGGGCCGACTGGAACGGGATCATCCGGTGCGTCGCCGGCGAGGTCGCCGGCGTCGACGAGCACGCAGCTGGCGCACAGCGGGGCGGTCGGGCCGACGGCCCGCCAGTTGCAGCCCCACGTCGGGCGGTTGATGCACGGCGTTCGTCGTGCTGACGTCGCCGACGGTCGATGGCGCCGCCCGGTCCGAGCTCGACGACCAGGCCGGTGCAGGCAGCGCACGCAGTCGAGCGAGTCGAAGAACACCTCGTTGGCGCACGTCGGGCAGTGCAGGCGCTTCACGCCCGGCAGTCTGGCGTGGGTTCCTCCCAGGTGCGCGCACCTTCGGTGCTAGAGAGGTGGCCATGACCGCCTGACGCCGCTCCTGTCCGGGTCACCGATCGCGGTCCTGTCCGCATCGTCACGATCGACCGTCCGGAGCGGCGCAACGCCGTCGACTCGGCCACGGCGGCGCTGCTGCTCGAGGCGTTCGAGGCGTTCGACGCCGACGACGCCCTGGCCGTGGCCGTGCTCACCGGCTCCGGCGGGTACTTCTGCGCCGGCGCCGACCTCAAGGCGCTCGCCGACGGTGACCGGCGCCCGGTCGGCGATGACGGGCCGGGCCCGATGGGGCCGACACGGCTGCGCCTCGGCAAGCCGGTCATCGCCGCCATCGAGGGTCCCGCCGTCGCCGGCGGGTTCGAGCTGGCCGTGTGGTGCGACCTGCGCGTCGCCGCCGCCGACGCCACGCTCGGCGTCTACTGCCGGCGCTTCGGCGTGCCGCTCGTCGACCTCGGCACGGTGCGCCTGCCCCGGCTCATCGGGCACAGCCGGGCCATCGACCTGATCCTCACCGGACGGGGCATCGACGGCGTCGAGGCCGAGCGCATCGGCCTGGTCAACCGCGTCGCGCCAGCCCGGCGAGGCGCTCGACGTCGCCGTCGCTCTGGCCGAGGAGCTGGCCGCGCTGCCGCAGGTGTGCATGCGCAACGACCGCCTGTCGGCGCTGGAGCAGTGGGATCTCGACGAGGACGCCGCGACCCGTAACGAGGCCGCTCGCGGCCGGGCGACGATCGCCAGCGGCGAGACGCATCGCCGGTGCCGCCCGCTTCGCCTCGGGCGCCGGACGCCACGGCGCGCCGGCTGCGACCTGACCAGGTTTCAGCGCAGCGCGGCGCCGGTCGACAGATCGAAGAGGTGGATCTGGGTCGTGTCGACCCGCAGCGTCAGCGGCTCCCAGACGTTGATGTCGATCGACGAATCCATCGCCACGACGATCGGCGACGTCGCGTCGTGGTCGATCGCACGTCCCGTGCGCCGTGGGCCGCACGCTCGCCGCGCCGATCGTCGCGTGCACGAGCTGGTCGGGGCCGAGCCGCTCGCTGAACGAGACGCTCGCCACGAGCGAACCGGCTGTTCGTCCCGATGCGAACGCCTCGGGCCGCACGCCGAACGCCACCTTGCGACCGACGCAGCTCGACGCAGCGACCGGCAGCCGCGCCACGGCGACGTCGTCGAGCGGCACGGTCTGCGTCACCGATGCGCAGGGCCGGGGCGTCCGGGCGTGCCGACCACGGTCGCCTCGAGGACGTTCATCGACGGTGAGCCGATGAACTGGCCGACGAACAGGTCGACGGGGTGCTCGTAGAGCTCCGAGCGGTCGGACCGCACTGCACGATCCGGCCCTGGTGCATCACGGCGATGCGGTCGCCCATCGACATCGCCTCGACCTGGTCGTGGGTGACGCACACCGTCGTCAGGCGCGAGCCGGCGCTGGATCCGCCAGATCGCCGAGCGGGTCTCGGCGCGGAGCTTGGTGTCGAGGTTCGACATCGGTTCGTCCATCAAGCAGCAGCCGGGGCTCGCGGACGAGCGCCCGGCCGAGCGCCGATCGCTGCTGTTGCCCGCCGGAGAGCTGCTTGGGCCACCGATCGAGCACGTCGGCGAGCTGGAGGAGGTCGGCGACCTCGCGCACCCGTCGGTTCACCGACGCCACGCGCACGTGGGCCAGCCGCAGCGGGAAGCCGATGTTCTCGGCGACGGTCATGTGCGGGTACAGGGCGTACGTCTGGAACGCCATCGCGATGTCGCGCTGGCCGGCGTCGACGTCGTTGATGACGATGCCGTCCATCAACACGTCGCCACTACGAGACGTCCTCGAGCCCGGCGATCATCCGCAGCACCGTCGTCTTGCCGCATCCGGACGGGCCGACGAGGACGAACAGCTCGCCGTCGTCGACCTCGAGATCGAGATCGGCGACGACCCGTCCGTCGCCGTAGCTCTTGCTGACGTGCCTCAGCTGCAGGGAGGACATGCGATGGCTCTCTCCATGGTCGCCGTCAGGCGTCCAGGCGCTCCTCCAGGCTGACGGTCACGGAGTCACCGGCCTCCTTGGCGATCGCCCTGCGGACCTCGGCCTTGATCGGCAGCTTGTGCCGCCCGTCGCCGAGGGCCATGAACGAGCTGCGGAACGGATGGCCGTCGACGGTGCCGCGGACCTTGACGAGGCCGTGGGTGCTGGAAGTACTCGGCCGAATCGGCCATCACGACGTAGGTCCACCCGCCCTTGCTCGGGCTCTTCTCCAACGTGGCCGTGAACGTCTTGCGCAACGTGCTCATCGGAGCTCCTCCTCGCGCCGGACGGCGCTGACATGGTGACGGCCGGGCAGCCGAAACTCATCGTCGGGTCGATGACCGCTCGAGCGCGACGCGGTCCCACGCGGCGAGGTCGGCGGCCGCTTCGTAGCTGGCCTGCAGGAACGGCGAGGAGCAGCCGATCGGGGTCGTCCGCCGTGCGCACGGCCTCGTACGGGAGGACGAACTCGCCGAGCTGCTCGTCGTAGCGCGACGCCGTCGACGCCGAGGACGACGCCGGCGAAGCCGGGCGGTTCGGGATAGGCGTAGGAGTAGAACACGCCCTCGCCGTCGGGGCCGGGCCAGTAACCGGCGCTGCTCACCTCGTGCGAGTACGCCTCGAGCATGACGTGCGGCCCGCAGTTCGGCGCACCACCGGGGTGCGGCGGCGCCGGTCGGCCCGAGAAGCGCGTGACGGCGAGGTCGAGGCCACCCCAGAACAGGTGCACCGGGCTGACCTTGCCGACGAACCGGCTGCGGAACACGGGCGAAGACGCGGTCCATCTGCACCAGTGCCAGCCAGAACCGCTGCACCTGCGCGGCGTCGTAGGAGCGCGTGCGTCGTGGTCCTGCTCGAACGGGATGGCGCCGGGGATCTCGACCGGCATCGTCCACACCGGCGTGGAGAGCTCGAGCTCGTCGAGCCGGCCGGTGAGCTCGGCGTAGAACTCGGCGACCGTCGTCGGGACGAGCTCGATCGACCGCGCGGTGCCGTCGGAGACGACGATGTCGAGGCGATGGGCGACGAAGTCGAAGTCGATCTGGAAGCCGCGCTCGCCGGCCGGGATCGAGCGACGTCGTCAGTCCGCGTGCCGTCACGTACAGCGGGACGTTCCACCAGTGGTTCGTCAGCGGCGTCCGGGCCATGCGCACCTTGCCGACGATCTGCGTCCACAGCTGCAGGGTGTCGCGGTCGGCGCCCACTCGGCAGACGGGCAGAGCCGGCCACGCGGCGTCGATTCGTCATGCGCCCATTGTGGGCGCGACCGCGACGTGGATCCAGGGCATGCGAGAGTGGGGCGTGACGCCGGGACGCTTGGCGGAGCTGGCGATCGCCTTGTCGCTGGCGACCGACCTCGGGACGGGGCAGCCGATGGAGCACGGGTTGCGGACGTGCTGGCTGTCGCTGGCCGCCGCCGCCGAGCTCGGACTCGACGCGCGACGCGCTCGTGCGTGTACTACGCGGCGCTGCTGCGCTTCGTCGGCTGCACGTCGGACGCCTCGGAGATCGCCGCGCTGGCCGGCGGCGACGACATGGCGCTCAACGCCGCGATGGCGCCGATGCTGATGGCCCAGCCGGCGAGAGCATGCGCTACGCTCGTGCGCCACCTGGCGGAGGACCTGCCGTGGCCCCGCCGCGTCGGCCGGGTGATCCGGGCGCTCGCGCGACCCCGGGCTGGAGCGGCGCAGCCTGTCGGGCCACTGCGAGGTCGCGGCGCGCCTGGCGGCGCGGCTCGGCATGGACGACGTCGGTCCGCCATGCGCTGGCGCACGCCTACGAGCGCTGGGACGGCAAGGGCCACCCGGCCGGGCTCGCCGGCGAGGAGGTGCCGGTGGCGATCCGGATCGTCACGGTCGCCCGCGACGCCGAGCTGTGGGCGCGCCAGGCCGGATGGCCGGCGGCCGCGGAGGTCCTGGCGCGCCGGCGCGGCCATGCCTACGACCCGGCGGTGGTCGACGCCGTGGTCGCCGACGGCGAGCGCTGGCTCGCCGAGCTCGGCGACGACCCGTGCGCCGCGGTCCTCGACGCCGAGCCGGCACCGGTGCGGGTGCTCGAGCGACTCGACGGCGCGCTCGGCGCGATGGCCGACTTCGCCGACCTGTCGTCGCCGTTCCTGCGCGGGGCACTCGAGCGGGGTGGCCGAGCTCGCTGTCGCGGCCGGCGCCGGACGCCGGCCTGCCCGACGCCGAGGTGACGACGCTCGGTCGCGGCCGCGCTGGTGCACGACGTCGGGCGCGGTCGGCGTGCCGAGCGGGATCTGGGACCGCCCGGGGCCGCTGAGCGCCGAGCAGTGGGAACGGGTGCGCCTCCACCCGTACCTCAGCGAGCGGGTCCTGCGCCGCTGCGCCGTCCTCGCCCCGCTCGCCGACGCTCGGCTCGCGCCACCACGAGCGGGCCGACGGCTCCGGCTACCACCGCGGCGCGGTAGGAGACCAGCTCAGCCTCGGCGCGCGACTGCTGGCCGCGGCCGACGCCTACCACGCGATGACCGAGGACCGACCGCATCGGCCGGCGCTGGCGCCGGCCGCTGCCGCATCGCAGCTGCTCGCCGGCGCGGTGCCGGCCGCTTCGGCCGCCTCGAGGTCGACGCCGTGCTCGCCGCCGCTGGGCAGGCGCGCCGCGGACCGGCAGCGCCCGCCCGGCCGGGCTCACCGAGCGCGAGATCGAGGTGCTGCGCCTCATCGCCCGCGGCCACGCCAACAAGCAGGTGGCGGCGGCGCTCGGGATCTCCCGCAAGACGGTCGGGCACCACATCGAGCACATCTACGCCAAGGCCGGGGTCACCACCCGCGCCGGGGCGACGCTGTTCGCGATGGAGCACGGCCTGCTGGCGCCCTGAGCGCGCCGGCGCATGGGGCGAACGCCCGATGTCCGGCCGCGGTCTGCGCCGTCATACTGCCAGGAGGGACGCGGCCGAGGAGGTCGCCATGAGCACGCCGAGGCCCGCGGAGGTCGCGGCGACGCGATCGACGTGACGTCGACCGGACGGGACGCCGCTCGCGGTCTGGGTCGCCGGCGACGGGCCGCCGCTCGTGATGGTCCACGGCTCGATCGTCGACCACTCCACCTTCGACTCGTTGGCTGGTGCGCGTCGCGCGACGCCGTGACCGTCCACGCCATGGACCGCCGCGGCTTCGGCGCGAGCGGTGACGCCGCGCCTACGCCATCGAGCGGGAGTTCGAGGACGTCGCCGCGGTCGTCGACGCCGTCGCCGCGCGCACTGGCGGACCGGTCGCGCTGTGGGGCCACTCCTACGGCGCCAACTGCGCGATGGGCGGCGCCGCCCGCTCGGACCACGTCCACCACCTCGTGCTGTACGAGCCGAGCCTGGGCCTGACGTATCCCGCCGGTTCGATCGACGCGATCGAGGAGGCCGTGGCCGCCGGCGACATCGACGCCGCGGTCGTGGCGGTGCTGACCGAGCATCCTGGAGCTGCCCGCCGAGGACGTCAGCGACCTGCGGGCGGGCCCGCGGTGGCCGTCCTGCCTCGCCGCCGGACCGACCGTGCCCAGGGAGTGCCGGGTCGAGGACGGCTGGGTGTACCGGCCGGGCCAGTTCGACGCCATCGCGGCCCCGACGCTGATGCTGGCCGGCTCGGAGAGCGCGCCGGCCGTGCAGGAGGCGACGCAGCGGGCCCGGGCGGCGATCCCCGACGCCCGTGATCCACGTGCTCGAGGGGCACGCCCACCTGGCGTTCCAGACCGATCCGGCGATGGTGCGCGGCCATCATCCGCGGCGTGATCCTGCCCTGACCGCCCGGCGGCAGATCTCCACGCCATGGTCAGGGCGCCTCCATGTGTCGCGGCAGCCGGCTGGTTCACGCATGGCCGTCATGGTGGAGCTCACCGACGAGATCGTGCGTGCCGCGGGCGACACCTGGACGGCCAGGTCGGCCTCGTCGAGCCCGTCGCCTACGACGTCGCCTCGCCGACGACCGGCGCCCTGTTCCGGCTGCGCGGCGCCGGGTGGTCACGGTTCGTCAAGGTCGTGCAGTCGTTCCGGCACTGGCCGCTGCTCGAGGTCTTTCCAGCCGAGCTGCGCGAGCGGGCGTTGCGCGGTTCGACGTGGCGCTACGAGGCCGACCTCTACGGTTCGGACCTCGCCGACGTGCTGCCGCCCGGTCTCCGGCTTCCCGAGGTCCACGGGATCGAGGACCTGGCGAACGATCGCGTGGCGATCGTGCTGGAGGACGTCCACACGGACGACTCCCGCGTGGTCCCTGCGGCGCTTCGCCAGGGCGGCCCGGCTGCTCGGCCAGCTGAACGTGCGGATGACCGTCGCCGAGGGCCTGCCGGCCATCGAGTGGCGGGCGCCGGGGGAGCGGACGCGCCTCTTCTACGCCAGCCGGGTGGTGCCCGTGGCCCTGCCCGCGCTGCGTGACGAGGCGACGTGGGCCAGCCCGCTCCTGGCCGGTGCCGGCGACCTGCGGGCCGACCTCGACGAGTTGGCGCGCCCGGTTGCCGGCGATCCTCGACACGCTCGGCGACCTCCCGCAGCTCGTGACCCACGGCGACGCCTGTCCGCACAACCTCCTCGTGCCCGCCGACCGGTCGGCCTCGTTCGTCGTCATCGACTGGGCGATGGGCGGCGTCGCCGCCGTCGGCGACGAGCTCGGCCAGCTCCTCGTCGGGCCCGCCCACGATGGCGCGCTGCGCCGTCTCCGAGCTCCCGGCGCTGCACGATGCCCTGGTCACCGTGTACGTCCGCGGCCTCGCCGACGAGGGGTTGATCGTCGGCTCGGACGTCGTGCGCTACGGGATGGACGCCGGGCTCGCCGTGCGCAGCGCCTTCACCGCCCTGCCGCTCGATCGCCTCGGCGAGCCGGTGACCGACGAGCTCGCGGCGTTCGTGGCGGAGCGGCTCGAGCTCACCCGCTACCTCGTCGACCTCGGGCCTGGCGCTGCCCCCAGCGTGTCGACGTGCGGGACGCTCCGACGTCCCGCACGTCGGCTGAGCGTCGCGGTCCGGTTCTTCGGAGAGCTCCTCCGCTCAGCGGGAGCAGGCTTCCGAAGAACCAGTTGCAACGGATCCGCACTTCCTGACGCGGCTACGGGCAGCACGTCGACGATCCGGTCCGGACGTCGGCCGCGCTGGCAGACTCGCCCGGTGCCGTGACGACGCCGACCCCCCCCCGACGGACGCCGACGAGGTGCCGGCGATCCTGCGGCCGTCGATGCGCGGCACGTTCCACCGGGCTCGGTCCCCGTCGCCGTCGTCCTCACCGTCGTCCTCGTCGTGCGCGGCGTCGCCGGGCGGCGACCGCGCCGCGGTGATCGTCTACGGGGTCTGCGTGACGGCGATGCTGACGGTGAGCGGCGTGTACCACTCGGCCGCGCTTGGCGCTCGCGCCACCGGCGGGTCCTGCGCCGGCTCGACCACTCGATGATCCTCGTCGGCACGGCGGGGACGTACACCGCGGTGATCGTGCTCGGGCTGGACGGGGCGACGCGCGTCGTGCTGCTGGTCATCGCCTGGACCGATCGCCGCGGTCGGCGTCGGCATCCGGATGCTGTGGCTCGACGCGCCGTCCGGACTGGTCGCCGCCGTGTACCTCGTCGCCGGGTGGCAGATCCTGCTCGACCTCCCGGCCTACGCCAGGCGCGCTCACCGGGGCCGAGCTGGCGCTGCTCGCGGTCGGCGGGGCGCTGTACTCGATCGGGGCGATCGTGTACGCCCTCCAGCGGCCCGATCCCTGGCCGGCCGTGTTCGGCTACCACGAGGTCTTCCACGCCCTCGTCGTCGCCGCCGCCCTCGCCCACTGGTGCACGCGTGTTCCTCCTGA
Organism: Ilumatobacteraceae bacterium; assembly: GCA_963733085.1. Lineage (GTDB taxonomy): Bacteria > Actinomycetota > Acidimicrobiia > Acidimicrobiales > Ilumatobacteraceae > Desertimonas. The sequence goes on from CAVTBY010000016.1 coordinate 142,047, forward strand.
CCGGCTGACGTGCTGTTCGACCAGCGCACCCTTGGCCGGCGTCGGCAGACGGCTCCGTGACCCTGGCGTTCCGCCGGTGGAAGCGTCCGACCGTGCGCGCCGGGGGCACGCTGACGACGGCGGTCGGGCGTGCTCGCCATCGACGAGCGTGGCGATCGTCGACCGCGACGACATCACCGCCGACCAGGCCGGCCGGGCCGGCGCCGAGTCGCTCGGACGCGCTGCTCGCCGAGCTCGACCGACGCGAGGGTGAGCTGTACCGGGTGAGCTTCCACGTGGCCGGCGCCGATCCCCGTCACGAGCTACGGGAGCGCAGCGAGATCACGGCGGACGAGGCCGGTGAGCTCGGAACGCCGCCTGGCCCGGCTCGACGCGGCGAGCCGTCACGGACCGTGGACGGCGGACGTGCTGCGGCTGATCGCCGAGCGTCCCGGCGTCCGCGCCGGCGACCTCGCCGAGCACCGCGGCCGAGGAGCGGCTGGCGTTCAAGGCCGACGTGCGCAAGCTGAAGGCGCTCGGACTCACCGAGAGCCTCGACGTCGGCTACCGCCTGTCTCCCCGCGGCCGGGCCTGGCTGGCCCGCATCCATCCTGAGCGGCCACCGGTGGCGGTCAGCGGTCGGGCGCGGAGGCGGTCGGGCGGCGGTCCCAGCTGGCGCTGGCACCGACGAGCCAGGCGACGGCGTCGGCCAGGCGCTCGGTCGTGGCTCGGTAGTGGACCTCGCGGCCGGTCCGCTCGGCGCGCGACGAGCGTCGGCGTCGGCGAGGACCCGCAGGTGCTTGACGACCGCCTGGCGCGTCGGTGGGGAAGTGGGCCGCGAGCTCGGTCGCCGTCTGCGGCCCGTCGTGGACGAGGTGCTCGAGCACGGCCCGCCGCGTCGGGTCGGCGAGCACGGCGAACAGCTCGTCGAGCGGCCGTCGCTCGCTCACACGGCAGACGGCGAGCCGGACGCGCGCCCGGCTGATGAGCAGCATGCCGCGCACGTCCCACGCCAGCGCGCTCACGCCAGCGCTGGCGCCGGCGTAGGTCTCGGTGACGTGCAGGCGGCTGCCGGTGTGCGACGGGAGACCACGAGCTCGACGGTCGACGCCTGGTCCGGCCGGGCGTGCGGCCACCACGTGAAGGCCACGCGGCGGGACTGGCTCGACGCTGTCGATGCGCACGTCGCGGGCGTCACCGTCGTCGACGACCGTGCCACGTGCGCCGGGATCGACCTCGATGTCGGCGCCGTCGACCATCCACTCGGCCCACCCGTCGCCGTCGGCGACGAGCGACCACAGCTCGCCGGAGCTCGAGGTCGGTGTCGATCGTGCGGGTGATGCGCGTGTGCCGTCGCTCATGGGCGCCAGGCTTAGTGCAACTTGCCGGTTGCACAACTCGTCGCGTCCGGTACGCGTGATGTGCAACTCAAGAGTTGCACATGATCGCCGACAAGGAGACCCGACCATGCTCGTGCCGACCGTCATCGAGACCACCAACCGCGGCGAGCGGGCCTACGACATCTACTCCCGCCTGCTCGCCAACCGGATCATCTTCCTCGGCACGCAGATCGACGACACCAGCGCCAACCTCGTCATCGCCCAGCTCCTGCACCTCGAGTCGGAGTCGACGACGAAGGACATCTCGCTGTACATCAACTCGCCCGGCGGCGACATGAACGCCCTCTTCGGGATCCACGACACGATGCAGTTCGTCGCGCCCGACGTGGCCACGATCTGCGTCGGCCAGGCCGCCTCGGCGGCGGCGGTGCTGCTCGCCGCCGGCGCTCCCGGGAAGCGCTACGCCCTGCCGAACGCCCGGGTCCTCATCCACCAGCCTCACGGCGGCGCTCAGGGCCAGTCCACCGACCTCGAGCTGCAGATCGCCGAGGTCGTCGAGATGCGCCGGCGGATGGTCGAGATCCTCGCGCGCCGCGACCGGGCAGACCGCCGAGCGGATCACGGCCGACATCGACCGCGACTACATCGTGCGCGGCAACGACGCCATCGAGTACGGGCTCGTCGACCAGATCATCGAGCGCCGCCAGCTCGAGGACGCGCGCCGCGCCATCGCCGCCTGAGACTCAAGGGTTCTCACGGTCGAAGTCGGCGAGCAGCCGGCGTGGGGCGCGGGCTCGCCAGGAGTCGGTGAGCACCTCGGTCAGCTCGTCGACCTCGATGGCCGGGCAGCCGGACGAGCACCATCGGATAGCCGTCGTAGTGGGGCGTCTCGAAATAGGTGTGCGGTGACGACGCGAGGAGCGCCTCCTTCTCGTCCATGCCCGACACCCACACGACCAGCGTGTCGGGAAGGTCGTGGATCCGGGCGAACAGCTTGTCCTTGACGCGGAACCCGGGCGTGCCGTAGCTCGGCCGCTCCGTCGTCGCCGGCAGCGACAACGCGATGCGCCGGGCGTCGTCTTCGGTTGCCATGGTCCGATGATGGCGCGCCGGCGCCGCAGCACACGGCACCATCCGCGCCCCGGACGACCTGGTGGACGACAATGACGATGACCGGGCGCCCGCCCGGCCATCCAGGAGGTCCCCGCCGTGATCCGCATGACGATCGCCTTCATCGTCGTCTTCCTCGTCGCCACGTTCCCCGCCACGTGGCTGCTGATGCTGTTCCTCGGCAACGTGGGCGTGCTCGTCAGCTACTGGGGGACGCTTGCCGCTCGGCATCCTCGTCTCGGCCCTGTCTCGGGACAGCGCGACGGCGACCGCGGTATCCAGATCGATCTCGCACGGCCTGACCGCTGCGGGCGGTCAGCCCTCGTCGGTCGTCGTCTCCTCGAGGGCGTCGGCGACGGTCTGGGCGTCGATGCGATCGTGGGCGACGAGCACGCCGCCCGCCCCCCGTACGGCGCTCACGAACCGGCGGGCCCACGCGTTCTCCCACACGATCGCGAGGGCCGAGCTCTCCGGCTCGAGCAGGTCTCCGACCTGCTCGAAGTCCTCGTCGCTGAGGATGCCCTGGACCTCGCCGTCGATCTCCACGTACGGAGCGGCGACGTCGTCGTCGATGTCGCTGAGCTCGACACCGGTGACGTTGCCGTCGGCATCCTTGGTCACGAAGACGAGGTCGATGATCGACACCGTGCCGGAGCTGACGAGATCGGCGATCGCCGGGGCGATCTCGCCCGTGAACCGGTTCCGGGGAACGCGATGACCGCGATCTCGACGGGACCGAACGTCGTGGCATCGGACATGGTGCCTCCTCGTGCGCTTCGGCCGCGACCATAGGCGGTGGCGACGGACGCGGCGCCGCCATCGTCCGGTCCTCGGGCGCTCCGGCCGGACGCCAGCGGGCCACGCTGCGTACATTGGCCGGGGCACCACGACTGGGAGGACCGATGACCATCACGGAATCCCCGCGGAACGCATGGCGCCAGGAGACGCCCGGTGCCGCCGGCTGGCGCCGGTCGGCCCGGCCGGACGACCCGGACAAGCTGTACCTGGCGTCGGCGGACTGCCACGCCCAGGAGCCGGCGTCGTACCTCGCCGAGCACATCGAGCCGCGAGTACCTCGACCGCATCCCGCACGTCGAGCGCCGCGACGACGGCTCGGAGTGGATCATCACCGAGGGCAACCGGCCGCAGCTCGTCAAGCGGGCGCGGTCGAGCGCCGACCGTCCAGGCGCGGCAGTCGTTCGAGCGGCCCGAGCACGACCGCCACTCCCCGGCGCGCATGGAGCCCGAGGACGTCCTGCGCAACACGAGCGGGCTGACGATCGAGCAGCGCCTCGCCGACCAGGCCGCCGACGGCGTCGACGTCGAGCTGATCTTCCCGAACAAGGGCCTGCTGTGCTGGGCGACGCCCGACCCCGTGTTCGCCGACGCCATGTGCCGGGCGTGGAACCGCTGGGCCGTACGACTGGTTCGGCGGCGCCGGCGGGTGGAACGACGGGCCGCACCCGGCCGCTGGCCTCGATCGCCACGGGCGACGTCGAGCTGGCCATGGCCGAGGCGACGTGGGCCGCCGAGCACGGCTTCGTCGGGCTGTGCCTCGGCAACAGCCCGGTCTACGGCCCCAAGGAGTGGGGCCGGCTGGAGTACAACGACCCGCGCTTCGAGCCGTTCTGGGCGCTCGACCGAGGAGCTCGGCCTGCCGCTGACGTTCCACGTGTCGACCGGCCGCGACCCGCGGGCCGTCGGCGGCAACGGCGGGGCGATCATCAACTACGTCTGCCACAGCATGGAGACGACGATCGAGCCGCTCGTGCAGCTGATCACGTCGGGCGTGTTCGAGCGCCACCCCGGCCTGCAGGCCGGCCTGGTCGAGTCCGGCATCGGCTTCGTGCCGTGGCTGCTGGAGACGATGGACTACGCCTACCGGGCCCACCACATGTGGGTGCGGCCGGTGATCCCCGAGCTGCCGTCGACGTACTTCCGCCGAGCACTGCTTCGCCACGTTCCAGGAGGACCACGTCGGCCTCGAGGCGGCCGAGCCGCCACGACCTCGTCGGCAACCTGATGTGGGCCAACGACTACCCGCACCACGAGGGGTCGTGGCCGTACTCGGCGGCGTCGATCGAACGGCAGATGTCCGGGCTCAGCCGAGCGACTCCCGGGCGCAGATCCTCGGACTCAACGCCAAGCGCGTGTTCGCGCTCTGATGCACGGCGCCGCCGTCGTCGCCGGCGTCGGCGAGTCGACCTACTACAACCGCGGCGGCGCGCCCGACAGACGGAGTTCCAGCTGGCCTGCACCGCCATCCGCAACGCCGTCGCCGACGCCGGGCTGGCGCTCGCCGACGTCGACGGCGTTCGTCGCCTACATGGAGCGCAACGAGCCGGTGCGGTTGAGCGCCGCGCTCGGCGTCGGCGACCTCGAACTTCACGGCCCAGACGTTCGGCGGCGGCGGCAACGGGGCCGGCGCGGCGGTGACGATCGCCGACGCCGCCGTCAGCGCCGGGTACGCCGACTGCATCGTCGTGTTCCGCTCGCTCGCCCAGGGCCAGTTCGGCCGCTACGGCCAGGCCGCCGGGGCACGGCGGGCCAGGGGAGCCGCGGCGTACACCGCGCCGTACGGGATGCTCACGCCGGCCCAGACGACGGCGATGCAGACGATGCGGTTCATGCACGACCACGGCGTGACCCAGGACAGCCTGGCCGAGATCGCCCTGACTCGCTACGCCCACGCCCAGCGCAACCCGCGGGCGATCCGCTACGGCACGCCGCTGACGCGCGAGGAGTACCACGCCTCGCGCTGGATCGCCGAGCCGTTCCACCTCTACGACTGCTGCCCGGAGAACGACGGGGCGGCGGCGATCGTCGTGACCACCGCCGAGCGGGCGCCGCGACCTGCGCCAGCCCGCCGGTGGCGATCGTCGCCGGCGCCCACGGGCTCGAGCACCGCGACGGCGTCGCCGCGTTCGGCGAGGCCAACTTCCCGACCGCCCACCACCGCCACGTCGGCCGCACGCTGTGGGAGCGGGCCGGCGTCGACGCCCGGACGACGTCCAGGTGGCCCAGTTCTACGAGAACTTCACCGGCCCGGTGCTGATGGCGATCAGCCGAGATGGGGTTCTGCGAGCCGGGCGAGCTGAACGACTTCGTCGGCCGACGGCAACATCCGCTGGCCCGACGGCCGGCTGCCGATCAACACGAGCGGCGGCAACATCGGCGAGGCCTACATCCACGGGTTCGGCAACGTCGTCGAGGCGGTGCGCCAGGTGCGCGGCGACTCGACGTGCCAGGTCGCCGACGTCGAGCTGAGCCTGTCGGTGTCCGGTCCCGGCTACGCGCCGGGCAGCGCCGTGCTGTTCGGGCGGTTGTGACATGGGCGCGCTGCCCGACGACTGGACGCTGCCGGAGCTCACGCCGTTCAACGAGGCCTGGTTCACGTCCGGCGCGCTGGCGATCCAGCGCTGCACGCAGTGCGCCACGCTGCAGCACCCGCCCGGAGGAGATCTGCCACGCCTGCGGGGCGATGACGTTCGACACCGTGACGCTGGCGCCGCGCGGCACCGTCGCCAGCTACACGGTCGTCCACTACGCCGCGCAACCGGCGCTGGCCGACGCCGTGCCGTACACGGTCGTGCTCGTCAGCCTCGACGACGCGCCGCACCTGCGGGTCGTCGGCAACCTCGACGGCGACGACGTGCACATCGGCATGCCGTCGTGCCGTACTGGGACGAGCGCGCCGCCGACGACGGCACCGCGATCCTGCTCCCGCAGTGGCGCCCCGCCTGATCTACCCGAGTGTTTCCGCCGACCGGGATGTGCCTCGGGGCGTCGGTCGTCACGAACGTAGGGTGCCGGGATGGTGAGCGTCGACGAGGCGGCCCGCCTCGCGCGCAGCTGCCCGAGGTCGTCGAGGGCGACAGCCACGGCCATCGCGCCTGGTCGGTGGCCGGCAAGGCGTTCGCCTGGAGCGGCCGTTCAGCAAGGCCGATCTCCGCCGGTTCGGCGACACCACTCCGCCGGACGGACCGATCCTGGCCGTGCGCGTCGAGGACCTCGGCGAGAGGAGGCGGTGCTCGCCACGGGCAGCGGGGATTCTTCACGATCCCGCACTTCGACGGCTACGCCGCCGTGCTGATCCAGCTGCGGACCGTCACGAAGCGGGCGCTGCGGGACGCGCTCGTCGACGGCTGGCTGGCGTGCGCCCCGACCCACCTCGCGGACGACTACTCGGGCGCGGCCGGGCCACCGCCGCTGATCCCTCAGACGTGGGGCGGCAGGCCGGCGACGACGGTCGTCACCAGCCGATCGAGCTGCGCCATCGCCGCCTCGGGCTCCGGCGGCAGGAAGCAGGCGACCGTGGCCGCCCCGGCCGCGCCGAGCGCATCGAGGTGGGCGGCCACGTCGTCGGGCGACCCGATCGCGCCGAGGTGCGACCCACCAGTCCTCGGGGAAGGCGTCGACGGCGTCCTCGCCGCGGTCCTCGATCAGCTCTGCCATCTCGTCGTGGAACGGGTTGCTGCGCATCCCCGGCGGCGCGCCCTGGGCGACGAGCTCGACGAACCACCCTGCCAGGGCGCGGCGGGCGTCCTGCCGATCGTCGCCGATCGACATCGCGCTGTAGGTGACGACGTCGAAGGGTCCCGGCGCGGCGGCCGCGGCGATCGCGTCACCGACCGCGGCCGGGCCGGACATCTCGGCCAGCACGAGTCCGTCGGCGCAACGACCGGCCGCGGCCAGCGAGACCGGGCCACGTACGCCGGCCAGGACCGGCGGGGCCGGCTGCGGCGGTTGGTCGAGGACGACGCCGTCGAGGTGCACGAACCGGCCGTGCGTCGTGACCGTCTCCCCGTGCAGCAGGGACCGCACCGCGGTGATCGACCTCTTCGAGGGCCGTCACGGGCGAGGGCTGGCGAGCGCCGATCTGGGCCATCCAGCTCTGCACGCCGTGGCCGATGCCGCCGATCACCCGGCCGGGGGCCAGCGCGGCGAGGGTGGCCAGCTCCATCGCCGTGATCGCCGGGTTGCGGGCCACGGCCGGCATGATCCCGATCCCCACGGTCAGACGCTCGGTGACGGCCAGCGCCGTGGCGGCCAGGGAGACGCCGGCCGATAGAGAGCAGTCCTCGATCACCCACGCTGGTCGACGCCGCGACGTCGGCGGCGAGGGCCACGTCGCGGATCAGGCGGGCGTCGAGCTCGCGGGGACGCCATCCTCGATCGCCGGCCGTCGCGCCATGGCTACGGCTCGACGACGGCGGCGTGGACGAGCTGCCTGAGCTGGCTGCGCAGCGGGCAGCGAGTTGCTCGGCAGGAGCTGGGTCATGAACACGACGGAGAGGTCGCGCACCGGGTCGACCCAGTAGGCGGTGCTCGCCGCGCCGCCCCAGCCGTGGTCGCCGACGCTGCCGGGCACCTTGGCCGTGACCGGGTCGATGGTCACGCTCACGCCGAGCCCGAACCCGACGCCGTCGAACGTCGTCTCGCTGAACAGCGGCCGGCCGAACGTCGTCAGGTCGGCGTTGCCGGGGAGGTGGTTGCGGGCCATGTAGTCGACGGTGCCCGGCGCCAGGAGGCGGACGCCGTCGAGCTCGCCGCGGCGCCGCAGCATCTCGGCGAAGCGGACGTAGTCGCCGGCCGTGCCGCACAGGCCGCCGCCGCCCATCGTCGCCGACGGCGGCGCGCAGGGCCGCCGCGCCCATGGCGTCGAAGCGCATCGCCGTGCCCGTGCCGGGGTCGGCGTGTACAGCGCGGCCAGCCGGTCGACCCGATCGGGCGGGACGTGCCACATCGTCTCGCTCATGCCCAGCGGGTCGAGCACGTGCTCCTGCACGAACTCGGCGAACGGCACACCGGCGGCCGACCTCGACGACCCGGCCCAGGACGTCGGTGCTCATGCCGTAGTTCCACTCCGCGCCGGGCTGGAACGCCAGCGGCAGCTCGGCGAGCCGGTCGCACACGCCGGCCGAGGTCGAGCCCGGCCGGCACGCCCCACTCGAAGCCCGGCCTGGCGGTACAGGGCGTCGACCGGGTGCGCCTGCATGAACCCGTACGTCAGCCCGCTGGTGTGGGTGAACAGGTGCCACACCCGCATCTCCTCGGTCACCGGCTCGGTCTCCGGCCGCACCGCCGAGCCGCCCCGCCAGACGCGCAGTCGCTCGAACGACGGGATGTAGCGTGCGCACCGGATCGTTGAGCTCGAACCCGCCCTGCTCCCACAGGATCAGCGCGGCGACGGCCGTGATCGGCTTGGTCATCGAGTAGATCCGCCAGATCGTGTCGGTCTCCACCGGCAGCCCGGCCTCGACGTCGCGGTGGCCGTACGTGCTGACGTGGGCGAGGCTGGCCGTGGCGGGAGACGGCGAGCAACCAGCCCGGCAGCCGGCCGTCGTCGACGTAGCGGCGGAAGTGGCGGTCCAGGCGGGCGAGGCGGCCGGCGTCGAGGCCGACGTCGGCCGGATCGATCTCGGTCTTCAGGGTCCCCATGGGCGAGCCAGTCAAGCAGGTGGCGCCGGCCCGTTTCACGATCGGGCGAGGGCCCCGGACCACGCCGACGTCAGGCGGCGCTGAGGGCCCGGGCGACCTCGGCCCACCGTCCGATCGACGACGGGTCGTGGCGGATGCCGTCGGCAGCGGTGTAGGCGATCAGCCGCGTCGGCGAGGTCGCCGTAGCGCGCCTGCAGCGCGTCGGCGACGTCGTCCCACGGGCCGATGACGGCGAAGTGCTCGAGCATCTCGTCGGTGATCAGCGCGGCCATGCCCGCCAGGTCGCCGGCCTTCTGGCGTTCGTTGAGCCGGGCCGACGTGCCCTCGAACCCGAGGTCGTCGAACTGGAAGGCGTAGTTGCGCGTCGAGCCGTAGAAGGCGATCTGCGTCCGGCAACGCTGGATCAACGGCGCCCGCTCCTCCGCCGTGTCGCCCGGGGCGATCGAGCACGGGGATCATCAGGCCGACGTCGCTCGACGTCGCGCCCGGCACGCGCCGTGCCCTCGGCCAGCGCCGGGCGCAGCTTGCCGCGCAGGTACTCGACGGAGTGCAGCGGGTGGACGTGGATGCCGTCGGCCACCTCGCCGGCGGTGCGCACCATCACGTCGTTGACGGCGGCGATGTCGAGCCGCAGGTCCTCGAACCCGTGGCGCCGCGGCAGGCCGGACGCCGGCAGCAGGCTCATGCGGTAGAAGCGGCCCTCGTAGGCGAGCGGGGCATCGCCGCGGAAGCGCGGCCCAGCAGGCCCGCACCGCAAGCACGTAGTCGCGCAGGCGGGCGACGGGCGGATCGAAGGCCGCGCCGTAGCGGCGCTCGATGTGGGCCCGCACCTGGCTGCCCAGCCCGAGCCGGAACCGCCCGCCGGTGACCTCGGCGAGCTCCCATGCCGTCTGGGCCGTGACCATCGGGCTGCGCGGGAAG